>JAJDEO010000062.1 GCA_029259745.1 Planctomycetota bacterium
TCGGGCGGGGCCGATCGCCCTTCGGCCCCGCCCGCCTTCCCTCACCTCCGAGCCCCATGCCCGCCTCGCCTCACACGCCGTCCGACTTGCAACCGCCGCTCGGACAGGACTTCGCCAACGAGTGCGCCGAAGTCCTGCTGCGCCTGCGCGGGGCGTTGATCGAGAGCATGGCGCTTGTCGGCGCCGACGCGTCGCGGCCGCGCGAGGCGGCGCGGAAACTCGGGCTCGACAAGACGCTGATCTGGAAGGTGTCGAAGATCATCGGCCAGACCGACGCGTTTCCGGCCGTCAACCACGTGCCCGGACGCGCTGGGTGTGAGCTGCTCTGCAAGGCACTGCGGAGCCATGGGGCCGACGAGCCCATCGTCGCGCGCATCGAACGTGCGCTGCACGACTTCGAGCAGCTCGTCGACAGGCACGCCGGTGACCGCGCGACGCTGCAGCTCGTCGCCGGCGGCTACGGTCCGCTCGATCACCGCCGCGACGCGCTCGAGCAGGCGCGCAAGCTCGCCTTCCGCGGCAACGCAGGCGTGTGGAGCGTGCGCGCGCGAACGCAGATGACGGCGACGATCATGGCACCGAACGCCGACGACCCCAAACTCGTCGACCTCGCGCAGGTCTACGGGTTGATGAACCTCTCGCGCCTGCGCCCCGACGTCTCGTGGATCGTCGGACGAAGTCAGTCCTTCGAAGACGACGAGAACGTCGCGCACCCGAGTCTCGGCGAGCCCTTCGACTCAGCCACGCCGCCGCGCGGCTACCCCGTCATCCGCGAGTTCTCGTCGAACCCCCTGCCCGACATCGAGATGCGCAACCTCGGCGACGAGGTACAGTTCCAGCTGCGGCCCGGACGCGTTGGACGCACCGGCGAGATCACGACCGTCCAAGGGTCGATCTATCGCGCCGTCGGTTCGCAGTACGCCGACGGGCGCAACCGCTACGCGCAGCTCGGCTTGAGCGTCACCACCCCCGTCGAGCATCTGCACTTCGACCTCTTCGTGCACAAGAGCATGACGTGGGCCATGCAGCCCGAGGTCGCTCTGTACGGCCGGCTCGACGGACGCATCGTCCACGTCGGCATGGGTGACGACGGTGCGCGCCTCCCACTCACCGAATCGGTCGTCGACCTCGGCCGCGGACTGAGCGCCACGCCAACTCCGTCGATGCCGCGCCACAGCGAACTGTTGCGCTGGATGTTCACGCGCACGGGTTGGAACGCCGACGACTTCCACGCCTTCCGCTTCGAGATGGCGCACCCCCCGATGCCGACGTACGTCGTGCTCTACAGCGAGCTCATGGCGCGCGAGTGACTGCGCGCGCGCACGCGTGACGGGACACGTCCCCGTCCGCCGATGAAGCCTTGCGCGACGTGGCGCGCGCCACGCGATCTTCGTGGCGCGGATCCCGCCCACCGCGCTCGAGGCTCGCGTTGCAACTTCTACAAACGCGCGCTGCGCAACGGATCGAACAGTGCGAGTTCGCGCTGCAATGGGCGAATCCCCCCTGTATCGACACCTTGCGCGTTTGGCATGGCCGTTGCTCTTGTGATTCCCGTGCCAGGCGACGCGGCCTGTGCACCGCAACGTGAATCAACAACACGACGCGAACCCCACACAAAGGAGATAACCCATGTCTACGATCCCCCTTCTGTCGTCCTCGTCGATCACCGGCGACAAAGTCGTGAACGGTGCCGGCGAAAAGCTCGGTGACATCAAGGACCTCATGGTCGACACGACCAGCGGACAGGTCGAGTACGCCGTGCTCTCGTTCGGTGGTTTCCTCGGTATGGGCGACAAGCTGTTCGCCGTTCCGATGGGCGCTCTCGAGCATTGCAGCGAAGACAAGTGCTTCAAGCTCGACGTCCCGAAGGAGCAGCTCGAAAACGCTCCTGGTTTCCCGAAGGACAAGTGGCCGGACTTCGCGTCGCCCGCCTTCCGTGAGTCGAACCACGCTCACTGGGCCAACGTGAACCGTCTCGTCCGTCGCTGACTCGCTCGCGCGGACGTCGGCCCGATCCGTCCGCGCCCGCCGTCCCCACACCCCACGCTCTCATCCCCCACGGAGACTTCCCATGAAGCACTCGATCCTCATCCCCCTTGCGCTCGTCGGCGGCATCCTCACCGGCTGCGCCTCGGACGGCGCACGCCACGACGCACGCGGTCATTACTCCACGGCGTCCGACTTCCACGACGGCACGCGCGACGAGTTCATCCGCTCGATCAACGACGGCCTGGCCGACTTCGATCGACGTTACACCGAGCTGCGCACGCGCTCGATGACACTGAACGCCGATGCACGTGACGAGTTCTTCGACCACTCGGTTGAAATCGATGCCCAGCGCGAGCTCGTCGCCACGCGCCTGCATCGCCTGGAATCGGCACTGGTCGACGACTGGGAAGATCACCGCGAGAGTGTCGCTGACGCGTACGAAGAGCTGCGCGAAGACCTCGACGACGCCCAGGAAGACATCGAAGAAGAAATCTGATCAACGCCCTCGGCCCCATCGTGCGCCGCTCTGTTATTCGCTGCGCACGCCGAGGACTTGATCGATCGTTGCGACCCCGCTGAGACGACCCCACACGTCTCGGCGGGGTCGCAGCATTTTCACGGGGGCGACGGAACTCATGGTAACCGACGACCAAGAGGTCGCCTCCGCTCAGACGCGCCGTTCGGGATCATCCGGGTGAGTGCGCGTCGGGCGCCTGAACGAGTTCGACGAGCACACCTCCGGTACTCTTCGGGTGCACGAACACCACCGTCGTGCCGTGCGCTCCGGGACGCGGGTGCTCGTCGATGAGGCGCACGCCGGCGGCCTTCATCTCGTCGCACAGGGCATGAATGTCGTCGACCTCGAAGGCGACGTGATGGATACCCGTGCCGCGCTTCTTGATGAACTTGCCGACGGGATTGCCGTCCCCGGCATCGGGCTGCAGCAACTCGACGCAACCGCTGCCCGCACCGAGGCGCAGCATCGCCACGATGACACCGTCGGACGCCACGTGCTCGACGTGCTCGACGGGCAGACCGAGCAGGTCGCGCCAGAACGCGAGGACGTCGTCGTGGGCCGCGACGGCGATGCCGAGGTGTGAGAGACGCGTGGCCATGTCGGGATTCCTAGAAGATCGATGTCGGGCGGTAGGTGCCGAAGACGGATTCGAGACGCCCGCAGATCTCGCCCACGGTCGCACCGGCTTCCGCGGCCTCGACGAGCAACGGCATGAGGTTGTGCGACGGGTCGGACGCGTGCCTCGCGAGCGCCTCGAGCGCCGCGGACGTGGCGCTGGCGTCGCGAGCCGCACGCCAGGCTGCGAGCTGCTCGGTGCGCTGCACGGAGAGCTGATCGTCGACGCGGAGTAACGGGGGCGCCACTTCGTCGTCCACCTGGTAGCAGTTCACTCCGACGATTCTTCGCTCGCCCTTCTCGACAGCCTTCTGATGGTCATACGCCGCTTCATGAATCGCCCGGCTCTGGAAGCCCTTCTCGACGGCCGCCGCCGCGCCACCGAGCGCGTCGATCTCTTCGATGAGTGCACGGGCCTCGGCTTCGAGCTCATCGGTGAGCGCCTCGACGAACGGCGACCCGCCGAGCGGATCGATCGTCGCCGTGACACCGCTCTCTTCAGCGATCACCTGCTGCGTGCGCAGTGCCAGCAGCGCCGCTTCGGAGGTGGGCAGCCCGAGCGCTTCGTCGCGGCTGTTCGTGTGCAAGCTCTGCGTGCCACCGAGCACGGCCGAGAGCGCCTGCATCGTCACGCGCACGACGTTCACGTCGGGCTGTTGGCTGGTGAGCGTCGAGCCGGCCGTCTGCGTGTGGAAACGCAGGCGCTTGGCGGCCGTCGACTTTGCGCCGAAACGTTCCTCGAGCAGCGTGGCCCAGAGGCGTCGCGCAGCGCGGAACTTCGCGACCTCTTCGAAGAAGTCGTTGTGGGCATTGAAGAAGAACGAGAGCTGTCCCGCGAAGTCGTCGACGTCGAGCCCGCGCTCGGTCGCCGCACGTACGTACTCGAGTCCGTTGGAGAGCGTGAAGGCGAGTTCCTGCACGGCCGTGCAGCCGGCCTCGCGCATGTGGTAGCCGCTGATCGAGATCGGATTGAAGCGCGGAAGTTCTTCGCGGCAGTACTCGATCACGTCTGTCACCAAGCGCATCGACGGCGCGGGGCCGAAGCGATACGTCCCGCGCGCGATGTACTCCTTGAGCAGGTCGTTCTGAAGCGTCCCCCGCAACGCGCGTGGGTCGGTGCCCTGGGCCTTCGCCGTCGCGATGAGGAAGGCCAGCAGGATCGGCGCCGTGGCGTTGATCGTCATCGACACCGAAACCTCGCTGAGCGGAATCTCCGTGAACAGCGTTTCGACGTCGGCGAGGCAGGCCACCGACACGCCCACCTTGCCAACCTCGCCGGCCGCGAGCGGGGCATCAGGGTCGTGGCCCATCTGCGTGGGCAGGTCGAACGCGACACTCAGCCCGGTCTGCCCGCGGCCGAGCAGGAAACGGAAGCGTTCGTTCGTTTCCTCGGCCGTCGAGAAACCCGAATATTGGCGCATCGTCCACGCCCGCCCACGGTACATGGTGGGATAAGGCCCGCGCGTGAAAGGGTGTTCGCCGGGTCGGCCGAGCGATTCGGGAAGACTTTCTGGCTCGTAGAGCGGCTCGATCGTGAGACCCGAGGGAGTGCGGCGCACGTCGCTCGGTGCCTTCAATGCCGGGGTGTAGACGTGCTCGCGCCAGTGGGCGAGGGAGTCACTCATCTCGAAGCTCCGAGCTGCCATCGTGGCAGCTTGCAAGGGGAAGGGTCGGGGCTCGCCCGGGGCCGGAACTGGTCATGCGGAGAGGCACTCGATGAGGTCGACCATGTCGGCGGGAATAGGCGCCTCGAAGGTCACACGCTCACCGCGACTCGGGTGCTCGAACTCGAGCCGGTGAGCATGCAGGGCCTGGCGCGTGATGATCGGTTTGCGCTCGGCCTTGGCCACCCAGCGCAGGAACGCCTCGCGCGACTGCCTGCCGTACTGACCATCGGAGATGATCGGGTAGCCCAGGTGCTCGAGGTGCACTCGGATCTGATGTGTGCGGCCGGTCTTGGGATGCACATTCACCACCGTCGCGAGGTCGAGACGCGTCTCGACCTTGTAGAACGTCGAGGCTGGCTGTCCGCCCTCACGGACGACGGCGCGGAGCTGTGGACGCTTGGGGTCGGGCCCGAGGTCAAGATCGATCCAGTCGCTGTCGAAGGGCATCTTGCCCCACACCACGGCCACGTAGTGCTTCGCCACCGTCTTGGCCTTGAACTGGTTCACCAGCGACTTGGCGGCGTCGTTCGTGCGTGCCACGGCCATGACGCCCGTGGTGTCCTTGTCGAGGCGATGGACGATGCCGGGGCGATCGGCGCGCCCCACGCGGGCCAGCTCCGGGTAGCGAGCCAGAAGCCCGTTCACCATCGTGCCGCTGCGCGAGCCTGTCCCGGGATGGATCACGAGCTGTGGCGGCTTGTCCACGATGATGAGGTCGTCGTCCTCATAGAGAATCGTGATGTCCATCTCTTCGGGCGCGGGCAGGGCGTTGGCGGACTCGCCCAGAGGTCCCGTGATCAGCGAGCCGTCGGCGACGCGGTAGGACGGCTTCACGCGCCGACCATCCACGACGATTTTGCCCTCGTCGATCAGCGCGCTGAGATACGAGCGCGAGAAGTGTGGAGAGAGCACGCGGCCAAGAAGCCTGTCGATCCGGCAGCCGGCATCGTCGAGCGTGACGGGGAGCTGCAAACGGCGGTCGCCGTCAACGCAGTCGAGTGCAGCAGAGAGGTCGTCCGTCATCGCGAAACCGCCAAGGGAGAGGAATTCTGACGAGGTTGACAGAAGGACCGACCCCGTTACAGTCGTCTGTTTGTAGGCTAACAAGCCGAAAACGGTCTGAGCGACCGCGCCGCAACCCCCGATGCGGTGATCCCCTCGCGTGCGGGCGGCGGTGCACTTCCGTACGCCGCCCATCGGAGACCAGGCGACCGTGATATCGATCCTCCTGGCGTTGCCCCTTTCGTTGGCCCCACAAGCTGCGGCCGCCCCGCCGATCCAGACGATGATTGCCACGTCTGGAAATATCCGGCGTGTCGTCCGCCAAACTCCCACGACGGGCGAGTCGGAAGTGCCCGCGGGAATGATCTTCATCCCCGGCGGCGAGACAATCGTCGGCACGGACGAAGACGACGTCGAGACGATCGGCCAGCGTGACGTCGTCCAGATGTCCGAGGTGATGGGCGAGACCCCGCGCCAGGCCATGACGATCGACCCCTTCTACATCGACCGCACCGAGGTCACGAACGCGCAGTGGAAGGCGTTCCTCGATGCCACCGGCGGCAAGCCGAGTGAGTGGGTCGTCGAGACGAACTGGATCGGCGGCAAGATCCCCGAGGGCCAAGAGAACTTCCCGATCACGAACGTCAACATCCCCGAGGTCGAGGCCTTCCTCGCCTGGAGTGGCAAGCGCCTGCCGACGGAGTTCGAGTGGGTGCGCGCCGCGCGCGGTGACGATCGACGCGAGTATCCGTGGGGCGACCGTCCCGACCCGAAGAACATGCACTCGGGTGGACGCCAGGTCCCCGTCGCCGTCGACTCCTTCGAGAGCGGTGCCAGCCCGTACGGCGTCCTCAACATGGCCGGCAACGTCTTCGAGTGGACCTCGAGCCCGTACCGCCAGTTCGATGGTTTCCGCCCCATGAAGTACAGCCAGGGTCGTAAGCAGACGCTCATCAGCCCCTCCTTCGACTCGTCGAAGCGCGTGATCAAGGGTGGCGCGCACATCTCCGTTCGCTACCGCACGCGCATCGACTACCGCACGGGCTCGAAGTCGGCAGACAGCGACGCCGTGCTCGGCTTCCGCGGTGCCCGCTCGGTGCAGCCCGGGCTCGACGCGATGCAGCACGCCTACACGCGTCTGCTTCCGCCGCAGTTCTCGACCACGCCGCTCGACTACACCGACATCTTCGGTCGTGAAGTCACGGTTTACGACGACTCGCGCGACATCGTCACCGACTACCGCTACCTCGCCTTTGCACCACGCGGACAAACCCGTGGAAAGCGCCTTGGGCAGATGCGGTCAAAGAGCGTCGACGAGCCTGAACCGGTCGGGCTCATCGCGAGTAGCGAAGACCTCGTCATGACCGACATGCCGCCGGCCACTGTCATCATCCGCGAAGGTGGTTCGGAGAAGCCCGTCCAGAAGCCCTACGTCTTGCCGGCTGGCGCCTACGCCGTCGTCTTCAAGGGCAAGGGTGAGTCGAAGGCCTACAAGAAGGCGCGGCGCGACCGCAGGAGCAGCAAGGATGACGACACCGACGAGGGTGGTCTCCAGCCGCCCGACCCGGGTCTCGGCGCTGCCGTGCCGTGGCCGGGATCGATGGTGTTCGACATCATCAAGGACGTCGACTACCCGCAGGACCAGGACGTGCTGCTCTACTACAGCGTGAACAACGTCGTGGTCGCTTGGCAAAAGGCGGACGGACTCACGGAGGACGATGTCGCACCGGTCGCAGCCTCGAGTTCCGAGGATGGGCGCACGTGGACGATCGAGTTCTCGCTCAACAACACGGGCAAGAAGGTGCCGCGCTTCTCGATGCCCGTCACGCTGCTCGGCGAAGGCCTCTGAGCTTCGAGCTGCCCGTTCGACGGTGAAGGCTGCCGTCGTGAGCGTGAATCGCCTCGCCGCCGACCCCTCGGCGCGCGGGGCGATGTCACGCCTGGCGGACGTCGCGGCCGGACTGCTCGCGTCACCCCGCCGCCGCTTGGCCTTCGTGCGTCCGGTGAGGCGTATCATGAGGTCATGAACCTCACGCACCACCGATCGGTCGCCGTCACCCTGCTCGTTACATTGGCGTGCTTGGCACTCGCACCAGCCGAGCCCGCTGCTGCGCTGAACGCCGTGTCCGCACCCGAGCCCGGCGACCCGCGCGTGCGGCCGGGCTACTGGAACAAAGGCAAGGTTCCCGAGGGCTGGATCGTGGTGGAGACCGACCACTACCAGATCCAATGCCAGGCCGGCGTCGAGAAGGCCGAGCAGCTCGGGGAGCACCTCGAACGAATGCTCGACTTCTACAAGGAGACGCTCCCGTTCCACCGCAAGATCAAGACGTTCATCCTGAAGATCTTCAAGGATCGCGGGGAGTACCTCAGCTACGGCGCGCCGCCATCGTCGGCCGCGTACTACAGCAAGTCGTCGAAAGAACTCGTCGCTTATGACACAGGCATCATCGCCGGCACGCGCGACATCGACGACTTCACACTCAACGACACGTTCGACACCGAAGTGACCGACGCGCAGCTCATGCGCATCCTCGAGCTGCTCGAACGCGCCACCGACGAGCACACGATGGACCTCGCGGGCATCCTGGCACACGAGGGCTGGCACCAGTACTTCCACCACTACACGGTGTCGTGGGTGGCCATGCCGAGTTGGATCGACGAAGGAGTCGGTGACTACTTCTTCAGCGCGACGTACGACGAGCAGTTCGGCGGCGTGCGCGTGGGCAGCCTCAACGACGGTCGCCTCCGCCGCGTGCGCGACGCCATCGAAGACGACGCGGCCGTCCCCATCGGCGACCTCGTCTTCTTCGAGCAGAAGGACTACTACGCCAACGCGTCGGTGTTCTATGCGCAAGGCTGGGCGCTCGTCTACTTCCTCATGCACCACGAAAACGAGGATTACCGCGAGCTGATTCCGAAGTACATCAAGCGCTTCAAGGACACCAAGAGCATCAAGAAGACGAACAAGCTGCTCTTCAAGCGAATCGATTTCGAAGAACTCGACGCCGAGTGGCGACGCTGGGTCGCCGAACTCCCCGTCCAAGACCCCGTGATGGAGCTGGCGCAGGAGTTCGGGGCGATCGTCCCGTCGACGGCGCTCGTCGGTCACGACGAGTTCGCCACGGCGCGCATCCAGTCGACCTTTCGCTCGCGGTTGGCACGACTCGCGCAGCGTGCCGCCGCCGAGGCCGAACCCGACGTCGGCGACGGTGACGACGGTGAACGCGATGACCGCGGGCGACGTTGACACGGGCGACGTGACACCGAGCCTCGCAACATCGGCGTCGGATGGGTGCTGCGTCGCAGGTGGCTCTCGCCGACGTGTGCACCGCGGCGCCTCGTCGAGCTGTCAATGCCTCGCCGAGGGCGACTGCGGGGGAGCAGCTTCTTGCAAGTCACCCTGCGAGCGCTCTTGAGCCCGGCGACTCGGCCGAAGCTCGCAGCCACCGCTCGTAAGTAAGAGAGTCGCCGACGTCCGGATCGCACGATGCCGAGTCTCCGTGCTCTGCACGTCCAGTCCGGTCCAGCCACATCGCGCAACGGTTCGGCTGAGACGACCTTTGAGCCCTGGGGTCGCTCGAGACCCTGGTGCGATCGGCGTCATCGTCATGGCGCGCGAGCCACGTCGCTGCGGGCGCACCGGTGATTCGTCGCGGAGGCATGGCAACGCGCGGGCGAGCACGGCGCCGGACGGTGGCATCGAACGCTTGGGTCACACCGGCCGTGCTGACGATGGGAAGCGACGCTTCTGGCAAGTTTCGACGACTGCAGACAAGGCGCGTCGCTTCAAGGCGGCCAGGAAGGGATCCGATCCGCCCGCAGCATATCGCCGTGAATCCAGGCTAGGCGTCTGGGACCGCCGGCTCTTGTCGCACACGCGCGCGTCTTGCGACGGAACGTGAGCATCGGTGAGACGACGCCCGACCGAGGACGCAGACTCACCGCTCAGATGATTGCTGCGGTCGCGTCCGGTTCCTTCCCAGCAGCGTTGAAGCGAGCCTTCTGATCCTCAACGACCACATCAGGCCGCCGCCGGTAAGAAGACCCCGCTTCGCCTTGCCAGCAAGGTTCAGCTGCAACCTCGCGACGATCGTCCATGAGTAACCCAGGCTAGGTGGTGTGATTCAAAAGTTCGCGAAATGAGTTTTGGGTCATCGTCGTCGCTGGCAAGGCGCATCGCCGCAGGCGAATGGGTGGATTCGTCGAGGAGATGCAACACAGCCAGCGGCGAGGAGGGCGTGAAACAAATGA
>JAJDEO010000063.1 GCA_029259745.1 Planctomycetota bacterium
AATCAGCGCCAACGCCGACGATCGGTTCACCGCACGTCGGCGTTGGCGCTGATTGTTCACGGGTCAGCCCGTGTTGCGTAGGCCGCGTGCGATGCCGCGCACGGTCTGCGCAAGCGCGCGCTCGAGCGTGACGTCCTCGCGGTCGCCGGCGCGCCAACGACGTAGCAAGTCGACCTGCAGGATGCTCATCGGGTCGACGTAAGGATTGCGCAGCCGGATCGAACGTTGCAACGTCGGGTCGTGCTGGAGCAGCGTGTCGGCTTCGCGCAGGGCGAGGACGGCGGCCACCGTGCGCTCGTGCTCGGCGCACAACGCGGGGAAGAGACGCGCGCCGACGTCGCCGGCGAGTTCCGCGTAGCGCGCGGCGATGTCGAGGTCGCTCTTCGCGAGCACCATCTCGACGTCAGCGATGAACGTCGCGAGGAAGGGCCAGTCGCGCGTGGCCGCTCGCACGGTGTCGATGCCGTGCTCGGCGATCGTCGCCTCGAGCCCCGCGCCGACGCCGTACCAACCCGACAGCCCCGCGCGACACTGCGTCCACGCGAACACCCACGGGATGGCGCGCAAGTCTTGCACGCCACGCATCTCACGTCGGCGCGCGGGGCGCGAACCGATGGCGAGCCGCTCGATGACGTCGATCGGCGTCATGCCCTGGAAGAGCGCCGGGAAGTCGGGGTCGTCGTGGACGAGCGCACGGTAGTGGGCGCGGCTCGACTCGGCCAGCGTCGCCGCGAGCGCGCGCTCGGTGTCCGTCGACGCGCGCGCCGGGTCGCCGCCCGCCGTCCGTTCGAGCAACGCGCCGAGCGTCACCTCGAGCGTGCGCGTCGCGATGCCGCGCAACCCGAACTTCGCCCCGACGATCTCGCCCTGTTCCGTCGACCGCAGCACGCCGCCCAACGATCCGGGCGGCGCCGCGAGGACACCGTCGCGCGGCTTGGATCCACCGCGACTGATCGACCCGCCGCGACCGTGGAAGAGCACGAGCTTGAGGTCGAGCTCGGCGGCGACGGCGACGAGTCGCTCCTGGGCGCGCTGCAGACCGACGCGCGAGGCCGCGATGCCGCCGTCCTTGTTGGAATCGGAGTAGCCGAGCATGACGACCTGCCGGCGCCCGCGCGCGTCGAGATGACGCGCGTAGGTCTCGTCGGCAGCCAGCAGACGCAGCACGTCGGGACCGGCTTCGAGGTCGTCGACGGTTTCGAAGAGCGGCGCGATGTCGAGCGGGACGTCAACCCCGTCGACACAACCCGCGACGCGCGCGAGATACAGCACGGCGAGTGCGTCGTCAGGGCCCTGGGCCATCGAGATGATGTAGGGCCCGAGGGCGTGCGCGCCGTGTGCTGCGCGCGCTTCGGTGAGCGCCTCGAAGACTTCGAGCGTGGCCGCGACCTCGTCGTCGCGCGCCGCTGTCGGGCTCGGTGCCGCGCCGTCGGTCAGCGCCGCGGCGAGCCTCGATGTACGCTCGGCGGGCGTGCGATCCATGAACTCGCCGTCGCCCAGAAGGCGTCCCACGACGCGCCGGTGGACCTCGGCATCCTGACGCACGTCGAGCGACGTGAGATGAAAGCCGAACACCGCGATGCGTCGCAACGTGCGCTCGACGAGGGCGAGCCCGGCGCGCGTGCCGCCGTTGTGCCTCAAGCTCACCGCAATGGCGTCGAGGTCGGCGTAGAACTCGTCGGGCGGCCCGTAGCCGTGGACTTCGTCGCGACCCTTGCGCTCGAGCTTCGCCGACATCATCCAGAGCATGCGGCGATACGGCATGTCGCCATACGGCGCGGGGATGCTCGCCGCGTCCTCGGGAAGCAACGCCTCGAGCGCGGCGAGGCGTTCGCTCAGCGCCTCGTCGACAGCGACGCGCGAGGACGACTGCGAGAGGTGCTCGTGCAGGCCGCGGAGCTCGTCACCGTACAGGCGCAGGGCCATCTCGAGGTGACGACCGAGCGTCGCGCGGATCGTATCCGCACCGACGTTGGGGTTGCCGTCCATGTCGCCGCCCACCCACGAGGCGAAGCGAACGACGGGCTGGTCGACAGCAATGCGCTCGCCGTACGCCGCCTCCAGCGCGCGCTCGAGTTCCTCATGCACGGCCGGCACCACGCGGAACAACACATCCGCGACGAAGAACAGCACGTGCTCGACCTCCTCGGCCACCGTCGGCCGGCCGGGACGCTGCTCCTCCGTCTGCCAAGCGGCCGCCATCTCGAGCACGATGCGGTCGTGCAGCGTCTCTTGGGCCACGGGGTCGAGCGCACCGGCCGTGAAACGCTCCACGAGCGCGCGCGCGAGGCGCTGGTCTTTCTTCAACAGCGTGCGTCGCACCGACTCCGTCGGATGTGCCGTGAAGACGGGTTCGAGCAGCAGCGATTGCAGCGCCGTGGAGGCCTCGGCCGCCGTCGTCCCGCGTGCGGCAAGAGCCTCGGCCGCGGCGCGCAAACTTCCCGGCTGCGGCGTGCCGGAGCGCAGGTAGTCGATGCTGCGGCGCAGACGGTGAACTTGCTCGGCCATGTTGACGACGCCGAAGTACGCGCTGAATGCGCGCGCGACTTCGAGCGCTCGCTCGGGCGTCAGCACACCGAGCAGAGCTTCGAGCGAGTCGCCGGCGCGCGGATCACCGCGGCGGCGGGCGCGCGCGAGCAAGCGCGCGGCTTCGACGGTTTCGTAGACACCGTTCGGCGCGAGTTCACGCAAGAGCTCACCGAGCAGCGCGCCGAGCTCGCCGACATCACGCCGGAGCGGTCGGTCCTTCTTGTGAAAGAGGACGGGTTCGGCGTTCGGGCGTGCGGGCAGCTTGGCAGTCATGCGCGCATCGTGCGGACCGAGCGCCGTCGAGGAAAGCCCGCGACTCCGACATCACGCCCGGTCGTGACTCAGGCGCGATACACGCTGAGCGGAGCGTGGCCCGTGATCGTGCGCTCGACGAAGACGATCGAGCTGCTGCGGAGCTCGATGCGCTCGTCGACACCGGGGCCGACGATGAGCCAACGTTCGCGGCGTCGCTGGGCAAACCGCACGCGTTGGCGCAGGTTGACCGGGTTCGAGCCTCGGAGCATGGAGCGTGATCGGATCATCGTCTTCCACCAGGGGCGCACACCGCAGCATCGGCAGTTCGGGGGAACAGCTGATGCACCGGAGCCAAGTATTGCACGCCTTTTCCACGGTGCCCACCGGCCGGCCGGACTTCTCATCGAGGGATGCTCGGCGCCCTCGTCGAAACGGTCAGTCGGCCTTGCGTCGGCGTGAGACGAGCGACGTGATCTCGCCCCACTCGCGCGGGCAGAAGCGCGACGCCAGCACCGCGTAGCTCACCAGCCCGACGCCCGCTCCGACGCCCACACGCAGCCACGTCGTCGAGCGCGCCGCCTCGTCCACGGCGCGCAAGACGCCCGTATCCGCCGCCCAGACGATGGCTGTCATCGTGAGAGAGATCCCGATCACGGCGCCGAAGCCGCCGAGCAGGTGCTCACCTTCGGCAAGATCGAGCCGTGATCGGAAGCCGCGCAGAAGCAGAACGGCCGTGAGGATCGACGTGATGGACGTCGCCAGACCGAGACCGAACTCACCCAGCGGCCCGACGAGCGCGATGTCGAGCCCGGCGTTCACGAGCACGAGCGAGAGCCCGACGAGCATCGGCGTGCGCGTGTCGCCGGTGGCGTAGAAGACGCGGTTGAGGAGGATGACGAGGCCGGCCGACGGGATACCGAGCGCGTAGCCGACGAGCGCCGAGGAGGTGTGGGTGACGGCCGCAGCGCCGTACTCGCCGCGCCCGAAGAGCAGCGCGACGATCGGCTCGGCGAGCACGACGAGTCCGAAGGCGGCCGGCAGACACATGACGAGATTCGTGCGCAGCGCCTGGCTCGCCGTCGTCGCGACGGCGCGGTCTTCCCTGCGCGTCGCGAGGCGCAGCAGCGTCGGGTAGACGGCCGTCCCCAGCGCCACGGCCACGAGCCCGAGCGGAAACTGCATGACGCGCAGGCCGTAGTAGATGTGCGTCGTGCCGCCCTCGGGCAGCATGGCCAGCGCCACGTTGCGGTCGACGATCACGTTGATCTGTCCCGCGCCCATGCCGAGCAGCATCGGGACGAAGAGCGTGCCGACCTCGCGCAGCTCGGGCGTCAGCCTTGGACGCACGAGGCGGAAACCCATGCCCCAGCGCGCCAAGAACGGAAGGTGCCAGGCGAACTGCAGCACGGCCGCGAGAAGGATGCCCCAGGCGATCCAGCGCACCTGCACCTGCGGGTCGTCAGAGCGTGTGGCAGCCATGACGACGGCAGCGATCCAGACGACGTTGAGGATCAGCGGCGCGATGGCCGGCACGGCGAAGCGCCCGAGCGCGTTCAGCACGCCCATGAACTGCGCGATCACGCAGATCACGGCGAGGTAGGGCAGCAGCACCTGGAGCAACCAGAGGACGAGCCCGGCCTGGCGCATGTCGATGCGATCCGACCAGCCGGCCAGCGTCGCGGGCGAGATGAACGTCACCGCGGCGACGAGCGCGCCCGCGAGCAGCGCGAGGAACAGCCCGACCGACGAGATCACGCCGTTGGCGACTTCGCGCGCGCGCTTCTCGCCTTCGTTCTCGAGCGTCCGCGTGAAGACGGGCACGAACGCGCTGCCGAGGGCGCCCTCACCGAACAGCCGTCGGAAGGCGTTCGGGATCGTCCAGGCGTAGGACAGCGCGTCGTTGACCCAGCCGGCGCCGAGCAGCTGCGCCGTCAGCGCGTCACGCACGAGCCCGAGGACACGCGAGACCAACGTGAGGGCGGACACCGTCCGCGCCGACTTGAGCATGTGGTTCTCGCGCGTCACGCGCGCCACGTTACCTCAGCCGAGGCCGTCCTCAACGCCACGAGCCCTCGCGATGTTCAGCGCGAGGGCTCGTGGGATCCGACGACGACGAACGGGTCAGCTCAGGCGCCGACGCCCTCCGCCGCGAGGTTCGCCTCGGCAACCTGCTGGGCTGCGTCGTGCGTGGTGATGTCCTTGTCGCGCGCCGTGGCGTAGATCTCGGTCAGCGCCTCGTCGATGTTGTGGATCTTCTTGAGCGCCACGTCTTCGTTGTAGCCACCCTCGTGGAACTCGACGGAGACGTTGATGATCCCACCCGCGTTGATGACGTAATCGGGCGCGTAGACGATGCCGCGATCCTTGAGCATCTTGGCGTGCACGTTCTCGTCGGCGAGCTGGTTGTTCGCAGCGCCGGCGACGGCCTTGCACGTGAGCAGCGGGATCGTCTTGTCGTTCAGCGTCGCACCGAGCGCGCAGGGCGCGTAGATGTCACATTCGACGGCGTAGATGTCGTCGGGGGCGACGACGTCTGCGCCGAGCTCCTTCTCGGCGCGGTCGATGTTCGGCTGGTAGACGTCGGACACGATGATCTTCGCGCCCACGTCCTTGCACATCCGCGCCAGGTCGTAGCCGACCGAGCCGGGGCCCTGCACCGCGATGACCTTGCCGGTGAGGTCCTTGCTTCCGAAGGCTTCGAGCGCCGTGGCCTTGAGGCCTTCGAAGCAGCCCAGCGCCGTGTAGGGGCTCGGGTTGCCGCTGCCGCCCATCTCGCGCGAGAGGCCCGAGACGAACTTCGTGTGCTTGCTGACGGAGACGAGGTCGTCGATGCCGACGTTTACGTCCTCGGCCGTCGTGTAGAGCCCCTCGAAGGAGTCGACGAAGCGGCCCATGGCTTCGAACAGCGCGGGCGTCTTGTCTTCCTTCTTGGCCACGATCACCGACTTGCCGCCGCCCAGGCCCGTGCGGGCCACGGAACTCTTGAACGTCATCCCCCGCGCGAGGCGCAGCGCGTCGGTCAATGCGTCGTCGTGGCTGTCGTAGTTCCACAGACGAAGGCCGCCGAGGGCCGGGCCGAGCGTCGTGTTGTGGACTGCGATGAAGGCGACCAGCCCGCTGTCCGGGTCTTCAGCCTTCGCCACGCGCTCGTAGCCGTCCACGGGGATGAGGGTGATGTTCATGCGGGCTCTCGAGGGGCCTGGGGAGGTAGGCGCCTGTCCAAATCGACGCCGGAGAGTGGCCGCTCAACGTAGGCCAAACGGGTGCGCATGTCCATATCCCCGATCGCTGCGCTTTTCGTGGAGAGTGATATTTCAAAGTGAAACAGCGCGTTTCACGGCATGTTGGTGGGGAACGCCGTGTGAGCGCCACGGGCGACTCGTCGGCGTCCGCAGGCGCTTCGGCGGGACGCCGCGGTCGCTCGGAGGAGTCAGGGCGCGAGAGCTCACTGGGGACCCGCCTGGCGTCGGCGAGGCTTCGCGGGCCAGAACCACGATTCTCAACTGAGATCCACGTCCGCTGAGCGGCGCCCCGCCTCGACGGACCAACAGCCTGCTCACTCCGTCCGTGAACCCAGCCATGAGAGCCGCGCTGATCGCCGTCTTGCTGGCCTGCGCCGTGAGCGCCTGCCAACGCGCCCGTGAGCCCGACCTCTGGCAGGCGTTCGACCTGCTCGTGCTGGCCGACGACGCCGCGGACCGGCCGACGCTCTTTCGCTGCCCCGTCGACGACGACTGGGAGACCTGGGGGCCGCCCGAGCCCGTACTCGCCGACCCGCGCTGGGCGGGCGCCGTGTCGCTGACCGCGGGGGCCGACGGCGACGCGTACGTCGTCACGAACAGCGCCGTCTTCGCCGTCACGCCGAGCGGCGACGTCACGTCGGTCTGGAGCCACGAGCGTGCCGGTGACCTCGTGCACCTCGCCTTCGACCCCGCCGGACGAAGAGCCTTCGTCACCGACCGCAGCGCGCGAGCGATCCACGTCGTCGACGTCTCAACAGGTGAGTGGCGCGACGAACGCACCATCCGGAGCAACGCCCTCTCGACGCCGATCGCGACACGCGTGGTCGATGGCAACACGCTTGAGATCCTCGACCGCGAGTCCGACGCCCTGTTCTCCGTGACGCTCTGTCACGGCGACGCAGTCTCGAGCGGTCGCCGAGTCCCGCGCGACGCCGACCCGGTCGGGCTCGTGGGCACCGGCGCCGTGCTCGACGCGAACCCAGAGCACGCAGGCATCGCGACCGTCCGACGACTCACCGGGACGCTGCCCGGCTATCCCATCGACCTCTACTACGACCCCGAGTCCGGCGCGATGTCACATCGACGGCGTGCTCTCGTCGGCGGCGGACTCTCGGCTCCCGGCGTCTCGCCCGTTGCGGGCACTGAGCTCGTCGCGCACGCTGTTGCCGTCCTCGGCACCTCCGCCGACGGCGCATGCCTCGTCTTCAGCGCCCGCATGACAGACGCCAGTCGCGAAGCCACCGTCACCCAGACGCTCGTCCCCTGCCCCGATCTCGGACGTCCGCTCGGCATCGCGCTCGTCGAGTGACGATGCGCGGCCCGCTGCGCCCCGAATCGCTGACCGATGCTATCGTCGCGCAGACACGCGAGGAGTTGGACAGTCCCATGCACACACTCACACGAGCGCTCGTTGCCGGCATCATCATGTCGGCGCCCATGTTCGCCGGTGACCTCATCAACGGTGACGCCGAAGCCGGCACGCTCACACCGTGGGTGGCCGATCTCAGCGGCGCGTCATCCGGCAGCTCGCCGATCATCGGCGTGGTGCCCTCGCAGTTGCAGACAGGCCCAACCGTCTTGCCCGCGTCGGGGAGCGCGTTCTTCACCTTTGGGGTGAATGCGACGGGCGCGAGCGGGAGCTTCGTCGAGATGTCGCAGACGCAGCCCGTCGACGCGAGCGCCATGTCGGTTTGCCTCACGGGCAAGGTGCAAACCGAGCTCGACGATTTCGGCACGGCAACGATCGAGTTTCGCGACGTCGTGGGGACGTTGCTCTCGTCCGTTGCGCTCGACTTCCTGAACACACAAGCGACGTACGAGTGGACGGACTTCTCGGTGACGGCGTTCGTTCCCCCAGGTGCGCACGACTGCACAGTCCGCCTCCGCGGCACGGTGCTTTCCGGCTCGTTCACGAACGTCTTCTGGGACGACCTCGACCTCGACACATCCACGTGGACCGACCTCGGCAACGGCCTCGCGGGCATCGGCGGCATGCCGCGCCTGACAGGCGCTGGGTGTCTGCTCCCCGACAGCGCCATGGAACTCCGGCTCGACAACGCGCTGCCCATGAGCCCGGCGTTCCTCGTCGTCGGCTTCTCCGAGATCAACGTGCCCTTCAAGGGCGGCACGCTCGTCCCGTCCGTCGACCTCGATCCCTTTGCGTTCCAAACCAGCGCCCTGGGTTCGCTCGTCATCCCGGCGACGTGGCCAACGGGCGTGCCATCGGGCTTGTCGTTCTTCATGCAGTTCTGGATTCTCGACGCCCCGCCACCGCCGACCTTCGCGGCGAGCAACGGCATCCGCGCAACGACACCCTGACTGCCCGTGAGCCGCAACGCATCCCGCGCCAACGTCGTCCGTCACGTCGCGATCGCCCTCGCGCTGACGCTCGTGAGCGCGTGCGGGTCCTCGTCGGCCGCGACACCGCTTTGGAACGCCGACGACCTGCTCGTGCTCGACGCCGATGCCGGTGACGTCGATGCCTATGGTGAGCCGCGCAGCGTCGTCTTCCGGTGTGCGGCGACGGGCGACGGCACGTGGGGCGAGCCCGAGCCGATCGTGCGCGACGGGCGTTGGCGCGATGCCGTTTCGATGGCTTACGGACCGGGGGACGCGCTGTACGTCGTCGAGTCGAAGGGCATGCATCGCGGTGCCGACAGCGCCTCGCGCGGAGCCGTCTTCCGCGTGGATCGTAACGGTGACGTCACGCTGGTCTGGACGCACGAGCAGGCGCGCCAGCCTGTGCACCTGGCCTACGACGCAGCAACCTCGCGCGTCTACATCACCGACCGTTCGGCCGACCCGCGCGGCCTCCGTCGCGCGACCGGCGCCGTGTTCGTCCTCGACATCGACGACGACGGCACGTGGCCGGACGGACGCATCGTCACCGACGAGCGCTTCGTCACGCCGGCTTCCGTGCTTCCCGCCGGCGACACCGCGTTCCTCCTCGAAGCCGACGCGAACCCCGACGGACACCCCGGCACGCCCGGCATGCTCTTCGCGATCTCGGCAACCGGCGACGTCAGCGAAGTGTGGCGCTTCACGACGACGACGAGCCCGATCGCCTTCGCCGGCCCGTGGATCGTCGACGCGAACTTCGTGCGCGACGGCGTGCGCATCGGATCGGGCGCGCTGATCGGCACGGGCACGGCGCCGTGGTCGGACGCCAGCGTTGCGTGGAGCGAGGACGTCGCCGTGACGCACGCGCACTTCCCGCCGCGCACCTTCGTCGACCCGACGTCCGGCGTGGCCTTGCCCGACGACCGCCTGGCCTTCGCCGACGCGAACGCCGACCCGCGCAACTTCGGCTACGATCAGCTCGGTCGCGGCGTCTACGGCTCGGGCCGCGGCTGCGTCCTCGCGCTCGACCTGCACGCCGACCCTCCGCGCGGCGAAGTGCTCGCCGCCTCGCAGCTCTTCGTCACGCCGATCGCCGTCGTCAGCGCGCGTGATTGATGCGGTAGTGGTGCTGCACGAAGCCGAAGTCGAAGGCGCGCGTGTTGACGTGTTCGAGCGGGACGTCGCGCGGGTTGCCACCGAAGAGCGGCAGGCCGTCGCCGAGCAGCAACGGGATGACGGTGACGGTGACGTCGTCGATGAGATCGGCGGCGAGGAAGCTGCGGATCGTCGCGCCGCCGTCGACGTAGAGGTGTGCGCAGCCTTCCTTGCCGAGGCGCGCGACGAGCTGCGCGGGCGCGTCGTTCGACAACGTGACGCCGGACGGTGCGCCGTCAGCGAGTGACGTGAGCGTGCGACTCATGACGACGACGGGAAGCTCGTAGGACCAGTTGCCGAAGGTCAGCACCTGCTCGTACGTCTTGCGGCCCATGATGAGCGTGTCGACGGTCGACGTGAACGCGGCGTAGCCACAGTCTTCGCCCGCCGGGACGCGCGCGCTGGCCTCGTCGAGCCAGTCGATCGACCCATCGCGGCGCGCGATGAAGCCATCGAGACTCGTGGCGATGTAGACGGAGCAGCGCATGACGATCCTCAAACCTGCGGGCAGGGCGCAGTAGGATACGACTCCCCTCGCCGCGAGACCCGAACGATCAGCGCCGCATCGCCCCCCGCCGCAGCCCCTCGTCGAAAGCGTCGCTCGCGTGGCCTGCTCGTCGTGGTCGCGTTGGTCGCGCTCGTCGGTGCCGGTGAGATCGTCGCGCGCTTGGCGGGGCTCGGCGCCGTGTCCTCAGGAACCCGCACGCCGGCGCAGGCAGCGTTCAACGATGCCGACATGTTCGAGGCGCTACCCGGAGAGGCACGCCGCTACCGCAACCGGCCCGGCGCCGCGGTGCTCGTCGGCGACGTCGAGTATCGCCACGACGCACTCGGGCTGCGCGTGACGGGCGAGACCTCGCCACCGGAAGACGACCGCCCGCGCGTGCTCTTCGTCGGTGACTCGACGACGTACGGCTGGGGCGTCGCGGCCGACGATGCGCTCCCGCGGCGCGTCGCCCGGACGCTCGGCGAACGCATCGTGGCCCTGAACGCCGGCACGTCCGGCTACACGACGGGCCAGGAGCTCGCCGCCTACCGCGCCCTCGCGCCGGAGCTGCGCCCCGACCTCGTCGTGCTCGTCGTCTATCCCAACGACGTCACGGACGGCGCCCTGCGCTGGGATCCCGGCCTCGATGTCCTCTACCTCGACGAGACGCCGACGCCCGACGCGCTCAAACCGCTGCTCTGGCGCTCGGCCCTCTACCGCGCTGCCGTCGCCGCCCACACGCGCGTTCTTGCCGCCGACGGCGCCACGTCGCCGGACAACCTCGACAACGTCGCCTTCGTCGTCGAGCCACTGCGCGAACTCGCCGCCGAGGTCGCGGCCACGGGGTCCGAGCTCGTCGTCGCGCTGCTCCCCGCGCTCGAGACCCTCGACCCCTATCTCTTCGCCGCCCAGCACGCCGCCATCAGCCAAGCCGCGCGCGCCGAAGGCCTGGCGACGGTGGACCTGCTCGACTCCTTTCTCGCCGAGCGCGAGACAGTCGTGGCGGCGTACGAGATTCGCAGCGGGAAGCCGGCCCCGGCCACCGCGCGCCGTGACTTCCTCCACCAGTACTGGGTCGCGGAAAGCGACCATCACCTCAATTCGATCGGCAATGAGATCGCTGCCCGCGGAATGGCCCAGACCGTCGCCGAAGCCCTTGATCTGCCCTTCGAGCGCCCCTGATCAGGCCCCGCGCGGACGCCCGTCGAGCGCGATTCCGAAGGCGCGCTCCTTGACCGCCCCGTGCCCCGGCGATATGGATGCCGGGCACCCGGGGCTCGGCGAGCCGCTTTCTGCGACCGCTATCTCCCGGACTTCTCAGGCGTCTGAGGCCCGTTTTTCGGGGTGTCGCGCCGCCGATCCGGAGTTCCCGTGGCCAAGCAGGTCGTCATCGTCGAGTCGCCCGCCAAGGCGCGCACGATCGGAAAGTTCCTCGGGGATGACTTTGTCGTCGAGTCGTCCATCGGCCATATCCGCGACCTTCCAGGCAACGCCGACGAAGTCCCGGCGGAGTGGAAGAAGAAGGACCGCGAGGCGGGTCGGCTCGGGATCGACATCGAGAACGACTTCGCGCCGATCTACGTGGTTCCGCCGGACAAGAAGGCGCACATCCGCGCCCTGAAGAAGCTCGTCGAGGGCGCCGAGACGCTCTACCTCGCAACAGATGAAGACCGCGAGGGGGAGGCGATTTCCTGGCATCTTCTGGAGGTTCTCAAGCCGAAGAACGCCGAGGTCAAGCGGCTTGTCTTCCACGAGATCACGAAGGACGCCATCCAGCGCGCGCTCGACAACCCACGGGCGATCAACACCGAACTCGTCGAGGCCCAGGAAACGCGCCGCCTCGTCGACCGGCTCTACGGCTACGTCCTCTCGCCGCTGCTCTGGAAGAAGGTGCGCCCGCGCCTGTCCGCCGGACGGGTCCAGAGCGTGGCCGTGCGGCTCGTCGTCGAGCGTGAGCGCGAACGCATGGCGTTCAAGACGGCAAACTTCTGGGATATTCTCGGTAAGTTCGCGCCAGATGGCGGCTCGCCATTCGACGCTCGCCTCTCGACGCTCGGCGGGAAGAAGCTCGCGACAGGCGCTCACTTTGACCCCGATACGGGTAAGTTGAAGGACAGTGCCAAGGAAGTCGTCCACCTCGACGAGGCTGGCGCACGAGCCCTCGTCGAACGCCTCACGGGTCAGCAGGCGGCGGTCTCGTCGCTCGAAGCCAAGCCGATCACCGAGCGTCCCTCGCCGCCGTTCACGACGAGCACGCTGCAGCAGGCCGCCGGGCGGCGCCTCGGCTTCACGGCCAAGCGCACCATGCGGGCCGCCCAGTCGCTGTACCAGAACGGTTACATCACCTACATGCGTACCGACTCGACGGCCCTGAGCCAGGAGTCGCTGACGGCGTCGCGCAAGCTCATCGCCGCGAAGTACGGCGAGCAGTATCTGCCCGACCAACCGCGCGTCTACAAGACGAAGGTCAAGAACGCCCAGGAGGCGCACGAGGCCATTCGTCCGGCCGGCTCGGAGTTCCAGGACGTCGCGGCGCTAGGTCGTGACGTCGGTTCGGACGAGCGACGCGTCTATGAGCTGATCTGGCAGCGCACCGTGGCTTGTCAGATGGCCGACGCCAAGGGCATGCGCACGACGCTCACCGTCGACATCGACGACGCGCGCTTCGCCGTGTCCGGCAAGACGATCACGTTCCCCGGGTTCCGCCTGGCCTACGCGGCCGAGAAGTCGTCGAAGGATGAAAAGGCCGAGGCGCTGCTGCCCGACGTGAAGGTCGGCGATCTGCTCGAGACGAAGGCGCTCGACCCCGAGGGTCACACGACCAAGCCGCCGGCGCGACTCACCGAGGCCACGATCGTGAAGGAGCTCGAAGCGCGCGGCATCGGCCGCCCGAGTACCTACGCGGACATCATCGAGAAGATCCAGGCGCGCGACTACTGCTTCAAGAAGGGCCAGGCGCTCGTCCCGACGATCACGTCTTTCGCCGTCACCGATCTGCTCGACCAGCACATGGGTCACCTGATCGACTACGAGTTCACGGCCAAGATGGAGAACGACCTCGACGAGATCAGCCACGGCCGCAAGCAGCGCAACGCGTACCTCGGCGCCTTCTATCACGGCAACGGAACGCTCGGGCTGAAGACCCTCGTCGACACCGGTGTCGAGAAGATCGACCCGCGTGAGGCGTGCAGCGTCCACGGCTTCTCGCTCGGCGAGCACGACGGCGACGTCATCGAACTTCGGGTCGGGCGCTATGCCGCGTTCCTCGCCAACGGTGAGAAGCTGCGCGTCAGCCTGCCCGAGGAACTCGCACCCGACGAGCTCACGCACGAGATGGCGGTCGCGTTGCTCGAGAAGGCTGCCCAGGGCGACATCCCGCTCGGCCAGGACCCCGACACGGGCCTCGACGTCTACAAGAAGACCGGCCGCTTCGGGACGTACATCCAGCTCGGCGATGCGCGCGATCTGCCCGAGGGCGACAAGCCCAAGACGTCGTCGCTGCTGCCGAACATGGACCCCGACACGCTCACGATCGAGCAGGCGCTCGCGCTGTTGTCGCTGCCGCGCATCCTCGGCACGGTCAAGACGCCGGACACCGACGACAAACCCGGCGTGGATGCCGAGGTCGTTGCCCAGAACGGTCGCTACGGCCCGTACCTCAAGTGGGGCAAGGAGACGCGCAGCATCCCGCCGGACCAGGACGTGCTGACGATCCCGCTCGACAAGGCGATGGAGATCCTGCGCACGCCGAAGCAGCGGCGCGGCCAGGCGGCAGCCAAGGCGATCAAGGAACTGGGCGAGCACCCCGAGTCGGGTGCCAACGTGCGCGTGCTCGAGGGGCGCTACGGTCCGTACGTCACCGACGGTGACGTGAACGCGACGGTGCCGAAGGACATGGACCCGGCGACGCTCGAGATGCCCACGGCCGTCGAGCTGCTTGCCGCGCGCGCGGCGAAGGCCGGCAAGAAGAAGCCGAAGAAGAAGGCCGCCAAGAAGAAGACCGCGAAAAAGAAGACAACCAAGAAGAAGACTGCGGCGAAGAAGAAGACCGCCAAGAAGAAGACGACGAAGAAGAAGGCGTCCACGAAGGAGTAGGACGAGCGCGAAGCATCCACTAGAAACTCCTGCGGCCGCGGCGCCTGTGAACCCCGAACTCGAAGGCTTCATCCAAGACCTCACCATCGCGGTCCTCACGACCGTGGTGCTGCTCGCGCTCGCTGTCTGGTCGGGTGTCCGCCGCAAGCGCAGCGCCCACTACGCGTTGGTGACGTTGACGTTCATCGCGCTCGGCATCGCGATCTTCGTGGCCCGACGGCTCTCGCCGTACATGAGCTACGACGAGACGGGCCTGTGGATCCAGCGCATCCACTTCACGTTCGTCGGGGTCACGGTCCTGCTCGTGCCCGTCGTCGTCGTGAGTGGCGCGAAGCTCGGCAAGGCGCTCATGTTGGCCGACCGGGGCGAAGAGGGTCACGACGCGGCGCGCCATCGCGCGTCGCACAGGAAGGTCGCGTGGTGGACCGTGGCGGTGCTCGTGATCACGTGCGTGCTCGGCACGGCGATGACGGTGGCCGGGTTGCCGGCGTAGCGTGTCGGGCGCGATCACAATGCGCTGGTTGCCTGTCGCTCTGTGCCTGATGTCGTGTCGTGAACCCGCAACTCCTGCAACGTGGGCAGACATCGTCATCGACGAAGTCGCCACTGGGCTGAACGGGATGGTCATCGGCCTCGATTTCGACGACGGAGCAATCGGGCTTGCTGTCGGTGGAACAACCGAGCGCGGACCCAGCCTCGTCGCTCGCAGCGACGATGGCGGACATCACTGGCACCCCGTCGATGTCCGCGCAACTGGGCGGCTCTACGACGTCGCATTCGCGTCGGCGAACGTCGCGTGCGCCGTGGGTTATGGCGTCGTGCTCCGGAGCGAGAATGCTGGTGCGACCTGGATGTCCGCAACGCTTCCCGAGGGCGACGTGCCATGGTTCGGCGGCATCGCATTCGCTGACGCCAAGCGGGGTTTCGCCGTGGGAGGCGGCGAGCATCCCGTCGTGTGGGAGACGCGCGACGCGGGTGCAACGTGGAGCGACGTCTCGCAGCGCATCCCCGCGGAAGCGACGGGCAGCGGTCTCCGCGCGATCGCGTTCTTCGACACCGTGAACGGTGTCGCAACGGGGCAAGACGGCATCATCCTCCGCACGTCCAGCGCCGGGCAGGACTGGCGTCTCGCAAACGTCGAACTCCCATCAGCCTGGCTCAAGGGATTGAGCACTCTCGGATCCGACACGGGACTTGTCGTGGGCACGGAAGGGGTCGTACTACGCACGGACGACGTGGGCACATCGTGGCGACGACTTGCCTTTCCCACGACGGAGAAGCTCAACGCCGCAGGGTTCCTCGACGAGACGACGGCATGCGTCGGGTCGATGGAGGGCCGCATCTTCATCAGCGATGGACAAGGCTCGCCGTGGGAACTTGCCGCCGAAACGAACGAACGTCCGATCATCGGCATGGCGCAACGCAGTCGCGAGCTGTGGTGCTCGTGCGACGCAGGCACACTCCTCCGCGTTCACCGACGTTGACCCGGACGTCTCATCAGCGCCTCCTCGGACGGACCTGAGGCAGCACGCCTGCAACGAGCGCATGTCGATGCGCGTGCTCTCGTTCCCTGCGGCGCCGTCGCGCATTCTTTCGATCTCTCGGCCGCGTGGAGTGGGGCGCGACGTCTCCGGTGCGTCCTGCGGTTTGGTGAAACTCTGCGCCCCCAACGGACGCCGACAAGATCACGCCCCGCGAGCTCCAGTGCGGAGTTCCTCCCGGAGGCGCGCTCCCACCTGTAGAGAACCACGATGAAAGCCATCTCCAGGATCTGCTGCATCGCAGCGATCGCACTCGTTTCCCGCGACGCGCTCGCCGGCGGCAAGGTCGGCATCACGAACAGCGGTCCGACGACGGCGACGCTCTCGTCGATCACACTCGCCGGGAACATCCAAGAGTCAGCGGCTGAGACCACCAACTTCTCACGCGCAAGTGCAATCGCTGCGGGCGCGACACTCGAGCTCGAGTCCTCGATGTACGACGACCCGCGTGTCACCCAAACGGTGTGGGAGATCCCCGGCAAGGGCGGCGCGCCGTCGCGTCAGGTGGTGATGCAGTCCGACGAAGTACCCACGACGCTTCCGCTCTACTCGGGCAACTCGGAGACTCCGACGACGCTTCCCCGGCACGTCGAGGGTTCGGTGATGGCGAGCCCGACGTTCAACGTGCGCTACACGATGACTCCCGACGAAACGGCTGCCGCGCCGGTGCTCCCGCTCTTTTCGACGATCACGGTCGTGAACGGAGTCGACACCACGGGCACGTTCCCGTCGACGGTGATCTTCATGAACGACACGACGGACGCACCGGCCAACGGCACGCTCGTCTGCCGTGCGACGATCGCGACGACCGTCATGTGGAGTCACACGGACGTCGACGGCAAGCCCGGAACCGGCGGGCTCGTTCCCGCGCTCAGCGGTTGCGGCCTACTCGCCGCGAACCAGACGGTCAGCCTCGCACTGACCAACGCAGCGCCGAACGTCTCGACGTTCCTCGTCGTCGGCTTCGCGGAAGTCAACGCATCGCTGCCCGAAGGTATTCTCGTCCCGTCCCCCGACATCGTCCTCACTGGCATCGTCACGGATGGCAACGGCGAGGCCACCACGCCATTCACGTTTGGCAGCGCCTTCCCGAGCGGCGTCGAGCTCTACGTGCAGCAATGGGTTCTCGATACTGGCGCGGCGCAGGGCGTCTCGCACACGAACGGCCTGCGCGGTATGTCGCCGTAGACCTGTTCGAGCACGTTCGTCACACGAGCTATTGAAGGCCACGCGGCAGCGAGCATGTCGCGTGGCCTTCCTTCGTCGACGACCAAGGGTCCCGACGCATCACATCGCGTCTACCTGCGGGGAACGAGACGGCCTGGAAGCAGAGGTCAGGATGAGTCGGCGAGAGCGTGAGGAACACATGATCGAGCGTCCCATGCGAGGCGCACGGTCGTGCGGTAGGCGATCGGGTTCGCGACCGGGCCCGGGGCGGGCCCGCTCGTGAGGCTGGGAAGGACCACGTTCGGCTTCGCGGGGCGTGCCGAGGGGGCTGTCTCGCCGGAGAAGGGTGAGTAGGTTCTGTTCTCGTCGAGACCGGCCGCGAAGCCGAGACGCTCGACGTCCGCTTCGACCGGAAACGCGACGCTGCGTCGTGCGTCTCAACGCGGCCGCGCGCCCCGTCCGAACGCACACGAGGCGCGATGACTCTCGCATCGCGCCTCGTGTGTTGCTCGTTCGAGCTGTCGCCCGCCGCCTTACATCACGGCTTCGCTGACCCACTCCATGATGCCGTCCCACATCAGCCCGAAGTACACGGTGAAGATGGCGAGGACGATCAGCGAAAGGTGGGCCAGGCCGGGGATCACGCCCTTGCTGGCGAGACCTTCCTGGTAGTCGGTGTCACCACGCAGGAAGAGCGCGCGGGCGATCTTGAAGTAGTAGAAGAGCGCGACGGCGGCGTTGAGTGCTGCGATGACGGCGAGCCAGTCGAGGCCGACGCTGAGCGTGGCCTTGAAGAGCAGCCACTTGCCGATGAGGCCGATCGCCGGCGGCAGACCCACGAGCGATGTCAGGAAGATGATGAAGCAGGCGCCGATCCAGGGCGACGACCAGCCGAGGCCTTCGTAGTCCTCGAGCGTCTCGGCACCGAAGCGGTTGGCGAAGGCCATCGCGCAGCCGAACGCGCCAAGCGTCGCGATGTAGTACGAGACGAGGTAGAAGAGGATCGACTCCATGCCGATCCCGACGGCCGCGCGATTGTCGACCGTGGCCGTTGTCATCACCGCCACGCCCATGAGCAAGTAGCCCGCGTGAGCGATCGACGAGTAGGCCAGCAGACGCTTGATGTTGTTCTGCTTGACGGCCGTGACGTTGCCGTACGTCATCGTGATGGCGGCGAGCACCGCGATCACGTAGCCGAAGCGGCCAAGCCAATCCTCGGCGATCGTGAGGTCGAGGTAGACCGTGTCGACGAAGCGGATGAGCACGCCGAAGCCGGCGGTCTTCGAGGCCACGGCGAGCATCGACGTGACGGGCGTCGGCGAGCCTTCGTAGACGTCCGGCGCCCAGAAGTGGAACGGGAAGGCCGAGATCTTGAAGCCGAAGCCCACGAACACGAGCGTCGACGCGATGACGACGATCATGTGCTGGCCCGCGTCACCGAGCGACCAGGCCTCCGACACGGCCAGGGCGATCTCCGGCATCCACATCGACCCCGAGAGACCGTAGAGCAGACTGAAGCCGAACAGCATCAAGCCCGACGCCATCGCACCGTAGACGAGGTACTTCAGACCCGCCTCCGCCGAGCGGCGCTCTTTCTTCTGCCAGCCCGCCATGACGTACGAGCAGAGCGACAGCAGCTCCATGCCGACGAGCAGCATGATGAGGTTGTCGGTGGAGACCAGCAGGCAGGCGCCGAGCGCCGCGCCGACGAGCATCGGCCCGAACTCGGCGCGCGTTTCATCTTCGATGCCACGGAAGACCATCCCGTGCAACATCACGATGCCGGTTGCCGAGATGATCAGCGCGCGGAAGAAGATCGAGTACGTGTCGATGCTGATGAGGCCGAAGGCCCGCACCGGCACGCTGGACTGATTCATCAGCGCCCACATCGCCCCGCCGATACCGATCAGCCCGAAGACGCCCACGGTACGCGCCGAGCGCTTACCGACGAGCAGGTCGAGCACGAGCATGACGAGGATCGTTCCCGTCAGCCAGATCTCCGGCTTCAGCGCCGTCAGATGCGATGCGAGTGTCTCGGACATCGTCGCGATTCCCTGTCGGTCAGGCGTTGAGGAGCTGGCGCAACGACTCGATGGCAAGTTCCATCTTGTCGAGCAGGATCATCGGCAGCACGCCGAAGAGCACGCACAGGAAGGCCAGCGGCGCCATCGTGAAGATCTCGCGCGGCGTCACGTCCTTGAAGTCCTTGTACTTCTCGTTGAGCGGGCCGAGGAAGACGCGCTGCATGGTCCAGAGGATGAACGCCGCCGTGATGACGATGCCGATCACCGCGATCGAGGCGAGCAGCGGATACACCTGCCAAGTGCCGATGATGACGAGCGCCTCGGAGATGAACCCGCTCATGCTCGGCAGGCCGAGCGCGGCGAACATTCCGATGGTCGTGATGCCCGTGTACGTCGGCGCGACGGAAGCGAGCCCGCCGAAGCCCTCGATCTCGCGGTGGTGCGCGCGGTCGTAGGCGACACCGACGATGAGGAAGAGCAGCGCCGAGCTCGTGCCGTGCGTGAACATCTGCATCGCGGCGCCGTTGAGTCCGGCGCTCGTGAAGGCGCTGGCACCGAGCAACACGTAGCCCATGTGGCTCACGGAGCTGTACGCGACCATGCGCTTGAAGTCGGTTTGCGCCATGGCGACGAACGCGCCGTAGACGATCGCGACGAGGCCGAGGATGGCACCCGTGTAGGCGATGGCCGGCTCACTCGCGATCTGCGGGAACATGCCGAGGTTGATGCGCAGGATGCCGTACGTGCCGAGCTTCAGCAGGATGCCAGCCAGGATGACCGAGATCGGCGTGGGCGCCTCGACGTGCGCGTCGGGCAGCCACGTGTGGAACGGCACGACGGGCACCTTGATCGCGAAGCCGATGAAGAAGACCACGAAGATCCACTTCAGGTACGGCCAGCCCAGGAGCATGCCCTGGTCGACGAGGTTGTTGCCGGTGAGCTGTCCGCTCGAGACGAGCTCGCTGAGCACCGGAATCGAGAACGGCGTCGCCACACCCTGGCCGCTGGCAGCGAGGTACAGCGCCACGATGCCGAGCAGCATCAGCACCGAACCGGCCAGCGTGTAGAGGAAGAACTTGATCGCCGCGTACTCGCGCCGCGGCCCGCCCCAGACGCCGATCAGGAAGTACATCGGCAGCAGCATCACTTCCCAGAACACGTAGAACAGGAAGAGGTCGAGCGAGCAGAAGACGCCGTTGATGCCCACCTCGAGCAACAGCAGCAGCATCATGTAGCCCTTGACGCCCTTCTCGATCCCGAACGACGCGAACGTCCCGAGGAAGAGCAGCAGCCCCGTCAGCCAGACCAGCGGCACGGACAAGCCGTCGATGCCGAGGTAGTACTCGACCCCCAACGCGTCGATCCATGGCATCCGTTCGACGAACTGCATGCCGGGAACCGACGAGTCGAACTGGAACCACAGGATCGTCGAGAGGAGGAACGGCACGAACGTCGCCGCAGCAGCGATCGCACGGATCGCCTCCTTCGAGCCCTTGGGCATGAACATGATGGCCAGAAGGCCGATCATGGGCGAGAAGATGATGAAGGACAGCAGTTGATCCATGGTTCCAGTGACCGGAGGTCGACGGGGTCGCTGAGCGTCAGCTCAGCTCTGGACGGATATGTGGGTGTGCGGTTGTGGCGCGAACGCCCTACGGCCTGAAGACCGTCAGTTTCCTGCGAGGACGAAGGCGAGGACGAGGACACCGACGAGTGTCCAGGTCAGGTAGCTCTGGGCGTTGCCCGTCTGGATGAGACGGAAGATGCTCGACAGGCTCTGCGTGAACCAACGCCAGAAGTTCACGAGCCCGTCGATGACGTACTTGTCGAAGAGGCCGGCGATGAATGCGACGAAGCGGACGGTCAGACCGACGGTGTTCACGATGCGATCGATGATGTTGCGATCGAACCAGTACAGCGAACGGTTCAGCTTGTGGAGGCCGCCGATGATCACGCCGTTGTAGAACTCGTCGAAGTAGTACTTGTTCGACACGACGGTGTGCACCGGTCCGAAGCGCTGACGCCAGGCTTCAGCATCAGCGCTCTTCTTGAGGTAGAAGGCGCGCGCCATGAAGAAGCCGATGATGATCGCGAGCAGCGAGACGACCAGCGCGGGGTAGTGCGCCGCGTGGACGTTGTGCTCGAAGTGGTCGAGGTGCAGGTCGAGGCCGAGACCCGCTGCGGCGGCCGACGCCGGCGTCGGCATCAACTCGTTGAACCACAGGTGCTCGATGTGTGGCAGCGGGTTGATCGAGCCGCCGGCAAAGATCGCGAATGCCGCGAGGATCACCAGCGGAAGCGCCATGACCGCCGGCGACTCGTGGGCGTGGCTGTACTTGTGTTCGTCGGCCGGCTTACCGTGGAAGGTCAAGAAGATCAGGCGGAACATGTAGAACGTCGTCATGAACGCGCCGACGGCCGCGAACACGAACGGCGTCCACGCCGCGGCGCCGTGGGTCATGCCCCAGGCCATGGCCGTCGCGACGATCTGATCCTTCGAGTAGTAACCCGCGAAGCACGGCACACCGGCCAGAGCCAGCGTGGCGATCAGGAAGGTCCAGTACGTGACTGGCATCTTCTTCTTGAGGCCGCCCATGTCGCGCATGTCCTGGCTGTGCACGGCGTGGATCACCGAGCCGGAGCCGAGGAACAGGCAGGCCTTGAAGAAGGCGTGTGTGACGAGGTGGAACAGACCGGCCGTGTACCCGCCGACGCCGAGCGCCAGCATCATGTAGCCGAGCTGCGACATCGTGGAGTAGGCGAGGACCTTCTTGATGTCCCACATCACGATGCCCATCGTCGCGCCGACGAGGGCCGTGAGCGCGCCGATGCCGGCGATGAAGGCCAGGGCGTCGGGCGTGAAGAAGGGGTACATGCGCCCGACCATGAACACGCCAGCCGCGACCATCGTGGCCGCGTGGATCAGGGCCGAGACGGGCGTCGGGCCCGCCATGGCGTCGGGCAGCCAGACGTGCAGCGGCACCTGGGCCGACTTCGAGATCGCGCCGCAGAAGATCAGGATGCCCGACAGCGTGAGCATCCCGTGGTTCGTCAGGCCGAGCCACGTGTAGACGGCGTGCGTCTCGAGGCCGCCGGCGGTTTCGGCCACCGGGAAGGCGCCCGAGGCGATCACCTCGAACATCTCGCGGTAGCTGAGCGTGCCGGTGAGCTGCCAGGCGAGCACGAGGCCGAGCATGAAGAGCACGTCACCGACGCGGTTCGTCATGAAGGCCTTCATCGCGGCGATCGGCGGCGTCTCCTCGTAGAAGAAGAAGCCGATCAGCAGGTACGAGCCGACACCCACGAGCTCCCAGAAGACGAACAGGAAGAGCAGGTTGTCGACCACGATCAGGCCGAGCATCGCGAAGCAGAAGTAGCAGAGGTACGCGAAGAACCGCGAGTAGTAGCGGTCGCCCTTCATGTACCCGGCGCTGAAGAAGAAGATGCAGCTCGCGATGATCGTGACCATCGCGAGCATCGTGACCGACAGGTTGTCGAACAGGATGCCGACGGTGATGTCGACGTCGAACAGCTTGATCCACGTCCACGACAGGCCGTGATCGACGGAGTGGAACGCGAAGTTCGGGTCCCATGGGCCGGCGACGAGCTTGACGAACAACGTGATCGAGAGGATCGCACTCGTGACGATGCAAGCCTGGGCGAGCCAGTCGCCGCCCTTCGGCAACTTGCGCCCGACGAAGATCTGCGTAATCGCTCCGAGGAGCGGCACGAGCACGATCGCCAGGGCCATCGTCACGAGGGTCTGAGGTTCGAAGGCCATCTCGGCTCAGTCTCGCAGGCTGTCGGTGCGGGTGATGTCGATGCTGCCGAAATCGTTGAAGATCCGGAGCACGATTGCCAGGGCGATGGCGGCTTCGGCCGCGGCGAGGACGATGACGAAGAGCGCCATGACCTGACCGTCGAGACCGTAGTTGCCGAATCGCGCAAACGCGACGAAGTTCAGGTTCGCGGAGTTGAGGATCAACTCGACGCCCATGAGGACGTACAGCGAGTTGCGCCGCGTGAGGATCGCCGCCAGGCCGAGCAGGAACAGCGCGCCCGACACGATGAGGTAGGCGTAGAGATTGCCGGCGAACGTCGAGTTCGCGATGTCGACGGCCGTGGCCGAGACGACGGCTGTGTCAGCGGCGACCTCGGTGGCCGCGTCGGCGGCGTCTTGCAGGAACAGCATCATGCCGCGTCCTCCTCACCGCGCCGTGCGAGCGTGATCGCGCCGACGAGCACGACCAGCAGCAGCACGGCCAGGATCTCGAAGGGGAGCATGAACGCGGTCGGATCCATGAAGAGATTGCCGATCTTCTCGGTGGTGGGCTCGGTGGGTCCGAGGGCGCCGCCGGCAGCCCGCACGATCGGAACCAGCGCCTTGCCGGTCGTGACGAGGAACGCCCCGAGCAGCCCGACGATCGGCGCCATCAGCGCGTAGCGTGCGATCGATATCCGCGCGGCATCGCGCGTGGACAGCATCACCGCGAACAGCAGCAGCACCGTGATGCCGCCGACGTACAGCAGCACCTGCGTCGCCCCGAGGAAGTCGGCGCCGAGCGTCCAGTAGAGCCCGGCGACGCCGAACAGCGCGGCCACCAGCGCGAACGCCGAGTGGACGATGTTCGGATGGAACGCCATCAAGAGCCCGCCGAGGAGGGCCAGTGAGGCGAAGAAGATGAACATGAAGTCGAGCATCGGCTCTCAGCTCTTCTTGGCCATGCGGGCCTTGATGGCTGCGATCTTCGCAGCCTTGTCGTCGTCGTCGCCACCACCCTCGGGCGCTGCGGTCGCGGCCTTCGTCGGCGCGGCTTTACCGGCCTTCTTGGCCTCGGACGCCTCGATCGCGAACTGGTCCTCGGGGCGCAGGCCCGTCCAGGACAGCAGGTCTTCGGTCATGTCGTCGACGTTGTCGGTGGCGAGCTCGTACTCGGTGGTCATGTGGATGCAGTCGACCGGGCACGGCGGGATGCAGAACTCGCAGAAGATGCACTTCTTGTAGTCGATCGTGAACTTCTTCCACTCGAGCGTACGCCCGTGGTGGATGGCCTCGATCTCGATGCAGTCGACCGGGCACGCCTTGGCGCACAGGTGGCAGTCGATGCACTTGTCCTGTTCGAGGATGTGCAGACCGCGGTAACGGTCCGGGATGTTCATCCGCTCGAACGGGTATTGAACGGTGATCGGCGGCTCGTTGCGGAAGTGATGCAACGTCACGCTCATGCCCTTGGCCGTGGTGGTCAAGGCACTGGCGATGTTGCCGAAGTAGTCGCGAACGGCACCCATGATGTTTGTCCCTCAGTTAGGGAACCAACCCCAGCCGTAGTACTTGAAGATGGCGGTCATGACGAGCGCCACGAAACCCCAGGGGACGAGGTACTTGTATCCAAGCGTCATCACCTGGTCGACGCGCAGGCGTGGCAGTGTCCAGCGCAGCCACATCTGCACGAAGATGAAGAAGAACGTCTTGGCCAGCAAGACGACGATGCCGATCGAAGTGACGGCGACGTCGGAGAGGCCGAAGCTATCGGGGTCCGTCCAGGTCGACATGTCGACGAACGGGATCGTCCAGCCACCGAACCAGAGCGTGGCCATGACCGCCGAGGCGACGAACATCGACGCGTACTCCTCCAGGAAGAAGAAGGAGAAGCGCATGCCCGAGTACTCGGTGTGGAAGCCCGACACGAGCTCCGACTCGGCCTCCGGAAGGTCGAACGGCGCGCGCTTGCAGCCCGCCAGCGACGAGATGAAGAAGACGAGCCCGGCCAGCATCATCCACGGGCTGTGGAAGATCAGCCAACCGTTCGCTTCCTGCCAGAGGTTGAAATCGTCGAGGCGGAACGAGCCGACGACGAGGATCGGCACGAGCAGCGCCGTGGCCGTCGGGATCTCGTAGGAGACGACTTGCGCCGCCTCGCGGATCGCACCGAAGAGGCTGTACTTACTGTTCGACGCCCAGCCGGCCATGATCACGCCGATCACCTCGATCGAGGCGATGGAGATCAGGAAGAAGATGCCGAGGTTCAGGTCGGCGATCTGCAGGCCGAGCGCGAACGGGATGACGATGAACCCCGCGAACACGCCGCAGAACACGACGGCGGGCGCGATCCAGAACATCACCTTGTTCGACTGCGACGGGATGATGTCCTCTTTGAAGAGGAGTTTCACGGCGTCGGCGATCGACTGCGCCCAGCCATGCCATGCGCCCGTCTCCATCGGACCCATGCGCACCTGCATGTGCGCCGCGACCTTGCGTTCCATCCAGATCGCGAACATCGCGTACACGGTGATGAAGCCCAGCAGACTGCCGATGCACACCGAGTAGGCGGCCGACAATGCCCAGACACCCTCGAGGCCGAGCTGCTGTTCGAAGACTCCGATCAGTGTTTCCATGGAGCCATCCATGACGGAGGAGCTTGCGTGCAGCGTGGTGCCCAGCGATCCGAGATCAAGGCGTCAGTCGCTGGATGCTGCGATGTGCGGAAGATCATTCTCATGGCTGGCTAGCGGTCAACCTCGCCGAGGACGATGTCGAGTGAACCGATGACGGCGACGCCGTCGGCGAGCATCGTGCCCGGAAGCAGCTTGTCGAGCACGGACAGGTTGCAGAAGCTCGGGGCGCGCGCGCGACAGCGGATCGGCGACTTGCCGCCTTCCGAGACCGCGTAGAACGCCAGCTCCCCGCGCGGGTTCTCGCAACGCATGTAAGCCTCGCCTGGCTCGGGAGTGAGCGGCGTCTTGTACATGCGCTCCATCTTCTTTTCCATGTGGACGCCGTCGGGGATCGCGGCGATCGCTTGGCGAATGATGCTCGTGCACTCGCGCATCTCGCGCATGCGCACCCAGTAGCGGTCCCAGCAGTCGCCGAGCGTTCCGTGCGTGCCCATGCCGACGGGCACGTCGAACTCGATCTCGTCGTACGGCTTCAGGTACGGGATGTCGCGACGCAGATCCCACTTGACGCCCGAGGCGCGCAGCACCGGTCCGGTGCAGCCGTACGCGAGCGCCATCTCCTTCGTGAGGATGCCGATGTTGGCTGTCCGCTTGATGAAGATGTGGTTGTTCGTGAGGATCCGGTTGTACTCGTCCCAGCGCTTGTCGAAGTCGTCGCAGAAGGCGAGCACCTCGTCCATCCAGGCATCGTCGATGTCGTTCGCGACACCACCGGGGCGGATGAAGTTGTAGAGCATGCGCGCGCCGGAGATCTTCTCGAGCAGCGCCATGATCGACTCGCGTTCGCGGAACGCGTAGAAGAACGGCGTGTTCGCGCCGAGATCGATGCCGTACGTGCCGAACGCGATGAGATGGCTCGCGATGCGGTTCAGCTCGACCACGAGCACGCGGATCCACTGGGATCGCTCGGGCGCCTCGATGTCGAGCAGCTTCTCGACCGTGAGGCTCCACGCGAGGTTGTTGTTCATGGACGCGAGATAGTCCATGCGATCCGTGTACGGCGTGTACTGCAAGTACGTCACGTTCTCGCCGATCTTCTCGGCGCAGCGGTGCAGGTACCCGATGTCGGAGCGCGCGGCGGTGATGATCTCACCGTCCATCTGCAGCTCGACGCGCAGGACACCGTGCGTCGATGGGTGCTGCGGCCCGAGGTTCAGGCGCAGCTCCTCGGTGTAGACATCCGAGGTCCGGTCGACCGTGTACATCTCGAGAGCTTCCATGGCTCGCTGCTCTCCTAGTGCGCGCTGTCGCGCGAGTTGTTGACCTTGCCTTCCGACGATTCGGGGGCCTTACCCCCAGCGTCGGGACGCGCCGAGTACTTGGACGGCGGTTGGTTCAGCGGCTCGCCTGCGGGGCGCTCTGCCTTCTTCGCCGCGACTGCCTCCTCGCCGCCTTCCATGTACAGCGGGATGGCGTCGAGCTCGAGCGGGATGCCGCCGTGCTCGGACGGGTAGATGTAGTCTTTGCGCAGCGGATGACCGATCCACTCTTGGGGCAGGAGAATGCGCCGGAAGTCGGGGTGATCGGTGAAGATCACGCCGAGCAGGTCGTACTGCTCGCGCTCATGCCAGTTGGCCGCCGCGTAAATGTCGGCAACCGTCGGAACCGCGGGGCGCCAGTTGTCGTGCGTGCCGCCCTCGGGGCGCTCGCAGATGACCTTCACCGTGAGCGAGTGGTGATGCTCGTAGCTACAGAGGTGGTAGACGACCTCGATCGACGCCTTGCGCTCGGTGGCGGTGACGCAGTGCATCATCTCCATCGCACAGGCCTCGTCGTCGCGCAGGAACAGCATCGCGGCGCGCAGGCTGTCGGCTTCGATGACGACAAAGGGATCGGCGGCCGACGTGTCGAGCTCGCCCACCCCACCGAGACCAGCCTCACGCATGCGGCTGATGATCTCTGACTCGTTCACTTGATCATCCCGTAGCGGCGCTCGAGATCCTTGGCCGTGTCGGACCGGCGGCGGAAGACCTCGTCCTGGCCGACCTTGTCGCGCAGCTTCAGGATGCCGTCCATGAGGGCCTCGGGACGCGGCGGGCAACCCGGCACGAAGATGTCGACCGGGATGATCTTGTGCACGCCCTTGACCGTGTTGTAGCCCCACTTCACGTAGGGCCCGCCGCCGCAGACGCAGGCGCCCATGGCGATCACGTAACGCGGCTCGGCCATCTGGTCGTACAGCCGACGCACGCGCACGGCCATCTTGGCGTTCACCGTGCCGGGCACGATGATGAGGTCGCTCTGGCGCGGTGTCGCGCGCGGGACACCAGCACCGAAGCGGTCGAGATCGAACGTCGCCGCATAGACGGCCATCATCTCGATGGCGCAGCACGCGATGCCGAAAGTCATCGGCCAGATCGACGATTTACGCCCCCAGCCAATCACGCCGTCGACGGCGTCGGTGGCGATGTTGCTCGGAAGCGTGTTGTTCAGGATGCCCATGGCAGGATCGACTCGTGGGGGTCAGGGCGGGAATCAGCCCTGGACCCGGCGCTTGTTGCGGAAGCTCTTGACCCAGTCCAGGTCGCCCTTGGCCCAGTCGTAGATCAGACCGAAGAAAACGATCGTGACGAACACGAGCCCTGCGACGAGCGCGAGGCCCTGCTCGGGATGATGCGCGAAGACGTGGGCCCAAGGGAAGATCAGGACGATCTCTGCATCGAAAACGATGAAGATCAACGCCGTCGTGTAGAAGCGCATATCGAAACGAATCTGCGCTCCACCGATCGGATCTTCGCCGCACTCGTACGGCATGTCCTTCTCTTTGTACGAGTTCCTCGGACGGAACAGCATACCGAGCACCATTGGCGTCGACACCATCATCACACCGGTGATGAGGAAGACGAGAACGGCGTGGAAGTCGAGATACACGCGCGTGGTTTCCGGGCGGGGACTGGACAACTCCGACGACACTATAGGCATTCGCCGATGCCAGGCAAAGATGCCCGGGCCCCCTGATCGCGACGCATTCGACGTTGCCTCGAAACGGACCCGCGATCACACCGATCCAGCACCCTGACATGCAAGAGGCCCGCCCCCACGACGTGCGTGGAGACGGGCCTCGAAGGCTCAGAAGAGCAGGGTGACGACTACGGAATCTGGAGAACCAGACCGTTGGTCATCGAGATCCCGTTCGACGCACCCGCGTCGCCGAAGATCTGCTGGAGCACGAACGACGATCCGCCCGGGATCGTGACGTCGATCACACCCGGAATCGTGACGAGACCGAGGAAGTTCGCCTGCACGTTGATCTGGAGCGCGATCGGGAACGTGTAGAGTGTGCCACCCTTGAAGGGGAGCGACGCCTGAGCGAGCGAGACGAACATCACACCCGACGCGTTCGGCTGGATGCCGAACGAGTTGAGCGAGAAGCCCGAACCGCCGGGCGACAGATCGCCCGTACCCGTGAGCGACGGGATGATACCGCCGGTACCCGGATGACCCGGCTCGAGCGGCACGAACGCGCCGTCCGACGTGTACGTGAAGCCGTCCGCGATTACCGACGGAGCGCCCGTCGAACCTGACATCGCGACGTTCACATCACCCGCGCTGGACCCGGCCGGCGTGGTCACCCGCGCCGACGTTTGCGACAGGATCTGGACACTCGTGCCCGGAACTCCGTCGAAGGTCACGCCCGTGTTGCCGACCACGTTGCCACCGCTCACCGTCACGACCGTTCCACCTGTGATCGGGCCCTCATCGGGCGAGACCGAGGTGATGTTCGGCGAGAGGTTGAAGCTGTAGAAAAGCGAGTTCGGCAGCGTCGAGGTTCCCTCGGCGTCCGTCACAGTGACGTCCACGGTCGAGAACTGCACGCCCGGAGGTGCCTCGGCGACGATCGACGAACCCGAGATGACGTTGAACGAAAGCACGTCAACACCACCGAACTCGACGTCCGTCGTGCCCGCGAAGCCGAAGCCCGAGATCGTGATCTCCGTCCAACCACCCGTCTGCGAGACGGACGGGTTGATCGACGTCACGTTCGGCGGATCACCGCCCGGGCCGCCACCACCGATGTCGAAGGGCCACACGTCCGAGAGACTCGTGTTCCCGGAGGCGTTCTTCTTCACCAAGATCGAGCCATCGACGGCCCCATTCGGCACATTGACGACGATCTGGGTTCCACCGCCGGTGCTCGAGAGACCGAGTACCTTCAGCGCGGTACCGGTTGCTGCGCTGTTGGTGAACCAGACCTCGTTGTTCGACGTGGAGAAGTTCGATCCGTTGATCGTGATCGCACTGCCGATCGTCTGCGTGCCCGAGATGCCATTGATCTGCGGCTTGGAGCCGGAAATGACACCGTAGACAGCCTGAGCACCCGCACGGTCGTCGTTCGTCGTTGAACGAGCTGACTCCTGACCGTTACCGATGCTCGGGAACATAGTCGCGCCACCCGAGCCACTGTGGCCGAGGCCAAGCGCGTGGCCGTACTCGTGGCAGGCCACGCCCTGGAGATCGAACTGACTGCCACCGATCGTGCCGGGGCCGTCCGCCCAGGTGATGCTGGGGCAGAAGCGGATCGTCCAGCCGTCGCTGATCGGGCCCTGCATGTAGGCGAGCGTGCCGCCGCCACAGCCCGAGCCATTGGCCTGGAACGACATACCGTTGCCGTTCGTGCCGCCGTTCGCCGTCAGCGTGCCCTGGAAATGGGCGTCGAAGTTGGCACCCGAGTCACCGAGGATGTTGCCACCCACCGGGTCACCGGCACCTGTGCCGCCGTAGGGCACCGAGGCCCATTCGGCGACACCCTTCCAGAGTGCCATCACGGCGCCTGTCTGACCGGGGAACTGTGCGTCAGGCGTGGTGTTGTTGTTCGCCGCACTGTTCGTGAAGTTGTTCCAGACGCGGAAGTCGCGCTGGCCGGTTCCGAGGCTGCCACCAATGAGCGTGTACGCGGTGGTCGACGCGGGCGCCGACATCATGCTCACGGCCGTGACCGCCACTGCGAGTCCGGATGCTGCGAGGATCTTCTTACCGTTCATCATCGTGTTCCTCACTTTCCGTCGTTCGAGGGATTGGCGGCGGCCTTCTCGGCCTCGAGCGTAGCCTTGGCGGCTTCGAGCTGAATGTGCAGATCACGCACCGTGGTGCGCATATCGCTCAGCTTTGCGTTCGTCGACACAGCCATGCCTTCGCCCTTGCCGATGACGACCTTCGTCCCGAAGGCGTTCTCGACGCGGAATGCGTTGGCGAGGTTGTGAACGACGGGCATGCCGTCGAAGAACTCCACATTGCCATCCGTGAACAGGACGACCTCGGCACCGACGCGAACGTCCTGGGCCTCGGGCATCTCGGACATCATGAAGTTGTCCGCCGGATCATGGCTGCCCATGTAGACGACGTTCATCGACACGGGCTCGTTGCGGCGCATCGATTCACCGATGACCGTGAGCTTCGTGTAGACGACTTCTTCGCCGTCGATGGTCTTGCTGTGGACCGAACGTTCGACCACTTGCGCGTGAATCGTGTCGGTTGTGATCTCCATGAGCTGGGCAAGGTTCATGGCCTTGATACCGGCATGGAGGGGAACGGCGATGATCGCAAGGGCGACCAGGATGCCGAGAGATCTATGCAGGCGCATAGTGAGCTCCAGAGGACTGACTGGGGGGTTCCAGGAAAACGCGGAGAGACACCACCTGCGTCCGCAGAGCTCGGGGGGCTCGGCAAGGTGCTGAGTTCGGGGGAAGAGAGCCTGTCCGGGAGAGACGGCCGCAGGGGAGCCAAAAGTATAGGCGCAGTCTGGAGAACTGCCTAGGTCGAGTGACGACTCCGTGACAGTCACGTGAGGAAAGAGCGCGGGAACGGGGCCTATGGGTCCGGACGGACCTCGATTTGAGACCTCACGCCCCAGCAGAATCCAGAAAATCCGTTCCGAGTGCCTCAGGCGCCGGTCGACGAGGGCGTCGCGCGGCGCAGATCGTCGAGGACGTCCGAACACCGCCGCACCGCGCGCGTGAAGTGAATCGCGAGGGTCCCGACCAGGATCAGCACGATCACTTGCCACCAGGAGGTCAGCCACGTGCGCCACCAGACCTGATCTTCGCGGGTCTCGAGGTAGATGATCAACGTGGTTTGCACGAGGCGCCAAACGAAGAACGCCACGGCCAGGAGCTGATACGTGCGCACACGCTTCTTCAGCGCCAGGAAGAGGCCGAGGTAGTCACCGCCTTCGAGACGCTTCTTGTCGGAATAACGGAGCTGGTGCCGCTCGGCCTCCGCGCGTGCACGCGCCTCGGCGGCGAGGGTCGGCTCGGTGCCGCTGGTCACTCGGCGACGAACCTCTCGAACGTCTCGACGGCGATCGCGTCGGGCTTCGGCATCGACATGCGGCGCACGATCTCGAAGTCGTCGTCGCCCTTCGGCTTGACGAGCGCGTAGAGCGGCAGCGTCACGGTGCTGAAGCGCGCGCTCATGAGATCCTTGTTGGCCTCGTCGCCCGCGCGGTGCTCGTCCGTGCGGCGATCGGTGTAGAGCTTCGCGAAGACGACGTCCTTGCTCAGCGCCGCAAACTCCGGCAGCTCGAAGACGCTCTTCTCGACGATGCGGCAGTTCACGCACGTCACGCCCGTGAAGTCGACGAATACGGGCTTGCCCGTCGCGCGCGATTCGGCCAAGGCCGCGTCGAAGTCGCCGATCCAAGGCACGTTGCTCTTCTGCTTCTGGTCGTCCGCGACGCCATAGTCGCTCGGCGGCAGATACGACTCGAGCGCTCCGCCGAGGCTCTTGCCCGTCATGCCCGTGGACAGGAACAGGACGAGCGCCGTGACGAGCAGGGCCGAGACTCCGCGACCACCCTTGAAGGACAGCTTCGGCGCCTCGTAGTCGTGCGGCAGCTTGTACGTGCCGTAGAGATACAGCGCCAGCGCGGCCATGAGCATGATCGCCGCGAGCAGCATCGTCGGGCGCGGCATGAGCTCGAGGCCCCAGACGATGTCGGCGTTCGAGAAGAACTTCAGCGCCGCGACGAGCTCGATGAAGCCCATCGCTGCTTTCACCGTCAGCATCCACCCGCCGGCACTCGGCAAGCTCGACAGCGCGTTCGGGAACATGGCGAGCAGCACGAACGGCAGCGCGAACATCGTCGAGAAGGAAAGCATCCCGATGACGATCAGCAGCGGCGAGTCGGCCGTCGAGAAGCCCGCGAGCAGCGTGCCGACGACAGGCGCCGTGCACGTGAACGCCGTGATCGTGAAGACGAAGCCCATCGCCATGACGGGCATGTAGCCCGAGTCGGCCGAGGAGTCGCCCTTGCCCTGCGCCATGTTCGTGAGGAACGCGGGCGGCTGCAGGTCGTAGAAGCCGAGCAGCGACAGACCGAAGAAGACGAACAGCACGCCCACGGCGATGTTCACCCAAGGATTCGTCGCGAAACTCGCCGCGGCGCCCGCCGACACGAGCGCGAGCAGCAGCCCGAAGCCCGTGTACGTACCGATGATTCCACCGCCGTAAGCCAGCGCGTACTTCGTGGCGCCCTTGCCGCCGGTGGCCTCGGCGCGCTTCGTGAAGAAGGACACCGTGATCGGGATCATCGGGAAGACGCAGGGCGTCAGCAGCGCGAAGAGCGCCGCGAGCATCGAGAGCCCGATGACGGAGATGAGGTTCCCCTCGCCGAGCGCGCTCAGGAGGCGCGACTCGATGTCGTCGCTTGGGCCGGACGCCGAGCTCGCGTTCGTCTCCGTCTCGGACGACTCCGTGGCGTCGACGTCGTCGGAGCTTGTGGGCGGCTCGGCCGAACCGCGAGCGTTGACGGCGAGCTGGTCGCGGCTTGGCTCGCCACCGGCCGTCACGTTCAGCGTGAACATCTCTTCGACAGGCGGGTAGCAGACTTCGTCGCACGCCTGGAACTCGACGGTGACCTCGAGCGGGACGTCCCCGGAAACGTCGGCGGCGAGCGTGATCGGCACCGTGATGTCGAACTCGCCCGACCAGACCTGATACGTCTCCTCGCCGAACTGGCCGTACTCGACCGTGAGGTCGTGATCGATGTCCTTCGGATAGTTGGCAGCGCCGATCGTGACACCATCGACGGGCGACGTCACCGACACGCGCGTACGAATCGGGTCGAGCATCGGCCCGTTGTCACTGTCGGACGTGTAGACGTGATACGGCGACTCGATGTCGAAGGCCACGCGCAACGTGGACGTCGCGCCGGGGGGCACCGTCGCGAGCGACGATGTCGTCACGGTGACGGGCCCGTCCGAGATCTCGCGCGAGACCGTGTTGCCGAGCGCCACGTCGTCGCCACCCGTCGCCGGGATCACGGTGAGCTTGAAGGCGATGGGCTCGTCGTACTGCGGCGGCAGGCACGAGGCGTCGTCGCAGGCCTGACTGTTGACGAGCAGCGCGCCAGACACCTCGCCGGCGGCGCTGGCCGCGATGGCCACGTCGACCTCGACGGTGAAGACACCGCCCATGACGAGGAAGCGTTCGACCTCCCCCGTGCCGTAGTCGACGACGAGCTCTTCGGCGATGTCGGGGAAGCGCGTCTCGACGAGCGTGAATGCCTCGTCGTCCTCCGCGATCGACACGGCCGTGCGGATGATGAAGTCACCCGGCGAGTTGGGCGCGTAGAGGTGGTAGGGCTTCTCGATCTCGAAGCGCAGCGGCAGGGTCACGGTCGACCCGGCGGCCACCGGCGTGCTGGGTGCCTCGACCGAGATCGAGACCGGGTTGTCCTGGGCGCTGGCCGGCGTCGGCAGCAACGCACAGAGCGCAAGGACAGCGAGCCACGCAACGCGGGCGGTCGGACGGGTCATGGAGACTTCTCGGGCAGGCACTGTCGACGGGCAAGTGGATACGGATGCGGGCCACGGCCGTTGGCGCACGACGCGGGTCCCTCCTCAGATCGATGCCAGAGGAGTCTGTATGTCTCAGCGAACAACCGATCATGCACGATCGGCGCTGATGCAGCAGCCCGCAGCGAGGTCATTCCCACCCGTGGCAGCACTGATCCACGGGAGCTTCTGGTCAGTCGGACGCCGCCAGAGCCGCGGCGGCTTCGGCCTCCATGACTCGGATCTCCTCGACGAGGGCGTCGACGATCTCGTCCTCACGCACCTTCCGGACGACCTCACCCTTGCGGAACAGCAGCCCCTCGCCCTTTCCGCCCGCGATCCCGATGTCGGCCTCGCGGGCCTCGCCGGGGCCGTTCACGGCACAGCCGAGCACCGAGATGCGCACCGGCAGCGTGCAGCGGTCCAGGCGACGCTTGGCCTCGGCGACGATGGCTTCGAGGTCGATCTCGATGCGTCCGCAGGTCGGGCAGGCGATGACCTCCGGCGAGGTGACGCGCACGCCGGTGGCCTTGAGGATGTCGTATGCGACGGGGATCTCGCGCGCCGGGTCGATCGTGGTCAGCGAGACGCGGATCGTGTCGCCGATGCCCTTGAGCAGGATCGCGCCGATGCCAGCGGCCGACTTGATCGCGCCGTAGACGGGGTCACCGGCCTCGGTGATCCCGACGTGCAGCGGGACGTCGCTCTGCTCGGCGAAGGCCGTGTTCGCGGCCACGGCCGACTGCACATCCGTCGACTTGATCGACACGATGATCTTCTCGACACCCACGTCGCGCGCAAAGGCCACGTGCCGCAGCGCCGACTCGACGAGCGCGTCCGGCGAGGGCCAACCGTGCTTCTCGAGCAGATCCTTCTCCAGCGACCCACTGTTCACGCCGATCCGGATCGCCGTGCCCTTGATGCGGGCGGCTTCGAGCACCTCGCGCACCTTCTTCTCCGAGCCGATGTTGCCCGGGTTGATGCGGACTTTGTGGGCGCCGTTGGCGATGGCGGCCAGGGCCATGACGTGGTTGAAGTGGATGTCAGCGATGAACGGGACACTCATCGCCTTCACCCAGAAGGGAATGTTGTCGGCCGCCGCCTTCGTCGGGATCGTGACGCGCACGAGCTCGCAGCCGGCGTCTTGCAGTGCGCGGATCTGGCGCAGCGTGGCCTGGGCGTCGTCGCTGTCGGACGTGGTCATCGACTGGACGAAGACGGGCTGGTCGCTGCCGATGACGAGGTCACCGACGGGCACCTGGATGGTCGGACGACGCGTGATCATGGGGCGGGCTGCGCTGGGGAGGTGCGGCGAGAACTCGAAAGCCAGGCATCAGTGATAGCCGACGAGCCGGGCGACCTGCACCAGGATATTGCGCGGGCGCGCACGGCGGCGCGGCGCGCGACCTACTCGTCCCAGAGCGAGGCCACCGAGTACGGGCTTCCTGCGGGGGCCCAGAAGGTGCCGTCGACGTAGCGGCGGCGGCGGTCGAGGCCGTCGATGGCAGCCATCGCGTCGGCGGGCAGCTCGAGGCTCGCGGCGGCAAAGTTCTGCTCAAGCCGCTCGGGATTGACGGACTTCGGGATCACGCTCGTGCCGCGCTGCAGTCCCCAGGCGAGGAGCACCTGGGCCGGCGTGGCGCCGAGGTCGGCGGCGATCGACGCAATCGCCGCGTCTTCGAGGAGCACCGGATCGTCGTCGCCGCGCATGACGTCGGGACGGTCGCCCGAACCCAGCGGGGAGTAGGCCGTGACGTGGATGCCGTGCTCCTTGCCGAACGCGACGAGCTCGGGCTGCCGGAGATAGGGGTGCATCTCGACCTGGTCCATCTCGGGGCGGATGCGCGCGTCGAGATGCGCCTCGAGCTTCGCGACGGAGTAGTTCGAGACGCCGATGTGCTTGACGAGCCCGGCGTCGACGAGCGCCTCCATCGCGCCCCATGTCTCCGCCAGCGGGATCTCGTCGAGCGAGACGAGGTCGGCCGGCTCGAGCGGGCTGTGAGGTTCGCGCACGAGGGCCACGGGCCAGTGCACGAGGTAGAGGTCGAGGTGCTCGAGGCCGAGATCGGACAGCGTCTGCTCGGCACCCGCGCGCACGTCGGCCGCGCGGTGATGCGTGCACCAGAGCTTCGACGTCACCCAGAGATCGTCGCGGGCGACGCCGTCACCCATGCCCTTTGCCAGGGCCGCTCCGACTTCCTGCTCGTTGCCGTAGATCGCCGCACAGTCGATGTGGCGGTAGCCGATACGCAGCGCTTCGCGGACGGCCGCGCCGACCTCGCCGGGGGCTGACTTCCACGTGCCGAGGCCGAGGGCGGGCATCGTGTCGTCGTTGCGGAAGGTGAGAGTGCGCATCGCGTCGTCGTCTCCGGGGGATGAAGGTCGGGGCCACGAAGAGTGACGCGTCGCACGCCCCGACGTCCAGCGCGCGTCGGGGAAGCGCTGCCGTCCGCGTCGGCGCCGACGCGCATCGCATGACCCCCGCCGACCTCGATTCCACCCGTGAAGCCCGTCATGGCCTGCGCGACGAAGATCTCCCACGGCGGTGTGCCGGCGGCCGCGCAGCTCAGGGCGCTTGCGCCTCCTCGGTGGTGTTCGACGAAGCCGGCCGCGGTCACCCGCGTCGCAGGGCTCACGCCGGCTTGCCGGCGAGGCGCGCGGCCTCGGCCGCCTCGGGGAGGGCTGCGAGCAGGGCGTCGATCTCGCGCTCCGACGTGTAGGCCGCGATGCTGGCACGCACGGTCGGGCCGCCGAGGAGACGCTCGAGGAGTGGTTCGGCGCAGTGGAATCCCGCGCGCACCGCGATGCCGGACATGTCGAGCACCATCGCCGCGACGTGTGGGTCGCCGTCGAGAACGTCGATCGACACGGCGCCGCTGCGGCTCGCCGCGTCGGGTGGGCCGATGACGCGCACACCCTCGATCGCGGCGAGGCCTGCGAGCAGGCGCTCGAGCAGCGCGATCTCGTGGGCGCGGATGTTGGCCGCCCCGAGCTCCTCGATCAGATCCAGCGCCGGGACGAACCCGATCGCCTGCGTGATCGGCGGCGTGCCAGCCTCGAAGCGATGCGGGACGTCGGCCCAGCTCGGACCTTCTTCCCAGCTCACCCGCGCGACCATCTCCCCGCCGAACGTCACGGGCTCCATCTCGGCGAGCAGCTCGGCACGCCCGACGAGGACGCCGAGACCCGTCGGCCCGAAAGACTTATGCGCGGACGTTACAAGGAAGTCCGATGCCTGAAGCGAGTTATCTACGGGAAGGTGGGCGACCGCCTGCGTGGCATCGATCAGGACCGGAACGCCGCGCGCGTGGGCCGCATCCGCGATCGCGGCCGTGTCGACGATGGTCCCGACGGCATTCGAGACCCGCGTCGTGGCCACGAAGGCCGTGTTTGCAGGCAGCTCAAAGGATTCCAAGAGACCATCATCCGACACCGGAGCCACCGTCAACGTCGCACCTGTGCGTCGACAGACCTCCATCCACGGGACGAGATTGCTGTGGTGCTCGAGCGCCGTGACGACGATCCGATCGCCGAGACCGATGCGCGGCTCGAGCCACCCGCGCGCGACGAGGTTCACGGCCTCCGTCGCGTTGCGCGTGAAGACGACCTCCCCGGCCTGGGCACCGAGAAACCGCGCGACCCGCTGGCGTGCGCCCTCGAACGCCTCGGTCGCCGCGCGGGCGCGTCGGTGCGTGGCGCGGTGGACGTTGGCGTTGTCGCGCTCGGCGAAGCGTGTCATGGCGTCGAGCACGGCCTGCGGGCGGTGCGTCGTGGCGGCGTTGTCGAGCGCGGCCTCGTGGGGCTCGGATGCCACGAGCGCCGGGAAACGAGCCCGCAAGGCCTCGACGTCGTAGCCCGTCATCCGACAACCCTCAGCCGACGGTGGTTGAAGCGCTTCCCAACGACGTGATCGGCGCAGCGGGTGCTGCCACGGACTGCGCGACGGTCGTCCGGCAGACTCATGCCGTCACGACAGGCGCGCGTTGACGATCGGCGAGATGCGCCGTCCGTCGGCGCGTCCCTCGACCCTGGCCATGACGCCCTTCATGACGGCGCCCATCGCCGACTTGTCGCTCGCCCCGACCTCGAGGATCACCGAATCGACGATCACCTCGAGCTCGGCGTCAGACATGTCCGCGGGTAGATACTGCTGGATGACGCCGATCTGGAACTCTTCCTTGGCCACCAGGTCATCGCGCTTGCCCTGCTTGTAGAGCTCGATCGACTCGCGACGCGACTTCACGCCCTTGCGGATGACCTTCATCATCACCTCGTCGGGGATCCCGCCGCGGTCGAGGCCCGCGTCGATCGCCACGTTCTTGGCGTCGGACAGCAGCGTGCGCAACACCTCGAGTTCGTCCTTCTTACCGGCCTTCATGGCGGTCTTGACGTCGTCCTGAAGGCGCTCCTGCAGCGTGGTCATCGATCTTCAACTCGGGTGAGGAAGGTTGCGGCTCAGTGTGGGAAACAGCCGAAGATTAACAGCGACAGCGGTCTGTGCGCGACGAGCTTGTGCCGGTCACCCGCGTCGGGATCGAGATGGTCTCGCCGGGACGACGGCCGCTCGGTGCAGAATGAACGCTGCGCCACCCGCTGTGCCCCTTCCCACGGAGCCCGCCGATGCCCGCCCGCCGCCACTTCATGCGGATGACTGTCCTGACGATCGCTGCCGCTCTGGCGCTTGCCGCCTTGCCCGGCTGCGCAAGCGGATCGGAAGCCAAGTCCGACATCGGCGCCACGAAGCCGGCACTTCCGAGCCTGCCCTCGACGCCGACACCTTCCGACGTGCAAGCGCGCCCGCCGCAGCGCACCGTTCCGGCCCGTCCCCCGCACGATCACCTCGTGGCGTTCGAGGACGACGGCTCGCTCATGGCAGGGCTGGCATCGAACGACGCCCGCACGCGCTGGCTCGCCGCGCGGGCTCTGGGTCAACTCGACGCCTCCGACTCGGCGCACGTGCTCGCGCAGCGCGCGGCGGCCGAACGCGACCCCGAAGTGCTCGCGATGATGCTCTTCTCGCTCGGGCAGTCGGGCAACAAGAACGTCGCGAACATCTTCATCCCGATGATCAGTCATGGCGACGCGCGCGTTCGCGCCGCGGCCGTCGAAGGACTCGGCAAGACGCACGACGACATGCACACGAGCCGCGTCATCGCGATGCTCGACGACCCGGATGCCAACGTGCGCGGCCAAGCCGCACTCGCGCTCTTCCGCTTCGACGGCCGGCGCTTCGACCACTCGCGCCGCGCGAGCGCCTCGACGAACAAGCAGCGCGACGAAGCACTGATTCGCGTCGTGTTGCAGGACAAGGACGAGGGCGTGCGTTGGCGCGCGGCGTACACGCTCGCGAACGTGCCGATGCACGGCGTCGGGATGCACACGGCGCTGCAGCTCGCCATGAAGAACGCGTCGACGGAGACGCGCGTCTTCGCGCTCGCGGCGCTGGGACAGATCGCGGCCGATGGACACGTCAGTCAGCCGTCCGTCGATGAGTGGCTCGCGAGCAGCGACGTCGCCGTGGCAACGGCGGCCGCTGGTGCACTCGGTGCCTATGCGCCGGCCGCGCGCCTGTCGTCGATCGCACTCGAGCACGGCGTGCCGCAGGTCCGTCACCGCGCGGCCCACGAGTTGGCGACGCGCATCGCCCCCGACAGCTCGCAGCGGCGCGGGATGGTCGACGGGCGCAACGAAGCGATCGTCGCGCTGAGCACGATCGTCGAGCGCGCGCCCGGTGGCGTCGTCGAACGGATCGCGCTCGACGCGTTGGCACGCGACGCCGGTGCGCCCGTTGCCCTCGAACGTCTTGCTACATCGGGAGACCCGCTGCATCGCGAAGCCGCGGCCATGATCCTCGCCGATGAAGACGTGTCGCTCGAGAACGCCGAGCTGCTCGACCGACTCGCGCGCGACTCGTCCGCCCGCGTGCGCGCGGCGGCCTACCCCGCGCTGACGAACCCCGACGACGTCGACGGCGAGATCCAGCGCGGCCTCGCCGACGCGCTGCGGAGTCGTGACCCGGCGCTCGTTGCCGGCGCGGCGAAGGCGGCCGCGGCACACAGCGCCAAGGGGCGTGCACATCCCGAGGTCATGCGCGCGATCGCCGACGCCGTCGCACTCACCGATGTCGACGCGTCGTTCTCGGAAGCGCGCGCCGACGTGCGCGCCGCGATGGGCCTCGAGCCGGCCACGGACGAACCCGGCGCACCGCCCGTCAGCGGCACGCGTCTCATCGATCACATCGTCGCGCTCGATCGCGAGGCTCGCAGCGACCCCAACCCGACCGTCACCCTGTCGACGAACAAGGGCTCGGTGACGCTGCAGCTCGACCGCGTCGCCGCGCCGCTGCACGTGCGAAGCTTCCTCGAGCAAGCACGCGCGGGCGACTACGACGGCACGACGTTCCATCGCATCTTCCCCGGCTTCGTCGCCCAGGGCCTCGACCCGCTCGGCCACGGCTGGGGCACGAACGGTCGCCGCCTGCCCGACGAGTTCAACACGCGGCCCTTCGAGACCGGCACGCTCGGCATGCCGAACAACGGCACACCTCACAGCGGCGGATGCCAGATCTTCGTGACGCACGTCCCGACGCCGCACCTCGACGGCAAGTACACGGTGTTCGGCCGCGTCACGAGCGGCATGGACGTCATCCAACGCCTCGAGACCGGCGACCGCGTGAGCAGCGTGCGGTGAGCCGGGCTGGGGCGGCCAGGCACTGTGCTCGACGACGCTGCACCTCGAGCATCGACACCGCAACTCGTCCCTCTCGGACGAGCGACGGCGCCAGGTCACCTCAACAAAACCGCCGCACTAATCCAGCTCGGAGAGCTTCTCTTCGAGCAGCTCGAGCGAGCCGCCTCGGACGACGTTGCCTTCCGGGTCGATCAGCGCAAGCGTCGGGAACGCTTGGATGCCGAAGGTCTTGATCGTCTCGCCCGTGGCGTCGAGCAGGACGGGGAAGGGGAGATCGCGCCCGCCCCAGGCGGTCTTCGTGATGTCGACGAGCTTGGCATCGAGCTCTTCGAATGTCTTCGCGGTTCCGTCGTGGAACGCGACGATCTCGAAGTGGTCACGCTTGTCGGCGTTGGCTTCGTAGAAGTCGATCATGTGCGGCAAACTGCCGCGCGTGCAGGGGCCTCACCAGAAGCCCCAGAACTCGATGAGCAACCACTTGCCCCGGAAGTCGCCGAGTGCTGGCTTCGTGTTCCCGCCGGTGTTGCGGGCGTCGGTGACGGTCCAAGCCGGCGGCGCCTTGCCGTAGTGCTGCGCAAGGACGGTCGGTGTCATCGCGATGACGCCGCCATCGTTGTGCGCCTCGCGCTCGTCGAGCGAAATGCTCTCGAACTTGATCTGCAGATCGGACGAGTAGAGGAAGAGTTCGTAGTCACCCGTCGGACCGGCGAAACCGATCTCACCGTTGTCGCCGACCTCGAGGCGATAGACGTCGGCGCTCGGCACGTCCCTCGAAACGGACGCGGAGAACGAGGGCTTTGTCGCGAGCCCCTCCCACGTGAGCGTTGCCGTCCACTGGATCGACTTGCGCAGCGTGACTTCGGCAGGGCGCCGTTCATCGTCGTCACTCGCGGGCGCACCCACTGCAATGCCGGTGAAGGCGCCGTTGGCCGAGCGAGCGAGGACGCCGACTTCGCGTCCGGCGAAGTAAGACGGAACGTCGAGCGCGAACGTGCCGTCGTCGCCGGTGACGACGGGGTTCTGCGGCGTCATCGACGTCGGTGAGGACGTCCATGATCGTGCGACGGTGGCGCCCTTGATGGGACGTCCCGCCGAGTCGATCACGATGCCTGTGAGAGTGACGGGCGCGGCGGGCTCCTGCCCGAACGCACCGGGTGAAAACCCGACGGTCGTGGCGAGGGCGGCGGCGAGGACGAGGGGTCTCATGGCGAGCCTCCGGTGTGTGGGGACGTCCAACGTATCACGCGCGCGGAGAACGGTCGCCGAGCACGGGCACGTAGTCCTTCCACGGACCGACATCCTCGGCGTAGCGCTTCGCCATCACGCGCGCGATCTGTGCAACGTGCCCCAAGTCGTGCACGACCCACGTCGCAAGGAGCTGCGCGAGGGTGGCAGGCCCGAGCTCCGGGTGCCGTCCGCGCAGCGCGAGCTGAGCGTCCGACAGATTCCAATCGCGCACGGTGGCGATGTTCGCGCGACGCAGCGCAGAGAACTCGTCGAGCAGCTCATCGATCGTTCGGCCCACGTTGCGCTCGCGGTGCGTGAAGCGATCGAACGTCTCGAAGGAACCCTCGTTCCCGGCGAGGATGATCCGCGCGCGCGGCACCCAGTCGGTTTCCTCACCATCGATGAGGTGTCCGACGACATCGAACGCGCTGAACGAAGTGCCACCTTCGTTGCGCCGCGTCCACTCGTCATCGAGCCCCGCGAGGAGCGTGCTGAGCGCGGGCGGCGTGCGCGTGAGGACATCGAGCGACGAGGCGAGGTCGAAGGTCATGGTGCGGCGAATCGTGAGAACCGGAGAATCGTCGATCATACTCACCCTCACCGGATGATCTGCCGCGTGCGCCGAAGGCAACGATCGGCACCGTTCTCATAACTCCTTCACGTGCGTCAGAGCCCCCATGGCCATTCTCTTCGCTCTGTTGCTCACCTACGCGAAGCTCACGACGTGGGCCTGGTTGAAGGTCGGCTTGAACTTCAGGACGAGGTGACACGCCCACTGAAGGAACAGGGCTCCGGTGAGGCTCCGAAAGGCATTCTTCACCGCGCCCTTCCCGATCAGAATCGCGAACGCAACGACGACGTCCCACGCGCGGCCGGTGATCACTTTGCACGCCCCTGCAGGCAACGAGAACCCGGCGTCTTCTCCCCGAAAACAGCCGCTCACAGCATAACGGCACACAGGCGTCGCGAAGGCTGGGACGATCTTTTCGATTTCCGTCAGAGATCTTCCCGCCAGACCGCAATCAACACCACACGTTCGGCGTGGGAGACGCGCCGCGGTGATGGAGAGACCACCGCGCTGCGGTCGCCGGACATGGCAGCTGGAGAGACTGCCCGTGGGACCGCTGGGCCGCGCCACCCGATGGGCGCGGCCCGGCTTTTTTCGTTGCCGTGCACACATGCACACGTCGCCATGCACTGTCCCTTCCCCCGATCGCGCTTCTCGCGCTACTCTGTCGGGTCTTCCACGACTCGACACTTTCCGCGTGCTCCCTACGCGCGGAGACCCCTCGGAGACGCCGCAATGGTGAAGGCCAAGACCAACGATCCGTTCCGCCTCGACGACAAGGTCGCACTGATCACCGGTGCCGGTCGCGGGCTCGGACGCGCGATGGCCATCGCGTTGGCCCATGCCGGAGCCGACTCCGTCTTGGTGGCACGCCGGAAGGACGACCTCGACGAGACAGCCAAGGCCGTCAAGAAGGCGGGGCGCAAGGCGATCGTCGCTCCGGGTGACGTCACGGACGCTTCGGTCGCGCCTCAGGCCGTTGCCGCTGCGATCCGCGAGTTCGGACGCATCGACATCCTCATCAACAACGCCGGCATGTATCACATGCAAGCCATCGAGGAGACCGACGCCGACAACTGGCGCGCCGTGCTCGAGGTCAACCTGATGGGCCCGTTCCGCTTCGCCAAGGCCTGCGGCGAGCACTTCAAGGCGCAGAAGAGCGGCAAGGTCATCAACATCGCGTCGGTGCTCGGCACCTTCGGCGTCGCCGAGGCGACGTCGTACTGCACCGCGAAGGCCGGCGTCATGGGCTTCACGCGCAGCCTCGCCGTCGAGTGGGCGCCGCACGGCGTCCAGGTGAACTGCATCGCGCCGGGCCTCTTCAACACCGACATGTCGGCCGGTGTGTTCGAGAACCAGGAGTTCTACGACAACGTCGTGGCGGGCATCCCGCGCGGCAAGCACGGCGAACCCGAGGAGATCGCGGGCACGGTCGTGTACCTCTGCAGCCAGGCGTCGAACCACGTCGTGGGCCAGGTGATCCACGTCGACGGCGGGGCGACGATCGCCTAGCCCGGCGAGCCCGACGCGTCAGGCACCGCCCGTCCGGAGGAGTGCGTTGCCATAGCGCGCATCCGGACCCTTGCGTTGGCGTCAAACACCCCATTGAGGCCCGTGTTCGGGTGATCTGGACGTAATCGGCCGATTTGTTCGTTGCCGATTAGGACACGTGTCCTAGATACTCTGCCGCCATGTCACCCGCCACCGGCACACGCGCGCGCCTCGTTGACGCGGCGCGCGAGGAGTTCCTCGAGCACGGCTATGCCGGCACGACGTTGCGCGCTGTCGCCAAGCGTGCGGGCGTGTCGCTGAACCTCATCCACTACCACTTCGATGGCAAGGCCGCGCTGCTCGCAGACGCCGTCGTGCAGCTCATGCACGCCGGCCACAACGTCCCGGCGCGCCCCGACGACGCGCCCGACGACCCCGAAGACCTCCTGCACGCGTTCATCGTCCGACAGGTGACGCACATGCTCGCGCAGCAGTCGGCCAGCATCATGCAGCTCGTCCTGCACGAGCTGCAGAACCCCTCGCCGATCATCGACAAGATCGTCGAACTCGGAGCCCGACCCACCGTCGCGGCCCTCGCGAAGCTCGTCGCCGCGATCCTCCCCGACGGCACGCGCGACGACGTCGTGCGTCGCTGTTGCATGACGATCATCGGCCAGATCACGCACTACAAGCACGGCTGGCCGATCATCAGCCGCGTGTATCCCGACCTCGAACTCGACGCGAACGAGATCGACGGCATCGCACAGCACATCGCGCGTTTCTCCCTGGCAGGCATCCGCGCCGAACGCGATCGCCTCCTCGAGGAGGCGTCATGACGACGACGATGATGTCCTGTTCGAAGGCCGCCGCTCTCGTCGCGCTGCTGCTCGCATCCTGCACGCAGGTCGGCCCGACCTACGAGCGCCCCGCAACCGACGCCGACGACGCGGTCTTCGTGCGCGGCGACAACCCGGCCGCGGCCTCGCTCGATCGCTGGTGGCTCGCCTTCGAGGATGCCACGCTGAACGACCTCGTCGAGACGGCGCTCAACCACAACCTCGACCTCGAGATCGTCGGCGCGAACCTGCTCGAAGCCGAAGCGCTCCTCCGCTCGGCGCACGGCGCGCGCCTACCGACACTCGGCGCGACGTTCGGCGCCACGCGCTCGACGGCCCCGGGCGGCAACGGCCCCTTCGCGAGCGGCAACCGCACCTACGCCACGGCGTTCGAGCCCGGGCTCGTCGTCGGCTGGGAAGCCGATCTCTTCGGACAACTGCGTCGCTCGGAACGCGCGGCCTTCGCCGAAGTGCTCGCGAGCGCCAACGATCGCGACGCTGTCGTCCACGCCACCGTCGCCGCTGTCGCCCGTGCGCGCATCGTGATCTCGACGACGCTGCGCCGCATCGCGCTCTTCGACGATCTCATCCGCAGCCGCACCGACACGCTCAGCATCGTCGAACGCCGCTTCGACCGCGGCCTGCGCAACACGTCTTCACTCGACGTCTACTCCGCGCGTGAAAATCTCTCCGCCGCGCGTGCAAATCACACGGCTCTCTTGCGCGAACTCGAGCTCGCACACAACGCGCTCTCGGTCCTCCTTGGCCGCGCACCCAGCGAGAACGTCGGCGGCATCACGCCGCTCGGACTCGTCCCACCGCAGCCGCTTCCCAGCGAAGGCACGCCGCTCGCCCTGCTCGATCGGCGCCCCGACCTGCGCGCCTCCGAGCTCAGGCTCGCCGCCGCCAACGAGCGCATCGGCATCGCCCTCGCCGACCTCTATCCCTCGCTTCGGCTGAGCGCCGCGGCAGCATGGAGCGAGGACGAGCTGAGCGACCTCTTCAACATCAACGAAGTCTTCGCGAACATCGCCGGCGATCTCTTCTGGCGTCTCTACGAAGGCGGACGTCTCGACGCAGCCGTCGACGTCGCCGAGGCGCGCTTCGCCGCACTGACCGCCGACTACCGCCAACGCGTGCTGCGCGCGATGCGTGATGTCGGAGATGCGCTCGTTGCCGAACGCCGCACGTCCGAACGCGTCGCACAGCTGGAGACGCGTACCGAAGCGGCACGGATCGCCGAGTCACTCGCCCGCGAGCGCTATGCGAAGGGACTCGAAAGCGTGCTCTTCGTGCTCGAGAGCGAACGGTTGCGTCAGGTCGCTGAAGATCTCCTCATCCTCGAGCGCGGAGCCCTCTGGACTTCGCACGTCGACCTCGCCCTGGCACTCGGCGGCAGTTGGATCGACGACAGCGTCGAACCGAACGCCGAATCGGAAGGTGCACCATGAAGCGTTTCGCCAGCGGGCTCTTTGGTTGGGTGATCCAACCGCTGCTCGTCATCGCCATCCTCGCCGCCGGCGTCTGGGTGGCGTTCAACCTCGCCGTCGAGGAAAACTCCGCACCTCCCGAGGAATCGGCCGCGATCGCACCGCTCGTCCAGGTCGAGACCTACAGCACGGAACCTGCACGCGTCGAAGTGCAGGGCTTCGGAACCATCGAGGCACGCACGCGCGTCACGCTCGTTCCGCAGGTGTCGGGACGTGTCGTCTGGATTCATCCGGCGCTGCGCGCTGGCGGCGACTTCTCTGCCGACGACGATCTGCTGCGGCTCGAGGAGAGCGACTACGTGCTCGCCGTGCGCATGGCGGACGCGAGCCTCGACTCGGCGCGCGCGACGTACGAACTCGAACTCGCGGACGCCGAGTCGAATGTCGCGGAGTGGACGGCGATGCATCAGGGCGACGACCCGCCTCCGCTCGTCTCGCGTGAGCCGCAGTTGCTCCAGGCGCGCGCGGCGATCGCATCGGCCGAAGCGTCGCTCGACATGGCGAAGTTGTCGCTCGAGCGCACGCGGGTGCGGTTGCCCTTCGCGGGCCGCATCATCAGCGAGCAGGTCGACCTCGGTCAGTACGTGACAGGCGGACAGCAGCTCGCCACCGCCTATGCCACGGACTCGTTCGAAGTCCGCGTGCCGATCGAGCCGAGCGAGCTGCGCTGGGTGCGCTGGAACGCCGACCCCGAACGTGCCAGCGAAGTGACGATTCGCGACGAGTCCGACGTCCTCGCCGCGCCGCTCACTGGGCGTGTCGCGCGCATCGAGAGCGAGCTCGACCCACAGAGCCGCATGGCGATCATCGTCGTCGACGTCACACCTCAGAGCGACGTCTTGCTGCTGCCGGGGACGTTCGTCGCCGTGGTCATCGCGAGCGATGTGATCGACGACGTCGTCACCGTGCCGCGCTCGGCGCTACGCGTCGACGGCGCCGTCTGGCTCGAACACGAAGGCACGTTGCGCATCGTGCATCCAACGATCATCCGCGACCAAGGTGAGGTCGTCTTCGTCGACGCGTTGCCCGCGGGACGTCTCGTCACCACCGACCTCGAGATCGCCGTCGACGGCATGGCCGTCCGCGCCGTCGAGCCCAAGCCATGAGCACTCCCGACGACCCGGACAGGCGCGGCCTGATCGCTTGGTTTGCCGACAATCACGTCGCGGCCAACCTGCTCATGCTGCTGTTGGTCCTCGGCGGTTTCGTCGCGCTCAGCGTCGCGCGCGTGCAGGTCTTCCCCGACATCGACCCGCGCTCGATCAGCGTCTCCGTGCCGTACCCGGGCGCCACGCCTTACGAGGTCGAGGAGAGCATCAACCGCCGCGTCGAGGAGGCGATCAACGGCATCGAGGGCATCAAGCGCGTGCGCTCGGTGGCCTCCGAAGGCTCGGGCAACGTCACCGCCGAGCTCGAGGACAACGCCGACGAACGCGAAGTGCTTGACGACATCAAGTCGGCCGTCGAGCGCATCACCGACTTCCCGCCCGAAGATGCCGAGGACGCGAACATCGCGGCAGCCAAGGTGCGGAGCAACGTCATCTCGGTGGCGATCAGCGGCGACGTCTCCGAACGCACGCTCCGCGCAGCCGCACAGCGCGTGCGCGACGACCTCGCAGCGAAAGCCGGCGTCACCGTCGTGAACATCGCGGGCGCGCGGCGCTACGAAGTCGGCATCGAAGTCTCGGAGTCAGCGCTGCGCAAGTACGGATTGACGCTGCGCGAAGTCGCCGACACCGTTTCGCGCTTCAGCGTCAACCTCGGCGGCGGACTCATCCGCACGACCGGCGGCGAGATCCTCCTGCGCGCCGATGGCCAGGCCTACATCGGCTCCGACTTCGAGCAGATCGTGCTGCGCCGCAACCCCGACGGCACGCAGATCCGTGTGGCTGACGTTGCCACAGTGGTCGACGGCTTCGAAGACGTCGAACTCGAGAACCGTTTCAACGGTGTCCCGGCTGTGTTCGTGAATGTCTTGCGTGTCGGCGACCAGAGTGCACTCGCGATCGAGAAGTCGGTCATGGACTACGTCGCGACCTCGCCGCTCCCTGAAGGCCTCTCGCTCCAACTCTGGAACAACTCGGCCGACTCACTGCGCAGCCGCCTGAACCTGCTGCTGCGTAACGCCGTGCTGGGCCTCGTGCTCGTCTTCGGGTGCCTGGTGTTGTTCCTCGACCTGCGCGTCGCCTTCTGGACGACGATGGGCATCCCGATCGCATTCCTCGGCGCGTTCCTCTTCCTGCCCGTGTCCGACGTGTCGATCAACATGCTGTCGCTCTTCGGCCTCATCGTCGTGCTCGGTGTCGTCGTCGACGACGCGATCGTGGTGGGCGAGTCCGTCTATCAAGAGCGACAATCCGGAAGCCCGCCGCTGCAGGCCGCCGTGCGTGGGGCACGCGCCGTCTCGACACCCGTCGCGATCGGCGTCATCACGAGCATCGCCGCCTTTGCGCCTTTGCTCTGGACGTCCGGCACGATCGGCCAGATCGTTTTTCCGATCCCCGTGGTGGTCATCGCGGTGCTGTTCATCTCGCTCGTCGAGTCGCTGCTGGTCCTTCCCTCGCACCTCTCGAGCGGACACACCGAACCAAGGCGCGGCTTGCTCACGACGGTTCAGTCGGTGTTTCGACGCGGGCTCGACGGCATGATCGCCTCCGTCTACCTGCCCATCCTGCGCACGGCGCTGCGCTTTCGGTACGTCTCGGTGGCGTCCGCCGTCTCGCTGCTGATCCTGCTCGGCGGACTCATCGCCGGCGGACGACTCCAGTTCACATTCTTCACGCCGATCGACTCCGACTCGATGACGGCGCAGCTCACGATGCCGCAGGGCACACCGGCCGAGATCACGCGCCGAGCCATCGACCGCATCGAGAGCGCCGCCGTCACGGCCCGCGACGAGTTCGACGGGCAAACACCCGACGACGCCGATTCCATCTTCGTCAACATGTCGGCGACACTCGGCGCGCGTCCCTTTGCCGCGGGCGGACCCGGCGCCCAGGCCGACACGAGCAGCGGCGCGAACATCGGCGAGGTGCGCGTCGAGCTCTCGTCCGGTGAGACGCGCGGGTTCTCGTCGGAGGCCATCGAATCGCGCTGGCGTGAGCTCGTCGGTGAGATCCCCGGCGCCACGGCATTGTCGTTCCGCTCGTCGGCACTGTCGACGGGCGACGACGTCAACGTCGAACTCGCCCACAGCGACTTCGAGGTGCTCCTGGCCAGCGTCGACGCCGTGAAGGCCGCGCTCAAGCGCATCCCCGGCGCGTCCGACATCCAAGACTCCTTCGAGGTCGGCAAGCGCGAGCTGCGGCTCGGCCTCACGCCGCTCGGCGTGTCGTCGGGCATGACGCTCGAACAGCTCGCGCGCCAGGTGCGTCAAGCGTTCTACGGCGCGGAATCACAACGCGTCCAACGCGGCAGCGACAACCTCAAGGTGCTCGTGCGGTTCCCCGAGTCGGAACGCCGTAGCCTCGCCGACATCTACGCCATGCGCGTGCGCCTGCCCGACGGGACGGAAGTCCCGTTCCGTTCCGTCGCCGACGTCACCGAGGCGCGCGGCTACGCGACGATCGAGCGCACGGATCGCCGCCGCGTCGTCAGCGTGAGCGCGAAGGTCGACGAGGCCGTCGGCAACGCCACGGCGGCGAACGCGAGGTTGCGCGACGAGATCATGCCGCAGATCGCAGGCTCATACCCCGGCCTCGCGTACACGTTCGAAGGCGAGGAGAAGGAGCGCCAAGAGAGCATGGTGAGCCTGCTGCGCAACTTCGGCGTCGCGCTCGTGCTGATCGTCGGGTTGCTCGGCGTGCAGCTGCGCAGCTACGTCCAGCCGTTGATCATCGTGTCCGTGATCCCGTTCGGCCTCATCGGCGCCGGCGTCGGACACCTGGCGATGGGCTACCCGCTGAGCTTCCTCTCGATGTTCGGACTCGTGGCGCTGACGGGCGTCGTCGTGAACGACTCACTGATCCTCGTCGACTTCGTGAACACCCAGCGCGCGAACGGCATGAGTCTGCACGAGTCGGTCATCCACGCGGCGCGCACGCGCTTCCGGCCGATCATCTTCACGACGCTCACGACGTTCCTCGGCCTCGCGCCACTGCTGACCGAGAAGAGCGTCCAAGCGCAGTTCCTGATCCCGATGGCGATCAGCCTCGCCTACGGACTCGTCTTCGCGACGGCGATCACGCTGGTCCTCGTGCCCTGCCTCTGTCGTGTCTACGACGACGTGCTCGGACTCTTCGGCGCGCGCTCGTTGTCGGCGCCGGTTGAAGACGCCGCCGAACCCGCCTGAGCTCGGAACGACGCCGCGTCGACCCGCCCGGCGAAGAGGCGCGCGTCCGTCCGGCGACCGCTCGTCGCCGGGGGGCTCTCGTTGCTCGCAGCGAGGCGGCCTGCCTTCTCGCGCAATCACCCACATCTGCAGCAAGCGGGACTCGCCGTCACGGCCGTTGAACTCGCAGTGCGTGGCGTTCGTCCCCGCCGACATGAGCTGCACTTTGCCGGGATGCGTCTGAGCCGCCGGTGCCCGTCAAGGCGGCGTGCTCGACCACGCCGTCGAGGACGACCGTGCTCGTCGAAACCTTGCCCCACCGCGACACGCTCTTGAAACGGTGTGATCGCCGCCGTGATCGGTGTGGTCGCGCTCGGAAGAACGACGTGGGGTGGTTCAGGTTGCTTCGATACCGCTGCACGACGATCGGCACGCCATCAAGAAGAGGGCGCCCCGGCCATCGCGATGACCGGAGCGCCCATCCAGCTCGCCGTGTGAGGGAGGAGGAGCTGGTCTACTCGTCGTCGCTGGCGATGTCTTCGCCATCGACCGTGAACGTCCCGCCGTCGTTGAAGAAGTCGGGGCCGGTGGGCGCGTCGTTGCTCTTGACCTTCACGTCATTGACGATCATCGTGCCGGTCGCCGAGTTCCAGAGCGCGCCGCCTTCGTTCGCGGCTTCGTTCTTGCTCGCGTCGCCGCCTTCGACGGTGACGAGGCCAGCACCCGTGAGGTGCACAGCACCGCCGTTGCCCGGACTCGGACCCGTCGAGTTCTTCTGGAAGCGCACGTCTTCGAGCGTCGTCGTGCCGATGTTCGCCTCGATGCCGCCGCCCGCGCGCTGCGATAGGTTGGCGATGAAGCGCGTGTCCGTCACGAACAGCGTGCCGTCGTTGTTGAGGAGACCGCCGCCGGAACCCGATGCGCCGTCCGCGACGTTGTCGCGAATCTGCGAGCGCGCAACCGTCATCAGGCCGCCGTCGTTGAAGAGCCCGCCGCCACCCTGGTCGGCATCGGCGCCGCCCGCCGCGTTCCCGCGCAGGAGCGATCCCTGCACGACCATGGTCCCGGTGGACGAGTTCCAAAGACCGCCGCCTTCGGCCGACGCGGTGTTGTCCTGGATCTTGCAGTTCTCGACCGTCACCGCGCCCTCACCCGTGAGGTGCAGAGCGCCACCGTTGCCCGGCGTCGGACCGGCCGCGTTCTCGATGAGTTGCGACTTGATGAGCGTCGTGGAGCCAGCGTTGGCTTCGATACCGCCACCGGCGCGCTGAGCCGAGTTGCCCTCCAGGAGCGTGCGGTCGAGGCCGAGCGTGCCGCCGTTGTTGAAGATGCCGCCACCCGAGCCCGAGCCGGTCGGCGCGGTGTTCGTGATGATCTTGCAACGCGTAACGCTCATGTCGCCGCCGTCGTTGAAGAGGCCGCCACCACCGTTGTCGGCATCCGCGCCGTCGGCCGTGTTGTTCGTGACGTCCGTGCGGTCGACGACCATCGAGCCCGTCGCCGAGTTCCAGAGACCGCCGCCTTCACTCGCCGCGGAGTTGAAGTCGAAGACGCTCTTCGTGACGTGGACGATGCCCGTGCCCGTGAGGTGCAATCCGCCACCGTTGCCCGGCGTCGGGCCCGCGGCGTTGGAGAGCACATCGGTGCGGGCGATCACGGTGAGCCCGCCGTTGGCCTCGACAGCACCGCCGGCGCGTTCGGCTTCGTTGTCCGTGAGCGTCGAGCGGTCGATCTCGGCGATGCCACCGTCGTTGAAGATGGCCCCGCCCGAAGCACCGGCGCCCGTGGCGTCGTTCGACATCAGCGTGGACCGTTGGACCGACAGGTTGCCGGCGCTGCGGATCGCTCCGCCGCTGGCCGCGTCGACGAGTCCGTTCATGATCGTCACGCGATCGACGAGCAGACGTCCACCACTCGCGACATCGAAGGCGCGGTCGAGCTGCATCGCGTCGATCGTCGCGTTGTTGCCCTGCAAGACGATGTTCGTCGTGACGTCGAGGTCGCCCGTGGCGCCTTCATCCTCGTCGGCGCCGGCCAGCGTCAGCTGGTACGTCGCGTTCTTGTCGAGCTTGATGATGGCGGCCACGCGCGATGCGTTCGCTTCCTGGATGGCGGCGCGCAGCGAGCACTCGCCCTCGACGTCGGCGCAGATGCCGTCGCCGGGGTTGTTGTCGACCGTGTCGTCGGTGGTGGTGACTGTGTAGGTCACCTGACCGGCGGCGAGGGGCGTCATGGCGAGGGCGAGCAGCGATGTCATGCCGAACATTCGTCGGCGAGGAATGAGATTCATGATGTGACTCCGTGGGGAAGCGTGGGGAAGGGGGAAGTGAGGTGCGTTCTTCTCGGACGCACCTCCTCGTGGCGTGGGTGACGGGCATGCATCCGTGGGGGCTGTACCCGTCGCAGAGAGACGGCTGATGAAACGCCGAGACCTCTCCACTGCAAATCGCGGACCGTGACGCGCGATCGGCGGGGGTCGTCCTACCGATGGGCACGACCCATTCGCGCCGGTCGTCTCAGCCCGCCGTCAGCGGCTCTACGGAGCCCTCGACGTTCTGGATTCCGAGAAATCCTGCGTCGGAAGAATGCACAATGATCTACGTCTCTTCGTCTGCTCCGAGGGCCTCCATGGCGTCCCACACGATCCGCCTCGACGGCGTCCCGGTGAAGTTCACCTGCACGATCGGTCGCCATCGCACCGACATCGACGCCGGGCACGCGCACGGGAACGGCCAGGCCCGCGGCAGCGTGCTCGAAGGCGCGCTCGTTCAACGCGGCCCGCTTTCGCTCTGGCTCGAGCACGTCGTGGACAGCAAGACGAACATGCGCGGCTACTGGCTGATGTGGTACCGCAGCGGTAAACCGGCGGTGTCGATGACGCCGATGCTCGACGCCGACGAGCTCGCGCAGCTCGGCACGACGCTCATCCGCGTGGGCGCATCAAACGAGCTTGTCGATCAGGACGGACGCTGAGCCGAGCACGAGCAAGAAGCCGCACATGTCCGTGAGCGTCGTGAGCACCGGGCCCGACGCGAGTGCCGGGTCCATGCCGAAACGCTTCAAGAGCAACGGCACCGTGCCGCCGATCGCGACAGCCACGAGCGTGTTCAGCGCGAGCGCACCGCCGACGACAAGCCCCAGGTAGGCATTGCCCTTCCAAAGCGTTGCAACGAGGAAGATCAGGAGCCCCAGCGCAATGCCGTTGATGACGCCGACGGCGAGCTCTTTGAGCAGCACGGAGAAGGCGTCGGCCGGGCGCGCAACGCCGAGTGCCATCTCGCGCATGCTCACGGCGACGGCCTGGTTGCCCGAGCAACCGCTCATGTCGGAGATGATCGGGAGGAAGACCGCGAGGGCGATGACTTCCTGCAAGATGTCTTGGTGCGCCGCGATGATGCTGGCCGCGAGCACGTTGAGGACGACGTTCGTCGAGAGCCACGCGAGGCGCCGCTTGGCGCGAAAGACGACCGGCATCGTGCGCAGCTCTTCACCGCCGACGATACCCTGGCTCGCGCGGTAGGCCTCGTCGGCTTCATCGTGCAGCTGGTGCTCGACGGCCTCACGGTCCAGCACACCGACGAGTCGCAACTCGCGGTCGACGACTGGAACGCTGATGATCGACGCGTCGCGGAAGACGGCCGCGATGTCGGGCACCGTCGCGTCGTCGGCGATGGTCAGCGTCACGGGGATCATGAGCTTCGAGACGACGCGACCACGCGGCGCGAGGAGCATGTCACGCAGCGGGAGGACACCGAGGAGGCGCCCGTCGTCATCCACGACGTAGGTGTGCTGGATGTCGATGTCGACATCCTCCTCGGCCTGGGCCGAGAGGTCCGTGAACACGTGCCCGAGGCTGTCCGTGGGCGAGTACATGAGAAACTCGGTGGCCATCAGACCACCCGCGACATCGTCCTCGTAGGCCGCGAGGCGTCGAACCGAGTCGGCCTCCTCGGCGTTCAGCTCGTGGAGGATCTTCTCGGCGTCCTCGGCATCGAGGTCGCCGATGAAGTCGGCCGCCTCGTCGCTGGGGAGCTCTTCGAGGATGCGCGCGGCCGTGGCCGGTTCGATGCCCTCCATGGCCTCGATGGCCTGGGGCTCGGGCATCGACTCGAGCGCGTCGGCGGCGTCGGCCGGTTCCAGCAGCTCGAGCAGGAGTTCGCGATCGTCGCTCGTGAGACGCGAGAGGACGCGCACCGTCTCGGCCGCCTGGGTGCCTTCGAGCCACCTCGTGCAGCCTTCCGCGTCCTCGGCGGCGACGAGCGTCGACAGCTCCGGGCCCGGATCTGCGGCTTCCTCGGGTGGTCGGTTCTCCTCGACGTCAACGTCGGGTTCGGGGTCGGTGCTGACGGACACGAGACTCACTCCTTGTCGTACACGAGCTGCCGGCGCGGGCCGCCCTCGAGCCCGATCATCCCACGGCAGAGATGGAAACCTAGCTCGGGTTGTTCACGGCGACCTGCACGGTCGCATCTGAATCCTTGCTGGCGGAGTTTAGGCGACGCCACCTCGCCTCGCCTTGCCAGCAAGGCCCAGCTGCGACCTCGCGACGATCCCCGTGAACAACCCAGGCTAGCAGCACGTCGGTTGAGTTCTTTCAACGCGCTGCGAACTCATGATCGCGGAGGCAGCCGACAGGAGCTGGTCACGCCCTGCGGTCCCGCGCGGACAGACGTTGGCGGCTCGGAAACCAGGCGAACACGGAGTCGTTCGGACCCACACGGGAGCCTCGACGAATCCACCGATTCGCCTGCGTTCCCACACTCGCGCAAACACACTCGGTCACACACGGCGCACTCGAAGCAGGTCTTCAACAGGCTGTCAGGCCATCGAATCGTCGCGCAAGCGGCGGGCCGGACCGACACTCACAGCCTCAATCCTCGCCCCGCTCGTACCCCGCCCTCCCGGAGCTCCCCCGTGACGTCGCTCGTGCTACGCCTCGCCTTCGCGTCACTCGTCTCACTCGCGCTCACCGGCTGCGGGGTCGCTGGCGGCGACGACGGACTCGGGACGTTCAGCTCCGGCATGCGCACCGGCGTCGTCGTGAAGCTCTCCGAGAAGGCCACGGCCGTCAAGTCGTACGAAGGTCAGCTCGTGCTCGGCGGCTTGCCGCTGCAAACCACACGCAACGGCGATGGACGCTCACAGACGCGTGTCGTCTCGCCGCTGTGGGCGTTCAGCGTCGGCGGCGACGGGGCCGATGCGATCTATGAAGACCTTATCGAGGTCCTGCGGTCGGGCGAACGCATCGTGCTTCACTACCGGCAGGCGCGCGTGCGCGGACTGACCGACACCGACGACGACGTCGAGCGCGTCGAACGGCTGGACGACCGGCTGTCGACCGCTGACCGCAGCGGATCGCTCCGTCACTCCGGCGTACGGAGCTTCCCGATGTTCACGACCGGGTCGCCGCCATACACGACGGGGTTGTTCGCACGACCGATCACGAGTCCGCGGAACGGTGCACGCAGGTCGCTCGCATCGGCCCCGAAAGGGTCCGAAACCGTGCCGATGCGCTGGCCGTCTTCCACGATATCGCCTTCCGCCACATCCAGACGCGCGAGCCCGCCGTAGCGCGCGCGCACCCATGACGTCTTCTCGATGAGCACCGGCTTGGTGCGTTGACGCGGCGAACGAGCCACCATCTTGAGTTCATGCATGACGCGCAGGATGCCGCGCACACCCATCGCGATGGCGTCCTCGTTGAAACGCAGCGCTTCGCCGCCTTCGAAGACCACCGCCGGGATGCCGAATCGCGACGCCGAGGCGCGCAGCGAACCACCGCGGATCGGTGAGTTGACCATCGCCGGTGCGCCGAACGCCTTCGCGATCGCGAGCACCTTCGGGTCGTCCATGTTGCCGCGCATCTGCGGCAGGTTCGTGCGCTCGGACGTCGCCGTGTGCAGATCGATGCCGTGTGTGCTGTTCGCGACGATCTCGTCCATGAACAGCTTCGCGATGCGCGAGGCGAGCGAACCTTTCAACGAGCCCGGGAACGAGCGGTTGAGGTCGCGTCGGTCGGGCAGGTAGCGCGATTGGCCGATGAAGCCGAAGACGTTCACGACCGGGACGGCGATCACCGAGCCGCGGTTCAGCGTCTCGGGGATCTCCTCGAGCACGCGTCGGATGATCTCGACGCCGTTGAGTTCATCACCGTGAACGGCTGCACTGATCCAGAGTCGCGGACCCGGCTTGCGACCGTGCACGACCGTGACGGGGATATGGAGCTGTGTGTGCGTCGGGAGCTGCGCGACGGGCATGTCGAAGCGCAGTCGTTCCCCCGGCTTCACGGAGTGGCCGCCGATGTCGAGCGGCTCGGCCTTCGGCTTAACCTTTGATGCGGTCACGGGTCTTGCTCGGTGAGGCGTTGGTTTCGATGTACTTGATGATCGCACCTGCGATGTCGACACCCGAGGCGTTCTCGATTCCTTCGAGACCGGGCGACGAGTTCACCTCCATGACGACCGGACCGTGGTTCGCGCGAAGCATGTCGACGCCGCAGACGCGCAGCCCCATGGCCTTCGCAGCCCGCACGGCCGTGCTGCGCTCTTCCGGCGTGAGTTTGATCTTCGCCGCCGAGCCGCCGCGGTGCAGGTTCGAGCGGAACTCGCCCTCGGCGCCCTGGCGACGCATCGCCGCCACGACCTTCCCGCCGATCACGAACGCGCGCAGGTCAGCGCCGCCCGACTCCTTGATGAACTCCTGCACGAGGATGTTCGCGTTGAGTCCGCGGAACGCCTCGATCACCGACTCGGCCGCGTTCTTCGTCTCGCACAGCACGACGCCGATGCCTTGCGTGCCTTCAAGCAGCTTCACGACGAGCGGCGCACCGCCCACGAGCTGGATCACTCCCTCGACGTCCTTCGTCGAGTGCGCGAAGCCCGTCACCGGAAGACCGATGCCTCGGCGTGCGAGAAGCTGCAGGCAGCGGAGCTTGTCGCGCGAGCGCGAAATCGCTTGTGACTCGTTGAGCGGGAAGACGTCCATCATCTCGAACTGCCGCACGACAGCCGTGCCATAGAACGTGTTCGAGGCGCCGATGCGTGGAATCACGGCGTCGAACTCGAGTTGTTCGCCCTGATACAGGATCGACGGGCGATGCGACGCGATGTTCATGTAGCAACGCAGGTAGTCGATGACGCGCGCTTCGTGTCCGGCCGCCTCCGCAGCATCCTTGAGACGCGCCGTGGAGTAGAGACTCGCCTTGCGCGAGAGAATCGCGATCTTCATGACTTCTTTCCTTTGCGACGCTTGAGCCGCTTGGTCCCTTTCACGCGTCGTCCGTTGAGGAACGAGGCGTGTGGATCAACGAGAAAGCGCTTACGCATCGCTCGTCGACCGAGCAGCATGCGGAAACCCATCTGGTCTCTGCTTGTGATCGTGAGTTCGACCATCCAGCGCTGGCCCATCAGCTCGATCTCCGTCGCGATGACGGGTCGGAGCTCGGCATGACCAGAGGACGGTCGGACGTTGCGGCGATCCACGAGCGGCGCCTCCACGCGGACGGCGCCTTTCGACGAGCGCTGCTCGGGGTGGATTCCGAAGCTCACCATCGGGACGCCACCTCTGCCCGTGAACTCCTCGATGTCGAAGCCGTGCAACGACGACGTGCGCGCCCCGGTGTCGACCTTCGCCTTCAGCGAGGCGACACCCAAGTTCGGCAACGCCACCCACTCACGCCAGCCGATGACGACGAGTTCATGTCGAGCGCTGCGGCGTGGAGCGTGCTCGCCGGCTCTCGCCTTCTTCGTCGACAGCTTCTTTGTCGGCGCCCTCTTCTTCGTCTTCGTCGTCTTCGTCGTCTTCTTCGTCGTCATCGATCCGGCATGGCGGAGCGGAGGTTGCGCGAACCGTGGGGGTTCATGCCCGGCACACACTGACACAACACCAGCGATTGTCGATAGCCATGGCGAGAGATCCCGAAGCCCCCGGCCGGCACTCACGGCGCCGGAGGCCATGCTCGCCGAAAGCCACACGGCGATCGAGATTCGAGGCCGGGGTGCATGCCTTCTCGCACCCCGGGGAGAGTTCGAGAACGCTCACGTAGCACTCGGATACGTCGCCGCGCTCGCAGTGTCATCGCTGCCACGCTCTGGCGAGGTGCGTCACCTCGACCACCTCTCGTCTCGGCCAAGCACGCTTGCAGCCCCTGCGAATCGAGCAATTCATCTACGTTCTCGGGACTCGGTGGGGGAAGCTCGTGCACGTCGCTCGGATGCGTCGACACGCGGCGGACCCCCATCGACGAGTGTTCAAATCCGCGGCGACGATGCCGCCGACCCACGAGACCGGAATGCGCATGGCGTGGATCTTGACTCGAACCTGGCTGCTGCTTTTCCTCGTCACTCCTTGCACAGCGCAGGAGGCCGAGACGCTCGTCGTCGGCACGAAGCAGGCGGCTCCCTTCTCGTTCCGCAGCGACGATGGTCTGTGGCGTGGAATCAGCATCGACCTGTGGCGCGGGATCGCCGATGACCTCGGCCTGCAGTTCGAGCTTCGTGAAGCCTCGATCCAAGACCTCATCGAAGGCCTCGAGGACGGTCGCTTCGACGCGTCCGTCGCGGCGCTCACCGTCACGTCCGAACGCGAGCAGCGCGTCGACTTCACGCATCCCTTCCACCCCTCCGGCCTCGGCATCGCCGTTCCTGCAGAACACAGCAAGAGCCTCTGGGCGACCCTCACGGGGCTGCTGTCGGTGAGGTTCTTCCAGGCTGTCGCGTCCCTGGCGTTCGTGCTGTTCCTCGGCGGTTTCCTTCTGTGGTTCTTCGAGCGCAAGCGCAACCCCGAGCAGTTCGGCGGCACGCTGTCGAAGGGGCTCGGCGCGGCTTTCTGGTGGTCGGCGGTGACGATGACCACCGTGGGATACGGCGACAAGTCTCCGACGACGGTGCCGGGCCGACTCGTCGCGATCATCTGGATGTTCGCCAGCATCATCATGATCTCTGGACTGACCGCCGCGATCGCATCGACGCTCACGGTTTCGCAGCTCGGTGCCTCGGTGAACGGGCCGCGTGACCTCGCGACACTCGGACGCGTCGGGTGCGTGAGTGGCTCGACGGGTGAGCAGTACCTGCGCAAGCAACGCCTGCCGTCCATGCCCTTCGAAACGGCCGCGCGCGCTCTCGAAGCACTCGGCGAACGCCGGATGAAAGCCGTCGTCTACGACGCGCCGATCCTCCGCTACCTCGCGCTCACGGAGTTCGAGGACAGCGTCACCGTCCTTCCCGTCACGTTCGAACGACAGGACTACGCCATCGCCCTCCCACTCGACAGCTCGCTGAGGAAGGCCATCAACAAGGCGCTCCTCGAACGCGTCAGTAGCGAGTCCTGGCAGGACGTCCTCTACACGTACCTCGGAACGCAACAGTGACCTCGTCGCAGCACGGACTCCTCCGCCGCGCGCAGTTCCTCCTCGAGCGTTGGGTCCAGCGCGGAGTCGTCGCGCAGCTCATCTTGATGACAGACCTCGTGGCCGTCGTCGCCGTTCTCGGGGGCATCGCCGCGTGGGCCCTCACGGCCGACTTCGATTCAGTCCCGACGGCGATCTGGTGGGCCTTCCTGCGTTTGACAGACCCCGGGTACCTCGGCGACGACGAAGGCGTGACGCTGCGCGTGGTGTCCACGGCTGTCACGGTGCTCGGATACGTGCTCTTCATGGGCTCGCTCATCGCCATCATGACGCAGTGGTTGGCGCGCACGATCCGCAACCTCGAAAGCGGCTTGACCCCGATCGCGATGCAGAACCACTTCGTGATCCTGGGGTGGACGAACCGCACGTCGGAGATCATCAAGAAGCTCCTGACGGCGGGCGGGCGACTCGAGCGCTTCTTCGCGCAGCGCAACGGCTCCGAGAAGCTGCGCATCGTCATCCTCGCCGAACACGTCGACGCCGAGCGCCGGCTCCAGCTGCGTGACGACCTCGGCGCGGACTGGAAGGAGAACCAGATCTTCCTGCGCTCGGGTTCGTCCCTGCAGCGCGAACACTTGGCGCGCCTCGATCTCACGCGAGCTGCGGTCGTCATCATCCCCGGTGCGGACTTCGAACTCGGCGGTTCCGAACTCAACGACACGCGCGTCGTGAAGACGCTGCTCAACGTCGACGCGTTGTTCGCCGACTCGCCGGGGGACAACGTGCCGTGCGTGGTTGCCGAGCTGTTCGATCCGCGCAAGGTGTCGGTCGCGCGCAACTCGATCCACACGCGCTCGGAGATCATCGCCGGCGACCGACTCGTCAGCCGCTTGCTCTCGCAGAGCCTTCGACACTCGGGCGTCGGTACGGTGCTGTTGAGTCTGCTCACACACCGTGAAGGCAACGGCCTCTACCTGCGTTCGTTCGACGAGCTCGCCGGGAAGTCCACGCGCGACCTCATCGATGTCTTCCCCGAGGCTGTCGTGCTCGGCGTCGTCTCGGGACACGAAACGCCGACCGTGCACCTCGATCCGAAGTCGGACGTGATCCTTGCGCAGGGCGATCGCCTGATTCTCCTCTCCGAGCGCTACAGCAAATGTGAGCCGTCCGGGAACTCGACCGCCCACGTGCCGCCTCCGGTCACGCGCCAACTCCCTCCGCAGCCCATGCTCGAGCGACGCCGGATCCTCGTGCTCGGCTGGAGCTACAAGATCGCAACGCTGTTGACAGAGCTGCTCGAAGCCGACGACGGGCGTTTCGACGTCACGATCATGTCGCGCGTCAGCGAGGGCAAGCGCGCCCGCGTCCTCGCGCACATCCCCGTCAGCGAGCGCCTCGCGATCTCGCACGTCGTCGGCGACTACTCGCTGGAGCAGGATCTCGGCAAGGTCGAGCTGACGGCCTTCGACGATATCCTCTTCCTCGCCAGCGGCTGGCTCGCGACGTCGGAGGAGGCGGACGCGCGCACCGTCCTCGGGCTCGTCTTGTTGCGCTCGCTGCTCGAGGGACACGAGAACCCGCCGGAGGTCCTCGCCGAGCTACTCGACCCCGACAGTGCGCGGATCCTCGGGTCGGCGGCCGACGTCGTGTTTGTCAGCCCGCGCATGTTGAGTCACCTCCTTGCACACGTCGGGCTCCTGCCCGAGCTCAACGCCGTCTTCGACGCGCTGATCTGCTCGGGCGGGACGGAGGTCGTCCTTCGTACGGCAGCCGACCTCGACCTCGATCCGCAAGGCGTGACATTCGCAGGCGTCCAGCACGCCGCGGCGGCAGCGGGCTGCGTGGCGCTCGGCCTCTACGTGCGAACCGAACACACGCCCGAGCGCCAGATCGCGCTGAACCCCGACCGCACCCAACGCTGGACCCTCGCCCGCGACGACCTCGTCGTCCTCCTGAGCTGCGACGGCACGTGAGCCGGCGGACCGCGTCGGCACGGCCAAGAACGCGACGCGGGAAGGCGGGAATCAAGGCGAGACTGCCCAGGACGACCCCGAATCGGCGCATTGCCGCGATGGTTGCCTGACGCCAGATGGATGCCAAACTGTGAATAACCTAGCCACACAGCACCCACCAACGGCTAGATTATTCATCGTTAGCCATCGATTGTCCGATGAAGATTGAGCCATGAAGCTCCCGCAGAGACCACGCCCCACCGCCGACCTCTTGCGTGACGTCTTTGCCGACCCCAAGCGACTCGCGGTGGTCGTGCGCGCCATGTCCGACGACAGACTGCACGGGCGCTACCTCCACTGGGACGACGTCCGACGCAGAACCCCACCCGAAGGCCTGACGCTCGAAGAGTGGTGGGCGAGCCTCAAGCTCGCCCGAAAGGCGATCAGCAAACCGTTCCCACTGCGCGATGTGAGCGGAGCGCCGTTCGTTCTCGCAACCCCGGATGCGCTCCGGCGTGAGCTCCACGAGGCGGATCGCGATCTGAGCGGGCGTATGGAAATGCCCAGCCAGCTCACGACCGAAGGCATTCGCGATCGCTACCAGATGAGCGCCCTCGTCGAAGAGGCGATCACGTCGAGCCAGCTCGAAGGAGCAGCGACCACGCGTCGGGTCGCCAACGACATGCTGCGCTCGGGTCGCGCGCCGCGAACGCACGATGAGCGGATGATCTTCAACAACTTCCAGGCCATGGCCTTCGTGCGCTCGGTTCGCGAGGAGCCGATGACGCCCGAGCTCGTGCTGGAAGTCCACCGCATCGTGGCGGACGACACCTTCGAGGACACCTCGGCGGTGGGACGCCTTCGCAACGACAGCGAGTCGTCGAGCACGTGGGGAGTCTATGCCGCCGACAACACGCTCGTTCACCGACCGCCGCCGGCAGAACAGCTCGCCGAGCGTCTCGACCGCTTCTGCTCGTTCGCGAATGAGCAGAAGTCCACCCACTTCATCCATCCGATCGTTCGCTCGATCCTCCTGCATTTCTGGATCGGGTACGACCACCCCTTCGTCGACGGCAACGGGCGAACGGCTCGCGCGCTCTTCTACTGGTCGATGTTGCATCACGGCTATTGGCTCGCCGAGTACCTCTCAGTGTCCCACATCCTTCGAGGCGCGTCGGCGCAGTATGCGCGCTCGTATCTCCTCTCGGAGACGGACGACAATGACGCGACGTACTTCGTCCTCCAGCAGATGACGGTACTTCGACAATCGATCGAAGCTCTGCTCGAGTACGTTCAGCACAAGGCGTCGGATGTCCGCAAGACACAGGCTCTCGTGGAGCGTTCCGGGCTCAACCATCGCCAAGTCGCGCTCCTTGGCCACGCCCTGGGCAACCGCGATGCGGAGTACACCGCGACGCGCCACGGCAACAGTCACCGAGTCACTCGACAGACCGCGCGCACGGATCTCAAAGAGCTCGCGACGCTCGGCTTGTTGAACGACACGCAGCGCGGAAGGGCGTTCGTCTTCAGGGTGCCGCCCGACCTCGCGAAGCGCGTCGAAGAGCTCGAGGCAAGCGCGAGCGACGAACCTCGCGGCCCGGGTCGTCCGCCGCGCGTCACGAACAGAAAGCCGCCGACATAAGCGGAAGGGACTCCGCATTGGGCGGTCGTGGAACAACACCACGCACTCTGGTACGCCCGGAGGGGTTCGAACCCACGACAACCGGTTTAGGAAACCGGTGCTCTATCCACCTGAGCTACGGGCGCATGCGATCGGTGATCGGGCGGTGATGCTACCAAGCGCGGGCGTCACGTGGGACCGGGCCAGGGTTCGGCCGTGGGGACGACCTGGGACTGGATCATCGCGATGGTCGTCGCGCGGGCCTTGATCGACTCGGCGTGGGGACCGGCCCAGCGCTGGTCGATGGTGTCGTGGAAGAGGGACACCCAGCGGGCGAACTGCTCGGCGCGGAAGGGTTCTTCGGCCGAGAGCTTCCTGTGCTTCTGCGTGGGCGCGCCGTGGAAGCCCTCGATGCCGAGTTCGAGCTGACACCAGAAGGCCGTGATCCGCGGGCGGTGGGTTTCCCAATTCACGGCGGCCTGATCGACGAAGACGGGTGCGAGAAGGTCGTCGACCGCCACGCGCTCGTAGAACGCGCGCACGAGGCGAGCAATCTCATCGGGGCTGTCGACGTCCGGCCTGTCGGGATGTGGGCGTCGCTCCACGGAGTCGACCTCGCTCAGTAAGCGGCCATGATCAGTTGCATGCCCGGACGCAGCCGCTCTCGCCACTGATGGCCGACCTCTTCGCTCCATTCGGGGTCCATGGCCTCGACAGTGAGACAGACGCTGTCGAGCCAGACCTCGTAGAGACGCGGCGGGATGTTCAGCTGCTGCCGACTGTGCGACTCACCGATGCGTTCGAGCACCTCGCGTGCGGGGAGATCGGACACATGGCGCGTCACCATGATCTGCACCGTGGCGCGCAAGAGCTTGCGCTGCTTCTCGAAGCTCGTCTCCACGAAGAACGGCGCGATCTCCGGCGACGCGCCGAGAAAGGTGTCGTAGAAGGTCGTCGCGAAGTCGCCGGCCCGCTCGCATCGCGCGAAGCTCTCGCGGACGGGGTCGGTCTCACGCCGCTCGGTGATCGAATCGGGCGAGCGGCCGTCCTCGACGAAGAAGTCGATGCGACACGTGAGCGGCCCCGAGACGCGCAGCTTGTGAGGCGCGAGCGGTGCGATCACCTGCGTGTCAGGCGCCGTCATGGGACGTTCGACGTTCCTCTTCAGGTCGACGAAGGACGCACTGCCCTCGAGCAGTTGCAGCACTCCCCAGCGTCCCGCGCCGAGCGCGTGCTCTTCGCCGAGCGCCTTGGGAAGACTGTCAGCCGTGAACGTGGGCGAACATCCACTCGGGACGAGTCCGGCGGGAAGCCTCAGCTGCGTCATCGCTCTTTGGTGTCCTGGTCGTTGAAGGGTTGTGTCACTCGTCAACCTAAAGTAGCATACGACATACCACAATAACATCAACGCGCAAGACGCTCGACATTTCTGGCTCTTGCACTACGGTGCCTTGCGCTGCTTCCCAAGCCCAAGCGACGCTCTCAGGCGCGCTCGTTGTCGCACGAGATCACCCAGCGACTTTGCATCGAGTTCGCGACAGAACGCCTCGAACGCCGTATTGAGCACGCCCGTGAGCGCGCAGCTCCCAGAGAAAACGCAATGGTCCTCTTCTGCATCGAAGCACTCGACCAGGACGCAGTTCTCGAGCGATCGGAAGACCGCGCCCACCGAGATCTCGTCGGGGTCCACGGCCAGGCTGATCCCACCACCTGGCCCGCGCACGAGGTCGACCAACCCGAGCTCACCAAGACTCGCACCCACCTTCATGAGGTGGTGCCGAGAGACGCCAAGCCGCTCGGCGATCTCCCCCAGCGTCACCCGATCGGGACTGACGGCGAGGTACATCAGCACGCGAAGTGCGTAGTCGGTATGGCGGGTGATCTGCATGGGCGCGGGATTCACGATGCCACCCGCACGCGACCGAGGCAACACGCATCGCGTCTCACTGGCAACGACAACAGGAACCTTCCATGAACGACCGACATGACAGTGCATGGGGCGAGTACGCCGAGGTCACGAACCTCGAGAAGCTCGTTGCCCAGGCCAAGAAGCACGCCGGCGAGTGCAGCCTCCAGGGTGCTGACGACTTCCGCCGATGCGCCGAACAGGCGGTCCGGGAGGACGTCTGCTTCTGTGCGACGAACGAGCAGCACATCATCGACGCACTCGTGAATGAGGTTGTGCGCATCGGCTGGGCCGCTCGTAAGCCGACCTGAGCGATGCCAGCGCGCCCTGAATCCTTCCGCTGAGCGACGCATTGTCGTCGACGGCGCCGAGACGTGCTCTGCCCGGGTGAGTTGCGGAACGAGCCGAGCGCGGCGACTGACGTTCGTCACGCGCCTCCGCACGAGCCGTGCGACCGCGGCGCGCTACCGGACCACGTCGTGCGCGACGACGAGATCCGCGATGGCGCCGTGGACATCGGCCCAGCTCGCCCAGACCTCGCGCCCCCACGTGCGGACGACCTCGGCGTGGTCGCTCGGCGTCCTCGCCATCGCAACGTCGAAGATCGTGAACTCACCGCGCTTCTCAGGTGGTTCGTACACGGGCCAGGAACCCGCGCGATCGATGCGTTCGGCAAGCCGCCGCAAACACGGTGCCACCAGCGGGCTGGGCACACCCTTCTCGAGAAGCAGATGCAAGCCGACGAGATGCACGCAGATCGACTTGGCCTTGTGCTCACCACCGGCGTGCTGCAAGGCATACGCGTCAACCGTCAGCTGGTGGACCTGCCCGAAGAGAATGACGTTGGAGAACTCGGCGGCTAGCACTTCGGTGTACACCGACCAACACTCCGGCGACGTGAAGTAATAGCCCTCGTAAACCACCGTCTCCGAGTACGGCATCTCGAGCCTACAGCCCGGGCAGACGCTCGTTCGAGTTTGGACATCGACCATCACGACCTCCGACGGCATCGCGTTCGCTCCGGCACTACTTTCGCCCAGCTCTCGCAAACCGTCCACCACAGCGTCGGCTCGCTCGACGATTTCCTGTCGCGCCCGCGACTCGACTGCGCTTTGATTCCCGACATGGATGCCGAGACCTCACTCCCGACACTCATCGCGGCGCTCGTCCTGAGCCTCACGCTGGCCGGCGGCCTCGTCGCGAACATGCTGTTCTGGGACCGACACCGCGGTCTCCGCGACAAGGTCTCACCGCTCGTGGCCGCGGCCTGGATCGCGGGAGCGCTGTCGTTCGTCGTGATCATCATGCCGGTCTTCGTGCTCGTGTTCCTGCTGGCCCACCGATACGCGTCGAAGAAGGGTCGCGACCCGTCACTTTATGACGCGGCGTACATCCGCGCGGCGATCGCGAGCGCGGTGGCGGGCCTGACGCTCATCAGCGCGTTCATGTTCTTCGTGCTCAAGCTCTGAGCAGCCCGACCTGATCCGGATAAGCCGATCTGCGCGAACTCGGAACGGAGCGTTCGATTCCGGATGACGCGCCGTGCACGCGCAGCTGTCGCTTCGGTGGCGCCCGCGACGCACGGCTTGCGCCCGCGCGCGGGATGTTCGATCGTCGCGGGCTGCGTCCACCACCCACGGGAGCTCATGGACATGGACCTCGCCGCCACTCTGCGCCACACCGCCCTCGCGCTCGTCGCCGCTACATCCGTGCACGCGGCCGACGACGCCCACGCCGGGCTGTTCCTCTTCCCCGACGTCAGCGCCACGCACATCGTCTTCTCCTACGGTTCCGACCTCTGGACCGTCCCGCGCGACGGCGGCACTGCGACGCCGCTCGCCAGCCCACCCGGCACCGAGCTCTTCCCGCGCTTCAGCGACGACGGCGCAACGATCGCCTACGTCGGCAACTACGACGGCGACCGCGACATCTACACGATCCCGACGACGGGCGGCGTGTCACACCGCGTCACGCATCACCCGACCGACGAGATGCTCTGCGGCTGGACGTCCGACGGTCGCCTGCTCTTCAGCGGCAACATCGACAACGCCCTGACGCGCGCGCCCACCCTCTACACCGTCGACGCTGCCGGCGGCCTGCCTGAGGCACTGCCCGTCCCGTACGGCGGCAACGGCGCCATCGACGCGAGTGGCCGCACCCTGGTCTACAACCTCATGCCGCGCGACTTCCGCAACTGGAAGCGCTACACCGGCGGACGCGCGACGGACGTCTGGCTCTTCGACCTCGTCAACCTCTCGTCGCGTCGCATCACCGACTGGCAGGGCACCGACACGCTTCCGATGTGGCACGACGGCCACGTCTACTACCTCTCCGACCGCGGCGAGAGCGCGCGCCTGAACATCTGGCACGTCGACCCGAACGGCGGAGAGCACACCCAGCTCACGACGTTCGCCGACTTCGACGTGCGCTGGCCGAGCATGGGACCCGGGCCCGACGGCGGCGGCGAGATCGTCTTCAACAACGGCACCGGGCTTTTCTTGCTCGACCTCCAGAGCGGTGAGACCACCGCCGTGCCCGTGTCGATTCCCGGGGATCGCCCGCAGCTGCGTACGCGCGCCGTCGACGTCTCCGACGCGCTCGGCAACTGGCACGTGTCGCCCACGGGCAAGCGCGCCGTGGCCCAGGCGCGCGGCGACATCTGGACGCTGCCGGCCAGCGACGGAGTCCCGCGCAACCTCACGCGCACGAGCGGCGCCGCCGAGCTCGACCCCGCGTGGAGTCCCGACGGTCGGTGGATCGCGTACTTCAGCGATGCGTCCGGCGAGTACGAACTCACCGTCGTGCAGTCGGACGGCAAGGGCGACGCGCGCCAGCTCACAGCGGGTCACGTGCAGGCGTTCCTGTCCGATCCGATGTGGTCGCCGGACAGCGAGCTGATCGTGTTTGCCGACAACCGCGGGTCGCTGCACGTGCACGACCTCGAGGCCGACACGACGCGGCGGATCGTCGAGAACCGCTACGGCGGCGCGACGGCATCGAGCTGGTCGCACGACGGAGAGTGGCTCGCGTTCGTGCACCAAGACGACATGTGGCGCTCGCGTATCGCCCTCTGGGAGCGCGCAACCGGCGCGATCACGGACGTCACGTCCGGCATGTTCGGCGCCGGGTCGCCGACCTTCGATCGCAAGGGCGAGTTCCTCTACTTCGTCGCGAGCATGGACTACTCCGCACCGCAGTACGACGACGAGGGCATGACGTTCGTCTACGCCGACACCGAGCGGCTGCACATGCTGCCGCTGCGCGCCGACGTCGCCTCGCCGTTCCTCGCCAAGAGCGACGAGGAGACGTGGGACGACGAGAGCGCGGCGAACGAAGACAAGCCCGAGGAAGAAGGGGCCGCCGAAGAGTCGGCGGAAGAGGACGGCGACGACGATGCGCAGGATGACGACGGCGCGGACGACGACGACGACGCGGACGAAGGCGACGACGCGGAAGAAGACGACGAGGACGAGCAGGAAGACGAAGCCCCACTCGTCATCGACCTCGACGGTTTCGCCGAGCGCGCCATCCTGCTCCCGCTCGCCCGCGGACCGTTCGGCCCGTTCGCCGTGGCCGAGGACGGCGCACTCCTCTACGTCCGGCGTTCGGATGACGGCCCCGGCACGATCCACCGCTACGACGCCCACGCCGACGAGCCCAAGGAAGAAACCGTCATCGAAGGCGCCAACACGTTCTGGCTCGCCGCCGACGGGAAGACGCTGCTCGCTCCCGTCAAGGGCGCACCGACGCTGCTGCCCGCGAAGGCCGATGCGAAGGGCGAACCCGTCGTCACGGCCGACATGGTGGCGCAGATCGACCCGCGCGCAGAGTGGAGTCAGCTCTTCGACGACGCCTGGCGTCGACTGCGCGACTTCTTCTACGACCCGAACATGCACGGCGTCGACTGGGACCGGATGCGCGAGCACTACGGCGCGATGGTCGCCGATGCCTCGTCGCGCGCCGACGTGGGTTGGGCCATCCGCGAGCTGCTCGGCGAGCTGAACGTCGGCCACGCGTACTACTCGCCCGGCGAGGCCGACGAACAGCCCGCGACGAACGTCGGACTGCTCGGCGTCGACTTCGCCCTCGTCGACGGTGCCTACCAGATCGCGCGCATCTACGGCGGCGCCGCGTGGGACACCGACGCTCGCGGCCCGCTCTCGCAGCCCGGCCTCGACGTGCACGAAGGCGACTTCATCCACGCGGTCAACGGCGTCGCGCTCGACACGACGCGCGATCCGTGGGCTGCGTTCATCGGCCTCGCAGGACGCGTCACGGCGCTCACCGTCGGTGCCTCGGCCACGCCCGGCGACGACGACCGCGAGATCCTCGTCACGCCCATCGCGAACGAGTCGGCCCTGCGCTACCGCTGGTGGGTCGAGCGCAACCGCGCCTATGTCGAAGCACAGACCAACGGTCGCGTCGGCTACATCCACGTGCCCGACACGGGCGTCAACGGACAGAACGAACTCTTCCGCCAGTTCGTCGGCCAGCGCGGCCTCGACGCCCTCATCATCGACGAGCGCTTCAACGGCGGCGGGCAGGTCCCCACGCGTTTCATCGAGCTCCTCAACCGCCCGGCCACGAACGCCTGGGCCATCGCGCACAGCGCACCGCTCGTCTGGCCGCCCGACAGTCACCAGGGCCCCAAGTGCATGCTCATCAACCCGCGCGCCGGCTCGGGCGGTGACGCCTTCCCCTACTACTTCCGTCAAGCGGGACTGGGCAAGCTCATCGGGCGCCGCACCTGGGGTGGACTCGTCGGCATCGGCGGTGTCCCGAGCCTCATCGACGGCACGCGCGTCACGGCCCCGAACTTCGCGTTCTACGAGAACGATGGCACCTGGGGCATCGAGGGCTGGGGCGTCGACCCGGACATCGAGGTCTGGGACGACCCGGCCGCGATGCAGAACGACGCCGACCCGCAGCTGGACGCGGCCATCGCCCTGATGCTCGAAGAGCTCGTCACGGGCGACTACACCGTGCCGCCGATTCCGCCCTGGCCCGATCGCAGCGGCCTCGGGCTCCCCGAATCGGACCGCTGATTGCCACAGATCGGCCCGCCAGGTCGATCGGCAAGTTTTCCAGATTGCCAGAGATCCAGACGCCGCGATCGCTCGTAGGGTCAATGGTTCTTCGTGGACGGAGATCCGGCGGACCGAGGCTCCGCCGGGTGCAAGGGGCCGTTCGTCCATCGAAGAACCATTCACCGCTTGCGAGACGGGAGCCGTCGTGGGGGACGTAGAACAGCACCAGCTCGACCCAGATGGACTGAAACGACTCGTGGCCGACATGGCGCAAGGCGATCAGAACGCGCTCACGGCGATCTACGACGCCACACACCGGACGATCTATGGATTGGCGTACCGACTGCTGAACGACGTCGCGCTGGCCGAAGAGATCGTTCATGACGTCTACCTCCAGGCATGGCGCACGGCGCGCAGCTATTCGCCGACGCGCGGTACGCCCCACGCCTGGCTCATGATCATGACGCGTTCACGAGCGCTCGACCGACTGCGGTCGGTTGCGTCGCAGCGCAGGCTCGAGATGTCGCTCGACGAAGCGCGCGACGCCGAAGCTCTCAACACCGACCCGAGTCGTCCGTGCATCGAGGACGAGCATCACCGACACGTCCAGCGTGTCCTCGAAAAACTCCCCATGCCTCAGCGCCAAGCCATCGAACTCGCCTATTTCCGAGGTCTGACACACGCCGAGATCGCGCGTCGACTCGACCTTCCTCTCGGCACCATCAAAACCCGCATCCGCCTTGCCATCGGCAAGCTCCACGAACACCTCATGCCGATTCTGGAGGCATCATGAGCGCGCCTGGGAACGATCCGCTTTCGCCAGATGCGATCGCCGAGCTGGCGGCTCTCTACGTGCTCGGTTCGCTCGGGTCGGAGGACGCGCAGCGCCTCGAAGCGCGGCTCGAGCGCGGTGACAACGACGTCGTGTCCGCGGTCGAAACCGCCCAGCGGACGATCGCCGAGCTCGACATCGACACCGTGGTGCCGGTCGATCCGCCGAGCAGCGACCTGCGCAGCCGCATCCTCACGTCCGTGAGCGAAGACGACGCGACGCAGGTTGGCGACGTGTCGACGCAGGTCTGGAGAGGCTGGACGTCGGGGCATGCCACGCCACTGGCCGATGGTCTCGCCACCTTGCACGACGGCGATGGCGACTGGGAGGTCACGGGCGTCGACGGCGTCATCGTGAAACGACTGTTCGTGGACAACGAGCGCAAGACGATCACCATGCTCGTGAAGATGGCGGCCGGCGCGTCGTATCCGCCCCACCGCCACGCCGCGCCCGAAGAGTGTCTCGTGCTCGCAGGCGACCTCCACGTGGCGGGCGAAGTCCTCGGCCCCGGCGACTACCAACGTGCCGAAGCCGACTCGATCCATGGCGTCCAGTCGACGGAGAACGGCTGCACGCTGTTCATCACCTCGTCGCAGGAAGACGAGCTGTTCGTGGCGTGACGAGCACGCTGACGCGGGTGGTGCGACTGCGGCGCCCGCGTCAGCGTGTCGTGCCGAGCAAAGCCGTCGTGGCCGTGAAGCCTCCGGCGATGTCGGGTTGCCAAGCTTGGAGGTAGATTTCGACGTCGGCGGGGATCGCGGGCGGGAGCGTGGTGGGGACTTCAATGCGCCCCGTGGCGTCGGTGACGAGGCCGTCGAAGAGAATGTCGACAGCCGGCACGAGCACGCCGCCCTTGAGAGGCGCAGCGAGTTCGGAGAAGCCGACGACGAGGAACGTACTCGTGAACGCCTGCATGCGATCGATGATGAGCGTGACCGTGCCGTCGGACGTAAGCTCGCCGTAGCCGCCGAGGCCGCTGCGTCCGCTCGACCCGCTGAGTGACTCGCCGAGGCCGCGCCAGGTCGCGTCGATGTTCGGGAGAAGCACGAACCCGTTGATCGTGTTCGCGAGGGCGTCGATGAGACCGTCGTTGTCGATGTCGACAAGACGCACACGGCGCGGTGCGATCGGCAAGTCGATGACAGGGCCGGTCGACAAAGAACCCGACCCGTCGACGATCCACGCTGAGATGCGTCCCGGGTCGAGGAGACCCGTCGACTCGGCCTCAACGACGAGCAGGTCGTCGTCGCCGTCGCCGTCGATATCGTACGCGTCCAAGTCGTTCGGGAAGAACGTCGTCGTGACGAGCGGCCCGGCCGAGAACGTCGCGCCATCGTTCACGAGGACTTCGAAGGCCTGCGTGTCCTTCCGCGACCCGATCAGGTCGAGATCACCATCGCCGTCGACGTCGAGGAGTTGAATGTCATCGACCGTGGAGAGGCCCACAAACGAACCGATGCTCGTCACGCTCACGCCGTCGATGACGACGACCTGCGAGCCGCCCGCGATGACTTCGTCGATGCCGTCGCCGTCGATGTCGCCGATCGTGTCCACCGATCCGAATACCGGCATCAACCCGAGCGTCGACTGAACGAAGTGACCGTCGCCTTGACCCGTGTGGAGCGTCACGCTGATGTCGTTGTTCAGGCTGACCACGTCGAGAATCCCGTCGTTCGTGACGTCCGCGATCCCCGACCCGGATGTAAACACGTTGATCGTGTTCTCGACGATCGTGGGGAACCCGCCGCTCCCGTCGTTGACGTAGCTCCAGAGGCGGCCGACTTGGTGGACGACGATGTCCACGTCGCCGTCGGTATCGACGGCACCGAGCGCGAGACTCAAGACGCCGGACCCGAGGGGCAACGTCGAAGGCGCACCCCATCCGAGTTCCAAGGATCCCTCGCGAATCACGAGCACGCCGGAGGTGTGCTGCTGCCAGGTGACAGCGTCGCAACGCCCGTCACCATCGACGTCACCGAAGACAACATCGTCGAAGAGAGAGTTCGTTGCATTGACGGGTGGAAGCGATGCGCCGAACGTCTCTCCCTCGACACCGCGCGCAATCCGTAGGGACTGACCGTCATGTCCGATCACATCGAGCGCGCCGTCGAGGTCGATGTCCGCGAGCCCGAACGACTGCGAGCCTCGTACGCCCGACATCACGGGCGCACCGAACACGCCGTCGGAGACCTGGCGGAGCACCGTGATCTGCCCTCCGTTCTCGTCGACATCGCCTCCGCGTAGGGCCACGATGTCGGTGCGACCGTCCTCGTCGACATCGGCTGCTCGCCACTCCTCCACGGAGGTTCCGCCGATAAAGACAGGTGCGTTCGTGAGGACGTCGCTCCCGCCCGGAACGACGGCGAGTGCCGGCCCCGCACTCCCCACTGAGCCAAGCGACACCACATCCAGCACGCCGTCGGACGTGAGATCCGCCAAGCCGAAGCCTCCGATCCGTGCGTCGGCCGCCGCGATGATCACTTGCGCTGTGCCGAACCCAGACCCGGTGCCGAGCGCCAGAGTCGTGAGACCTCCGCTGAACTGGACGGCGAGATCCAGCACGCCATCGCCGCTGACATCTCCGACGCCAACATCCCACTTGAGACCTGGATTGGCAGTCGTGACGACGAACAGCTCTTCGGGGCCAAACGTCCCGTCCGCCTGCCCGAGCATGCGCGCGACCCGCGGTGAGTCGTCATCCATCACCCAGAGGTCGGCGCGACCATCGTTGTTGGCGTCGGCGAGCGTGAAGGCGAGGGGCACTCCGGACGACAGCGGTGAGACGATCTCCGGCCCCCAGGTGGCACCGGGCCCGCCGCGGCGCACGACAGCCACCTGACCGCTCGGCGAGGTGCCGGTGCAGACGAGATCGCTTCGACCGTCTCCGTCGACGTCCGCGAGGGTGCAGCCGGAAGACGAAAAGACTGCCGAAGCGGGAAAGGGCACGGCCGCTTCGAGCCGTCCGTCGCTTCCACCCCGCAGGACGGCCCCATCGTCGAGGATCGACATCACCACGACGTCATCGCGTCCGTCGCCGTCGACGTCACCAACGAACGTGTCCAAGATGTCGATGCCCGTGGGCGAATAGACATCGGTGAACAGCTGCGCGTCGGCAGCACCCGCGAACAACAGGCTCGCAAGCCCCCATCGAGACACGACCGTGTTCATGATTCTTCCCCGCGTTCTCGTTCTCGGACCCGACAGTCATCGCCACCAGCGTATCCGAGATTCGCCGTGCGCGGGTGAAAGGGACGTCACCCGCGCACGCGGCTGACGATCCACGCCACGACGCACGCCGCGGCGCAGGCCATCGGTGATGCTTCGGGGCCCATGCGGGGAACGCCGTAAACCGTGCCACCGGCAGCGATGGCAACCAGCACGACAACCTCGAGCAGACCGAGGCCGCGCCGGCCGCGTCCGAGTGCCGTGAACGCGCTGGCGCTCAACACGGCGCAGGCGAGGAGCATCCATGACGCGGTACGCTGGAGGGCAGCGAAGTCGGCGATCACATGCAGGCGCGTGCCGTTGGGTTGGAGCCGTGAGATCGCCCACACTCGGTCGGACGGATCGGCGTAGGGAACGACGCACGTGAAGGCGAGCGCGAGCACGGCAAGACCGAGCGCGATGCGATGCAACACGCGATCGGTCGACCCGTCGCTTTGGTCGACGCCCCAGGCCACGATCACGAGGGCCGGCCACGCGACACTCGCAAGTTGCACGAAGAGCAGGCCGGACATGCCGACGTTGGCGATGTCACCGGCCCACTGCTCGGCCTCGGGAAGCGCCCGGATTCCGACGAGTGCGAGCGCTGGGATCAGCATCGGAACGCCGGCGAGCGCGAGCTTGTCGAGCGGTGGCACGACGCGCGAGCCCGGCAACGCGCGCACTGCTGGCTCGATCCTTCGTGCTTGGCTCGTCAGGAGCATTCCGATTCCGGCGGCGACGAACACGAAGAGCGCGAGGATGACGAGACCGCCACGCGCCGTGGAGAGGGTTCCGACGACGACGTTCGTCGCGATGACCCAAACGAGCAGCGCCGCCCCCACGAGCATCGGAAGGTCCGGCGTCGCGAGATGGCGACGCCTTCTGAGCCGCAGCAACCCGAGCCCCAACACCCAGGCCAAGGCCCAGAGCTCGGCACCGGCGAGACCGGCAACGACACGCCCCGTGGAACCCAGGTGCGCGAGCCAGAACAGCGGCAGCCCGGCCAGCAACGTGAAGAGCACAGCCATCGACATCCCCCAGCGTCGTGTTTTCCAGCGCGCCATCATGACATGCCTCGGCGCTGTAGGCTGGCGACGATGAACACCGCTCCCATGCAACCCGCCGCGCGTCTGCTGCGACTCGTCGCGCTCGTGGCGATCGTGGCGGGGCTCGGCGACGCGCAGTCGGTCTTCATCGACAACGGGCGCGACGTCGAACTCGGTGAGCAGCGCGGGACGTGGGGGTCTGTCGCCGAGCGTTGGACCGGACGCGGGACGCTGCTCGCGCCGCGCCTGCTCGGTGCCGGAGATGCACGCATCGAGGCCCGTATCGCCTGGAAGGAGGGCGTCGTGGCGTTCGTCGTCGGAAGCGCTTCGCTCGACATCCAGCGCGACGGCACGCTCGACGCGTGGGGCGACCTCTTCGTGCGCGCCGACCTGCGCGAAGAGCCCGCGCCGCTCGCCGCAACCACCGTGCTCACGCTGACGCGCCGCGGCGACGTCGTCACGGTGGCACTCGACGGTGGCGTCATCGCCGTGGCGATCTTCCCCGCGACGTCACACCTCGGACAGTTCGGCTTCGCGACCCTCGGCCCCGCGACCCTCGCCATCGAACGTTTCGCTGCCCACGGGAACCTCGTGGAGGACGCGCCGCACGTCGCGCTCTGGAGCTCGACGCCCGGCGATGCGACGACCTACCAGCGCCCGGCGCTGCTCACGACGCCGCGCGGGACGCTACTCGCCGTCTGCGAACGTCACGCCGCCGAACGCTCGGAGATCATCGCGCGCCGGTCGACGGACGGCGGACGCACGTGGAGCGAGACGTCGATGGTCTGGGACGGCGACCTCGTTCCACGGCTCGGTCACCCGTGCCTCGTCGCGTCGCGCGTGACCGACGTCGTCAGCATCGTCATGACGCGCGACGAGCCCGACGGCCGCTCGGTCTGGTCGCGCTCGAGCGGCGACGACGGCGTCTCGTGGACCGAACCCGTCGACATCACGGATGCCTCGACGCGCCCCGGCTGGAGCGCACCGACGCCGATCGCAGGCGCCGGCATCGAGCTGCTGAACAGCGCGAACGAAGGGCGACTCGTCGTGCCGGCGATTCACATCGACGAAAGCGCGGGCACGGCTGTCGCCCACGCCTTGATCTCCGACGGCTTCGGCGCCTCGTGGGTGCTCGGAAGTGTCGGGACATCCTCGGCGATCGACGGCTGCCAGATCGTCGAGCAGGACGACGGCACCGTCGTGCTCTTCACCGTGGCCGACGACGGCGCGCTCGTGCGTACGACGAGTAGCGACGGCGGCCACACGTGGAGCGACACGCCCGCGTCGACGAACCTGCGCGACATCGGGCCGAGCTTCGCCCTCATCCGCGCGACCAGCGAGCAACTCGCATTCGCGAGCACCTTCACTGCTCCGCGCGGCCTGACGCTGCGGACGTCGCCCGACGCCGGCGCGACGTGGTCGCCGCCGCACGTCGTCACGCAACGCCCTGTCGCCGGCGCAGCGCTCGCCGCACTCCCCGACGGCACCCTGGCGTGCGCTTACGAGGCGGGTGTCCTCGATGCGAACGAGTCGATCTACTTCGAACGCTTCGACCTCGAGGCGCTCGCCGACGGCTGAGCAGCCGCGGTTGCTACGATCGCGCGCCTCGTCGGCGATCGCACTCCCATGAAGAGCTCGCATGAACATCCTCATCCTCGGTGGGACTGTCTTCCTCGGACGTCACATCGTCTACGCGGCCGCCAAGCGCGGGCACACCGTCACGCTGTTTCACCGCGGCAAGACGAACGCCGAGTTGTTCGATGGCTTCGAGGTCTTGCACGGTGATCGTGACGACGGAGTCGACGGCCTCGCCGCGCTCGGTGATCGCCGCTGGGATGCCGTCGTCGACACGTGCGGCTACACGCCCGGCGTCGTGCGCGCGTCGGCTCAGCTGCTCGCCGAGCGGACGGATCACTACGTCTTCATCTCGTCGATCTCCGTGCTCGCCGACCACGACACGCCTCGCCAGACCGAAGACACGACGCTTGCCGTGCTGCCCGAAGGTGCCGACCGCGAGACGGTCACGGGCGAGTCGTACGGCCCGCTGAAAGCTCTCTGCGAGGCGGAGGTCAACGAGGCCTTCGGGGAACGCGCGATCGTCGTGCGTCCCGGACTCATCGTCGGGCCTTTCGATCCGTCCGACCGCTTCACGTACTGGCCGCGCCGCATCGCGCAAGGTGGCTCGGTGCTCGCCTCGCCGCAGGATCAACCCGTGCAGCTCATCGACGTCCGCGATCTCGCCGAGTGGGTCGTCCATCTCATCGACGAGAAGATCTCGGGCACCTTCAACGCCACCGGTCCGCGCGAGCCCCTCACGATGGGCCAGATGCTGCTCGCGTGTCAGGCGATGACGGCCTCGTTCACGGAGTTCGTGCACGTGCCGGACGAGTTTCTCGTCGAGCATGACGTCGTGCCGTTCGTGCAGCTCCCGCTCTGGATCCCGGCGCCGCACCACGGCTTCCTCGACGTCGACATCTCGCGCGCTCTCGCGAACGGCCTCGTGCTGCGCCCGCTCGGCGAAACGATCTGTGACACGCTGAACTGGGATGCCACGCGCCCCGATCACACGGAGATCGGCGCTGGGCTGACGTTCGAGCGCGAGCAAGAGTTGATCGGCGTCTGGGAGTCGCGTCAGCGTCGCGTTTGAGACGTCCGAGCTGCGATGCCGGTCGTAGATGGAGTCGCCGAAGTCCGGGGCAACGGGCTGACGGCCGGATCACTCTTGCGGTCGCGATGGCCGCTTGACGGAACGAGCGTGACTCGGGAAGCGCCGTCGAGCTGCGTCGTGTGACCGTTCGTTCTGGGAAGGACTCCAACCATGCTCACTCGTTCACGCATCACGCTGGCCATCAGCGTGCTGGCCTTGCTCGCCACGGCGCCGCTGTCCGTCGTCCGCCCGTTCACGGCCGAACTCACCAACGTCCTCACTGCCGAAGCCTCCGTGCTGTGCGGCGGCCCCTTCGACGACGCGAAGGCCACCGTCTTCATCCGCCAGAGCCACGGCCAGACGCGCATGAAGCTCACCGTGCGCGACGCCGCGCCGAACATGGCGTACAGCGTCTGGGTCAAGCTCGCCGATATGAGTCCGCTCACGGGGTTGCCGTTCACGGCTGCCGCGAACCCGGACGAGATGACGGAACTCGCCACGATCACGCCGAGCGATCAGCTCTTGTCGACCGAACTCGGCGCCGGTGACGACGGCTCGGGCGGCGAGACGGCCGTCAACGGGTTCTACACGGATGCAAATGGCGACGGTGAACTGACGCTCGCGCTCGACTTTCCCTTGATTCGCGGCGCGTACCAGTTCCAGGAAGCCACGTCGTTCCCCGTGCAGGCCGTCGGCGACGACCCGTTCATCATCGCCGTCGCGTCACACTGCACCGACAACCGCTTCCATGGACTCGCTCCGGGCGTGTTCGAGCTGTGGTGGCGCATGGAAGTCGCGCCCTTCTGACGGCACACACCCCGCAGACACGCACGCCGCGCCCGCCGAGGACGACATCGGCCAGCGCGGCGTCGTCACATTGTGAGCCACTCCCAGAACCACGTGACGGCGACGTAGAGGAGCACCACCACGAGCAACAGAACGAGGCGTCCGACCCAGATGAGCGGGATGCGACGGTTCTTGGAATATGGATCGAGGAAAGACATGCGGGTCGAGGCTGGAGGTGGACAAGAACTTCAATCAGCGCAACGATGATGCGGCACCGGCGTCACCACAAGGGGGAGCCTGTGCGAGGACACCTTGGAGGAGACACATGGGGCGTGTCATTCGAGCCGCTTTCGCGGCGTTCATTTTCAGTTCTTGGCACGTCGCACAGGCCGGCGATCTCGAACCACTCGCAGTCGAGCTCGTGACGGGTGACGTCATGAACCCGACGTTCGTCACGGCTCCGGTCGGCGACTCGCGCCTGTTCGTGCTCGAACAGAACAGCGGCAAGATCGCGCTCATCGTCGACGGCGAACGGCTCGAGCAACCGTTCCTCGACATCGGCGAGCTCATCACGCCGGGCGGCGAGCGTGGGCTGCTCGGCCTTGCGTTCCCACCGGACTACGCCACATCCGGCGCCTTCTACGTCGCCTACAACAACCTCGCTGGCGACCTGGAAGTGACGCGCTACCACGCCTTCGTCAGCGCACCGAACCGGGCCGACCCCGAATCGGCCGAGATCCTCCTCTCGATCCCGAAACTCGCCTCGCAACACAACGGCGGCGCGCTCGACTTCGACGCCAGCGGGCACCTGCTCGTGAGCACCGGCGACGGCACCGCGGGCTACGACCCCGTCAACCACGCGCAACGGCTCGACGTGCTGCTCGGGAAAATCCTGCGCCTCGACGTCTCGGCCGGCAGCGGACCCTACGAGATCCCGGTCGACAACCCGTTCGTCAGCGACCCGCTGGCACTCCCGGAGATCTTCGCCTACGGCCTGCGCAACCCGTGGCGCATGTCCGTCGACCTACCGACCGGTGACATCTGGCTCGGCGATGTCGGTCAGGGACATCGCGAGGAGATCGATCGCATCGCAGCTGGTACGAGCGGACAGAACTTCGGCTGGCGCTGTCTCGAAGGCACGGAGTGCACGGGCCTCGCCGGCTGTGAGTGCACGGCCAGCAATCTGACCGGGCCCACCTACGAGTACACGCATGACACAGGCTGCGCTGTCGTCGGCGGCGAGGTCTACCGCGGGACGGCGCTCACGGCGCTCGAAGGTCGCTACCTCTTCGGCGACTACTGCACGTCGCGCGTCTGGTCCATCACGGTCGACTCCGAAGGCGCGGTCGACAGCTTCATCGATCACACGAGCGAGCTGCTGCCGCTCGGCATCCCGTCCCTCGGACTCATCTCGTCCTTCGGGCACGACGGCTTCGGCGAGCTGTACATCTGCTCGTACAGCTTCGGCGCGATCTACCGTGTGATCCCCAAGCCGCCTGCCACGGACTGCGATCTCGATGGCATCGCCGACGACATCGAGATCAAGACGGGCACGGCGTTCGACGTCAACTTCAACGCCGTCCCCGACAACTGCGAGCTCACACTCTCGATCGGCCCGCTCATCCCCGGTCTCACGGTGCTCTTCGAGTTCCTCGGCGCCGATGCCGGTCAGCCCGTCCTCTTCGCCACGTCGACGCGCGCCATCGGCGACGGGCCGTGCTTCTTCAACGGCAAGGTCTGCCTCTCGCTACTTCAGCCGATCATGCTCTCGCAGCCGGTCTTCGCCGACTCACAGGGGCAGATCTCCTCGCCGTTCACGGTGCCCGAGCTCTTTCAGCAGGAGACGGAAGTGTTCGTGCAGGCGGTGGTGCTCAACGGCAACAAGAGCAAGGTCTCGGCCCCGCTGACGAAGATCTACATGCCGTAGCGTGACGTGCGGTCGACGCGATCTTGGATCGTCGGCCGCTCGCGAGCTTGTCGGCCGTCACGGCACGACGAACGGAACGTAGTTCGCGAGCGAGCCGGTGCCCGTGCTGCTGCTGAACTCCTGCAAGCCCTGGAAATACGTCGTCTCGCCGGAGATCGACGTGGTCAGCGGAAGCGCGAAGGTGTCGGTGGCGCTGCCGCTCGCGTCGAGGGATCCGTTGGCGAGGATGACGACCGTCAACGGGTTGATGAAGAGCTGACCCCAGGGCTGCAGGTGCAACGGCGTGGGGAGCAGGTCCGGCGACCAGAGCAGCAGGTACGTATCGTTCGGACGCCCCGAACTCGTAACCTCGAGGATCCCGCCTGCGCCCGTGTTCTGCGTGATCTCGATCTCCGGGAACTGTAGCGAGCGGATCGCGGCGCGCAGGTCGGGGCGCGTTCCGATGTTGCCGCCCGAACCCTGCGCCGTACCCGTCGTCGCGAGCAGGTCACGCAGGACGAGGGGATCGAGGTCCGTGCCGTAGGCCTCGCGGTGCATCGCCGTGAGGATCGCCGCGGCACCCGTGACGATCGGAGTTGCACTCGACGTGCCCGAGAAGCCCGACGTGTACTGCACCGTGGACACGCCGCTCTGCAGGTCGCCGTACGCCGCGGTGGTGACATCCTGCCCCCAACCGTTCGACGTCACGCGGCTGCCGAAGTTCGAGAAGCCCGCCGCGTTGAGCGAGCCGCCGTCCGTCGCCCCGACGAGCACCGCGCCCGAGTCGCGGACGTTGATGTCGAAGGCACCGCCGTACGCCGACGAGTCCAGGTTCTGACCCCCGTTGCCGGCCGCCGCATAGACGTGCACGCCGTTCGCCGTCGCCGTCTCGACCGTGGCGAAGATCGCGGGGTCGTACTCGCACGGGTGAGGTGCGGGAACTCCGGCGAAGCACTGGATCTCGACGACAATGATGTCGCCCGCGTCCGCCACCGCCGCTGCGTTCGCGACCGAAGCCGGGATGTTCTGCGGACCGCTCTGCGGCGTGTGCGTCGACATCGAGCCGTCGGCTTCCCACGCGATGCCACGCACGCCGAAGCCGTTGTCTTCACCGAGCATCTCGCCCATCACGGCCGTGCCGTGGTTCCAGGGATAGTTCGCCGGGATGAACCCGATGAACTGGTCCTCGAGCTTGCCCGCGAGATCCTCGTGGTCGTCGGTCCAACCCGTCTCGCAGTCGAGGATGTGGACATCGATGCCGCGCCCGCCGCTGAAGGTGTTGCCGAAGTGCGCGTCGATCCCGAGCGGCGCAGGCTCCTTGTAGCTCTGCTGGGGCTCGAAGTCGGGCGTGCCGACGCCACTTCCGAGCGGCGCGCTCGGCGTCGGCGGTGTGATGACCGGATCGCCGCCTGCCGTCGCCGGCCAGGCCAGCTCGACGATGTCGAGCGCGTTGAGCGCGTCGCAGACTTCGGCCACGCGCTCGGGCGCCGCGTCGACGAACGCGAAAAGATTCAGGTCGTGCAGCGCCTTGCCCGTGCGGAGTTCGCCGCTTGCGCGCCAGGCGTCGAGCACCTCGGCGCTCTGCAGGAACATCGCTCGCGCCGAGCCATCGAAGCGCGTGAGTACGGCGGCGAGTTCGCCCGCGTCATCCGCCATTGCCGCGAAGGTCGAATCGACGACACGCACGCCTGAATCGTGCACGAACTTCACCGTCAACACGCCCGGCAGCTGGTCCGGCGCGACAACCGTGCGCGCGGGCTTGGGCGGCAGCTTCCAGCGTTCAGCGAGCTGCGCGTGGCCTGGCGCGGTGACCGCAAGCAACACGGAGAAACAAAGCGAGACACGCAGAGGCTGCGACATGACGGAACTCCGGGGAGAGGGCGCGACCGACCGCTCGCCAGTCTACGTCCGTCTGCGCGTTCGTGGGGCTCGTTGACATCGTCGGCAGAGGTGCGTGCCTCGTTGCGCGACCAGCATCTTCGCGATGACATGTCCGCATCGGCGACACGGTTTGCCATCGCGGCCGTACACGAGGAACTCGTCTTGGTAGGCGCCGGGCTGTCCCTCGATCGTGCGGTAGAAGGTGTCGAAGCTCGAGCCGTCCAGCGCGACCGCGCGGGCGAGGACGTCGCGGATCGCCGTGGCCAGCTCGTCGGACTGAGCGCGCTTGAGCGTATGCGAGAGTCGCAGGGGATGGAGGCGCGCCGTGAAGAGCGATTCATCGACGTAGATATTTCCCAGGCCCGCGATGAACGACTGATCGAGGAGCAGCGGCTTGAGGGCGCGCTTGCGCGAACGCAGCGCGCCGTGCAGCCACGCCGCGTCGAACGAGTCTTCGAGTGGCTCGGGGCCGAGTGCCGGGAGACCGTCGTCGAGCCTAGCCACGTGGGCGAAACGGCCGAACTTGCGCACGTCGGAGAAGACGAGGTGACGACCGTCGTCGAGCGCAAGACTCACGCGTGCGTAGGGCAGGTCGGCGTCGGGCGACACGTACAGCCGACCGCTCATGCGCAGGTGACCGACGATGTGCGTGCCGTCGTCGAGGTCGAGCACGAAGTACTTCGCGCGACGCCACACTCGTTCGACGCACCGCCCGACGAGCGCGTTCTCGAACTGGTCGACGCTCGCCCCGCCCAGCGTCCGTTCCCAGTGCACGGACACGGCGACCACGCGCCGACCCACGATTTGCGGGCGCAGCTGACGTACGATCGTCTCGACCTCCGGAAGCTCGGGCATCGCGCCATCGTGCCGCGCCGCTGCGCCCGCGTCGACACATCACCGAAGGACACGCCATGACGTCCGACAACGCCACCGTCTACCCAGAAGCACTCGCGCGTCACTACGACCTCGACTACGTCGACGGGCGCGCTGCCGACGTGACGTTCTACACCTCGCTCGCACGAGCCGCGACGGGGCGTGTCCTCGAGGTGGGCTGCGGGACGGGGCGCATCGTGCTGCCCATGGCGCGCTCGGGCATCGAAGTCGTCGGTGTCGACCCCTCGCCGCTGATGCGCGAACAGGTCGCGGCGAAGCTCGAGCGCGAACCGCGTGACATCGCCGCGCGCGTCACGGTGCTCGACGGAACATTCGAACACATTCCCGACGATGGGCCGTTCGCGTTCGTCTGCTCCGTCTTCCGCGCGATCATGCACCTGACGAGCGCCGAACGACTCCGCGCCGGACTGGCCGAGATGGCGCGCGTACTCGAGCCGGGCGGCACGCTGGTTTTCGACGCCTTCGCCTACGATCCCGAGCTCGGCCAACGCTTCGCCGAGCCGCACAACGACGTCGGCTACGAGCACGACGGCGAGCGCGTCGAGCGCTGGGCGTCGTCGACGTACGACCCGGAGACGCAGCTGCTGCACGCCACGTTCGAATGGCGGCGTGGCGAGCGCGTCGAAGGCCCCGTCACCTTCCCCTTGCGCTGCACGACGGCACACGAAGTCACGGACCTCGCCGAGCAGGCCGGCCTCGTCGTCGACGCTATCTGGAGCGACGTCGATGGCACGCCGGCCGATCCCGACAGACCCGGCGACCTCTTCGTGTTCGCACGCCGGCCGCGCTGAATGCCGGATCGTTCACCCGCGGCGACTCCCGCGCCGCCGCGACGACGCTCCAAGTCTTCGAGCGGATTCCACGAGCCGACTCCCACGGGCCGACCTCGCGGCGCAGGACTCGTTGCGCAACCCCGACCATGAGCCCACGCTCGTGCATCCGCGCACGGCTCAGAACGCGAAGATCGTCGATCTCACGGTGCCGTCGACCCGCGCGAGAGCACACGCGCACGCCCCATCCTCGCCACGCACCCACTCACGGCGTAGACTTCTCGCTCGCCTCCCGTGGTCCTGCGACGAGATCCCGTGAAGATCGTCATCACCAGCCCCATCTTCCCGCCCGATCTCGGCGGCCCGGCAACATACGTTCCGAGCCTCGCGACGTACCTGCACGACGCTGGCCACGACGTGACCGTCGTCGCGTTCTGCAGCGACCCCGAGCCCAAGGGCTGGCCCTTCAAGGTCGTGTCCGTGCCGCGCTGCTGGATGCCGCTGCGCTACGCCAAGGACTTCTTCGCCGTTCTGCGCGAGACGAAGGGCGCCGACCTGCTCTACATCAACGAGCACCTCGCGTTCCACGTCGCGCTCGCCGGGCGCCTGCGCGGCATCCCGATGGTGATCCGCGTCTGCGTCGACGGCACGTGGGAGATCACGCACCGCCTCGGCTGGCACGACGATCCGATCACGGAGTTCATCCACAAGAGCTACGACTGGCGCATCGAGTGGGCGCGCCGTCTGCAGAAGCTGTGGTGGAGTTGGATGAAGCGCATCATCGCGCCGAGCCAGTTCCTCAAGAGCGTCGTCGTCGGACACGGCATGGCCGACCAACGCGTCGAGCTGATCCACAACGCCTACCACGGGCCGCTGTCGTACGAACCGACGCGCGAAGAAGCGCGCGCCACGCTCGGCCTACCCGCCGATCGCGTCGTGCTGCTGAGCATCTGCCGGCTCATGATCTGGAAGGGTGTCGACGGGATCATCCGCGCGCTGGCGCGCATGCCGGAGAACCACCACCTCTACGTCTGCGGCGACGGCGACGAACTCGACAACTGGACAGGTGTCGCCGAGCAGCTCGGCATCGCCGACCGCGTGCACTTCCTCGGCAACGTCGCCCACGCCGATGTCATGGGCTGGATCCGCGCATCAGACGTCTTCATCCTCAACAGCTCCTACGAAGGCCTCTCGCACACGCTGCTCGAGGTGATGTGGATGGGACTGCCCGCCGCCGTGTCGGCTGTCTGCGGCAACCCCGAGCTGATCGAGGATCGCATCAACGGACGCACGTTCGGGTTCCAGGATGTCGACGGGATCTACGACGCCGTCACGGACCTCGTCGAGAACGCCGAGCAGCGCGACGTCTACGTCCAGCGCAGTCTCGAGAAGATCAAGGACTTCGCACGCGACGGGATCTTCGACCGCACGAACCGCTTGTTCTGCGGCATCGCCGGCAAGCCCGTGCCGACGCCGCGCAACACCGACGCGAGTTGACGGCAATGCTGCGGGCCGCTGCGATCGTCGCCATGCTCGCGCTTGCCGCGTGCAGCGACCCCGCCGAGCCGGACAGCGTGCGTCCCGGCGACTCGCTTTTTGAGCTCGCCGACGACGCGCACGTGCGCAGCTACCCCGAGACGAACCTCGAGCCGCCCGTGGCACGCGCGGTGCAAGCGGCGCTCGAAGCCTCGAGCACCGGCGACTTCGAAACAGCGCGCGCGACGATGACGACGCGCGTCATCGACGACTGGGTCTTCGGCCGTCCCTTCGACAACAGCGACCTCGACGAAGCCCTGCGCGACTTCATCCCCGACGACCTCGCCCTGCGGCTCTACACGGCGCGGCCCGGCGTCGTGCCGACGGACGGTCCGCCGATCGTGCTGCGCGACGGAAGACCCGACCGCGCCTGGAACTTCCGCAAAGAGCCCTTCCCCGGCGAGCTCATCTACTGGGACGACGCGAACGGCTCGCTGCGCGCCATCGCACCGAGCGCGCCCGTGGGCATCCGCCTGCAGTACACCTCGGCGATCGCGGACGAGTTCGGCGCTTGGGAGCGGCGCTTGGCGTTGAGCGGGACAGACCCCGAAGTCGGCGACCTGATGCGCCGCGTGGAACTCGCCGAGGTCTCGCGCCCCGTGATCCTGGCGCCGCCGCCGAGCCGCATCTCGTACGACCTCCCGACGCTCGCCGTCGACGCGCTGGCCGTGTCGGTCGGGCTCGTCGACCACGCCTGGCGCGGCACGACGCTGCGCTCGGGGACGACGGCGATCGAACGCACGAGTGGCCTCGCGGACGGTGTCGCGTTCGCCATCGACGTCACGACGAGCACCGGCGAAACGACCCGCGCCTGGACGCGTGAGCTCGGCAGCGAAGCGCTCGGCAAGTCGTTCGTCGACGACACCGTCGACCTCACCGCGTGGCGCGGACAGGCCGTCACCCTCGAACTCATCACGGCCGTGCCGACGGGCAAGCTCGCCGATCACGCCTACGCCGTCTGGAGCGACCTGCGCTTCGCCGGGCCGCCCGCGCGTGCGCCGCGTCGCCCGCACGTCGTGATGATCGACATCGACACGCTGCGCCCCGACCGCCTCGGCATCTACGGCTACGAACGTCCGACCTCGCCGCGCCTCGATGCCTGGGCGCGCGACAACGCCGTCGTCTTCGAGTCCGCGCGCACGACGGGCCCCTACACGCTGCCGACGACGGCCTCGATCATGACGGGCCTCGACGTGCACCAGCACGACGTCGACCATCTCAGCAAGGCCCTCTCGCCGGCCGCCGGGCCGATCGCGTCGGTGCTGCACGCCGTCGGCTACGAGACGCACGGCGTCGCCGAGGGCGCCTACCTCTCGCCGTCCTTCGGCTTCGACCACGGCTTCGACACGTACGTCACGGCCAAGCATAAGGCGCCCGACTGGAGCGCGACGCTCGACTGGGTTGCCGACCGCCGCAGCGAGCGCCCGCTGTTCCTGTTCCTGCACACGTATCTCGTGCACGCGCCGTTCGAGTACGACGACGTCTTCGTGCAGGGCCACGGCGGGCGCTACGACCCCGGCGGCGAACGCTACGACGGTTGGCTCGCGGGGCAGACGGTGACGAACGAGATCGTCGAGAGCTTTCGGCGCGGCGAGGTCGAGTTCGACGCCGACGACCGCGGCTACGTCAACGACCTCTACGACGCGCTCGTCCTGCGCATGGACACGCTCGTCGCCGACACGCTGGCCGCCGTGCGCGCCTCACTCGGCGACGACGTGCTCGTCATCTTCCTCTCCGACCACGGCGAGGAGTTCTTCGAACGCGACATGCTGGCCCACGGCCACACCCTCTACAACGAGCTGCTGCACGTGCCGCTGATCGTCGCCTTCCCCGACGGCCGCGTGGGTCGCGATCGTCGCCCGGCCTCCGTCATCGATGTCGTCCCGACGATCCTCGATCTCGTCGGCCTCGAGCAGCCCAGCCACCTGCCGGGCTACTCGCTCGCGGCCCCCGCACCCGACACGCGCACGCTCGTCGCCCGCTTCGCCGGCCGCGCCCACGCGATCGAATCCGCGTCGGGCTGGAAGCTCATCCGCGGCCGCGTCCACACCCCGCGCGGCGACCTCCCCGACCCGCAGCTCTTCGACCTCGGCATCGACGCCGGCGAGCGCAACGACCTCGCCACCCGCGAGGAAGCCACGCGCGAAGACCTCACCGAGCAGCTCGACGAGTACCTCACGACCTGGAAGTCGCTCGGCCCCGCAGCCACCGGAAACGCCGGCAGCGCCACGCTGGAGAACCTCCGCAAGCTCGGCTACATGGTCGACGAGGACGGCAAGTAGACGCGCGATACGGACTGATTTCACGAACTTTCAAAGATTCTTGAAAGTTCGCGTGCCGCCCCATCGAACGAACGCTAGAACTCGCACAGCGAGGCGTTGCGGGAGGTGATGCGGCACTGGTGGCCGGCGCTCGACCCTCGCTCATCCGTCGTCTGAGGAGGTGGTGATGCTTGTTTGCGTGCTCGGTGGGACCGGGTTCATCGGTGGTCGGCTCGTGGATGCCCTCGTGGCCCGCGGCGACCAGGTCACGGTCATCTCGCGCGACCCCGCTAGGGGCGATGCGCAGCGCCAGCCCGGCGTGAAGTACCGCGGCTACCCGGCCGACGTCGACGGCTTCGACGCCGTGATCAACCTCGCCGGCGAGCCGGTGTTCGGCAAGCGTTGGAACGACGCGCAGAAGGCCAAGATCCTCGAGAGCCGGGTCAGCATCACGCGCGAGATCGTCGAGGCGATCCGCGACGCGAAGCGCCCACCAAAGGTTCTCATCAACGGCTCGGCCGTCGGCTTCTACGGCGACCGCGGCGACGAAGAACTCCCCGAGGGTTCGGCGGCCGGCGACGACTTCCTCGCCACCGTGTGCCAGGCCTGGGAGGCCGAGGCCGCCAAGGCACCGTGCCGCACGGTGCTGTTCCGCACCGGCGTCGTGCTGCACCCCGACGGCGGCGCGCTGTCGCAGATGATGCTGCCCTTCAAGATGGGCGCCGGCGGTCCGATCGGCTTCGGCAAGCAGTGGTTCCCGTGGGTCCACATGGACGACGAGATCGGCCTGCTGCTCTGGGCACTCGACAGCGAAGTTGCGGGTCCGGTCAACGCCGTCGCGCCGGGCGTCGTCCGTAACTCCGAGTTCACGAAGGCGTTCGGCAAGGCGCTGCATCGCCCGACGCTCATCCCGATCCCGCCGATCGGCCTGCGCATCATGCTCGGCGAAGTCAGCGAGATGCTGACCGGCTCGCAGCGCTGCATCCCGAAGGCGGCCATCGACGGCGGCTACACGTTCAAGTTCCCCGAGGTGTTCGCCGCGATGCAGGATCTCGTCGGCAAGAAGAAGGCACCGGAGATGGCGCACGCATGAGCGCGGAGGCTGTGGTGGCTGACGTGAAGACGGGGCGTGACGACGGCTCAGCGGTCGTCGCGCGCTGCACCGACGTGCGCAAAGTGTACGGCGAAGGCACCACGGCAACCGTGGCGCTCGACGGCGTCGACCTGGCGCTCGCGCGCGGAGAGATGGTGGCGCTGACGGGCCCGAGCGGCTCAGGAAAGAGCACGCTGCTGCACATCCTCGGCACGATGGACGCCCCGACGTCGGGCAAGGTGGAAGTGCTCGACCGCGACGTCTCGTCGTTCGACGACGACGCCGCCTCGCGCTTCCGCAACGAGCACCTCGGCTTCATCTTCCAGTTCTTCCACCTCGTCCCGTCGCAGACGGTGCTCGAGAACATCACGCTGCCTGCACGCCTCGTTGGTCACGACGCCGACGACGCCGCCCGCGACCTCGCCGAACGCGTCGGCATCGCCGACATGCTCGCGCGCTTCCCCGACCAGATCTCCGGCGGACAGCGCCAGCGCGTCGCGATCGCCCGCGCACTCATCAACAACCCGGCGCTCGTCCTCGCCGACGAGCCCACCGGCAACCTCGATCACGTCTCCGGCGGAGAGGTCATGGACCTCCTCGTCGAGCTCGGCCGCGAACGCGACGTCGCCATCCTCGTCGCCACGCACGACCCGGCCGTGACGGCGGCGGCAACGCGCGAGTTCACGCTGGTGGATGGGCGACACGTGGAGCGGTAGAGGCGGCCGCCACAGCTTCGCCGCAGGCAGACTGCGAGCCTCCGACTACCGTGAGCGTTCCTTCACGAGGATCGCTCCGTGCCCCGCCTTCACCATGACATCGCCCTTGGCACGACGCTCGAGCGCGTCGACGTGGCTGGTTTGTCGTTGCAGGAGGTGCGCTACGCCGAGGGGACGACGATCCCTCCGCATGCCCATCGCAACCCGGGTGTCACGGTCGTGCTGTCGGGTGGGTTTAGCGAGCACGTCGACGGACGTGACGTCGAGGTCACCCCCGCACACGTCGCGATCAAGCCGGCGGGTACGGTGCATGCCAACGAGTTCGCTGCCGAGGGCACGCGCTCGTTCATCGTCGAAGTGCATCCCGAGTTTGCGCGCAACCATGCCGTCGACGTGCACGGGCGTTGTCACTGGATGCCGCACGGCGTCGCGGCTGCGAAGGCGTTGTCCCTCTACGACGCGTTCCGTCGGCGACGCCACGACCACGAGGAACTCGAGCGCCGCGCCACAGACTTCGCGGCCGAGATGTACGCGCGGCGTGCGCGTGCGGCGCGCGACCATGTGCTGCCCGCCGACGACGGCCGCCTCACCGCCGCGCGACGTCTGCTGGCGATCGTTCCCGAAACGCCGCGCGTCGCCGACGTCGCACGTGAGGTCGGCCTGCACCCCGTCCACCTCGCGCGCCTCTTCCGCCGCCACCTCGGCTGCTCGCCCAGCGAGTATCGCCAGCGTCAGCGTGTCGGCGCCGCGCTCCAGCGCATCGCGTCCGTGACTCCGCCGGCCCTTGCCGACATCGCGCTCAAGAGCGGCTTCTGCGACCAGAGCCACCTCTGCCGCGCCGTCGGGCGCCAGCTCGGGATGACGCCCAGCGCGTTCCGCGACATCGTCGCACCGCACTGACGCCGCGCATGTTGCATCCGTCCAAGACGGCGGCCGACGCCCTGCGCACCATGCGGGCCCACGTCGGAGCCCACGTCATGTCCATGCTCAGCGCCTCACTCGTTGCCGCCTTTGCCCTCGCCCTTCCCGCAACGGCGAACGACGCCGATCTCGGCATCGACGACGTCGACGCCCTCGCCGGCATGCGCCAACGCTGGCTCGGCGCCATGGACTCGCTGCACATCCCCGGCGCCGCGATCGCCGTGATCCGCGACGGCGAACTCGTCGCGCTTGAAGGCCTCGGCGTGCGCGACGTCGACGGCTCGGCCGTGGGCCCGGACACGATGTTCTACATCGCGTCGATCACGAAGACGTACGTCGCCACGGCCGTCGCGTCGCTGGCGAGTCAGGGCGAACTCGACCTCGACTCGCCCGTCGTCGAGACACTGCCGCGCTTCAAGCTCGCCAACGCCGACGCCACGGCGTCGATCACGATTCGCAACCTGCTCTGCCACCGCGCGGGTATCAACGTCGGGCCGATCGTCGTGCTCGACGCCTACACGGGTGAGATCACTGAAGACCGCTACTACCACTGGCTCGCAACGGCCGAACCCAGCGGCGAAACGAACTACACGAACGTCAACTTCACGCTTGCTGGTCGCGTCCTCGAAGCCAAGAGCGGCATGCCTTGGCAGGAGCATCTCCAGCGCAAACTCTTCGACCCGCTCGGTCTCACGCGCACGACAGCCTACGCGAGTCGGCTCTACGGCGACGACGATCACGCCGCACCGCTCGAACCCGACGGCGACGGCTTCCGCCGCTGCGTCACGCGCAAGAGCGACTCGACGATGCACGCCGCTGGTGGCCTCGGCACGTCGGCGCGCGACGGTGCGCGCTGGATCCTCGCTGGCCTTGACGACGGTGCGCTCGTCTCGAAGGGCCTGGTCAACGACGACATGCTGCGCGACATGCGCGCGCGTCACGGTGAGCTCGAACCCGATGGACAGATCCGACGCATGGACGGCTACGGCCTCGGCTGGCGGCACGGAACGTTCCGCGGGCGACCGTATCTCGTGCACGGCGGCGGCTATGTCGGCACGTCCACGCACATGTCGTTTCTGCCCGAACAGGGTCACGGCGTCGTCGTGCTGACGAACGTCTCGCATGGCGGCGCGCTTTGCGATGTCGTATCGATGGATGTCTACGAACACCTCCTCGGCGAAACGGGCCACCGCGACCTGCTTCCCGCCTACGAGGATCGCGTCGTCAGCCGCCTCGCACGCCTCGCATCTACCGCCGACGAGCCACTCGGCCCGCTCACGGACGAACACGTCACACGCCCGCTCGACGGGCACGTCGGAGCGTTCGTCAACGAGCACTGGGGCACGCTCTCGATTCGTCGCGAAGCCGACGGCCTCCTCGCACGCCTCGGTCGGCTCGAGATGGCCTTCGAGCACGTCTCCGCAGACCGCTTCTTCGTCCGCGGATCAGGCATCGATTTCGAGGGCCTCTTCATGCCCGGCGAGACGGTCGACACCGTAGTGCTGACGGACGATGAGACGTTGATTCGCTTCGAGCGTGGAGACGTCGCACGCTGACGGGGCCTGGCGAGGGAGTTCGCGCCAAGGCACGGCGAAGAGCCGCTTCCGATCGGCGCGCATGGTGCTATGACCGGGTTCCTGTTCCGGCTCCCCCTCGCACTCGTCTCCATGCTCTCCGACATCCGCACCGTTCTCGGCGTCTTCCTCTCGGACGCGCGGCGGCACAAGCTCGTCACGTTCACGACGCTCGTCGGGATCGCGATCGGCGTGGCCGTTGTCGTGGCGATTCGGCTCTCCAGCGAGGCCGCGCTGCGGAACTTCAAGGCGACGCACACGTCTCTGACGGGGACGGCCTCGCACCAGATCACCGGTGTCGAGCCGCTTCCGGCCGCGCGGCTCGCGGAGCTGCGGCGCTCGCCCGCCGTCGAGGCGATCCAGCCCGTGATCGACGCGTCGCTGATCGTGCTCGGTGTCGTCGACGCGAGTGGCACCGAAGCGCGGCTCGGCGAGGGTGACGGCGACGAGCCGCCCATGACGCTGCTCGACGTCGCGCCCGACGACCGCCCGCACGTCGTGCAACTCATCGGCCTCGACCCCTTCTTCTCGACGCCCTTCCTCGACTTCGGCCCGCCGGCCCAGCGCTCGACGACGGACGCCGACCCACGCGTCGGCCAGCTCTTCGATCGACTGCTCACCGAGCCCGGCTTCGCGCTCGTCCCGCGCGCCGACCTCGTCGACCTCGGCATCCCCGACGGCGGCGTGCTGCGCTGCAGCGGACCGATCGGCGAGGTGCTCGTCACCTGCGCGCCGATCCCGTCGACATGGAGCGGCCTCGGCAGCGAGGAAGGCGACGACGACAGCGCGAGCGGCAAGCGCAAGGGCGGCACGACGCCGCTCGCGATCGTCGACATCGCCACGGCGCAGGAACTGCTCGGCCTGGGCGACCGCGTGCTGCGCTTCGACCTCATGCTCGCGCGCGAAGGCGACGGCAAGATCACCGCGAGCACCGAGGCCGCCGTGCCCGTGCTCGCCGGCGAACTCCTCGAGCGCGCGGGGCGTCGCGGCGAACGCGCCGACTCGATGACGTACGCGTTCCGCAGCAACCTGCTCGCGCTCGGCTTCCTCGCCGTGCTCGTCGGCGCGTTCCTCGTCTTCAACATGGCGCAGTTCGCGGTGACGCGTCGACGTCCGCTGCTCGGCAAGCTGCGCTGTTTGGGGTGTCGTGCATCCACGGTGCGCACGGCGACGCTGCTCGAGGCCGGCGTGTTCGGGTTGGTCGGCGGACTGCTCGGACTGCTCGCCGGGCGGCTGCTCGCATCCGCCATGGTCGACGACGTCGCGCTCACCGTCTCGACGCTCTACGGCTTCATCGAAACGCCGACGCCAACCCTCGACCCGCTCACGGCGATCGGCGCCGTGCTCGTCGCGATCGCCTCCGCCGTCGGTGCCACGTGGGTGCCGGCGAGCTCGGCCGCGCGCACGCCGCCCGTGCTCGTCGCCACGGGCGCGATGCGCGAGACGGCCACGCACCCGCTCGTCCCGCTCGGCTTCCTCGCCCTCGCCGCGCTGGCGCTCCTGCCGACGTTCGGCGGCATCGTGCTCCCCGCCAGCGCCGTGCTTCTGCTGCTGCTCGGCGTGGCGACGTCGCTGCCGCTGCTGCTCGGCGCGCTCGTGAAGCATCCGCCGAAGAACGTGCTGCTGAACCTCGCGGCCGGACGCATCCAGCGCTCGCTCGCGCGCACGGGCGGCGCGGCCGGCGCGCTCGTGATGCCGATCGCGATGACGCTCGGGATCGCGATCATGATCGGCTCGTTCCAACGTGAGGTCGCGCGCTGGGTCGGCTCGGCGCTGTCGGCGGATATCTACGTCAAGCCGCTCTGGGCCGAGCTCGCGCCGCACTCGACGGCGCTGTCCGACGACATCGTCGCCGCGCTCGAAGAGCTCGAGGGCGTCGAGGCCGTCGACCTGCTGCGCTACCTCGAACACCGCGCCGGGTCGACGTCGTTCCGCGTCGTCGGGTCGCGCATGGACGAGGCGCTGCACGCCGATTCGCTGCGCCTGCTCGAGGGCACGCGCGAGGAAGCCTTCGCGGGTCTCGAGGCCGGCAACGTCCTCATCAGCGAACCGCTCGCGAACCGCGCGTCACTCGGCCCCGGCGACACGCTGCTGCTCGAAACACGCAGCGGCCCGCGCGACGTGCTCATCTCCGGCGTCTTCCAGGACTTCAGCTACGACCGCGGCTACGCGCTCATGGAAGCGAGCCACTACATCGGCACGTTCGGCGACACGGGCGTCGTCGGCGCGGCGCTGAACGTCGAGCCGGATGTCGATGTCGACGCGCTGCAGGCCTCGCTCCAGGACCGCTTCCCCGACGCCGTCTTCACGGCCACGCGCGCGATCCGCGAGAACGTCATGGTCGCGTTCGACAACACCTTCGCGATCACGTACGTGCTGCAGGGCATCTCGACGGCGCTCGCGTGGGTGGGCGTGTTGACGGGCTTGCTGTGCCTGCACCTCGAACGCAAACACGAGCTCGGCGTGCTGCGCGCCATCGGCTCGACGACGAAGCGCATCTTCGGATTGCTCATCACCGAGGCGCTGATCATCGTGGGCGTGGCCGGGCTCGTCGCCGTGCCGACAGGTGCCGCGCTGGCCTGGATCCTCGTCGACATCGTGAACGTACGCTCGTTCGGGTGGAGCTTCCCGATGGTGTTCGACTTCGCCGAGATCGCGTCGGTGTTGGCGCTGTCGCTCGGTGCGGCCGGGCTCGCCGGACTCGTTCCGTGGCTGCTTGTCCGCAAGGAAAACATCGCGCAACTGCTCGGAGGTGGGTCGTGATCCTGCGCACTCTCGTCCTCGCCGCAGCGCTCGTCGCAAACGTCGGCGCTCAAGACGTCACGCTCGACACCGACGGCTTCCAGCGCGCTGTCTCGGGCTCTCCGATCAACCTGCCCGCCGACCACGCGAGCCACCCGGCCACGCGCACCGAGTGGTGGTATCTCACGGGCCCGCTGCGCACCGAGAGCGGCAAGCTCTTCGGGTTCCAGGCCACGTGGTTCCGACGCGGCTACGTGCGCGACGTCGACGGCGCGCGCTCACCGCTCGCGGTGCGCGACATCATGCTCTTCCATGGCGGACTGTCGGACGTCGAGAACGAGACGCTGTACTTCAGCGACGAGCTGTCGCGCGCCTACGGGCCGTGGGCCGGCGCGTCGACCGAACGGCTCGACGTGCGTCTGTTCGGCAACACGCTCGTCGCGCTCGACGACGAGGCGCAGAGCGCCAAGCTCACGATGCGTGCCGAAGACGTCGTCCTGGATCTCGACCTCGACCTCGGCGCCTCGACGATCCTCTACCACGGCGAAGAGCCCGGCCTGTCGATCAAGGGCCCCGAGCGCGGCCAGGCGAGCTGGTACTACTCGATGCCGCGCATCGGCGTGGCCGGCACGATCAGTTGGCCCGATGGACGCGCCGAGCGCGTGACGGGCCGCGCGTGGATGGACCAAGAGTGGGGTAGCTCGCAGCTGTCCGGCGACCAGGCCGGGTGGGACTGGTTCTCGGTGGCGTTCGACGACGGCACGGACCTGATGCTCTACGGCATGCGCCTGAAGGCCGGCGGCCTCGACGCGACGAGCTCGGGCTCGGTCGGCGTCCCCGGCAAGCCCGCGCGTCACCTCACGCGCGAGGAGTTCACCTTCCGCCCCACCGGCGCGTGGACGAGCGACGTCACCGGCGCGACGTACCCCTCGGGCTGGATCCTCGAAGTCCCCAGCGCCGACCTCGTCGTCACCGTCACCCCCACCTTCCCGGACCAGGAAGCCCTGAGCCCCGGCTCCACCCGCGTCACCTACTGGGAAGGCCTGTGCCGCTATGAAGGCATCCGCGCCGGCCAGCCAATCGTCGGCGAGGGCTACGTGGAACTCGTCGGCTACGACGGAGAGTTCGTCGAGCGGCTCTGAGGGGGCACTGGCTGAAAATCAGCCAGTTGGTGGTTGAAAATCAACCAGTAGGTGGTTGAAAATCAGCCAGCACCCTCGAGGTCACGATGTACACACGTTCCGTCATTCCGCGCCTTGCCGAAGCTCTCGGCGACACCCCCGTGGTCCTGCTCCAGGGAGCCCGCCAGACGGGCAAGACCACGATCGCGCGCGACGTCTGCAGCGACGACCGCGAGTATCTCACCCTCGACGACAGTGCCGTTCTGGGGGCTGTTCGGGCAGACCCCGAGGGTTTCGTGGCCGGTCTGGCCGGGCCCGTGGCCATCGACGAGGTACAGCTCGCCCCCGCGTTGTTCCCCGCGATCAAGGCGTCGGTCGACCGAAACCGCGAACCCGGCCGCTTTCTCCTGACGGGGTCTGCAAACGTCCTGCTTCTGCCGACGATCTCCGAGTCGCTCGCGGGGCGCATCGAACTCCTCACGCTCTGGCCTCTGTCGCAAGCCGAGATGGAGGACAGCCCTCGGAACTTCATCGACGACGCGTTCTCCCCCGGCGTTCATCCCTGGTCGCAACGCAAAGTCGAAGCCGACAGTTCGCTCTGGACGCGCGTCCAGCTCGGCGGCTACCCCGAAGTGCAGGCCCGCGAATCGTCGCGTCGACGCTCGGCTTGGTTCGGCTCGTACGTCACGACGATCCTCCAGCGCGATATCCGCGCGATCGCGAACATCGAAGGCCTCGCTTCGCTTCCGCGCCTGCTCGAACTCGTCGCCTCGCGAACGGGTGGACTGCTGAACTACGCCGATCTCTCGCGCAGTCTGTCCATGCCGCAGTCGTCGCTGAAGCGGTACTTCGGCCTGCTCGAAGCCGCATTCCTCGTGCGGCTCCTGCCGCCGTGGTTCACGAACCTCGGCAAGCGCCTCGTCAAGTCGCCGAAGATCCAGCTCATCGACACGGGGCTGGCCTGCAGTCTCCTCGGCATCGACAACGCGGACACTGCCCGGTCGCATACTCGCGCCGGCGCACTGCTCGAGAACTTCGTCGGCATGGAGGTCGCCAAGCACGCGACGTCGAGCGAAACCGCGGCGCGCATCTATCACTACCGCACGACGAGCGGGAAAGAGGTCGACCTGCTGCTGGAGACACCCGACGGGACGATCGTCGGGATCGAGGTGAAGGCGGGTGCGACGGTGCAGGCGGGCGACTTCTCCGGCTTACGCCATCTGCGCGACCTCGTCGGTGAGCGCTTTCGCCGCGGCGTCCTGCTGCACGGGGGAAGCGATGTCGTGCCGTTCGACAAGGAGCTCGTCGCAGCTCCGGTGTCGTGCCTCTGGGCGGAGTGAACTCTGGCGTCGCCGGCGCGCGCACCGCGCGTGCCGTCGTCCCGTGGACACCGGTGTCGTCGAACGGAAGACTCCGAGTCGTGGACACACCCGCCGTCACCTTCCGCACGATCGACCTCGCGCGCCATGCCGCGCTGTGCGTGGAGCTTCGGCGTGACTCGTACGCGTGCAGCTTCCTGCCCGCGGATCGGCACATGGGAGCCGACGGGGGCGAATACCTCACGTGGCTGGCTGCGCGGATCGCGGAGGAGCCGGCCGGGCACGTGCATGTCTGGCGGGGTGACGAGATCGTCGGCCAGCTCGAGATGCGGGTGCGGCCAGGCGAGCCGCCGGTGGGGCACGTGAATCTCTTCTATCTGCTGCCGGAACAACGTGGGAGCGGGCTCGGCGACGCACTCATGGACTTCACGCGCGAGTTCTTCGTCTCGCGCGGCGTACCGCTGGTGACGCTGTATGTCAGCCCGCGCAACGCCCGCGGACTCGCCTACTACCGCAAGCACGGCTGGCGCCTCGTCAGCCCCGAGCCGAACGAGCGCGGCATGCTGGCCATGGAGCTCCCGCTCCTCACACGCCCAGGAGGCGCCGACGACGCCTGACGTCCCGCTTCGCGACATGCGCGATCAATCACTGTCTGGACCAACAAATCACTTGATCCCGAACGCGACATCAGCTTCGGGCCAACGTTGAGGAATCCGGAAACGTGATAGGCTGTTGTGTCCGGCGGCCGATGGAAAGTGGGCACGCTCCATGCTCCAAAGCACCAGCCGCTCCGACTTCTCGCATGCACCTGTGACGCTGAGATCCTGATCGATGCGCGTTCTATTCGTTTCACCTTATCTTGCACAAGAACCCCTCGGGGTGATGTACCTGTCCGGCGCTCTCAAGGCCGCGGGTCACGACACCAAGATGATCTTCGTGCCCGACCCCGACCTCGAGGACAAGCTGCGCGAGTACGATCCGGGGATTGTCTGCTACTCGTTCACGACGGGCATGCAGACGACCACGGTCGGCCTCAACCAGAAGATCAAGTCGATCCTCCCGAACATCAAGGCGATCGGCGGCGGCGCACACGTCACGGTGGTGCCTGAGTTCATCCACGAGGAGGGCATCGACGCCATCTGCCGCGGTGAGGGTGAGGCGGCCATGGTCGACTTCGCCAACGCGGTCGAGGCCGGCGGCGACCTGACGAAGATCCCGAACATCTGGTTCAAGGACGAAACCGGCAAGGTCCACCAGAACGAGCCGCGTGCACTCGTTCCCGACATCGAGGTGTTCGGTTGGTGCGATCGCGAGATCGTCTACGACGCCGCAGACTTCTACAAGAACAGCGAGCGCAAGGTCATCAAGACCGATCGCGGCTGTCCGATGAACTGCTCCTTCTGCTTCCACCACGCCTGGAAGAAGAAGGTCTACAACGTCACGAACAACGAGTACGTCCGTCGTCGCACGGTCGACCACGTCATCCAGGAAGCGCTGCGGATCAAGGAGAAGTACCCGCTGACGTTCGTGCACTTCCTCGACGACATCTTCAACATCAACAACAAGTGGCTCGCCGAGTTCGCCGAGCGCTGGCCGAAGGAAGTGGGCCTGCCGTTCGACGCGATTCTCATGGCGAACATGGTCTCGGAGAAGCACATCAAGCTTCTCAAGGAAGCGGGCTGCGTGTACGCGCGCATCGCCTTCGAGGCCGCGAACGACCACATGCGCAACGCGGTGATGAAGAAGAACACCACGCGCGCACAGCTCATTCGCGCCGCCGGATTCATCAAGCAGTACGGCATCCGCCTCGGCAGCCTCAACATGATGGGTGGCCCGGGCACGTCGATCGAAGACGACATCGAAACGGTCAAGCTGAACATCGAGTGCAACGTCGATCACCCGCTCGCCAGCTTGCTCCAGCCGTACCCGATGACCGACATCAACGACATGACGCGCGAGATGGGCTTGGCGACGGACACGTGGGAAGAGTTCCCCTCGCTGTTCAACCGCACGACGTCGATCGCACTGCCGAACCGTCACTACTTCGAGAACCTGCACAAGTGGTTCCCCGTCGTCGTGCGTCACCCGAGCTTGATGCCGGTGATGCGCAAGGCGATCAAGGTGAAGTGGCTGAGCAAGGCCTACCTCGTGATGTACATGCTCTACAGCGAGTGGCTCGTCACGGAGCAGAACCGCCTGTACTACAAGGCGGCCGGCAAGAGCGGCATCAAGACGTTTGCGCCGATCGACTTCACGCATCGCGTGATCACGAAGGGCACGATCCGGTTGTTCACGACGATCTTCGGGCGCAACGCTCAGAAGGTCGGCATGAGGAGCCTGAAGATGTCGCTCAACGACGAGCGCGTGATGAACCACATGGAAGACTAGCTCGCCTGAGCAAGTCTTGAGTGTGCGCGGAGGCGCGGTGGCCCATGGGTCGCCGCGCCTCCGGTCGTTGTGGGTTCCTCGTGAAGCGCGACGCTCCGCATGGGCACGCTATCCTGAAGACATGAAAGTGTTGCGCGCTCTGCTACTGACGATGGTGCCGATCGTGACGATCGCGGCGCTTCTCTGGTGGGTCGGCAACGAGGAACCGAGCGCCTCCGACGCACCAGCTGTGATCACAACGAACGTCGAGGAGCAAGAGGCCTCCTTCTCCGACCAGATCGACCCGAGTGCCGGGCACAAGCGACCTCCGCAGATCAAGTCTTCTGTGACGACGAGCGACGACGCGACGCCCTCGCTCGACCCCGCTGCAGCTGATGATGTCGCTGTGCTTCTCACCGGCCGCGTGACGCGCGCCGCCGACGGCACGCCGCTCGAGGGCGTGCGCGTCTCGCTGAGTACCGATGACGGCGCCCCGCTCGAGACGTTCACGGACCGCGACGGCGAGTACCACCTCGTCACCCACGCGACCTCGGAGTCGCAGACGCTCGTCTTTCATCCGCGGGAAGACAAGGACGTCGAGTACCGCCATTCGTTCCCGGCCGGGTCGCTGGCGACGTCGTCCGAGAGGCGTACCGTGGACCTCGCGATCGACACGGGCTGGACGCTGACGGTGCGCGTGATCGACCCGCTCGGACTGGCGCCGAGGACAGCGCACATGGCGCTCGTCGATGAGCACGGTGGTGTGATTGCCGAGGACCGCGAGGTCGACGACGGCGAGTGGGTCGTGCGCGACCTGCCCGTCGCAACGAGGCCCCAGCAGCAGTGGAGCGTCGTGACGCGCGTGGTCGACACGCTCGTCTCGCACGCCGCCATCGCGCCGATGCCGTTCCTGGCCGAAACGCGCGAGGTCACGGTGCTGCTCGAGCGCGCGGGGCGGATCGACGTGGGCGTCCGTGTGAGCGACGGTCGCCCGGCGGCGTCCGCCGCGCTCGTCATCGAAGGGATCGACCCACCGATCACCGCGACCACGGACGAGAACGGCCTCGCGCGCCTCGACCACGTCCCACCGGGCGTGCACGTCGTCACCGGCTCGTGGCTCGACCCGTCAACACTACGGACGCGCCGCTTCCACAGCAGCACGCTCATTGTCAAAGCCGAGCAGGGGACGAGCTGGTCGCATCTCATCGATGCCGGCGTCACGCTCTCGGGGCGCGTCGTGGCCGTCGGCGGGACGCCGCGCCCTGCGCTCAGCGTCGACGTCCGCTCGCAGATCTCGACGTCCCTCGAGCCCCTAGACGGCAGGATCGAGACCGACGCCCAAGGGCGCTTCACGATCCACGACATCGACGCCGGCCCGAAGCTCGTTCGCGTTTTCGACGGCGCGCTCCAGGTCGCCGAGCGCGCGCTCGACATCCCGCCGTCTGGCCTGCGAGACGTCGTCATCGCGTTCGGCGGACACGTGTGGCACGACGTCACGACCGTCGACACGCGGGGAGCCGTGCTGCCGCTCGCCGACATCACGCTTCTCGCAACCGAGCACGGCGCGCATCCGAACCTCGCGCAGAGCTGGCAAGGCGTCACGGCCGGCCTGCCGCGTGACGACCCCGACGGCCCCGACCTCGGCGGCCCGCGCGTCGTCTCCGGCTTCCAGTACGTCGGCACGCAGGCGTTTCGTCAGACGCGACTCGAGTATCCGCGTCCGCTCGAAGCCCCGCCGCCGGGACTCACGGGGCCGCACGTGCGAACGATCGAGCCACCCGTCGACATCAGCCTGCGCGCGTTCTTCGAGCCGACGCTCGTGCCCCACACGCAAACCGACGCGCGCGGCGTGGTCACGCTCGACATCGATGCCGACCGAACGGTCGTGCGCATCGGCGACCAGCACCTGGCCAGCGTGCCCTTCGCGGCCCTCGCGTCGACATCCGACATTCTCGTCGGTGAGGTACTTGCCGCCTGGCTCGTCCGAGAGCTCGACCTCTGGGTCGTCGCGTCGAGCGCGGGGCGCATCACGGAGGCGACGCGCATCCGTCCTGGAACGAGCACGTCCGCGCCCGTCACCCTCGCACCCTCACCACTGCTCGTCGCGCGCGTGACCGACTCAAACGGCTCGCGCCTGCACGACGTCCACGTCGATGGCGACGACCTCGCCCTTGGCACGCGCGTCACACTCGACACCGAACCCCTCGGCCCGGCGGCGTTCGTCATCATCACCGATCGGCCCGGCGACGGACGCTCGCTGGATCTCACGATCCGCGCACCCGACCATGAACAAGCCACGATCCGATGGACGCCCGGCGACAGCGCCGAGGTCGACATCGTCGACGTCCAGCTCGAGCCGATTCCGCGCCGCTGAACGTCAGCAGAGCGTCAAGTCCACGTGCGTCCAGGCTTGCCTGCGAGGGTCGGGACCCACGCTTCTCACGACCCGCTCCTGCGAGCGCGCCTGGGCCCGTGTGGACCGGTTGTGACCGCGCCTCTGATCTTCAACGGCCGAAACAGGCAGCCTCCGGTCAGGAGCACCGTTCCGCCTTGCCACAGAGACACGGGGACACGCGTTGACCGTCTCACTCGATACCCGAGCGAGGCCCGCGTCGATAGACGCCAGCTCCTCGACGAGCAGTCCTCACGACTCGGAAGGCAGTGAGGTGCCGTCGCCGTCCGAGCTTCTCGCCGCGGCCGCGATGGCCGTCGTGAGCGCAAAGCGTAGTGCGCCGACGAGCGCGCCGCCGCCCGAACGCGACGAGCCGCTCGACCTGCCACCGCGCGACGTCACCCACGCTGCCAAGCATCCAACGGCAGCACCGGCGGCGACGCCCGCGCGCGGATGGACACGTACGACCTCCGCGGCGTGATCGACCAGTGCATCGCGGTCGTCACGCGCTCGCTTGCGCACAACGCGCTCGATGTCGTCGAGGCGCTCTTCGGGCGTCTTCATGATCTTACCTCTCGTGGCGCGGCTGCCACGGCGGCCGACTCCACGGGGAACTCTGCTTCGAGGGCATCGAGCGTGCGCTCGGCGAGGTGTCGCGCGGCAAGCCAGCCAACGATCGCGATCGACGCCAGGACACCGAGGCCGGTGATGAGCGCGCCTTGCCAAAGCGGCGCCGTCATGACGGATGCGATCAGCCCCGCGAGGCCCCAGAGCGTGAGCACGATCGCCACGATCGCCGAGGCCAGCACGAGGGCGCCGCCGGCCGCCGAGAGGATCAACTGACGAACGAAGCGACGTGAGCGGAGCTTGGCCCGTACGAGCTTGATCCGCGCGAGGCTCTTCGTGCTCTTCAGCAGCCGGCGACCGCGCGTCGAGACATCGGCCCACAGGGACTCGAGATCGATCTCGTCCGCGTTCCCGGCGCCCGGTGGTGTTCCCGTGGCGGCGCGCTCGGAACTCCGCGACGTCTCGTTGCCGAACTGATGCATTGCTCGATGCCCCCGAAGAGAGTGGTCGACTCAGCGTCGATTGATGAGGAGTCCGACGAAGAAACCGATGCCAGCGGCAACCGCCACCGACTTGAGCGGCTCCTTCTTGACGGACTTCGCGAGCGCTTCGGTGTGTTCGATGACGCTCTCGCGTCCCGATTCGTAGAGGGCTGTCGCACCTTCGACAGCCTCCTCGACGACCTTCTCGGCACCGAGTCGCACTTCATGTGCAGCGTTCTCGACGTGCTCACGGGCCGTCCCGTCGTTCGTGGTGTTCTTGGTGTTCGCAACCTTCGTGGGTGATGCCATCGCTCAATACTCCTTCGAATGGGGGTTCAAGTGTCTCGCCCGGGTTGTTCATGGACGATCGTTGCGCGGTCTGAGCTGGGCCGTACTAGCGCGGCGATGCGAGAGCATTGCTTGCTAGCAAGGGTCCAGATGCAACCGCAGCAGATCGTCTGTGACCGGGCGACGGGAGCCCGCGCACGCTGCGCGGGCTCCCATCTGCTTCAGCAACCGATCAGCGCTGCGTCGTCATCTTGGCGACGCGTTCGCGGAAGACGGGGCTGTACAGCGAAGCGCCGACAGAGCCATCAAGCTCCGGTGCGTTCGCAAGCGCCGACTTCGGCAGCTTGACCGTGAGTTCCTTCGACGCATTGGCCGACTTCACATCGATGAGCGACCACGGCAGCACGCGTACGCCGTCATGATCGACGGTGACGTATGCAAGCTTGCGCTCCTGCGTGTTGAAGTACAGGTCCTCGACCCCACTCACGCTCGAGCCATCGTTGGCAAGCACGGTCATGTCGGCAACCGACGAGGCCAGCAAGCGCCCCTGGTCACCGGCCCTACCGGCCGTCGACGAGTCCGTGAGCTGCGACTCGTTGAGGTAGAAGCACTCTTCCTCGGCGTTCCACTTGAGCGAGGCGATCGGTACGACCGCACCCGACTCGAGCAGCACGTCGTTGACGTTGCCCGATTCGAGGTCGAGCACGAGGTTCGCGATCGAATCCTCGTTCTCACCCTTGCGGCGCATGCCGAAGCGATCACGCACGCGGGTGTTCTCCTCGTCATCGGTGTCTTGCTGCACGACAGGTTCGCCGTTGGCGGTCTTCACGACCGTCGCGCCGATCACTTTCGCGAGCGTCACGATGCCCGAGCGGTCTTCGGTCGACTCGCGCGGATCGTATGGAGCGCGGTCGACGCCGAAGTACGAGTAGAGACTGTCGCGGTACGGCGGGTTGTCGAGGCTTTCCGAGCCATCGCCGAGCGTCGGCGCCCGTTCCAGGCGCGACTTCGTGAGGTTCGACGTGAGGATGAACTCACCGTCATCGAGGCGGTTGAACTGCACCGCGTCGAGCGGGACGACCTTCGACTCGGCACCGATGCCGAGGACGCCGCCGATCGACGTCGTGAGATACGCCAGGCTGCCAGAACGTGCATCGATGAACGCACCGCCAACGGAGCCGAGGGCTTCGTCGTTCGTCGTCGCATCGTGGATGTCGAGGCCGACGATCGTCGACAACATCATCTTGCAGGGCTCCTGATGACGTTTGACGCCATCCTTGCTGCCCTTGCTGTCGTGCATGCCACGCTTGCTGTCGTTGATGCGCCAGGCGTTGCCGTAGCTGTGCATCTCCTGCTTGCGCTTGGCACGGTACGCGTCGAGTTCGTCGGGCGTCCGGGCGCGGAAGGTCTTGCCGTCGGCGTCCCAGCGGAGTTGCTCGAACGAGCCGACAGCGCCGCTTTCGAAGATCACTTCGTGGATGGCGCCGCTTTCGTCAACGACGATGTCGCGAATCTCTTCGCGCATTCCGTTGGCGTCCATGACCGTGAGGTCGAGGAGCTTCTCGCTCGAGATGTAGACGGGGTAGGTGTCGACGTCGGTGGGTGCGGCGAAAGCCGACACGCCGAGGGCGAGTGCTGCTGTGGTGGTGGTGAACATCGGTGTGGGGTCCGTGTCAGAGTTGGTTGTGTGGGGGTGGTGACGCGCGGGAGATCCCGTGCGCGTCAGCTGTCGCAGGCGCGGCAGAAGTCGTCTGCCTCCTTGCGAGCTTTGTCCTTGCCGTAGCCGTAGGCTTCCTGGAGCTTGCCTTCGAGCTGGTCCCGGCGTCCCTCGATCACATCGAGGTCATCGTCGGTGAGCTTGCCCCAGCGTGTCTTGGCCTGGCCCTTGAACTGCTTCCAGTTGCCTTCGATTCGATCCCAGTTCATCTGCTCTCTCCTTGCTGTTGGTGAGTTTGCGATGACGACGGGAGCGCCGAGTGCGTACTCGATCTCCGCGCGTCGACCTGAGCAACGTGCTCGGGCCGGATATCGAAATGCACATGCCGTGCCAAACACGCAGCGGCCGCGCTTGCGTCGGAACGACGCGCAATTCGCCTTCCCACCATTGGTGGTCGGCCAAGAACGTGCGCAGATCTACAATCGGAAAACCACGCAACGCACTGTCGCCGACACGATCGTCGCGAGGTCGCAACAGCTCGACGATGGACCATGTGGGTCAGTCGAGCGCGCGTTCCACGCGTGCGCGCAGCGTCGGCAGGACGTCGTCCGCGAACCACGGGTTGCGCTTCATCCAGATGTTGTTGCGCGGGCTCGGGTGCGGAAGCGGTATGACGACCTCGCCGAAGTCGCGCCAGCGGCCCACGATGTCGGTGAGCGTGGCGCGACGTTCGTCGAGGTGCCACGCCAGCGCGTACTGACCGATGACGAGCGTGAGCGCGAGGTCGGGCATCTGAGCGAGGAGCTTGTCGCGCCAGGCGGGTGCACACTCGGGGCGCGGGGGGAGGTCGCCCGACTTGCCGGTGCCCGGATAGCAAAAGCCCATCGGCAGGATCGCGACGCGTTCGGCGTCGTAGAAGGTCTCGCGCGTGACACCCATCCAGTCGCGCAGGCGCTCGCCGCTCGGGTCGTCGAAGGGAACGCCCGACTCGTGCACGCGTCGGCCCGGCGCCTGGCCGGCGATCAGGATGCGCGCACCCCGCGACACCTGGAGCACAGGGCGAACCCCGTGCTCCAGGTGTTCGGCGCAGAGCGTGCATGCCCTTGCATCACGCAGTAGCCGCTCGAGCGCTGCGGCTGTCACGACGTGGGTAGCGCGACGCGCGGGAAGTCGATCGTCGTGCGGGCGAAGACGTTGAACATGTTCGTGAACGTGTTCATACCAACGTGCGTGACGACCTCTGCGATCTCGGCGTCGCCGAAGCCGGCGTCGCGCATGTCTTCGAGCTGGGCGTCTGGTACATCACCGCGCGTATCGAGCAACGCGCCGACGAACGCCAGCGCCGTCGCCGTCTTCGGGTCCTGCGACGTGCCGTGAAGGTGACGCTCGAGCTCGGCGCCCTCGATCCCGACACCTCGACCGAGCATCGTGTGGGCCGACGCGCAGTACTCACATCCGTTTCGAGCTGCAACGGCGATCGCGATGCTTTCGCGCAGCTGCTTGTCGAGCACGCCGTCGGCGAGTGAGTCGGCCATCGACACGTAGGCGTCGAGCGCGGCGGGCGCATGGGCGAGCGTGGCGTGGAGGTTGGGGACCATGCCGATCGCGTCACGGACGGCAGAGAGGATCGCGGCAGAGGCTTCGGGAGCGGCGTCGATCGTGAGGGCGTTGATGCGGGGAGTCATCGGGACATCCGGGAAGGAGTGAGGGTTCACTCCGTTCGTGTCGATCTCGGCGCGCACCTTACGCATCGTCGCGCTTCTCCGACCCCAAGACCTCGAGCAACGCTTCGACCTCTTCGGAGCACTCCGGACACTGCTGCAAGTGCTGAACGATGTCGTCGAACCCCGGCGGGCGGACGGACCCCGAGAACTTCTCGACGTATCCGCCGATGCGATCGAGGAGCTCATCGCAGTCGATCTCGCGACCGCGCGTCGCATCGACGAGCCGCAGTAGCGCCTTCAACTCTGTGTCGTCGAGTTTCATCGTTCGGACAGACTTTCGTGGACGGCCTGGGACGTGAACCCCGCGCGACGCAGCGCCGCGCGGAGCTTCTTGCGCGCATCGTGCACGAGCTTGTACAGCGCATTCTGATTCGTGCCGAGCCGCTCGGCAATGTCGATCGTCGGGATGCCGGCGAGTTCGCTGGTGATCGCGATGCGCTGTCGCTCCGTGAGTGACTCGTCGATCGCATCCCGCAGCGCAGCGAACAGACGCGCTCGCGACTCGGACACCTCACCCGGCACGGCGCCACGCGTTGGCAACGGCTCGAGCGCGCGCTGACGCACGGCCTCGAAGCGACGCTGGCCGTCGACGCGCGCGCGTCGACGACGGAGCTGCGTGAATGCCACGCGCAACGCAATCGCCGTGGCCCAGGTCGTGAAGGCGCTCTCGCCGCGGAAGGAGTCGAGCGAGGCCAGGATGCGGACGAGTGCATCTTGCACGTAGTCATTCAGGTCGTCGTCGTCGACGTCACCGTTCTTCGCGAACGTCTTGGCGAGAACGCGGACGAGGTAGCCCCGGAGCTCATCGGCGGCGCGCGCGTCCGAGCCCCGCAACGCGGCGAGCCACTCGTCGTTCTCGCGCGGATCGAGGACGTTGCCCGTCATGGGAACCACCCCCCGGCTGCGCGACGCAACCGAGGGGTTCCTTCGAGTTCTGCGATGTGCAGGACGATCACTCGCTCGCCTCCCGTCGAACAATTGGCGTGGGACGGTCAGCCCTGCACCGAGCGCCAGTGTGCGTCGGCCTTCGTCGTCAGCGCCTTCACGTCTCCATCATTCCACAGCTCGCGCGCGTCGATGCCAGGGTTGCGCAGGAAGAGCATCAGTCGACCGTCGACGATCTCGAAGTTCGTCGGATCGACGGGAAACTTGTCCTCCACGGCCATGCCGAAGGCACACCAGCCACCGTAGGCGGGCACGTACTTCTCGGGGTCGGCATCGAAGGCGGCCTTCGCATCTGCCGAGACGAAGTAGTACGTGATGCCGGCATGGTTCGAGGCATGCTCGGGCACACCGCGCACCGGCTTGTTCACGGCGAAGTATGCCACCGGGCAGTAGCCCTCGAGGGCCACGCCGTGCGAAGGAACGTTGTGCGCGTCGAGGTAGGCGCGACTCGGCTGGGCCGCCACGCGGAGCGGTGCCGCGACGTCGTAACTCGCGGCGTCGTCATAGCTCGCCGCACAGCCAGCCGTGACCAGCACCAGACCGAGCATGAGGGGAAGGGTGGATCGGGACATCGGGAATCTCCGAGGAAAGTTTCCCCGTTGGAGTCGCCGTGACCTCGAGCCTTACGCCTCTTCGTCTGGCTCGTGGATTTCGAACGTCGCGATGTGGTCGACACCCGTGACGGCCTCACCCGTCGTCTTCAAGGTGTAGGTGGCGCGCGGGTCGGCCTTCGCGAGCTGACCGTCGTACGGAATCGTGAACTCCCCTCCACCGTCGGCGCGCTCGAAGCAGAGCGTGCCGTCGGCCGGCGGCTTCGAGATCACGCCATGCAACTCCACGCGCCTGGCAACGGATCCGTCGTCGGTCACGAACGTCGATCCGACGAGGATGCGCTTTCCCACGAGTGCGTCGGTCGAAGGCTCCACTCGCTACACCACCGTCAGGCAGATCGTCTTGGCGTTGACGAACTCGTGGATGCCGAGTGAACCGAGCTCACGCCCGTAGCCCGACGACTTGATGCCGCCGAAGGGCATGCGCGGGTCGGAGCGCACGTGGTCGTTGATGAAGACGGCCCCGGCTTGGATCTGCTGGACGGCAAGCCGCTCGCCCCGCGCGATGTCGTTCGTGAAGATCGCCGCGCCGAGCCCGTAGACCGTGTCGTTCGCGATGCGAATCGCGTCGTACTCGTCGTCGGCAGGAATGATCGCCGCGACCGGACCGAAGAGCTCTTCGTCGTATGCAGGCATCCCCGGGCCGACGTCCGTCAGCACCGTGGGCGGATAGAAAGCGCCGCCGCTCGACGGACACTCGCCGCCCGTCAGGAGCCGCGCACCCTTCGCCACGCTGTCGACGACCTGCTTGTGCAACGTGTCACGAAGGTCCATCCGCGCGAGCGGGCCCACGTCGGCGTCCTCGCGCTGCGGCGCGGCGACGACGCGGTGTGCCATGTGCATCGTGAAGCGCCGCTCGAACTCGTCACGCAAGAACGGCGTCACGATGAAGCGCTTGGCGCCGATGCACGACTGCCCGGCATTCATGAGGCGCGCCGTCACGCAGGCCGACACCGCGACGTCGAGGTCGGCGTCGTCCAAGATGACATAGGGATCCGAGCCACCGAGTTCGAGCACCGTCTTCTTGAGTGCCGCACCGGCGCGTGCCGCCACGATGCGCCCCGCACGCGTGCTGCCCGTGAGGGTGACCGCCGCGACGCGCACGTCATCGATGAGCTGCCCGGTGATCTCGTCGTCCGCCACCAACACGACGCGCAGTGCACCGCGCGGGAAGCCGGCATCGGCGAAGGCTCGTTCGAGCGCCTGCGCGCAGCCGCAAACGTTCGGCGCAGGCTTCACGAGCGTGGTGTTGCCCGCCGTCAGAGTTGGCACCGCGTAGCGGATCACCTGCCAGAACGGAAAGTTCCACGGCATGATCCCGAGCACGACGCCCAACGGTTCGAAGCTGACGAAGCTGCGCTCGAAGTCCGTGTGAACGGGATCGCGAGCCAGCATCGCCGCACCGTGCTCGGCGTAGAACTCGCACGTCGTCGCGCACTTCTCGATCTCGGCGCGCCCCTCGCGCAGCGTCTTGCCCATCTCCCTCGCCATGAGATCGGCATAGTTCTCGACGCGCTCACGCAAGATCGACGCCAGCGCGAGCAGGCGCGTCGAACGCTCGGAGCCCGTCGTCATGCGCCATGAGGCGAAACACGAGTGGACGTCGGCCAGCACCTTGCGCGCATCGTCGAGTGACGCGGCTTCGTACGAGGCGACGACGTCACCGTTGGCTGGATCGATGCTCTGGAGAGACATGGTGTCACGCGGTCGAGAAGGAGGAGCAGCTGTTCAAGACGCCGCTCGGACTCCTTCATTCATAGACCACGGCGACCTCCGCGGTCCACGCTCGATCAGCCGCCCTTCTTGTCCTTCTTCTTTTTCTTCTTCTTCTCGGGTTCGTCGCCGTCGTCATCCTCTTCGATGTCCAACTTCAGCTTCTTCTTCTTGGGCTTCTCGGCGCGATCCTCGATGCGGTCCTTGTTCGCGAGCACGACGAGGCTGTACTTGAAGTCGTCCTCGAGGCGCTCGTAGATCTTCCGCGCCTCTTCGGTGTCACCGGCGTCCCAGAGTCGGTCCGCCTCGGCGAGGAGGTCCTTCGGGTCTTCGCGGCCGGGCTTGTCGCTGCCGCCGGTCAGGCCGCCAAGCCCTGGGATGTCCAGGCCGGGAAGTGCGTCGTCGATGCGTCCCTCGAACTCGCGCTTCACGGCGCGATCGGCGAGCTCCGACAAGACACCGTCCCAGGCGAGACGCGGCGCCGTCAGCGAGCCGACGAGGGGGATCGTGATCGACTCACCCTGGAGCCGCGCGAGGAACGAGTGACGGTCGGCGAGGGCCTTCGTGATCGGCAAGCTCCAGCGCATGTCGATCGACTGGTCGAGGTTGACGGCGCCCGTGAACGACGTCTCGACGCCGCCCATGTTCCAACTCCACGGCTTGTCGTAGCGCAGCGTGCCGTTGGCGAGCGAGAACTCGAGCGGCGCGATCTCGAAGCGGCGATCGCCTGTGCCGCCGAGATTCGTGAGCATGTCGGCGAGCAGCGGCGAGGCGGCGAGCAGCGTGTCGCCGAGCGCGATGCGGCCGTCGCCGGAGAAGGCTGCGAAGTCGATGCCACCGGCGAGGGCGTCGGGCAGCAAGGCGCCCGCGTAGGAGAGATCGATCTTGCCCGTGAGCCGCGACGCGAAGCCCGTGTTGCCGGCTTGCGGATCGAGCGATGCGAGCAGCGGGTGCACGTTGTCGAGCGCCGCACCGAGCTTCGCGTCGGCGCCGACATCGTTCCAGTTCAGCGAGATCGTCGTGGCTTTGTTCGGGGACCCGCCTGCCACCGATGCGATGACGTCGCGCAGCGGACCATTCAGCGTCAGCGATGCCTTGCCGCCGTTGACGTCGACATCACTGCCGAGCGCGAGCGCGCCGTCGACGATGTCGGCCGTGAGCGAACCGCCGACGTCCACCAGCGGCAAGCTCGCGCGGCCGAGGCCGATGTCGGCGTCCACGGAAAGATCGGCGAGCGTCGCGAGCGGGTCGCCTTCGACGAGACGCAGCGGACCGCTGACCGTGAGCGTCGTCGTCTGCATGTCGGCGCCGCTGAGCGTGACGGGGAGCAGCACGCCAAACCACTGCTGCAGCCGGTCGGGGACATAGCGGACCGTCGCCTGAAGCGACTCGATGCGCGCCGGCGTCGTCGCGCTGGGATCGCCGAGTGAAGCGAGCGAGCGGAGCGCCCCGCGTGCGTCGAAACGTAGCCCGTTCCAGCCACCCGCCAGCGACGTGATGTCGACGGCCATGGTGTCCGTGTTCACACCGACGTCCCAGGTCGTGTCAGTCCGGCCGGGGGCGATCGAGATCTGCTGCGGCTTGCTGACGTCGTCGGCATTGATGGGAAGCGTCAGCGCGAGGGCGTCGACTCCGCCGTCACCGGTCACCTTCCACTGGGCACCGTCGGTCGTCGTCGCGCGCACCTTCCACGAGCCTTGGCCGGCGGCAGTTCCGCCCGACGCTGCGACGATGTCGGCGAGATCACTCCAGAGATTCGCGAGCGACGAGCCGAGCGTGATGTCGAGGTCGGCCGAGCGCAGGGGCGTCGTGGCATCGGGCAGCGGAAGCGCCACCTTGCCCTTCACGCTCAGCGAGCCCGTCGACGACGCGAGGTCGAACTTCGTGATGGTCACGACAGGCGCGGCGCCCGACGTGTCCGCGGCGATCGTGTAATCGCCGCGGATGTTCGAGGTTCGGATCGTGCGCGCCGGGGTGAGGCCGTCGTCGCTCGGCGGCAGTGTGATCGCGAGCTGCTCGGGGCGCGCGAACGTGCCCTTGGCGTTCACGACCCGCCCACTCGTCGTGACGTCGAGGTCGCCCGTGATCGGCGTCCGCGCCGGATCGTCGAGCGACACGGGCAGCCAGCTCCCGAGATGTCGTTGAAGCTCCGTCGGGCGCAGCGTGTAGTCGACCCGCAGCGTCGCGTCGGGCAAGGCCTCGGCGTCGTCGGCGGGCGTGACGCGTGCGCGGCCGCCGATCGTGGCGAAGGGCGTCGTCACGGAGAAGGACGACACGTCGATCGCCCCGGCCGGATCGATCGTCGCGACCTGCCGGGCATCGACGTCGAACGGCCCGAGGCTGCGCGCTGCCGAAGCATCACCGAGCCCCGACGCCGCAAAGCCCACGAGCTTCGTCGTCGACTCGACGGCGACCTGGTCGGCATCGCCCTTCGCCACGAGCGATCCATCGAGCACTCCGCTGAGCGACAGCGTTCCCAGATCGACGACCCGACCGACGAGCTCCGTGAGGCGCCCCAAGTCGGCCGCGTACGTGACGTTCGAGTTGCGCAGCTTGGGCGCGTTCGACTTCAGCCCAGCCACCGACAGCGTGCCGTCGACGTCGAGCGGGCCGGCCTTCACGACGAGCCTGGAGACGTCCAGCTCGCTCAACGCCGCGCGTGCGTCGGCTGCGATGTCGAGGTGCACGGACGTCAGCTCGCCGAGATCGATCGGTGCTCCCTCGGCCGAGCGCGCGGCGAGGTCGCTGAGGTCGGCCGTGATGTTCGCGGTCAACGCGTCGACGGTCCCGCCGCTTGCGATGCCCGTCACGTTCCAGTTGCCATCCACGGCCCAACGCCCGGCAACGGACACGCCGTCCTTCAACGTGATCCACGGCGCGGCGGTCTTGAAGGCCTCCGCGAGCGCGCCGCTGGCCTGGGCTGCGCCGACGAGCGAACCCGCCGCGGCGTCGTAGGTTCCGTCGAGATCCACGTCGAGCAAGTCGCCGGCCTCGATGCGCAGCGTCTGCGTGCCCGAGCCCGCGTCGTCGAGCGCGGCCGAGGCCGTCAGCGACGCCTGCGCGAGTTCGAGCGTCTTGCCCTCGATCACCATCCGGGCATCGCGCATCGTGAGGGACGAGCGCCCATCCAATGCCAAGCCGCCCTTCCAGTCCCACGTGCCCTCACCGGTCAGCGAGCCTTCCGGCGTGGCCGTCTCCAGCCCGAGCGCGGCAAGCACCGGGCCAAAGGTCGTGAGCGAGAGCGGCTCGAGATCGAACGTGACGAAGGCCGATGGGTCGCCATTCGCGCCGCGGGCCGTGACGTGGCCGTCGGCGGTCAGGCGCGCACCGTTGCGTTGGCCGGGACCGGAAACGAGCAACGAGACGTCGAACGGCGAGGAGCGGTCGAGCCCGCCGAGGGCAAGGTGGAACGCGACGTCGCGGATCTCGGTCGTGTCGTTCGAGTTCGGCGCGTGCACGATGAGGTTCGTATCTTTGACGCGGACATCGGCCACGACCGACGGCAAGCTGCCGTCTTTACTGTCCGACCCCGACGATGAGTCACTGTCGTCGCTCGAACCCTGCCCGAGCTTCTCGACGATCTTCTGCAGGTTCCAGGTCTCGCCCTCGCGCCGCAGGTGCACGTCGACACCCTGGGCAACGAGACTCGCCTCGACACCGCCCGTGAGGAGCGCAAGCAGGCTGTAACTCGCCGCGACCTGACGGACGTCGAACACGGGACGACCGGCGTCGTCGGCCAGCGACAAACCCGCGACGTTCGTCTTGCGCCAGCCGAGGTCGAGCTCGGCGAGCTGCGCCTTGCCGCCCGTGCGCTGCGACAGCTCGCTGACTATCTTGTCGCGAACAAAGGGTGAGAGCACGGTCGGGGCGACCGCGAGGACACCAACGAGAACGACGACGAGCACCACGAGGATCGTGAGCCAGCGACGCTTGCGACGCGGGGGCACGCTCGAGGATGCATCGGTGGGGGTCGACATAGGGTGGTCTCCGGGCTTCCGAGATCTCGGAAGCGGCACTCTGTGAGCGCACCGCACACGAGAGGTGTGACGATCCTGTCATGGTGCCCCATCGGGTGAGATGCCGCGACGGACTTCGCGGTTGCACGGTGATTCGACGCCTCTCCCGGCCCGCGCCTCGTGTCGCGACCGTGGAACCGCCGAAACGACACGTTCCACGCGCAACGCTGAGACGCCGGACGGGCAAGACGCTGCGCGCCTCGCTCACCGACCTCGCCCGAACCGGAGAGCAGCGCACCGAGCCGTGCGTGCAGAGCCGTGCGTGCAGTGGCGACTCGGTGCCGGCGTCAACGCCCGCGAGATCCCGTCGCACCCTGCTATCGTGACCGACGGTCTTCCTTGGAGTCCCACGCATGGTCACTCCCGCTCTCATCGGCGCGGCGCTTTCCGTCGTCGCGTTCGTCATGCCCACCCCCGCAACCGACACGACGTGGCACACGCTGACGCGCGAGGGCGCGAGCGATGTCCGCTACTCCGTGATCCGACCCGTGGGTGACGCCGACGCGCCGCGCTCGGTGCTGCTCGCGTTCCCGCCCGGCTCCCAGGACCGCGCGATGGTCGACCGGAGCACCGAGCTCTACTGGCAAACCGTCGCGGAGTCCGGTTGGATCGTCGTCTGTCCCGAGGCGCCGGACGAGGGCTACTTCTTCGACGCCGGCGCCGCGGCGATCGGACCGCTGCTCGACGAGATCGAGGCGACCATGCCCGGCGTCGGACGAGTTCACGTGGCCGGTCCGTCGAACGGTGGACGCTCGGCGTTCCGCGTGGCGTTCGACCACGCCCCGCGACTCGCGTCCGTGACCGTGCTGCCCGGCTTCCCCGAGCCCGACGATCTCGCCCGCGCCCAGCACCTCGCCAACCTCCCCGTCGCGATGTTCGTCGGGGGCGCCGACGGCAACTGGCTCGACCGGATGACGGCCGCGCGCGACGCGCTCGAAGTCGCGGGCGCCGACGTCGCGACGTTCCGCGTCTTCGCTGACGAAGGTCACACGCCGCCGTCGCTCACGGGCGCGGTCCTCGCCGCCCAGCTCGACCTCTTCGACTCACGCGAGCGCGCCCGCGTGGAGGCCGTCGCCACGATCGGCGCCGTGCTCGACGATTTCCACGACGCGGCCGCGGCTGCCGACACCGAGCGCTACTTCGGGCACTTCTCGTCCGACGCCGTCTTCCTCGGAACCGACGCCACGGAGCGCTGGTCGCCCGCACAGTTCCGCGCCTATGCCGAACCGTTCTTCTCGGAGGGCACGGGCTGGAGCTACACGGCAACCGAGCGACACGTCGGCCTCTCCGCCGATCGCCGCACGGCCTGGTTCGACGAACGGCTCCACAATGACAAGTACGGCGAGACGCGCGGTAGCGGCGCGCTCGTGCTCATTGCAGACCGTTGGTACATCACGCAGTACAACCTCGCGATCCCTGTGCCGAACGACCTCGCTGGCGATCTCGTCACGCGCATCGCCGAACATCTCGAAGGCGGCGACAAGTGATCCGACACCTCGCTCTCGCGGCGCTCGTCGCCCTCGGCGCGTGCTCACCGTCTTCAAGCGACACGACGCCGCCCGCGACCGCGCTGCCCGTGATCCTCAACGTCCACGACCGCCTCGATGCCGCGCACGACGCCGAACGTCTGCTGATCTTCTCGGCGCCCGAACGCAACGCCGACCTCGAGCTCATGCGCGACCGGATCGCCATGCGTGCGCTCGAAGTCGAGGAACGCGACATCACCGTGGCCTGGTTGGTCGGCCCCGCCGATGGTCGCTTCGGCGAGCAGGAGCTCTCTGTCGAGGCCGTCGAGGAACTGCGTCTCGTGATGGACTTGGACAGCGCGCACTTCGGCGGCGTTCTCGTCGGCAAGGACGGCGGCGTCAAGGAGCGCTACGCGCGCGCGACGGACCTCAACGTGATCTTCGCGCTGATCGATCTGATGCCGATGCGCCAAGCCGAGATGGACGATCGCTGAGCACGCTGTCTCGTTTCCGTGCAGCTTCGGCAAGGCGCAACGAGGGCGCTGAACGGAGGCGGCCTGTATTGGCCGTTGAGGATCAGGAACCGTGCTTCAACGCTGCCGGGAGGGATTCAGATGCAACCGCAGCAGATCGTCCGTGAATAATCCAGGTTAACCTCAGGGGCGGAAAGGGTGCGCACGGGTTGCGCACTCGCATCATGCAGCTCGTCCATGCACCTTGGAATCCGCCCATGCGTTCGCTGTCTCTCTCCGCACTCGTAGCTCTCGCCGTTGCGTTCGCCGCCACGCCCGACACGGGCGCGCAGGTCTTCTCGGCCATGCGTGTGACGCGTCAGATCACCGAGCCCGTACAGCTCGCACAGCCCGTCGGCGACAATGATCGGCTGTTCGTCGCGAGCAATCCCGGACGCGTGAAGATCATCAAGAACGGTGCCGTGCTGTCGCAGAACTTCCTCGACATCACCGCCGACATCAACAAGGCCGGCGAAGGCGGACTGCTCGGCTTGGCGTTTCACCCCGACTACATGACGAACGGGAAGTTCTACGTCTCGTTCACGGCCGACACGCCGCAAGGCGACTCCGTCGTCGCACAGTTCACGGTGTCGGCGACGAACCCCGACGTTGCCGATCCCGGCTCGCGCGTCGACATCTTCGGCCCGCTGCCGCAGACGCACACCGGGCACAAGGCCGGCGCACTGCAGTTCGGCCCCGACGGCATGCTGTACTTCAGCATCGGTGACGGCGGATCGTCGGGCGACCCCGACAACCGCGCGCAGAACCTGCTCGACCCGCGCGGCAAGATCCTGCGCTTCGACGTCGACGCGCCCTTCCCGCACGTTCCGGCCGACAACCCGTTCGTCGGCAACCCGAACGGTCTCGACGAGATCTGGCACTACGGCCTGCGCAACCCGTACCGCTTCAGCATCGACCCGCTGACGGGCGACATGTTCATCGCCGACGTCGGGCAGAGCACGCGCGAAGAGGTCAACTACGTCGCCAGCACGACGCCGGCGCCCGTGAACTTCGGTTGGCGCTGCATGGAGGGCGACATCTGCTCGGGCCTGTCGGGCTGCACGTGCTTCGATCTCTCGCTGACCGACCCGGTTCTGGCCTACCCCCACTCGGCCGACTGGGGCTGTGCCGTGATGGGCGGCCACGTCTACCGCGGCTCGGCGATCCCGTCGTTGTATGGGCGCTACTTCTTCGGCGACCACTGCACCTCGAAGTACTGGTCGTTCCAGATCGTGAACGGCGCACTGACGGACCTCGTCCAGCACACCGCGATGATGCAGCAGTCGGGCATGGGCTTCTATCCGAGCCTGCCGACGGGCTTCGGCACCGACAACGACGGCGAGCTGTACATCCTCGACTACTACGGCGACGAGACCTTCAAGCTCGTTCCGTACCTCGCCTGGTCGGACGTCGGCTCAGGGCTGCTCGGGAGCAACGGCGTGCCGATCCTCAACGGCCTCGGAACGCTCGAGGCGGGCACGGACGTGACGCTGACGGTCACCGACGTCGTGCCGGCCGCGTCGGGCACGCTCGTGATCGGCTTCAGCGAACTCGCTGCGCCCTTCAAGAACGGCATCCTCTACCCCAACCCGGACATCCTCATCTCGGGGCTACCGACGGGTGCAGGGTCGATCAACCTCACGTCACCCTGGCCCGCAGCCGTGCCGAGCGGACTCGAGCTGTTCTTCCAAGTCTGGACACCCGACGCCGGCGCCATCGCGGGCTTCTCGGCGACCAACGGCATCATGGCGATCACGCCCTGAGTCGGATCGACGATGGAGCACGTCCGGTGCGGAGGGCGACCTTCGACGACGGGTTGGGCCATGCCTCGGACGCATCGCCGCAGACGTCGATGAGGCTCAGACACGGCTGATTCGTGACGACCTGCGCTTTCGTGTCAAGAATAGTTGACACCCCGTCGAAGTCGTGTATTTTCGACGACATGTCCAACATATTTGACACCGCGGGGCGAGCAATGGATGTCTCTTACGAAGAGAAAACGGCCTGGATCACGCTGATCGGAATGTTGGTGGGCTATGGCGCCTACGCCGTGGCGGCCCAGCAGATGTGGGCCGCCGGGATCGACGAGCTTCCGGCCTACGCACCGCTCTTCACGATCACGGTGATGGGCCTCGTCGTCTTCATGGTTGCCGCGCACATCGTGACGGCCATCGTGACCGGGATCGCGACCGGCGAGCACGACATCGACCGCAGCGACGAGCGCGACCGCCTCATCGCCCAACGCGCCGAGGCCCGCACGGGTTGGATCTTGGCAGTCGGCGTCCTCGCCGCCCTCGCGGCCATGGTCCTCATGGTGAACAACGTCCTCGTCGCGCACATCCTGCTCGGCTCGCTCGTGCTCTCCGAGGTCGTCAAGACAGCGCTGCAGCTCGTCGCCTACCGCCGCGGAGTCTGATCGTGCCCCGCGACAAGACGCGCGTCCGCAACCGCATTCGCGAGCTGCGCTTCCAGCACGGCGAGATGACGCAGAAGGCCCTCGCCGACGCCATCGGCGTCACGCGTCAGACGGTCAACGCCATCGAGGGCGGCAAGTACTCCCCCACGCTCGAAGCCGCCTTCCAGATCGCCGCCGTCTTCGGTGTGACGCTCAACGATGTCTTCAGCTACGGCGAGGGCGAGTAACGACGTGCGCGTGTCGGCCTCCGGATGATCTGCTGCGGTCGCATCTGAGTCCTACGTTGAAGCGACGTCTCTGATCCTCAACGCCAAGCAGGCCGCCTCCGGTCAAGAACCTCGCTTCGCCTTGCCAGCAAGGCCCAGCTGCAACCTCGCGACCATCGTCCTTGATAACCCGGGCCAACAGCCCGTTGAAAAGCTCTTCCGGCGCGCCGCACGCACCCGAGCGCGCCTCGCACTCGGAGCAGTTCTTCAACAGGCTGCCAAGGCGCTCCGCGGGCCGTGCTGTCGACGAACGAGCGTTGCGGTCGCAGGCGCCGCGCGAGTTCGATGGCGGCGAGCTCCGTGGCCAGCTCCTGCTCGACTGAACGGCGTCGGCGAACCGCCACTCGGCGGCAGGGGAGGCCCCCACGATTGAGCGCCGCCTCCGCCGGCGGGGTTTGCGACAATCCTCCGCATGTCCTCGCAGCGCCTCTTCGAAGCCATTGCCGCCCGTGACGTCGACACTCTTCGAGCCCTGCTCGACGAGCAGCCCGAGCTCGCGACCTCCTGCGCCCCGCCCGCGATCGCACCGCGTCGGACGCGTCGGTACTCGACGTTGCACGCGGCCTGCGACGCGTCTTCGGTCGAAGCCGTCGACATGCTGCTCGACGCTGGCGCCGAGATCGACGCGCGCAACGACGAAGGACGCACGGCGCTGCACGATGCGCTCGAATGCGGGCGCGACGCGATCGAGCGGCGACTGCTCGAGCGCGGGGCACACCAGGACGTCTGTGCCGCGGGGCTGCGTGGCGACCTCGCTGAACTGCGCGCGCGGCTCGAAGAGGATGCACACCGCGCGAACGACCACACGACGGGATTGAGCCCGCTCGGCTGGGCGAGCTTCGGCAATCAGCCCGACGCCGCGCGCGTCCTGCTCGACGCCGGCGCGCGGCTCGACGACCAAGAGCTCTTCTGCGCCGCGCAGTGCGGACACGCCGAGGTCGCGCGCGTGCTCATCGAGCGCGGCGCCGATCCCAACGAGCGCGCCGGCGAACACCGCCGCACGCCGCTGCACGTCGCCGCCGAGTTGCTCTTCACCTGCGATGCCTCGTCGTTCGTCGAGACGCTCCTCGAACTCGGCGCCGACCCCTCGCTCACCACGACGAATGGAGAAACGCCACTCGACGTCGCCCGGCGCCACATGTCCGACACGTCCGCTTCGCGCTCCGCTTCCGTTGAACGGAAACGCTACGACGAGATCGTCCGCATCCTCGAGGCCCACGCCTGACTTCGCCGCGCCGATCCACGACACTGCGCACTCGCGACCCCGGAAACACACGATGACCCTTCTCCGATTCACCGCCCTTGCCGCTCTCGCCCTGCTCGGCGCCTGCGGCGGACAGCCCGCCGACCTCGTGGTCTACATCGCCCTCGACCGCGCCCACTCGGAGCCGATCGTGCGCGCCTTCGAGAAAGAGACGGGGCTCGTCGTCAGCGCGCATTACGACATCGAGGCGAACAAGTCGCTCGGCCTGCGCACGCGCATCCAGGAGGAGTCGAACAACCCGCTGTGTGACGTCTTCTGGAACAACGAAGTCGTGCAGACCGTGCTGCTCAGCGAGGCCGGGCTGCTCGCGCCGTACACTTCGCCCGTCGCGGCCGATATCGACGACCAATGGAAGGACCCGGACGGACGCTGGACCGGGTTTGGTGCCCGGGCGCGCGTGCTGATCGTCAACACCGAGCTGATGCCCGATGAGGCGAGCTGGCCGCGTTCGATGGCCGACTTCCTGCTGCCCGCGCACAAGGGCATCGCCGGCATGGCCAAGCCGCTCACGGGCACGACGGCCGCTCACGCGGCGCTGCTCATCGAACGCGACGGTCTCGACGAGACGCTGGCGCTCTTCGAGGCGCTGCGCGACAACGAAGTCCGCTTCGGCCCCGGCAACGCGCACCTCATGCGCCTCGTCCGCGAGGGCTCGCTCTCGTTCGGCTGGACCGACACCGACGACGCGAAGGTCGCGATCGACGAAGGTTTCCCCGTCGTGCAGATCCTGCCCGACCAGGGCGCCGACGAACCGGGCCTGATCCTCATCCCGAACACGATCTCGCTCGTGGCCGGCACGACGAACGAGGAGCCCGCCAAGCGCTTCATCGACTATGTGCTGAGCCGTGACGTCGAGGAGTCCCTGGCCCACGGGTTGTCGGCGCAGATTCCCGTTCGCACCGGCGTGCCGCGCCCCGACCACGTGCTCGACGTCGGCGCGCTGAACATCCAGCGCGTCGACTGGAACGCCGTCGGCCGCGCCTACACGGCCGCCGAAGAAGACCTGCACCGCGCCTTCGACGCGCGCTGACGATGACCACGCGCGTCGCGCTCGTCCACACAACGCCGGCCACCGTGCTCAGCGACACCGCGCGTGTCATGGAGCTCGGCGGCGCCGGCGAGGTGCTCGACACGTCGATCGACACGCTGCTGAAACTCAACCTCTCGTGGACGCGCTTCTTCCCGGCCTGCTCGAGTTGGCCGTGGCAGGTCGACGGCGTGATCGCGGCGTTGAAGGCGCAGGGGTTTGCGTCCGAGAAGCTGCTGGCGGTCGAGAATGCGACGGTTGTCACGGATCCGCACAAGGGCGTCGAGAAGAACCTCTGGGGCCCGGTGATACGCGCGCACGGGCTCGAGTTCCAGGCGCTCACGGAGGTGGATTGGGCGCCGCGTGAGTTCGACGGGCTCGAGGTGTTGCCGCGCATCTTCCCCGACGGCATCCGCGTGCCGGTGATGTTCGAGGGCAAGCAGGTTGTCCACCTGCCGACGCTGAAAACGCACGGTCATACGATGACGACGGGCGCCGTGAAGAATGCGTTCGGAGGGCTGCTGCGCGAAGAACGCCACCACTGCCACAAGCACATCCACGAGGTGCTCGTCGAGCTCGTGATCATGCAGACGCAGCTGCACCCCGCGCAGTTCAGCGTCGTCGACGGGTCGGTGGCCGGCGACGGGGCCGGGCCGCGCACGATGGTCCCGCGCGAGCGCAACCGCCTCGTCGCCGGCGCCGATCCCGTGGCCGTCGACGCCGTCGGCGCGGCACTCATGGGAATCGACCCGCTCACGATCCCCTACCTCCGCATGGCGCACGAACGTGGCGTGGGCTGCGCCGACCTCGCGCACATCGACGTCATCGGCGAGAAGATCGACCCGCCGACCACGCCCTTCGCGTCGTCACGCAGCCTCGTCATCCTCGGCGACCAGTGGATCCGCAAGGGCCCGCTGCGTTGGCTCGAGCCCGTCTTGCTCCACGGGCCGCTCTTCGGCTGGGCTCCGCTCGCGAGCAACATCTACCACGACTACTTGTGGTATCCACTCGTTGGCCTGCCGCGCATCGCGCGCTTCGGGCGCACCGGCTGGGGCAAGCTGCGCAAGGAGTACGTCGCGCGGTCGTGACGGTTCGCGTCCGGCGCGTGGCTGCTACAATGCCGCGTCCCACGGAGAGCCCAGACGAGTGCAGGCGACAACCCCCAGCCGTGAGCTGCTGATCCTTCGCGAGAAGGTCCAACGGTTCCTCGAGAAGGACGTCGAGGAGTTTCGGACGGTCGACGACCGCTACGAGGTCGCGTACCAGCAGACGCGCGTCGCCATCCACCCCATCGACTGGACGACCCAGCGCACGTTGCTGCGCGTGCTCGCGCCGATCGTCATCGACGTCAAGCCGTCACCCGCGCTCTATGAACGGTTGAGCGAACTCAACAACACCACGATCTTCGGCAAGTACTATCTGCTCGAAGACACGATCTACATCGAACACAACCTGCTCGGCGAATCGCTCGATCGCGAGGCCTTTCGTGCCACGCTCGCGTCCGTCGCGCACCATGCCGACCACCTCGTGCCGGCGTTGATCGCCGAGTTCGGTGGTCATACCTGGAGTCAACACGATGGCTGAACGCCATGCGTCGGATCTGATCGCGCTCGAAGACGTCGACCCGGCCGCGCACCCGCCCGAGGTGCAGGAGGTGATCGATGCCGTGCAGGCGCTCGCGCAGCGTCTCGACCAGAACGTCTGCGACGTCGAGCATCTCATGGTGGTCGGCGCCGAGAACGGCATCGCGACGATGGGGCGCGTCGTGCCGAGCTTGGGCGGCTTCCGCGAGCTGTTGCTCGATGCGATGTATGACGACCGCGACCACTTCCGGCACATGGACGACAAGGTCTGGTTCTCGGTGGCGCTCGTCGACGTGCTCGGTCGGTTGCGCGACGGCGAGGATCCCGAGATCGTCATGCTCGACGTCATGCTCAGCGACAACGAGCGCATTCACCGCGCCGTACAGAAGTCGCAGAAGGACGAGCCCGAGATCGTGCTGCCCGACACGCTCGTGCTCGACCAGTCGTCCGGCGGGCGCAAGACGATCGTGTCCGAAGACATCGCCACGGCCGCATCCGTGTCACCCGAGGCGCGCGACGGACGCCTGCAGCAGGCGAGCCGCGCCGGCCTTTGGCCCACGGCCTCGCCGACCGAGAAGCGCGACCCCGATCCGCCGCTGATCCGCGATCTCCTCGCCGACACCGCCGATGACCCCAAGCTCGTCGGCCGCAAGGACATGCTCGACCAGGTCGCGCGCATCTTGCTGCGCTTCCGCCAGCCGTCCGTGATGCTCGTCGGCGACTCGGGCTCGGGGAAGACGGCCTTCGTGCGCGGCCTCGCGCGCGCCGCCGCAGACGGTGAACTCCCGGCACTGACGGGCTTTCGCTTCTACCAGCTCAAGCTGCTCGACCTCGTGGCCCAGGGCCACCAGGGCCAGGACATCCACAACATCCTCGACCAGGTCTTCGGGCACATCGCCAACGACCGACACGGCGTCCTCGTGATCGACGACCTGCACATGCTCGTCGCGAAGCAGGGCGCGCCGATGCTCACCGATGTGATCGACACGGTGAAGTTCCACCTCAAGAAGAACACGCTGCGCGCCATCGTGACGGTGGATCGCGAGCCGTACGAAGCATCGTTCCGCGGCGACCCGTTCTTCTCCACGGAGATGTCGATCAAGCAGCTGCCGGTGCTCGAACGCGACGACGTGCTGGCCGTGCTCGGCGAGTTGCGCAGTCGGCTCGAGAAGCACTTCGACGTCACGATCACCGACGAGGCCCTCGAGGCTGCCACCACGGCGTCACTCGAATCGCGCGAGTACGTGCCGCCGGGCGCGTCGATCCGCATCCTTGACGAGGCCTGCTCGCTTGCGCGGGCGCGGATGGTTGACGAGGTCACGGCTGAGCACGTGACACAGTCGCTGAAAGACTCCGAGAGCACGACCGCGTCCGACTTCGATCGCCGTCGCCTCGCGTCGCTCGAACGCGTGCTCAGCGAGCGCGTTCTGGGACAGCACGCGGCCGCCGAAGCCATGGCGCGTCGCGTGCGTCTCGCGAAGCTCAAGCTCGACCGCAAGCCCGAACGCCCCGACGGTGTCTTCCTGTCGATCGGCCCGTCGGGCGTCGGCAAAACCGAGATGGCCCGCGCCCTCGCGACAGCGCTCTACGACGACGAGAGCCGACTCATCCGACTTGACATGTCCGAGTACATGGAGCCGCACTCCGTCTCACGCATCATCGGCGCGCCGCCCGGCTACGTCGGCTACGGCGAGGAGGGCGCGCTCACGGGCCCCGTCTCGCGTCTCGGTCACGCGATCGTTCTGCTCGACGAAATCGAGAAGGCCCACCCGCAGGTGCTCAACCTCTTCCTGCAGGTCTTCGACGACGGCCGACTGACCGACAGCCGCGGGCGCACCGTCGCGTTCTCGGACACCGTGATCATCATGACGTCGAACATCGGCCGCGAACTCTACGCGGTCGGCGGCGACGCCGGCATCGGCTTCACGAAGGACGCCGACGCGCCCGACAAGCCGATGATGGACATGGTTCGCAACCACCTGCTCAAGGTGCTGCCGCCCGAGTTCGTCAACCGCATCGACGAGCTCATCCCCTTCCGCGTCCTCGGCGACGACGACATCCTCGAGATCGCCACGAAGCTGCTCAAGAACGAAGCGGACCGTTGGGCGACGTGGGGCAAGACGCTCACGTACGACGATGACGTCGTCAAGGTGATCGCGACGGCCGGCTACGACCCGCGCCTCGGCGCACGTCACATCGAACGCAACGTCGAGCGCTTCGTCATCACGCTCATCAGCGACGCCGCCGTCCACGCGAGCTTCGACAACGTGAAGACACTGGAGCTCGCGGTCGTCGATGGCAAGGTAGCCCTCACGATGGACGAGGCGGCACCGACGGCGGGGTAGGCGGGCGGGCGGAGACGTCAGTGATCGAGGCGGTCAAGCGCGTCGAGATCGGCGCTGCCTTGCGGACGCCCGGTGGCACGCTTGTTGCGGATGAGGTCGTTCCGGGAAATCACAGGATCGTTCAGGTCACCAACGCAGTTATGCGTTCGCTGATCCCACGCCTCGTCGAAGTCCACGCCATCGATCGACGTCAAGAGATCGATACGGCATGGCGCCACTCCGATCTCCACGACCATCTCAGGCTGAGCGCGGCGCGCAACTCGATCGGGCACACCCGCGGACCCTTCGCGAGCGGCAGTCACGCCCTCCCCGGTCCCGAGGCCTGCGGCGTCGTCATCCCCACGCTGTCGGTGGATTGACAACCTCGAACCGCGTCGCTCAACGACGCTTCGGGAAGCGCAGCGTGTGTACGCGCCAAGCCTCCTCGAAGACCCACGTGACACTGACCATTCCCTCGCGCGTCAGGTACGAGACGACCGCGCGCTTGCCGCCACTCGACGTTTCGGCTCGGTCGAAGACGAGGTCCGGCGCGTTGTCGCTCCACCCTCGCTTGTCGAAGCCGGACGTCATCGCCGCCTGCATCCTTCCGCGTGATTCCGGAGCAAAGAGCGCCGCAATCGCCGCGACGTCTTCGTCGTGCCAGGCCTGCTCGAACGCAGCTCGCGGGTCGTCGAGTGACGGCGTGCGCGTGGCAGCCCAGCGGACGATCGTCGTGATGACGATCATCGCGACGATGACGAGCACGACTTGCAGCGTCGAACTCTTGTAGCGCCGCCCGACGCGTGCGCGCACGCCTTCGTCATCCGTGCGCTCGCGCCGAGCCGCGAGTGCCTCACGCCCCGCGCTCTTCTCCCAGATGTCGGGATAGTCGCGCATCGTCGATCGCGCTCGGAGGACAGAGCTCACGGCGAACCACGAGAAGGTCGCGAAGAGCACGTCGAAGAACCCGATGTTCGCAGGGTCGATCACGATCGCGAGCGTCGTCAAGAACGCGAGCATCAGCGACCAGAGCAAGGGCTTGTCGAAGATCTGATGCGCCGCGACGAGCGAGAGGACGATCACACCGACGACGAAGGTCGACGCGACAGCCGTGACGACGTCGATGTCGTCTGCAGCCACGAACGTCACGATGAGCGCGAACGCGGCGACGCCGGCCTGCAGTCGATAGAGCGTGCGTACCGCCCGCAGCGACTTGCGAAGATCGCCGAGACCGCGCGCCGCGGCGAGCCGTGCGCGCTTCTCTTCGACGGCATCGTCCGGTCGCGCGCCGAGCTTGGCGCCGCACTCCGCGCACGTCACCGCTCGCTGTACGTTGAGCGCGTCACAACTCGGACACGTCGACATCGTCGCCAGCGGATCTTCCATGTCGCCTCCTCTTCCCTCGGCTCATCATGCGCGAGGATCGCGCCGACGCCTAGTGCGACCGGTGTATCGTGTGGCCCCCGACACCTCAGTGAGCCATGTCATGACGACTGCAAGCGACCACACGCGTCGGCAGTTCCTCTCCGCGGCGGCTGTCACGCTGGCAGCGTCTTCGCTCTCGGCGCGCTCTGTCGTCGCGCGCGCGCCCGCCAACTCGTTGCGCGTCGCTGCGTTCGGCGTTGGCGGCATGGGGGCTTCCGATCTCGGGTCTGTCACGAGCGCTGCGGGCGTCGACATCGTGGCTTTGTGTGACGTCGATTCGTTGCGCCTGGCGTCGGCCGCCGCGAAGCATCGACGCGCGCGCACGTTTCACGACTGGCGAGCCCTGTTCGACGTCATGCATCGCGAGATCGACGCCGTCGTCGTCTCCACACCCGACCACATGCACGGACCGATCGCGTTGGCGGCGCTGGATCTCGGCAAGCACGCGTACGTCCAGAAGCCGCTCGCGCACAACCTGCGCGAGTGCCGCGCGATGGCGGACATGGCGGCGGCGCGTGGCGTCGTGACGCAGATGGGAACGCAGATCCACAGTGAGTCGGCGTACAGGTCGGCGGTGGCGACGTTGCGCAGCGGTGCGATCGGGCGTGTTCGCGAGGCGCGGTTGTGGGTGTCGCGCTCGTGGGCCGGGCCGGCCGGCGGACGCGCGGATCGCAGCGACCCCGTGCCGGCGTCGCTCGACTGGGACCTCTGGCTCGGCGTCGCTGAGCGGCGTCCGTTCGTGAGCGGCGCTTACCACCCGGGCCGCTGGCGCGGCTGGCGTGACTTCGGCGCCGGCACGCTCGGCGACATGGGCTGCCACATCTTCGATCCCGTCTTCTCGGCGCTCGACCTGCATGCACCGCTGCGCGTGACGGCGTCGGGCCCCGCCCTCTACGCCGAAACCTTCTCGGGCGACGGCCGCGTGCACTACGTCTTCCCCGGCACGGCGCACACGCACGACGTCGTCGACATCCACTGGGCCGACGGGCCGGACGGACCGCCGCGCGCCGTCGCGCGTCCACTGCTCCCCGAGGGCATGGACCTGCCCGCTGCCGGATCACTCCTGATCGGTGACACGGGCGTGATGATCATCCCGCACTGGGCGATGCCGATCGTCGTCCGCAACCGCGAGGTCGACTCGAGCGCGATCATCGAGGTCCCGGGCAAGAACCACTACCACGAATGGGTCGATGCCTGTCGCGGCGACGGCACGACGTCGACGCCCTTCTCGCGCTCGGGCCCGGCAACCGAGACAGTGCTGCTCGGAACGCTCGCGGCCGCCGTCCCCGGCGAGACGCTGGCATGGGACGCACGATCGCAGACGGTCGACAACGCGACGGCCGACGCGCTCGTGTCGCGCACCTACCGTGATGGTTGGACGCCGGTCGGAATGTAGGTCGCGCCGCGGTTTACTTCGCGTCGGCAGCGACGATCCGACCGAATGCGACGCGCGCGCCTGCCTCGCCGGCCTCCCCGCCGAACGTGTCGGGTTTGGCGTGGATCACGAGCGAACGGCCGACAATCGAGTGATCGCCCGCGAGCTCGATGACGGAATCGATGAAATCGATGTCGGCCACGCCATAGGCATCGGCAAGGATGTTCCCGAGGTCGCCGACGTGGCGCTCGCCATCCGTGGGATGACCGTGCCTGTGGCCGTTCGGCGCGTAGTGGCCGCCGGCCGACGTCCCCTCGTCACGGTCGGAGAGGTCGCCGTGCTCGTGCACGTGGAAGCCGTGCAGCCCGGGTGAAAGTCCTTCGACGCGACCGCTGACGTGGACGCCCGTGCCGATCCGCACGAACTCCACGCGTCCCGTGACACCGCTGCCGCCGATGGGAACGAGTTCGGCCGACGCCTTGGCACCATGGACCGTCGAGTAGGTGCTCGACGAGGTCGCGTGATCGTGGTGGTGGTGGCGCACGTCGCTCGACTGGCAGCTGAAGAGCACGAACGGGACGAGGAGTGCGGCAAGAGCGGTGAGCTTCATGATGGGACTCGCGTGATGGGGATGGTCGCCTGACGAGCAGCGAATCGCGTGCCGGCGCGCCAGGCTCACGTGAGCCCAACGGGAGATGCCGTCGACAAAACAAGGATCGGGTCGCACGAGGAATAATGTGCAAACGTGTCGAACAAAGGACACCGAACTCCCGCGCGCTTTTCCCTGCGCCCCAGCCCCGCTAATCTGTGTGCCGTGAAGTTCCAAGACTACTACGAAGTGTTGGGTGTCTCGCGCGACGCGGACGCCAAGGCCATCAAGAGCGCCTACCGCAAGCTGGCGCTGAAGTGGCATCCCGATCGCCACGAAGGTGACGCGGCGGTTGATGCCGAGAAGCGCTTCAAGCAGGTCAGCGAGGCGTACGAAGTCCTTTCCGACTCCGAGAAGCGCGCGAAGTACGACCGCTTCGGCGAAAACTGGAAGCACGGCCAGGAGTTCGCGCCCGGCACGGGCGAACGCACGATGTCGCGCGAGGAGTTCGAGTCGGCGTTCGGCGGCGGCGGAGGCTTCTCGGATTTCTTCCAGGAGGTCTTCGGCCAGCAGTTCCGCCAGGACTTCGGCGGCAAGGGGCCGCGAGCGCACGGGCGCTACAGCTTCCGCGGCGCCGATGTGTCCGCCGAACTCGCGTTGCCGATCAGCGATGCGCTGGTCGGCGGCAAGCGGCGCTTCGAGATTCCCGGGACGACGAGCTGTCCGACGTGTGGTGGCACAGGCTTTGTCGAGAACCACGTGTGCCCGTCGTGTGGCGGCGTCGGCAAGGTGCGCAAGAGCAAGACGGTCGACCTCACGATCCCCGAACGCGCACGCGACGGACTGCGGCTGCGGCTCGATGGGCTCGGCGAGGCCGGACAGGCAGGCGGTGAGGCGGGTGATCTCCTGCTCACGCTGCGGCTCGTCGACGACGATGCCTATCGCATCGTCGATGGGCAGCTCGAGGCGCGGCTCGTCATCAGCCCGTGGGAGGCCGAGGCGGGTGCGAAGATCGACCTGCGCACGGCGGTCGGCGTCGTCACGGTCACCGTGCCGCCGGGCACGCGCTCGGGGAAGCGCCTGCGCCTGCGCGGGCAGGGGTTGAGTGAGAAGTCTGGCACGCGCGGCGACTGCGTCGTTCGCATCGAGATCGACCTCCCGGCGACCCTGTCGGCCGAACAGACGACCCTCCTGCGCAAGCTCGCAGAGGCGTCACGCGCTCCCGTGCTCGGCGGCGCCCGCGTGGAGGAGACGCCATGAGCAACGACGTCGTGCGCATCCGAGGAAAGCTGTACGTGCGACTCGAGGACGTCGCACACGTTTACCGCGTGGAGCAGGCGTGGCTTCTCGACGTCTACGAACGCGGCATGCTCGGCAGCGGCGAGCCGGTCGGCACATCAATCGCCATCGCCGCCGTCCAGCTCGACCGAGTCGCAACGATCGTCCGCCTGCACGAAGTCCTCGAACTCGACCTCGACACGATCGAAGTGCAGCTGCCTGACGACGACTAACGCAACGCCGGCACGATCACGGAAGCACGATCACGATGGGCGAGCCGGGCACGAATGGAATGCCCTGAAGGGCCGTGCCGACAACGTCGAGAAACAATGGGTCATCGGCTGGCGTGCCAAGCACAAAGGTGCCCTCTCCATCGGACATGCAGACGCCCACGATCGTGCCCGCAGCGTTTTTGGCCATGACCAAGGCCCCCGCCACACCCGTCCCTTGCGTACTGAGAACAAGGCCAGGGCTGAGTGCCACGAGCGCAGCGTTCGCGTTCACGCCGTGGTTCGGCGGCATGGGTACGAGCCCACCGAAGTCGGGCCCGACCATTAAACCGGCTCCAAGATCGGCGTTGGAAGCCCGACGCGCGGTGTCGGCTCCGCCGAGATCCGTGCCGGCGAACGAGTCGTGGGCCCCGGGGGCCGCGGGAATCCCGCCCCCCGGATCGACGTTCGGTCCACGTGCCGGGGCAACGGACGTCCCGCTTCCCACACCCGTCACAGGGATGATTCCGCCGCCAAGGTCGCGCTGTGATGCCGGCCGCCGAGAATCCCACGCGAGGATGTCTCGACACTCGTCCGGTGCGCTTACCGAGCCACCTCGCTTTCGCGCCGCCGCATGCGGCGCATCCCCGGGATGAGCGACAATCGGGATCCCGCCTCCTCCGAGATCGACTTCGCATGCGGGCATGCCTTGGGCAAACGCGGATCCCACGAGCGATAGAACGGCAACAAGCTGTCTCAGCAAGGTCATGTGCGCACTCCTGACAACACGGGGTCAACTCCTGGCGGAGTGACAGCGCACATGCGTAAGAGTCACACGATTCCCTGCAAGAACCGGCGGCGTCGGCCGACGGTCAGGGAAGCACGATCACGATAGGCGACCCTGGATCGAACGGTACCGAGTTCACCGGTGTACCCATGACGTCAAGGAACAGCGGACCGTCGACTGGCGTGACAAGCTCGAAGAAGCCGTCGCCGTCGGAGACCCCCGCACCGACGATCGTTCCCGCCGCGTTCTTCGCCATCACGATTGAACCAACGACGGCCTTGCCTTGCGTGTCGAGGATGAGGCCGGGGCTGATCGCGGCGAGCGGAACGTTGGTGTTCGCACGGTAGCTCACCGCCGGAAGCTGACCGCTCCCCCCGAGATCGGGACCGGCCATCCGCACGCCGAGCTGCGCGATGACAGATGCCGAGAGAATAGCAACGACAAGAGCAGTCCAACGGGGCTTCATCACACCGCCCCAACTGTACGCGCAAGCGACATGGGGTCTTCCCCGATCTCGCTTGCGATGTACTGTGTCAGAAGCACAGACCGACGCTTCTCGAAGTCACTCCATTCGTCTCGGGACGTGTGCAAGTCATGGAGCACTTTCTGGGCATCGGCACCCCGTCCTCGCGCCGCGAGACTCGCCGCTCCGTAAAGCTTTAATATCGGACCGCTGATGCATTCGTCGTCCGCTCGCTTGAGCAACCGATCGATCTCGTCGTGTAGATCTAGGATCATATACGCACGGGCAAGTGAGACCCCGGCGAGCGCACGTTGAGCCATATCCACGGATTGGTCCCTGACGAGCGTTTCGAGTAGAGCTTGCGCTGCAACAGGTTGTTGTTCGAGGAGCGCGACATGGCTCGCGAGAAGACACCAGCGCGGTGATGGGCCATCAACAGCCTTGAACAAGCCAACAAGTGTGCGTCGTAGGTCCGTCTTCTCCGCATCAGTCGCGACCACGTCCTGCGCCGCTATGCGACATGCATCAGCCTCCGAAATCTCGAAGAGGCTCGCGCGCGATGCCAGACCAACCAGCTGATGGCTCACAACGTCGACATGTCGTGGCGGCACAACCAACGTGACGAAGCGTGCGAACGCCTCATCGGAGAGAAGGAAGGCATTCGCCAGCTCGTACACCAGGTCCGCGAGGACTTGCTTTCCTGCTGCTGCTGTTCTCGTGAGGACTCGTTCGACCGCGGGGGTGGTCGTGTCGTTTCGTTGCGCGTGGAGGAAGGTGATGACGTCGTCGCGGCCGTTCGTCTTGCCGAGTGATGTGCGGCAGGTGCGGCAGTGGATGAGGTGCTTCACCACGTTGCGTACGACGGGGGATGCGCTGTTGTCGCCCCCGGATTCCAGTTCCGTGGCCATCAGCTTCTGCCCTCCGATTCGCCGTCGAGGAACTCGGTCTTGCGCTGTTCGAGGCGTGCGAGCGCGCGCTCCGTGCGTTCATCGACCTCAGTGAGAGGCAACTCGAGTTCTGCGGCGACTTCTGCTTCTGAGAGTTCGTCGACGACGCGCGCGATCAGGATGCGACGGTCGTCGAGGTCGAGTGAGTGGAACGCCCGGCACAACGTCTCGCAGTATTCGGCCGTGATCTGGTCGGCGGCGTCGTCACCGGGCTGACTTTTGCTTCCGCCGAGACTCTGCGCGACGAGCAGGCCTGCGCTCGACACCGGATGCCCAGCGTGCAACGCATCCGCGACTTCGGCCGCGAAGCTGTCGATTCGTGTCATCGCTGCACCGAGGAACCCACGCGCCGGCACGGGTGGCGCGCCGACGTCGAGGCACATCTCCGAGAAGAACGCGTCGACGATGTCGGTGCTCGGCAAGGCCAAGCCGTGGTCGCGGCGCACCTTCAGCGATGCGGCGTCCAGGATCGGTGTCGTCGTGTGCACGAGCAAGGAGAGCACCTCCTTGGATGTCGCTCGATAGAACTTCTCGACGAGGCGTTCGGCGAGAGAGTCGACCAACCGCGCATCGGTCAGATCGACATCCCTACCTTGCACGAGATCCGCGGTGACGTCAGCAGCTTCGAGACGACGAATCACGTCTTCAGGCTGCACGAGGATCTCCCGCCCCATCTGAGAGGAAACACGGTCGCCGGGGTACCCGCCCCGTGACCGCAACCCGATTATCATGCACATGTCATGCATGTGGGACAAATCCCTCGTCCCGGACGGTCGAGATACCGGGGGCATGGCTCGCGATGACGCTCCGTGCCGGCATCCGCGGTCAGGGCACTCGGGGCCCTTCTGATCCGCGCGCCTTCGCGGCGATCTCCGCGAGCCCTGAAGCCAGCCCTGCGATGACGCGGTCGCGCTCGAGCGCGGCGAGATCGCCCGGCAATGTGGCTCGCAGACGCGTTTCGAGGCCGCCCTCGCTCACGAAACGCGTCATCGCGGCGATGAGGCCCGCCGTCGTGCCGTCGTAGATGAGGCCGTTGCGATCGTGGTCGATGAGTTCGGGGACGACGCCGACGCGGGTCGAGATCACCGGCGTGCCGCACGCCATGGCCTCGGCGACGACGCGCGGGCCGCCTTCGCTCGTCGAGGCACAGATCAGCGCTCGCGACGAACGGTAGAGCTCCGCGAGCGCTTCGCTGTCGGGCACCCACTCGATGTGTTCGACGTTGTCGGCGAGACCGTGTTGCTTCACGAACGCGTCGATCGTCTCGGCGAGCGGGCCGCGTCCGAGGATCACGAGTGACGTCTTCGCGAACTCGCCGCCCTTCGCCACCACGCCGCGCAACGCGTCGAGCACCTGCAACATGCCCTTGTTCGCGACGAGCCGCCCGACGATCGCGAAGGTGCGCGTCGGCGTCACGTCAGCGCGCGGCGTGAAGGCTTCGAAGTCCATGTACAGCGACGGCAGCACGGCGATCTGTTCGCGCGGCACGCCCCAGCTCGTCAGCAGCTCCGGCAACTCGACGTGGTTGACGACGCGAAACGCCGCCGCGCGCGACCGCGCCCAGCGCACGTAGCGCTTCGTCAGCACGCGGTCGAGACGCTCGCGCGCATTCGCCGCGCGTGGATGGCCGGGCACGTGGTGGATCTCGGCGACGTACGGGATGCCCGTCGCCTTGCTGACGCGCCACGACCCCCACCCGTTGTAGAACGGGTTGTAGTCGTGACTCGTGATCACCGTGTAGTCGCGCTCGGCCGCCAACGCGCGTCCGGTCTTCTCGATGAACGCGGCCTGCTTGAGCTTGCCCGTCGTCGGATGGTGCAGGTGCACGTTGCCGAACACGGTCGTCTGCACGATCTTCTCGGGACGCGTTCCGATGACATCGATGCGGTCCCAGTGACGACTGAAGCGCTCCAGCATGTAGTGGAACGGCCCCTTGTCGCCGGCCACGACCCAGCGGTCGGCGCTCACCATCATCACGTTGCCGAACGTCGTCAACGTCTTTGACTCACCGCTCGGTGTGGGCGCGCATCACGGCTTGTAAGTGCCCATGATGTCTTGGGCGGCTTCGATCCCGACGCGCATCGAGCGCGCCATGTTGTTGTACCAGAACTGTCCCGAGCGCCCGATCGACCGCAGGTTCTCGACCTTGTCGAGCTCGGTCCAGATGCGCTCGAGCTTCTCGCGGTAGTCGATCGGATAAACCGGATAGCTGTCCGCGACGAACATGTACTCGATGTCTTCGATGTCGTCGGCCTTGCAGATGCCGAGCTTTTCGAGGCCCGCGACGATGTTGTCGTAGACATGCTCAGGCATCGTCTCCATGCGCTGGTCGGTCGGCGTGATCTCCACGCAGAGGCTGTCTTTTCCGGGCGGGCAAAGGCCCGGGACGGAGCGGTTCGGGTAGTAGATGCGGTTGAAGACGATGTCGGGGTCGGCGACGTACGTGTACAGCTCTTCGTTGTCGGGCAGCGGCCGCTTCAGCTTCATCATGCCGAGCACGATCGTCATGAACGGCAGCTCTTCGCGTTGAATGTCGAGCATCGAACACAGGCGGTGGATCGAACCCGTCCAGATGACTTCGCGCGGGTTGTCGATCTTCCCGCCGTCCCACGTCACCGACGTGATGCGCGAACCATCCTTGTGCAGCTCGACGTTCTTCGCCTTGAGATGCAGCGGACCGTCGAGACGCTCGTACTCCTCGGCAATGCGTTCGGTGATCACGCCGACACCGCCCGGCGGGTAGAGCACCTTCTTGTAGTTCGTCGCCGTCACCGACCGCGTCAGGCCACCGAAGATCTTGAAGACGCGCCGCAGCCCCGTCGCTTCCTTGACCTGCTTGTCGTTGTCGTTCTCCTCGGCCTCGCGCTGAGCCTTCTCCTCGGCGAGGCGCTTCTCCACCTCGGGGTAGCGCGCCATGTACGTCTTCACGACGTCCGGCTCGACCTGCAGCATCTTGTCGCGCAACACGTCGGGCACGTTGTGGATCGTGCGCGCCGTTTGGTTGTACCAGTCGCGATGGAGCTGCGCGGCGCCGTCGGACGTCGGCACCTTCTTCCTGAGGTACGGGTCGAGGAAGACCTTGTAGATGACCTTGCCGTAGACGCCCTGCAGGAACTCGGACGCCACGTGCTGCTTCGGCATCTTGCCCGCGATCGCGTTCTGGAGGTACTGGAACACGGCGGTCGGCGGCAACTTGTAGATGGACTTCAGCGACGGCGGCCACGGTACGTGATGCTTGCCGATGTACGTGCTGATCTTGAAGTCGATCGGACGCCACTCCTCTTCCGTGACGCAGTGCTTCACGAGCTCGTTGACGGCGTCGGAGACGTCGAGGAAGAAGTAGTGCGGACCGACATCGAAGATGTGGTCGTCGAACGCAACGGTGCGCGCGAGGCCACCGACGACGGGCATGCGCTCGAGCACGACGACGTCGTATCCCGCACGGCGCAGCGTGGTGGCGGCACCGAGCCCGGCCATGCCGGCTCCGACGACGACGATAGGACCTTCGGACGTGCTCACGGAGAGGCGGCCTGCGCGGAGAAGAGAGACGGAGAGGGACGCGGGATCATAGTCGACCCGCACGGCAGTCGTGCTTGACGCTGTCCCCACCAAACGTATGGACGTAGGAAGATATCTTCTTCGGACCAAACAGTGAGGAAAAGGGGTCCTGATGCGCGCGAACGCACCGATAATAACGTTGGTGCATCTGGCGGGCGGGTGTCGAGCGGCGAAAGCTGGGCGACCGGGCGCGTTCGACCGTGCGCCCCGGCCCACCCAACGATTTCACACCCTGAACGGCTGAGCAGACGATTCCACCTTCGCCAGAGACGCGAACAATGGACACAGCTCAGACAGCACGGATGTCGCGCGCACTCAAAGCCGTCAGCGACGAGAACAGGATCCGCATCCTGGAGGTTCTCGTCCGCGGCGAGCACTGCGTCTCCGCCCTCGTCAGTGCCCTCGAGATCGACCAACCCAAGGTCAGCCACCATCTGGCGATCCTGCGCAGCGCAGGCGTGATCAAGAGTCGGCGCGACGGGCGGCACATCAACTACTCCGTTCGCCATAGCCTGCACCATCGCGAGTCCACCCCCGCCGGCACGATGGACGTCTTCAACCTCGGCGACCTCTCGGTCTCGTTCCGGTTCGGCGAATCCGGCGGGGACACCGCGTTCGGCGCGGCGAGTGCCAGTGTGCCAAGCGCCCCGGCTCCGGCGCCTTCACTGCCGTCGCTCGAGGAAGGCCACACGGGCGGTCATCTCCCCTGAGAAGGGCCTGCCCTTGCGCTGCACGCTCGGGCACGTGTGATGAGCCGATCGGTGACGCTGCGTCTGTGGCTGGTGCGCGGAGCCGCTTCGCCGGTCATCAACGTCTTTCACGGCTGACACGCATCAAGCGTACGCGTCGCCCGAGAAACGACGAGAGCCCTGACGACGCTTGGTCGCAAGGGCTCTCGTAGAAGAGGGGGAGGACGCCCGAACTACTCGGACGCGTGCCCGTTCACGGAGCTTGAAGCCCCGACTTCCTTGCCAGCCTTGTTCAGTCCGAACTCGAACCGAGCGTTGGCCGGCGCATACCGCAGCTTGCCCACCGAGCATTCGGGGCAGTTCCAGTCGAGCAGCGCGGACATGTCGGGGTTGTAGTGGGTCAACATGTTGTTGTTGCGGTTGACCCAGCACTCGAACAGGCACTTAGGGTTGTCACAGCTGAACTTCAGCAACAACACCTTTGTGCTCTTCATATGACGTCTCCAGGAGCTACGTCATCGGTGGCGCACGCCACCGACCCGCGTTTCGGCGGTCAGCGTGGAATTCTAGGGCACGCAGAGGGCGAGGCAAGCCTTTCCCGCGTCTTGTCACGAAACATGCGCATGTCGCCTTCCGAGAACCTGGACACGAAACCGGTCAGCGCTGCACCGCTTCGAGACGATCCATGATCTCCATCCGCTCACGTTCGATCGCGGAGAGCCGCTCTTCCGTCACGTCACCGGTCGGGTAGACACCGCTGAAGCACGCCGAGCAGGTGTCGGTGATCTTCGGGTTGCCTTCACGCACGGCCGCGATGAGGTTCTCGAGCGGCTGGTAGACGACGCCGTCGGCACCGATCGCCGTTGAGATCTCATCCTCGGTACGGTCTTTTGCGACGAACTCGTTCTTCGTCGACATGTCGATGCCGTAGACGCACGGAAAGCGCAGAGGCGGCGAAACGGACGCGAAGTAGACGTTCTTGGCGCCCGCAGCGCGCGCCATCGCGACGATCTTCTTGCTCGTGTTCCCGCGCACGATGGAGTCGTCGACGAGCAGGACGTTCTTGCCCTCGAACTCGAGCTTGATCGCATTGAGCTTGTTGCGGATCGACTCGTTGCGCCCCTCGTTCGTCGGCATGATGAACGTTCGGCCGATGTAGCGATTCTTGACGAGCCCTTCGCGGTACTTCAAACCGAGCGTCCGCGCCAACGCCATGGCCGATGTATTCGACGACTCGGGCACGGGGATCACGACGTCGATGTCCCAGTTGCGCTTCTTGACGACGGGCGCCATCAACTCGCCCATGCGCAGCCGCGCCTTGTAAACGCTGACGCGGTCGAGGAAGGAGTCGGGACGTGCGAAGTAGACCCACTCGAACAGGCACGGCGTGTGCTTCTGCTGCACGATCTGGCGGCGATGGATCGTGCCGTCGAGCGTGATGAAGATCGCCTCGCCGTTGTGGATGTCGAACGTCTGGTGGTAGTCGAGAAGGTCGATGATGACGCTCTCGGACGCCACGCACCAACTCGCATTGCCGTTCTCGTCGACGCGCCGTCCGCCCACGATCGGCTTGATGCCGTAGGGGTCGCGGAAGGCATACATGCCTTCGCCGGCGATCACGCCCACCACGGAGTAGGCGCCCTTCACGCGGCGGTAGACACCCTCGATCGCGTTGAAGACGTGATCGGGTTCGAGCGCCTCGATCTGCTGGCCGGCCAGCTCGTCACCGAAGACATTGAGGATGCCTTCGAGGTCGCACGTGCTGTTCACATGCCAGTGCGAACCGCGCGACATCTCCTCCTTGATCTCGCTGAAGTTCGTCACGTTCCCGTTGTGCGCCATCGCGATGCCGAACGGGTAGTTGATCGTGAACGGCTGGGCGTCCTCGGCACCACCGAGACCGACCGTCGGATAGCGCACATGTCCGATGCCGATGTGACCGCGCATCTTGCCCGCGGTCTGCTCGTTGAAGACGTCGCGCACCAGACCGCGGCCCTTGTGCTGATGGAACGTACGCCCGTCGTAGACGAGCGCACCTGCGGCGTCTTGTCCGCGATGCTGGATCGCGAGCAGGCCGTTGTAGAGCTGGGGGAGGACCTCGGAGCCTTCGGGGCCGAGAATCCCGATGAAGCCGCACATGAGCTCGTTCGTCTGGGGCGAGGGACGGAGAATGGCACATTCTAACAACCCCGCGAGCCGCGTCCGCTCCCCGCCCCGCGAAAGCGCCGTCACCCACGCAAGGACAGTCACCCATCCGCCGCATGTTCGCTCGCCCTGGTACGGCCCGCTTCTCGTCAGGAAGTGTGACGCTGCCACGTCGAACCCGGCCCCCGGCCTCGCCGCTCGGTTATCCTCAGCGGTTTTCCCCAAGGTGTTCCCCCACGAGAGTCCCGATGACCTCACCGATCCTGCAGTCCGCTGCCCTTGCGGCCGCCCTGTGCTCCGCCCCGCTCGCCATCGCACAGGACGCCCCCGTCGCGGCCGGTGGTGAGGAGGCAACCGCCGTCGAGGCGCCCAAGGAGACGAACGCCAAGACCCGCGCGTTCCTCCAGTCGGCCGCCGACGCCATCTACATGCCCGAGCGCCACGGCCTCGAGTCGCTGTCCTTCGACACGATCCTGCCCGGCCCCCAGGGTCCGGTCGCGACCCTTCACTGCACATGGACGAAGGACGGCGGCACGGCTGTGAAGGCTGAGCTGCACCTCGAGGGAATCCCCGCCGAGCAGCACGCCGCCATGCAGACGCAGGCGGCCGGCATCGAGCAAGCCGGGCACGAGTACGTGACCCTGCAGCTCAACACGGTGCTCGAGAACAACCTCGAGGCCATGGTCGCGAACCTTCGCGGCGTCGAGGAAGGCCTGATCGCCGTCGAGTGGACGGCCAAGCCCGACGCCGGCCTGCCGCCCGTCGAGCAGACCTTCTTCTTCGATGACGAAGGCATGTGGGTTCGCACCGACAGCGTCGTCTCCATGCAGGGCATGACCTTCCCGAACAAGGAGCAGCTCACGTGGGAGGCCGTCGACGGTCTCGACGAGTACGTGCAGGCGCAGCTCACGTCCGAGCTCGAGACGCCGTTCGCGACGATCACGCAGACGACGACCTTCAAGCGCGAGATGATCCACGGCTTCAACCTCGTGCGCTCACTCAAGCTCTCGGCCGATACGCCGATGGGCAAGCAGGAGCAGGAGCTCGCCTTCGAGAACCTCGTCGTCAACGGCAAGCCGGCACCGGCCGCAGCCGCCGTCGAAGAACCGTCGGAAGGCTGAGCGCTCGCTCTTCTTCTCGCGTCATCGAGCGACGCTCGGAGCCCACGCGGCTTCGGGCGTCGTTCAAATGTCGGGGTGACGCTCCTCGACCGCCGTGAAGACGCGGTCGAGCGCCGCGATGGCCTCGTCGATCTCGCGCGTGAGAACGTCCGCGAGCAGCAGGATGCGGAGACGTGCAAACTCGCCCGACGGCCCGCAGCCGAGCAGCTTCAGGCCCATCTTCCAGCCCGTCGCGATGATCTCCTCGCGACACTGCACCGTCAGCCCCCACATGCACCCGAGTCCGCTGAAGTCGGGGAAGATGTCGGAGTGACGCGCCGAGAGTTCGGCGAGCTGGCTGCGCATGTACGTGCCCTTGATCGCGGCGTTCTCGAGGTACGTGCGCCCGAGGAAGAGCGGGTCTTCGTAGTTCACGAGCGTGTCGATCGTGGCGTAGGCCATGTTGACGTCGAAGAGCTTGCCGCCGCCGAACGTGTTGCTGTGCCAGCCGACGTGACAGTCGTCGGCGAGGTCGGCGCGCGCGACCGTGAACCCGCACACCGCAGCCTTCGCCATCCAGAGGATGTCCGGCTCGACGCCGTAGTGTTCGATCGCATACAGGCGCCCGGTGCGCCCGAAGGACTGGACCTCGTCGGCACCGAGCAGGATGCCGTGCGCTTCGCACGTCGCCGCAATCTCCCGCAGCCAGTCGCGCTTCGCGATGCGGTAGCCGCCCTCACCCTGGTAGACCTCCAGCGCGAACTGCGCGCAGAGGTCGACGGGCACCTTGCCCGCCGCGACCACGGCCGACACGCCACCCGGCGCGTCGAGGATCTCCGTGATCGGACGTGTGTCGAGCAACGACGCGAGGTCGTCACTCTCACCGTTGAACGGGATGTGCCGGAACCAGCGCCCCATGCCGTAGCCGACGCGCTGCGTCTTCTTCGAGCGCGTCAGGTTGAGGACACCGAGCGTGCGCCCGTGGAACGCGCGTGAGCAACCGATCGTCACGAACGGATAGTCGGCGTAGATCGGATCGGGCAGCGACGTGTCGTCGTCGAACCCCGGAAGCAGCGCGATGTCGAGGTCGGTCATGACGCGCGCGAGCACGTCGTGGTCGTACTTGCGCAGGAAGCGGCGGTAGGCATGCAGCTGACCGAGCTTGATCGCCGCCTCGCCCGACTCGGCGCCGCTGTTGCTGAAGAACGTCTTGAAGCCACCCGACGCTGGAAAGCACTCTGCCGTGAGGCCGTTGACGAGCGCGGCGAGTTCCTGGCTCGTGTGCAGTCCTTCGATCGGCGTGCTGAACGTGAGGTAGTCGTCGGTGTTGATCTCGCGGCGGAAGGCGAGACTGTGCTCGGTGAGCAGCGCGATCGTGCGCTCGAAGACCGGATGGTGCTCGTCGAGGAGCTTCTGCGCGACGGCCTGGTAGAGATCGAGATACGTGCCGCCAGCGCTCGCGACGAACATCCCGGCCACGGGATAGCTGAGGTCGATGACTGGACTGTCGCTCCCGATCGTGTTCGGGAAGATCGCGCGCGTGTGTTCGTCCTTCGTCGACTCGGTGCCCGTGTGATCCGTCGCCCTCGCCGCCGTGGCCGTTCCGCGATTCAGGCTGCGTCCGCAGACGACGTGGTCGGGAAACGCGAGCCGCGTGCTCTCGTCTGCGAGATCGTAGCCGTCGATGATGATCGAGTCGGTGGCGGTCACAGCAGTTCGATCTCGTCTTTGCGAATCGTGCGTTCGCAGTAGTGACAGCGCAGGCGCAATGAGTCTGTGCGTACGACGATGAACTTCGTTCGAACGCGGTCGTCGGTCGTCACGCACGACGGGTTGGGGCAGCGCAGCAGGTTCTCGATCATCTCGGGCAACGACGGCGAGAGCTTCTGCACGACGTGGAAGTCGCGAATGATCGAGAACGTTGCGTTCGGCGAGACGAGCGCGATCTTCTGCACCTCCTCGTTGATCACCTCGTGCCGTTCGATCTTGATGAGGTCCTTGTGCCCCATCTTCTTGCTCTCGAGGTTGAGGCCGATCGTGACGGAGCGGTCGGAATCGAGGCCGAGGATCTTCAACACTTTCAGCGCCGTGCCCGCGACGAGGTGATCGATCACCGTGCCTTCGCGCAAAGCGGACACCTTGATCTTGCTGCCCTCGGGAACGCGCGGTGGTTGTTCGGCTGGCATCGCTTCGGTCTCAGACACGGGTCTTGCCCAACAGCAGACTCAGGACGGCCTTGCGCACCGTCACGCCGTTGCGCACCTGGTCGAAGTACGCCGCGCCCGGGTAGTCGTCGAGATCCATGGAGATCTCGTTGAGACGCGGCAGCGGATGCATCAGCGTCGCCTTGCCGCCGAGCTTCTCGATCGTCTCGCGATCGATGCGGTAGGCGTTCTTGACCTTCTCGTACTCGACGGCGTCCGGGAAGCGCTCCTGCTGGATGCGCGTGGAGTAGAGCACGTCGACGTCCTGGGCGATCGAGAAGAAGTCCTCGTCCTCGTGATACACGGTGCCGTTCGCGTTGAGCTCCTCGAGGAAGTCGGGCGGGATGCGCAGCGACGTCGGCGAGATCAGGAAGAGTTCATTGTCGAAGTGCGACAGCGTCTCGATCAGTGAGTGCACCGTGCGGCTGTACTTCAGGTCGCCGATGAACGCGATCTTGAGGCCCTCGAGCGCGTTGCGCTTCTGGCGGATCGTGTAGAGGTCGAGCAGCGTCTGCGTCGGGTGCTGATTCGTGCCGTCGCCGGCGTTGATGACCGGCAGGCGCGTGCTTTCAGACGCGAGGCGCGCGGCGCCCTCGAACGGATGGCGCAGCAGGATGATGTCGCAGTAGTTCTCGACGACGCGCACGGTGTCGGCGAGCGACTCGCCCTTCGACGTGCTCGAGACCTTGGAGTCGGCGAAGCCAAGCACGGATCCGCCCAGTCGTTGCATCGCCGACGAGAAGGAGAGGTTCGTGCGCGTGGACGGCTCGAAGAACAGCGAGCCCATGACCATGCCGCTCAGAATCGGCGACGTGTAGTACTCGAAGGCCTCGGCTTCGTCGAGGAACGCGATCAGCTCATCGCGTGTGAAGTCGCGCACCGAAATGAGGTCGCGACCTGCGAGGGACAGTGCGTCGGACGCGTTGACGGGCACGAACGGGGCTCCGTGGGCGGTGTGTCGTCACGCGCGCAACTCCACGGCCGCGGCGCCGACGCTCCGCGGCGCATCGTATCACCCCGTCGTCGGCGTCACCCCCCACGCCTTCGCCTCGGCCTGCGCGCGCGTGGCCTCGAGCGCGGCCTCGACGCGCCGGCACCACGCGTCCATCTCCTCGCGCGGGACCTCTGCGGGCACCTCGATCGGATCGCCGATCCCGAACGCCACGCGTGAGAAGGGCTTCCCGATCGTGAGGCGGTCCCAGCTCTTGGCGTGCCAGGCGCTCAGCGCCGAGGCCGTGAGCGGGACGATCGGGAGGCCCGAGCGGCTCGCGGCGAGGACGATGCCGGGTTTGACGACGCGTGCGGGGCCGCGCGGGCCATCGACGGTGATCGCCATGTCACCGTCGGAGCGCTTGGCCTCGCGCACGAACTCGAGCAACGCACGGGCCCCGCCGCGTGTGCTCGACCCGCGCACCGCACGGAAACCGGCACGGAGCAGCGTGCGCGTGATGATCTCGCCGTCGCGGTGCTCGCTCACCATCACCGTGACACCCTGACCCGCGAGGTAGCGGATGAGCATCCAGAGGTCGCCGTGATGGACTGCGTAAAGGGCGCGATGCTCCGCGTCACCGCCGTTGCTGCGCGTGACGGCGTAGGCCTCGGCGCTGAACGCCGGCCGATACGTGGCGCTCACGACGCGATTGAGCGCGCCCGCCAACGCGCTCGACCACGCGACCTTCCGTTCGATGCTCTGTTCGCTCTTCGCCATCACGCGCGACTGTGCGTTCCCGGCGTCCCCCATACAAGCCGACGGGCCGGCCTCGTCGCGCTGACGAGACCGGCCCGGGGGAACATCGGTGGAGAACGATCAGCGCTTGCGCGAAACGTCGTCACCCTCGCCACCTTCATCGATGCCATTGGCACCCGAGCTCCAGACGTTCCACTTGCGTCCATTGACGGAGTAGTTGTAGCTGTTGCCCCACGGATCGAGCGGCAGGTCGGGACGTCCGAGGCAGCCGTTCGGGTAGTCGGGCAGCGGCTTGACGAGATCGTCGAGGCTGTTGGGCGCCCCGCCGGCCGAGATCTTGTAGACCGTCACACCGGCGCGCAGCTGCGAGATGTCTTCCTGCGCCTGTTCGATCGGCGAGACCGTCTCGACGATCGTCGACGTGGCGTCGATGCCCATCTGCTGGGCCATGCCGAGCAGGCCCGCCGTCGCGATGATCGGCATGAAGTCGCCGAGCTCGAAGAGTGACGTCGAACGCATCACGACCACGCCGTCTTCGTTACCACCCGTCGCACCGGCGTACGTTTCGCGAAGGTGCTGCGTGATCGTCGTCTCCGACGGAAGCAGCGAGAAGTCGACCGGGATGTCGCCCATGCCGCCAGCCATCATGCCGAGCATGCCGGCCATCGAGCGGTAGGTCTCGCCGAACGTCTCGGCCACGTTCGTGAACGCAACCTGCGTGAGATCCTCCGTGCCGCCTTCCTTCTTCAGACGATCGAGGAACGCGACGAAGTTCTTGTTGTCGATGATCGAGCCTTCACCCGTCTCGCCGTTGAGCGCCGTGCGCAGCGCCGTCGCGGATTCGAACGACATCCACAGCTCGCCGTCCTTGATGGCCATCGACGGGCTCATGCCCATCGATGCCATGGCACCGGCGGGCGTGCGGCTCAGGTCGAGTTCGTAGAAGGCGTGGTCACCGTGCACCGAACGCTTGAGCGCGATGTCGCCACCGAGCTGGTCGGCGAACTGCGTGTTGGCGATGCTGATGAGCTTCTCGAGCGCGCCCATGAACCGTTCGGGGCTCTTCATGTCGATCGTCGTGACGCCGGCCGACGCGCCCATGAAACCCATGCCGGGCAGGCGGTACGACCAGACGTCACCGTCGATGTTCGCGAAGAGGTCGTCGCGGATGTTCACGTCGCCGAGCATCTCGGTCAGCATCCCCATGCCCTGCTCGTACTCCTCGGGCGCCATGCGCTTGAACGTCGAATCGAAGAAGTCGTACATCGTGTCGAGGCCTGTCACCGACATGCCGGACACCGAACTCGTCGTCGCCGGGATGTCCTCGAGACGCGAGAGGTCGAGCGGGCGCGTGCTTGCGAACATGCTCGAGAGCAGGCCCTTCACGTTCTTGTCGACCTTCATGACCTGCGTGTTGTGCACGACGCCATCGGCAGCGCGGTGCGAAACACCGCCGGCCCACTCCTGCGCCTGGATGCCGAGTCCGTCGACGATCTGCATCATCTCGCCGATCTTGTCCGTCTCGCCCTCGGCCTGCATCGCAGCGGCCAGCCCCATCTTCACGAGATCCACCATCGGAGCGACGCGCATGAAAGCCGCCGAGCCGCCCTTCGGGATGCCCTTCGCCTGCTTCACGAGTTCCGTGTATGCGGCAGACGTCGCGAGCGACGAGATGTCGGTTTCGCCGGCGTGACGATCGATGACACCGTGCAGCGCGGACTCCGACAGGCTCACGACGGCGAGGTTGTCGAGGAACGCGAGGTGCACGGCGACAGGTGCGTCGGGTAGCGGCTTGACGAAGTACTCACGGCCGACGTGGCTGCGCTTCTCGCCCTCGCCGGGAATACCGGCCCAAAGCTTGCGCACCGTCTCGAGGTTGTCGCCTTCGAGCATCTCGAGTCCGAGAATCAGACCCACGTCGGGGACACCTGTCTCCATGCCGAGGTCGATCTTCGTCACGGCGAAGAACATCTGGCCGAGCGGAAGGTCACTCGCGTTGGCCATGTCGAACAGTGAGAACTCGCTCGTCATCTCGAGCTCGATGTCCTCGGGCTTGTTCGCTTCAACGAGCGTCTTGCCTTGCTCCATGAGCTGCTTGAGCACGCCGTCCGCCGCAGACATGGGCTTCTCGAGGAACGCGCGCATCTCCGCCTCGCCCATGATCTTGCTCATGACCGAAGCTTGGGAGGCCTGCGATCCGGCGCGAGCGCTCTCAGTACCGAAGTAGATGAGCGTCGATTCAGGCAGGAGTGTCGCGGGATCGTCGTTGACGGGCGCGACAGCCAACATCATCGCGGCGAAGGTGGTCAGCATGGGCTTGGTGCTCAACGGAATCGTGGGCGGAGGGGACAGGAAGCCGGGAGGTGCTCCGAGTACGGGACGGATCATCGCGGAACGATCGACATACCGACAAGCAAACCCGCGGGTGAGCCACCGAATCGACATCCCAGCGTGCCCCGGGACGTGAAAGGCCACGCTTTACCCTTCCGGGCGACACGCGGGCGTCACGGGCTCCGCTGCCGGCACCTTGATTCGACCCCGTCGACTTTGGATAGTGCGGGGTTGCCAGTCGTCCACTCGGCGTCCCTGGCAGCGTGTAGTACCGTAAATACCTGCAACATTACCGTAAAACACCATCAAGGGTCGCTCAAGTGCCTCCATGGGTTAAAGGTCTTCTCGTCGTCACGTTGATCGCGATCGGCGTTGTGTTGTGGGTGGAGTCTTCCGAGGCTGCCACGAAGGAGCGTTGGTCGGCCTTCCATCGGGCTGCGCAGAGCGAAACGTCTCTCGAGGACCTCGAGGACTTCCGCACCGAGTCTGCCGGCTCGGAGCTCGAGCCATACGTGTCGCTCGAGCTCGCGCTCCAGCTTTTCGAGCGGGGTGACCTCGATCAGGTCCAGCGCGCCGCCCAGGTGGCAAGCGAAGCGCTCGCTGCCCATCCGGGTCACGAGGTCGCTGAGCAACTCGAGGAAATTCGCGACGCCGCGTCGACCTACGCCGGCGTCTGACCCCTCGCTCCCCCACCGGGGACGGGACTTTCACACGTCCGCGGGCGACTCGTCTCGTCCGTCCCGGGAGCGACTCCGTGAACGGCCGCCAGCGGGTCGTCGGGGTTGCGAACAGGGGGCTCTCGGGCGTCGGGAACCGACGGCGGTCGAGCGTTCGCCGCGCGAAGCGCTACGCCTCGGCTTCCTTCTCCGCGTGACGTCCGCCGATGAGGAGCAGGTGAATGAGGCGATCGCGATCGGTAGACGAATAGAACTGAAGGCGCACCTCGCCGCGGCCGCCGCTGTCGGCAATTAGAACCTTAGTGCCGTATATCTTCCTCAGTTCTTCCTCGTATTTAGACGAATGCGTCGACTTTGGCTTCGTCTTCGTCCCCGCCGGGCGCTGCTCACGCAGCTCTTTCACGCGCCGTTCGACTTCACGCACCGACCAGCCCTGAGTCGCCGCGGTGGAGGCCAAGGCTTCCATCTCGGCCGGAATCTCGAGCCCAAGGATTGCGCGCGCCTGGCCCGCCGAGATCTGCCCGCCCATCACGAGCCGCTTCACGCCGTCCGGAAGCTCCAGCAAGCGCAACGTGTTCGTGACGGTCGCCCGGCTCTTCCCAACGCGCTGGGAGAGCTCCTGGTGGGTCATGCCGCCCTGAGCCAGCAGCGCCTCGAAAGCCGCAGCTTCCTCCAGCGGGCCGAGCTGCTCGCGCTGGATGTTCTCGATGAGCGCCAACTCGAGCGACTTGACGCCGTCCGCTTCGATGATGAGCGCGGGGATCGCGTCACGCCCCGAGAGCCGCGAGGCGCGCACACGGCGCTCGCCAGCGATGAGCTCGTAGCCATCACCCACCCGCTGAAGGACAATCGGCTGAAGGACACCGTGCGTCTCGATGGACGCGGCGAGCCCTTCGAGCGCCTCGCCGTTCATGACCTGCCGCGGCTGGTTCGGGTTGGGACGGATCTGATCGAGCGGAACTTCGACGACCTGGTTACCGCGCGGAGACGGGGTGGTCTTCGAAATCAGTGAGTCCAAACCGCGACCGAGGCGCTTGGCCATCGATACCTCCGAGAAACGACGTTGTCTCGGCGTATCCTCGGCCATCGCACGGCGGCGTTCAACGTTGTTTCACGTGAAACAACGGCGGGCCCTGAATCAGCTGCTTGTGCGCAGGTAATCCAGGCGCTCGGGGAGCTCTCCACGCTCGCCGAGACCACTGTCGAACAGCGCCTTGAGGTCCTGAAGAGCCCTGGCGTCGCCTTCTGCCGTGATCGTTTCAGGGTGGGGATGCTCGCCGACGAGCATGATCAGTCCCATGAGAGACGTCGCCGAGCAGGGCTTGCCGTCGAACGAGAGCTCGATAGGGGTGCCGTAGTGGCGGGCGATCTGGACGATGAGGGCCAAGGGACGTGCATGCAGCACGATCCCGTCAGGGAGTGCGAGCTCGATCTGATCCTGGTTGACGAACGTCGAGAGGATCTCCTGTGCCACCGAGGCAGCCGCTTCGACGCTCAGGTAAGCCTGCCGAAGGCACAGATTGACCGCGACGTGCAGGATCGTGGCCTTCGGGACGAGCTCAGCAATGCGCTCACGGGCCTCCTCGTGGCGTACATCGTTCTCGTGGCGTTCGTAAAAGTGGATCAGGTCCGTGGTCATCTCGAGCAGATGGAAGGCCACGGATGCGTGACCGCGCAGCGAGGCGACCCATTCGTGCTCGCGCTCGAACAAGGTTCCCTGGATGTACGTGTCGTACATCGACTGGATGTTGTGGACCGCCCCCTCGTACCGGCGAGCGCGCTCTTCGGTGGCGTGGTTCGCGACGAACTCGGCGAGATCCGCCTGCGCCCGGACGTGGCGGAGGTTGAGCTGCCGCGCCCCGTCGAGCACCTGCAGGAACTTGGCCGCGATCTCCGTGATGTGCTCGTGCTCGGCCACGCCCTCGTCCGCCTCGAGGTTGCGAGGAAGAACCTGCTTCTGCTCGATGGGAGCCGGAGCCGGCGATTCTTCCGCCGTTTCAGTCAGGTCGAGGCCGATCTCACGGGATTCCGTGATCAACGCGCTCAGAACAGCGACAAGACACGTGTCGAGCTTCTGGCGAGCTTCCTTCACGGCGGCCTCGAGCTCGGGACGACCCTCGTCCGAGACCATGCGGAAACCCGGGAGGCGCCGCGTCATGTGCAACGACACCGACTTCACGCGCGAGAGCCAGCGCAGCGACGCGACCAGTTCGCGATAGGGGGCGTAGCGACGGTTCTGCCGGGCTCCGAAGTCGTCGAGGAAGTCCTCGAGAACATCGGAGACTTCGTGAACGTGGGCCACGAGCGGCGGATGGTCGAGCTGCGTCGGGGCCTTCGTCAGGGAAACAGCGAGGCCGCCCAGGTGACGCGCCTCCTGCTCGAGCAACGGCACGAAGTCCTCCTCGCGAAGGATGATCGTTCGTGACTGGTTCGGACTCATCGGCGAACTCGCGTGCATGCGGTGGGTGAAGAGAACCATCGGCCGGAACTTCGAAGTGCTGGAGAAGGCGCCTCAAGGTTCGCCGGCATGACAGCCGACGAGCTTGTACTCGGTACTCACCCGTCAAACCCGCGGAGATGGTCCCATTTCGGCCGACCTCGCCATCGAGATCTACCTGCGCGAGATCAATCGCGTCAAGCTCCTGACCGCTGACCAGGAGAAGGAGCTTGCGCGTGAAGTGCAAGTGGGTGACGGTGCCGCCCGTGCGCACCTCGCCGAGGCCAACCTACGCCTCGTCGTCAGTATCGCAAAACGCTACCTCCATCGCGGCATGACTCTCCTCGACCTCATCGAAGAGGGCAACGTCGGGCTCATGCGAGCCGTCGAGAAGTTCGATCCGGACGCCAACTGCCGGTTCTCGACCTACGCGACCTGGTGGATCAAGCAGTCGATCCGGCGTGCGATCACGAACACAGTCCGCCCCGTGCGCATCCCGTCGTACATGGTCGAGCTCATGAACCGCTGGCGTCACGCACACAAGACGCTGATGTTCGAGTTGGATCGTGAGCCGACGCCGGCCGAACTCGCCGAGCACATGGAACTCAAGCCTGAAGCTCTCGAGTCGATCCGCGGCGCGCTGACCACGTCCGCACGGCACACGCAGTCGTTCTCGTTCGACAACAAGGACAGCGATGGGGGAAACCTCTCCGATGTTCTCGTCGATGACGGTTCGCCCGACCCGAGCGACACGTTCGAACACATGACGGAGGTCGCGCGCATGGAGGGCCTTCTCGACAAGCTCGACGAACGTCCGCGCAAGATCCTCCAGATGCGCTTCGGCCTGGGCTACGATGACGCCATGACCCTCAAGCGCATCGGTGAGGAACTGGGTTTGACGCGCGAACGCGTGCGCCAGATCCAGAACGAGGCTCTCGCGCGGCTGATGTCGGAGATGTCGGACACACAGCCGCTGGAGGACTGACCGGGGCGCCTCGGAGCCCCCGTGACCCCTCTGGTCGACCTTGGACCTCCCGGTCCACCAGCGCACCTCTACGTCCACGTTCCGTTCTGCTCGGACCGCTGCACGTACTGCGCGTTTGCAACCGTGCTCGACGACCCGCGTCTCCACGGACGCCTCGTGAACGGGCTCGGTTCGGAGCTCGCCCGCTCGGGGCCCCTCGCAACGCTTCAAACCGTCTACCTCGGTGGCGGCACGCCGTCGCGCCTTGCCGGAGGCCACCTGGCGCAGCTCCTCGCGAGCATCCGCGCGCACGCCGACGTCGCGCCCGACGCCGAGCTCACCCTCGAGGCGAACCCGAGCGACGTCAGTCCCGAGGCTCTCCGCACCTGGGCCGACCTCGGCGTCACGCGCATCTCGCTCGGTGTCCAGACGTTCCAGACGACCGTTCTGCAACGTCTTGGCCGTCACCACTCCGGGGACGACGCACGCAAAGCCCTGCACGTGCTCCGAGAGTGGGGGGGAAGCTGGTCAGCGGACCTGCTCGTGGGCTGGGCCCACCAAACTCTCGCGGCCGTCGCCGCGGACGTCGCCGAGCTGATCGCGGCGAGCCCTCCGCATGTCTCCGTCTACGGACTCACGATCGAACCAGGCACCGTCCTCGCAGCCGCCGACGCTCGCGGCGACGTCGTGCGTACTCCGCCTGCTCTGTCCCCCGACCTCGACGACCGCTGGTCCACGGCGCTCATCGAGGCAGGTTATCACCGCTATGAGATCTCTAACTTCGCGTTAGAGGGATTCCAAAGCGTTCATAACAGGGCTTATTGGCGCAACGCGGACGTGCACGCGCTCGGCCCCGGTGCCGTCAGCACGCGTGGGCCCCTGCGTTGGCGCAACGAGCCGGACACCGTGCGCTACCTCGACGCCATCGAGCACTCGCGGACCGCGCGCATCTCTTGCGAGCGTCTCACTCCCGGTGCAAAGCTGCTCGAAACGCTGGCTGTCGGCTTGCGAACGAGCCGCGGGGTCGACACCTCGGCGCTCGATCGAAGATTCTTGGGCTGGCGAGATCGTCTCTCGGACACACTCGACCGCTGTGTGGCGCTCGGCTTGTGGACCCTCGAGGATGGGACCCTGCGCGTTCCGGATACCCATCGGGTCAAAGTCGACCGGCTCATGGAGGAGCTTGTGCTCTCGCTCTCGGGTGATGTCTATGATCCTTTTGGTCGATAATTACGACTCGTTTACATACAATTTAAGCGACCTCATTCGCTCGAGGTTGCCGACCCCGCGCGATCTCGTGATCGTTCGAAACGACGCCGGTGAGGCGCGTGCGCTGCTCGCGTCGGCCACCTGGACGCACCTCGTTCTCTCCCCCGGTCCTGGTCACCCGCGCGACGCACGCCTCTCCGTCGAGCTGCCCCCGCTCGTCCCGTCGCTCCCGGTGCTCGGCGTCTGCCTCGGTCACCAGATCCTCGCCGTGCTCGAGGGCGCCGTCGTCACGCGCACACCGCACGCCGCCCACGGATCGACGACGCGCATCGAACACGATGGCCGCGGACTCTTTTCCGGCATCCAAGGCCCGTTCGACGCCGCGCTCTATCACTCTCTCGCGGTCGACGACTCGTCTGTCCCACACACCCTCGACGTTTCGGCACGCTCAGAGGCCGGGGCTATCATGGCCATCCGCCATCGCTCCCGTCCCCACGCCGGCGTCCAGTTCCATCCCGAATCGTTCATGACACCGCTCGGTGCCCACATGATCGACAACTTCCTGGCCCTCGGACCCCTCGCCTCGTGAGTCGATTCTCGGAACGCGTGTCCGCTGCGGTGGCCGCCAAGAACTCGTGTCTCGTCGTCGGGCTCGACCCGGTGCTCGCTCGACTCCCCGCCGAGGTCACCGCCGACGCCACGGGTCCCGCGGCCATCACGGCCTTCGCGCGCGAGGTCATCGCTGCCGTCGCTCCCTTTGCGGTCGCGATCAAGCCGCAGATCGCGTTCTACGAAACCTTCGGCGCGGCGGGCTGGACTGCCTACGAGGAGACGATCGCGCTCGCGCAGAGTCATGGCCTGCTCGTCATCGGCGACATCAAGCGCGGCGACATCGGCTCGACGGCAGCCGCCTACGCCGAGGCTCACCTGCAGCGTCGCACCGATCACCCAACGGCCGACGCCGTCACGGTGAACCCATACCTCGGTAGCGACGGCGTGCGACCGTTCGTCGACGCTGCGCGCGCCAACGACGCCGGTCTCTTCGTCCTGGTGCGCACGTCGAACCCGTCCGCTGGGGAGATCCAGGCGCTGGAACTCCGCGACGGGGGGACGGTGGATGAACGCGTTGCGGCGTTGGTCAACGAGTGGGGGAGTGACGACGGTTCGACGCCCTACACGGACGTCGGCGCCGTGGTCGGAGCCACCACGTCGACAGCGCTCGCGCGCCTGCGCGGCGCCATGCCGCGCGCGTGGTTCCTCGTGCCAGGTGTCGGCGCGCAGGGAGGAACCGCGGCCGACATCGTCGCTGCGTTCGGAGCCGACGGCCGCGGGGTCCTCGTGAACGCCTCGCGCTCGATCCTCTACGCGCACGAAGCCCGCCCCGACGTGCCGTGGCGCAAGGCGATCGCCGACGCGGCGCAGACACTTCGCGACGAGCTGCGCGACGCCGCGCGCGCAGCAACAACTCCATGACGATCCGCCGACTCGCGCGTCCCCTCGTCCATCGCCCTTGGACGACACCCTGGTTCGACGGAGACGCCGAGCTCACGAGTCTCTTCGGTCACGCACCCTCGATCGACGCAGCAGCTCGCGTCGGACGCGAGCACGATGCACGCCGCAGCGCTGGCTCCTGGCGCGCCGCGTTGCACGGTGCACGCGCCGACCAGGTCGCCGACAACGCACTCGTCGTCCTTGCCGGACAACAGCCCGTCGTCGCTGGAGGCGCGGCGCTCGTCGCGCACAAGGCCGCAACCGCCGTCGCGATGGCACGCGTTCTCTCGGGGCTCTGGGATCGGCAAGTCATTCCCGTGTTCCTCATGGCGACGCAGGACCACGACACGAGCGAGATCGATCACGTCGATCTCATGCCTGAAGACGGAACGCTCCGCCGTCTGCGCTGTCCCGTGTCTCCGAAGCACGAGATGTTCCATCGATGTCGGTGGAATCACGGTGTCTTGAGGGAAGTCCTCGGTGAAGTCGCACACAACGATGCACTCGTCGCGCGGATTGTCGCGGCCACGACGCCTACGCGCTTCGCGAGCCATGTCGCCGCGCTGCTCGACGAAGCGTTCGGTGAGCTCGGCCTGCTCACGGTCGACGCGCACGATCTCGAAGGCGATGGACGTGGCGTTCTCGCGCGTGCGTTGAACGACACGCAAGCCCATCGCGACGTCCTCGCGCGCGGTGCCGAGGCATTGCAACGCGTCGGGCTCGACGCGGCGTTCGACCCCGACGACCCGCGCCCGCTCGTGCTCGAGTCACGCGACGACCAACGCCGCCGCGTCGAGGCCGACGATACGTCCGCCGCGTCGCGCTTCGTCGACAACCCGACGGCCTTCTCGCCGCACGCGTCGCTGCGCCCGATCGTGCAAGCCAAGGCGCTGCCCGTCGTCGCGCAAGTCTGCGGGCCGTCCGAGATCGTCTACCTCGCGCAAGCGCGCGCGCTACACAATCTTCACGACGCCGTCGCGCCCGTCCTCGTCCCGCGCATGGAAGCGAGCTTCGTGCGCGACGACGCGTCCTTCGACGAAGCCACCGACACCTTGCTCGGTGACCGTGTGCCGATCCTCGCCGAAGAACGCGCGCTGCTCGAGGCCGCACGCAGGTTCACGGACTCCGTTGCCGCGCGTGACGAGCGCCTCGACCCGCGGCTTCGTCGCTGGGTTCGCTCGCTCGAACGCAGCGCGCGACGCCTCGCCGAGGCGCCGAGCTTCCGCGGCAAGCCGGCCGACGCGCGTACGAGCTGGCTGCGACCGCGCGGTCGCGCGCAAGACTCCGTGCTCGCGTGGCTCCCGCAGCTCGCCGCCGCCGAACACCCCGCCGCGTGGGGCGCACACATCGTCTCGATGGCGCGCCCGTTCGATGCCCCCGTCCACATCCTCCACTCAGGTCCCACACGATGACCGTCGACGCCCTCATCTTCGGACCACACCCCGACGACATCGAAATCCTCGCCGGAGGGCTCGCCCTCGTGCTCGGCGCGCGCGGCGAAACCGTCGGTGGGATCGACCTCTCGAGGGGCGAGGCAGGAACGCGCGGCTCGGCCGAACAGCGAGCCGACGAGGCGCGGCGCGGCGGAGAGATCCTCGGCCTCGCTTTCCGTGAGAACCTCGGCCTGCCCGACGGAGGCATCCGCAACGACGACGCGAGTCGCGACCTCGTCATCGACGCGCTGCGCCGCCATCGTCCGCGGCTCGTGGTCGCGCCCGAGCCCGACGGTCACCATCCCGACCACCTCAACGCCGGCCACCTCATTCGTGAGGCACGCTTTCTCGCCGGCTGCTCGCGCATCGGACCCGCCGGCGACCCGTGGCGGCCCGGACGAGTGCTCTACTATCCGTCGCGCAAGCCCTCGATGCCCACGATCATCGTGGACGTCACCCAGCACTTTGACCGGAAGATGGAGGCGATTCGAGCGCACGAATCGCAGCTCCACAGCACATCTTCGACGGAGCAGGCGACCACCATCTCGTCGCCTGACTTCCTGGACATCATCGAGGCTGATGCCCGTCATTTCGGTGCCATGATCGGTGCCCGCTACGGCGAGGCCTTCTCGCTCGACGGCCCGGTTGCCGTCGACGACCCGATCGCCGCCGTCCGCGATCGCGGTGCGGCCGTCTTCACACCCCGTCGAGACACCAAACGATGAGCCTCCGTATCGGCATCGCCTGCTACCCCACGTACGGCGGCAGCGGCGTCCTCGCCACCGAACTCGGCCTCGCCCTCGCCGACAGCGGCCACCGCATCGATCTGTTCTCGTACGCCCGTCCCCAGCGCCTCTCGGCGTTCCACGAAGGCATCGAGTTCCACAACGTCACGGTGTCTTCCTATCCGCTGTTCCAGTATCCGCCGTATGACCTAGCCCTCGCCTCGTCGATGCGCAGTGTCATGGAGCAGGGGCTCGACATCCTGCACGTGCATTACGCGGTGCCCCACGCGCTTTGCGCCTACCTCGCGCGCCGCATGGCCGGACCCGAATGCGCGACCCGCATCGTCACGACGTTGCATGGCACGGACATCACGATCCTCGGACGCGATCCGTCGTACCGCGAGGTCATCCGCTTCGGACTCGAGCAGAGCGACGCCGTCATCAGCGTCAGTGAATGGCTCGCCGAGGAGACGCGCACGGTCTTCGACTACGACGGACCGATCGACGTCGTCCCGAACTTCGTCGACACCGAGCGCTTCTCGCCCCCGCCGACGCCCTGCGATCGCAACAAGCTGGCACCCGAGGGCGCGCCGCTGATCGTGCACATGTCGAACTTCCGGCTGCTCAAGCGTGCCCACGAGACGCTCGACGTCCTCGACCGCATCGACCATCCCGACGCCGTGCTCGTGCTGGCCGGCGACGGGCCCGAGCTGTCACCCATCCGCGACGAGGCGACCCGCCGCGGACTCTGCGACCGCGTCCGTTTCCTCGGTGAGATCGCCGAGGTCACGCCCATCCTCACGTGCTGCGACGTGGCCCTCTTTCCCAGCGAAAGCGAGTCTTTCGGGCTCGCGGCGCTCGAAGCGATGTCGTGCGGGTTGCCCGTCGTCGCGACGCGCGTCGGCGGTGTGCCCGAAGTCGTGATCGAAGGCGAGACGGGCTACCTGCATGAAGTCGGCGACACGGCCGCCATGGCCCGCAGCGTCCAGAAGCTCCTCGCGGATCCCGAGCTGTGCGCCGCGATGGGCCAACGGGCCGCGGCGCGGGCGCGCGAGTGCTTCTCGCTCAAGTCGAGCCTCGAGCAGCACGAGGCGATCTACAGGCGCGTGCTCGCCGCACCGATCCGCCACCCGTGACAGAACGCGTCTACTTCGACCACAACGCGTCAAGCCCGCTGCGCGACGTGGCGCGCGAGGCCATCATCGGAGCGCTCGACGCCCACAACCCGAGCAGCGCCCATGCAGAAGGGCGGCGCGCGCGGCAGATCCTCGAAGAGGCGCGTGAGAGTCTCGCGCGCGTCGTCGGTTGCGATCGCGATGAGGTCGTCTTCACATCCGGTGGCACCGAGTCGAACACGTGGGCCGTCCATGCGACGCCGCTTGGTACGCGCTTCGCGACGACGCGCATCGAGCACCCGTCGATCACAGCCCTGGCCGTACAACGCGACGACACGGCCTGGTTGGAGGTTGCATCGGATGGCACGTGGCGCAGGCCGCCGAGCGAGGTGTTGGCGGACCGCGTCGGCCTCGTCTCCGTCATGACGGCGAACCACGAGACCGGCCATCGTCTCGATCTTCGCGCCGTCGTCGAAGCCGCGCGTGCGTGCGACGTCGCGCCGCTCGTCCACACCGATGCAAGCCAAGCCGTCGGTCGCCTTCCGGTCGACATGCACGACGTTGGCGTCACGATGATGACCGTCTCGGCGCACAAACTCGGCGGACCGATCGGCATCGGCGCGCTCTGCGTTCGCTCCGGCACCGAGGTGCCCGCGTTGTTGGTCGGCGGAGGCCAAGAAGGTGGGTTGCGAGGCGGTACCGAAGCGGCCGCACTTGCCGCCGGTTTCGCTGCCGCAGCACAGGCAGCCGAAGACGAGCGAACAGAACGGTCGACCAACTACATCTCGTGGGTCGAGGACATCTGGCACGCCATGGTTCGTTGGGGCGTCGATGTCGTTCGCAACTCACCGGCCGAATCGGAACGGGCGTTGCCCAACACTTTGAACGTGTCCTTCCCGGGGAGATCCGGCGTCGGTCTCGTTCACCGATGCGATCTCGAAGGCCTCGCGATCTCGCACGGATCGGCGTGTGCGTCAGGTTCACTGGAACCTTCAGCGGTTCTGTTGGCGTTCGGTCACGAGGAAGATCACGCACGCTCGGCGCTTCGCATCAGTCTCGGACACACGACGACGCAACGCGACGTCGAGCGCCTCATCACCGTTCTCGAACGCGTTTTGAAGTCTGTCGCAAAGAGAAACGCTTGACTGCTGGCGTGCTCGCAATCGACACCGTTCGAATTCCGCCGTACAAGCGCGTGATCGCCTTCTGTGAGCTAACAGTGAGGAAGTCGTGTTGCAGTCGTTGACAGGATTTTTTTCGTCTCGATAGTACGTCCCTGTTGCCGCGCGCAGATGACAGATCGCGACGGCGACGCGGTTGGGGAACCGCTGACCTCTCTAGGCAAGGTCCGTCCTGCCAGAAGGTCACGCAACTCCGCCGTCACCAGGGAGGCGCACCTCGAAAGGTGCACAGCATGGCGACCTTGTCAGGGTTCTTGGCGGAGCGGTTTGGGTGACAGGTGCAAACGAAGTGAAGAGGCTGCGTGATGCGCTGCAACAGCGCGTGCCATCGCGGCAGTACAAGACGTGGTTCGCGGCGTTGAACGTCGAGAAGGCGGGCGCCGGCGGCGTCACCATCTCGACCGACTCGCGCTTCAAGCGCGATTGGCTCGAGCGCTATTACGGAGACATGCTGCGCGAGGTGGTCGCGAGTGTCTTCGCCGAAGAGACGACGTTGAACGTCGTCGTTGCCGACCCGGGGATCGAGATCGCGGCCAGCGTGACAGCCGTGGCCGTCGGTGAAGACACGACGCGGGCTGCCGTACCGGCCCCGCCGGCGATGTCTTCCCCCGCAGCACGGCGTCCCGTGCGACAATCGTCGCCCAAGCCCTCTGACGGACCCGACCTCGTGTTGAACCGGAAGTACACGTTCGACAACTTTGTCGTCGGTCCGAGCAACCAGTTTGCACACGCCGCGGCGCGTGCCGTGGCCGACAAGCCGGCTGCCAGCTACAACCCGCTGTTCTTGCACAGCTACGTCGGGCTCGGAAAAACCCACCTTCTTCAAGCGATCTGCCACCAAGCGCGCCAGACCTCGGGGAAGCAACCGAACGTCCTCTACCTTTCGAGCGAGACGTTCATGAACGAGTTCATCGCGTCGGTCGGCAAGGGCGAGCTCGATCGCTTCCGCTATCGCTACCGCAACGCCGACATCCTGCTCATCGACGACATCCACCTGCTCGCCAACAAGGAGCGGACGCAGGAGGAGTTCTTCAACACCTTCAATACGCTCTACAACGCCGACCGGCAGATCGTCCTCTCGAGCGACAGCCCGCCCGACGAGATCCCGTCGTTGCGCGAGCGCCTCGTCAGCCGCTTCAAGTGGGGCCTCGTCGCGGAGATCCGCCCACCCGGCTTCGAGACACGCCTCGCGATCCTCCGGCACAAGGCCAACGCGCTCTCGATCAGCGTTCCCGAAGACGTGCTGTCGTTCCTCGCCGAGACGGTCGACACGAACATCCGCGAGCTCGAAGGCGCGATCACGAAGACGACCGGTTACGCGCAGCTCACCGGACAGACGATCTGTCTCGACCTCGCGCACCAGGCCCTGGGTCTCGGCCCGCGCGATGCCACGCAACAGGTCACCGGGATCGAGCGCATCGTCAACGTCGTCTGCAAGCACTACGCCGTCACGTTGGCCGACATCCTGGGGCGCAAGCGCACGCAGTCCATCACGTTGCCACGTCAGGTCGCGATGTTCCTTGCGCGCCGCCTCACGCCGCACTCGCTCGAAGAACTCGGCGAATACTTCGGAAAGCGCGACCACACGACCGTGCTCTACGGCGTCGACAAGATCCGCAACAAGGCAAAGGAGGACCCGCGTTTCCAGCAGCTCCTCCACGACCTTGAGGCCCGTATCCAACGCTGATCGCTCGACGCACGAACTTGGTCGCGGCCGCCCCGGAATCTTCCTCGCGCCACCGACGATCGCAGCACCCCTCATGCGCCCCGCCTCGTCACGACGGCACGTCGACGTTCTCGTCCGACGTGCCGTTGTCCGTCCTCTCGACCTGCCGCAGGCTCGCTCGAACTCTCTCCATGACACGCCATTTCCCGTCCCCATGCGTCCCCTCGGACACGGTTCGTCGCGCACACCGCGGCGTCACCGCCGAGACGGTGCGCGCGCTGCGTGGCCCCGACCGAGCCCGCCGGGAATTCGAACAGGGCCTCGTCGCGCACGACCCCCGACAGAGCGGAACGAACGCAGGGTCAATTTCGGGGATGAAACGTGGACACCAAGTGCACGCCCTTGAACACTCCGGCGAGCCGTCCACCAAAGCCGTCTCCGTGAGCGTCTTCCCCCGCGCGCCCACAATCGTCGTCGACAGGTTTCCCCACGCCGTCGCGATGCGACAACGCCTTCTCAGAAAGGCACTTAGCGCTGCGCACCGGTAGTTCTGCACAATGCGTACGCCCTGAAGAAGAAGACGTTATTAATTCATAAGACTCTTTCAGAAGCACTCAGCGAAGGATCAGAACCGGATGGAACTCGTCAGCCCACGTGAGGCCTTCCTCCAACATCTCCAACTCGTTGCGCCGATCAGCCCGACCCGATCACCGCGACCGATCTTCAAGGACGTGCTGCTCGAGGCGCGCGATGGTTCCGTGACACTCACGGCAACCGATGGCGACGTCACGCTGCGAACGACCTACGAGACGGGCGGCGTTGCCGGATCAGGTCGAGCTGCGCTGCCCGCGGCGACGTTGCTGTCCGCGGTGCGTTCGCTCTCCGGCGACGAGATCGCGATTCACGAGAAGGGCGCCTACCACGAGCTCACCGGCGGCACGTCGGTGTTCAAACTCAAAGGCGATGAACCCGATGTGTTCCCGACGATCGAACCGATCGAGGGGGGCAAGCGTGTCGAGGTTCCGCTCAGAGCCTTCCTGGAGCTCGCACAGCGCACGATGTTCGCTGCCGCAAGGGAGATGGGGCGTTACGCATTCAACGGCGTCCTGCTCGAAGTGACGCCGTCGGAGCTGACGCTCGTGGCCACCGATGGGCGCCGCCTGAGCCTCGCGAGCATGAAGGCCGAAACGGGCGTGTCCGAGAACGCGTCCGTGATCCTTCCGCTCAAGGGCCTCGCGCAGCTGCAGCGAGCCTCCGGCGACCTGCCCGACGATGCGAAGGTCCTGATCGTCGTCGACGACAATCGTGTCTCGATGCGTCTCGGCATGACGGAGCTCTTCGCACAGCTCGTCGAGGGCGAGTTCCCGAACTTCCGCGCCGTCGTTCCGGCCGACACCCAGATCCCGCACTCGGTCGACATCGTCCGCGTCGATTTCGAGGATGCGATCCGTCGCGCCTCGGTGACGGCGGGCGAGGAGTCGCGGTCGATCCAGCTGCGCTTCGATGCCGATGCGCTGACGATCAGCTCGCGTCACGACGGCGTCGGCGAGTCGCAGAGCACGATGCCGATCCGCTACGGCGGCGACGTCGTCGAGATCCGCTTCAACCCCGACTTCCTCGGCGACTACCTCAAGCACGTCCCCGACTCGTCGCTGACGTTCCGCTTCAAGGACCGCGCCTCGGCGGGGTGCTTCACGACGTCCGAGGAAAATACCTACATCGTGATGCCGATCACCTCGTGACAGAACCTGACCGCTGGCCCGATAAGAAGGCTGCAGGGCGCGGGAAGCGGGGGCCTGAGAAGCTCTCGGATGTTCTTTCCGAGCTCCTCTCGAAGCGCCGCTACGCCCAGCCGATGACGCAGAAGGCGCACGACGGGGCCTGGCAGCGGGCCCTCGACGTCGTGGGCGTCCGTGGACCTGCCGCCGAGAAGAGTCGGGTGACGTACTTTCGCGACGGAACGCTTACAATCGAGGTCGCCTCGGCTGCCCTCCGGTACGAACTCCATGCGTTCTGGAGCAATGAGTTGTTGGCAGCCCTTCAGGCGGACGACGCGATCTCGTCGATCCGCAAGCTCGTCTTCCGAGTCGGACCAGGTTCCGCCTCTCCCCGAGACTCCGCATGACCGACAACCCCGCACCCGAGAAGAAGTACGACTCGTCGTCGATCCAGGTCCTCGAGGGCCTGCAGGCCGTGCGCAAGCGGCCGGCCATGTACATCGGCGACACGTCGGAAAAGGGGCTTCACCACTGCGTGTTCGAAGTCGTCGACAACTCCGTCGACGAGGCGCTCGCGGGTCACTGTTCGCTGATCGACGTCGTGATCCACGCCAACGGTTCGATCACGGTCAGTGACGACGGTCGCGGCATTCCCGTCGGGATCCATCCGGCCAAGGGTGTGCCGGCCGTCGAGGTCATCCTCTGCACGCTGCACGCCGGCGGTAAGTTCGACAGCGACTCGTACAAGGTCTCGGGTGGCCTGCACGGCGTGGGTGTCAGCTGCGTCAACGCGCTGGCCGAGCAGCTCGACGTCGAGATCCATCGCGAAGGCGAGATCTACCGCCAGACGTTCAAGCGCGGCGACAAGGCCAACGAGCTGCACACCGATGGAACGACCGACCGCACGGGCACGTCGATCACGTTCATCCCGGACGGCACGATCTTCGACACGCTCGACTTCAGCTACGAGATCCTCGCCAACCGTTTCCGCGAGATGGCGTTCCTCATGGGACGCAACGATCTCACGATCGCCATCACCGACGAGCGCGACGGTCGCAGCGACGAGTTCAAGTATCCCGGCGGTCTCACCGACTTCATCGACTTCGTCAACTCGGCCAAGGATCCGATCCACAAAGAGATCGTCGCGATCTACGCGGAGGTCGCGGAGGCCAGCGGCGCTCCCGTCGAGATCGAGGTCGCCCTGCAGTACAACAACGGCTACCGCGAAGACGTCTACTGCTTCGTCAACAACATCAACACGGCCGAGGGCGGCACGCACCTCTCGGGCTTCCGCAGCGGGATGACGCGCGCGCTCAACAACTTCGTCAAGAACAACAACGTCCTCAAGCCCAACGAGGTCGCGCCGTCCGGCGAAGACTTCCGCGAAGGGCTCGCGGCGATCATCAGCGTCAAGCTGCAGGACCCGCAGTTCGAGAGTCAGACGAAGATCAAGCTCGGCAACCGCGAGGTCGAAGGTCTCGTGGCGTCCGTCGTGCTCGACAAGATGAGCACGCTGCTCGAAGAGAACCCGAGCCTCGGCAAGACGATCATCAACAAGGCGTTGCTCGCAGCCCGTGCCCGCGAGGCGGCGCGCAAGCAGCGCGATCTCGTACGACGAAAAGGTGCGCTTGCGAGCGGCAACCTGCCGGGCAAGCTGGCCGATTGTCAGAGCAAGGATCGCGACAGCACCGAGCTGTACGTCGTCGAGGGTGACAGTGCTGGCGGAACAGCCAAGATGGCGCGCGATCGTGCATACCAGGCGATCCTCCCGCTGCGCGGCAAGATCTTGAACGTCGAGAAGGCGCGCCTCGACAAGATGCTGAACCACGAAGAAATCCAGGTGCTCATCACGGCGCTGGGAACCGGGTTCGGCACCGAGGACTTCGACCTCGAGAAGTTGCGCTACGGCAAGGTCATCATCATGACTGACGCTGATGTCGACGGATCGCACATCCGCACGCTGCTGCTCACGTTCCTGTTCCGGCAGATGCCGGAGCTCGTGCGTTCGGGCCACGTCTACATCGCGGCGCCGCCGCTCTACAAGCTCACGCACAAGCGCAAGCAACGCTACGTCATCGACGAACGTGCACTGAAGCGTGAGCTCCTCGAGATGGGCATCGGGCGGACATCCGTGAAGGTGCTCGATGTCGATCGCGAACTCGACGGCGAGACGCTCAGCGCTCTGGCAGCCGTCCTGACGCGCCTCGACCTTCTCGAGGAACGCTTCCGCGATGTCGGGCGCATGATCGGCTTCCGTGAGTTCCTCGAGGGCAACATCGACGGCACGCTTCCACGCTTCGGTGTGATCGGCGTCGAGGGCGAGGCTCTGTTCTTCGCCACGCGTGAACTCGCCGAGGCACACGTCGAATCGCTCGATAGTGCGGCGAAGACGACGACGACGCTCAGTGAGTTCCACGAAGCCACGCGAATCGAAGAGGCGATCGCCAGGCTCTCGACGTTCGGTCTGGGGCTTGCCGATGTGCTCGGTGATCCGTTGCCGCCGAAGGTCGACGACATGCTCGGTGAGGTCGAAGACGAGAGCACGAAGCGCACGCCGCGCTTCGAAGTGATCGTCGACGGCAAGGAACCGATCCATGTCGGCGACTTGATGGAGGTGTTGAGCCAGATTCGTCAGGCCGGTGAGCGCGATGTCGACATCCAGCGCTACAAGGGTCTTGGCGAGATGAACGCCGAGCAGCTCTGGGAATCGACGATGGACCCCGAGACGCGCACGCTGCATCCCGTGCGTCTCGACGACGAAGTCGAGGCCGACAACCTCTTCTCCGTGCTGATGGGGACGAACGTCGAACCGCGTCGTGCGTTCATCGAGCGCCATGCCCTCGAGGTCCGCAACCTCGACGTCTGACGGTTGGGCGGAGCGACGTTTCGCCGGGTCGAGTCGAACGGACGAGCGCGGCGGCGTTGCCTACTTCGTCGCGGCGTTTCCGGCGTCTTTGTCGCCGTCAGCGTCGTCGTGATCGTCGACGTCTGAGGACGGCATGCCCTGGGGTTCTTCGTGGAACGCACGACGGCGGCGTTCGCGTTCGTCGTCGTCGCCGTTTTGAAGTCGCGGCGGGGCGAGCATGTCGCGCGTTTCTTCGGCCTGACGTTCGAGTTCCGTGACGTCTGCCTTCACGTCCTCGACCATCGTCTTCACTTCGCGCACCTGGCTGGCGTCGTCGAGTTGACGACGAAGGTCGGCCGCCGTGGCGCGCAGCTTGCCGACGAGCACGCCGGCCTTGCGTGCGACGTCGGGCAGGTCGCCGCCGAACAACATGATCGACACGGCGCCGAGCACCATGATCTCGAAGGGACCGATGTTGAAAAATGCGAGGAAGGGAGGCATCGCCTCCATTATCGGATCCGACTACCGATGTCGTCGAGGATGTCGTCGTCGCCGGGGCGGCGGCGGTCGAAGGCCGTGGGACGCAGGCGGATCTCGAACTGGGTGTCATCACGGTCTTCGCCGGTGATCCCCGTGCCGCGCTCAGTCTCGATGATGTAGTCGAGAATCCAGCAGCAGCCCGTCCGTCGCATCATGAAGCCCGCGCGCGCCGTCTCGTTGAGACGCTGGTCGCGCTGCCAGAACACGGCCGAACTCCACTTCTCGGTGAGCTCCCAGAGGACGCCGACGGTCAGGAAGTTGAACAGGCCCTCGGTCTTGTTGTTCGCGATGTAGAAGCGCTTCGTCTCGTCGATCCGCGTGTTGTACGACAGGTACGACTGCTCGTAGCCGCGGTCGTTGGGATCGAGGACGGCGCGCCAACGCAGCGTGGCGTCGCGCAGGCCCCAAATGTTCGCGCCAGGGCGATAGCGCATGTCGACGATGACGTCGCCTTCGACCTGACCCGCGTTGTCACGCGACTCGTTCGGGTAGAAGGGAATGATGACGTCGGTGTCGAGGATCGTCTTGACCTTGTTGTCCTGGTGCGTCTGGATGCGGTGGCGCACGCCGAGGAAAATGAGATGGTTGTCGTCGAGCTGCTCGATGTCGTCGATGACCTCGAGCTCCTCGGGCTGGTGGTTCGTCCCGAAGCGCGTCTGGATGCCGATGCGTGGCTCGAGGATCTGACGGATGCCGTCGAGGTTCCACGTCTCGGAACTGTAGCCCTGGTCGACACCGACGTACGTCTGCTGGTACTCGACAGCTGCGAGGAGCGACGTACGGATGTCGGCGCCGCCGAACTGTGTGCCGGAGAGATACGTTGCGTCGGCGCCTGCCGTGACGCGCAGGCGCTCGCCCTCGCCCGTGTCGATGTCCCAGTCGAGCCGTGCGCGACGACCGATGCGCAGGTTGCTCACCGAGTCGAGCGCGTTGTTGTCCTCGTCAGGCGAGAAGCGCGCGTTGCTGAACGTGTCGGTGACGGTGAGCTTCGCGCCCCGCAGCCATTCGGCCTCGGTTTCTTCGGCCAGCAAGCGGCGCTGCACTTCGGGCAGGTACTCGACCTGCGACTCGAAGTCGTTCAGGCGCGGACGGATCAAAAGCGTGCGTGCCTCGTTGCCCTCGATGTCGCGGTACCAGAGGTAGGTGTCCTGCTCGCGCCCGATCTTGGCCTCGCGCTCGTAGTATTCGTTGAGGAAGTTGCGGTCGCTGAGGTACGAGATGTCGATGTCGAGGACGCGGAAGTCGTCGTAGTCGTTGCGTTCGAAGTACGTGCGCGACTCGAGGTCGATGCGTCCGCGCGTGTTGTCGGTGATCGGCTGGTCGAGTTCGTCTTCATCGGCCGAGTCGGCGATGTGCGAGGCGAGGAAGCGCCCCTTCGAGTTCGGTCCTTCCCAAGCGATCGTGGGTTCGATGAACAGGCCACGTGCCGAGTAAGCGGCGATGCGCGTCTCCCACTCGCCCTCGAGCTCTTCATCCGACCCGAGCATGCGTGCGACGCCGTTCACGAGGCCGTCCGCGTCGCCGCCCCAGACCGTTTCGATCTCCGTGCCGAAGCGACCCGACGACCCGATGTTCAGGTCGCGGATCAGCAGGCCTTCGTTGTCGTCGATGTTGAAGGACATGCCCGGCCAGCGGAAGATCGGCACGTATCCGACGGCGAAGGTCTGGTCGCTGGTCTTGAGGATGCGACCCTTCTCGGTGGGCGTCAAAATCGCCGTGTCGGTCGACATGTGGAAGTCGGTGTTGCCGTGTTCGCAGGTGCTGTAGTCGACCGTCTGGAGCAGCGCGTTGCCGTCGGCATAGCCCGTGAGCTGCTTGAAGCGCAGCACGAGCGGGTGACCGTCGTCGAACGCGCGCATGCGGCCGTCGAGGATGAAGCTGTCGCCGGCCGTGTTGTCGACGTAGATCGCCGCGGCTTCCAGCGTGCGGACGTCGTTCTCGTCGACCGTCACGTAGCCTTCGAGGAACATCTCGCGGATGCGCGAGCCGGGCATGAACACACCCCGCTCGGGCGCGGCCGCCGGCGGGAGCGGCCCGCTGTCGGGGGACGGGGCCTCGGATGGCGGCTCGGCGGGCAAGGCGTTGACCTCGTCACGCCCGAGGACGACGACGAGCGAGTCGGCCGTCAGGCGCTGGGTGCCCTGCTGGACCGTGACACCGTCGAGGAAGACGAGCACCTGCCCTTCGTCTTCGCGGAAGCTGTAGAGCTTGCCCGTGGGGAGGACGATGACCGAGTCTTCTGAGACCGCCGAGAACGCCGACAGCACGAGCGGCAGAGACTGCGCTCGCGAGGACGGAGCCGTGACGCACCAGAGTGCGAGGGCGAGAAGAACCGCGACGCCGCCCTGACGGCCGTTAGCGATTTTCATCAAGCGTTAATCCTGTTTCGCGGCTTTCGACTTCCTGCGCCTCGGGTTGCAGCAAGATCTCGGAGGCAGACCACTTGATGCCCGACATGTCCACGAGGCAGGAGCCCCGGAGTATGGCAAGGTCGCCCGGCACGTCCCAGGACATGTCGTCGCAGAACACGCGGATATCGCCCGTGGTCATCGTGACGCCGACCTTCGCGTCGACCTGCTGGAGCTCGTCGGCGAAGTTCGTCTCAGCGATGATGTCGCGCTCGGCCGTCACGATGCGCGACCCGTCCGTGCCGACGCGTGCCAGGCGCGGCGAGCCGCTGAGGATGGTGCGGCGGCGCGTGCGATCGATCAGCAGCGACTCGCTCGACGTGTCCGTCGTCGCCACTCCGTCGACGAGCTTGGCCACGACGGCGCCGCGGGCGTCGATCGTCTCGATATCGCCGAGACCGTTCCGCACCAGGGCGATGCGATCGCGCGCATCGACGCGATCGTCGCGGAGATTCACGCGCTGCTGGACCCAACCGGGCCCGATCAGGTCGAGGTCGCGCAGGCCGGGGCCCATCTCGAGCGCCGTGCCGCCGAAGGTCAGGCCGTCGTTGGTTCCGCCGACCACCTCAGGACCAGCGATCCGACCACGTCCTTCCATGAAGGGTGCATCGGGATCAGCCGGAAGTGTCCACGTCAGCGTGCCCTTACCGCGTAACCAGAAATCGATCGAGCCCGACGTGTCGCGCGTTTCGATCTCCGGATCTATGGCGATCGTGAGGACGCGTGCGAGTTCGTCGAAGCTCACGTCGATGCCACGCAGTGTCATGTCCGCGCGCGCGATCGTGATCGACGTCTCCGACTCGATGCGATGCAGGGGCAGTGTTTCGAGTGTGCCGTCGTCGATGCGCGTGGCGACGATGTGATCGCTCGTCGTGACGACGACCTCGCCCGTGGCCGAGACGGTTTCGAGGCGTGCGTCGTGGCGCAGCGTGATCGTGCGCTCGGGGCCGTCGAAATCGACGAGCCCGGCGTCGAGGACGACGCCATCCGACGTATGACCGGAGACAGGGCCGAACAGCACACCGTGGCCCTCGTCGAACGCGGAGACGGCGTTTGGCGGGATCGTCCAGTCGAGGCCGCCCACGGCGAGGATGTCCGTGTGCGCGTCGACCAGCTCGCCGTCGGCATCAAGCCGCGGCGTGACGTCGACGAGGTGCGCGTCGCGGGCGATCTGCAAGCGGCCCGTGGCGTCGTTCCAGGTCAGGTCGACGCCGGTCACCGTGAGATCGCCGCGCACGATCGTCACGACGCCGGGTGACGTGGCGACATCGCCCGTCATCGAGAGTTCGTTCGTGACGATGTTCGTGGTGGACGCGTCGGCCGGGGCGTCGGCACCGGGCGTTCCGACGACCTTCACGTCGCCGAGTGCCGTGATCGTCGTGACGCCTTCGTCGCCCGGGCCCTTCGCCGCGACGAGCCGATCGGCGTCGACGCGCTGCGTGTTCTTCTCGACGACGACGTTCTCTTCGAGCGTCACGATCCGGCTCGGCCCGTCGACGCGCAACACCTTGCCGGCGAACGTCGTGCCGTCGGCGAGCGATCCCGTCACGCCGCCGCGCATCTCGCCGGCAATCTCGCGCGGCGTGTCGGCGTCGCGCGCAGGCGGAACACTCCACACCATGCCACCGGGCGCGAAGGCCTCGAGTCCCGCGAGGTCGCCGCTCTCGACGGTCATGGTCGTGGGTCCGGCGAGCAGCAGGTCGCCATCGTCGAGACGATGCGTGAGGTCGCGACCTTCCGTGAGGATGCCGTCGACCTCCCAACGCACGATGTCGGGCGAGCGGATGATGCCGTTCTCGATCGACAGCGTGGGCGCCCAGAGCCACGACGGAAGTGCGTCGAGCGTGGACGACACGATCGTGACGTCGCCGCGAGCGTCGAGGCGGTCGATGGAAGGGACGGCAACGTCGGTTTGAAGCGCCGGCACGTTCTCGGCCGGGTCGGGTTCGCGTTCGGGCAGCTTCGCGATCACCTGCGCGGCATCGAGCCGCATGTGTTCGTTCTCGAGGTCGCGCTCGAAGAACGCGTTGTCCTGGAACGTGATCGTGCGCGCCGGGCCGTCGTAGTCGAGCGTGTCGCCGCCGAAGTGTCCGCCGTCGCTCGTCGTGCCCGTGACGGGTCCCTTCATCTCGAAGACGGCCGTCGCGCGCGCGTCGGACGCCTCGGGGTCGAGCACACCGTCGAGTCCGCCCGGCGAGACGAGCGTCCAGCCCACGGCGAGTTCCGTCGGCGCTGACTCGAACTCCGAAGACTCGTCGATGAGCAGCTCGCCGGTGTTCTGATTCCAATGCAGGCCGACGCCGCGCATCGTCATCTGTGCGTTGGCGATCGTGAAGGCTGCGCGTGCGACCAGCAGCGGCCCGTCGACGTCGACGCGCGAGGTGTCGAACGTCGTCGTCGTCCCGTCGTCGTTGTAGAACTCGCCGTGCACGGAGCCGATCAGCGAGTAGCGCTCAGGTGAGACGGCCGAGAGGTCGACCTGCACGTTGCCGCCGACGGCGTCACCCATCATGAACGACGCGCGGTCGGAGCGAATCGTGCCGATGACGAGCGGCAGGCCATCGTCACCGTCGCGTTCGCGGTCGAGCATCTCGACGAACGGTTCGGTCGTCTGGAAGTTGCCGTCGTCGCCGGGGATGCCCTCGAGGAACGTGACGCGGCGCACCTCGCGTTCGATCGTCGTGCCGTTGGGGCCTTCGATCGGTTCGCGGACGCGGATCGTCGTCTTGCCGAGCGCGACCGTGATGTCCTTGTCGCCCTCGCCGTCGAGCTTCATCGACCCGCCGCCCGAGTCGCCACGCGTGCCGACGACGTCGACGACGTTGCGTCCACCGCGTTCTTCGGTGAGCAGGGTGACGACGAGCAGCCCGGCGGCCACCATGAGCAAGAACTTCAAGACCTTCAACAGAAGCGCTCCACGTAGGCGTCCCAGCGTCCGTTCGCGCGGAGGATGTGTTCGACGAGATCGCGAACGGCGCCGCGTCCGCCCTTCGACGGCGTGACGTGGTCGACGCGGTCGAGGACGTCGCGCGCAGCATCGGCCGGCGCGGCCGAGTATCCCACGGCGCCGAGCCACGCGAGGTCGACGATGTCGTCGCCCATCCCGGCGATCTGTTCGCGCGAGACACCGAAGTGCGCGCAGATCTCGTCGAGCACGGCGAGCTTGTCGTGGACGTGCTCCCAGATGCGCTCGACGCGGAGCTCGCGTGCGCGGCGTTGCACCGCGGCTCCACCGCGACCGGTGAGGAACGTCGTCGCGTAGCCGGCGTCGCGCCAGAGGGCGATGCCGGCGCCGTCGCGCGTGGAGAACGATTTGACCTCGTCGCCGTCGATGCCGCCGATGCCCATGATGACGTTGCCATCCGTGAGCACGCCGTCGACATCGAGCACGAGCAGTTTGATGTTCGCGAGTGGCATCAGTTGTTTGCCCGCGGGGACGGCAGGACGCGCACGTCGAGCAGGTCTTGAATGTCGAGCAGGCCGATGGGCTTGCCGACGTCGTCGACGACGGGCAGCTGGTCGATCTTGAGTTCGCGCAGGATGCGCTGGGCCTCGCCGAGCAGTTGATCGGGGCGGACGGTGGTGGGGCCGGCCGTCATGACCTCGCCGATCGGGCGTTCGAGGTCGAGTCGTTCGCCGCTGGTGCGCTGGGCGACAACGCGCCGCAGGTCGCCGTCCGTGAACATTCCGGCGAGCACGCCATCGGCCGTGACGAGCACCGCGCCGGGGCGCCCGCGCGTGGTGGTCATGACGTCGATCGCGTCGGCCAGTGATGCCGTCGCTGCCACGAGCGGCAGGGCGTCGCCGCTGCGCATGGCCTCTTCGACTTTCATGAGCGAACGGCCGAGGTTGCCCGCGGGGTGGAAGCGCGCGAACTGCTCGGGCGTGAAGTTGCGTTTCTTGAGCACCGACATCGCGAGGGCGTCGCCGAGGGCGAGCATGACCGTCGTGCTCGTTGTCGGCGCGAGGCCGAGCGGGCAGGCCTCGGTGACCTGGCCGTACGCGAAGGTGACGTCGGCATGCTGGCCGAGCGGCGAGGTGGAGTCGGCGGTGATCGCGAGGAGCTGCGCGCCCAACGCCTTGAGCGGGCCGACGAGCCGCAGGACCTCCTCGGTCGTGCCACTGTTCGAGAGGGCGAGTACGACGTCGCCGGACGCGACGCGTCCGAGGTCGCCATGCAGCGCGTCTGTCGGGTGCAGGAAGTCGGCGCGCGTGCCCGTGCTGGCGAGGGTGCCGGCGAGCTTCTGCGCGATGATCCCGGCCTTCCCGACGCCGGTCGTGATGATGCGCCCGTCGCAGGCCAACACGAGATGCACCCCGGCCACGAAGTCGTCGCCAAGAGTCGCTCCGAGGAGTGACAGGGCACGCGCTTCGGTGTCGAGCAGCTGTCGAGCGAGGCCGAGGATCTGATCGGCGTCGGTGGTCGCCGTGTCGGCGGGCATTCCCTCGTCCCCCGTGTCGGCGGCAGGGCATCGGTGGAGAGTCGCGGCGACTCTTCCGCGCGCGAGCAGCGAGTGCCCGCACAGGCATCCTGCTAGAGTAGCGATTCACTGTCACCGAACGAATGTCTGGAGAGGTCGTTGAGCCCCGAAGTGGTCTACATCGTCGGGTTCATCGTGATCCTGCTCCTCTCGCTCAGCTGGCATGAGGCCGCGCACGCGTGGGTGGCCGATCGCCTCGGCGACGACACGGCCCGCAAGCTCGGCCGCGTGACGATGAACCCGCTCAAGCACATGGACCCCTTCCTGTCCGTGATCCTGCCCGTCACGCTGTTTCTGCTGAAACTGCCCATGTTCGGCGGCGGGAAGCCGGTACCGATCAATCCGCAGAAGTTCGGCAACCCGCGGCGTGACTTCATGTTCGTCGCGCTGGCAGGGCCGGGGTCGAACATCCTGCTGGCCCTGATCGCGGTGGGGCTCTGGGTCGGACTCGTCTGGGTCGAGGTCATCAAGCCCGACGAGGTGGCCGGTGGCTACATTCCGCCCACGATGCTGGGCATGCTCGACGACATCGGGTCCGTGCTCGGCGGCGGGCGCGGCATCCGGGTGGACCTCACGGCGTTCTTCGTCGGGGTTGCGGTGATGCTCAACGTCCTGCTGGCCCTCTTCAACCTCCTCCCCGTCCCACCTCTGGACGGCTCGCGCGTCGTGGGCTGGCTGCTGCCCAAGCCGATCGCGCGCTTCTGGTACAGCCTCGATCGCTTCGGCATCATCATCCTGCTCGCCGCGCTCTTCCTGTTCGGGGGCGTTCAGTACATCGCACCCGTCCTGACCAAGGTCATCACCTGGGTGTTCGCGGCGATCGACACGCTCACGGAAGCGAAGAGGTACGGATGAAGGACCAGCACTTCGAGCTCGACAACTACCGGGGGCCGCTCGATCTCCTGCTGCACCTGATCCGTGAGCACGAGATGGAGGTCACGGAGGTGAGCCTGGCCTCGCTCTGCGACCAGTATCTCGAGGCGATCGACAAGATGGAGAGCCTCGACGTCAACGTGGCCGGCGAGTTCCTCGTCACCGCGGCGACGCTGATGCTGATCAAGTCGCGCACCATCCTGCCCACCGAGGAGGTCGACCTCGAAGAGGAGCTCGACCCCGGCGACGAGCTGATCCTGCAGCTGCTCGAGTACCGCAAGTACAAGACGCTGGCCCTCGAGCTGCGCCGACGGTCCGAGAGCCGTGCCCTGCGAGCGACCCAGGGCCTGCGCGACATGCCGGCGCCCGAGGAGCCCGAACTCGAGGACGTCGAGCTGTGGGACGTCGTCAACCTGTACGCGCGGCTCGTCGAGGAGCTCGGGCTGCGGCGGCGTTTCGACACGATGCGGCACGAGAAGCCGCTCAAGGAGTACATGGCCGTCGTCGTCGACTGCCTGCTGCAAGAGGGCAAGTGGGAGTTCACGAAGCTCGTCGACCTGCAGGGCGGCAAGGAGTCGCTGTTCCCGGTCTTCTTGTCCGTGCTCGAGCTCACGCGCACGGGCCAGGTGGCGGTGAGCCAGGAGTCGACTGGTGGCACGATCGTCGTCGAGTTGCGCCAAGACCGCGACCAAGACCGACTCGACGCCCTTTTTGGCAACGCGGACATCGACGACGAGGGGGACGAAGACGAAGGCGCTGCCGAGCCGGTTGAGGCCGCCGGCGCCGCGGTCGCCGAGCCCGGGGCCGCCGAACCGCCCGCCGAGGTCGATCCGCCAAGCCAAGACTGAGCCGATGCGGCCGTGGGGCCCAATCCGTATCCTGGCCGCCCCGCTGGCATCCAAACACACGATTCACTGCGAAGAACGGCTGTCCTGAAGACGTTCCCGTCGACGCAGCCCTGTCCGGAGACAAGACCCATGGCCGACGTGCCGATTTTCACCGACGACAACTTCAAGGCCGAAGTGCTCGATTCCGACATCCCTGTCGTGGTCGATTTCTGGGCCGAATGGTGTGCGCCCTGCCGTGCGATTGCCCCCACGATCGAAGCCCTTTCGGCGGAACTCGCGGGTAAGATCAAGATCGGTAAGCTCGACATCACCGCCAACCCGAACACGGCGCCGACCTACGGCGTGACGGCGATTCCGACGATCCTGCTCTTCCACAAGGGCGAGCTCGTGGAGCGTCTGGTCGGCGGCGGCAAGACGGCCGACGACTTCAAGCGCGAGTTCTCGGCCGCCTTCGAAGGCGTCTGAGCCGCGGCGGACCGCTTACCCTTCACGGCGCCACCCGTCCGCTGCGGCGTGTGGCGCCGTGACGTCGTTCTGACTCCACCCCGAGACGTTCACCCATGCGCGTGACGTTGCTGGCCTCGGCCGACTTCGCCGTCCCCACGCTCGACCGGCTGCTTGCGGCCGGGCACGAGGTCTGCGTTGGCACGCAGCCGTCGCGGCGCGCGGGCCGAGGACGTCTCGAGGTGCGGCCGACGCCGATCGGCGCGCGCTGCGAAGACCTCGGCCTCGCGGCCCGTGAGCTCGACGACTGCAACTCGCCGGAGTCGATCGAATGGCTGTCGGCGAGTCAGCCGGACGTGATCGTCGTCGTGGCCTTCGGTCAGAAGCTCGGTGCGGCCGTGCGCGCCGCCGCGCCGTGGGGCTGTCTGAACATCCACCCCTCGCTGCTGCCGCGCTGGCGCGGGGCCGCCCCCGTGCAGGCCGCACTGCTCGCCGGCGATGACACCACGGGTGTCTGCATCATCGACGTCGTCGAGCGCATGGACGCCGGCGCGTTGCTGGCCGTGAAGAAGACGCCCACGGCGGGCAAGACGGCGGGCGATCTGCTCGACGAACTCTCGGAGACGGGGGCCCAGCTCATGCTCGAGGTGATCGACATGCTCGCGCGCGGCGACGTCATGCGCAGTGCGCAGAACGAAGACGACGTGACGCGCGCGAAGAAAGTGCACAAGGACGACGGTCGCATCCGCTGGGAACACGATGCGGCGGCCGTCGACTGTCGCGTGCGCGCGATGACACCCAAGCCGGGGGCGTTCACCTGTCTGCCGGATGGCTCGGAGCTGCGGTTGCTGAGCGGGACGACGATCGACGTTCCGCGCGGTGCGTTGCCCGGTGAGGTGCTCGACATGGAAGGACTCGTCATTGCCTGCGGCACGGGTGCGTATCGCGTCGAGCGCGTGCAACGCCAGGGTCGCAAGCCGATGGATGTCGCCGACTACCTGCGCGGTGCGACGCTCACTGACGGCGTGCGGATGGGGCCATGAGCAACCCACGTCGACCGAAGGGCAAGCCGCACCGTGGGGCCAAGGCGGCCAAGGAAGCGCGTGCGAACCCGTACCACGAGGAACCGAACCATCGGCGTCGAGCACATCGACTGCTGACGGCGATCGAGCACGGCGCCTTCGCGTCCGAGCTGTTCGAGAAGAAGGACCCTCCGTTCGTGCGCGAAGTCGTGCTGGGCGTTGCGCGCCGTCGCGCCACACTCGATGCGGTGCATGCCGCGTTCGCGAAGCGCGATCTGGCCACGCTCGACGAACCCGTCATCATCGCCGTGCGCATCGGCCTGTATCAGATGATCTTCCTCGACGCCGTGCCCGTGCATGCGGCCGTCTCGGAGAGCGTCGGCACGCTGCGTCTCGCGAGCCAACGCACCTACGCGAACGGTGTCTTGCGCACGATCGCGCGCGAGTCGAACCGCGTGCCCGTGCAGAACGATCGCGGCGGCGCGAGTCCGCGCAAGCGCATCGAGCGCGCCGGTCGCACGGTGACGTTCTTCTCGCGCTCGGTGTTCTCCGATCCCGAGCAGGACCTCGTCCAGCACCTCGCGGCATATCACAGTCACCCGGAGTTCCTGGTGAAGCGTTGGGTCGACGCGTTCGGTGCCGACGCGGCCGTGGCGATGATGGAGAACGACAACGTCGCCGCGCCGCTGACGTTGCGTCCGCGCCGCGGGCGGATCGACGCCGAGACGCTCGCGCGCACGCTGCTCGAGCAGGGCGTCAAGGCGCGCATCGTCGATGGGCCCGACGGTGAAGTGCTCGACGTTCCGACGGCGACGAAGGCGAGCGGCGCCGACAAGGTCGTGACGACCAAGGCATTCACGTCCGGCTTGTGCAGCGTGCAGCAGCTCGAGCAGGCGGCGCCTGTCGCGGCGCTCGCCGTGCAGCCCGGCGAGGTGGTTTGGGACGTGTGCGCCGCGCCCGGTGGCAAGGCGACGCAGATCGCCGAGCAGCTCGAAGGCAGCGGCGGACACGTGATTGCAACGGATAGCAACGCCGAACGCGTCGAGCGGCTCGTCGAGAACGCCGAACGCCTCGGCCTGACCGACACCATGACGTGCGCGACGCACGATGCACTCGGCGACGACCCCGTCCCCGGCAAACCCGCGGCGGGCTTCGACGCCATCCTCGTCGACGCTCCGTGCAGCAACACCGCCGTGCTCGGCCGACGCCCCGAAGCCCGCTGGCGTCTCACGCCGGAAACCTTCTCGACCCTCGCCGCACAACAACGCGCGCTCGTCGAGGCTGCCCGTCGGCACCTCAAGCCCGGTGGCCGCCTCATCTACTCCACGTGCAGCCACGAGCCCGAAGAGAATGCCGACCACGGCTTCGAACCCACCGACTTCCCGATGGTGTGGCGCGTCAACGGGTGAGCTGAGCACGCCGAGGTGGAATCACGGCGACGCGCGCCTATGCTGTTCCCTTCGATCAATGTTGACACCAGAAGGGGACGACACTGCGATGAGTGAACGCATCAATCTCGATACAAACGAAGCGGACATGGTCGCCGAGCGTCGTGAAGCACTGCTCGGCAAGCAGAACTTCGTGGGTGGATTCATCGCCGGCATCATCGGTGCGCTGGTCGGGGCGGGCATCTGGGCCGCGGCCACGGTGATGACCGAGTACCAGATCGGCTTCCTCGCGATCGGGATCGGGTTTCTCGTCGGCTGGCTCGTCAATCTCGTCGGCAAGGGTGTGACGCCCATGTTCGGTGTCATGGCGGCGATCCTCTCGCTGCTCGGCTGCGTCGTCGGCAGCCTCTTCATCCTGGTGCACTCCATCAGCGTCCAGAACGGCACGGATCACCTCACTGCGTTGGCGAACCTCGATCTCGACTTCGCGGCTCAGCGTATGAAGGACACGTTCCGCCCGATGGATCTGCTCTTCTACGCCCTCGCCGCGATGCAGGGCTACCGCTCGGGTTTCACGAACCTCGACGCCGAGTAGCGTTCGTCGCGACCCCGTCACCGCGGCTATCCTGCGGCGATGCTCAGACTCGCTTACAACACGAACGGTTTTCCGCACCATCGCGTCGAGGACGTCGGCGAGATCCTCGCGGGTTTCGGTTACGCCGGGATCTCGATCACGCCCGACACGTTCCAGCTCAACCCTTTTGACGGCGGGCTCGACGAGGCTCGCGCACTCAAGCCGCGGCTTGCTGACCTCGGCCTCGCGGTGGCGGTCGAGAGCGGTGCGCGCTTCGCGCTCGACACGCGTCGTAAGCACTGGCCGACGTTGCTCGACGAACCGGCCGACGCGGCCCGGCGCCTCGACCATCTCCAGCGGTGCCTCGACATCGCCGTCGCCCTCGGCGCCGAGACGTTTTCGTTCTGGTCGGGACGCGCGCCGGCGGGTCTTGCCGACGACGTTCTCCTCGAACGCATGTGCAGCGGCGCGACGGCCGTGCTCGACGCGGCCAAGGGATCGGGCGTGCAGGTGTGTTTCGAGCCCGAGCCCGGCATGGCGGTGCAGTCGATCGAGCAGACGGGCGAGTTCCTGATCGAGCTCAGGCGCAGCGACCTCGCGATCATGCTCGACATCGGCCACGTGCCGGTGACCGAGATCCTCGACCCGCACGAGATCATCCGATCGCTCGGCGACCAGATCGCCGGCATCCAGCTCGACGACAGCGCCGATGGCCTGCACGAACACCTCGCCCTCGGAACGGGCGAGATCGACTTCGCACCCGTCATCGCCGCGCTGAGCGACATCGGCTTCACGGGCCTCGCGTCGGTCGAGCTCCCGCGCCACGATCACAACCCCGTGACGTTCGCCGAACGCTCGATCCGCTTCGTGCGCGAGCTGTACGGCGTGAGCTGACGGCGGCTCGAACAAAGTGCGTGCGGCCCGCGGCCGATCCACGCGTCCCCTCTCAGAGCACGTGCTCGACTTCACGTCACGAGAGGAAAGATGTCATGGTTCACCCTTCGGCTTTGTCCCGCTTCGTTCTGTCCGCTGCCGCGCTGACGGTCGCGCTGTCGCCCCCCTGTTCTGCCGACCAGGCGGAGACGCTCGTCCAGGTCGTGGAGACACCGTTCGCGGTGCACATCGGGTACGGGCAACACACGAGCATCACGACGATCAGCCCGGCGACGGATATCGACCGCTACACGTTCTGCGCCGAAGCCGGCGACGAAGTCCGAATCATCGTGCAGGCGACGTACGACGCGATGGACCCGCGCGTCGAACTGCTCGATCCACAGGGCGTCGAGCTCCAGGAGAAGACCTGCGATCACACGTGTTCGTTCATCATGAGCGAAACCATCACGGTCGATGGTACGTACACGATTCTGGTGCGCGACGTGGGTGTGAATGACGTCGGCTCCTATCGTCTCCAGCTCGAGAAAACGCCGCCGAAGCTGAACATGCCCTCACTGCTGTACGGCACGCCGGCTACGGACATGATCTCGCCGGCTACCGACGAAGACTGGTTCTTGATCCCGATGGAGGCTGGGACGTCAGTCGTCCTCGCATTGCAAGCGACGTTCGATTCGATGGACCCGCACCTCGCGCTCTTCGATCCCACGGGAGTCTTCGTCGACAGCAAGTCTTGCGATCACACGTGCTCGGTGACCATGCCCGTGATGCCGATGTTGACGGGCGTCTACAGAGCGCGCGTTCGCGACCTCGGGACGAACGAGAGTGGCAAGTACATCCTGTCCGTCGATTGCACCTTCGGGAACTGCCCCTTCCTCACAGCGGCATCACCTTGGGAGCACGTCGGTGGAAGTGTCGCGGGGGCGCTCGGTCATCCCGTGCTGATCGCCGAGGGTTCGCTCGAGCCGAACTCTTCCGTTTCGCTGACGTTGAGCAAGGTCGAGGCCGATGTTCCCGCGCTGCTCGTGATCGGTTTCAGCAAGCTCGACCTGCCCTACAAGGGCGGGACGCTCGTGCCGGCGACCGACCTCGTGTTCGGTCTCATGACGTCGTCGAACGGCAACCTCGTGCGCGGCGCGACCTGGCCGGCCGGGTTCTCGAACACGGAGTTCTACTGCCAGTACTGGGTGCCCGACGACACGACGCTGCAGGGCGTTGCGGCCAGCAACGCGGTGCGCGGGCTCACGCCCATGTAAGCGGTCACAGCATCGTGCGACCTGTCCGTGGTCGTGCCAGCAGCTCGGCGAGGGTCGTGAGGGCCTCGTCGAGCTGCTCGTCGTCGGGCGGACCGAGGGCGAGTCGGATGGCGTTCGGTGCCGGGCGTCGACCGATGTGGAAGGCGTGGGCCTCGGAGACGACCACGTGACGTTCGCCGGCGGCAGCGACGAAGGCCTCCGAGCGTGTCCACGAGGTCTCGGCAAGGTCGATCCAGACGTGGTGGGCGTGGGGCGCGCCCGTGAGCCGCGCGTTGCCGACGCCGTCGAGACGGGCGGCGCGCGCTTGGCGATCTGCGAGCGCGGCCTTGCGTGCGTCGATGAGCGTGTTCGCGGGAAGGCCGCTGCCGTCGTCGGTGAGCAGAGCGTCGGTCCAGGCGACGGCGAGTGTCGGCGTCATCCAGGCGACGTCGAGCAGCGCACGGTCGATGGCGTCGCGGTGTGCGCGGTCCTCGATCGTTACGGCGCAGACGCGCAGGCCGAGACCGAGCGCGCGGCCGACGTCGGCGACGCAGACGACGCGCTCGGGTGCCAGCGTCGCCAGGGGTCGCACTGGCGGATCGTGCAGCGCCATGTCCTCGTCGAACTCCACGACGAGCACGTCGTGCCGCGCCGCGACCTCGAGCACCTCGCGGCGCCGGGCTTCGCTCCACGTCGTCGTCGTCGGTGAGTGGTGCGTGGGTTGGACGATGAGCAGCCGCGGGCGGGTATTCGCGCAGACGGCGGCCAGGTCGTCGCAGACGAGGCCGCCGTCGTCGACCGCAACGCCTTCGAGTCGCGTCCCCGCGATGCGCGCGATGGCGGAGAGCCCCGTGTAGGCGACGGACTCGGCGGCGATGACGTCGCCCGGTGACGTCAACGCCGTCACGACGGCGAGCAGCGCGGGATGGAAGCCGGGAGCGACCGTCACGACCGGCGCCTCGCGCTCGATCGAGATGCGCGACAGCCAGCGCCGCGCGACGTCGATCGCGATCCCGTCGCTCGCGGCCGTCGCCGTGTCGAAGGCCTCCGTGATGCGACCCGTCTTCTCGAGCCGCTCGAAGAGGCTTCGCACGAGCGGCCCGGTGACATCGGGGATCGCGATCGTGACGTTGGCGCCGAGGTCGATGTCGCCCGCAGCGGCCGGCGAGGGGACGAGTCCGGCGCGTGTCGTGGCGCGGCAGACGAAGGTTCCGCGGCCGACCTCACCCACGACGAGGCCGCGGCGTTCGACGTCGGCGTAGGCGCGCGAGACGGTTCCGAGGCTCACTTTCAGGCGATGGGCAAGGGCGCGCTGGGACGGCAGCTTGTCGCCCGGAGCCAGGGCGCCGCTGCGGATTTCGCGCTCGATCGCCTGGATCAGGGCGTCGGTGCGCGGCTGGTCGTCGTTCGGGATTGATATTGTCACTATGACACTTTAGGTGCAATGTCGTGACATTGCCACAACACTCTACGGGGCCGTGCCGTCACAGTGACGACCGCCCGACCCACGGAGAGACCCGATGCCATCCCCAGCCCTGTGCCTACTCGTTTCCCTGACGCTGATCACCGGCCCCGCGGCCGCCCAGACGGCCCCGCCGCTCGACGACGGGATTCGCGCAGCCGTCATCGACGACATCGCGCGCGCCATCACCGAACACTATGTCTTCCCCGACGTCGCCGAGGACGTGATCGCCGACCTGCGCGAGCGAGCGGCTGAGGGTGACTACGGACACGCCGACGTGGCGTCGTTCTCGGCCGCCTTGACGCGCGATCTCCGCCGTCACGACGGGCACTTCCGCGTGGGGTGGAACGGTCGGCCGCAGCGCGTCGAGGTCAGCGTCGACCAGGCCGGCGAACTCGCCGAGGAGAGCGAGGCCCGCGGGTTTCCGCCCGAGATGGTCGCGCGCGCGCGTCGCAACAACTTCGGCTTCCCGCGCGCCGAGATCCTGCCGGGCAACATCGGCTACGTCGAGGTGACGGCGTTCATGCCGGCGGCCATGGCCCACGATGCCGCCACGGCCGCGATGAACTTCGTGGCCAACACGGACGCCGTCATCATCGACCTGCGCAACAACGGCGGCGGCGACCCCGAGGCCGTGCAGTACCTCTGCTCGTGGTTCTTCGGCGACGAGCCGGTGCACCTCAACTCGCTCTACTTCCGTCCGACCGACAGCACGACGGAGTTCTGGACGCTGCCCGAGCTACCGGGCGTACGACGCCCCGACGTGCCGCTCTACGTGCTGACGTCACGTCGCACGGCGTCGGCGGCCGAGGAGTTCTCCTACAACATGCAGACGCAGGAGCGCGCGACGCTCGTCGGGGAGACCACGGCCGGAGGAGCGAACCCCGGCGGACCCGTGCAGCTCGTGCACGGCTTCGAGATCTTCGTCTCGACCGGCGCGGCCATCAACCCGATCACGGGCACGAACTGGGAAGGCACGGGCGTCGTGCCGCACGTCGACGTCGGCGCCGACCAGGCCCTCGCCCGCGCGCAGATGATGGCGATCGACAAGCTCCGCGCCGACGCCGACGCGCATACGCGAGCGGCACTCGACTGGACGGCCGAGGGTCTCAAGGCTCAGCTCTGGCCCGTCACGCTCGGCAAAGAACGCATCGCGAACTACGTCGGCCACTACGGCCCGCGCAAGCTCGTCGCCGCCGACGGCGAACTCCTCTACTCGCGCGACGGCGGTGCCCCGCGACGCCTCATCCCGATCTCCGAAGACCGCTTCATGCTCGAAGGCGTCGACATCGTCCGCTTCGTCATCGAAACCGACGCCGGCGGCAAGGGCATCGCGATCGTCGGCGAGTACGACAACGGCACGTCCGACCGCAGCGAGCGCACGAACTGAAGGGTGCTCGCGAGCGGCGCCAATCACTCGGCTGGTGACCGCTGACTTCAGTCGATGAGCGGCACGTTCGAGAAGGTGCCTTGGACGATCTCATCGGCCAGCAGAGAGTTGCCGGTTTCGATCGAGAAGTTGGTCGCAGAGAACGTCCCGCTTACGCGGCCCTCGGCGTCGACGTGCGTGATCTCGATCGAGGTCGAGTGCGACAGCGAGATGTTCGGTGAGGCACTCAGCGCTTTCGTGGCATAGGCGATCCACGGATCGTTCTCGTAGGTCATCACGCGTGGGCCGTCGACGAGCGGTTCGTAGTTGTCGATGAAGATCTGCACGAGGGTCTTGCCCTTCAGTCCGCCGATCGAGATGCAGTCGTCGGCGAAACAGCCGACGCTCGTGTCGTAACCGACCTTCTGCTTACCGTTGACTTGGAAGGGCTTTCCGTCGACGAGACAGAAGAACGAAGGCTTCGTCGACGCGCCGGGCGGCGTGCCCTCGACGGGCAGCACCTCCGTCGACGTCCCGCTCCCCACGATGTTGCTGATCTCGACGGCGTGTGAGCCCGTGGTGAGCTTCTTCGGGACGCGGACGCGGACGAAACCGCTGTTCACGGCGTAGGCGTCCGGCTCCCATGCGAGCACCTTCGACTTCACGCCGCCGATGCGGACCTTGCCCTTCTTCGAGCCGAGGAACGCGGCGTCGACCGTGATCTCGCTGTTCGCGGCGACGACGTCGTCGGGGACGTCGATCTCGCTCGGGGCGTGGATCTCGAGTGGCGTGATCGTTCCCGGCTCCTGAGCGCCGAGCCCCTTGGGCTTCACGTTCACGGAGAACGTGCCGGACTTCGCCTTCTTCACGACGGCGACGATCGTCGTCCCGCCGAACTCGGTGACCTTCAGCTTCGTCTTCTTCGTCGTCGACCCCGACGCCGCGAGGAGGAACACGCTCGGCTTCTTCGTGCCGAAGCCCGAGCCGTGGATCGTGATCGGTGTCCCGACGGCTGCGTCGGCAGGCTCGACGGACGTGACCGTCACCTGCGCGAAGAGCGTGGATGCGCCGAGCAGGAGCGCGAATGTGATCGTGGAGATCTTCATGAGGACGTCTTTCCTTCGAGCCGCATTGCGAGGTGGAGTTTCGCGCGCTTCCACTCGCGGTTCACCCAACCGCGATCGCGCTCCATGAGGTCGGCCGTTTCGTCGATGGTGAGGCCGGTGAAGAAGCGGAGTTCGATGAGACGGGCCGTCTCGGGCGACGTGCGCTCGATCTCGTGCAGCGCCTCGTGCAGGGCGAGGACGTCGACGGGGTCGGCGGATTCGCCCTCGTCATCGACGAGGTCGGGAAGCGGGATCCGCTCGAAGTGACCGCCGCGCTTCTCCGTCTTCTTGGCGCGCGCGTGATCGACGAGGATGTTGCGGATGACGCGGGCGCTGAGGCCGAGGAGCTTGTCGTGGGTCCAGGGATCGGTCGTCTTGTCGACCGCGAGGCGCAGGAAGAGTTCGTGGACGATGTCGGTCGGGGCGAGCGTGTGGTTCGGTCGCTCCGCGCGGAGGCGCCGTCGAGCGATGGACCGGATGATGTCTTCGTGCGAGGCGAGGATGTCGTCGAGGGCACGGCGCGCGGGTGACGCGGGATTCGCGCTGTCGGGGCTCTTGTCGGTCATCGGTGTCCTCGAGCGAGTGAAGAGGCCGGGTCAGGGGCGTCGGCTACGGAGGGATGCGAGAAGCGGGCGCGGGCCGCACGGTGGAATACGAGTTTTCTTCGGATCAGCCGGATCTGGTTCCGTCAACGGCCCGCGCGTGCAGCTCGTTCCAGCGCTCGACCAAGAGGGGGGTGCCTTCGATCAACGGGTAGAGCCGTTCGAGCGTTTCGAGTACGGCGTACGAGTGGCCGACGTCGAGGCCGATGTGGGCGCGCAGCCAGAGCGGGGCGGGATCGTCCGGGGCCAGCTCCTCCCAGCGCCACGCGAAGTAGTAGCCGAGATCGCCATGGTCGATGTCCCACGCCATTTCCGTCAGCAGACGGCAGACGTGGGGTGTGAGGTCATCTCGGCGACTCAAAGCGTCAATGGCGGCGGCCGAAGCTGAACGTGACGCGGTTGTCCGGTCGCGGACCCATGCATTGGCGCGTGCGTGGGCAATCCCCATGAGACAGATGAGCTCGTAGCTCGTGTCTCCCTGGACAACCTCCAACGTCTCCGTCCAAGTGTCAATGCGGCTCTCGATGGCATCGAGCCCCTTCAAGTTGACGAGCAGCGCACGGGTCAGGGCAAGCACGTGCGACTCATTGCCTCTGCGTAGGTCGTCGATGATGGCGATTGCTTCGTCCAGGTCATCTTTTGCCGACGAGACCAACGCCCTCGCCATGTCGGTCAGGTTCTCGAGCCATGGGAGGTGGATTCCGACCGGCCCCAAGAGAACCTCCTTGTCGAGGGCATTCGCGTTCATGGATGCCGTCAGGAGTGCGGGCGCGATCCGTTTGATGATGAGTTCGATGTCCCCTTCCCCTTTGGTGGACGCGAGGATCATGGCGTCGAGTCCACGGAAGAGGCTTCCCAGGATCTCGATCAGCGCGAACTCTTCGGGCGGCAGTGCAGCCTCGATGTCTCTCAGCGCTTGCTCATACGCGACGTCGTCGTGTTCGTAGCACGCTTGACGCAAGGGGAAGATGATCGCGATGCGGTCGTGCGGGATCGTTTCCGCGAGAACCGTCGCATCACGTCGAGCGGCATCGACGTCATCGATCACGAGCGCGACGAGTGCTCTTGCGCTGCGAGCAAAGTAGTGCGAGCGGTCGATTTCCAAGGCTTGGGTGAACCTCGCCGTCGCTTCGCCGCTCGACCCCGCGACGAGGCCCTGGGCGAAGGCGAGGTCTGCCGGCGAGAGCGCGGAGCCCTCCGCGATGGACGCTCGGAAGTGGTGCTGGGCGAACTCGCGCTCCTCTTCATCGACGAGGGCTGTGAGCCCGCGGAGAAGAGCGTGCGTGTGCTTGTGAGCTTCCCAGCCGGACGAGCCAGCGATGTCGTCGAGAAGCTGAGCGGCCTTGGCATGCTCGAGGTTCGAGATCCTGTTGCGTGCGATGCGGTGCTTCACAGCAACAGGATCTTTGGCGCCGTTCTTCAGGGCATCTTCCAACGTCGAGATGGCGTCTGGCCAGTGGCCGCCGAGCGCGAGTGTCGCGGCGTTCGCGAGGAGCGACTGGACCAGATTCGCGCGGGCGTCTTCTTCAGCGTCCTCAGCGTCTTCACGCGCGCTACGCTCCTGATTGGCCAACGCGCCCTTCTCGAGCGCAGTCGTCCATCCGAAAACCGCGAGGCTCGTCGTGACGACCAGCGCGACGGCGATCACGGTGGCGAGGGCGCGGTGGCGGTTGACGAGTCGCGTCAGCGTGTAGCCGAGTGTCGGGGGCGCGGCGAGGACGATGTCGCCGGCGAGATGGCGTTCGACGTCGCTGATCAGGGCGTCGACGCCGGGATAGCGACGATCGGGCTCGGGGTCGGTCGCCTTGCCGATGATCCAGTCGAGTTCGCGCGGCAGCGAAGGGTCGAAGCGACTTGCCGGCTCCGGGACGCGCTCGACAATGAGCTTCGTGATGTCAGCGTAGCCGGACAGGGTGACGAGCTTGTGCCCCGTGAGCAGCAGGTGCAACACGGCGCCGAGCGCGTAGACGTCCGTGCGCGCGTCGAGGGCGTGGTCGTCGTCACTCTGCGCCTGCTCGGGACTCATCCAGTCGAGGGTGCCGATCAGGGTGCCGGCCTGCGTCAACGACTGCGTGGCTTCGAGGTCGCGCGCAGCGCCGAAGTCGATGACCTTCGGGTGACCGGCGGGCGCGACGAGGATGTTGTCGGGCTTGAGATCGCGGTGGATCACGCCCAAGGCATGCGAGTGGGCGACCGCGTCGCAGACACGCACGAAGAGCCGCAGCCGTTCGTCGCGCGGCGTGCGGTTCGCGTTGCAATAGTCGACGAGCGTCGTCTTCCCGGGGACGAACTCCATCGCGAACCACGGGAGCTCCGTCGCCGCGTCGATCTCCTCGGCGCCCACCGCGTAGATCTGTGCGATCGCCGGATGACTGACGCGCGCGAGAACGGCCGTCTCGCGATGGAAGCGCTGTGACGCCGCGCTGCCCTTGCGGTGTGGGCGCAGGAGCTTGACGGCCGCGTCACGATCGATGTCCAGCTGGCGTGCGCGCCACACGACGCCGCTTCCACCCTCGGCGATGCGCTCCACGAGCCGGAACTTGCCGATCGTATCGCCCGCAGCGCGAGTCACCTCGTCCAACGGCTTGGCGAACTCGACGGCACTTGCGAGCAGACCGTCCTGCGGTTGCAGCGTCGGCAGCGTGCGAGCCAGCCACGCCTCGACGTCCCGACGCACGTCGTCGCTTTCGCAGTTCTCGTCGAGATAGGCCTTGCGCTCCTCGCCCTCGAGATCCACGCACGCCAGCGCGAGCTCGATCAAGCGCTCCTTCCCCGTGTCCTCCACTCGACACCCTCCCGCTCGAGCACGGCAGATGCGTGTCGACGCCCCTCGCCGGCACGCTGCCGTAGCAGAGTGTATGCGAGAGCTGGGAAGCGCGTGATGATCGCGAGCACTCCGGCGACGCATCCACAAACAGGGATACGAACAGTCGAAGGCTCAGATCGACAGCGCGACTACGCGTTCGCCGTCACTGACTTCGCGAGGTCGTGGAGTTGCTCGTCTTCAAGGAGCTTCGAGGCGTCCTTGGCGGCCTTGAAGATCAGGTCGACGCGCTCGTCGTTCGACTCGTAGCCGTTCTGTTCGAGCCAGAAGATCACGTTGGACTTGCCGCTCATCGGCCCGACGCGGATCACTTGTCGCAAGCCGAATGCATCGGCAGGGACACCCGAGTAGACGGCGTTGGCGAGCCACTCGTCGCCGCGCTGCTTGGCCTTGATCACCGCGGCCGCGTGCACGCCGGTGCCCGTCTCGAAGGCGTCGTCGCCGAACACGGGATAGCTCTTCGGCAGCGGCACGTTCACGGCCTCGGCCGTCTTCTTGACGTACTCGCCGAGCTTCGTGAGGTCGTTGTCGATCCAGCCGAGCAGCTTCAGGTTCACGAGCGTGAGGTCCATCGGCGCGTTGCCGCAGCGCTCGCCGATGCCCATGGCCGAGCCGTGGATGCGATGCGCGCCGGCCTGGATCGCGGCGATGTTGTTCCAGACGCCCAAGCCGCGGTCCATGTGACCGTGCCAGTCGATCTTGACGTCGTCACGGCCCGACTCCTCGACGAGCTGCGTCGCGAAGCGGATCAGGTTGCGCGTGCCGTCGGGCGTCGAGTGGCCGACGGTGTCGCAGAAGCAGAGGCGCTTGGCGCCGTGGTCGAGCGCAGCCGTGTAGAGCGCGCGGATGTCGTCGGGATGCGCGCGCGTGGTGTCTTCGGTGACGAACATCACCGGCACGCCTTCGGCTGCCGCGAAGTCGAGCGCCTTGATTGAGTGCTCGAGCATGACGTCGAGGTTCCACTCTTCGGTGTACGCGCGGATCTTGCTCGACCCGATGAACGTGCAGACTTCGATCGGCACGCCCGTCTTCTGCATGATGTCGGCCACCGGCTTGATGTCGGCGATCACCGTGCGCGCGGCACAGTTCGGCACCATGCCGAGCTTCGCGTCACGGATCTCTTCGACGAGCCGCGTCACGGTTTCCACCACGTGCGGACCGGCGCCGGGCAGACCGACGTCGGGCGAGTCGATCCCGATCGCGGCCATCAGATGCAGCAGCTCGATCTTGTCTTCGATCGACGGGTTCGTGACGGACGGCGACTGCAAACCATCGCGGAGCGTCTCGTCGTCGAACTCGATCCGATGCTTGGGCCCCTCGACGGGCTCGGCCGTGTTCCAGTCGTAGATCAGCGTGTCACGATCCATGGCGTTCTTCGTTGCCTCATGCAGGTTGGGTGCCGGCAGCAGGGCGTGTCGCCACTTCGCTGTCGAGACCCGAGCTTATCAAGACGGATGGGTTGGATGCGTCGAGTGCGCGACGCGCAACGCCGAGCCGTGAAAAATGTTTGTTGCGCGACCATGGTCCCCCGAACGGGTCCGCTCGTTCAGAGACAGTCCCGAGTCATGAAAACCGAGCCCACTCGCCGGGCCGTCGAGCCGCGCGAGTCAGTGCCCCGGGCACCGCGCCACGATCGCGTCGATCGAGATCACGAGTTGACGCAGCGGCCAAGACTCGACGGTTCGCGCGAGACGACGACTACGGCGCGATCGGCACCACGCCCACCAGCGTGACTGTCTGCTGGTCGGTCATCAGCGAAATCGCGCCGCTGACATGACGACGGGACTCGCCTTCGGGGACACCGACGCTGAACGTCCACATCAGTGGGTCCGTCGTGTCCTGGACGGCGTCGAAGTCGTACGCCCGTTCGTTCGGCATGCTCGTCGCAAGGACGCGGACGGGGCCGCGTGTGTCGCGGTTCCAGATCTTCATGCGCACCGTCGACACCTCGCCCGGCTTCGTGGGCGCGAACGTGAGGCGCTTGGGTTCGTAGTCGACGGCCGGGATCACACGCGTGTTGATGTTCAGGCGCAGCTGCGGCGTCTGCGGGTGCGTCGTCGTGATGTTCATCAACGCCGACTTCACGAGGCGCGCGTCGATCGGGCCGGCCTCGATGTCGATGGTGTGGCGCAGGTCGAGAGCCGCCGAGCGGTCCCACGTCGCGCGGTAGATCGGGTTCGTGAACGTGACCGTCTTGATCTGGAACGGGATGCCGTTGTGACTCGTGAGCGTCATCCGACGGCTCGGCGTGTCGCCGATGTCCGCGTCCGCGAAGAGGATGAAACTCGGTTCGGCGGCCACGCCTTGCTGCACGTCGCAGGACACCTCGATGGACGTGATCTTCGTCGCCGGATCGTTGCTGATGATGTTGACGCGCTTGCGGAGCGGCGTCGATCCACTCTTGGGCGTCATGGTGATCGGGAGCGTCACGCGCGCGCCGGGCGCGATCGTCTTGTCACGGGCACCGAGCGAGGCGGCCGTGCAGCCGCATGAACTCTTGACGTCCTCGATGATCAGCGGCGCATCGCCGACGTTGACGAGCTGCACGGAACCTTCGATCGAGCTGCCGTAGTAGACCGAGCCGAGGTGCAGCTTCGGAGGATCGACGACGAGCCGCGCCTGGGCGTCGGCCAAGGGCGCAAAAAACGTGAAGGCGCAGAGGAGCGCAAGGGCGGAGCGGATCATCTCGGTCGTCCAGGTGTCGGCGTGGGCACCTGAGGATAGCGACCCGATCGATTCGCTGCCCAGGGTCTCAGCCCGTCGGGCCCGCCACGACGATCTTCCCGAAGTGCGAGGCACCCTGCATGTGACGCAGGGCTTCGGGGGCGTCGTCGAAGGAGAAGACGCGGTCGATGACGGGCCGCAGGCGCTGAGCCTGGATGGCCATGGCCATCATCTCGAACGTCGAGCGACTGCCGACCATGATGCCGTTCAGGCGCAGGCGACCCATGAGGATCGGGATGACGTCGACTTCGTGGCTCGTCCCCGAGAGGATGCCGATCACGGCGATGTGCCCGCCGACGCGGACGGCGTTGAGCGACCGACTCAGCGTCCCGGCGCCGCCGACCTCGACGACGTGGTCGACACCGCGCCCGTTCGTGAGGCGCTTGGCTTCCTTGTCCCATTCGGGTTTGGCGATGTAATTGATCGTCTCGTCGGCGCCCATGCGCGTGGCGCGCTCGAGCTTCGCGTCGCTGCTCGACGTCACGATGACGCGCGCGCCGGCGGCCTTCGCGAACTGCAACGCGAAGATCGACACGCCGCCGGTGCCCTGCACGAGCACGGTCTCGCCGGGCTGGAGCCGGCCTTCCTCGAACAGCGCACTCCAGGCCGTGACGCCCGCGCAGGGCAGCGTCGCGGCCTCGTCGTCGGTGAGGTGCTCGGGCACCGGGACGACGCCTTCCTCGCTGAGACAGACGCGCTCGGCGAGCATGCCGTCGAGCGGGCCGCCGAGCGTTCCGGCGCGCAACGACGCCACGAACGGGCCCGCGAGCCAGTGCTGGTTGAAGATCCCGCAAACGCGGTCGCCGATCGCCACGCGCGTGACGTCGCTGCCCACGGCCGTCACGCGTCCGACGCCGTCGGAGAATGGGACGAGCGGCAGGGGCTGGCGCGGGTTGTAGTGACCGAGGACCGTGAGGAGGTCGCGGTAGTTGACGGACGTCGCCGCGACATCGACGACGACGTCGTGAGGACCGGGCTCGGGGTCGTCGCGCTCGACGAGCACGAGGTTGTCGAGCCCGAAGGACTCGCGGATCTCGTAGGCCTTCATGACGTCTCTCCGGCGCGGCGTGGATGGCGCCGCATGATCGTTTTGCTGGCCGCGTCACGCAATGCGGACCCGGTTCTTCATGGCGCGACTGGTCGCGCGCGGCGATCGCGCTCATGATGTCGCCATGCGAAACCCACTCTGCCTGCGCCTTGTCGCGGTCGCACTCGTCGGCCTCTCCCCGCTCTCCTTCGCCGGCGACGACGCCGCTCCGCCGCTCGTCGTCCCCGACGGCCTCGAAGTGTCGCTCTGGTCCGAATCGCCGCAGTTCTACAATCCGGCTGCGATCGACGTCGATCGCGAGGGCCGAGTGTGGGTGGCCGAGGCCGTCAACTACCGCAAGTGGGACGGTCGCAACCCGGGGCGCGAACACGCCGCGGGCGACCGCATCGTCGTGCTCGAGGACACGAACAAGGACGGCGTCGCCGACCGTTCGACGGTGTTCGCGCAGGACGAAGATCTCGTCGCGCCGCTCGGCATCGCCGTGATCGGCCAGCGCGTGATCGTCTCGTGCTCGCCCAACGTCTTCATCTACACGGACGACGACGGCGATCTGCGCGCCGACCGCCGCGAAGTCTTCCTGACGGGCTTCGGCGGACCCAACCACGACCACGGCCTGCACTCGTTCGTCTTCGCGCCAAGCGGGCGTTGGATCTTCAACACGGGCAACGCCGGTCCGCACCTCGTCACCGACGCGGCCGGCTGGGCGTTGCGTTCGGGAAGTGCCTACGACGGCGGTGGGCCGAAGCTTGCCGGTAATCGCGCTGGGCTCGTGAGCGACGACGGACGCGCGTGGATCGGCGGGCTCGTCCTCGGCGTCGAAGCCGACGGAACGGGTCTCGGTGTCCATGCGCATAACTTCCGCAACAATTACGAAGTGTCCGTCGACGCGTTCGGCAACCGCTGGCAGAGCGACAATGACGACGACGGCAACAAGTCGTGTCGCACGGTGTGGTGCATGGAGGGCGGCAACTACGGCTACATGTCGGCAGACGGCACACGCTTCTGGGGCGTCGACCGCCGCCCCGGGCAGACCACACAGCAGGCGCACTGGCATCAGGACGATCCCGGTGTCATGCCGCACGGCGCGATCACTGGCGCCGGCGGACCGACTGGCGTTGCGATCTACGAGCACGGCGTGTTGGCGCCGTGGCTCGAAGGCGTGGTGCTGAACTGTGATGCTGGCGCGGGCGTGGTGTACGGGCATCGCCCGCGGGCCGTCGGTGCGGGTTACGAGTTCGAGGCGTTTGATGTCGTGACGCCGGATGCGGATGTCGACGAGCCGCGTGCGAAGTGGTTCCGTCCGAGTGATGTCGCGGTGGGCACCGATGGCTGTTTGTATGTCGCCGACTGGTATGACCCGGGTGTGGGTGGTCACTGGGCGGGGGACGCGGAGGCCTACGGGCGCATCTTGCGCGTGACGCCGGCGGGGAAGAACCCGCGGCGTGCGTCGACGAACACGTGGACCGACGACGGACGTCGCGCGGCGTTGTCGTCGCCCGCGGTGAACGTGCGTGCGATGGGCTTCGCGGCGCTGACGGACGGCACGGACCAGTCGATGCGCGTGCTGCGCGAGATCGCTGCCGAGGGCAATGCGCGCGAGCGGGCGCGGGCGAACTGGGCCTTGGCGGCCGTGGGCGAGCGGGGCGATGTCGAAGCGGCGTTGGGCGACGACGAGCCCGAGGTGCGCATCGCGGCGCTCCGAGCGTTGCGGCGCATGGACGGTGGGGGCGCGGCGTCGGACGCGACGTGGGCGCACTACGAGGCGCTCGCGTCCGATGCGTCGCCGGCCGTGCGCCGCGCCGTCGCCGTGGCGCTGCGTGACGAGCCGACCGAGCGCATGGCCGATCTCTGGGTGACACTCGCGCGCCAGCATGACGGCAGCGATCGCTTCGCGCTCGAAGCGCTGGGCGCGTCGGCCGACGGACGCGCGGACGAACTCTGGCAGCACTACGCGAGCGATCTCGGCGAGCAGTGGACGGCGCGCGACGCCGACATCGCGTGGCGCCTGCACCCCGTCGCCACGCGCGACGCCTTCATCGCCCGCGCAGCCGACGTCGCTCTCGACGAACACCCTCGCCGTCGAGCCGTCGACGCCCTCGGCTTCATCGCCGACCGCGCGTCCAACGAAGCACTCCTCACGCTCGCCCTCGGCGGACCCGCCGACACCCGCGAACTCGCGGCGTACTGGGTGCATCGCCACGACCCCGACCTCGCGCGCAATCTTGCGAGCGACGGTCTCGAGGGCGCCGACGAACGTTGGACGAGCGGCGTCGTGAAGGGCTTCTCGGGGCTCATCGATGTCGAGGTCGATCTCACGTCGTGCGACTCGGTGATGCTCGTGGCGTCTGACGGCGGGAACGGCAACGCCTGCGACTGGGTGGCGTGGGTCGAACCGCAGTTCGTCATGGCTGACGGTTCGCGCGTCGACCTCACGTCCACCGCGTGGAGCAACGCCGAGTCGGGCTGGGGCAACGTCAACATCGATGCCGACTGCACGGGCGGGGCGTTGACCGTGAACCGCGAGACGGTGCGCGGCATCGGCTCGCACGCGCCGTCGATGATCCGCTACGCGGTGCCGGAAGGTGCAGTGCGCCTCGTGGCGCGCGCCGGCCCCGAAGACGACGGCTCGTCGCAGAGCGACGGAGCGATCACGTCGGTTTCGTTCGCGGTCTGGACGACGTCGCCCCAGAGTCGCGCGCACCTCGAGGCCTGGGAAGCACTCGTGCTCGACGAGAACGCCGACGAGGACGCGCGACTCGATGCACTCGAAGCGCTCGCATCAGACGCCGAGGGCGGACTCGTCCTCATCGACCTGGCGAGCAACGGCAAGCTCAGCGCCGAGCAGATCGAGGACGCCGCAGACTCGATCGCCGCCAACCCGGACGCGTCGGTGCGTGCGATCGCCAGCGCGCACTTCCCGCGCGAAGCCGCCGACGGCACGGCGCTCCCGTCGATCCCTGAACTCGCGGCGATGGCCGGCGACGCGTCGCGCGGTGCAGCGCTGTTCCGTTCGAAGGAAGCTCAGTGCTCAACGTGTCACCGCGTGCGCGGCCTCGGCCATGACATCGGCCCCGACCTCTCCGAGATTCGCTCGAAGCTCGACACGACGGCGCTTGTCGACGCGATCCTGAACCCGAGCGCGGCGATCGCGTTCGGCTACGACACGTCGCTCTTCACGCTCGTCGACGGCACGCGCATCTCGGGCTTCGTGCTCGCGGCCGGCGAGGACATCGTCGTCAAGGACACGAGCGGCAAGCGGCGCGCCTTCGCGAGTGTCGACGTCGTCGAGCGGCGCAAGGTCACGCAGTCGACGATGCCGGAGCTCCCGCTGACGGCGCAGGACATCGCCGACCTGCGTGCGTTTCTCGCGCACGACACGACGTCCGAGCCGACGTTCGGCGACGAGGTCGTTCTCTTCGACGGAACGAACGGGCTCGACGGGTGGACGCATCACCTCAACGCGTCGGCGAGCGCCGACCCCACCGACACGTGGACCGTCGCCGACGGCGTACTGCACTGCGAAGGTCAGCCGATCGGATATCTGCGCACCGAGGAGAAGTACGAGAACTTCGAGCTCACGCTGCAATGGCGCTTCGACCCGGCGCGCGGTGCCGGCAACTCAGGCGTGCTGCTGCGCATGGTGGGTGAGGACAAGGTCTGGCCGACGTCGATCGAGGCGCAGCTCCACAGCGGCAACGCCGGCGACATCTGGAACATCGGCGAGGTCGACATGGTTGTCGACGCCGCGCGCACGAACGGCCGTCGCACGCAGAAGGCGCGGCCGTCGGCGGAGCACCCGCTCGGCGAGTGGAACAGCTACCGCATTCGCATGGACGGCGGCGAGCTGACGCTGGAAGTGAATGGCGTCATCCAGAACGAAGCAACCTGGTGCGAGCAACAGCCCGGCTACATCTGCCTGCAGTCGGAAGGCGCCTACATCGAGTTCCGCGACGTCACGCTGAGGAAGATTGTGCGATGAGAACCGTGCGCGTCAGATGGCCGAGAAAACCAGAGAGAGAGGACGACCGCACATGAACCTCTCAACCACTGCACCTCGGGATTCTACCCTGATGAAAACACTCGCTATAGTCCTCGGCTTGGCGCTGAGCAGCTGCGTCACCGTCACGATCGAGCCAGTGGACCCAGTTGTCCTCGAGCCAGCGTCACCTGAGCTGATGGCGGTCTATCCTGAGGATGTCCGGGTGGGGGAGCTGCTGTCGCGTCGGAAGTACGACGACTATGACGCCTGCACGTACAGCTTCGAGCACGGGGTTCAGCTCGACCCCGATCGTTCGATCACACGCAACGACTGGGACATCCAGTTCGGCAACGGTGGCGATGTCTTCGACGTGACGATGGTGACGGACGATCGCAGTCGTATCGTCGACCTCGGACCGTCCACCTGGGCCGACCTCGACTTCGGCCCCCACGATGTGCCCGTGCCGCACGCAGAGCCGGACCGTGAGCCGACGGTCGCCGTGCGCGTCGGACACATCTACGTCGTCCGCACCGTCGACGGCGAAACGGACATCACGACGCTGCTGCGCGTCGAATCGCTCGTTCCCGGCGATCGCGTCACGTTCACGTGGAAGCCGTACTGACCCGCGTGGCTCAGTAGCCGCTCGCGGTGAGCTGAAGCCCGTTCGTCGCCGACCATCCGAGCGTGCCGGTGGCGTCTACGATCCACGCTTGGGCGAAGAGCATGAACCCCGCGGGAACGTTCGGCCAGCGATCGGTGATCGTGATGCGTCCGTGAGCATCGGTGACGAGCGGGATCACGATGCTCGGCGTGGGGACGAGTTGGCCTGGGGAGAACGTGGCGAGGGGATTCTTCGTCTCACCGAGGACGAGGTAGGCCGGCGCGAACGGCGCCGCGTTGCCGACTTCGAGTGAGACCTGCTGGTTCGTTGTCGTCGAGCCGTTGGCGCGCAGGATGGGCGTGCCGAGTTGCCCCGGGACACCGCCTTCGTCGAGTGGAACGAAGGGAATCGTGCGGCTCGAGTAGACGAGGCACTTCGTCGTGCCAGCGAAGGTCGTGGCTCCGCCGAGCGAGAAGATGGCGGTGATGCCGAGCCCGATATCGGTGAGGCCGTCGCCGTCCACATCGCCGATCGCTCCCACGTCACCGAAGATGACGCCCGCGAACGACGGGGTGTAGAGCGCGCGCAGTGAACCGTCGGCGCCGGAAAGAATCCAAGCCACGACGGTGTTGCGGTCGATGCCGACGAGGACATCCTCGTGCCCGTCGCCATCGAGGTCGCCCATGCCTTCGAGTGCCGTGCCGAAGGACGACGGAAACGACGTCGGATTCGCGACGTCGAGAAGCATGGCGCCGGTGTCGCCGGAGAACACACGCACTGAGTGGTTCTGATTGACGACGACGTCCGGAACTCCATCGGCGTTCACGTCTGCGGACGCGATCTCGCTGCCGAACTGGTCGCCAGGAGCACCCTCGACGGACCACACGAGCGTTCCGTCGAGCTCGAGCACGTCGATGCGTCCCACGAAAACCGACCCGCTCGGCGCGCGCGCGAAGACGGCGATGTCGGTGCGTCCGTCTCCGGTGACGTCGCCGAGCGCGTGGACGCCTGTGCCGAACTGGTCGCCCGGAAGGCCGCTGTCGAGTCGCATGATCGAGGTCCCGTCTGCGCCCGACAGGATCTCGACGTAGCCGTCGCCGAACACCGTCCGCTGCGGTGCCCCGACGGCGAGGTCGATGATGCCATCGTTGTCGATGTCTCCGAGCACGGCCACGTCATAGCCGAAGGAGTCGTCCGCACCGGCGCCGAGCCAACGTTCAAGAAGAGCGCCACCGGCACTCGAGTAGAAGCGGACTTCGCCGCGCGCCGAGCCGCCGCAACCCCCAAAGCCACAGGCCACGCCACCGGGCGTGCCCGACACGATGTCGCGCAGGCCGTCCCCATCGAGATCCGCGATCGACTCGAGGGCCCAACCCACGCGCGACAGCTCGTCGCTCACAGGCTCGGCAACCTCCAGCAGAATCGCGCCGCTTGCGCCGGAATGCACCGTGAAGCCGCCGGGCGAGGTCTCGAAGATGCCAGGCGCCCCCACGATGAAGTCGCCTGTGCCATCTCCGTCGATGTCGTCCAACGCCGTGATCTCTGCGCCATAGGCTGTGAACGCCGGATTGGTCGCAGCGGGCTTCGTCTCGTAGAGCAGCGTCTGCCCGGCGAGAAGCTCGGTGCACACGAGGGCTGCGAGGAGGGACTGGGTCAGGCGTGGTGCCATGGGTCGTGAACTCCGCTCGAGACGGACAGCAACGGATGTCGTGTCGCACTCGCATGGATGAACGTGATCCGTAGGCCAAGTGGACGAGGGTTGCTTCAATCCGCCGTAGGAGCGCGTATTCCTTCTCATTCTGGTGAGTTGCCCGTACCCTCGAACGCTGGGCTAGTGGTGTGATTCAAAAGTTCGCGAGATTAGTTTTGGGTCATCGTCGTCGCTGGCAAGGCGCATCGCCGCAGGCGAACTGGTGGATTCGTCGAGGAGCTGCAACACAGCCAGCGGCGAGGAGGGCGTGAAACAAATGACGCGAACTCTTGAATCACACCACGAGGGTTCCGATGACAGCGCCACTTTGCCGCCGATTGGTGGCGGTCGCGCACTTCGAGGAGTGATGCGTGCCACCTGAGGACGTTGCGATGCGTCTCCGAGCTGCGCCCGCCACGCGCGAGTTGGCGGGGGAGCTGAACGCGCTCGACCTCGACGAGCCCATGCAGATTGACGCCTTCGCCGAGAAGCTCCTCGACTGGTGGTATGCGTCGTCGGACAAGGAGGCGTTCTCGCTCCTCGTTGCCGTCACGGCGCCTTTGCTCGATCGCGCGGCCGCGGGAGTGCGGCGTGAGGTTGGGCTCGCGGCCGCCGCTGAAGAGCTTGTCGATTCGCTCTTTGCCGAACTCTTCGTCGACATCGGCCTGCCACGCGCGCCGAGTCGGCACTTCATCGCGTATGGAACGCGACAGATGCGTCGGATGGCGAAGCTGCGGGCGCAGGAGCTTGCTTCGGGCGACGTCGAGGGCACGTCGGGGGCGTTGATTGCCGCAGCGTTGGACGGGGCTCCGGACAACGAAACCGAACGTCGCGCACGCGACTATCGACGCACGCTCTCCCGTGCCTCTCACGGCATGTGTCTGGGCGATCGACGCCTGCTCGTCGCCGCCTACGTCGACGGTCTCACGGAGGCCGAGATGGCATCAGAACTGAACATCCCGATGGAGAACGTCGCTACGATGGCGGAGCGAGCGCTCGATCGCTTTCTCGCCCGTAAAGACTCGCTGCTCGCCAGCACTTCCGGGCGCGACCAGGAAGGGTCGGCATGACAGCTGCACACGACATGTCCATGGCCGAAGGCGACCGCGTCGTGGGTCGAGTCATGCGGCACTTGATCCGCTGCGAACCGTGTCAGGCGTCGCTCGAAGGCATGAAGACGCGCGCTGACGCCATCGCTTACCTGGCCGGTCATCACCGCAACGAACAGTCGCCGCGAACGGCCGTCGACCGCGTCTTCGCGCGTTCGATCGAAGGCGGTCGGATCGTGCTCGCCGATCTCGTCTACGAGCTCGCGAAGGCGTGCATGCTCGAGAGCGAGGAGATCGCGGCGCGCTTTGAGTCGGTGTCTCCAACGCGCACGGTCGAGGAGATCTCGAAGCACATCGAAGGCACGGCCGATCGGATCGAGCTGATCGGCGGCGAAGAGCTGCCCGAGGTGTGTCGTGCCGCTGTGCGGATGGCGGCAGCCCATGTCGACCCGGCGGCCACAGCTCTTGAAGTGCTCGGAGTGCTGCGTCAAATCGAAGGCGACAGCGTGCGGTGTGGATTGGTGCGAGCACATGCCTTGATGAGTGCCGGATCCGATGTCGACGCGCTGGATGTCGCGGTGCGACTCGTTGATCGTCGTGGATCACCACTCGCCGAACAGAAGTTCGTATTTCAAGCCATCACTCGTGCGTGCGTGCGTCTGAAGGATGCCGTGCGAGGCGAAGAGTTCACGGAACGCGCCCTGGGGATGTGGCCGAACGACCCCGTGCTCGGTGTGAGCGCGTTGTACCTCGCGGCGATGAAAGGTGAGGAACGGCTAAGCGAGGTGGCTCGCCGAGTGCGCAGCTCGTGCCAGCTCGAAGAGTCGAGGTGGTCTCGTTCACTGGCCGAGGGATTCGTTCAGTACGCCCACGACTCCACGCATCAGCCGGTCGAGAAGCTTCGCGAGTTGGTTGGACTTGCGGCTTCGGGGTCTCGATGATGCGCGCCATACGTGTGGCACTGGCTTGCGTGGCTGTGCTTCTGCCACTTGCCGCAGCACTCTCACGCGAAGTCGGCGTGGTTGCGTCGGATCCCGACTCCGGCGGACAAGTCCCGGTCGCAACCACGAGCCCGACGTCATCCGTTCACTCGGCGCTCACCCAAGGCATCGTCTTCAGCATCGCCGAAGGTGCTGGCGAGGGTCGATACCTCGTCGTCGGCACGCCGATCAAGGGCCTCGTGATCGATCCGGGCCTTGGTTGACGATCGTCATTTCCCGAGTGAACGCTTCCCGAACCAGCTCACGATGACGACTTGGCGTTGGTGCTCCTGGCGTGACCTGACGGTTGACGATGCGCACGCCCTGTTCGCGTTGCGGCAGGACGTGTTCATCGTCGAGCAGGAGTGCGCGTACAACGACATCGACGGGATCGACCCGAGCTGCGAGCACTTGCTCGCGTTCGATAGCGAAGCACCCGTTGCGTGTCTGCGTCTCGTGCCACCGGGCCTGCGCTACGACGACGCCTGGTCGATCGGGCGCGTCGTGACGGCTCGCTGCGCGCGCGGACGAGGCCTCGCGCGTGACGCGCTGCAGCGCGCGCTCGCACGGCTCGAAGAACTCGCTCCGGGACAACCCGTCCGACTCGCTGCGCAGTGCTACCTCGAAGGGTTCTACGCGTCGCTCGGCTTCGTGCGTTGTTCCGACGACTTCGACGAAGACGGCATCCCACACGTCGACATGCAGCGCTGACAAGTGCGAGCTCAGGCGTCGAGCCAGCGGAAGTCGGTGTTGCCGCCGCTGAGGATGGCGCCGATGCGTTGGCCGCGCAGCTCGGGCGCGATGGCGCGCATGGCAGCGAGGACGGTGGCGGCGGATGGCTCGACGACGATCTTCATGCGCTCGAGGAACCAGCGCGCGCTGTCGACGATGTCGTCTTCGGACACGGTCACGACGCGCGGGGCGTGCTCGCGCAGCACGTCGAAGTTCAGGACGCCGAGTGCGGACATCAAGCCATCGGCGCGCGTGTCAGGGTCCGCGACTTGCGGTTGGTGGACACCGGTCGCGAGCGAGCGCGCCGCATCGTCGACCTCGGCAGGCTCGGCGAGGATCACGCGCGCGTCGGGCAGCAGCGCGCACGCCACGATGCACGTGCCGGACGCGAGCCCGCCGCCGCCGACAGGCGTCATCACGACGTCGAGGCGGTCGACATCTTCGATCAGCTCGAGCGTTGCCGTGCCCTGGCCCGCGATGACGTCGGCGAAGTCGTAGGGCGGGATCACCGTCATCCCACGCTCGGACGCCACGCGCGCGCAAACCTCCGCGCGATCTGTCCGCGTGCAGAAGACGATCTCGGCTCCGTAGCCGCGCACGGCAGCCACCTTCACCTCCGGCGTGTCACTCGGCATCACGACGACGCACGGAATCTCGCGCAGACCCGCCGCGTAGGCCAGCGCCGCGGCGTGGTTGCCCGAGCTGTGCGTCGTGACCCCGCACGCGGCCGTCTCGTCGTCCAACGCGAAGACGGCGTTCGTCGCGCCACGCGCCTTGAACGCGCCGACCTTCTGGAGGTTCTCACACTTGAAGAACACCTCGGCACCGAGCTCGGCGTCGAGCGTCGACGAGGTGAGCACCGGCGTGCGATGGATGCGGCCCGCGATGCGCACGGCGGCGATGTGAACGTCGTCGATCGTGGGGTGGTTCAGCGTGGACACGTGCGTCTCACGATGGTGCTGAAAAGGGCGAGCGCGGGATCGTAACAAGTGCCCCGCGTCACACCCGAACTCGTGACGTAACCCGAGGAGAGATCATGGAAACGGAGTTCTACGCAGGTTGGGGCACGCTCGCTCTCATCAACGCGGGGCTCGCTCAGAGCAAGAACCGCAGCGGTTTCGGTTGGTTCGTGCTCTCACTTCTGCTCGGCCCGGGCGCCACGTTCATGCTCGTGGCATTCTGCGACACGCTGCCCGCCGAGAACCTCGCCACGGCGTAACTCAGAGCCGCCCGTCGAGCCCATCGAAGAAGCCGTCTGACGAATCGAGCTCGCGCAGCCACGCGTGAAAATCGAGCTGCTCGTCGCTGTCGATCTCTCCCAGTGATCCGAGCAGTTTCTCGATCGCGCTGTCCGGCAGCGACGCGTCGGCCGTGAGGTCCTTGCCCGCGTAAGCACCTTCGAGCAGCAGCAGGTCTTTCTGCTCGAGTCGACGCAGGGCATGCCGCCGGCGTACCAACTCCGCCTCGTTCTCGCTGATGAGCTTCACGAGGTCGACGGCATCGACAGCACCGACGCCCTCGATGAGTTCCTGGAAGAGCACGGTGACGAGGATGATGACCTCGTCGAGCGACAGCTCGTGCTCCGTCATCAGCGCCAGGCAGGCGAGCGGCGGCTGGACCGTGGTTTTGGCGATGCGCTGGCGCACGCGCACGGCGGCCTCGCGCGACTTGTCGATCAGTTCCTGCGTGCCGTCGATCGAATCGAGCCCGGCACCCACCCACGGATCGAGGTGGAAGAGCCGCGCGGCGCGCTGGCGGAAGATCTGCGACAGACGCCGCAGGTCTCCGAGCAGATCGGCGTTGGAGAGGTAGCCGCGCAGGTCGTCGGGACGCGGGCCGGCGTCGGTCTCGGCGTGGAAGACGCGCGTGGCGCGCTCGAAGACCGGCAGCCCGAGGCGGTAGTGGGTGTCGGCGATGGGCAAGCCGCTCTCGCTGATCGGATCGACCTGCATGAGCCCGCGCCGCACGAGGCGTGCCGTGGGCTGGAGACATCCGAGGATGGCCAGCCGACCGGCGCTGCTCGTCGCCGCGCGGGCAGCGAGCTCGGTGCCCGGCACGGCGCTGCGCCCAGCGAGCCGGAAGGACAGCGCGACGAGCACGACGGCCACTTCGGTGTCGTCGAGGTCGAGCTCGTCGAAAACCCCGAACAGCTCGCCCTCGAGCGGCCGCTCCCGCACGAGATCACCCAACCGCGTCGAGCCGTCGTCGACGGCGTCGAGCAGTTCTTGCAGCGCGCTTCGTTCGCGTGGTGAGGAGGTCATCGTTTGCCCTTCGTGACGAAATACCCTTCGGGCCCGTTCAAGGTAACGGCTGTTGGCGACTCGCGTGACGCGAGACCTTCCCCCGACGCACGCCGCGCCGCCCAACCGACACGTGGATTGCCCGCCATTCGTCGCGATCCTGGCAACGCACAGCCACTTCCGTGACAATCGCGCGCACCAGCCTGGGGCTGGCGGCATTTCATGCGTGTCGGCATGGCCGAGCGATCTCCGCGGTTCCGGAACTCGACGAATCCGACGATTCGCCGGCGTCCTGTCGCGCGACTTCAGATCGATGCACCCCGATACCAACGACGCCCCCGCACCAAGCGCTGCTCGCCCTCGTGAGCTCAGCATGGACCGTCCCGACCTCGAACAGCTCATCTCAGCGCTCGAATCGAGCGGCGCGCCGCGCGTTGCCGACGGCGCCGGCGTTGTCGAAGACAGGGCCGACGAGCGTCGCGCGGTCGACATCGCCCAGGCGCTCACCCATGCCGACAACGAGACGGGGCGGCTGATCATCTCGTTGCTGGATGACGAGCGCGCTGCCGAGGCGCTCGCCACCACGGACGATCACACGCGCGGCGCCATCCTGCAGATGCTCGATGTCGAGCGGATCACGCGCATCATCGACGAGCTCGACCCCGACGACGCGGCCGACCTGATCCCGCTCGTCCCGGAGGCCAAGCGCGCCGCGACGCTCGCCGGGCTCGACGTCGACCTGCGGGCGGCGATCGAGCGGCTGTTCCGCTACGAGCCCGACTCGGCCGGCGGCATCATGACGACGGAGGTCGTCTTCGTGGATGCGGCGGCGACCTGCGGCGACGCGCTCGCGAAGATCGGCCAGGCCGAGCAGCCCGAGACGATCGGCACGCTGTACGTCGTCGATGCCGCGCACACGCTCGTCGGTGTCGTCTCGCTCAAGGACCTGCTCACGTCGAATCACGATCGGCGTGTCGGCGAGATCATGGACAGTGACGTGATCTTCGTCCGCGCCCGCCAAGACCAGGAAGAGGCCGCGCGGATCGCCGACCACTACCACCTCTCGTCGCTGCCGGTGATCGACAGCGCGCGGCGCCTGGTCGGCTTGATCACCGTCGACGACATCATGGACGTGCTGCAGGAAGAGGCCAGCGAGGACATGATGCGTCTGGCTGGCACGAACGTGAACCACCCGACGAGCGAGCCGCTCCTGTCACGCTTGCGTGCGCGGGCACCGTGGCTCGGCGTGACGTTGATCGGCACGTTCCTCGCGGGTCTGCTCCTCGAGGGTATCGAGGCGGTGTTCTTCCCCAGTCAGCTCGACGCGGCGATGGGCAAGCTGCTCGGGGCGACGAAGAGCAGCTCGGAGGCCGTCGCCAACGCCCACGCCTTCAAGATGCTCATGTACTACATCCCGCTGATCGGCGGCATGGCGGGCAACGTCGGAAGCCAGTCGTCGACGATCATGGTGCGCGGGTTCGCCACCGGTGAGGTCGACCCGAAGCGCCCCGGACGCGTGTTGCGCGGCGAACTCCTTCTCGCGCTTCTCATCGGGATTCTCGGGGGCATTCTCGTGGGCGCGCTCGTCTCGGCCACGCACCCCGACTACCCCGTGCTCGGGCTCATCGTCGGCCTCGCCCTGCCGTGCGCGATCGTCACGGCGGCCTTGGCCGGAACGCTCATCCCGTTCGCCTGCCAAGCCGTGAACGTCGACCCGGCCTACGCCGGCGGTCCGTTCCTCCTCACGCTCAACGACCTCGCGGCGTACACGATCTACTTCGCCGTCGCCATCGGGCTCATCGACATGCTCGGCACCTTCGGGATGAACCCACCTTCGTGACGTCGCGACGTTCACGCACGCTGTGGCTGATCGTCGCCCTCGTGGTGCCGCCGCTCCTGATCCGCGGTTGTGCACTGCGGTCCTTCGAGATCCAGTCGGGTTCGATGGAGCCGCTCTTTGCCGTCGGCGATCAGCTCGTCGCCCTACAGGCCGGGATCGACACGCGTGATGTCGCGCGCTGGGATGCAGTGGTTTTCGACGCGAGCATCGACAAGGAGATTTCCGCGGCCGCCGACACGGTGCTCAAGCGCGTGGTCGCGCTCGGCGGCGAGCGTGTCGAGCTGCGCGGCGGCAACGTGTGGATCGGTGAGACGGGTGCACAGACGATCGCCCGCAAGTCCGACGAGCTCGTGCGGGCGCTGTTGCAGGAGGCCCATCGCGGGTTCGGCTTCGAAAACCCTTGGCTCTGGGCCGGGCCGGGTGACGTCGAGGACATCGAGGGCGGCGTGCGCGTCAGTGTCGGGGCCGGCGTGCGTGGCGTGGCGCGTTTCACGCAGACGCTCGACGACGCGATCGACGACGTCGAGGGCGAAGAGGTCGTCGGCGACACCGCGCTGCGGGTGACGTTCGGCGCTGGCGACGCGACGCCGTGGCTGATCTTGCGCGAGGGCAGCGACATCTTCGAGGCGCGCCTGGCCCCGTCTGCCGAGGGAGGCGCGACGCTGCGTCACCACAGCGATGGCCTGCTCGCCGAGGACGCGACGTTCCCCGGTGTCGCGGCCGACTCGACCGTCGAGATGTGGAACGTCGACGACGGCCTGCGGGTCTTCGTCGACGGTACGCTCGTCCTCGCTGCGGACCACGGCGGCAGTGCCCCGACCAACGGCGCGCTGCTCAACGGCCCGCTCATCGCCATCGAGGAGGGCACGCGCGAGGTCCTCGACGTCGTTGTCCTGCGCGACATCCACATCTCGGCCCAGGGCACGTTCGGGGTGCGCGACAACGGCAGCATCGGCCTGCCCTACGTCGTCCCGCCCGGCCACGTCTTCCTGCTCGGCGACCGCAGCCACCTCTCGCGCGACAGCCGCTTCTTCGGCGCCGTCCCGCTCAGCGCGCGCCTCGGCCGGGCGATCGGCCGCTACAGCCCCGCCGAGCGTCGCACTTGGCTCGAACCGGACGGGTCGCCCCGTGACCCCTGAGCCCACCTCGAAATCCTCGCAACCCGCGCACGACGGCCCGGTTGAAGGGGCGGACCCGACGGCGGACGGGACCGAACACGCGGAGGGCCGAGCCCTGGACGGACGAGACCTGATGATGGCCGTGGCCGCCGATGAGATCGGCGCCTTCGACCGCCTCGTCGGCGCCTATGAACGGCGCGTCAAAGCAACGGTTCGACGTTTCGTCCCGAATCGATCCTCCGTGGACGACCTCGCCCAAGAGGTCTTCCTGCGCTTGTTCCGTTCGCGCGGTCGGTACATCCCGACGGCCAAGTTCGAGACGTTCCTCCATCGCGTGATCTTCAACACGTGCGTCAACCACACTCAATACATGCGGCGCCGCAAGGCCCTGTCGCTCGACACCGCGCCCAGTTCGCGCGACGACGACGCGCCTGCGTTCATCCCGCCGGACGAAACCATCGGCGAGCCACTCGACCACATCGAGCAGGCCGAACGAGCGGTGCTCCTGCGGCGAGCGGTCGACCAGTTGCCGAGCAACCAACGGCGCGCGTTGATGTTGTCACGCTTCGAAGGACTCTCATACGAACAGATCGGCGAGGTCATGGACCTCACGACACAAGCCGTCAAGTCGCTGCTCTGGCGCGCGCGCGAGTCGCTGCGCAAGCAGCTCAGCCCTGTCTTGGGGACGAACGACGATGACCAAACCTGAATCCAAACTCGATGAACTGCGCCTCCTCGAGTACCTCGACGGGAAGCTCCCGGACGCCGAGCGATCGGCGGTCGAGAAGCGCCTGGCCAAGGATGAAGAGGCACGCAAGCTCGTCGCCGAGCACCGCGCCGTCTGGGATCTCCTCGACGACGCGATGGCCGCAGACGTGTCGACGTCCGAGTCGTTTCGACGGCAAACCGTCGAGCGCGCCCGGACCGACACCCACGACACGACGGAAGGGTCGTGGCGCAACCCGGCGACGTGGCGACGTGCGGCGGCCGTCGCGGCGGCCGCGGCGCTGGTGGTGATGGTGACCGGCACGTGGATGTCGAACTCACGCAGCCGGTACGTCGTCACGGACGCGGAGCGCCCGATCATCGGCCATCTCGAGCTGCTCGACCATCTCGACTTCCTGCGCGAACACGGTGATTCGCTGGACCTCGTGAACGCCTGGCACCGCACGAGCGCGCTCGACGGCGAAGTCGATCTCGGAGAGGGCCGATGATGAAGATCGCCGGTGACGATTCGCGTCTCTGGATGCTGCCGGTCGTCGCGCTCCTCGCGTTCGTGAGCACGTCGGCGGCCTGGCTCGACGCCTTTTCCTCACCGACTCCGGCCGAGTTCCAGCGCAACTACGAGCGTTGGCTCGAGCTCTCGGCCGCTGAGCGCGGCGAGATCAAAGAGCGCTGGGAGGCCTGGCAGTCGCTCGAGGAAGAGCAGCAGGAGTTGCTCAAGACGCGGATGCTGACCGTGAAGCGCGTGCGCGAGTCGTACAGCGAGGAGCATCAGGTCGACGTCACGGACGCGAAGCTGTCGGACGAGGTCGAGCGTCTTGTCGCCTTGGCGCGGCGGTCGGTCGAAGAGCACGATGCCGACCCCGCCGACGTGCGACGCGCGCTGAACCATCGCAGTCGCAAACTGGCGCTGGCCTACATCGGCGATCTCGTCGTCTTGGGTCGCCTCGCACCGGAACGCATGGCGGCCATCGAGGCCCTCGACACGCAGCAGATCGTCAGCCGGGCCCTCACGCTCGCAAAGGACGAAGCCGTCGCCGCTGCGCGTGCCGCCCGGCTCAAGAATCCCGAGGAGGAGGCCGACCCGGAGGAGCTCGAGATCCTCGAGCCACTCGAAGTCATCCGACGCGTCGATCGCGCGCGGCGCCTGTTCGGCTTCCACGGCCCGGCCGGACGCACGATCTTCGCGCGGATGGGCGAGGAGGAGCAGACAGCGCTCCGAGCGGCGAGCACAGAGGGCCAGGAGCGCGATGTGCACAGGCTCCTGTTGCCGTACGTGCATGAGCTGGCGAAGGAGCTCGGCGTGCCCGACGAGCGACTCGACGCGTTCACGTCGATGCCGCGCGGGGCGATCGAGCGCCATCTCAACGCACTCATTGAGCAGCGCTGACGACGGCACCTGCGCGCGCGTTATCATGTCGCGCGTGTCCACTCCCACCGAAGCACCGATCGCGCCGCTGCACTTCGTCAAGGTCGAAGGCGCCGGCAACGACTACGTCCTCGTCGACGTGTTCGACCAGCGTGTCGATCACCCCGCCGAGTTCGCACGCCGTGTGAGTCACCGCCATCGCAGTATCGGCGCCGACGGCGTCCTGCTCGTCGGGCCGGCGCCGAGCGGTTCGCGGGCATCGGCGTCGATGGCGATCCACAACGCCGATGGCAGCGTGGGGATGATGTGCGGCAACGGGTTGCGCTGCGTCGTGCGCTACCTGAGCGAGGTGCGCGGCATGGCGGCGACGGAGGCGCAGCCGCTCACCGTGCACACGGCGTCGGGCGAACTGCGCGGGCACCAGCGCCCAGACGGGCGCGTGACGATCGAGATGGGCGAACCGCGTTTCGATGCCGCCGTGGACACGGGTTGGGACTTGGCCGATCCTCCGCGGGCGTACTTCGTGTCCACGGGCAACGACCATCTCATCGTGCGTGTGGCCGATCCCGGCGCGGTCGACATCGTCGCCTGGGGCCGCGCCCTGGGTGAGCCGCGCGACGGGATGTCCGTTGGCGCGAACGTCCACGCCGTCGCCGTGCACTCCGATCGGATCGTCGTCCGTCCGTGGGAGCTCGGATCGGGGCCGACGCAGGCCTGCGGAACCGGTGCTGTCGCGTCGGTCGCGGTGGCGCGCGCCCAGGGTTGGTTGGCGGACATGCCGGGGGACGACGACATCGTCGTCGAGATGCCCGGTGGTGAACTGGCCGTGCGCTGGCCGGGAAGCGGCACGGCGTGGCTCACGGGGCCGGCCGAACTGGTCTATCGCGGAGAGCTTCCGTCGTGCTGAAAGCTTGGCTTGGATTGCTCATTGTCGCTGTCGCGGCGCGGGCCTTGGTGACGGGCAGCGTCGTCGATCTCGGGATGCCGCTGATGGGTTGGTCGGCGGCCGTCGTCGCAGCCGGCCTGGGCGTCGGCGCTCTGACGAAACGTGTGCCGTCACTGTTCGATGCGCTCGTGCTGGCCGTGGGCATCACTGCGCGCGGCATGGTCGCGGCGGGCTGCGTGTCGGTCTTCGGGACCGGGCCGTTCGGGTGGGGTCTCGCGCTCGTCGCCTCGTTGGCCGTGCCTGCGTTCATGCTCGGGCGCTTCGCCAGCGTCTGGATCCGCGGCCGGTCGATCGTAGTGGCTTTGGCCTGGGTGACGGGCGAGCTGCTGGTCGTCTTCGGCGTCGTGGCGAGCTGGCCGGGCGTCGCGACGGGTCCGGTGGCGGCTTTGCTCGCGTTCCTGCTCACGCGTGGCGCGGCCGATGAGACCGCTGACGTTGCGGCTGCCGTCGATGCTGCGTCCGAGGATGCGGCGGCTCCGAGCGAGCGCGTTGCAGTTGCCGAGCCGCTGTCGTTCGGTGTCCTCGCGGCGGGGCTCCTCGGCGCGTCGTTGACGCTTGCGTTGCTCGTGATGCGGCGCGTCATGCCGGGCTACACGGCACCGACCGTCCACGCGACGTCAGAGTGGATCATCGCGCTCCTCGTGCCGGCTGTTGTCATCGCGATGTTCGTCGCGGTGCTCGTCGGGAACCCGAAGTCGTGGTCGGGACGCATCGCGCGTCTGGCTGGCGGCGTGGGCGTCGCCGTCGCGTTGATCGTCATGTTCGACGCCTCGACGTCGTACCAGGTCAATGGCCACATCGCACTCACGCGGCAGCTGCGCGGTGACACCCGTGCCTACGCCGAGACGTTTGCCTGGCTGCGGCCGTGGGACCTGTGGGTCACCTCGTTCATCGGCTACCTCGCAGCGGGCTTCGGCATCGTCCTCGGCGCGGTGCGTGGTCGAGCGTCCGCGGGCTTTGCGCTCGGCGCGGCCGTCGCGTTCGCGGGCGAAGCGATCGTGATTCCCGCGGCTCCGGTCTTCGGTCCGACGTGGATGCTGCTGGCGAGCGTCGGGCTGGCCGGTTGGTCGGGTGTCGTGGGTGTCTTCGGCATCTGGGGACTGCTCGCAGCGCCCATCGCCGCGGCCGGCTTCTGGATGCGCGACGACGTGCACTGGAGTGGCTACGACGAGATGCGTCGACCGGGCGAACTCAGCGCCGAGGCTCACGTGCGCAGCGCGTCGACAGAAACGCTCCTCTTCTCGTCGCCGTTGCTCGGCACGACGTCGCCCGAAGGCACGCTCGCCTATCTCCAGACGAGCATCGGCCGTAAGCCGCTCTTCCCCGTCTATGAATCGGCGTTCGAGAAGTTCGACGCGAAGGTTCGTCAGATGGAAGACGAGGCGAAAGAAGGTCTGATGCGTCGCTTCGGCGTGCGGATTGCGGGCGTCACGGCGCACCCCGGACATCCCGCACTCGGCGAGGATGGCTCGGTCGGGCGGATGCTGCGGCTCTTCGGTCGCGCGGGCGAGGCGCTCATCGTCGGCTACGGCGCCGAGTTGATCGGCCTTGACTGGTCGATGGTCGACGGCGTTGCGCATGTCGGAGTGGCCACACCGAGTGCCGACCGTGATGGCACTCGCATGGGCGACTACCTTCTCGTGCTCGCCGACGTGACCGAGACGAAGGGCCTCAGCGAGCGTGTGGAGGCCAACGTGCCGTTCACGCTCGCGCGCGCTTTCGAGACGCGTGGCTATGACGTCGTCGTCGTGGCGCCCGAGCGTCCGGAGTGGCCGGGGGCCGGTGCTTCGCTGACGGTCGAGCGCCTCGGCGCGATTCGGGCAGCGTTGGCGTCCGGTGGCCGATGTCTTGCCTGGATCGACACGATGTCGCTCGACGCGGCGTCTTTGCGCGCGCGGCTTGCGGCGTTCGGCACGGTGTTCGGTGAGCGCAGCGTCGTCCTCGTCGAGCCGCGCGGGCTGGATGCGCCCTTCGTCGTCGCGATCGGTTGGAGCGACGACGAAGGAGATCCCCACGGCGACGTCCTCGTGCCGGGCACGACGCGCGGCGTGGAGCTGAGTGGTCTGCGAACCACTCTGCGATCGCGTGACGAACTCGACGCGCACGTCATTCTCGACGGACGGGCGATGGTGGAACTCGCGGCGTCAGCGGGCGCGCACAGCCGCGATCGGTTCGTCGTCCCGAGTCGTTTTGCGCGTACAGGCTGGTCGGCTGTTGCGAGCGTCTATGACACGGCGTCCCGCTGGGCTCCCGACACGGTTGGCTCCGGCACCGACGCCTTGCCGAAACTCATGGAGGCGCTCGAGCAGCACGCGTCGTACAGCTTCCACCTCGCGTTCGTGAACCAAACCGTCGTCGAGAACCTCGGCGACATCGATTGGGATGCGTACGACACCGAAGTCGCGCTGCTCATCGAAGCTGCCCAGACCAACCCGAAGAACTCGCTCGTGCAGTTCACGATCGCGAGCTTGGGCGAACAACTCGTCGTGCACAGCGAGACCACGCGCTTCGCGTCTCTGTATGAAGCCGTGGGTGCCGAAGCGATGGAGAGCTGGCGTCTGCAGCTCCTCAAGGCCGCCGCGCTCGACCACCAGCTCGAACCCGAGCTCGCGGCAGATGCGATGGCGAGGGCACGCGAGCTCGCAGGCCTCGATCCGCTGCGCTGAGCGTGAGGGAACGACACGCCGTCGCGAGTTTGCGTGCGGCGGGATGAAGACGATGTCGCCGTCGCTCCGTGCGGCGTGCGGCGCGCGCTGTCGAGTGGCCGCGCTTCGGACGGTTGCGCATTCGAGTCGAACGAGACGTCCGAACGAGACGATGGGCACCGGCGCGACGCGGGAAGCGTCACTGCCGGTGCCCATCGAGCGGGACGCCTCGGGAGGAGGCGCGCCCAAGCTCCGACCGCGCGTCGCTCAGAGCGTGACGGTGCCCATGAGCTCGGTCATCCAGTGTGGGAAGGTCCGAAAGTTCGACGCCGAAGCGATGTCGGACATGAGCATGCCGGGTTGACCATCGAGCAGCAGGCCGATCGCGTCGACGGCAGCTGCGCGAGCTTCGCCGGCGATGTCATCCTCGTCGAGCAGGCGGATCAAGCCCTCCAGAGCACCTTGACTGCCGTGGAAGCCGACGGCGCTCGCGACGTACGACTGAAGCTGCGGGTCGCGGATGTCGCGAAGCGTGGCGACGACGATCTCGCCGTCGTCGTCATGACCGATGTGACCGAGCGACTGTGCGATCGCGGCCCGCGCAAAGGACCACGGTTCATCCTCGAGCTGACTGAGCAGGATCTTGCGGCTCTCGGCATCGTCGACGAGGCCCAGACCGCTCGCAGCGAACATGCGCATGCGTGGGTCGGGCGAGTCGATCAGCATCTCACGCATCGTCGGGACCGCACTGACGTCGAGCGCGATCCCCGACGCGATCACGTAGGCACCATGCTGATCGTGGTTCGCGTCGGCGCGCAGGGCCTTCCGGATCGCCTTCATGGCCTCGACGTCGCCCGTGCGTCGCGAGTAGACGCCGAGTGCGAGGGCAGCCCACGGACGCATCGGCTTGTCGCCGCGCTTGAGCGTCCGCATGAGCATGTCGCGTGCTTGCAGCGTTTCCTGGGCGCCGATCGAGATCAGGAGGAAGCCACGTGTCATCGGCTCGGCCTCGACTTCGAACGACGTCATCAGGCGCTGCAAGATGTGCTCGTCGTGGAGTCCGCCAAGTGCCAGGGCCGCGGCCCGGCGGATCTCGAGGTTGGAATCGTCGAGAGCGCGGACGAGCACCATCGATGCACTCGGGTTGCCGCTGTGACCGAGGGTCGAGATGGCACGACACCGTGTGGCGACGTCGAACGTGTCGTCGTCGACGGCTGCGATCGCGCGCTCTTGGAGAGCGTCGCTCGGATCGAGAGTGTCGAAGAGGAAGGCTGCTGCGCCGATGTCGTTGTCGCGCTTCGGATGGGCGTCTTGGTAGATACCGTCCGCGAAGCCTGCGACCAGCTTGGGCATGCCGTAGTGACGACCGATGCCGAGGCCGACGAGCGCCAGCGCTTGGGCATACGGCGAGATGTCACCGTCGATCTTCGCGATGCGTCCCGACTCAGCGAGCTCCACGAGCGCCACGGCGGCGGTGTGGTCGCCGGTTGCTCCAAGGGCCAGGATCGCTGCATGGCACACGCGCTGCGAGCGGTCCGAGAGCATCTCGAAGAGCCGCGGAACGGCATCCTTGCGAGCAAGGCGCGCCAGGGCCATCGCGGCACGCGCACGCACGCGCTCATCCTCGTGGAGCGTCTCGTCGAGGATGCGTGGCAGCACTTGGTCACGTGTCGTCTCGATGTAGCGTTGCGTGAGACGTGCACCGAAGTGATAGCGACTCGGCGGTGCGTCGGTCGGTGCGGCGTCGATGAGCGGGTGCGGCTGGAGGAACTGATGCTTGTTCATCTCCCACCATTCCCACCACGGCTCGATGTAGACGTTGCCGCTGATCGTTGCGAGGTGTTCGTCAAACGATGCGCGCTTGCCCGTCTGTGAGCGACCCCGCGCACGCGATCCACCCGACGTGGCACCGGAACTGGGAACGGCTGAGACCGGTGGGCCCGAGCCCGTGCCACTTGCGCCGCTCGTGGCGGAGTCACCGGCAGTGTTCGAGCTGCCGCCGGTGGTCGGTGCCCGACTTCCCAACCGGGCCACATCGACACTGGCACCCGGGAGGGTCAGCGGCGGCGGGACGTGGATGCGTGCGGCCTCGAGCATCGTGAGGCCCATTGCATCGACCCACCCCGCAAGTCGCGCGTCGTCGGTGAGTTCCATGATGTACGCGTGGTTGTCGGTCTGTGCGTACTCGGTGACGAGGTCGGCCGCACCAAACGTCCACATGAGGTGGGCGACGGCGCAGTGGCGCCCGTCCGCGTCTTCGAACAGCGGCCTGCGCACACCGTCGTTGACGGCGCGGATCGGGTAGTCGGCGGCATCGCGGTAGCGCGCCAGCTCGGCGATGGCTGCGGCACGGTTCAGGCGTTGCTCGACGGATAGGCCCGCCGGAGCGCGCGTGAGCAGCTCGTGCTCGACCTCGCGGTAATGATGCTGGGAACGGACGACTTCCTCCGGCGCGATGCGCTCGGCCTCCGTCAGCTCGCGTACAGGGAGCGTGTCCTGGGTAGCTGCGTCCGTGGAGAGTGCCATCCATGCAACCGGCGCCACGAGTGAGATCGACAACAGACAGTTCTTCATCAGCGTCCTTTCCAGCCAGCGTTAGCGACCTCGTCGGTGGCTCCTCGCGCGTGACCTACGCGATGAAACGGAGCAACCGCTGCCCGCGTACGCGCTTCCCTAGTGATTGTCGTTCCAGAGCTCTCGTTCGGCTCTCACGGGGCGACGCGGCCGGGCCCGACAACCAGCCGTGAAGCCGCCGAAACACGGTCAGCTTCTCGATCCGACGCCGGATCCGTCGCGTTCTGCACCCCGTACCCTCAAAGGCTGACGGCTTGCTAGAGCGTGACATCGCCCATCAGGGTCGAGACCCATGACGGGAACGAGCGGTAGTTCGCGTTCGCGGCGAGGTCGGCCAGGAGCAGCCCGCGGCTGTCGGCGAGAAGCAGGCCGATCCCGTCGAGCGCGGCACCGCGCGCCTCGTTCGAAGCCCGCTTGTCGATCAGGATGTCGATGAGCCCCTCGAGTGCTGCCGACGAGCCGTGGAAGCTCGCGGCACTCGCGATCGAAGCCTGCAGCTCCGGAATGTTCAGCGTGCGCACCATGTCGACCACGAGCGCGCCGTCGTCGATATGCCCGAGGTGTCCGAGCGACTGGGCGATCGCTGCCTGGGCGTAGGGCCAGCTCTCACGGTGCAGTTGCTCGCGCAGCACGTCGCGACTTCGCACGTCACCGATGAGGGCGAGGGATTGGGCCGCGAAGGTGCGCTCACGAGCATCACCCGATGTCGTCAGTGCCTCATGCAGAGCCGGAACCGACCCGGTGTCGCGAGCGATCCCGCAGGCCACGAGGTAGGCGCCGTGCGCATCGTGATTGCCCTCGTTCTCGAGGGCGTCGTGGATCGCGGTGCAGGCCGCGCCATCGCCCGTGCGACGCGCGTTGATGCCGAGAGCCAGAGCGGCCCACGGACGCATCGACTGATCGTCGTCCTGTGAGACACGTTCGATGAGCACCTCGAGTGCCGCGTCGTCCGTCTGCTCGCCGAGGGCGATCATCAGGAAGCCACGCGCCATCTCGTCGGATTCGTTGTCGAGAGACTCGCCGAGTTCGTTGAGCAGCGGCGTATCACCGTGGCGCGACAAGGCCATCGCAGCGGCACGTCGCACGTCGACGTCGCCATCTCCGAGCGCCGTCAGCAACGTCGGGATCACGGTGCCGTCGCTGCCCTTGCCGAGGCTCATCAACGCGTTGCAGCGAGCGATGACGTCGAAGTCCTCGTTCCGTGCGACCGTCATGGCGTGACGCCGGACGCGGTCGCTCGGCGCGAGTGAATCGAAGACGAACGCGGCCGCGGCGAGCTTGTCGTCGTCGTTCTCGTCGACGGTTTCGAGGATGCCCTCGACGTAGCGTTCGACGAGCGACGGGAACCCGTAGTGGCGCCCGATCGCGAGGCCCATGATGGCGATCGATGTGCCGTGGGCCGAGATCTTGCGGGCACGCTTGGGGTCGTTGGCGAGGTCGAGCAGGATCTGAGCGGCATCGTTGTGGCCGGTGGCGCCGAGCCCGAGCATCGCGCAGTGGCGCACATGGATGACCCGGTCGTCGAGCATGTCCATGAGGCGCGGCACGGCGTCGCGCCCACCGAGACGGCCCCACGTCATCGCAGCACGCGATCGCACGTGGGCATCGCGGTCGTGCGTGGCCTTCTCGATGAGCGGCAGCACGCGCTTCGTCATCTGATCGACGTAGGAGGCGTTGAGCTTCGAGCCGAAGGCGTAGCGTCGGTCGGTCTCCTGCTCCGGCTCGGATTCGAGCGCATGTGGCCGCAGGTACTGGAGGCGGTTCATCTCCCACCACTCCCACCACGTGGCCGTCGAGCCGCTGGTCGCGCTGAGCTGACCGTCGTTGAAGGAGCGCGTGAGACCCGCGCCGCGGCGCACTCCACCCCCCGAGCGTGCCGAACCACGTGTCACCCCGCCCTGGGCACCAGTGGCTCCCGACGAGGGTCCGCTCGCCGATGGGAGGCACACCGCGCCGCCTGAAGTCGGGCTGGAAGGAGCGGCGGCAGGGGGGGCCCAAACGCTTCCGCCTCCCGACGTCACGTTCGAGCCGGACGCCCCGCCAGCGGGGCCGGGAATACCAGCGCCTCCGGTCGGTCCGGAGGGCGTTCGACCCGCGGAGGGGCCAGGGCACTGTCCCACGGCCTCGGGGATCCCGAGAGCCGTCAGCAGGGCGACACACGCCAGCGAAAGCCGTTTACGCATTGTTCTCTCTCCTCACTCTCTCCGCTGTCCTCGCCGAGGTCGAGATCCTCATCACGACTCTCGTGCTACCACTGCGTGTCTGCCTGAGGCTCAGGCACCAAGGAGATCCCACATGACCCTGGCCAAACGACTCGAAGCGATTCGGACTGCGTTCACAGCTCGAATCGACGACCACACCCGCGCCATCGTTCACCGAGCCGCGGAAAATCTGCGTGCATCCGGCATTCGCGATCGGATTCTCGGTGTCGGAAAACCACTCCCGGCCTTCGCACTCGCGAACCACCACGGACAGCGTCGCACGTCGGCGGAATCCGTGGGAGACAAGTCGCTCGTCCTGACGTTCTTCCGCGGCCATTGGTGACCTTATTGCGTCGCCGAGCTGGATGCTCTGGCAAAGATTCACGACGAACTCCTCGCTGCCGGAGGGCGTCTTTTGGCCATCAGCCCCGAGAAGCCGGAACACACGGCCGAGCTCGTTGCTGCCCACAAGCTCCCCTTCGAGATCCTGTTCGACGAGGGCGCGCGCGTAGGAAAACAGTTCGGCTTGATGTTCACGCTCCCTGACGACCTCGTGACGGTGTACCGCGGTTTCGGGATCGACCTCGACGAGTCGAACTCATCAGGGTGGACGTTGCCGGTCCCCGCGCGTTACGTCTTCGATTCCGAAGGCATCGCTCGCCACGTGGACGCCGACACGGACTACACGGTGCGTCCTGAGCCGACGGCGACGCTCGAGATCGCCCGCGGCCTCTGACGGAGCAGGTCGGGTTGAAACGTCAAGCGCCCCCATCGGCCAAGTTCCGATGGGGGCGCTGGTGTGTGACGATCGTGTCGCGCCGCGAACGACGCTTGGGTGGTGCGTTCAGCGCAGGTCGAGGCTCGCGTCGACGACCGTGCGCGCAGAGCGCCCGGGAGCCTTCGCGACGACCTTGACGTCGTAGACGGAGCCGGCGTCGAGCGGGCCCACATCAAGAGGCGTCGATGAGTAGGGACGCTTGACCCGCGGTTCGCCGTCGACCTCGACGACGAACGAAGCCCGCTCTTCGGTCGCGAGGGCGAGTTCGCTCTCGCCGCGGACCGTCAGATGGGCCGTGCCGTCGGCGTGGCGCTGGAGTTCGAGTTCGTCGAGCCCTGAGCCGGGACCCTGGAGCGTGAGGAGGCTGTCTGCTCCATCGCCGCGGAGGGCGCCGAGTGCGGGGACGAGCTCACCTTCCGGACGGCGGAGGCGGTGCTCGAACGCGTTGACGAGCTCGAGACCCTTCTCGACGAGCCGCGCGACCACGCGAAACGTGGCCGCCTCGCGGCGCACACCCAACGTGTCGACAGCGGCGCGGAGCACCTCATACGTGTGTGGGCAGTTCAGTGCGCGCTCCTCGATCATGCGGCGCTGGTGCGGCAGGAGCTTGCCGTCGACGTAGAGCGCCAACAGCTCGTCGTTCGGAAGGCCGGCCGGGTCGATGGCGGCACGCCCTTTGGCGGCGAAGACGTGATTGAGATCGGAATGAGACATCGATGAAATCCTCAGGCTGCCCGTGGTGACTGCGAAACGCGCAGCGGTTGTGCCCAAATGACCGGCCGACCCTCAGCGATCTGACACCACCGGCTCAGATCGCGGTGACGCAGGCGTGACGCCGACCCGCGCGGCGATCTCCCCGAGGATGTCGAGGCAGGGCTCGAGGATGTCCTTCTGGCCGCAGATCCGGGCGATCTCGGACTTCGAGCAGCGGAAACGCGGGTACTCGGCCAGGACGAGACCGAGCAAGGCCCGGTTCTTGGCGTCCGGCTGAAGCAGAGCTTGGTAGAGGGTTCGACTCGGGACGCGCAACAGCGCCTCTTGATAGGCCCGAATCTCGGGTGTGATCACTTCGGGATCGCTCACGCGGCTCTTGCTCGCGCCACCACCTTGCGCGTAAAGGTCCGTCATCTGGTCCTTTGCACGCTTGTAGAGGGCGTCGATGTTCGCCCGCGACGTCGACATGACTTCGGCGATCTCCTCGCGTGTGATGTCGCGGAAGACCCACAGCACGGCCGAGATGCGCTTCCATTCCAGCGAGAAGAGCAGATTGTGGAAGATGTCGACCTGCTCCTGCTCGAGCATGGCCTCGTCGGGAATCTCGGCATCCGGGTCGGCGAGATCGACGGACAGTTCGTCGTCGTCGGTGCTGCCCTGGCCGAGACCGCGCGGATGGCGACGCCACTTGCGCTTCTCGTCGAGCGCGAAGCGGGTGGTCACGATTTGCAGGAACGTGGCCAGCGAGCAGGAGTTGCGGCCCTCGAAGGCGCGCAGCTTGCGGTAGTCACGAGCCGCCAGAGCGAGGATGAACGACTGGAAGAGGTCGTCCATGTAGTCGGCCGGGAAATGGAACGGCGGACGATGGAAGACCGAGTAGATCAGCGCCCGATAGCGCTCGATCAACGCCTCGAAGGCGCCGGGTTTTCCGGCGAAGACGTTGTCGAGGAGCACTTTCTCGTCTGCGTTCATGGCTCGTCGGCGTTCATGGGCAGCGGGACGTGGGTCAGTCGCGGGGCGGTCTGCGCGAGATCTTAGGGATCGTACGGGGCGCAGAAACACGGCAAACGAAGTCGGATGCCGAATCTTCGATGCCTGCGAGGCTCGCGGGGTTCGCCGGCTATGCGCCGGCGTGGCCGCGGGGCGTGGACCGCCGCGGGTTCCCCCGAACCTCCGAGATGGCGCGTAAGTCGGCAGTCGGCAAGGCGTTACGCGACCGCCGAAAGTTGCATCTGAGGGCCCATTTCGCGACGATGGACCAGTTGAAAGATGCCCTTCACGCGCGCTTGTCTGGGCGCGGTCCGACGAGGGCGTGGTGTCTTTCGATGCGTGTGTCCGGAGGGCCGTCCAAGCGGACGGGGGGCGCACGCGGTGCCAGGCGCACCGAGCCCCTGAGCGACACGACCAAGGTTGCCGATGTCCGATACGTCCAGTCCACGCGACAGCTCCGTGCTCATCGAGCGCGAGATGAAGGACAGCTATCTGTCCTACGCGATGTCCGTCATCGTTTCGCGCGCGCTGCCCGATGTTCGCGACGGTCTCAAGCCGTCGCAGCGTCGCGTGCTCGTTGCCATGAACGACCTGAACCTCGGGCCGCGCTCGAAGTTCAAGAAGTGCGCGAAGATCGCCGGCGACACGTCCGGTAACTACCACCCGCACGGTGAAGGTGTCGTCTATCCGACGCTCGTCCGTCTCGCCCAGCCGTTCAACATGCGCGTCACGCTTGTCGACGGGCAGGGCAACTTCGGTTCAGTCGACGGCGACCCGCCGGCCGCCATGCGCTACACCGAAGCGCGCATGACGTCGGCCGCGAGCCTGCTGCTCGACGACATCGACAAGGACACCGTCGACTTCCAGCCGAACTACGACGGTTCGCGCGACGAACCCACGGTGCTTCCGTCGGCTTTCCCGAACCTGCTCGTCAACGGCAGCAACGGCATCGCCGTCGGCATGGCCACGAGCATGCCGCCGCACAACCCGCGTGAGATCTGCGCGGCGTTGAAGGCCGTCATCGCGAACCCGGACATCGAGACCGAGGAACTCCTTCAGTACGTGCCCGGTCCTGACTTCCCGACCGGCGGCATCCTCTGCGGTCAGTCGGGGATCCGTCGCGCCTACGAGACAGGTCGCGGGACGGCGATTCTGCGTGCGCGCGCCGAGTGCATCGAAGAAGAGAAGAAGTCGCGCGCCAAGATCGTCATCAACGAGATCCCGTACCAGGTCAACAAGACGACGCTGATCGAATCGATCGCGCAGCTCGTCAAGGACGGCCGCGTCACGGCGATCCACGACGTCGTCGACCACTCGTCGCGTCAGGGAATGGAGATCGTCGTCGAGCTGAAGAAGGGCGAGAGCCCCGAGATCACGCTCAACCAGCTCTTCAAGTTCACGCAGCTGCAGGTCACGGTTTCGATCATCAACATCGCGCTCGTGAAGATGCGGCCCGTGACGCTTCCGCTGAAGGGGCTGATGACGGAGTTCCTCGGACACCGGCGCATCGTCATCCGCCGTCGTACCGAGTACCTGCTGCGGCTCGCGCGCGAACGCCTGCACATCGTCGAGGGTCTGCGCATCGCGCAGGCGAACATCGACGAGGTCATTGCGACGATTCGTGGTGCCGACGATGCACACGACGCGATGCGCCAGCTGCAGAAGAAGTTCCTGCTCAGCCCGCGCCAGTCCGAAGCCATCGTCAACATGCGCCTGCGCTCGTTGACGGGGCTCGAGGTCGAAAAGCTCGAGGCCGAATGGCAGGACCTCACCACCAAGATCGCCGACTACGAGGACATCCTCGCCAAGCCGGCGCGCATCGACGCGATGATCATCGACGACCTCGAGCGCATCGAGGCCACGTACACGACGCCGCGTCTGACCGAGATCGGTGGCGCGATCGAGGGCTTCGAAGACGAAGACCTCATCGTCGACGAGCCCGTCGTCGTGACGCTCTCGCACCTCGGCTACATCAAGCGCATGGACCTCGACACGTACCGCTCGCAGCGGCGCGGTGGTTCAGGCGTGCGCGGCGGCGATGCGCGCGAAGGCGACTTCATCGAGCGCATCTTCCAGGCACACACCCACGACTACCTGCTCTTCTTCACGGGCAGCGGCAAGGTGCACTGGCTGAAGGTCTGGCGTTTGCCGAGTCTCAGTCGTTTGTCGATGGGACGCGCGGCGGTCAACTTGATCCCGAACTTCCCGGCCGAGGATTCGATCCAGGCCGTGATCCCCGTGCGCGACTTCAGCCAGGGCTCGCTGCTCTTCGCGACGGCCAACGGCACGGTCAAGCGCACGCTGCTCTCCGACTACAGTCGACCGAAGGCGGGCGGCATCATCGCGATCGGGCTCGACGACGACGATCGCCTGATCCGCGTGCGTCCGTGCGACACCGACGACACGGTCATCCTCGGGACGCGCAACGGACGCGCGATGCGCTTCCGCATCGGTGACGTGCGCGTCATGGGACGTCCGGCGCGCGGTGTCCGTGGCATCCGCCTCAAGGACGGCGACAAGGTCTGCGGACTCGCGGTCGTCACCGAAGGCGCCGAGCTGCTCACGGCCACCGAGAACGGTTACGGCAAGCGCACCCCGTTCGACGACTACCCGACCAAGGGGCGCGGCGGACAGGGTGTCATCGACATCCGCACGACGGCGCGCATCGGCAAGGTCATCACGATCCAGTCGATCCACGACGACGACGACGTCATCTACGTCACGTCGGGCGGACAGATCGTGCGCTCGCCGGCCACGCAGATCTCGAAGGTCGGTCGCAACACCCAGGGCGTGCGTCTGATTTCGATCAAGGGTGACGACAAGCTCGCATCGGTGGCACCGGTCGAGGCCGACGACGGCAGCGGCGATCCGCCGCCAGACGGCGAGGGCGGCGGTGATGCGCCCGCAGCAGCCGTCGACGACGCGCCGGCGAGCACCGAGGCACCGGACACCGAGGCGCCCGCCGACGACGTGAACCCCGAGGACGACGACGCGTGATGCGTCGTCGATGACGATGACCGACCAACCAGACGATGCACGGATGAGCACGATCCCCGAGATCGTGGACGACCTCAAAGCCGGCAAGATGATCGTCCTTGTCGACGACGAAGACCGCGAGAACGAGGGCGACCTCATCTGTCTGGCGGAGTCGGTGACGGCCGATCAGATCAACTTCATGGCGCGCTACGGTCGCGGGCTGATCTGCATGCCGGTCGACCGCGCCATCGCCGATCGTCTCGATCTCCCGCCGCAGGTCGATCGCAACACGTCGCGTCGCAGCACGGCTTTCACGGTGTCGATCGAAGCGGCCACCGGCATCACCACGGGCATCTCCGCGGCCGACCGCGCGCGCACGATCCAGGTCGCCGCCGACCCGAAGAGTGGCCCGAACGATCTCAGCCGTCCGGGGCACATCTTCCCGCTGCGTGCCATGCCCGGCGGTGTGCTGCGTCGTGCAGGGCACACCGAAGGCGCCATTGACCTCGCGCGCCTCGCCGGCGCACGTCCGGTCGCCGTCGTCTGCGAGATCATGAATGACGACGGTTCGATGGCGCGCTTGCCGGACCTCGACCGCTTCAGCCGCGAGCACGGCATGAAGATGGCGACGGTCGCCGATCTGATCCACTACCGCCGACGCATGGAACGACTCGTCGAGCATGTCGTCTCGGTGGATCTCCAGTCGCGTTACGGTTCGTTTCGCACGCACCTCTACCGCTCGCGCGAGGATGGTTCCGAACACCTCGCCGTGACGGCCGGTGAGCCGGCGCCGGGTTGTCAGGACGGCATCGATCGTCCGCTGCTCGTCCGCGTCCATTCCGAGAACCTCGCGCGCGACGTGCTCGGTGGGCTGCTCGGTGCCGAGTCGAAGGTGCTCGCCGCGGCGTTGCGTCGCGTGCACGCCGAGGGTGAGGGCGTCGTGCTCTACATGCGTCGTCAAGAAGGCGCGAACGTCGGCCTCGAGGCGCGCATGAAGGCGATCGCGCGCGCACAGACGAGCAACGGCGTCGACGTCGAGGGCGAACCGAGCGTCACGTTGCCCGTCGATGTGCGTGACTACGGCATCGGCGCCCAGATCCTGCGCGACCTCGGCGTCCGCCAGATGCGCCTGCTCACGAACAACCCGGCCCGCTACCACGCCATGCGTGGCTACGGCCTCGAGATCGCCGAGCGCCTGCCGCTCGAGCTCGACGGCGTCCCGGCCAAGAAGGCCTCCGACGACGAAATCTGACGTCTCGCATCGAGGCGTGGAGTCCTGCGATCGGGCCCCAATCGGGCCTTTGCGGGTTCTTCAGCGAGACACGACCTGGTCGGGAAGAGCTGCGGCCCGGGGTCCGTCGAAGACCCTGCTAGCGCGGAGACAGTGATGACACCCGAAGACCAAGCTCTTCTCGAGCGTCTCCGCGCTGGCGAGGAATCCGCCTTTCGCGAGTTTGTCGATGCCTATCGAAACCGAGTTCTCTCCGTGGTCACCCGCGTCGTTGGCAGTGCTGCCGACGCCGAGGACCTCGCGCAGGACACGTTTCTCAAGGCGTTTCGCGCGATCGGCCGGTTCCAGGGACAGTCGGCCCTCTTCACGTGGCTGTATCGGATCGCCGTCAACACGGCGCGCGATCACCTCGATGCCCGCCGCCGACGACCGGCTGTCTCCCTCGACGCGATCCATGAGGACCGCACTTTCGATCCCGAGCACGGCGGCCCCTCGCCGCTGGAGGAACTCGAGATCGAGGATCTTCGCGCAGTCGTGCGAGCCACGATGGAGCAGCTTCCCGAGCCGTTCCGAAGCACGCTCAAGCTGCGCGAACTCGAGGGCCATTCCTACGAAGACGTGGCCGGAATCCTGGGCGTCTCGATCGGCACGGTCGAGTCGCGCATCTTTCGCGCCCGAACGAAGTTGCGCGCCCTGCTCGACGCAGGCGCGCTCGCGAGGCCTTGAGCCATGAACACACCTGACGATTCACGTTTCACGAGCGACACCCTCGAGCAGTCCACGATGGACGATGAGCTCTGTCTCTTCGTCCACTCGCTCCTCCTCGACGGACGCGCCGTCCGGCCCGACACGGTGGAGCGCGCTCGCCAGTGGGCGTCGGAGCACCCCGCCGTTGCCGCTGCGATCGGCGACTTCTCGGCGATGTCGGCTGCGCTGACGCCGCTCGAGGGGCTTGCACCGAGCGCCGACTTCACCGACCGGGTGCTCGCCGCACGCCACCCGCCGCGCATCAACGAGGTCGCGGCGGCTGCGCGTCCTGCGGCGCGTCTCCAGGACGGCCTCGCCGCCGTGCGACGGCTGTCCGTGGCGGCCGCGCTCGCGATCGTCACGACGCTCGGCTACGGCGTCATGCGGCCGGCAGCGCTCTTTGCCGACGACGACCCGGCCTCGCTGCAGGTGCAGCAGGTGCACGAGGCCGACAGCTTCCACGACAGTGAGGGCCGCGCCACGCCCGAGGCCTTCGAGGCCGGGCTCGACGGGCTGATCGAGGGCGATGCGCGCCTTGCGCCCGACGAGTTGGACGCGCTCGAGTCGCAGCGATGAACGGCACGCGCGGAGTCCTCGCCGGTCTTGTCCTCGCGACGCTGCTCGTCGTCCTCGGCATCTGCGTCGAGCGCTTCGTGCTCTCGGCCGATCACGCGTCCCCGCCGACGTATCTCGAGCTTCTGCGCGCCGAACTCGAACTCCGTGACGATCAAGTCTCAGCGATCGCGGAGATCCTGGCCGATGAAGACGCCGACATCGAGGCGCTGCGCCGCCAGCACATCGAACTGCTCCGCCAGCCCGTCGCCGAGCGCCGCTCGCTGACAGCCCAGCTCCTTTCCGAACAACTCGACGCTCAGCAGCGCGAACACTTCGCCGAACTCTGAGCCGCTCTTCACATTGATCCCTCCGGCGGACGTGCCTTATCGTCGTCCGACCGTAGTTTTCCTCGCGAGACCGTACCTATGGCCAGCCAAACCGCATTCGAGTTCGGAGTCGAACGCCTCCGCCTGATGCAGTTCGACGGATCGGGGCGCAAGATCCGCGTGCTCAAGGTCGCCGACGCCGACATGACCGTGCCCGTTGCGGGCGACGCCGAGGACGAGGCCGAGGCCGATGACATTCGGCTCGAGCGCATCGAGGAGGCCGTGAGCGGCTTCACGACGGATCCGTGTTCAATGGCCTATCCGGCCGGACGCACGATCTTCCGGGAGTTCGATCTGCCCTTCACGAACGCCGAGCAGATCCGCAAGGTCGTGCGCTTCGAGGCCGAGAGTCACCTGCCCGTCGACGTCAACAACGTCGTCGTCCAGCACCACGTTCTGCGCGAAGTGCGCGACAAGGCGCATCTGCTCGTGGCGGCCGTGAACAAGGACGACCTGCTCGACGCCCTCGACCTGGTCGGTGAAGCCGGCCTCGACCCGCAGATGGTCGATGTCGACGACTTCGCGCTCTACAACGCGCTCGTCGGCACGGGTGTCGTCGAGGAGCACGAGCGGTTCGTCGTCGTCAATGCGCAGGAGCGTTCGACGAGTTTGTTGTTCATCGTCGGCGGCCAGCTCTTCGCCGTCCGCACGATCCGCCTCGGGTCGCACGGCACCGGCGAAGGGACTGACGACGTCGGCGTGGCCCGAACGCACGACTATCTCCAGCGTCTGCTGCGCGAGATCCGCCGCACGCTCACGACGCTGCCCGACGTCGGCGAACTCGACGCTGTCTACGCGGCCGGCAACGGCAGTCGCATTCCGGAGTTCAACCAGAAGATCGGTGCGGCCTTCGGTGTCGATGCATGCCAGCCACTCGACCTGCTCTCGCGCGTCGAACACAAGCTCTCCGACGAGGAGGTCGAGCACTTCGGCCCCGACATCGGCGTCATGCTCGGCATGGCGTTCAAGCTCAACGACGTCGACACGACGCGCACCGACTTCCGTCGCGAGGAGTGCGCCTACACGAAGAAGTTCGACCAGGTGAAGACGGCGCTCATCACGCTGTCACTGCTCGTCTTCCTTGCCGTCGCGTTCTTCGGTCTTGAGTCGTACGTCAAGCTCCAGAGCGCCGAACGCCACTACGGAACCCTCATCGAGATCGGCTCGAACCAGCTTCGACAGCTTGTCGGCGACAACGCCGTGGCCGACGCGAAGTGGCAGAGCGCCGACTTCGGGCTCGACCAGATGCGGCGCATCCGCCAGGGCGTCGAGGACCTGAGCGACGACCTCCGTTCCGAGCTCGGCCGTTCCGAGAAGATCCCGCAGCTCACGTCTGCGATGCCGGTCTGGATCGAGTTCTCGCGGCTGATCCTCGACAACGAGAAGGAACTAGGGCGCTTCAAGATCGAGCAGATCGACGTCAACGCATCGACGCGCGATCCGGCGATCCAGCTCACGGGAGTCCTCGAGAGCAAGACGAAGCTGCAGCTCCTGATCGACCTGCTCGAGAGCCACGCGATGGTGACGAACGTCGACAACCGCGGCTCGACGCCCGTCGGTGACGCGATTCGATTCAGCGACATGAAGATTTCGATCGACCTCGACGAGGCGCTGCGTGCGGCTCAAGGGGCACTGCTCGAGGAGACAGTCTGATGAAGTGGGATTTCGAACGAGTCTTTCTCGTGTTCATGGGCGTGCTCATCCTCGGGGGCCTCGGTGGCATCGCCTGGATGGAAAGTCGCGCAGGCACTCTCATCGAGAACCAGACGAACGCAGAGAACGCGCTCGGTGACATCGGGCGCCTAGCCGAGGAGGTCTACGATCTCCAGCAGGAGAAGGCCGACGACATCTCGCTGCAGGAAGGCGCGTACGGGTACTTCGAGAACATGGAGATCAAGAGTCGCATCGGCAGCAACTCGTTCCGCATCAGTGAGAGCGGAAACGAGTACGCGTCGGACGGCTACGAGGAGTCGGTGTTCAACCTGAAGCCGGAGCGCAACAAGGTCTTCACGCGCGAGCAGGTCGCCAAGTTCCTGCTGAACGTCGAGCGCTACACGACGCGCATGCGCGTCACGCGTCTGCGGATGAGCGTCGGCAACAACACCGGCTCAGGCGATCAGGTCTGGCAGCCCGACATCTACGTCACCGAGCGGCGGCCGCTGAAGGTGAACTGAGCGGTTGGTCTCGATGTGAGGCGCTGCGACGGCCGCGTCTGGGCACTGCCTCGCGGCGTTGAAGCGGCACTTCTGATCCTCGACGGCCAAAACCGGCCGCCTCCGGTCGGAAGCGCCGTTTCGGCTTGCCAGCAAGGTTCAAGCTTCGTCCTCGCGACGATCCTCGTGAGAAGTCCGGGCTTGTTCTCAGGAGTCGATTGAGGATTTGACGGCGTGCGTGCCGATGAATGCGCGCATGACGATCGAGACAGGGAAAGCGAGTGCTCGCAATCGAGTGCTCAAGGGCGAGCGCAGGTCGCTTGAGGTGCGCGCCGTGGGCGTGTTCCTCGCGACGCTGACGTTTCTCGGGTGGCTTCAGCTCTCGTGGCTCTCGGCACGTTTCGCCCCGATGGGCTACACGACGGCGCTCGTGTTCGTCGTGACGGGCATCGCGATCGTCGCGCACTGCATGGGTCAACGGACGGTCGCGGTGTGGGGCGGTGCGTTTGCTGCGGGGATCGGGAGCATGGCGCTCGCCGAGGACCTGCTCGGGCGCAGCACGATGATCGTGTCGGCATTGCTGCCCTCCAACGTCTCGGAGGCTGCGAGCACCGCACAGCCACGCATGTCGATCATGACGGCGCTCTGCTTCGCGCTCTCGGGGCTCGCGCTGGTGACGTTCCGCACGCGGGGGATGCGCCGTCGCTGGCGACGCACGACCTTGCTCGTCCTCGCGAGCGTGATCGTCGGCACCGGTGTCGTCGGTCTGCTCGGCTATGCCCTGAGCGACCAGAGCGAGTACGGCTGGGCCAAGGTGACGCGCATGAATGCGTCGACGGCCTTGGGCTTCGTCGTGCTCGGAACAGCGTTCTTCGCGATGATCGGCGGCCTGCGACGGCCCGATCGCATCGCGTCGGTCCCGCGCTGGGCGCCGTGGGCATTCGGCGGCGTCGTCGGCGCGCTGGCCGTGGCGCTCTGGGTGAACCTGACGGCGAGCGACGCGAAGATCAGCCGCATGGCGATGACGCGCGCGAACGGCGCGGCCGTCCACAGCGCAAACACACAGCTGCGCTTGCACGCCGACGCGCTCGCGCGCACGGGGCAGGTGGCCGGTGTCCTCTCGCGCAGCCTGCAGGCGGTGGACGCCATCGAGATGGCTTCGCTGCTCGCGGCCGACCTCGAACGCCCGGGTGTCACTGCCGTCGTGCAGCTCGACGCCGAGGGACGTGAGGTCTCGCGACTCGGCGACAACGAGGCGCTCGATTTCGCTCTGGGCGTCCTTCCACCAGAACTCGCCACCGCAACATCCGAGGCTGTCGTCTCGAGCACGATCTCGACGGGACGCGGCCATGGGTATCTGTGGCTGACGGTGCCCGTCGGTGGGTCCGGAGGCATGTTTGCGTACCTGCATGACATCCGTGCGCTCCTCGGGTCGATCTTCCGCCACGACGCGATGCGTGCGATCCATGTTGACGTTGCAGACGCCAACGGTGTCGTCTTCGAGTTGGGACGCGGTAAGCGTCGCGGGGCCGAGGACTCGCAGCGAGCACTGGCCTCCGTGGGGCAGATCGCGCTCGGCGACTCGACGTGGACCATCAGGACAACGGCCGACGCGCGCTGGCTGTCCGGCAGCCGCGGCGTATCGAACACCCTGCTGCTGTGGTTCGGCGGCTTCCTCGCCGCATCGATCACGCTCGTCATCCGCATGACGCAGCGTGAGCGCGAGCGTGCCGGCTCGCTCCACGAGGCCAACGACATCATCGCGCGTCAGTTCCAGAAGGAGCGGCACGCCACCGAGCAGCTCAAGATCCAAGCCGTCGAGCTGCGCCTGGCCAGCATGCGTATCGATGAGCAGGCGTCGGAGCAGCGGCGCGTCCTCGACTCCCTGTCCGCGTTCGTGATCGGTGTCGATGCCGAAGGTCGCGTCGTCGAATGGAACTCGGTCGCCCAGGAACTTTTCGGGGTCGACACGAACGAAGCGTTCGGAGCGAACTTCGAGGATCTCGATCTGCCGTGGCTCGAGGGCCGCGCAGCCGATCGCATCCGCGAGTGTGTCGAGTCTGGGCAGCGGACGTCGTGCCAGAACCTCATGATCCCTACGCTCGGCGCGCGCGACGAGGAAGATGCCGACGACGAAGAGGACGAAGGACTCGCTGTGAGCTTCACGGTGAACCCGACCGAACGCGGTTCGAGCCGCGGTTACTCGATCATCGGCGCCGACGTCACGGAACGCCGCCGGCTCGAGACGCAGCTCCACCATGCGCAACGACTCGAAGCCGTCGGCACGCTCGCGGCCGGCATCGCGCACGAGATCAACACGCCGATGCAGTACGTCGGCGACAACCTCCGCTTCGTGTCAGAGCAGGTCGGTCCACTGATCGCGATGCTCCGCGGGCTCCCCGAGGCGCTCACCGAAGCGCGTGGAGCGGGATGCGACGCGCCAAAGGTGCTGGAGGTCGAGTCGACGATCCAGGCCATGGACATCGAGTTCGTGGCCGAGGAGCTTCCGCTCGCGCTCAGCGAGACGCTCGAAGGCGTCGAACGCGTCACGAGCATCGTGCGCGCCATGAAAGACTTCAGCCATCCCGGCGGTGAAGGACGCAAGCCCGCGGACATCAACCGCGCGCTCGAGACGACGGTCGCCGTCGCTCGCAACGAGTACAAGTACGTCGCCGACGTCGACCTGCAGCTCGGAGAGCTTCCGCTCGTCCCGAGCTGGCTCGCCGATCTCAACCAGGTCTTCCTGAACCTCATCGTCAACGCCGCCCACGCCATCGAAGAAGCCATCGCCGGCACAGGCGGGCGCGGCACGATCACGATCTCGACGAGCTCGGTGTGCACGGGCGACAACAACTCCGAGGAGTGGGCCGAGATCCGCATCGGCGACTCGGGCTGCGGCATTCCCGAAGATGTCGGCAGCCAAGTGTTCGATCAGTTCTTCACGACGAAGGAAGTGGGCAAGGGGACCGGGCAAGGCCTGGCGATCGCTCACGCCGTCGTCGTCGACAAGCACGGCGGACATCTCGACTTCGAGAGCGAGCGAGGCGTCGGCACAACATTCATCATCCGACTTCCGATCCACGAAGTGGAACTCGAACACCATGAGCCAGCACACCCGGATCCTGTTTGCTGACGACGACCGCCGCATCTTGAGCGGCCTCCGTCGACAGCTACACGGCAAGAGCAAGGAGTGGGACATCGCGTTCGTCGACTCGGGCGCTGCGGCACTCGCGGCGCTCGAAGCCGCGCCGCGCGATGTCATCGTCAGCGATATGCGCATGCCTGGTATGGACGGCGCCGAGCTGCTTTCGCAGGTGACGCGGCGTTGGCCGCGCATGGGGCGCATGGTGCTCTCGGGTCAGGCCGATCACGAGCGCATGCAGATCGCGCGTACGTGCGCGCATCGCTACCTCAACAAGCCGTGTCCGCCTGACGTGCTCGTCGGTGAGATCGAACGTGCACGGCGCGTACGCCACGTGCTCGACCGCATGCACTGCGATGCACTCGACGACGTGTGGAGCCGACCGCCGGCGGTCACGGATCTCTGCGAAGACATGATCGCGGCGCTCGGTGATGGCGAGACAGCCTTCTCGCCCGATCGCATGTTCCGCGGCGACGCGACGCTGTGGTCGCGAGTGCGCGATCTCATGGTGTTCGCGTACCCCGAGTCGCTCGATCGAACGTCGGACCCCGCTCAGCTCGCGCAGATGCTCGGCAACGGCGGGCTCTTCGGCGTGACGCTGGCCGTCCGATTCGTCGAGGCCTTCGTCAGCCAGGATGCCGAGACGTGGGACGACGCCTCGCGCGTCGCTGTGCACGCCGCAGCGATCGCGCAGCACGCCAAGCTCGGTCCCGAAGCGGTTCAGGAAGCTCTCCTCACGGGACTTCTCTCGGTTGTGCAGCTGCCCGATCGCACGAGCCTGCAGCTCGAGGACGGAGTCTGGGAGGACGTCATCGCGTACCTGCTCGAGTCGTGGGGTACGTCGTCGACCGTCGTGCGCGCACTCGCACAACGTCCGCTTGCGAGTGGTGACCCCAAGCCGGGTCCGCTTGCATCTGTTCTCGCGGCTGAAGTCGTGATCGGCGGCCCCGACCTCACGGACACGCGCCTGTCTCTGATCGAGTCGTACCTCGACACAGTGGGCTGGTCACCGAACCTCGACGAGTGGGCGCGCGCCTGCCGCGCTGAGATCAAAACGCCGTAACTCACCTCAGTTCCTCGTGGTCGGCGACCGAAAGGGTGACGACCGAGGGGCAGACTTCAGACAAGCGTAGGGAAGCGACATGCCGACAAAGAACACCGTCCTGATCGTTGATGACGAACAGAATGTCTACAACGCGCTGCGTCGTACCCTGCGCAGTGAAGACCTGAACACGATCTATGCAGCCTCCGCCGAAGAGGCAGAGCAGATCCTCGAGACGACGACTGTCGACGTGGCGCTCGTCGACATGCATATGCCGGGGATGCAGGGCAACCAGCTGCTCGCGCGCATCCGTCAGCGTTGGCCGTCGGTCGTGCGCATGATGCTCACGGGTGACACGCGTCTGGATGTCGTCATCCGCGCCGTCAACCACGGCGAGGTCTTCCGCTTCTTCGTCAAGCCGGCGAACGAAGCCGAACTGATCGTGGCCCTGCGCGACGCGTTCCAGCTCAAGGCGCTCAAGCTGGAGTCGAAGCGTCTCATCGAGACGGTCAAGCAGCAGAACGAACACATCCGTGGCCTGCAGACTGATTCGAACGGCGTGATCAAGCTGCGCCAGCCCTTGCCCGGCGAGTCCAACCCGGCCGAGTCGGCCGGCGGACGCCATTCGCTCGGCGGCGACGACTCGACGCGCAAGGAAACCGATGCCTGCGATCTCGGCGACCTCGTCAGCGAGATCCGCTCCGTGCTGGACGACAGCAACAAGTGAGCCGCTCGATCCGCTGAGCTCAGGCCGGCTGCTTGCTGTCCTCGTGGAACTCCTGCATCGACTTCACGCGTAGGCCGATGCTGCGCATCGACTCGACGCCCTTCGCGACGATCTTCGCACCGAAGATCGTCGTGAGCGTCGGGATCTCTCGCAGGTAGGCCGCCGTGCGGATGGCCTTCTCGTCCTTGCGCGTGTCGGCGTCGTCGCTCGGCGAGTTGATGACGAGCTGCACCTCCTCGTTCGTGACGATGTCGACGGCGTCGGGGCGACCTTCGCCGCGCTTGAACACGATCTTCGCGGGCACGCCGTGCTCGATGAGCACGTCGCGCGTGCCCGGCGTCGCAATGATCTCGAAGCCGAGGTCGTGGAAGGCCCGCGCCACCTCGACGACGGGCACCTTGTCGCGATCGCAGACCGATACGAATACAGCACCGGTCAGCGGCAGCGTGCGCGAGGCGCCCATGAATGCCTTGGCGAGCGCGCAGCCCAGGTCGGCGTCGATGCCCATGACCTCGCCGGTGCTCTTCATCTCCGGGCCGAGGATGATGTCGGAGCCGAGGAACTTGTTGAACGGGAAGACCGGCGCCTTGACGGAGAAGTGCTTCGGGATGATCTCCTTCGTGAAGCCGATCTGCTCGAGCGTCTCGCCGGCCATGACACGCGCGCCGATGCTGGCGAGGTTCTGGCCGATGGCCTTCGAGACGAATGGCACCGTGCGCGATGCACGCGGGTTCACCTCGAGCACGAAGACGACGCCATCCTTGACCGCGTACTGCACGTTCATCAGCCCGCGCACGCCCACGGCCTCGGCGAGCTTCGCCGTGTGATCGCGGATGGTGTCTTGGATCTCGGCCGAGAGTGAGTAGGGCGGCAGCGTGCAGAAGCTGTCGCCAGAGTGGATGCCGGCCTGCTCGACGTGCTCCATGATTCCGCCGAGGACGCAGACGTGTCCGTCGTAGACAGCGTCGACGTCGACCTCGTGCGCGTTCTCGAGGAACTGGTCGAGGAGGATCGGTCGGTCGGGAGCCATGTCGACGGCCTCGTTGACCCACTTCCGCATCGACTCACGGTCGTAGACGATCTCCATGCCGCGCCCGCCGAGGACATACGACGGCCGCACGACGAGCGGGAAGCCGATGTCGTCGGCGATGGCCTCGGCTTCCTCGGACGTGACGGCGATGCCGTTGTTCGGTTGGCGGATGCCGAGCTCGTCGAGGATGTCCTTGAACTTCTCGCGGTCCTCGACCATGTCGATGGCTTCGGGCGACGTGCCGAGGATGTTGACGCCGGCGTTCTTCAAGCCCTGCGCGATGTTCAGCGGCGTCTGCCCGCCGAGCTGCACGATCGCACCGTGGATGCTCTGCGTCTCGTGGATGTGCAGCACGTCCTCGATCGTGACGGGCTCGAAGAACAGCTGGTCGGACGTGTCGAAGTCGGTCGACACGGTTTCCGGGTTGCTGTTCACCATGATGATCTCGTACCCCTGCTCACGCAGCGCGTAGCACGCCTGGCAGCAGCAGTAGTCGAACTCGATGCCCTGACCGATGCGGTTCGGCCCGCCGCCGAGCACCATGATCTTCTTGGCACCCGTCTCGACGACCTCGGTCTCGGTCTCGTAGGTCGAGTAGAGATACGGCGTGTGCGATTCGAACTCCGCGGCGCAGGTGTCGATGCGCTTGTACACCGGCATCATGCCGAGCTCGCGTCGCCGCCCGCGCACGCGCGTGCGTTCCGTGCCGAAGTGGTTCGCGATCTGGACGTCGGAGAATCCGCTCTCTTTCCAGGTCTGGAGAACACCCGACGGCACGTCCTCGAATGACGAGTAGTCGGACATCTGTTCTTCGAGTTCGACGATGGCGCGCAGGTGCTGGAGGAACCACGCGTCCATCTTCGTGATCGCGTGGATGTCGTCGTTCGACATCCCCGAGCGCATGGCTTCGCGCACGGTGAGCAAGTTGTCGGCGTGCGGAACCGCGAGGCGCCGGCGGAGGTCTTTCTCCGTGGGGCGATCGCGCAGTCGACCCTTCGGCAGGAATGCGTCGCCGCGCTTCATGCCCAGGCCCGGCTGGCCGTTCTCGAGTCCGCGCAGCGCCTTCTGCATGGCCTCGCGCATGTTGCGGCCGATCGCCATCGTCTCGCCGACCGACTTCATCTGCGTGCCGAGGGTGGGGTCGGCCTCGGGGAACTTCTCGAATGCGAAGCGCGGGATCTTCACGACGCAGTAGTCGATCGTCGGCTCGAAGCAGGCCGGCGTCTTCTTCGTGATGTCGTTGCTGATCTCGTCGAGGGTGTAGCCGACGGCGAGCTTGGCGGCCATCTTCGCGATCGGGAAGCCCGTGGCTTTCGACGCCAGCGCCGAGCTGCGCGACACGCGCGGGTTCATCTCGATGACGATGCGGTCGCCGTTCTCGGGGTTGGTCGCGAACTGGATGTTCGAGCCGCCCGTCTCGACGCCGATCTCGCGGATGATCGCGATGGCCTCGTCGCGCATCTCCTGGTACTCGCGGTCGGTCAGCGTCTGCTGCGGCGCGACCGTCACGGAGTCGCCGGTGTGGATGCCCATCGGGTCGACGTTCTCGATCGAGCAGACGATGACGACGTTGTCCTTCTTGTCGCGCATCACCTCGAGCTCGAACTCCTTCCAACCCGCGATCGACTGCTCGATCAGGATCTCGGTGTTCATCGACAGCTCGAGACCGCGCGACGCGACGCGTTCGAACTCTTCCTGGTTGTAGACGATGCCGCCGCCCGAGCCGCCCATCGTGAAGCCCGGGCGGATGACGAGTGGGAGCCCGATGCGATGCATCTGCTCGCGCGCCTCGTCCATCGTGTACGCGATCGCGGACGGAGGCGTTGCGACGCCGATCTTCGTCATCGCCTCGCGGAAGAGACTGCGGTCCTCGGCCTTGTTGATGACCTCGGCGTTGGCGCCGATCATCTCGACGCCGTACTTCGCGAGGATGCCGGCCTCGGCGAGACCGATCGCCGTGTTCAAACCCGTCTGTCCGCCGAGCGTCGGCAGCAGCGCGTCGGGCCGCTCACGCTCGATGATCTTCGCGACGACCTCGACATTGACCGGCTCGATGTACGTGCGGTCGGCGAGACCGGGGTCGGTCATGATCGTCGCCGGGTTGCTGTTGACGAGGATGACCTTGTAGCCCTCCTCGCGGAGAGCCTTGCAGCCCTGGGAACCCGAATAGTCGAACTCGCACGCTTGTCCGATCACGATCGGACCGGCGCCGATGATCAGGATGCTTTCGATGTCGTCGCGACGCGGCACGGGAGGTCCTCAGGGGGAGCTGCAGGAGCAAGGCACAAAACCTTCCCAGCTTACCCGTTCCCGCGGACCTTTCGCGAGTCCAAGCCAGGGGCCCGATCCCCGGTTCAAGGGGGCAGCAGATCACCGCGTGCAGATTCGCATTACCTACTTGAGCTGGATGATCGGTGGATCAGACGTCCCTCCGACGTGAAGTGTGACACGGCCCCACCCTCTCCCATCGAGGAAGTGGACGTCGTAGTCGCCGGGTTCGCTGCAGAAAGCGCGCAGGAGCACTGTGCCAGGGTGTGATCCGACGGGCAGGGAGACGCGGTATGTGTAGGGCACCCCTGGCCCTCGGCGAGCTCTGATCCTCAGCGAGTCGAGAAACCGTCTCGATGAGGAGGAAGTGGTCCGGCCGGAAACGAACATGGCACGGCCCACAGATGCTTGGGTTGCGGAACAGGAGAGCGCGACAGTCGATGTGCCGGCCGCATCGGGGACGACCGTGAGTCGATCCGAACGGACTCCGTCCCCGACGACTTGGACCCACGTCGGTCGCGTGAGGCATGGAATCACGACATGGACATCGGCGTCCCCGCTCAGGTCAACCGGCGTTGTCGAGTGCAGGATGGGGTCGTCCGTAGCTGCACCCCAAGCAAGCCACGCAGACCCCTCAGCTCGCCCCTCCACGGAGATGTCCAGAGTTGTCCGCTCGCCCACGTCGAAGAAGACGCTTCCCCGATCACCCTCGTGAAGCTCGACTGTCTGGGCTAGTCCAAACGGTGCGAGATAGAGGGTGAATCGACCTGGACCAAGGCATGCGCGATGCATCTGCCATGAGAAGCCCGGCACGGGCTCATCCCACTCCGCTCCGTATGCGAGATTGCCGCAGCGTCGGAGCGCGCCGTCGTCTTCGACGAATACGTCGACCCGAAGACCGTCGGTGGCATTTAGGTCGAGCGGAATACGACTCGCGTTGTTGACGACGATGTCAAGCGCGGAGCGCTTCCCCTCCCTGTCGGCTAAGTCAATCGTCACGACTCCCTCGGACCCATGGGCGATGTTCACGGTCGCGGAGTCGAGGACGTACGTCATCTCGCGTGGTGCCTTATGGCTCGCGGTCACGGTGTAGTCACCGACGGGCAGGCCCTGTAGCCGAATCGAACGGTCGTGCCCGAGTTCGAATGGTCGACCTTCCGCAGTCGGGGTGAACATCTGTTCACCGTTGCTGATGCGCAGCTCGACGGAATGACCGTCCTCGATACTGTCTTCACACGAACTCGCATGACCGGTGACGTCGATACGGAGTCTGCCCGCGGGTCGGAGTTCAATGGTTGCCGAGTCGCCCATGGGGATGGGCAAGTATGAGGATGTGTATCCCGGTGATTCGACCCAAAGCACGGCGTCACTGGCGTTCCTGGTCACCGCGTGCGGGAGATCGACGCCGTTGCCCAGTAGCGTTGTGAAAGTTGATGGTCGAAGTCGGCCGCTCTCAAGTGACGCGGTCACCTCGGAAGCTGGGTCACTCGGGCTGTACCAAAAGCTTCCCCTCGTTAGCCGTTCTCCCGAGAGGGCGTCGCGCACGATGATCGCGACGTCTGGCCGCGGTTCACTGTGCTGGACGAGAGGAACCGCGGAGCTTTCGTCGAGAGTGTCGGGAGACAAAGGGACGTCGGGCGATGACGCTGGTATTGATTCATCCGAACCCAGGGGATGAGGCAGGTGCGACTTGTCCGTCTCGCGTGGGATCAGGTACGCGAGAAGGGACACAGCTACCAACAACACGATTAGTTTCGACACACCTTGACTCCCCGATGAGATCGCTTGTGGCGCGGCCACGTCGGATTCGATGTGACCGCGCCACAGTTCAGCTCAAGTGCCCGACCCACCGCCTCCGGCAGTAAGGCACGGCTTGCACTTGATCTTCACGGTCCCGGTGAAGTTTGCCGTAACGGTCCACTGACCTTCACCGTCACTCCCTCCGTCAGGATCCCACACAGGAGCGTCGCAAATGGGCTCGTTGCTCGGATACTTGAAGTTGCGTCGGCAGTTTCGACCCGTCTGAGGGCATTGGCAGCAAACATGGCCCGCCGAGCCTGCTAGAAGAGCTTCGAGATTCTCCTTAGCCTCGTCGCAAGCGCTCGACGCACTGCTGCCTGAATTTCCGGTCCCGCTTCCAGTCAAGGTGTACGACTGCCACGGGCTTGGGCAATCGAAGCAGTCATCGTCGGGTACTGTCGACGAGATTGACCCTGCGAGGGTCAACAGCGCAAGGATCGGAGCCAGAGCGGATACATTTAAGAGGCGCATGACATATTCCCCTTAGTTGAGAGTGCCTAGAAACTCTTCGCGGCATTACTTGAATGTATCGCGATTTCGAGAGCCGCACCAACGCTCTTCGAAAGGTCTCTCATTCCTCTTCCTCCGAACTAACCCTGTGTTGCTCCCGTAGGTTTTCACGTTTGCAGGTTGAACTCGCCCAAGATGGAGGTTTCTGTCGGGGTGCAAAAGTCACCGCGGGCATCCACCATTATTGGAGGACGCCCGCGGCGGTACTGCGATCGTGAAGCCTTGGGTCAGCGCGTCAGCAGCGTCGCGCGGAGGCCGGAGATCAGGTCGACTTCGTCGGGCGAGTGGAGCTCGATGAGGTCGGAGGCGAAGACGCGGAGCTGGTAGTCGTTGTCGAACGCGACCGGGTCGTTGCCGAGACCGGTGTCGGTCGAAGCAGCGAGGACCGGACCTGAGATGCCGGCATCACGAGCGAGGTCGAGCTGACGCGCGATGGTCTGGGCGTCGACCGACTCGGGCAGCTGGGCGTCACCGAAGAAGATCGGCGTGTTGGCTGCGTCGAAGGTGCCGTCCGTGGGGACGACCAGCACGAGGCGGCCGGACATCGAGCCCGCGTTGAGACGCTCGGCCGTCTGGTTGCCGACGTACAGCACCGGCTCGGCCGTCTGGCGCGGATGCGCGAGATCGGGATCGACGCCGACGACGAGCAGCACACCGGTGGTGTACTTCGGCTGGTCAGCACGCCAGAGGTGCGTGGCCGGCGTGCCGAGCTCGAACGGCTGAACGTGCAGCAGCTCGACACCGGCGACGGGCAACACGGCGGGGAGCGCCGGCGGTCCGTCTTCAGCAAAGAGCACGGGCTTGAGTGCAACGCCGAGGCCCGCGAGGGCGAGCACTGCGACGAGAGAAGTGATGATCTTGGTCTTCATGGTTTCGTTTCGATTCGTGGAGGGAGTCTCGTTCAGATGTCGCGTGCTTCGCATCACTCGGTCGTGAACTCGAGATCGTCGAAGCCGAGACGCCCTTCGTTCGAACCCGCGGTGGGCCCGAAGCGGAACGTGATCGACTTGAGGTTAGACAGCTCGAGGTCGCTGTCATGGGTGAAGTCGGTGAGTCGAATCTTGATCGTCTCGAACTCACTGGCCCAACCCGTGCCCGTGCCGCAGCCACTGCGTTGATAGGGCTCTTCGATGCCGCCGCCGTACGCGCCGATGTTGATCGCCGACGAGACGCCGTTGCGATCATCGAGCTGCACGGTGAAGGACAGATCGCCGAGCACCGCCGTGGTGAGCGGGTCACGCGTGGCCTGCGCGGCTCGGAATGACAGGTAGCTCCAGTTCGTGGCGTCCGTTGCGGCCGTCACGAGGTTGAACACGAGCGTGCGTTCGGCGCCACCGTTCCACTCGAACGCCGTGCCCGACTCGCTGTCGGTGTTGCCGGCGTAGGTGAAGCCGTTGAACGGCTCGGTGGCTGAGAACGTGAAGTTCGTGTCGGGATCGTCCCAGCGGTTCTCCTGACGATCGAGCACCGTGCCCGTGACCGTGCCACCCGAGCTCGACGTCCCGAGGCCCGTGTTCGACTCGAAGTCGTCGATCACGAACTTGCCGACGGCGGAACTCTCGCGGTACTGCAGGTCGACGACGACACACGGGTTGAAGTCGGGCGCACCGATCGGACGAAGCGATTCCCACTGACGCCACAGGAAGTCTTCGGCCGGCACGTTGCCGCGCAGGTGATGCTCCATGAGCGGCAGGATGTAGCCGCGCATGATCGTGTGCGTATCCGTGCGGTTCACCTGACACGGGCCAGCAGCGAAGATGCCGTTGCCGTTGTGGAACACGCCATGACCGGCACCATGCAGCGAGATGCCCTGACGACGTTCCGTCGCGCGACCGAAGAGCTGGAACGACTGCGTGACGTTCGAGCTCGAGCAGCCGCTCACGTCGGAGTCGGCGCCGCCGACCCAGATGTGATAGTCGACGTCACCGGAGTTCGACGTGGCGTTGTTGAAGAACACCGTCGGCGCGATGCTCGAGACGAAGGTGATGTTGTCTTCGTCGTAGTTGGCCGGGATGAAGTCGTCGGTCAGCAGACGACGGTAGGCGCGGACGACACCCTCACCGCCGCGGCTGTGACCGATCCACGCGATGTTGTCGGTGTCGACATGGCCGTCGAGCACGCCGCCTTCGATGATGTCGAGGTTGCCGATGAAGTAGTCGGTGTTCGTGAGCGTCGTCGTCGACGACGTCTCGATGCCCGGCACCGTGTTGTTCTGGTGACTCATCACCACGAACCCGTACGACGCGAGGTGGTTCCCGATGTGGTCGTACCACTGGTAGTTGTGCCCGTTGCCGTGGCTGACGACGAGCAGCTTCAAGACACCGAGCTCGCTGATGTTCGACGGGTAGAACAGGTTCTGCCCGAGGAAGTTACCGCCCGAGTAGAGCGCCTCGGTCACCGCGTACGGACCGGGCTGCGTGAGGTCGTGCACGACGTAGAAACCGGCCTCGTTCGAGTAGCCGTCGATGAGGTCGCCCTGGTCGAGCGTCCCGCTTCCGTTCGTGTCGACGACCATGTCGTAGCCGACACCCATGCTCGCGCCGGCGTCGGCGCTCAGCGTGCCGGCGTCCACCGTGAAGGTGTTCGACGCGATGTCCGTGCCCGAGAAGGTGATCGACGTCGGCGCACCGCGCACGTCGATCAGCGTGCCATCGGCGAGCCAGCCGGTGACGTCCTTGGGCGACGTGATGTAGACGTCCGCCGTCACGCCGCTCAGCGCGGCCTGCTTGGCCGGGTCGATGGCGATCGAGACGGGCGTGCCCTCGTTGAACGCGCGCACGAACTCGGCGTGCGGGTAGCTCGCGAGCGGACGGCTTGCGAGTTCGAGATCGCGGCGGTCGATGCTGAGCGTCGCGCCGTTGCTGTAGTCGTAGTCCTTCGCCTTGGCGGCATCGGCGACGACACCGAGCAGGAAGATGTCGAGCCCCGAGAGCTCGTCGTCGAGCGGGATCGTCGCGGGGAAGGTGAGCACCCCCGTGCCGGGCATCGGCCCGAGCGGAATCGAGACGAACGCGGCCGAGAAGCCGAGCGGAACAGACATGCCGAAGAGGTTCGTCGGGCCGGCATCGAGGTCGAGCGCGAGGAAGACCTCGGCGCCCGGCGTTCCGGTGATCGAGACTTGGACAGTGTCACCGGGACTCACGAGGGCGGTGTTCTGCCCATCGAGCGTGAGGTCGGAAGCCTGGGCTGATGGAACGAGGAGCGTGGACGCGAGAAGCGCCACAGCCGCTCGTCCGAGCAAGACGGTGGGATTCATCAGGGAGACCGGAGAGGAGTCGAGTGCTCGCGGCGGAACGCGACGGGAGACGCGCCGGTCAGCGAGCGAGAGAGTGCCCAGCAGCGTACCAGGCCACGCGAAACGTGCTTGCCCGCCGTCTCGATCTGAACCCTGCGTCGGCCCGGCTGCTATGCTGCGCGCGATCCCTCGGAAACGCCTCGACGCATGTCGCTTCTCGTTGATCTCGCCCGCGCCCGCGGCGGTTCGCTGCGCTGGCACGACGCACTCGCCGCCCTGCGTGAGCTGCCCGCGCTCCCCGACGACCATGACGAGTCGTTGGGCACGTGGTTCGCCGCGCTTTGCGATCGCGTCGCGGCCGTGCACGCCGAGGGGAAGGCGCTCGGCGATCTCGATCCGCATCGCGCGGAGTTCGTCGTCGCGGAGAACACGCTCGAGGACGGCGATGGCGGGTATGTCGTCTCGGCCCAGCTCGTCGCGCGCCCAGCGGACAGCTCGCCGTCGCTCTTCTACATGAGCCCGGCGCGCTTCGATCTGTCGCAGTCGGACGACGCCGCGCCGCCGACGCCGGAGGACGACGTCTACGCCCTCGGGGTCATGCTCTACGAGGGTCTGACGCTCCAGCGCCCCTTCTCGGCCATCGGACGCGCCACGCTCCGGACGGAGGTCCGCCGCGGCGTTCCGCCCGATCCGCGCACGCTGCGCCGCGATGTGCCCGCCCACCTCGCGATCGTCGCCGAGCATGCGATGGCCCGGCGTCCCCGACGTCGACACGCCGACGCGCGCGAGCTCGCCGACGACGTCCGACGCGCGTTGCTCGGTGTCCGCCCGCGGGCGCGGCGGCCCTCGCTCTGGGCCCGCGGCTGGACGTCGCTCGTCCGACACCCCGGCCGCACGTTCCTACGCGTGCTGACGGGCGCGGTCCTGCTCGGCTCGATCGGCGCGGCGGCCTGGATGTTCCGCGAGGCTCAGAGCGCAGGCGAACGCGTCGCGACGGCCCAGTCGCTCGCGGCCGATCAGGAGCGCATCGCCGAGGAGCGCCGCCTGATGGTCGAGCGCTTCCAAGCCGAGGCCGAGTCGGCGGCCGAACGCTGGCGCACCGCGAGTGAAGAGTCGCTTGCCGCGCAGGAAGACCAAGAGCGCGCGCTGCTCGCGGCACAGCGTGCCGAACAAACGGCGGAGCTGGCGCGTGAGAGCCGCGAGCGGGCGGCCTGGAATGCCTACGTGTCGACGTTGAGTGCCGTGGTCACGGCGCAGGAGGCCGGCGATGCTTCGGCGGCGCGCGACCTGCTCGCTCGCTGCCCGGCAGGATTGCGCGGGTGGCTCTGGGATCACCTCTCGTGGCAGCTGGATCCCGCGACGTCGTGGTCGTTCGACTTCAGCGAGGGTGCGACGTGGGCCGCCGACCTCGGTGCCGACGGCATCGCGGCGTGGCGCGTCGGCGCACTCGTCGTCGCGGGGCTCGAGGGCGGGCCGGTTGCTGTGACGCTTCCGAAGGAACTCGGTGGAGCGTTGACGGCGGCCCGCTGGCTGCCCGAGGGTGTCGGCGGTGAAGCCGAGCTTGTCGTGGGTGACAGCAATGGCTCGCTGCACTTCGTGCGCGTCGTCGACGGCGTCACGGAGCGGCTCGCCACGTGGACGGGACCGACGTCGGCCGTGCGCAGTCTTGCGATCACCGCGGCCTCGACGACTGGCCGGCGCGTCATGAGCGGGCACACCGACGGATCGCTCTGGGTCTGGTCGCTCGACAAGGGCACGCCGCGCCACGTCTGTCGTCCGACCGGATCGTCGCCCCCGATCGAGAGGATTGCCACCGACTCGTCGGGCGCGCTCCTCGCCGCGATGACCAACGCCGGAGTCGCCCTGTGGGACGCCGAGACGGGTCGCGCGATCGACGTCTTCACGGCCGGTCCGATTCACGGCGCAGCCTTCGCGCCCGATGGCCGGCGCATCGCGCTTCTCGTCGGTGACGCGATCGAGATCTGGGACGCGTTGGGCGGCGACCGTCTTGCGGCGTGCCCGCTCGGCGCGCCGGGAAGTGCGTTGACGTTCGTCGACGGCGGGACGCGCATGCTCGTGGGCTGCGCCGACGGCGCTTGGCGCTCGGTGACGCTCGATCCGCTCACGATCGAAGCGACGATTCCCGGGCATGACGACGAGATCCTCGCCGTGCGCGCGGTCGCCGACGGGCGCGTCATCACGGTGGCCGCAGACGGCGTCGTGCGTCTCGGAAGTCGTGCGCTCTCGACGCGCTGCCCGATCGAACTCGGCGGGCCGGCGCGCGCGCTGGACGTGAAGGCCGACCGCCTCGTCGTCACGTCCGTGTCCGGCGACGTCAACCTGCTCGATGCAAGAACCGGTCATGTGATCGCGGCGCAGTCCGGTCAGGTCGCCGCCGCGCTCGACAATGCGGCGACGACGCTCGTGTGCATCGACCGCGTCGGTCTCGTCACGCTCTGGTCGGCGCGCACGGGCGAACGACTCGGCGAGGCACCGCTCGCGGTCGGTCGGGTCGAGGCTCTGGCCGTCGCGTCGCAGGGCTTCGGCCCCTCGTCGGGACGCACGCTCGCCGTGGGGGCGATCGCGCCGGACGGCTCGCGCAGCGTCAAGGTGCTCGGCGTCGAGCCGACGGGCGGCGTCGAGGTGCTCGGGCGCTTCGACGTTGCCGCGGTGCCGATGGCGGAGCTGGACTTCGCAGACGACGGGGCGCTGACGCTGCGTGCACCGGGCGCGCCGCCGCGTCGCTGGCGCTGGACGGACGGCGCGGTCGTGGAAGGCAGTGCGCCGGCAGCCGACGACATCGCGCAGCGGCTCACGCGCGACGGGCGTCGGCGCGTCGAGCTCGTCGGCGGCTTCGTCACGTTCACGGATCGCGAGACGGACACGGTGCTCGCGCGCTGGGCGTCGAGCGCGCCGATCGTCGACGTCGCTGTCACGGATGCCGACGCGGTCGTCATCCTCGACGAGAACGGCAGCCTCACGATGCGCCACCGCTACCTCAAAGACGTGCGCCCGTGGTGCGAGGCGGCCGCGCACCGCGCGACGATGCGCTCGTTCGTCGAGGGCCTCGCGGTCGAAGGCCTTACGCGCGACGAGGCCCTCGCACGGATCACCGACCACGCCGCACTCGACGAATCGCACAGCGCCGCCGCCGCCTCGCTCGTCAAGAGCACCTGGCGCCGCACGCCGTAGCCCGCGCCTCGCGTCCTTCAGAAGCGCACGATCAGGTTGGCGCGTGCTCGCTGGAGGAGGACGAGGAGTGTGAGGTCGTCGCGACGCGACCCGTCAGCGGCCGGACTCCTCCGGGCGTCTCGTCGGCGCGGGTGACGCGCTCGTGGGGCCCGCTTGCGGGGCGAACTGGCGACGTTGCTTGAGCGCGCGGCTCGCGCTGCGGAAAGCTGCCGTTTGCGGACGGCGTTGGGCTCGTGATCGAACCATGGGTTTCATCCTTGGAGTTCTTTCCCATGAATATCGATCGCCCGTGTGTGGATCTCGTGAAGATGCCGTGCCGGTCTGGCTCATTTGTGCGCGAACGTCTCGAGCGCCCGCCCGAGCTGCTCGGCGACGTCCATCGGCAGCAGCGCGCGCTCGCCGAGTGCGCGGGCGGCTTCATCGGCGGCGCGGGCGTGGGCGGCCACGGCGAGGGCCGTCGTGCGGGCGGGGTCGTCGCTGTCTTGGGCCAGCAGCGTGGCGCAGACGCCGGCGAGTACGTCACCCATCCCGCCCGTGGCCATGCCGGGGTTGCCGCCCTGCTCGACGTAGGTGCGCTGGCCATCCGTGACGACCGTGTGGTGGCCCTTGAGGACGACGACGACGCGGCCTTCGAAGCGCTGGGCGAGCTCCTCGGCCACGCGCCGACGGCCGCCATCGTCGCGCGGCGTGGCGTCGCGGCCCGTCAAGCGCGCGAACTCGCCGGGATGGGGCGTGAGGACCGTGGTGGCGCGACGCGTGTCGAGCAGCTCGAGTCCGGCCTGGGCGAGGGCGTTGAGGCCGTCGGCGTCGAGGACGAGCGGCACGTCGACGTCGGTGATGAGCTGCGTGACGAGCGCAGCTGTGGCGGGTTCCGCGCCGAGCCCGGGGCCGACGACGACCGCCCCGCAGCGCGCAGCGGCCGCCAGGATCGCGTCCCGATCGTCCGTGTGAGTCCACTCGCCGCCGCGACGACCGCGCACGACGATCGCGAACGGCACCGCGGGCAGCACTTCGGCCACGACGGTGTCGGGCAGCGCGAGGTGCACGAATCCTGCGCCTGAGCGCCCCGCGCCGAGAGCTGCGAGGATCGCCGCGCCGGGATAGGCGTGCGAGCCGGCGACCACGAGAACCGCGCCGCGCGTGCCCTTGTGGGCGTCGACGGCGAGTGCGACGGGGACGGACGGCGTGAGTGTAGGCGACGTCATCGGGCGTCCTTCGGAAAGGGACACGAAGTGAACACGAGTGCACCATGACTTCGGCGTTTCGACTGCTACGATCGAGGCCATGAAGGAGGTCGAACTCTGCCGCATCCTGCAAACCGACCAGCCGCACCCGGCGTGTCGGTTGTACCTCCGTGAGCGCGATGGCGGGCGTGTGTTCCCGATCGTCATCGGTCGCGCGGAGATGGACGAGATCCATCGCAAGGTCCACGGCTCCGAGCCGACCCGCCCGATGACGCACGATCTGCTGCGCTCGCTCATGGCAGCCACGGAGACGACGCTCCAGCGCGTCGAGATCATCTCGCTCGAGCACGAGATCTTCCACGCGCGGATGCACTTCGAGCGAGACGGCGGCGAGGGCTTCGAGCTCGATGCACGGCCGTCCGACGCGATCGCGATCGCCACGAGCTTCGGCGCACCGCTGTTCGTGGCTGACGAGATCCTCGACGCCGTCGGCATCGTCGAGCGCGCACCGCCGGGCGCCCGCTGAAGCTCACCCTGGCGCGCGGCGCGCTTGCCTCCCACAATGCCCCCACGACTGCCGTCCAGCCCCGGGCTGGAACACGTGCGTCCCGCGGAGGGGTGGCAGAGTGGTCGATTGCGACGGTCTTGAAAACCGTTAGTCCGCAAGGGCTCGTGGGTTCGAATCCCACTCCCTCCGCCACTTGTTCGGCCGCCACTTGTTCGGCCGCCATGATTCGGCCGCCACTTCTTGGCCGCCACGTGTTCGGCCGCCGTTCTCTCCAGGCCGACATCGCGACGCATGACTGCGGAGGGCTTGGCGTCGTCAGGCGTCAGCCACCGGTAAGCGCGACGAAGTCGTCGACGATGGCGCGCACATCATCCGTGAGCTGCGACGCCGACGGGCCCGTGTAGACCACGCCCTTCGCGGCGGCCTTCTCGATGGCCTTGTCGGCCTGTTTCACGAGCGCTGCGGACGACTTGTCGAGCGCCTTGGCGAGCTTGTCGGCGTTCGGCTTCGTCGCATCCTTGGCGTAGGCGGCCGCGTCCTTTGCCCACTGCGACGCCGCGGCCTTGAGCAGCTTGCCGCGCAGCACGCGGTCGTTCTTGTCGTCGGCGTCGAAGTCCGTGAGCACGGCGTCGGTGAGCGTTGCGAGCGCGTTGAGGAATGCCAGCTCGGCGGCGATGCCCTCGACGTCGGGCAACGTGCAGACGCCGCCCTTCTTGGCCGCCTTCGCGCCGGCCTTCCCCAGCGCGACCTGGAACTTCTCGAAGGCCTTCGTCACGCAGGCGTTCTCCTTCGTGCCGAAAGGATCTTTCTCGGCCGGCTGCTTGGCGCGCTTCGCCTTGCATGCGAGCACGGCCTTGCCGAACTTGGCGGCACCCTTGAGGTGGTCCTTCGTGCACTTGGCGGGGTCGTACGTCGAGCCGCCGGGGCCGCCACCGGTACCACCCGTCGACCAGAGGATGCTGATCGATCCGCCCTCCCCGCCGAAGATCGCCGTGGCGACGGGATACGCCGACAGGTCTTGGATGACACCGTCGTCGCTTCCCGTCTTGCCGTCGAAATCCGAGAACAGCAGCGAGCCTGTGACCTTGCCCGGCCCGAACGAGCCGGCGAGGATCAAGTCCGTGTCCGTCATCGGGGTCGTGACGCTGTAGGTGTCGGCAACGGTGCCTCCGCCCGGAAGATCATCGCCGACCTGGATGAAGTTGAGCCCTTCGAAGAGCTTCGGCACGTCCTGCACGATCTGATACGAGCCGATCGTGATGACGAGCGACTTCGTCGGCTCGAGCCACTGGATGATGTCGGGGTTCGACGTCGGCACCGACATGACATCCGACTCGATGCGGATCGTGGCGCTGACCTGCGCGCCAACAGTGACGCCGAGCGCGGCGAGGGCCGGCTTCGTCGCCGGGAGCTGGCCGACGACGAACGACACGGTGCCCGTGAGGTTCGTCTCGAACTCGTCGGCCTTGGCGGTATGAGAGCTGAGCGCGACGAGTGCCGCTGCGATGAACGTGCGGAGCTGCATGGTGTTCTTCCCCGGTGATGTCGAGCAGCCCAGGATAACAGCGTGTTCGAGAGGTGTCCCGGTTAGCGGCCGACGCCGCCGGGCGCGAGGGGCTCGAAGCGCACGATCCGGAACGGCGGGCGCGTGACGTCGACGCCGCCGTGCAATGGAGCGTGGCGATGGAGCTGATTCACGGTGACGTAGCCCATGCCGTCGGGGCCGAAGGAGATGCCGTCGGGCCACGAGATCAGCGCGTCGTCGCGGTGGAGAGTGCGGTAGCGGCCGTTGGTCTCGAGCACGCCGATCGCGTTGCTGTTGATGTCGGTGACGTAGACGTTGCCGGCCGTGTCGATGCTGATGCCGTCGCTCACGCCCTTCGAGCCCACGACCTCCACGCGCGCGGCGAGCGCGTCGTCGTCGAGCGTCGCGTCGAGCAGGTCGGTCGTGGCGACGCGGTAGACGCTGCGACCGTTCATGGCGCCGAAGTAGACGTGCTGCGCCTCGGCGTCGATCGTGATCGGATTGAGACCGTTGCTGGGGATCGGTCCGTCGGGCGACGCGATGCGGGCGCGGCGTCCGTTGACGGCGATGTCGGCGCCGCGCTCGGGCTGCAGCAGGCGGTGGCCGAAGAGCGCGCGGCGCGTCGTGCCGGTGTCGAGGTCGACGACGAGGAGCGCCGGGCGAGAGTCGCCGACGAGGTCGGCGCGTCCCATGTCGGCGAGGTAGATCGCGCCGTGGACGAGGTCGATGGCGAGGTCCTGGATGAACGAGTTCGGACCCTTGGCCGGCGGGCCGATCTCGATCAATCGGTGCAGCGCGTCTTGCGTCGTGTCCCAGGCGACGAGCTTCGCCGGCGTGGACGCGCTGCCGAGGTCGAGCATCCAGACAACCCCGCGGCTGTCGCTTTCGATGCCGAGCACGGCGTGCATTCCGACGTCCGAGCCGGGCTGCGGCGCGCGGCTCCAGACCTCGTTCGGAAACGCCGACGTCGTCCCGTCGTCATGCACCTCGACGACGCGCAGTTCGGCACCGGCGAAGGGGTGCTGGCTGACGAAGATGCGTCCGTCGGGAGTCACGGCGATGTTGCCCGGAGGCGTGTCGAGCTCGGCGACGACTTCGAAGGCGCTCGTCGGACGCGGGGCGAAGGTCTGGCACGCCGTGGCGGTGAGCAGGACAAGCGCGGCGGCGAGATGCGAACGCGTGGGCATGGATGGGTCCTCGGGAGAGCGACCTGGCGGAACTCGGCGAAGACGGAGACGAACGACCGCGAACTGGATAGCCGCCGATGAACGCGACATTGAAGCGCACGACGAAAAACCCGCGCCGCGAACTTCGGCGCCAGACCTCGACGAATCCACGCATTCACCCGCGATCTGTCACATCGCCTGCGCCGCGATCGCCACCACCGCGCACGCACGCCCCTTCGTCGCCCGCAACTTGCCGCGTCGTTCGCGCCCGCTCGTCGTTGACAAGCAACAGGCCGATGACGTCCAATCCGCCGGTCGCGGACAGGTGGCAGAGTGGTCGATTGCGCTAGATTGCTAATCTGGTGACGGGTTTACCCGTCCGCGGGTTCGAATCCCGCCCTGTCCGCCATTGGAGCCACCCGATGTCCCTCGGGCCTGCCGCCACCCCGCGCTCTGCGCTCCTGCTGCACGTCGCAGCCCTGCTCTTCCTCGTGTCCGCCCTCCCGGGATGCGTCACGCGCACGATGTACGTCCAATCGACCCCGCCGGGTGCTTCGGTCTGGATCGACGGCCAGCGCAAGGGAACGACGCCGTACGAGGAGACCTTCGTCTCCTACGGGACGCGCTTCGTGGAGCTCGAAGCTCCGGGCCACGCGCGCTTCCGCGACGTCGTCGAACTCGAGCAGCCCTGGTGGCAAGTTCCGCCCATCGACTTCGTAACCGACCTTCTCATTCCCATTCCGATGCACAGCGACCATCGCTTCAACTTCGTGATGACGCCGCGCGATCCCAGCGCGGGCACGCGCGACGAGGCCCGCGCGGCCTACGAGCGCATGAAGGACTTCGTGTCGGACTTCCGCGCCCAAGCGCCAGCTCCCTGAGCTCGAAGGCGACGTGGGTTTGAAGGGGAAGCGGGTGGTCGTCCTGGGGTTGGGACGCTTTGGCGGCGGGCTCGGCGCCGTGCGTTGGCTCGCTCGCGAGGGCGCCGATGTCGTGGTGACCGACCTCGCGTCGGCAGAGGTGCTCGGTGACAGCGCGACAGCGGCCGCCGAGGCCGGGGCGCAGCTCGTGCTCGGCGGACATGACGGTGTCGACGTGGCGGGGGCGGATCTGCTCGTCGTGAACCCGGCCGTCCCGATCGACGCGCCGCTCGTGACCGCGGCGCGCGACGCCGGCGTGGCGATCACGACGGAAGTCGCGCTGCTCGTCGAGCGCTGGGCTGGTCCCGTGCTTGGCGTGACGGGCAGCAACGGCAAGTCGACGACCGTCAGCCTGGCCCATGCGCTGCTCGCGGGCCTCGGGCGCGATGCAGCCCTCGGCGGCAACCTCGGCGGCTCGCTGCTCGACACCCTCGCTCCGGGCGCACCCGTCGTGCGCGCCGCCGACCGCGAGTCGATCGACGCCGAGGCCCCGATCGCCGTGCTCGAACTCTCCTCGTTCATGCTCGAGCACCTCGACGCGCTCGGCCCCGACGTCGCCGTGATCACGAACGTCACGCCCAATCACCTCGATCGTCACGGCACGTTCGAGGCCTACCGCGACGCCAAAGCCGGCATCGCAGCCCGTGCGCGCGCAGCGATCCTCTTTGCTGACGACCCCGTCGTGGCGCAGATCGCGGCGCACAGCCTGCCAGCTAACTGCCGCGTGCTGCGCTTCGGCGTGTCCGGGCGGGCTGTCGCGGAGTCGGCCGACATCGCCGTCGATCCCGGGGGCAGTCTCGTCGACCCCGCCGGCAACGTCCTCCTCGCCGACGGCGACGTCCCGCTCTTCGGCACCGCCAACCGGCTCGACATCGCCGCGGCGTGGCTCGCCGTCGAAGCGCTGCTGGGCGAGGGGACCCGGGCGCAGCTCGTTGCCCGCGCGCCCGCCGCTCTCGCGTCCTTCCGACTTCCGCCGCATCGCATGGCGCGCGTCGCCGAGGGCCGCGGTGTCGTGTGGATCGACGATTCGGTCTCGACGACGCCCGAAAGCACCGCGGCATCGCTCGAGGCCGTCGGGATGGCGTCCTGGCTCATCGTCGGCGGGCACGACAAGGGCCTCGATCCGGCGCCGCTGATCGCCGCCGCGCGCCGCCACGGGGTCGTCGGGGTCGTCACGATCGGCGAGGAGGGTCCGGCGCTGGCCGTGCTTGCTCGCCAGGCCGGGCTCGCGGTGCACGAAGCCGGCACCGTCGCCGCGGCCGTCGCGCACCTCGCCGGTCGGGCCGGTTCGGGGCAAGCGGTGCTGCTCTCACCGGGCTACTCATCGCACGATCAGTTCCGCGACTTCACGGAGCGCGGCCGCCATTTCGCCGCGCTCGCGAGTCAGGTCGCTGGCACGGCGCTCGGCGCCTGATACAACGGGTCTTCACGCCCTCACCTCCCAGGCCTGTCCCATGGCGAAGTGCGACTTCTGCGACAACCCGGCCACGGTCCACATGACCGAGATCAAGGGCGGTGAGAAGACGCAGATGCACCTCTGCGAGTTCTGCGCGAAGCAGATGCACCCCGGCGATGGTGGGTCGGGGGGCGTCCAGAAGGTGCTCGAAGGACTCGACCCGAAGTCGCTCGGCGGGCCGCCGCTGGCCGTGCGGCTGACCTGTCCCCAGTGCGGGATGACGTACGCCGAGTTCAAGCAGCACGGGCGCTTCGGCTGCGCGAACGACTACGAGGTGTTCGGCGCCGAGCTCAAGCCGCTGTTCAAGCGCATCCACGGCTCGACGCGCTACTGCGGCAAGACGCCCGATGGCGGCGCCGTCGACAACGAAGAGATCGAGCAGGCCGTGCGCGCCGTGCGTGCGAAGCTCGACCAGGCGATCCGCGAGGAGCGCTACGAGGACGCGGCGCGCATGCGCGACGAGATTCGCGTGCTCGAGGCGGGCGAGGCCCAGGCCGACGTGGCCGACAACCCCGACCGCGACGAGGGCGACCCAGCCGACCATCCTGCCGAGGGCGAGGCATGAGTGACGCCCCGCTCTTCGAGCCGCGCCCGCCCGACCTCCCCGGTCTGTGGATCAAGGACAGCGGCCCCGAGAACGACGTGGTCGTCTCGTCGCGGATGCGCCTGGCGCGCAACCTGCGCGGCTACCACTTCAAGCCGCGCCAGGAAGAAGACGAAGGCAAGCGCCTCACCGAGCACCTGCACGGCGTGCTGTCCGGGCTCGACCACGACCTGCGCTGGTTCGACATGGAGGAGCTGTCGCCGACGCTGCGGCTCGTCCTCTTCGAGCGCCACCTCGTCAGCCGCGAGCACGTCGACGACGAGCGCCCGCGCGGGCTGGCCTACACCACCGACGGCACCGTCGGCGTGATGGTGAACGAGGAAGACCACCTGCGCTTCCAGGTCTTCGCGCCGGGCCTGAACCTCGAGGCCATCTCCGAACGCATCGAGGCACTCGACAACGAGGTCGCCTCGCGCGTCGAGTATTCCTTCTCCGAGCAGTACGGCTACCTCACCAGCTGCCCCACGAATACGGGCACGGGCCTGCGCGTCAGCGTCATGCTGCATCTGCCGGCCCTGGCCTACCGCACGTCGACGAGCAACGACGACGAGCCGGGCATCGTGAAGGTCAACAACGCGGCCCAGCAGCTCGGCCTCACCGTGCGCGGCATCCACGGCGAGTCGAGCAAGGCCGAGGGCGACTTCTTCCAGATCTCGAACCAGGTCACGCTCGGGCGCTCGCCCGATCAGGCCGTCGGCGATCTGCGCGACATGCTCGGCCAGGTCATCGAGTGGGAGCGCCAAGTGCGCCAGATCCTGCTCGAGGACGACCGGTTGTCGGTCGAGGACCTCGTGCTGCGGTCGTGGGCCGTGCTCCGACACGCGCGGCGGATCGCGTCCGAGGAGGCGCTTCAGCTGCTCAGTTCGGTGCGTCTGGGCGCCTGCCTGGGCCTGATCGACGGCGTGGGCGTCACGACGATCCACGACCTCATGGTCTCGATGCTGCCCGGACACCTGCAGTTCCGCGACCGCGCGAAGCTCTCGCCGGACGAGCGTGACGCCATGCGCGCGACGCTCATCCGAAATGCACTGGCCCATTCGGGCCCGACGTCCTGAATCGGCCTTCACGAGCCGTTCTGTCAAGAAATTGAGCGCGCAACCCGAGTCGGGGTGGCGGCGGACCCCTTCCGAAATCCAGAATCGGGCCACGTGCTATAGCCAAGCTGCGGAAAGTCCGCGAAGGCACTTTCTCCACAGGCTACTCGGCATCGAAGCCCGATAAGGACGCTGACCCGCCTCGTCCATCCTCGACGCCACCTCCGGGACGACCTCATGTTCGACCGTTTCACCGACCGCGCCCGCAAGGTCATGAACCTCGCGAAGAGCGAGGCTCAACGACTCAATCACGAATACATCGGCACCGAGCACATCCTGCTCGGGCTCGTGCAGGAAGGCAGCGGCGTGGCCGCCAACGTCCTGCGCCAGATGGGCATCGACCTCAAGCGCATCCGCTCCGAGATCGAGAAGCTCGTCAAGGGCAGCGCCACGATGGTCCCGATGGGCAACCTCCCCTTCACGCCGCGTGCGAAGAAGGTGCTCGAGCTGTCGCTCGAGGAGGCCAGCCAGCTCGGCCACAACTACATCGGCACTGAGCATCTGTTGCTCGGCTTGATCAAGGAGAGCGAGGGCATCGCCGCGCGCGTGCTCACGAACCTCGGGATCAAGCTCGAGGACGTGCGTGAAGAGGTGCTCGAGTTCCTCGGCGCCCCCGGTGGCGGTGGTGCCGGTGGCAGCGAAGAGGGCGAGGGCGAGGACGTCGGCGGTGTCGAGCCGGGTGAGGCTCAGCAGGGCCAACGCCAGGGCAAGGGCAAGACGCCGGCGCTCAACGCGTTCGGTCGCGACCTCACGAAGCTGGCGCGCGAGAACGCGCTCGACCCCGTGATCGGTCGTCGCAAGGAGATCGAGCGCGTCATCCAGATCCTTTCGCGCCGCACGAAGAACAACCCCGTGCTGCTCGGCGAAGCCGGCGTCGGCAAGACGGCGATCGTCGAAGGTCTCGCGCAGGACATCATCAACGAAGAGGTCCCCGAGATCCTCAAGGGCAAGCGCCTCGTCGTGCTCGACCTCGCGATGATGGTGGCTGGCACGAAGTATCGCGGCCAGTTCGAGGAGCGCATCAAGTCCGTGATGAACGAGGTGCGTCGCGCCAAGAACATCATGCTCTTCATCGACGAGCTGCACACGCTCGTCGGCGCCGGCGGTGCCGAGGGTGCGATCGACGCGAGCAACGTGCTCAAGCCGGCGCTCTCGCGCGGTGAGATCCAGTGCATCGGCGCGACGACGCTCAACGAGTACCGCAAGTACATCGAGAAGGACCCGGCCCTCGAGCGTCGCTTCCAGAGCGTCATCGTCGAGCCGCCGAGCCCGGACCAGACGTTCCTGATCCTCAAGGGTCTGCGCGAGCGCTACGAGAAGCACCACAACGTCAAGATCACCGACGGCGCGCTGCGTCTCGCGGTCGACCTGTCCACGCGGTACATCACGAACCGCTTCCATCCGGACAAGGCCATCGACGTCATGGACGAGGCGGGCGCACGCGTGCGTCTCAAGGCCATGACCGCGCCGCCGGATCTCAAGGAACTCGAGATCGAGATCCACAAGCTCGACAAGGAGAAGGAAGAGTGCGTCGCTCAGCAGGACTTCGAGCGCGCCGCTTCGCTCCGTGATCGGGCCGACAAGTTGCGTCAGAAGCGCGACGATATCGAGAAGGAATGGAAGTCGAACAAGAACGAGATCGACGGCACGGTGGATGAAGACGTCATCGCCGAGACGATCTCGAAGATGACGAACATTCCGCTGCAGCGCATGGATCGTGGTGAGGCCAAGCGCCTGCTCGCGATGGAAGGCGAGCTGCACGAAACCGTGATCAGCCAGGACGACGCGATCGTGGCGATCAGTCGCGCGGTGCGTCGCAGTCGCTCGGGTTTGAAGGACCCGCGGCGTCCGATGGGCTCGTTCCTGTTCCTCGGTCCGACCGGTGTCGGTAAGACGCACCTCGCCAAGCAGCTCGCGAAGTTCCTCTTCGGTGACGAAGACGCGCTCATCCAGATCGACATGTCGGAGTACATGGAGAAGCACAACGCGAGTCGTCTCGTGGGTGCGCCTCCCGGATACGTCGGTTACGAAGAGGGCGGTCAGCTCACCGAGAAGATCCGTCGTCGTCCGTACGCGGTGGTGCTCTTCGACGAGATCGAGAAGGGTCACTCGGACTTCTACAACATGCTCCTCCAGATCATGGAGGAGGGACGTCTGACCGACTCGTTCGGTCGCGCGGTCGACTTCCGCAACGTGCTGCTCATCATGACGAGCAACATCGGCGCGAACATCATCAAGAACGAGACGGGCCTCGGCTTCGCTTCGCGCGATCCCGACAAGAACTTCGAGAACATGAAGCACAACCTCATGAACGAGGTGAACCGCTTCTTCCGTCCCGAGTTCCTGAACCGCCTCGACGACGTGATCGTGTTCAAGCCGTTGCGCAAGGAAGACCTCGTGCAGATCCTCGACATCGAGCTGCTCGGCATCCGCGCGCGTCTTGCTGAGCGCGGGCTCGAGATGGAGCTGTCCCAGGCGGCGCAGGAGTTCATCATCGAGAGCGGCACGAACCTCGACATGGGCGCGCGTCCGCTGCGTCGTGCAGTCGAACGTCACCTCGAGGATGCTCTGTCCGAGGAACTCCTCAGGGGCGACTTCGAAACGGCGCAGGTCATCATGGTCGACCACAAGGAAGGCGAGGAGTCCCTCATCTTCAAGCCGGTCGACGCACCGACCGAGCCGGCCGAAGTGACGAGCTGACGCCAAGACGCGTTCACGCGCAGTACAACCACGAACCGCCCGCCGCGCGCACAGTCGCACGGCGGGCGGTTCTGTGTTGTGTGGGTGCGTCCGCTACTCGTGATCCGCGAGGTACAGCGCTTCGACCTTGCGGCGTGCCCAGTCGGTCTTGCGCAGGAACTTCAGCGTCGAGTTGATGCTCGGGTCGTTCGAGAAGCAGCGGATGTCGATCCGTGCTGCGAGATCCTCCCAGCCACGACGCTCGACGAGATCGGTCACGATCGCTTTCAACGTGATGCCGTGCAGCGGGTTGTTGGCTTGGTCGTCGGGCATCGGGATGCTTCGAAAGGGAGAGTGCTGCGCGCTGATAGGCCTGACGCCCATGTCGAGCAAATCATCATCGCCGAGGAATCGTGCGCGAGCGCGAGCCCGTTGCCACGATTTGAGAGGGGGTCGCCGATGCGCCGAGCCCGGGGTACACTCCCGCGCGGGGAAGCCTCACTGCCGGATCACACCATGCTTCGTTCTCTCCTCGCCTCGGCGATCGGTCTTGTCGTCGCGCCGTGTCTCGGCGCCCAGCAGTTCCTCTCGCAGACGCTGCCCGGGCCCGACGTCTGGAGCGAGTGCGCGATTCCGTTCGACGCGGATGAGGATGGCGATCTCGACGTGTTGATCCTCAATGCGCAGGGGTGGAACTCGCCGGGTGACTTTGACGCACCGAGCACCGCGCCCCTGCCGCCAACGCTGTTGCTCAACGGTGGCAACGATGGCAACGACTTCCCGATCTGGACGGACGCGTCGGCGGCGATGCTGCCCGCGGGTCTCGTGTTCCATGCGAAGTGGGGTGTGGCCGGCGACTTCGACGGCGACGGCCACACGGACGTGGCGATCGCGACGGCCTTCGGCGACCAGCAGCGACTGCTGCGCAAGGATCCGCTGAGCGGCACGTTCGTCGATGTGACGGCCACAAACTTGCCGACGCTCGTGCTGAACAGTCAGTACGTCGCCGCGGGTGATCTTGATGACGACGGTGACCTCGACCTCGTGTTCACCGACTCGGGTCCGCAGACGTTCGCGGCGCCGGGAGGTCAGGTGCGCTTGCTGCTCAACGATGGCGCGGGCGTGTTCGTTGACGCCTCGGCCCAGCTTGGTGCCGCCAACAAGATCGGCGCGCAGAACGCCAAGCTCGTCGACATTGACGGCGACCTCGACCTCGACATCTGTGTGGATGGCAAGTCGCCGGTCTCGCAGCTTTATCGCAACGACGGTTCGGCGAACTTCACGCTCGACACAACGACGCTGCCGAGCTCCCCGCAGTCGAACGACGCGAATACCTACGAAACCGAGTACGGCGATCTCGACGGGGACGGCGACTTCGACGCGATGCTCATGAACTTTGGTCAGGGCTTCCGGGACGCCGCGGTGCAGAACACGCTCGCGCAGAACGGCGTGCTCGAGTTCCGTCCGCCGTCGCTGGCCGCCATCGCGGGACCCAACGCGCACGACGAGAACGACTTCGCCTACTTCGATGCGGATGACGACGGTGACCTCGATGTCCTCGTGGGCGTGCTCAACTTCTCCGTCCTCGAGCCCTTGATACCCGAGAAGCTCTTGCTCAACAGCGGTACGTTCGGTGTTGGGTTCCTCACAGATGTCCCGGGTGCGTTCGACGTCGGCGTCGATGCGACACTCGACCTCGCGCTCGGTGACTTCAACGATGACGGCGCCTACGACCTCGTCTCCGTGCAAGGTGAGTTCCTGCCCTTCCGCAACGTGTTCCACAAGAACGTCGGCCCTGTCGACACGCAACCGCCGCGCATCCTGCGCATCACGCCTGGCTCGACGACGGTGCGCCTCGACGACGTCAACGCTGGCATTCCGCTGCGCGCGCTCATCACGGATGCAATTGTCGACGATGGCATCACGTACGCCATGGCGACGCTGACGCTCGAGGCCGACAAGTCCGGTGAGCTGACGTCGATGAACGTCGCGATGCCGCACGTCGGTGGCTACGTGCACCGCGCGGCCGGTGTGCCCGTGGCGACGTCGCAGGGCTTGGTCGGCGCCGATCTCACGTGGCGCGTCACGGCGTTCGACCCCGCCGGGCAATCGACGATCGCGGGCGACGAAACTGCGCGTATCTGTGGTGTCGAGACGTACGGTGCAGCCGGGCCGTTGGTCGGGCTGGCGCTCTCGGCCGCGGTCGACGCCGTTCTCGGCGAAGCCTTCTCGATCGAACTCGCTGGCGGGACACCGTCGACGAGCGGCCTGCTCATCGTCGGCTTCGCGCGCTTCGATGCCCCGTTGCGCGGAGGCACATTGCTTGTAAACCCCACGGACGCGCTCTTCGTCCCGCTCGACCTCGATGGCTCGGGCGCGGCGATCTTGCCTGCCGTGATTCCGCCCGACGTCGAGTTCGCAGGCTTCGGCGCCATGCTCCAGTACGGCTCCTTCGACGCCACGCAGTCGGGCGGGCTCGCGCTTTCGAACGGTCTTGAGTTCGTCATCTGCGAGAACTGACGCGCGAAGGCTCGCCGAACGCGTTTCTCGCGGGGGCGGCGCGGCTACATTACGGCCATGACCCTCCGCCTGCTGCTCGTCCTCATCGCCCTGGCCGCCTTCATCGTCCCGCAGGACGCGACGGACGAGCCGACCGAGGCTCAACGTCGGTCGCGTTCGTACTGGATGTTCGAGGCGCCGCTGCCGTCGGCCGAGGAACTCGCCGCCGATCCGAGTGCGCACGAGGAGCTGCTGAGCGAGCACGGGCTCGTGCTCGACATCGAGAACGGCGTCGTGCGCGCGCGGGCCGGCGTCATCCACGACAAGATCTCGCTGACCTATCCGATCGAGTATCTGATCGTCACCGACAAAGGACAGGTGCACGAGTCGATCTTCATGGTGCGTGCGCGGCCGCTGCTCGTGAACCGCTGCCTCGAGGCGATCGGCCTCGTCGCGGGCGCGGGCATGTCGTACGACTACACGAACGAGAACCGCACGGCGTGGGTGACACAGCCGGCGCACGGCGAACTCGTCGACATCATGATCGAGTGGATCGACGACGACGGTCGACAGCAGGCCGTGCCGCTCGAAGACATGCTCATCGATCTCGCAAGTGGCGAGCCGCTCGAAGGACGCGGGTGGATCTACGTCGGCAGTCGCTGGGCGCAGATCCGGCGCGGACTCGAAGACGTCGAACGCTACTTGGCCGACATCGAGGGCAACCTTGCGGCGATCTACCTCGACGGGCGCGGCGCGTGTCTGTTCGAGCGCAACTCGATGCAGGGTGTCGACACGCCGTACACGCTGCACCCCGAGAAGGTCCCGCCGCGCGAGACGTCCGTCACGATCACGTTCCGCCCGACGGGCACGCGGGTTGATCCGGGCGAGGCGATCCCCGGCGGGATCGTGTTGGCCGGTGGGCCCGATGCGAAGCGCCACGACGAGCTCGAGCACGAGTACGACGCGAGCGCGGAATGGGACGGTGGTTCGTCGGCGCACGCCGTTGCTCTGGGCGCGGGCAGCGAGCTGCTCGTCGCGCGAGCCGACCGGATCGATGTCATCGACGGCACGTCGGGCGCGGTGTTGCGATCGCTCGACACGGGCGCCGACGCGATCCACGCGCTTGCGTATCGCGCGACCGAAGACGGCGGGGTCGTGTGGTGCGCGACGGCCGACTCGACGCGCGTCATGGCTGTCGACGCGATGACCGGGGCGGTGCTTTCGACGCTCACGCCGCCCAGCGACGGCTGGCGTCCCGCCGATGTCGCGGTGTCGGAAGACGGCGCGGTCTTCGTCAGCGATGGCGCGGCGGGGATCGTGCGCCGCTTCGACGCCCAGGGCGCCCAAGACCTGGCGATCGGGGAGCCCGGCGATCGACTCGGCCAGTTCACCTCGCCGAGCGGACTCGTCATCGACACGCGCGGCCGCTACCCGCACCTGCTCGTCGCCGATCGTGACGGCCGCATCCAGGCCTTCGACCTCGACGGGCGCTACCTCGCCGTCGTCGCGCGCCGCCTGCAGGAACCCGTGTCGCTGTCGATCCGCGGCCGCTTCCTCGCCGTGGCCGAGGCCGCCGGGCGCGTCACGATCCTCGACGAACTCGACCGCCCCGTGGCGACGATCGGCATGTCCGAAGAAGAAGGCGCGATCTCGTGCACGGCGCCTCAGTCTGCGGCCTGGAACACGCGCGGCGACCTCTTCGTCGTCGACGGAACGACGCTGCGGCGTCTCGATCGCCGCGAGCCGCCGAGCGACCACTGACGCCGCTCAGAAGGCGCGCTCGAGGGCATTCTTGACCGTGCGCAACACGGCGATCCGTGCGTGGAGCTTGTCGTCGGCGCACACGACGGTCCACGGCGCGGCGTCCGTGTGCGTGCGTGCGAGCATGTCCTCGACGGCTTCGTCGTGCTGGGGGCGCTTCTCGCGGTTGCGCCAGTCGTCGGGCGTGATCTTGTAGCGCTTGTGCGGCGTGGCCTCGCGGGCTTTGAAGCGCGCGAGCTGCACGTCGGGTGAAACGTCGAGCCAGAATTTCACGACGACCGTGCCGTCGTCGATGAGCTCCGCCTCGAACTCGTTGATCTCGTCGTAGGCGCGCTGCCACTCGCTCGCCTCGGCGTAGCCTTCGACGCGTTCGACGAGCACGCGGCCGTACCACGTTCGGTCGAAGACGACGGCCTGGCCGCGACGCGGGACCTGTCGCCAGAAGCGCCAGAGGTAGTGATGGGCGAGTTCCTCGGGCGTCGGCGCGGCGATGCGGACGACGTCGTAGTCGCGTGCGTCGATCGGACGGACGAGGCGCCGGATCGCGCCGCCCTTGCCGGAAGCGTCACCGCCCTCGAAGGCGACGACGGTGCGGACGTCCTTGCGCGCTGCTTTCTCGAAGAGATCGTGGAGGTCGCGGTGAAGTCGGTCGAGCTTGCGATCGTAGGTCGCGCGATCGACCGAGACCATGCGGTCGAGCGTCGCGAGGCTCGGCGCGTCGCTCGAAGGCGCGGGAGGCAGCGTGGTTTCTTCGCGACGCTCCAACTCGACGATCTCGGCGGCGCGCGTCAGAGCATCGAGGACGAGCGTGCCGAACGCGATGAACGTCGCGTCGCGGTCGGTCGTCACGAGGCCATGCCAGCGTGCGTGTTCGTGGCTCGTCGCCTCGAGCACTTCGAGGGCTGCCGCGCGAAAGCGCTTGCGGTTCTCGGCGATCTCTTCGTCGACGTCGTCGAGACGCCACGGCTTGCGATCGCCGTGCTTCGCGCGGCGCGCCTTGCGGACGTCGGGCGGCGCGTGGAACCACACCTTCAGCACGACGACGCCGTCGTCGACGAGGCCCCGTTCGAACCGTTCGATCGACTCGATTCGACGCGCAAGGTGCTTCTTCTTCCACTCGCGCGCGACGGTCTTCATGACGGCGCGCATCGTCCAGGCGCGCGAGAAGAGCGCGATGTCTCCTTTGCGCGGAAGGCGTGTCCAGTAGCGCCAGAAGGGCGGGTAGAGGTGTTCGTCACCGCGCGGCGGCCCGAGCACGTGGGTGTGGACATGGCGCGGGTCGAGCCACTCGAGCAGCAGGTGCAGCGCGTCGAGACAGGTCGGTCGGTCGTCACCGGAGAGATCGAGGACGAGGCGTCCGCCGGCCGCACCCAAGCGCTGCTGAGCAACGATGAGCTGCATCCGCAGCGTGCCCTCGGCGGCGTCGAAGTCGTCGACCGGAGGCGTAGGGACGAGGTGAACCGTGTCGGGGTGTTCGATCACAGCGGAGGTCTCTGGGGTTCAGCGAGGTCGTCGTCGTCAGCGACACGACGGTGTCGAACGGGCGGTCATCCCTTCGATGCGATCCACTCGTTGACGATGCGCTCGAGGAACGACAGCGGCACCGACCCGTTGCGCAGGACGACGTCATGGAACTCGCGGAGATCGAACGCGTCGCCGAGCGCTTCCTCGGCTCTCGCACGCAGCTCGACGATCTTCAGCTTGCCCACCATGTACGACGTCGCCTGCCCCGGCATGACGAGATAGCGGTCGATCGCGCGCTCGCAGTCGGACAGCGAGTTCGGCGTGTTCACACGCAGGTACTCGACGGCATCTTCGCGCGTCCAACGCTTCGCGTGCAGCCCCGTGTCGACCACCAGCCGGCACGCACGCCAGAGCTCCATCGCGAGGCGTCCGGCGTCGTCGTACGGGTCGTCGTACATCCCGATCTCGCGCGGCAGCTCCTCGCAGTACAGCGCCCAACCCTCGGCGTAGGCCGTGTAGATCTCGTGACGTCGGAACTCCGCGACGTCGTCGAGTTCCTGGGCGATCGAGATCTGCATGTGATGGCCGGGGATGGCCTCGTGGTAGGCGAGCGCGGCGAGCTGGTACGTCGGCATGTCGCGCATGTTCGAGAGGTTCGCGTAGTACGTGCCGGGGCGCGAGCCGTCCGGCGACCCACGCTCGTAAAAGGCCTTGCCGGCGGCCTTCTCGCGGTACGCCTCGACGGCCTTCACGACGAGCGGCGTTTCGGGCAGCGTGATGAAGAGCGACGGAAGCGCCGCGCGCATCTCGTCGACCACGGCGTGCACGCGCGCGAGATACTCGGCGCGACCCTCGTCGGTGTCGGGGAGGTAGAAGTCGTCGCTCGTGCGCAGGTGCTCGAAGAACTCCGCGCGTGTGCCCGTGAATCCGACGCGCTCGGCGATGGCGTCGAGTTCGTCGTGGATGCGCGCGACGTGCTCGAGGCCGAGGGCGTGGATCTCGTCGGCCGAAAGGTTCGTGGTGGTGTGATGGGCGAGGGCGGCGGCGTAGGCTTCGTCGCCATCCGTGAGGTTCCAGATGCCGTGGTTCGTCGCGTTCTCCTGCGCGGCCTCGAGCCAGTCGATCATGCGCCGGTAGGCCGGCAAGACCGATTGGAGCAGCGCGTCGTTGGCCGCGGCAAGCAGGCGCGTGCGGTCCTTGTCGCTGATGACGATCTCGGCGACCTTGCGCCGGAAGTCGGCGAGCAGCAGCGAGTCGGTCTTCGAGCCGTCGAACGGCGCCCCCGCGAGCACGTTCCGACACGCGGCGATCATCTTCGGGAAGCCCGCGGCAAGCGGAAGCACTCCCCGTGCCTGGCGGTCGCGCAGCGTGACGAGTTGCTCGCGGAACATCGGCCAGACGCCACCGAGCCGTTCGATGTAGGCTTCAGCATCCGAAATGTCGTCGATGCGATGCACCGACGAGAGGAACTGCGGGACGAACGTGTGCAGGCCGCGGTGGTGGTGAACCGGGAAGCGATGCTCGCGCCAGCGGTAGTCGACGACCCGCTGCTCCAGCGATGCCTTCCAGAGGTCGAGCTCGAGTTGGTCGGACGCCGACAGCTCCGTCTCACCGAAGTTGCGGTCGAGCAGCATGAGCTGAACCTCGGCCGCGTCGCGCCCGATGCGGGCCCATGCGTCGGTGACGCGATCCCACTTGCCGTAGTTCGTCTTCAGCCCGCGGTAGGACTGGGTGACGGGGCTGCGACGCAGCCAGAAGTCGTGCTGCACCTGGAGGAACTGCGCGAGCTCGGCGTTGCGCTCGGGCGGGGCGTCGTCCTGGGCGGGCGCGACCGCCACGAGGGTGAGGGCGAGGCACAACGAGGTGACGAATGTGGACATGATCGGCCGGCGTCGAGGGGCGTGCGGGGAGCCACACAACGTAGCGCAAGGAAGGTGAGAGTGTCTTGTCTTCGACGGCCGCACTCAGCGGGCCCGTCATCGCAACGCAAAGAGCCCGCGACGCGTACGTTCGGTACGCGCCGCGGGCTTGACCGATGCCGCAAGCCTTACAGCAGGATCACGCGTTCGACGTCATCCAGCGCGCACGCGCCGGGGTCGACCACCTGGAACAGCACTTCGACTCCCGACGCGGAGGCGGGGATCGGAATGTCGAGGCCGATCTGCCCAGCATTGTCCGTCGGGAGGAAGATCAGCAGCGGTGCGCCGTACGAGGCGAAGTCCGCGATACCGATCGACGTCCCCGGGCAACCCGGAGTCGGGATCGAGCCCTCGACGAACCCGGCGACCAACACGACCAGCGAGTTCGGGCTCCCCTCGACGACCTGCATCGAGAGCGGCAGCCCGGCGACCGACGCCGACGGCAAAGTCAGCGTCAGGCCTTCGCACGAGTCGGGCAGGCCGTTGCCGTTCAGGTCGGCGTCGAGCCCCTGGACGATCTCGCAGCTGTCGGGGATCCCGTCGAGGTCGCAGTCCTGTGCGGCCTGACACTCGTCGGGCGCACCGTCGCCGTCGCAGTCGGCGCTGGTACCGAGAGCGACATCGAGATCATCGTCGATACCGTTGCCGTTGCAGTCGGGGAAGAACCCTGTGCTCGGCGGTGAGCCCGTCGGGATCTCGTCGTGAACCCCGCCCGTCTGAGCGGCGAGTGACGTGAAGAGCGCGGTGTTCGTCACCATCGGATCCGTCGAGACCCAGTTGTGGACGTTGACAGTCGGAGCGTGGGGCGAGTTGATCGTCGCGCACACCCAAGACTGCCAGGCGACACCGATGGGCTCGAAGCTTGAACAATCGCTTCCGGACGTCGCGTCGGGCTTTCCATCCATGAAGGCACCAGGCACGTACGAGTCGCGGATACCCGCAGTATGCAGGCTGATGTGCAGATCAAGATCCGGCGCGAACAGCGTGCACGCACGCAGGTCTTGGATCGCCATCCAAAGGGCGTCGGCAAGGGGCGCCGTGCCGACACATTCCGCGTCTGCAAGGGAATCGACGACGAACTCGGCGTGCTCACGACTCGTGTACCCACCGGTCAAGTTCGAGACGCACGTTTCCGAGAACGTCCATACAGCGATGCGGCCCTCCGGGTAGATGAGCGAGAAGTTCTCGATGTCGTCCATTGCTGTGGCGAGCGAGGTTGCACAGTCGTTCGCCATGTGTTGCGAGCGGTCGAGAACGATCACCAGTACGGCGCCAAGATCGTTCGTGAGGGTGACACCGTCAGGGGTGCAGCTTCCTGTCGTCGCGAGGTCTTCGCAAGTGCGGAAGCCGGGCTCCGACATCCCGGCGAGGGACGCCTTCAGCGCGATCTCGTTTGCCGATGCGCCGCCCGGTCCGGAAAGGATCCAGTAGAAGTAGTTCACGAAGCTCACGGCCGAGTAGTCGCGGAAGACCAACGGCGTCGCGGTCGGACCGCTGTCGTCGATGTCGCCAAGCTCGAGCCATTCGACGGTGTGGATCCGGTTGGCCGTTTCAAGGTCGTCGACCGTGCTCCTGAGGATCTGGTAGTGCACACCGCCCTCGGCAGGCGCCCACTGGATCTCGACGAACGAGCTGTGCTGACCGTCGGTGGCGTACGTGGTGCTTGGCGGTGACAGCGCACGGAGTCCGGCGACGGCCGTACTTTCACCACACACGTCCTTGGCGTCGTCACCGACGACGATCGTGTAGTAGTAGCAGTGACCGGGAATCGGCTCGTCGACGCCATCGAGGTCATCGTCGAACCATGTCGTCGCGGAGCTGAGCCAGTCGGAGATCGCCTTGCGGTTCAGGCCGTTCGCATCGTCTGAACGATCGACGCGGTAGTAGGACGCATCGGCGACCGCGTTCCACGAGATCGTCACCTTGCTCGTGCTCGTTCCCAGCGTTGCAGATGCCCCCGTCACGGGATCTGCGAGTACATCGAGAGTCGCGGTCGAGGTTGCAGATCCGCACAAGCCGCTGGCGTACGTCACGACGACCGAGTAGGTGCCTGAGTCCAACCCAGTCACGTTCGTCAGCGTCAGCTTGTCGGATGTCGCACCCGCGATGACATCGCCGTCATGCTTCCACTCGTAGGCAAGGGCGTGAGAGCCTCCATCGGCGATCGCGGTGAATGTCACGTCGTCACCAGCGCACGGCGCCTTCGATTGCAGTGCGGTCAACGTGGGGGCGCTCGTGCAGCGGTAGCCGATGTCACCGTCGCTCATCACGTAGGTGGCTGAGTCGTTCTCATCGACAGCGCCTTCCACGAAGTACTCGTAGAGGAAACCGGCTGTCGCCGAGAAGTCGGTGAAGGACGTCGCCGTCAGCCAGCCCGAGATCGCGGTTGGTGAGGTGGACGAACCCTGCGGGCGTCGCAACACGCGGTAGCTCTGAGCCCAATGAACATCGTCCCACGACACGGCGACGCTCGTCATGCTCGTACCGTCAGAGGCGGCGACATCCATATCACTCAGCATGAACAAGTAGCTGTGGTCGGGTTCGAAGTAGAAGGTCTCGTAGTCGAAGATCGGCGTGCCGACCTGACTCCACTCTGACTCCGTCCCTGAAGCGCCAAGAGTGGCGCGGTTCAAGTACCAAGTGAAATGCGCATGCGGACCAGCCAAGGAGACGAAATACTGGATGCCGAAAACCTCATTACCCCACTTCAGCATGTCGTGGGCGCCATCGAAGTTGAACGTCCAGCTCGTCTTCTGCGTGGGGAACGTCGAGAACGTCTCGCGGTGAAGCGTCTTCGCGTCGGGCAGATACATGAGAGCCTCTGGTCCTGCGGTGATAGGGCTTCCCGACGGCCCGGTCACAGTGACGTGTTCACCGGAGAATGGCGAGTTTTGCGACGACGGCGTCCCCGAAAAGGCGCAGGTCGTCAGCACGGTGCGCGTCCCGTTTTCTGAGACGACCCACGACGGTTTTATAACGCCTTCCGGAAATGTCATATCGACGCGATCCACGCCGACGACGTTGTTGTAGCTTGCACCACTCGCGATGGCACACCCGGCATCGACCGTGCCCGTGCTCAGGTCGAATGTGTGTTGCATGAGCGCCGAACTCGACTGCCCGTTGCTCGTGATGAGTCCGTAGAGCCCCGCGTCCCGATCGATCAGCCAAGCGCCCACGATGCTTCGCCCCTGCGGAAGATTCATCAAGAGTGGCTCGCCGAGGTGTGCCGACTCGGCGGGCCCGACATTGGGGTCGTAGAACTCGTAGTATCCGCTTCCACCGAGACGCATCAGCACTTCCTGCGCGGATGCCTGCGATACGCCGATTGACAACAGGGAGAGTGCGATGAGTGAGAGTGTGGTTGTCCGCAAGAGCGACGAACGGTGCAACATGGATGCTTCCTCCGTGGCATGGGGAACGCTCACCGAAGGAGCGAGCGCCTGTGCTTGTATTGGTCTCCCGCCGACCGGATCTCTGACATTTTCTTCGTGGGCGTGTCCCCACGCGATCGCGGATCGCAGGAAGTTCCGGCTTCAAGCGTTACCCTGGCCGCGTTCGATCTCTTCACTGGACGGAGTCCCAAATGCCACGCTTCGTGATCGCGGTGCTTCTTGCCACATTGCTCGCCGCCTGCGCTGCTAACTCACAACATCGCCCGACGCTCGCAGCGGGCGTCTCTAGCCCATCCGTACAAACGCCCGTCTTCGATGACGACGACGACGGCGGTGGAATCGCTGGTGGTCTCTACGACATCGCGATGTACATCCCGAACCGCATCCTCGACGTGCTCGACATCGTGCGTGCTCGTGTGCGTCTCGGCCCCGGCTTCGGGATCGGCGTGCGCGCCACCGACGTCGCTGACGTCTTCCTCGGCAGCTACGCGAGCATCTACGTCGGCTTGCCGGGGCCGCGCGGCCGCCGCACGCCGCGTCTGCCCTTCGGCTTGGAGTCGAAGTCCGGTCTCGAGGCCAGCCTCGCCGACGCGACCGTCGAAGGTGGCATCGGACCCGACTACGGCGCGACGGAGTTCGGTCTCGACCTGCAGATTCTCCTCATCGGCGTGGCCGTCGGCATCGACCCGCTCGAGCTCGTCGACCTGCCGCTGGGCTTCCTCGGCATCGACATCCAGGACGACGACCTGTGATTGCAGAGCGCGTCGAGATCGTCGAGACGCTGCGTGACGCATGGCAAGGCCTGTCACACGTCGTGCCGACCACCGAGAAGGTGGCTTTCATCCAGCGCCTCGTCGACGTCGGATTCAAGCAGCTTGACATCGGCTCGTTCGTGTCGCGTCGGCGCGTCCCCGCGATGGCCGACACGGACGAGCTGCGCGCGCAGATCGAGGCGCCCGACGACGTGCGTTTCACGGTGCTCGTCGCGAACGAGCGCGGCTTCGAGCGCTTCCTCGCGCAAGACGGCATCCACGAAGTGCTCTTCCCGTTCTCCCTCTCGGAGACGTTCAGCAAGCGCAACATCGGCCAGACGCGCGACGAGTCGTTGAGCGCGATCGAGGTCATGACACTGCGCGCGCACGACATCGGACGCACGATGTACGTCACGATCTCGATGGCGTTCGGCAACAACGAGGGCGACGCGTTCGACGCCGCGGAGGTGCGCGACTGGACGGCAAGACTGCACGGTGCGGGTGTCGACCGTGTCGGGCTCGCCGACACGACGGCCCAGGCCACGCCCGAGATCATCGCCGACGTCTACCGCGCGGTTGCGAGCGACACATCCTTGCCGGTGCCCGGCGCGCACTTGCACGTCACGCCGGACAACCAGGCCGCCATGATCGACGCGGCGCTCGATGCCGGCTGCCGCAGCTTCGACGCGGCGCTTGGCGCGCTCGGTGGCTGTCAGTTCGCGAAGGGCGCCGTCTCGAACGTCTCCACGAAGCCGTTCGTCGAGCAGCTCGTGGCGCGCGGTTTCGATCCCGGCGTGCCGGTCGAGGCGCTCGAGGAACTCGACGCCCGGGCCCGCGAACTCGGCGCGGGTGTCACCCACTGAGCAGGCTGCCGGCCAGCGACGGTGAGGCGCGCCACGGCGATGGCCTGACGCTGGTCGTCGTGCTCGTGGCCATCGTGGCCCTGGCGGCGAAGTCCGGGTGGTGGGAGCAGCTGACGATCCCGGGGTCCTGGGCCCAGAGCGACCACCAGATTCTCTGGGCCGCCGACGTCGCCCAGCGCGAGGGCGGCGACCCCTTCGAGACCGCTGTGCTCGACGCGATCGGGCGCCGGACCGGACGCGAGCACACGCCGTTCAGCGCCTCGCAGCCGGCGGCCGCGGCCGTGGTCGGGCTGACGTCGTCGGACGACTACGGCGCCTCGTACCAGCGCTGGCTCGCCGTGAATGTCGTGCTGCTCGTCGGCTGCCTCGCCATGTGCGCGGCCCTCGCGCGCGGCCTGGCGCCGCGACGGCTCGGGTGGCTGGCGGCGGCGGCTGTCGCACTGGCCATCTTCGGGTTCTTCGAGGCGACGGCGCTGTCGCTGTGGTTCAACTCGCTCAACGTGGCGACGACCTCGGCGCTCCTCGTGGCGGCCATGGCGTGGCGACGCGTTCCGTTCGCGGCTGGATTCGCGCTCGGCCTGGCTGTGGTCCTGAAGACATCGCCGGCGCTGATCGTCGCGTTGGCGGCCGCGGCGGGGGCCTGGCGCGTCGTCGTCGGTGCCGCGGTCGGGTGGGGACTGGTGACGGCGGGGGCGCTGGCATTGCTCGGGATCGACGTGCACCTCGCCTGGGTGCAGAGCGCGCTTCCACGGCTGGGCTACGCGGTCGTTGACGAGGGAGCGTTCAATAACGCGCTGCACACCTGGAACCTCTCGCTCAACGGACTCGCGAGTCGGGCCTTGCTCGCGGAGGGGCGCGCCGCGGCTGCGCTGTGGTCCGTCCGCGGTGTCGCGATCCTGGTGGTGGGGGCGAGCGCCGTGGCGGTCCAGCGAGTCGCCCGACGCGGGCAGATCAGCGGAACGTGGCTGATCGCGCTCGGTGTCGTCACGAGCCTCGTCGTCTCGAGCGTGACGTGGCCGCACCACCTCATCTTCGCGTCGGTCGCGTGGCTTTGGTGGACGCTCCGTGCGACCTCGCCCACGGCTCGTCTGCTGGGGGGACTCGCGCTCGTGGCGCTCGTCCCGCCGATGGGAGCGTGGGGCGCCGAGGAGCTCGACGCCCGCGTTCGTACGTTCGGACTCGTCGCACTCTGGGCCGCTGTGCTCGTCTCGCCGGGAGAGCAACGGATAGCCAGGTCGGCTGGATCCGACACGGCCAGCGCCGAAGCACCCCACCCGCTATCCTGATCGTGGTAACGTCACCGGTTCTCCCCACCCAGCACGGGTGGCGCGTTCCGAGCAAACAACCTCCTCTCGACGGCCCATTCGGCCGAAAAGAGCGAAGAGCATTTGCCGCAAGCACGCCGCCACCACCCCTGTTCTCCAAGATTGATCACCGATGAAGGTTCTGCTCGTCTACCCACCGGACCGCACCCTTCCTACGATCCCGTTCTCGAGCCTCGCCGTCCTCCAGGGCTGCCTCCGTGGCGCCGGGTACGAGACGAAGGTCCGTGACCTGAACGCCGAAGTCTTCGACTTCCTCGTTCGCAAGGAACGCCTGTCGCACTACGCCGACATGGTGAAGAACTGGTTCGACGAGCTGAATGACAAGGGCTCGCTCACCGAGGACGAGTTCGGGCGCTATCGCTTCCTCGCTCCGATCGCGGGGATCCCGCGCAAGGCGCTCGAGGAAGCCGAGGAGGCCGTCGCGCTGATGCGAGACGGCGAGCGCTTCTACGACCACGCGAAGTTCAACGAGGCCTTCGACACGCTCGCCTCGATGATCCGGTTCCTCTACGCGGCGAGTCCGCTGTACGAGCCCGAGGCCGACGACTTCGTCAGCAACAACCTCGCCACGTTGGAGACCTTCGGCGGCGACCCCGTCGACGAGGCGCTCAACAACGTGCTCGACAGCGTGCTCGACGAAGAGCCCGATGCCGTCTTCATCACGATGCCGTTCACGTTCCAGTTCTTCGAAGGGCTGCGCTTCGCCAAGCGCTTCAAGCAGCGCTTCCCGAACGTGCCGATCGCGATCGGCGGCTGCACGGTGAATGACTACAAGGAAAACCTCTTCAAGGATCCCGCGCTGTTCGACGTCATCGACTTCGGCATGCCGGGTGAAGGTGAAGACGCGGCCGTCGAGCTCATCGAGCACTTCGAGGGCAAGCGCAAGATCGAAGAAGTCTCGAACGCCATCTGGCGCGACGAGAACGGTGTCATCCAGAAGAGCCCGATGCCGCCGAGCTACCCCGACCTCGACACGATCGCACCGCCCGATTTCGCGGACATCCCGTTCGAGCGTTACCTCGTCCCCGAGGGCATCGCGAACCTCCAGACGTCGCGCGGCTGCTACTACGGCAAGTGCACGTTCTGCGGCGATTCGTTCCGGCGTAACTTCCGGATGCGCAAACCGTCACTCGTGTATGAAGACATCAAGGGCATCTACGAGCAGACGGGCGTGCGGTTCTTCCTCTTCTGGGACAGCCTCGCACCGCCGAAGACGCTGCGCACCGTCGCCGAAGGCATCAAGGGCGACAACCTCCCGATCTACTGGTTCGCGGAAACGAAGTTCGAGAAGCCGTATGTGAACCCGAAGCTCATCCAGACGCTGTACGACGGCGGCGGACGCTTCCTGCAGTTCGGCTTCGAGTCCGGCAGTCAGCGCGTTCTCGACCTGATCGACAAGGGCAACGACCTCGCGCGCGTCGACCGCATCCTCGAGAACATGCACAACTCGGGCCTGAAGGCCGGCGTGAGTTGGTTCATCGGCTTCCCGGGCGAAACGCCGGAAGAGGCGAACTACACCTACGACTTCGTCCACCAGCGCCGCGACCGCATCGCGATCTCCGTCTACGCCGGCACGTTCATGCTCGGCGCCGACACGCTCGTGTTCGCGGATCCCGATCGCTACGACATCGAGATCTTCCGCACGGAAACGGGTGGCTGGGACTACCGTCACAAGGACGGGCGTCCGTACTACGACCGTACGGCGATCGACGAGGGCTTCCGCGCTCGCTCCGACTTGCCGTTGCTCACGCACGGTGCCTACCTGCTCTACGCCACGTTCAAGGTCGACGATCTCGAGAAGATCACGGGGCTGGGCCGCTTCGGTCCGATCTCGCGCGAGATGATCGACGATCAATCGATCGTCCTGAACCACGGCGATAGCTACGTACGCTGCACCTACAACTACGACGCGACGCTCGACTTCACGCCGGGCGACGACGGGAAGATGGTGCAGCACCCCGTCGAGGTCGTGTCGTTGCTGAAGAACGGGCAGACGTACAAGCTCGACGACTTCGACAAGCGTCTCCTCGAACTCGTCGACGGCAAGCGTTCGATCGCCGAAGTGATCGCGTCGTTCGACGAGGCCGACCGGACGTTGGTGCGCGAGAAGATCGAGCAGATGATCAACCGCGCGATCACACCGGCGCCGCGTGAGGCCGCGGCCGCACCGCAGGCCGCAATTGCACCGGCTGCTGTTTCAGCCTGACGGCTGATCCTCCGATAGACATATGCCGCGGGCATCAAAATGCTCGGGCTGCGAGGGGACGCGTTTCCGTAAAGGAGCGCGTCCCTTCGTTCTTTTCCTGGTGACCTCCGAGGCTCTGGAGGCTCGCAGCGCTCAGTCGAGGGCTTCGAGCGTGGCGCGAACCCACTCGGGCGTTTCGTCCAAGTAGGCGGCCAGGGCGCGACTCTTGCGCGCGTAGTAGAGCGCGAGCAGGCCCTGGGCGAGCCAGACGACGACGAGCATCGAGCCGTAGACGAGCTTGACGAGGTTCGAGGCCATGACCTCGAGGTCAGCGCCCATCGTGGCGAGCGAGCCCTCGGCGTCGGCGAGGGCCGAGGACGTCTCGGGCGAGAAGACGAGGCCGGAGACGGCTTCGGGCGAGGCCAGCAGGCGCGTGAGGCAGTAAACCGTCGCGGCAAGGATGAGGCAGAGCTGGTTGAGGGCGAGGCGTTTCGGCGCGCGGAGATCGCCGTGCTCGAGCTGTCCGCGCAGGCGCGCCTCGACGAGACCGATCACGACGACGACGGCGCCGACGGTGAGGCCCGAGGGGTCGGCGCTCAGGAGCGCGAACAGCAGTGACATGCCGCCGAACCCGATCAGCGTGATCGAGCTCCACAGAGCCACACGCGAGCAGCGCCGCACGGGCTTGAGCCGCGCGGCCCCTGCCCGAAGCGCCGCGTCGCGCTCGTCGTCCGAAGACGGCGAGACGGCCTCGCATGCATCGACGCCCGCGGACGCTGCGGTGAGGGTGGCCATCGAGAGTCTCCAGGGAGTCTTGTCATCGACCAGCGACGGCGGCGTCTTGACCCCTCAGTGGCATCGGATGGCGCAGGTTGCCGCGGTGACACTGCGGACGCAGCTGCGATGCAGATCGAGAAAGGCGAGTGCGGCATCCGCCTGGCATCGTCGACATCGACTTCGTCGTGCCCGAACTCGGCCTCGGCATCGACACGCTGGAAGTCTTCATCCAGCCAGTGTTCTTTCACAACGACAACACGCGCCTCGGCGTCGGCTCGGTGCTCAGGGTGCTCGACGAGAGTTTCTGAAGTCGCGCGGCAGCGGGCGCGTCGTCTCCTATCATCGCGGCATGACGAAGCTTCCCAACGATGAGTTGCTGCGCGTGACGCGTGTCGCGCACGAGGAGATCCGCGCGGCCGTGGCGGCGAGGCTCGAGGCCGCGCGCGGGACACGCGAACTCGCATCGCGTCCGGGGCTCGAGGGTGCGGGGGACATCAGCTACGCGCTCGATGATGTCGCCGATGCGGCGCTTGTCCGCTTTGGTGAGGCGTTGGCGCACATCGCGCCGACGACCTTGATCGTCGAGGGGCCCGGTGTCAGCCGCTACGGTTCGGGCGCTGAGCCGGGCTTGCGCGCGATCGTCGACCCGATCGACGGAACGCGCGCGCTGATGCACGACATGCGCTCGGCCTACGTGCTCACCGGCATCGCGCGCGACCATGGCGACGACACGCGGCTCGGCCACGTCGACGTCGCGGTGCAGACGGAGCTTCCGACGAGCAGCGCGCGCGTCTTCCACGTCGCGACCGCAGTGCGCGGACTCGGCGCAACCATCGAACGCCGCGACGTCGCGACAGGTGTGCTGCTCGACCGCGCGCCGCTCGTCGTCGAGTCGTCGCTTCCACCCGACAACGGGTTCTACAGCGTGTCGCGTTTCCTGCCCGCGGATCGACGGCTTGCGTCAGCCGTCGAAAGCGAGCTGTTCGATCGAGCCGTCGCGCGCAAGCTCATCCAGCCGCGCCTGATGTATGAAGACCAGTGGCTCTGCACGGCCGGGCAGCTCCTCGCGCTCGCAATGGGGAGCTACCGGTTCCTCGCAGACCTGCGCGGCTGGTACGCGCGCGCCTTCGGCGTCGACAACTTCACGTCGAAGCCCTACGACCTCGCCACGATGCTGATCTTCGAAGAGGCGGGTGTCGTCGTGCTCGACGCCGACTTCGCGCCACTCGACGCTCCGCTCGACACGCACACGCCGCTCAGCGTCGTCGGGTTCGGAAACGCGGCGCTGCACGATGTCTGGGCGCCGCTGCTGCGCGCCTCGATGACGTCAGTTCGAGAGCGTGCGACGTGACGCCTTCTTGCGCGCGTCGCTGATCGTCATGAGCGCCATGGCGCTGCAAGCGATGGCGTAGAAGAGCGGCCGCGGTGCTGCTGCGCTCCATCCTGCGCGGACGAGTTCCCGAGTGAAATCAGCGAGACATAGAATCGCTGCGAGGGAGACAAGCAAGGAGCAGGCGAGCGTTCGGCGCGGCATGGTCGGGCTCGTGGGACTGTGAGATCGGCTCGGACGAGATCCGAGGCAGTGAAGCGTCATTCGTTCCCTGACATTACGCGGTTTTCCGGATCGATGTTCGTGTCATCCCGATGACCGTCGAGGCACGCAAAACCGTGTAGGCTTTTCTCGTACGACGGGCTGGGCGTCATGCACGTTGCGGTGTTGCCTAGGGGGTGACAGTTGCCAGGGGGTGACAGTGGAGCAGCAGTCTCACTACGAGTTTCGTGATAGTCGTGCGTCGGATGTCGACTCACTCGTCGACTTGTTCAATCGCGTCTTCGGTGAGGGCGTCGGGGCGCGCGACGCGGCGCAGTGGCGCTGGCGATACCTCGAGAATCCGTACGGGCTCGAGTCACGCGTGGCTGTCTGTCGCACGTCGGGCCACGTCATTGGACATGTTGGCGGCTATCCCGTGCGGCTTTGGCAGCGTTCGCGCGACGGTGTCGACGGAACGGTGGCCCGCGGCGCCCAGACTGTCGATCACATGGTCGACCCCAGTGCGCGTTCAGGCCTGAAGCGGCGCGGCGTCTTCGCGCGACTCATGCGTTCGTGGGTCGACGAGTACTGCGGTGCGGATCGCAACTGGATCGGGTGGGGCTTCCCCTCGCTTGCAAACTTTCGAATCGGTGAGCGCCTTTGCGACTACTCGTTCATGCGTGAAGTCGACGTCTTGGCGCACACCGATGTCACAGCGCTTGCCCAGCAGTGCGCGTCGGCGGGGTGCTCGACGATGATCCAGCTCGATGCGCCAGCCGACGTCGATGCACTTTGGACACGCTGGCGTCGCAACGTCGCGCTCGGTGTCGTGCGCGACCACGCCTTCCTGCACTGGCGCTACGCGCTCGACCCCGGCAAGCACTACGCCTTCGTTTGCGTGCGGGACGTCGCGACGAGTGCTCTGGCGGCGTTGGCGGTCGTACGCAGCGGCGGGCTTGCTGATGATGTCGCGACGGTCATGGAGTGGATGGTGGCTCCCGTCGACAAGTCGTCCCACGCGCAGACGTCGCGCGCATTGATGGCCGCGTGCGTCACATGGGCCGGGCAGGACAAGCTGGCCGGGTTCGTCACGTCGACGTCGACGATCGCCGAAGACATGCGCGTCTTCGCCGACCTCGGGTTCCGTGAACATGAAACCGGGATACGATTCGTTGCCAACTCCTGGGCCGCACACATTTCCGTCGACGATGTCCGTGACACGTTCTACCTCGCGCTCGGCGATATCGACTTCCTCTGACCAGCTCCGTAAGCGCCAACGCTCGCTGCCATGCCATCCACTGTCGTCCTCTTCTATCCGCGGGCCGAGCCGGACTTCCCCGACGAGAGCAAGCTGCTCGGGGTGCCGCTGTCGATCCTGACCGTGGCGCGCCCGCTCGTCGCCGCCGGTTACGACGTTCGGTTGATCGACGAGAACGTGATCCATCGCGTCGAGGACGAGCTACGCGAGATCCATGCGCCGTTGTGGGTCGGCATCAGCTGTCTTGGTGGCGGGCAGATCCCGTCGGGGCTCGCGCTCGCGGAGCTCAGTGCGAAGCGCTGGCCCGGCGTCCCACGCGTGTGGGGTGGCTGGAATCCGACGTTGCTCCCGCATCTCTATGAGCGCGACGACGTGGCGCAGCATGTCGACGTCATCGTACGTGGGCGCGGTGAAGCGCCGGCGCTCGAGATCACGAAGCGGCTCGAGGCGCGCGAGAGTCTGGCAGACATCAGCGGTGTGACGTGGCGCGACGAGCGCGGCGTGCTGCACCGCAACGAAGAGGTGCCGCTCGACGACCCGACCGAGAGCGACCTGCTTCCCTACGAACTCATCCCGAGCTACCGCGACTACATCACCCGCCACGGCGTCCTCAACTACATCTCGAGCTACGGCTGCCCACACCGCTGCACGTTCTGCGGCATCCCGGGTTTCACGCAGACCTTCCGCCCGACGAAGAACGAACGCGTCGTCGAGCACTTCGCGGCCGTGAAAGAGCTCGGCATCCACACGATCGTCTTCTACGACGACAACTTCTTCACGTCGCCGGCGCGCGTGCTGGATCTCGCACAGAAGCTCATCGACGCCGAAGCCGGCATGAGCTGGTACAGCAACGGTCGGATCGACCAGCTCATGCGCCTCTCGGTCGACGAGCTGAAGTTGCTCGTGGCGTCGGGCTGCAAAGGCGTCAACGTTGGTTACGAGACCGGTGTGCAGGCGATTGCCGATCGCGTCAAGAAGGACGTCCGCGTCGAGGACATCTTCGAACTCGCCACGCGCTTTGCCGATGCCGGTGTCCATCTCTCCGCGAACTTCATGGTGGGCCTGCCCGGCGAGACGCCGAGCGACCTCGTCGAGTCGCTCGAAACTCTGCACCGCGTCCACGCTCTTCAGCCCGACCTCGAGGTGTGCTGGTACATGTTCATGCCGGCTGCAGCCACCGAGCTCTGGGACACGCTCATCGCCGACGGCACGCTCACGGAGCCGCGCACGCTTCTCGACCACACGCGGCTGCAGTCGATGTACCTCGAGCATCCCTGGTACTACGTGAGCCCCGATCGGGACGTCTTCCGCGAGTGGCGCGAGGAGCACAAGAAGATCACGTGGTACTTCTTCATGGCCTACGGAGCCGTGCTTCCGTCGGGCCGACTGACGCGCTGGGCGTTCATGAAACTGCGCGCGCGCTGCCAGACGCGATTCGCGAAGCGCGACTTCGCGCTGCCCTGGGAGTGGTGCGCAGCCTTCCGTTTCAACCGAGCGCGCACGAAGCTCCGCTGGGCCTGGGCGGCGTTCCGACGCACGGCGATCGGCGACAAGCTCGTCGGGCGCGTCTCGTGGAAGAAGGCGACGACGAACGAGCCCGTCCCCGTGCCGTGGACGCACGGAAGCACGTGATCGAGTTTCAGCAGCTCACGGAACGAGGGCGACGATGCTCTCGACGAGGCTGTCGAGGGTTCGGCCCATGGCCATGGCGACGTCCGTGCCTTCGCGTGAGGCAGCCGGCGAGCGCGACATGAGCGTGCGTTCGACGAGGACGTTGCGCTGGCCGTCCGTCACGACGACGTGCGCGCGGACGAGCGTCTCGTTGCGATCGAGATCCAGCTCGAAGCGCTGGAGATGCACGGTCAGCTTGGGCGTCGATGTCCACGTCGCGCGGGTGTAGCCCAGGCGTTCGAAGAGGCGCTCACCGAGACGGCGTTCGAGCGTCACTGCGGGCGGCTCGTGCCAGCGCTGCATGTCGTCGAAGCGCATCTCGTTGCCCGTCGACGACGCGAACCGCTCGCCGATCGCGGGTGCCGCGGTGACGGGTGACAGGTGCAGCGGCGTCGGCGAGGTGTTCGTCTCGGGTGCCGGCGCGGGATCGTCGGCAAGGGCGATGAAGTAGAGCGGCGCGGGCGTCGGCTCGGGAAGGATGCTGCAGGCGGACAGCGTGCAGAGGGCGACACACGCGAGCGTGAGTGAGCTGTTCATGGGTTCGACTTCCCGGAGATCAACGCGGAGGGATTGCGCTCGAGCAGGCGTGCGAGCTCGTGGACGGCGTCGAGCGTGCGGCGCAGCGAGGCAAGTGTGGCGCGCGCGTCGTCGCTGAGCGGGCCGGTGTTCGTCGTGACGTCCGTGACTGATGCCGTGGCTTCGCGCACGGCGCGCGTCGTGTCGTCGAGCGCCGCGGCACGGAGCTCGGTTTCGAATGTGGTGAGCGCCGAGTCGAGCTTCGCCAGTGTGGTGGCGAGCGTGCCGTCAGTGGCCAGGAACTCGGACGTCGACGTGCGAAGCTCCTCGAGCGTGAGGGACGTGTCGTCACCCATTTCGACGGCCGTCCTCTCGATCGTCGTGGCAGCTCGTTCGATCGTCTCGAGCGTTGCACCCAGATCGGCCGTGAGCCCATCCACGCTGAGCGTCGCGAGCTTCTCATTCGCCACTTCGACGAAGTCTTTCGCGGTCATCACGAGGCTACGAAGTTCGGGGTCGTCGACGATCTCCGTCACCGACTCGGTCAACTTGCGGATGTCGCCGAGCATGAGCGGAATCACGTCGGCCGTCTGCCGGAGCGACTCTTCGAGGCCCTTGATCGTGGAGGGTGTCGACGGAACGTAGTTCCAGAGCGGGTTGAAGTCGAGCTCCGGCGGCGGCTTGACGGTGTTGACGTCGAACACATCCACCTCGAGGAACTTCAGGCCCGTGATTCCCGCCGACGCGATCGAGACGCGCACGTTCGGCGGGACGAAGCGACCCTTGCCCCACTCGCCGAGGATCTGCTCGAGATTGTCGAACCCGAGTTCCTTCATGACCTCGGCGTAGACGTCGAACTGCACGCGCACGAGACGCTGATCTTGCGCGATCCCGATGCGCGTGACGCCGCCGATCGTCACGCCTCGGAACTTCACGGGCGAGCCCTGGTCGAGGCCTTGGACAGACTCGTCGAAGTACGTGAACGCAGGCACGGTGACGCGGTCGAAGTTGGACGCGCCGACCCAGATCAGGAGCGCGAACGCGACGGCTGTGCCACCGATCACGAAGAGCCCGAGCTTCCAATGGTTCGTGGGATTCACGTGTGGTCCTCCAGCGCCTCGCGGCGGAAGAAGCTCTGCACGAACGGCTGCTTCGCCGACTCGCGCAGTGCCTGTGGGGGCCCGCGCGCGATGATTCCGCGCGCAGTCTTGTCGAGCATGATGCAGTTCGTGGCGATCTTGAAGATGCTCGCCAACTCGTGCGTGACGATGACGATCGTCATGCCGAGGTGCTTGCTCAGGGTGAGGATCTGCTCGTCGAGTTCGACAGCCGTGATCGGGTCGAGACCCGCCGACGGTTCGTCGAGGAACAAGATCTTGGGTTCGAATGCGAGTGCGCGTGCGATGCCGGCACGCTTCTTCATGCCGCCGGAGATCTCGGACGGCAAGTTGTTCTCTGCGCCATCGAGACCGACCAGCGCGAGCTTGGCGCGCACGATGGCGGCGATGGCATCGGGTTCGAGATCTGTCCACGTTCGCAGCGGAAGAGCGACGTTCTGTGCAACCGTCATCGATCCGAAGAGCGCGCCGGATTGGAACAGGATCCCGAAGGGCGGCGGTCCGATCACCATGCTCGGTGTTCCGACACCTTCGACGTGGATCGTGCCCGACTGCGGCTGTTCGAGTCCGACGAGGTGTCGCAGCATCGTCGACTTTCCGCAGCCGGATCCGCCGAGGATCACGAAGACATCGCCGCGATGCACGTCGTAGGACATGCCCTCGAGCAGCGTGAAGTCGCCCCAACCGATCGACAGATCATGCACCCGGATGACGACGTCATCGGTGTGGCGGTCGAGCGGAGCGATGTCTTCGGTGATGGGCGTCATCAGATTTCGAAGACCTGGAAGAGGATCGTGAAGAGCGCGTTGACGAAGACGATCTGGAACAAGATCCCGACGACCGCCGACGTCGTGCTGCGTCCAACGCCCTCGGCGCCGCCGGTCGTCGCGAGCCCGCGCTCACAGGCGCTCAGCGCGATCACGAACGCGAACGCGACGCTCTTGATGAGTCCGGTTCCGACGTCGGCAAGCGTGAGCACGCTCTGCGTCTTCTGGATGAACGTCGGGATCGTGACATCGAGATAGAGCATGGCGGTGAAGAGTCCACCGGCGATGCCGAGCAGGTTCGCCAGCACCGTGAGGACCGGCATCGCGATGACGAGCGCGAGCAAGCGCGGGAGCACGAGATGGCAGTAGTGGCAGATGCCCATCGAGCGCAGCGCGTCGATCTCCTCGGAGACCTTCATCGTGCCGAGCTCGGCCGCGAAGCCCGCGCCGCTGCGGCCGGCTACGATGATCGCCGTCATCAGCGGACCGAACTCGCGCGTCATCGCCTTGGCGACGAGGTCTGCGACGAAGATGTCACCGCCGTACGGCTTGAGCTGGAACGCAGCCTGCACGGCGGTGATGAGCCCGACGAGGAAGTTGATGAGCAGGACGATCGGGACGGCGTCGGCGCCAGCGCGCTCGACGAGCCGGTAGAGGTCACGCCAGTTGACGTTGCGCGGGCCCGTGATCGACGCCCACGTCGCGGCGGCGAGCTGCCCGACGAACGTGAGCACGGCCCCGGCCCGGTCGCCGATCTCGTATGTGACGCGACCGATCTGCGCGAGGAAGCGCTCACGCGGACGGCGCGGGAGCGGCGCGAGCTCCCGGTCGTTGAGATCGAGCATGGCCGCGACGGACGGTGCTGCGCCGGACCACGTCACGGTGCTGCTCGTGCGCTGTTCGTAGGCGCGTGCTCGTGCGATGAGGAGCGCCGCGCCTCCGCCGTCAATCGTCTTGATGCCGGCGACGTCGATCGAGAGGTTGCCCGTCCCGTCCGCCAGCGCGGCGCCGAGCAGCTTCCAGAGTTTGCCACCCTGCTCGAGTGTTGCGTCGCCGGACACGCGCAGCCCGTCGCTGCCGGAGACGACGAGCGGTTCGTGCGTATCGGGTGAAGCGTCCTTGGCGGTCACACGCGCATCATCACGCATTGCGCCCCGCAAGCTCAACGGCGCGTCGTCTCTCGCGAGGATCTTTCACGAGCCGACGCGTCGTCCGTCACGTCATCATGGAACAGTCACGCGCAGCGCGTTCGAACCCGCTTCGTTGAAGATGCCGCCGCTGTCCTTGAACCAGAACTGCAGCCAGAACTCGAAGCCCGACGGGACGTCTGTCGGCCAGTTGCCGGTGATCACGATGTCCCCGAGAGCATCCATCGGGAGCGGCGTGATGAGCACGTCCACCGACGGCACCATCGTGCCGCCCTTGAACGGGACGCCGACTTCGCTGAATCCCACGACATACGACGCGTTGCTGTTCGGAAGCCCGCCGCGCAGCTCGAAGCCGTAGGGCTCGCCGGGCAGCAGCGTTCCGGAGGCGAGGTGGACGGGATGACCGTTCGTGCCCGCGAGCGACTCCCCGAGGTCGAGGAACGGTGCGTCGGGCGCGTACGTGTAGTTGAGGAGAGTGGTGAGTGAGGCATCGCCCGCCGTGTAGAACGCGATGTCGTCGCGCCCGTCGAGGTCGAGGTCAGCGACGGCGAGCGGGCCGATGTTGAGCGTGATGGCGTTGCCGGCGAGCGAGACGATGTCGGAGATGGCGAACGTGCCGTCGCCGTTGCCACGCAGCACGGTGACGTCATCGGTGGTCGTGGCGAGAATCGCGAGGTCGACCGTACCGTCGTCGTCGAAATCACCGGCCGAGATCTGTGAGACGCCGACGCCTCCCACGTTCGCATCGATGCCCTCGGTCGCGACGAAACCGTTGCCGAGGCCGAGGTGGACGCGCACGAGGTCGGTGTCGGCGTCCACGGCGGCCACGTCGAGCACGCCGTCTTCGTCGAAGTCTGCGATCGCGATCTGTGCCGGGCGCCCGCCGATGTCGGACGTGCGATCGTTGCTGAACGTCCCCCCGAAGTTCTCGAACCACGAGACGGTGCCGCTCTGCGTGTTCACGGTGACGATATCGATGAGCCCGTCGTTGTTCATGTCGGCGGGATGCGCATAAGTCGGCTTGGTGTCGAACGAGATCGACTGCGTCGTCATGACGCCGCCGGGGCGCGTCACGATCGTGATTCCGCCGAACGTCGACGACGGGAAGACGGGTGGGTTGATGACCACGAGGTCGGGGCGCGTGTCGCCGTCGGCGTCGAAGGCCACGGGGTGATCGGCGATGAAGTTGCCGGCGGGGAACGAGTTGAAGCCGCTGAACGTGCCGTCGCCGTTGCCGAGACGCGTGAAGACTTGCGCTGCGCCCGTGTGGAGGACGTCGAGGAAGCCGTCACCGTTCCAGTCGGTGAGTGCGATGCCCGTGCCGTTGGCGTTCGAGGCGAGGGCGGGTGCCATCGGGATGAACGTCCCGTTGGCCTGGCCGATCAGCGCCGTGAAGAATGCCGCTTCGAACTGGAAGACGGCCGAGGTCCCGACGACGGCGTCAGGCACGCCGTCACCGTTCAGGTCACCGATCTGCGTCTTCCCGAAGTTGACGACGGGAGCGTCGCGCGGAGGCTCGAAGACGATTTGCGCGGAGAGCGGGGCGGCTGCGGCCGCGAGGGCGGCGACGAGTTGGATCATGAGCGCACGAGACATACGGAGTTCTCCTCGAAACGGCGTTGACGGCACGGGGAGCCGTCACGTGGATGGGCCGCGGTGCACCACTGCCCGATGCACGCGTCACCATGATGACCGAGATCGGAGCCGGGTGGTCTCAGATCCGAAACGGATTCCAGGATCCGGCGCTGCTGATAGGCTGGCCGGCCCCCGCGTCTCTGAGGAGTATTTCGATGTCCAACCCGCCTCTCTCGCGCCGTTCCGTGCTCGGCGCTTTCGCGGCCGCGCCGCTCGTTGCATCGGGCCTCGGCGACGAGTCGGCAGAGCGACCGACGTCGGAGATCGGACGAACCGAGCACACGCAGTTCGCGCTGAACATCGAGATGTGGTTCCGCGACAAGCCGTTCGTCGAGCGCATCCATGCAGCGGCCGACCTCGGGTTCCAGCACGTCGAGTTCTGGCTGTGGCGCAACAAAGACCTCGACGCCGTGAAGGCAGCCTGCGACGAGCGCGGCGTGTCGGTCGCCCAGTTCACGGCCTGGGGGTTCGTGCCCGGCATGAACGACCCGGCGAACCACGATGCCGTCGAACGCGAGATCGGTGAGGCGTGCATTGTCGCGCAGCGCATCGGAGCGCCGATGATGACCGTCGTCGCGGGCAACGACCAGCCGGGGATGACCCAGCGCGAGATGCACGACAACGTCACGACGGCGCTGAAGCGTGCCGCGCCGATCGCCGAGGAGCACGACGTCATGCTGATCGTCGAGCCGATGAACATCCGCGTCGATCACAAGGGCCACTGTCTCTACGGATCGCCCGACGCCGTGCGTATCTGTCGAGAGGTCGACTCTACGCACGTGAAGATCAACTGGGATCTCTATCACATGCAGATCAGCGAGGGTGACCTCTGCGGACGCCTCCGCGAAGGCTTCGAGCAGGTCGGCTACATCCAGCTCGCCGATCACCCCGGTCGGCACGAGCCAGGCACGGGCGAGATCGCCTACGGGCGCGTGCTGAAAGAACTCTGGGACCTCGGCTACCGCAAGCCCGTCGGCGTGGAAGCCTGGCCGAGCGAGGGTGCCGAGGCGAGCGCGCGGCGGCTGGTGTCGAGCACGGTCTGGTGACGGCGCGCCCGCTCGAAGTCACGGCTGCGTACGTGTTTGGAGTCGGGTTGCCGATCGTGGAGACGCTCCGTCGGCGCACGAACTTCGACGACATCCCTGCGTACGTCGACGACTACCTGATGGGTGCGCTCCTCGTGCTCGCGGCGCGTGCGTGGTCGAGCGGCAAGCCCTACGCGGGTCGGCTTCTCGCAGGCGCGTGGGGCGTGCTCTGCGGCGGGATGTACTACAGCGTGGTCGGGCAGGTTGCGAGCACCGCGCTGCGCGACGTATCGGGTCTGCCGCATGGCCTCGTCATCACGGTGAAGGTCGCCACGTTTGCGGTCGCCATTGCGTGCTTCGTCTGCGCTGTCCGGCGTCCGACCGAGGGCGCCGCGGCATGAAGGTGGAGTTGAAGCTCAGCGACGACAGCGACGCGCACGTCATCCGGAATCTCTGGCCGCTGTATGTGCACGACGTCTCGGTCTTCGACGGCGGTGTGCCGAATCGCCATGGTGTCTTGATCGACAACGACGGCGTCACGTCGCTCGACGCGCAAGGCGTGACGCAGCAAGGTTGGTGGCAGAAACCCGACGTGCTCTTCCCGTATCTCGTCCTCGTCGACGGTGCTCCCGCAGGGTTCAACCTCATCGCGCGCGGCGCGTTCGACCCCGATGCCATCAAGGCCGACATGACGGTGTTCGAGTTCTTCGTCGTGCACGCATTCCGCGGCAAGGGTGTGGCCGAGCAGGCGGCGGCGGGCTTTGCGCGTCACCCCGGAACATGGGAAGTCGTAACCCACCCGCCCAACGTGCGCGCTATCGCTTTCTGGCGTCGCGTGATCGCGCGAGCGACGATCGGCGATGTTCGCGAGGAAGAGGTCGACCACGCGTGGGGCCGGAAGGTGGCGTTCACTTTCAGCAACTCCTGAGCGGTGACGCGGCAGGCGGGCGGCCGCGGGGTACGCGAGTTGGCCGTTGTTCGCGCAGTGCGGCTCGTCCGGCTCGTGACGCGAGATCTTCCTGTCGCCGCGGCAAGTCCGGCCCACGGGATCCGTACAGTCGTTTCCGTGCGTCCCCACGAAATCCGGGCTTCTCCGTAAGACAACCGCCCCTCGTCCGTTTCCCCGATGAATACGGCCGGACACGTCCATGATTGCTGATGACGACACGTGGGTGCTCGAGGCGGTGGATCGCTTCGAGACGCCATTGATCCGCTACGCCGCGTCCCTGCTGGGAGGCGACCTCGAGCGGGCTCGGGATGTGGTGCAAGACACCTTCCTGAAGCTCTGCCGCGCGGATCGCCGCGCAGTCGCCGACCACGTCGCGAAGTGGCTCTTCACGGTGTGTCGCAATCGTGCGCTCGACGTGCTCCGGAAGGAGAAACGCATGACGACAACCGATCCCTCTACGCTGCAGATCGGCGCCGACGCGCCACCCGACGACGGGCTGCAGATGAGAGAAGCAACGCAACGAGTTTGGGACACGCTTGGCGAACTCCCCGACCGTCAACAGCAGGTGCTCCTGCTGAAGTTCCAAGAAGGACTGAGCTACCGCGAGATGGCCGATGCCATGGGCATCACGGTCAATCACGTCGGTGTGCTGCTCCACAACGCGGTCAAAGGGCTGCGCGCCCGCCTCGGCGACCTCGCGCTCCTGATGCCGGAGACACGATGATGACGAACACGAACGACAACACACCCGACAACGACGCGACCATGCCGACGGGCCCGCTGACCAGCGCCGACGACCCGCGCATGCTCGCGTACCTGCTCGGCGAACTCGACGACGCCGACCGCACGCACGTCGACAGCTACATCGCGAACACCCCCGACGCGAGCGCCGAACTCGACGAGCTGCGCGCCATGCTCGGCCTGCTCGAGACGGAGATCGCAACCGACGGCACGCCGCCGAAGTTGCACACCGCGCAACGCGACGAGATCCTCGCGGCGGCGAACGCACCGGTGAACGAAGTGGCGAAGGCGGCGAGTGCCGGCGGAGGCTCGTCGAGCATCTGGCTGCGCATGGCCGCGAGCATTGCCGCGACGGTCGGGCTCGGCTGGCTGGCGTACGAGTTCATCGAAGGCTCGGAGCCGCCGCCGCACGCGTCCATCGAGGAGGCGTCGAGCGAGGCTATCGCGATGAACGACACCTCGCCGATGGATCGCATTCGCGAACTGAACGTGCGTGGTGATGGCGCCGCGAACGAAGAGCCGAGTGTCGACGTGAGGCGCATGCTCGAGGAGGTGGGGTATGTCAAGTCGAGTGAGTTGAGGGCGCTCGGCTACTTGAGTGATGACGCGGACGACGCGTTCGCGGAGCCCATGCTCGAGTCGCTCAGTTACGTCGACGATGCTTCTGGCGACGAACAGTCCGAAGACTTTGCTTCTCTACTCCAAGCAATGGGTTACATCGACCAGGACAGCGTTGCGACCGTCGACCCCAAGGGTGGCAGGGGTGCTGGCTCGGCCGCGCGTTCAAGTCCTTCGGTCGGCACGCCAGCAACGACGGAGCGCGCAGCAGAGCTTCGAGATGGAGAAGAGAATGACGCGGCGGCCTTCTTCGCCGGCGGACGGTACTACCTCGACGGCGATTCCGGTGAGCGCCAGGGGCTCAACGTGAACGGTGGGTACGACGTGGGCGGCCATGGCGAGTTTGCGCTGCAAGCACCCGATGAGGCTGTCGACGAAGAAAGCGTGAGCGCTGGAACACAACCCTCGGTGGCAGGCGGAGGCAGCAGCGGTTTGAGTGCTCGTGGTCGCTCAGGGAAGCGGCTCGAAGCGGAGCTTCCCGCTGAACTTTCACCAAAGATCGCCAAGAAGGGCGTGGCCACTCCGACACCGACGGCCCCGACCAAGCCTGCACCCAACACGGTGAGCGAGGACGTCACGCCAGAGATGGCCGCTCAGCTCCAGGCTCTGGGATACGTGTCGTCTGATCCCGTCGCGCGCAGCGGTGACGACGCTTTCGCCCTTCGCTTCGCGCCCCCGTTCACTCCCACCGAACGCGAACGCCGCGAACTCGAGGCCGACATCCGTGTCCGCTCCATCCAGCGCGAAGGCTACGCGCCCGTCCACGAAAACCCCTTCGTCTCGCCGCGCGATCCACGCCATGCGCGTTCGACCTTCGGGCTCGACGTCGACACGGCCAGCTACGCGAACATGCGCCGCTTCCTCAACGACGGCCGCCTGCCGCCCCCGGCAGCGATCCGCATCGAGGAGCTCGTCAACTACTTCGACTACGACACGTCGTGGGCCGACGAACTCCTCGACGAGGCCGAGTCGCCGATCGCGATGCGCGTCGATGGCGCCTGGTGTCCTTGGGCGCTCGACCACCGTCTCGTGCGTCTGCAGATGAAGGCCGTCGAGCCGGACGAGCGTCCGGCGGCGAACCTCGTGTTCCTCGTCGACGTGTCGGGCTCGATGAAGCCCGACGATCGACTTCCGCTGCTGAAGTCGGCGATGCGTCTGCTCGTCTCGACGCTGTATGCGAACGACCGCGTTGCGATCGTCACGTACAACGACAAGTCGGGCACGACGCTCGAGTCGACGACGTGCGACCGCAAGGACGTCATCCTGCGCGCGCTCGATTCACTGCGCGCCGGCGGGTCGACGAACGGTGAAGCCGGACTGCGCCAGGCCTACAAGGTCGCGTCGCAGCACTTCATCGACGGCGGCGTCAACCGCGTCATCCTGGCCTCGGACGGCGACTTCAACGTCGGCGCCCAGTCGCGCGACGAGCTCTACTCGCTCATCACGCAGCAGGCCCAGAGCAACGTCTTCCTGACCGTGCTCGGCTTCGGCACCGACAACCTCCAGGACAGCAACCTCGAGCTGCTCGCCGACAAGGGCAACGGCCACTACGCCTACATCGACAGTCTTGCCGAAGGCGAGAAGGTGCTGATGAAGGAGGCCGGTGCGACGCTGCAAACGGTGGCGAAGGACGTGAAGATCCAGGTCGAGTTCAACCCGGCGAAGGTCCAGGCGTACCGACTGCTCGGCTACGAGAACCGCGCGCTCGCGGCGAAGGACTTCAACGACGACCGCAAGGACGCCGGCGATGTCGGCGCGGGCCACACGGTGACGGCGCTGTACGAGGTCATCCCGACGGGCGCGGGCTGGCAGCCGGACGTCGACGAGCTGAAGTACCAGACGCCGGCGGCTGAGCCCGAGCCGGATGTCGTCGTGTCGGACAGCCCCGAGATGCTCACGGTGAAGCTGCGCTACAAGCAGCCCGACGCCGACACGAGCCAGCTCATGGAGCTGCCCTTCGTCGACCAGGTCATCAGCATCAACGCGAGGAGCCTCTACGACATGCTCGGCATGGACGACGACTTCCGCCTCGCGACGGCCGTGGCTTCCTTCGGGATGATCATGCGCGGCTCGGTCCACGCGGGCACGGCCTCGTTCGACGACGTGGTGGCGCTTGCCGAGAGCATCCGCAGCGATGATCCACGCGGGTACCGCGCCGAGTTCATCCGGCTCGTGCGGATGGCGAAGGGACTGTCGGCGCGGTAGAGGGTGCGTCGAGGGTGATGTGAAAAGAGGGACGCAGGCCGTGGCGACGACGCTGCGGCCTGCGTCACTTTCGTTGCCGGTGTCACCGCGTGGCGGCTCTTCAGATAGAGGGTCGACAGGTCAGGCATCTGCACGGCAATCTGTTCCACCATGACGCCCTTCCCGTCCATCGACCCTCCACTCTCCGAGCTGCGTGCGCGTGTCGTCGCGTCGCTGCGGCGGCGTGGGCTGACCGAGCACGACGCGCAGGACTGCGCGCAGGACGTCCTCGTGTCGCTGCATCGCGCTCTGCTCGCGCGTCCCGAGCACGCGGCGCCGGAAGCGCTTGCGTTGGCGATCGCGCGCACGGCATATGTCGACTGGATGCGGCGCCACGGACGTCGGCGTCGTGCCGAGGGTGTCGTGCTCGAGCGGCACGTGGCGGCGGGCGGTGATGTCGTCGAGCAGGACCCCGGCGCTGTGCTCGATGTCCGCGCGGCCGTGGCGGCCCTGCCCGAGCAGCAACGCGTGATCGTCGAGCTGAGCGTTCGTCGCGGCCTCACCTACGCCGAGATCGGTGAGACGCTCGGGGTTCCCGTCGGGACGGTGAAGTCACGCATGCACCATGCGATGAAGCGGATGCGTGCGCATTTCGCTGAACGGGGTAGGCCATGAGTCGTGAAGACGACGTGACGGCCTGGCTGCAGGGCGAGTTGTGCGACGCGGAGGCCGCGTCGTTCGAGCGCGCGTTGTTCACCGACCCGACGCTGCGGATGCGCGTCGACGAAGAGCGCCGCGTGCTCGCCGCGCTCGCGGAGCTCGACGACGCCGACTGGAACGACACGCGGCGCGGGCGTCCGTCGGCGGTCTGGCGGCGCGTCGCGGGGATTGCAGCTGCGATGCTCGTCGTCGTGCTCGTGCTGGGGGACGTCTTCACGGCGCCGGAAGCGAGCGTGACGCCGCCTGCGCGGAGTCTCGTCGTGGTCGAGAGCGACGATGCAGACGAGGTTGCGCGCTTGCTGCGGCGCCCGGACGTCGCGGCTCTGGGTGCACGCGAGGTCGGTCTGCGGGCGTTCGGCCTCATCGCGCTCATGCGCTCGGGGCGTGCCGACATCGACGACGACGTGCGCGCCGCGTCCGACTGGCTGCTGCTCCATCAGGGCGGCGATGGGACGATCGGTATCACGCCTGGCGACAGCGACCACGCCGTTGCCACCGTCGCGCTGCTCGAGGCGTCGCAGCGCATCGACATCGCGCCGGATGCGATCGCCGCGGCCGTCGAGTCGTTGCGTGACGGCGCCCGCGGGCTCGACGGCCCCGGCGCAACGCCCGTCCAGGCCGCCTGGACGTTGCAGGCCCTGCTCATGGCCAGGGCCGCCGGCCAGGCCGACTGCGAACTCGCCATCGAGCGGACGCACGGTTTGCTGCGCATGCGCATGCCCCAGCGCGTCGGTCGCGTCCCCGACCTGGCGGAAGCTCGGCGCCTCTGTCTCCCGCAGCGGTCGTCGGGCATCGGCAGCGAGGCGCTGCTCGACGCATCCCAGCGCGTGCTCGCCACGCTGTCCCTCTAACATCTTTTGAAAAACTCATCCGGCGCGCCGCACGCACCCGAGCGCGGCTGTGCGAGCGCGGGAGTCTCGACGAATCCACCGATTCGCCTGTGTTCCCACACTCGCACAGACACTCGCGGTCACGCACGTCGCACTCGGAGCAGTTCTTCAACAGGCTGCTAACCCGCATTATTCACGGAGAAGCGACTGCGGATGCGCCTGCGCCAGCAGGGCTGCGTCGAACAACACGCCTTCTGTGCTCAACGAAGCGTTACGTCGCCGACCTGTCGAGAGATGCTGATGCTCGTTGCCCCGCAGATGCAGCCGCCCCCTCGCGGCGCTTCTCCATGGATCACCCGTGCTGACGCAACACACGCGGCGCCTGCGTCTCAGAAAATCGGGTCGCGAGTGAACCTCGCGGGCTTCCCGAGCGATCAAGTCATGACCCGATCACCGAGGCCGTGGACCCGCAACTGTGACAATCTCTCGATGGTGGTGCGCCGCGGCGCTGGCTGCCTTGACCGCGACGGCTCCGGCCCAGACCGCCACCGCTCCCGCGGCGGATGACGACGAGTCGGACATGGTCGTCACCGCGTCGCGGACCGAGGCCGCCCAAGTCGACTTACCCTACGCCGTCGATGTGGTCTCGGAGGACACGCTCCGCACGGGCCCCGATTCGCGCAGCCTTCCCAACGCCCTCTCGCGCGAGCCGAGCGTGCTGCTCCAGAAAACCGGCCCGGGTCAGTCGTCGCCCTACATCCGCGGCTTCACGGGCTTCCGCACGCTCTTCCTCGTCGACGGCGTGCGGCTCAACAACTCGGTCTGGCGTGATGGTCCGAACCAGTATGTCGGCACGGTCGACCAGTACTCGATCAGCTCCGTTGAACTCGTGAAAGGACCCGGCGCCGTGCTCTGGGGCTCGGAGGCGATCGGCGGCGTGATCGGCGCGCGCACGGCGCCGTCCAAGACGACCGACGGCTTCGGTGGACGCTTCGCGACGCGCTACTCCACGGGCGAGTGTTCGTGGTTCCAACGTCTCGAGCTCGAAGGCGGCGTTGCCGACGAGTGGAGCGCGCGACTCGGCATCACGAACAAGGACTTCGGTGCGATCAATGCCGGTCGCGGGAGCGGCGATCTTCACGGGACGTCCTACGACGAGGAAGACTTGGACTTCCGCTTCGACGCGCCGGTGGACGACAACGTCGACTTCACCTTCGTATACCAACGTGCTCGCCAGTTCGACGTGCCGCGCACGGAGCGCACGATCGACTCCGTGCCTTGGCACGGCACGGTGACCGGCAGCGAGCTGCGTCGCGATCTCGACCAGAGTCGCGACCTCGCCTACGCGCGTCTCGCCTTCCGACCCGAGCGCGAGACGTACTACGACAACGGCGAGATCACACTCTCGTGGCAGCGTCATCGCGAGGAACAGAACCGTCTCCGAACGGGTGGCCGGCGTGATGTCACCGGGTTCGACGTCGAGACGTTGGGCCTTGCGGGCCAGATGTCGAAGGACACGTCGAGCGGCCTCTGGACGTGGGGATTCGACTACTACGAGGACGACGTGTCGTCGTCGCGGCGGGACTATCTCGACGGTGTCTTCACGGGCGAGCAGATCCAGGGTCCCGTGGGTGACGACAGCGAGGCGTCGTTGCTCGGTGTGTTCGTGCAGAACCAGATGCCGCACGACGACGGCGAGGGCGAGACGACGTTCGGTCTGCGCTGGACGCGGGCGTCGGTCGACTCGGACCGTGTCGACAACCCGAACGTCGCCGGCAGCAGCCCGATGACGCCGGGCAACGTCATCGGCGTCGACCAGACGTGGTCGAACCTCTCGGCGTCCGTGCGAGCGCTGCGTTACGTCGACAATGAAACGTCCGTCTATGCGGGCGTGTCGCAGGGCTTTCGCGCGCCGAACCTCAGCGACCTGACGAGCGAACTCGAAGACTCGGGCATCGAGTCGCCATCACCGGACCTCGACCCCGAGCACTACCTCACCTTCGAGGTCGGCGCGAAGGCCGAGCACGCCGTGTGGGACGCCGAGGTTGCGCTGCACTACACGTTCGTCGACGACATGATCATCCGCTCACCCACCGGCGAGACGACCGGCGACGGCACACCGTTCCTGCAGAAGTCCAACGCCGGCGACGGATCGGTGTACGGCGTCGAAGCGTCTGGCGAATGGCGCTTCGCGGAGGGTTGGGCCGCGCACGGGCTTGCGAGTTGGCTCGACACCCAGGTGGATCAGTTCCGCGCCGATGGAAGCGAGACGTCGGGGCCGATGAGTCGCACGCAGCCGTTCATCGGGGTCCTCGGTGTGACGCGTCGCCCGCACGACGTGAACTGGTGGTGGCAGGCAGATGTCGTCTTCACGAATCGCGCGGACAAGCTCTCGCTGCGCGACGAGACCGACCTGCGTCGCATCCCGCCGGGTGGCACGCCGGGCTACACTGTCTTCGGAGTCCGCGGCGGTGTCGATCTCGATGAGCGATCCACGCTCACGGTCGGCCTCGAGAACATCTTCGACAAGGACTACCGAGTGCACGGCTCGGGTCAGAACGAACCGGGTCGTAGCCTCGTCGTGAGTTACGCGATCGAGTTCTGATGAAGCGCACGCTGCGCACGACGTACACGTCGCTTCCTGTCGCTTCGCCGCCGAGCGGGCGCGGCGCGGCCGAGCTGCGCGCGCGGAGTCACCGTCGGCGCACGGGCACCGTGGGGGCGCTGATGCTCTCGCTGGTTCTCTATGGCGGGTTCGGCGCTGTCTGGTGGTTCGACATGAACGCGCAGCGCGGGATGAAGGCGGCCTCGTCGGCAGCGCGTGCCGTGGCGATCGACGCGACGCTGTCCGACGCGCGTGTCGTGACCTTCGACGCGGCGTTGGAAGGTGATGAGCACGTCGAATGGGACGCCCCCGACTTCGAGCCGATGGTGGTCTCGGAGTTCGAACTCGCCGACGAGGTCGATGTCGATGTGGCCGACATCGAACCTGATCGCCTCGACGCTGAGCTCGCGTCGGGCGCGCCGTCAGCGCGGCAGCTTGCCGCGATGATGACCGTGCGTGCCGTGCTGCCGCGGCCTGCGCAGCCGCCAGCCGTCGAGCCCGAGCCGATCGAGTGGCCGGAGTGGCTCTCCGACGTCGCACCGGTGACGCCGGACACGCCGGCCGAAGGCGCACCCGAGGTGCCACCGTCCGACCCGGGCGACACGGACACCGTCGTGTTCACGCGCCCCGAACCGCGCCCTGACAACCCACCGCCGAAGTACCCGCGCATCGCACGCCGCCGGGGTTGGGAAGGCGTCGTGATCCTCTCCGTACGCGTGCTCGCGACGGGCCTCGTCGACGACGCGTTCGTGCTGGTGACGTCGGGGCGTGCGGTGCTCGACGACGCGGCGCTCGAAGCTGTTCTCGGTTGGCACTTCGAGCCGGCGCGGCGCGGTGACGAGGCGATCCCAGGACGGCGCGACGTCTCGATCCGCTTCGAGCTGAAATGAACACGGACCGCGACGCACATGCGCCGCGGGCCGTGTCTGAGTTGCTGCAAACTCGCTTCCGTCGGCTTCGCTTCAGTCGGCTTGTGCGCCGGCGACGTCGATGAACGCGAGCATTGCGCGGGTCTGTCCGTCGACGTGACCGCTGTAGATCAGCAGGCGGTCGCCGTGGGCGAACATGCGCATGTGGCGCGTCTCGAAGGGCAACTCGTCGACCACGGTCGTCCACGTGTCGGTGATCGGGTCGTACATCTCGATCGAGTTGTTGCTCATGAGCTTGCCATCCTCGCCGATGGGTGACGACCCGCCGGCGACGTAGAGCTTGTCGTCGAGCGCCACGATCTCCGCTGACAGGCGCGGGGTCGACGGCTGCGCGATCGGCACGAACTCGAGCGTGTCGAAGTCGAAGGCCTCACAGCTCTCGACGAGTTCGAAGCCATCGGCCATGCCGCTGATGAGGTAGTAGCGGTTGTCGATGACGTCGCCGCCGAACGCGCGGCGCTGCGTCGTCATCTGCACGCCCGCGTCTTCCCAGGCATCGGTCACCCCGACGTTCCAGCGCTGGATGTCGAGCAGGTGCTCGAACTGCTCACCGCGCGGACGGCGGTCGTCGAAGTCGAGGCCGCCGAAGATCCAGAGGTCGCCGTCGTACTCGACGAGACCGAACTGCGTGCGGCTGCGCGGAAGGTCGGGCGCATCGGCGTCCTTCCAACGATCGAGGTCGAAGTCGTAGCGCAGCGCCTGCGGTTGCGTGAGGGCCGTTTCCCCGTTGTGACCGAAGCCGCCGACGGCGTATCCGTGTTGGTTGTCCGCGCCGTGCAGTGCGGTCTGCATCGACTGGCGCGGCGCGGGGAAGTTCGAGAGCTTGCGCCACTTCAGCGAGTTGAGGCGCAGCGCCCAGCCCTCGTCGAGGAACATGTCCGCGTCGAAGTCGTGCTGACCGGTGCTGCGGTTGCCGCCGAAGAAGTACAGCTCGCCGTCGTTGAGGAACATCGCCTGGCGGTTGCGCGCCGCGCCGGGTGCGGGGACCGTCATCACGGAGACGGTCGGCTCGTTGCTGCGCGTCATCGGGAAGGATTCGATGTGACGCACGCGGGCGTCGGGCGACATGCCGACGATGCCGCCCATGGCGAGTACGCGGTCGTTGTCGGCGACGAGCTGGTGGAAGAAGCGCGGGAAGGTCAGCGTGCCTTCCTGGCGCCAGGTGCTTTCGCCGGGCGCGAACGAGAAGACGCGGCCCTGCATTCCGGACGTGATCACGCGACCGTCCAGCGTGACCGCCGACGTCGCGAAGCCCATGCCTGGGTACTCGGGGCCGATCGCCCAATCGCCGCTGGTTGTGTCGAGAATGTGCACGGCGTTGGTTGCACCGTCGGGCGTCATGCCGCCGACGGTGATGAGGTGGTGGCCATGCACGGCGACGCCGAGGGCACGGCGCGTAAAGGGCTGTTCGTGCTCCTGCCAACCCGTGTCGAGATCGGCGAGGTCGAGCGTGAGGTAGGTGTCGTGCCAGTCGCCGTCGCGACGGCCTGAGCCATCGAGCACCCAGCCTCCGACGACGTAGAGCGTGTCGCCGATGATCTCCGACTCGTGTGAGGAGCGCGGCTCGGGCATCGGCGGCAGTGCCGACCACTCGAGCGTTTCGGTGTCGAAGCGCAGCACGTCCTCGATCGAACGCATGTCGGACGTCGGCGTCCCGGCCTCGTTGTAGATGCGCATCCCGCCGATCCGCAGCACGTCGTCGTCGTACGCGACGAGCGTCAGGCTCTGCATCGCGTCACCCGACGGCAGGAACTCGATGTCACGCGTGTCGAGCAGGTTGATGCGGTAGAAGTCGCTCGACTGACCTTCGCGGCTGTACTTGTGCGGAACACCGAAGTAGCCGCCGTAGACGTAGAGCCAACCATCGACGGCTTCGGCACCGAAGCTCGTGATTGCGCGGGGAAGCGTGCCGATGAGCGACGAGCCACCCGTGGGCGGCGTGACGTCGACGGCATCGTTGGGATCGGACGCGGCGAGAGCGATCGCAGCGCACAGGGCGAGAGACTTCATGACGGATCTCGTGAATCGGAGGGTCGAACGGACGGAGTGACGAAGGCGGGCGAGCGGCGTAACCACGCCCACGCGAGACGTGAAGTCTCGGGACGGCGGTCGACGATCAGTGCCCAGAGGAAGGGGACGTCGGTGGCGATGTCGATCGGCGCACCGGTGCGGTCGGCGAGCATGTCGATCGGGGTGCTGGCGATCTCTGCGATCGTGGCGCCATGCACGGCGCAGAGCAGGCGCGTCATGCGCTTGGAGAACGCGAGATCTTCGTGCGCGAGCTCGACAGCTTCGTCGATCACCGTGGTGTCGTCGTGACCCGGCAGAGCATCGGGAAGCGCGACGCCGAACGAGCGCAGTTGGTTGTCGATCTCACGCCACTCGAACGTGGCGCGCAGAATGACGGCGAGAGGGCATTGGCGGCACATGAGATGGCTCGGGGTGAACAAGGTTGGGCGAAGTGTGGGCCCGGGAGTCCGTTCACTCCCGGGCCCACGTCCGTCGTCCGTTGTTCCGCGCGGCAGGGTGAATCTCGAGCGCGTCGATGCCCCGCCGATCGGCGTCCTACTCTCCGGTGTTCAACCGCAGTTTCGACGCGCTCGTGTCTGTGATCAGAGCTTGGTGTTGACCAGGAAGCGTGCGCCGAGCGAGTTGCCGGTCGCGCTGACGATGAAGCCGTTGGCGAGCATCAAGTAGTCGAGGTCGCCGTCGTTGTCGGCATCGAAGAGTGAGCCGCCCGTGCTGACGAAGTCGCCGATGGTTCCGAACTCGCCGCTGAACGGTGGGTCGAACCAGGTCTGGCGCGTGAAGTTCCCTTCGACGCCGCCGTTGGCACCACCGTCGTTGAGGAAGATGGCCTGGTCGGCACCGAGGAACAGCTCGTGGATGCTCATGATGACGTCCATGTCGCCGTCGGCATCGATGTCGCCGAGGTGCACGTTCGTGCGGATGCCGTCGGCAGGCGTGGCGAACTCGAGGAAGCTGAACGGATCGTCGTGGAAGACACCTTCGGTGCCACCCTGCAACCCGCCCTGGTTGATGTAGACGTCGCCCGAGTCGGGCGGCAGGACGTTGAGCACCGAGTTCGCGACGACGATGTCGAGGTCGAGGTCGCCATCGAGATCGATGAACGCGCCTTCGCCCGAGTTGTCGCTGAGCGCACCGGCGACACCGCCGGCCTTGCGCAGGTTCGTCGCCGAGACATCCGTGAAGACGCCGAATCCGTCGTTCTCGAGCAGCACGTTCGGTTGGCCGGGCGTGCCGTCGACGCCGAGCGAGTCACCCTTGAACACCATCGCGTCGAGGTCGCCGTCGCTGTCCATGTCGAACGCGTTGATGGCACCCGTCGTCGTCTGGTCGTCGTTCCATGCGCCGTTCATGATGAACATGTCGGAGACGAAGCCCTGGCCGCAGTCGATGTTGATGTAGAGCGCATCGAGGCCAGGGATCGCGAGGTGGCCCTCGGCACCGACGGCGAGCCAGATGTCGAGGTCGCCGTCCTGGTCGACGTCAGCGAACTCGAAGCTCTGCGTCAGGCCCACGCCGACCGGGAAGTTTGCGCCTTGCGTGAACACGCCCGTGCCATCATTGATGTAGAGGCGGTCGTCGATCGAGTTGAAGTCGTCGAAGCCACCGCTGACGAGGATGTCGACGTCACCATCACAGTCGATGTCACCTGTCTTGACGGAGCCGACGGCGTCGCCGGGAAGGCTGATGCGCGCGGCCGTCTCGTCGAGGAACGTGCCGGGGTTGGTGGCATCGTTGATCCATATGCGGACGTCGAACTCGGTGGCGATCACGAGGTCGAGGTAGCCGTCGCGGTTGATGTCAGCGTGGTCGGAGACGGCGCCGCCGAGCGTGTCGAAGCCGACGGGCAGGCGACTCGCGGCGTCCTCGACGAGGAAGCCGGGGGCCGCCGGAAGGGGCTCGATTTCCGAGGCGTCGACGTTGGAGACGCGGCGCTTGCCGTCGAGGCCGACATGCAGCGACTGGAAGAACAGCGTGGCGCCGGTGGCCGCGGGGCCGAACTCGCCGGGGAGGGTCGGGAGCGTTGCCGTGAAGCGGCCGGCGTTGTCGAGCGGCAAGAACACGAGCGAGGCCGTGCCGACGTCGAGGCCGATCGTCGTGCCCGGGCCGAGGATGGTCGGCATCCCGTCAGCGCCGAAGAAGATGAGCGCGAAAGAGTTCGGGGTCTGCGTGCGTAGGTCGAAGCGGACGTCCTGGCCGCCGATGAGGGGCCCGACGGCGAGCGTGGACACGTGCCCGAGGGCGTCGTCGGCGAAAGCCGTGGTGGCGCTGGCAGTGAGAGCGACGGCGGCGAGTGCAGAGCGAACGATGGTGCAGGGAGACATGGACATCGGTCCGAGATGGGGCAGCGGCGCGTGGGCCGTGATGTGTTTTGAGATGCGGTCTCAATGAGACTGCGTCGCAATTTCACCAATTCTCGGCGCCTGTCAAGGCTTCGACGGAGATTCAGCTCGGATTTGGCCGACACAGTTCTTCGATCCCGCCGCGGGTATGCTTCCCCGCGCACCCCTGAGGCCCTCTGATGGCATCGCCACCCGCACGCACCGAGATCACCGACGAGCACGTCGCGACGCTCAGCGCCGCCGACATGTCCGGGTACTGGTGGTACGCGGTGCGCCAGGGCCACGTCGACGCGGCCATCGCCGACTTGGCCCCGCCGTTGCGCTACCTCGACTTCGGCTGTGGCGCGGGGGGCGTCCTGGCATCGGTCCGCGAGCGCTTCTCGCCGGAGAAAAGCCACGGGCTCGATGGCACCCAGGCGGCGGTCGACGTGGCCGTCGAGCGCGGCCTTCCGGCGACCTACGCCGACTTCCGCAAGCGCCTCGAGCTGCCCTTCGAGCCGAACGTCATCACGTGCCTCGACGTCCTCGAACACCTCGAAGACCCGGTGCTCGCCCTGCGCCACCTGGCGTCCGACTCAAGCGACGGTGCGACGCTCATCGTCACCGTCCCCGCGATGCCGAGCTTGCACAGCGAGTGGGACGATCTCTGCGGCCACTTCCGACGCTACACGAAGCGCACGCTCGTCGACCACCTCACCGATGGCGGGTGGTCACCCCAGCGCGTGCGCTACGCCTTCGCGTACTGCGTCCCGCCGGCGTGGTGGCAGCGGCGCGTCACGAAGACGGTGCAGGAGGTCGAGTTCCCACCCGTCTCGCCGCTCGTGAATCGCTTGATGACGATCGCCGGCGACGTCGAGCGCGCGGTCGGTTGTCCGATGCCCTTCGGCACGTCGATCGTGGCCGTCGCGACGAAAGTCTGAACGGTGCGCGCACGCGACGGCGAGAGACTCTTCACCGGTGCGTGCGCGAGTCGTGCGAGTTGTCGAGTGCGGCTCAGCCGCCGAAGGAAACGACCAGCGCGTTCGAGGCCGAGAAGCCCTTGGGGCCGTCGGCGTCGATGACCCAGCCTTGGAGGGTGAGGTCGAAGCCCGAGAGTCCGTAGGGCAGTGCTGCGTTGAAGGGGAAGGTCCCCGCGGCACCCGTCGGGAGCCCCGCGATGAGCAGGTCGGGCGACGGTGCCAACGTGCCGCCCTTGAAGGGCGCCGAGAGCAGCGAGAAGCCGACGACGAGCGTGGCGAACGACGACGGACGCATGTCCGTGAGCTCGAGATTGATGTCGCCAGCGAAGGCGCAGATGTCGCTCGTGGGTGCGAGACTCGGCGCGATGCCGTTGAAGCCGGCGAGCTCGGTGGGAAGTGACAACACGCCGGACGTGGCGATGGAGTAGACGTGCACGGCGCCTGCGCCACCGTTGAAGCCGGCGTGTCCGGCATAGAAGCGTGGCTGCGAGGCGCCGGCGTTCACGGAGGCATCCACCGCGACCGCGCGTCCGAACTCGAGGCCAGGTCCGGGAGCCGTGGTTTCTCCGGAGATCGCCCACGAGCCGGCGGTGCGTTCGAGAGTGACGACGCGCTCGCCGTTGCCCGTGCCGATGATCACGTGATCGCCGTCGACATCGGCCGTGAAGCCGAAGCGCTCTTCCGGTACGACGCTGACAAAGCCGCCCTCGAAGACGAGCCCTCCAGGGGTGAGCCGGAAAATGTCGACCTTGCCGGAGTTCAACGCGCCGTCGTCGGAGAGAACCGTCGCGGCGAGCACGGTCTTGCCGTCGGTGTAGACGCGTCCGAAGGCGTAGTTGCCGACCTCGCCACCGACGAAGAAGCCGGTGAAGACCCAGGACGTTCCGTCGAACTCGTAGACGTAGAACTGTCCGCCGTTCGAGACGAGCGAGTCGCCGTTGGGGCAGCTGATCACCATGAGGTTGACGGCCATCGAGACCGAGAGGCCGAAGCGTGCACCGGTCGAGCCGTCAACGGGCGGGGTGAGCGTCGTGACGAAGGTCGGTGTGGGGGCCGAGGACGTGGAGACGAAGAGGTCGACGTGACCTTCGGCGCCGTCATCGGGTGAACCGACCGCGAACCACACGCCGCCCGTGTTCTCGGTGAGGGAGATCGTCTGGCCGGGCGCGAGCAGAAGCGGGAGTCCCGCCTGTTCGTTGAAGCTAAGGCCATTGATACCTAAGGACGCCGTGCGTGAGATTCCATCGTTGCTCACGTTCGAGAAAGCCAGGCCGAGCGTGGTGGGCATGGCCTCGAGGTCCTCGCGCGTACCCGAAAAGGGGATGTTGAACGCCGGCTCATGCCCTTCAGCTTCCAGAGTCCAGAGGAATCCTAGGGAGTCGCTGTCAGCTCCCGTGCTGACCATCCCTTCCTTCGCGGAGAGCGTGAACCCGGTCCCTGGAGCAGAGTAGTTGAGTGACTCCGCGAGGCACTGGCCTGCGGCCGGGCTCGAGAGGCCCGCGGCGAGAAGAGAGGCGAAGGAGAGGGAACGCAAGGTGCTGGTCATGGGAGAAGCCCGGTGAGAGGAAGAGCGAGGCCTCGACACACGGACGGACCCCAAGGCACGCGATGTGCCGTCATGAGGGGTTGCGCAGTCCGGCCTTCGCGGGGGAAACCAAAACTGCGGATTTCTTGTCCCGGGCTGGGGCGGTGTCCGCGTGTCAGCTCGCCTCGTACGCGCGCTTCAGCCAGCGCTTCAGCTCCGCGTTGACGTCCTTGCTCGATGTGAGCCGCACACGGTGCGAGCACATCGAGTTGAAGCTCCCCGACGCTTCGAGCCGTTCTGTTGTCGGCTCACCCTTCATGCACAACCCGACGTCGACGCGTGTGGCCGTCGACGGTTGGATCAACGCGAACTGCTTGTTGCGCCGCAGGCTGACGTAACTCTTCTTCGGTGAGATCTCGACGTCCTTACCGAGCTTCTCACAGGCCGCGATGAGCGCGTCGTAGATCGGACGCAGCTCGGCTTTCTTCTTCGAGTACTGCGCGGACACGAGGTCGGTGTCGCCGGCATGCTCGGCGCTCGACTGCAGCGTTTCGTGCGCGATGAGATTCGCGAAGCCATGCGTCACGCCGTGATCGCCCTTCAACATCTTCACGATCTGCCCGTGCTTCTCGAGTTTCGACGCACGCGTGATCCTTACCCACTGCGCGAGCGTCTTGCCCGTCTTCTCCTTCAGGTTCGCCTTCATCGAGGCGGCCATCTCTTCGGGTGTAGCCATCGCGTTGCTTCCTTGTCCGCAGAGGGTCAGGTGGTGACGCGCCGTGCGCCGATCAGGCAGACGGGCACGATCAGCGCGAGGAACGTGAGGTGATACCAGACGGGCATGAGGTCCCACGACCCGAGCTGCACGGCGATTCCGGTTGCCAAGAGGAGCAGCGCCATGACCAGCGTTGCACCCTTCGCGGCGTCCTTCGCGATCGACGCCGTCGTCATGCCGGAGAAGAACGAGCAGATGACGCTGAGGACGAGCGCGAGCGCGAGATACCGCACATCTGCGAGCGCCTCACCCGCCGTGAACGTCTCGTAGCTCTCGGCGAACAGCACGGCCAAACCCGCACCTCCGGCAACCCAGAGCACGGACCACAAGAGATATCCCGCAATCACAGCCAACACGTTTCGCATCACTTCTCTCCTTCATCAATAGGCCAGTTTTCACTCAGACACTTCTTGGGCGACAGTGGCGCCATGAGCTTGAACAGGACATAAAGCGCGCGCACACCGCGCGTCGGCTTGCCGGTTTCGATCACGGCCTTCAGCGTCTTCACGATCATCGGTCCGCCCTGGACCATCTGCTTGGCCGTCTTCGTTCCCGTCGGCAGGTTCTCGATCGTGAGCGTGAACTGCACGCCGCCATCGACCTCTTCGAGTTCGTTGATGACGACGCACTCGGGGTCGTCGAAGTTCGTGAAGCGGAACGTGTGGCTGAAGCGCTTCAGCGGAACGACTTCGAGGATCGTTCCGACGACGCCGGTGTACTTCCCGTCGGCCGAGCGCATGGCGAGTTTCGAGCCCGGCGCGAGCGAACCCACGTGCATCTGCGAGTTGAAGAACGCGGGGATCGGTTTGTCGGTGCGCGTGATCTCGTTCCAGACGTCCTCGAGAGAGCCTTGGATCAACACGCGGAACATCGATGGCGGGGCGTCAGGCACTCTTGTTCTCCTTGCGGTCGCGGATCGCAGCCTCGACGCGGGTCTTGATGTCGACGACGCGCTCGGACCAGAAGGCGCTGTACTTCGTCGTCCAACGATCGTGGATCTGCTGGATGGGGATGGGGTTGAAGAACAGGTGGCGCGTGCGCCCCTGCTTGCGCGACAGGACGAGCTCGACGCGCTCGAGCACGCGCAGGTGCTTCTGCACGGCGATGCGGCTCATCGCGAAGTGCGACGCGAGCGCACTGACACCCATACCCGGCGCCTCCATGAGGAGGTCGAGCATACGCCGACGCTCGGCGTGGGCGAGGGCGGAGAGGAGATCGTCGATGTCGTGCGACTTCATAAGTAACCAATAGGTTACTTATTGCCGTGAGTTCGTCAAGAGGCGTTGCTTCGGTTGCGTGCTTCGCGTCTGGAGTGGGCGGCGCAGGACTTCATACTGGAGCGCATGACCCTGCCCGACGACATCTCCGACCGCGCGCGCGAGCTACACCGACGCGCCCTCGTCGTCGACGCACACGCCGACACGCTCACGGAGATGACCGACCGCGGCTACGACCTCGACGCTGCGCCGAGCAACGGGCACATCGACTTCACGCTTGCCGGTGACGGCGCGCTCGATGTGCAGGTCTTCACGTGCTTCGTGCGTCCGACGTATCTCCCCGATCGCTGCGCCGACCGCGTGCGCGCGATGCTCGACACGCTGGAACGCCAGCTCGCGCTCTTCCCCGAGCGCATCGCGCTGTGTCGCAGCGGCGCGGCGCTCGACGAGCCGCGCGCCGCCGGCAAGCTCGGCGCCGTGCTCGCGATCGAAGGCGGACACGCGATCGAGAACGACCTCGCCGTGCTCGCGGAGTTCGGGCGTCGCGGCGTGCGCACGATGACGCTGACGTGGAACAACACGAACGACTGGGCCGACGGCTGCGGCGACGAGGCGCGTCACGGCGGGCTCACCGACTTCGGCCGCGACGTCGTGTCGGCCATGGAAGACTGGGGCATGGTCGTCGACGTTTCCCACGCCGCACGTTCCACCTTCGACGACGTCCTCGCCGTCGCCCGCAAGCCGCTCATCGCAAGCCACTCCTGCGCCGACGCGCTGCGTCCCCACGTGCGCAACCTCACCGACGACCAACTCCGCGCCATCGCAGCCACGGGCGGCGTCGCCTGCGTGAACTTCTACCCACGCTTCCTCGTCGACAGCGACGACGCCACGCTGCACGACGTCCTCGACCACGTCGAGCACTTCCTGTCGATCACTGGCCCGCGCCATGTCGGCCTCGGCGGCGACTTCGACGGCATCCCCCACGGCCCGCGCGGCCTCGAGAACGCCGCCGCGTTGCCGCGTCTCACGGAGGGTCTGCTCGCGCGCGGTATCCCCGACGACGACATTGTCGCGCTGCTCGGAGCCAACCTCGCGCGCGTCTTCGACGGTGCCGAACCCGCTGCGCGCGACAACCTCGGTGCCGAAGCCGCCGCGCACTGACGCGTGGCGAAGACGTTGCCGGTCCCCTCGGCCCACGGGTCTGTCAATCCGTGTTACGGTCGCGCACGATGGTCATGGACGACTCGAAGGGGGCCCGACGATGAGTGCAATCACACGCTTCTGCAGCGTCTCGGCGGCCGCGCTGACGCTCGCGACGTTCGGCACGGCGGCGCGCGCGCAGCTGCTTCTTCCGGCCGAGGGACAGATCCCGTTCGACAGCTCGGTCTGGGTTGCGCCGGACATCGAGGTGTCGCTCGTCGTCGACCTCAACCACGACGGATACCTCGACCTCGTCGGTGCGGGCCTCGACGTGCGCACCGCACTCAACAACGGTCAGTCGGTCTTCTTGCCCGTCGGCGTGAGCGATCCGATCGCGTTGGCCGACGACATCGCGCACGGTGATCTCGACAACGACGGGGACGTCGACATCGTCGTCTGCGGAACGGCTGGCGGCGGTCACGTCACGACGTTGTTGGGTGACGGCAACGGGTCGCTCGTCATGACGACCACGGTCGTCGTTCCTGCGGCCGAGGCCATCGCGCTGGCCGACTTCGATCTCGACGGCAACCTCGACGTCGTCGTCTCTCACGACGAAGCGGGTCTCGACGGGCACGTGCTGCTCGGCAACGGTGACGGAACGCTCGGCTCGCCGACGCCGTTCGGTACGGGCGGCTCCGTCCAGGACATCGACGCCGCCGACTGGGATCTCGATGGCGACCCGGATGTCGTCGTCGCCGGGTCCCCGACGGCACGGCTGTTTCTCTGGAACGGCACCGAGCTCGTCGACACGCACGACCTCGGCCAGGGCTCGTCGTTCGTCTGCCTCGCCGACGTTACGGCTGATGGCCGACCCGACATCCTCCACCTCAACAGGCATCCGTTCGGCGACAGCCGTCTCTACTATCACATCAACACGGGCGGCCCGCCGGCCTTGTCCGGCTCGGTCTCGATCTTCGGCGTTGGCGAAGGCATTGGTGTCGAAGACGTTCCTGTCGGCGAGTTTCCGTCCATCTGGGTGGCGAGCTTCGACAACATCTTCTCGTTCGGTTCGCAGCTCCTGACGCGCGTCATTGCAAACGGCTTCGGGCTCCTCGACTTCGGTGGCGCGGGCGCTCTCGGCTTCAAGGGCTCGCTGCACGTCGCGGACTTCGACAACGATGGTGTGGCTGACGTCGCGACATCGTCATCCAACACCGTCACGGTTCGCTTCGACACCGGCTCGTCTCTCATCGACCCGCCGATCACACCGCTCTGGGACTTCCCCGGCAGCACGTCCGGCTTGGTGCACGCCGACCTCGACGGCGACGGTTTCATCGACCTCGTCGGCATCGATCAGAACCAGGGTGTCGTGGCTGTTTCACTCGGCACGGAAGGTGGTGCGTTCGGGCCATGGACGAAGTTGGGCGGGGCCGGCAGTCCGCGTGACCTCGCGCTGGCTGATGCTGACGGCGACGACGTCCTCGACGCGTTCGTCTTGTCGGACAACCTCTTCACCGGCCCGAACGATGCGACGATCGCGGTGCGCCGAGGTGACGGCGCTGGAGCGTTCACGACGATCGTCACGACGCAGCTCAACCTCGATGCGCAGGCGTTTGCCGTCGGAGATCTCGACGACGACGGAACGCCCGACGCCGTGGTCGTCGGGCCGTCCGCAAGCGGATCGAAGCTCTCCACGTGGCTCGGCAACGGCTTCGGCTCGTTTGCATCCGGCGCATCCGTCGAGATCGGAAGCGACGGTGTCGTCGTCGCGCTCGGCGATGTGAACGGCGACGGAGCGCTCGACGCCGTGGCGCTGCGACACGATGAAGATCAGCTTCCGATCGGCGAGATCGTCGTCGCGCTCGGCGACGGCGCGGGTGGGCTCGGCACACCGACCACGATCGCGCAATCCGTGCAGCCGTCGACGAACCTCGTGCTCGGTGACGTGAACGCCGACAGCGCCCTCGACATCGCCGTGGGGAGCTCGTCCGACGACGGCAGCATCGCGCTCCTTCTCGGCGACGGCCTCGGCGGTTTCACGGAGTCGGCGCGCGGCGGCATGGCCGGCGCCGTCATCTCGGGCATGATCGCCGCGGACATCGACGACGACGGGCACGTCGACATCGCCCAGTCCTCGGGCTCGGCCGTCATCGTCGCGCGCGGCGACGGTCAGGGCGGACTCATCACGGCCACCGGCCACCGCAGCCGCGGCAGCTCTGCTCTGAAGAACCTCGTCGCCGCGGACGTCGACCTCGACGGTCGCACGGACCTCGTCCAGCTCGGCTTCAACGGCGTCGCGACGCTCCTCCGCCAGCGCGATGGCGACTCACCCTGGGCGTCGATCGGCGGCGGTGTCGCGGGCGCGGCGGGTCAGCCACGGATCAAGGGGCGCAGCTCGTTCGTTCCCGGCAGTCCGATCGCGATGGACACCGTCGACGCGCCGCCCTCGGCCACGGCGTTCCTCATCGTCGGGACGACGCTCGTCGACGTCCCCTTCAAGAGCGGCCACCTCGTCCCCTCGCTCGACGTCCTCATCGGCCCCCTCGCGTCCGACGTCGATGGCGACCTGAACCTCTCGGGCCCCTGGCCAGCCGGCGTTCCGTCCGACACCGAGTTCTGGTTCCAAGCGTGGCTCGTCGACGCGACGGCGCCCGTCGGTTTCGCGGGCACGGGTGGTCTGCGACTCACCGTGCCGTAAGCAGGCGCGGCGACCACGTCCCGGATCCTCGCGGTTTGAGGGCCAGGTGGCGACGACGGCGTTGGCGCATGAATCGGCGAAGCCCCCGCCCCGCCTGGTCGTCCGATGGGCGCTCCGCGTACGATCAGAGCTTCCGCTGCTCTCTGACGTAGACACGATGACACCGACCGCCGACACGACCGCGACCGTCCTGCTCAAGCGCAAGGGCGTCCTCCATCTCAACGAGGGGCACCCCTGGATCTTCGCGCAGCATGTCGCGACCGATCCTCTTCCGCCCGCCGGCGTCGTGCGGCTCGAAGGTCCCGAGGACCGTGCGCGCGGATGGGCGGTCTGCAATCCGGGCTCGAAGATCCCGCTGCGAGTCATCTCGCGCGACGTCTCGGTCGAGTTCGAAGCCGACTGGTGGGAGCAGAGGCTCGACGCGTCGATCGCGCGCCGCACCGGCGGTGAAGCTCTCGGCGGCGCGCCGGCGTGTCGCTGGGTGCACGCCGAGAGCGACGGGTTGCCAGGGTTGGTCGTCGATCGCTACGACACGATTGCGGTTGTGCAGGCGGGGTGTCGTTGGGCCGACGGGATCGTCTGGCACGTGGCGCAGCGGCTCATCGCGCAGCACGGCATCACGGGCGTGCTGGCGCGCCACGACGGCGGGTTCCGTAAGCCCGAAGGTCTCGAGCTGACGGTCGAGGTGCTCGCCGGTGAAGTGCCGCGCGAAGTGAAAGTGCGGATCGGCGAGATCGATCAGGTCGTCGACCTCTGGGAAGGACAGAAGACGGGCACGTTCCTCGACCAGCGTGAGAACGCACCGTGGGCCGCGAAGATGCTCGTGACGGCGCCCGACGTGCGCTGCCTCGATGTCTGCACCTATCGCGGCGGCTTCGCGCTGCACCTCGCCGCGGCCGGCGCGATCGTCGACGCGCTCGATTCGAGTCGCCCTGCGCTCGACGTCGTTGCGGCAACCGCGGCGATGCACGGTCTCGAAGACAAGATCCGCACCGTGAAGGGGTCGGCGTTCGACGCGCTGCGCATGCTCGGCGAGGACGGCGAACGCTACTCCGGCATCATCGTCGACCCGCCCGCGCTGGCGAAGCGTCGCGGTGATCTCACGCGTGCGATGCGTGCCTACAAGGACATGAACCTGCGCGCGATCCGCTTGCTCGAGCCGGGCGGTCAGCTCGTGTCTTGCTCGTGCAGCGCCGCGGTGTCGCGCGACACCTTCCTGACGATGCTCGGTTCCGCGGCGTCGGACTCGCAGCGCGAGCTCGATGTCGTCGAGATCCGTGGCGCGGCGTCATGTCATCCGTTCCGCCCGGACATCCCCGAGTCGGCGTACCTCAAGGTCGTGCTGCTCCGCGCTCGAGACTGACGATGAAAGTGCTCCTCGTGATGTGTGTCCTCACGCTCCTCACGAGCTGCACGACGCTGTCGTCACGCAGCGATCTCGAGACGATCGCCGTGCGCGTGCACGACATGGACGCCATGGTGGCGTTCTACGAGAACGCCTTCGGATTCTCCTTCGAGCCCGTCGACACCGCCGGCCTCGCGTCGATGTTCGGGACCAACGGCGCGCTCACACTGAAGTTCGTACCGCTGCGTGAGTGGCCGGACTTCGAAGGGTTCCCGTCGCATCAGCTCGGGTTCGCGGTCGACGACTGGGCGCGCGTCGTCGACGCGACGTCTGCACACGGTGGCGCCATGTTCGGCGATGTCGCCGTTCTCCCCGACGGGCGGATGCACCTCTCCGTGCGCGATCCCGACGGCAACACGCTCGAGATCTACGGGCGCTGACCGCGGAGTTCCGGGACTCGCGCGTGGCCGGGCCGCTTGCTCCTTCGTCGGAACCCGTCCGATCCGTTCGCCTCGACAGCGTGTGTTGGGCGAGCTTTGCACCGTCGCGCTGGCGAAGGCGCTGCGTGGCATTGGCGCTCCGACGCGTCGCGCGCGACGAAGAGGTCACATGAGTTGCGTGGTGTGGGCTTTGGCTCGCCCCTCTGTCAATCTGTCGCGTCGCTCTTGACCCGAGAACTGAGCGCGATCGCGGCGACGAGCAGCTCCTCGTCGCCAGGCCACCAGCTCAGGAGCTTCTGCAGCGCGGGCAGCAGTTCGGGAGACGCGAGTTCCTTCGCGGCCTCGACGCTCAGCTCGGCGACGGTCTTGCCGCTGAGCGCCTTGCGCAGAGGCTCGATGACGCGCTCGTCCTTGCGTCGGGCAAGTCCGACGAGAGCCTCCTCGCGGACTTCGTCGTGCGGGTCGTCGAGGCGTGCGGCGAGGGCGTTGCGAATCACTTCGTCGTTGCGATCGCGCTGCGTGCCGAGCCCGAAGGTCGCCCAGTTGCGGACGTCGTCATCGGCGTCCCGCGAGAACTCGACGAGCATCGCGACGGCCTTGTCCGACGTGTGCGTGTTGATCGCCAGAGCGACGGCAAAGCGCAGCTCGGACGATTCGTGCGTGACGAAGCGCTCGAGGAACGCGATGTCGTCGGGCTCGGCGTGGCCGAGGGCCGTGACCGCCGACATGACGACTTGGTCGTCGGGATCGTCGACGAGCGGGCGCAACGTGGCGAGTCCGCGCGGGCGGAAGTCCTCGTACTCACTCAGCACGTGGGCGAGGAGGTCGCAGCCGAGACGGCGCTCGACGGGCGACTCCGATGCGCACAGCCCGCAGGCCTCGACGAACACCTCTTCGTCGGCCTCGATGGAGCGGATGTGATCCCAGCGCGCGGGGCCATCGGGGTCTTTACGCGAGGCGGCAAGGGCGGCGCGGAGAGCGCCTTCGTTCGGAGCGTCGTCGGGTTCCATAGCGGGGATCGTAGCGTGACGTGTGGCACGATGACGCCTGCAACTCGTCCCCGCTCCCACCGCCCGCCCGTGATGTCCTCGCCCCCGCGCCTGCTGCCCAAGATCCTCGCCGCTCTCGCCATCGCGGCCGGCGCGCTCGTCGCCATCGAGCTGCCCGGCACCGACGTGCCCCAGACGGCGCAGACGCTCGCCGTGCTCGCGGCTGGCATCGTCCTCGGCCCGCTCGGCGGCGCCACGGCCGTGGTGATCTACCTCGCCCTCGGCGCGCTCGGCCTGCCCGTCTTCTCGGACGGCTCGGCCGGCTTCGACAAGCTCCTCGGCCCGACCGGCGGCTACCTCGTCGGCTTCGTCCCGGCCGCCGTCATCGCCGGCCGGGCGACGCACTCACGCGCCGAGCATCCGCCCGGAGCGCTGCGACTCGTCACGGCGATGCTCCTCGCCCACGTCGTCATCCTCGCCCTCGGCTGGGCCCGCCTGTCCGTCGACCTCGGCGCGGCCGACGCCTTCGCCCGCGGCGTCGAACCCTTCCTGATCGGCGGCGCCGTGAAGTCGTTGCTCGCGGCGCTGCTGGCGCTCGTGATCGTCAAGCGCGGGAGTGCCCGAAGCGACTCGACGAACGCGAGCACGTGACGTCGGCCGCGTGCGTCGCTGACTCACACCGCCGAGACGCTTGACGCGCTCGTGGTAAGGCACGACTCGCTCGCGTCGTCACCGTGGATCGCGCCGCACGCCCCAGAACGCTTCGATCTCTCGAAGGTCTCGAAGCTCGGGCCTGCGAGTACACCGACGCCATGACGCCGCCGACCGGTTCACGAGTCACCACGACCTTAATCCGCGCCAACTTGCCGTCATGACCCACGCCGACACGCACCCGAGCACGACCAACACGTTCCAAGTGCAGTTCCGCAGCCGGCCTGAGGCGCCCAACGTATTAGCAGTGCTTCCGGAATCCAGTGGTTGTTTTGGCGGAGCTTCACTCCCCGCCGCCCAGCCGCTCCCGGTACTTCTTCAGCAGCATCAGCGCGTCGATCGGGGCGATCATGTCGGGGTCGAGCTCGGTGATCTCTTTCAAGATCGCGGCGGCGGGCTTGGGGAAGAGGTTCTCTTGGAGCGGGGCCGGTTCGGTGGCGCCGGCGGGTTTGTCCTTCGGGCCGGGGCGCAGGTCGGGGGAGCGTTGCTCGAGGTCGGTGAGGACCTTCGCCGCGCGGTCGAGCACGGGTGACGGCACGCCGGCGAGGCGCGCGACGTGCAGGCCGTAGCTGCGGTCGGTGCCGCCGGGAACGATGCGGTGCTGGAAGACGATCTCGTCGCCCCACTCCTTCACCGCGACGTTGACGTTCTTCACTGCGCTGAACTCGTCGGCGAGCTCGACGAGCTCGTGGTAGTGCGTCGCGAAGAGCGTGCGCGCGCCGACGGCCTGGTACAGGTACTCGCTGATCGCCCAGGCCAGCGACAGGCCGTCCCACGTGCTCGTGCCGCGACCGACCTCGTCGAGGATCACGAGGCTGCGGTCCGTCGCGCCGTGCAGGATCGCGGCCGTCTCGGTCATCTCGACCATGAACGTGCTCTGACCCGACGCGAGGTCGTCGGCCGCGCCGATGCGCGTGAGGATGCGATCCACGGTTCCGATGCGCGCGCTCGTGGCCGGCACGAACGAGCCCGTCTGCGCGAGCAGCGTGATCACGGCCGTCTGGCGGATGTACGTGCTCTTACCGGCCATGTTCGGGCCGGTGATGAGGACGAGCCGAGCCGTGTCGCGATCGAGGCGCGTGTCGTTGGGGACGAAGTCGCCGGGCGGCAGGCGACTCTCGATGACGGGGTGACGACCGCCCTGGATGTCGAGGACGTCGCTGTCGTCGACGATCGGACGCGTCCAGCCGAGATCCGACGCCACGCGCGCGAAGCCGGCCAGCACGTCGACGCCTGCAAGCGACTGGGCCAACAGCCGCACCGATTCGCCGTGCTCCGCCGCCGCGCTGCGCAGCTCCGTGAAGAGCTTCGTCTCGAGCGAGCGCGCCTTGTCTTCGGCCGACAGCAGCTTGTTCTCGAGCTCCTTGAGCTCGGGCGTGATGTAGCGCTCGGCGTTCGTGAGCGTCTGCTTGCGAATGTAGTCGCCGGGAATCTCGGCGTTCGCGGCCTGCGCGTGCGTGACCTCGATGTAGTAGCCGAACACGCGGTTAAAGCCGACCTTCAGCGACGAGATGCCCGTGCGCTGGATCTCCGCGGCCTGGAAGCGCGCGATCGACGACGTGCCGTCTTCCATCAACGAGCGGTACTCGTCGAGCTCGGCGTTCCAACCCGGCGCGATGAGTCCGCCGTCGGCGAGCGTGATCGGTGGCGCCTCGGCGAGCCCGCGTTGCAGGAGCTCGACGAGTTCGGGCAGCGGCGTCAAGGCCGACGCGGCGTGGGCAAGGGCCGCACTGTCGCAGCTTTCGAGACGCGCGCGAAGGTCGGGAATGAGGACGAGTCCGCGGCGCAGGGCCGCGAGGTCGCGCGGGCTACCGCGTTCGGCGAGCAGACGCGTGGCGATGCGTTCGAGGTCGGGCACGTCGTCGAGGGCGCGCTCGACGTCACCGAGCACGTCACTGCGCTCGACGAACTCCGCGACGGCGCCCTGCCGGCGTTCGATCTCCGCCGGGCGCACGAGCGGGTGGACGAGCCAGTCGCGCAGCAGCCGCGCGCCCATGGCCGTGCTCGTCTTGTCGACGACGGCGAGCAGTGACCCCTCGCGCCGACGGTCGCGCTGCGTCTCGAGGATCTCGAGGCACGAGCGTGTGGCGCGGTCGAGTGCCGCCGTGACCGTGGGGTCGTGGAGTTGCAGGCTCGAGACGGGCGGGAGCTGTCCGCGCTGTGTCGTGCGGACGTATTCGAGGACCGCCCCGGCTGCTCGCACGTAGACGGCGTCGTCATCGAGGCCGAAGCCCTGCAGCGAGCGCGTACCGAAGTGCTCGAGCAGCAGCTCGTGCGCCGTGTCGAGGTGGAAGGTCCACTCGGGCGCGTGGCTCGTGGCCGCCTCGCAGGCGCGCTCGAGGCACGTCGCGACGGGCGAGGTCTCGGTCATCGACTCGGGCACGACGATCTCGACGGGATCGAGTCGCGAGACGTCATCGGCGAGTCGGTCGAGCGGGCAGTTCGCGACGCGGAAGCGGCCCGTCGAGACGTCGATCCAGGCCAGGCCGCACATGTCGTCCGCGCCGGGGACGACGGCGAGCAGGTGGTTGTTCGCGCGGCGGTCGAGCAGGTCGTCCTCGTAGACGGTTCCGGCCGTGACGATGCGCGTGACTTTGCGCTCGACGAGCCCCTTGGCCTCGCGCGGGTCTTGAACCTGATCGCAGAGCGCGACGCGATAGCCCTCGCGAATCAGCTGCTGCAAGTAGCCGTCGTAGGCCTTCACGGGGACGCCGGCCATCGGGATCGCCGCGTCGCCTTTGTCCTTGCTGCGCGCTGTGAGCGTGAGCCCGAGCACGCGACTCGCGGTCTTCGCGTCGTCGTAGAAGAGCTCGAAGAAATCGCCCATGCGGAAGAACAGCACGGCGTCGCCGACCTCCTTCTTCGCCGCGAAGTACTGCCGCATCATCGGTGAGACGCCGTCGCCGCCTGCGGCCTTCTTCTTCTTCGCGGGCGCACGTTTGGCGCTGTGCTTCGCCGGTTGCTCAGGCGCGGGACTTTCCGTCGCGGCTGCCTGCGGCGGTGTGCGCTTGCGGGGCGTCGGGCTGTCCGAGTCCTCCGAGTCGGAGGCGTCGAACAGTGAAGGTGTTGAAGAATCGGCGCTCATCGGGCGCTGAGGTTATCAGCTCCGCCGGGGCTTGCGACGATCATCGCGCGGGAGCAGCGAGGGCGTCCGGGCCAAGGTGCTCGGTCGCTCTCGCACACGCCCGAGCAGGTCGGGCGCGCTCTTCGTGTGATGACGTTGCCACCTGTCAGAGCCTGCGAATCATCCGGGTCAGGGCGCCAGCCCCTGGAACACTGTCAGTGTCGCAGCGGCCACCAGAGCGGCCAGCGACACGAACATCCAGCGGACAGCCTCGTTCGTTTCCGATTCCATCGTTCGGGTATCCAAGAATCGTCCTCCTGCGGTGGGCGGCGCCAAGGAAACGCCGGGCCAGTTCGTGCGTCCTTCTCTTATCAATGCCCTGGCGGAGCCGAGGTCACACTGAGAAATCGAAGAATCTGCATCGCACACACGTCGTCGTTTGGGCCCATCTCTCCGTCCTCGACGGCGATAGAGCGCATTGCTCACACTTCTTGAACGCGCCAGATGACGCGAAGCCGCGCTAAAAATTCGAGAATCTGCGGCGCGGGGAGGCGTCATACGCGTCTCAAAGAGACACATTGACGGTATATGAGGTTACTTTGAAGGTCGGATGACGGTCTTTGCGGCGAATCAACGTCTGTGGTGCAGGCGTTGAGTGCTCGCCCCGGGGTGGATACCCTTCCGCGAACGGGCCGAGTCGGGCGTGCCGCTGCACGCCGCCGGCACCCGTGCAAGACGCCCTTCATGCGCATGATCCACGCCATCCTGGCCCCCGAAAACCTCTCAGCTGTCACCGCCTGTCTCGCCGAAAACGAGATCTATCGCATGACGGTCAGCGAGGTTCACGGCGTCAGCGACACAGCGGGTGTGGCCTTCTCGGAGCTGTCTCCGGAACCGATGGTGCGCATCGAGGTTGGCGTCAACGAGGACTTCGTAGAGCGCGCGATCTCGGCGATCGAGAAAGGCGGCGGTTCGCGAGGCAGGATCTTCACGTATCCGTTGCGCGATGTGATCCGCATCCGCACCGGCGAGACTGGACCGGAGGCGATATGACTTTGACCGAGGACGTCCCTGCGGGGCTCCATGATGGTGACGGAGGAAAGCCCTTGAACATCCACGTGGGCTCCACGCCCAAGGACGTCGTCGAGTTCATCCGCACGCAACGCGTGCAGGTGGTCGACGTCCGCTTCACCGACATGCTCGGGAAGTGGCACCACTACTCGATTCCGGCGCATCGTCTCGACGAAGCGATGTTCGTCGAGGGGCTGGGCTTCGACGGCAGCTCGATCCCCGGTTGGAAGAGCATCAACGAGAGCGACATGATCGTCGTCCCGGATGCCAACACCGCCGTGGTCGACCCCTTCTTCCGCGACAAGACCGTCGTGGTCGTCGGCAACATCCTCGACCCGATCACGAAGGCCGAGTACGAGCGCGACCCGCGTGGGATCGCGCGTCGTGCCGAGCAGTACGTCGCGTCGACGGGCATCGCCGACACGATCTACATCGGCCCCGAGCCCGAGTTCTTCATCTTCGACTCGGTCTACTTCGACAACCAGCCGCACAGCACGTACTACACGATCGAGTCGAACGAGGGTCACTGGAACAGTGGCTTGGACGGCCCGAATCACGGCTTCCGCCCCGGCCCGAAGGGAGGCTACTTCCCGACGCCGCCGAACGATCACTACCAGGACCTGCGCAGTGAGATGATGCTCACGCTCAGTGGCCTCGGGATCGAGATGGAAGCCCAGCACCACGAGGTCGCGACGGCGGGGCAGTCCGAGATCGATATGCGTTTCGACTCGCTGCTGAACATGGCCGACAAGCTGCAGTGGTTCAAGTACGTCATCCGCAACTGCGCGGTGCGTGCGGGCAAGACGGCGACGTTCATGCCCAAGCCGCTCTTTGGCGACAACGGCACCGGCATGCACGTGCACTTCTCGCTCTGGAAAGACGGGACGAACCTCTTCTCCGGCGACAAGTACGCCGGGATCTCCGAGATGGCGAAGTGGGCGATGGGTGGTGTGCTGCGCCACGCCAACGCGCTGATCGCCTTCACGAACCCGACGACGAACAGCTACAAGCGCCTGGTGCCGCACTTCGAGGCGCCCGTCAAGCTGGCCTACTCGAGTCGCAACCGCTCGGCGGCGCTGCGCATCCCGATGTACGCCGGCGACGAGAAGGCCAAGCGCTTCGAGTTCCGCTGCCCCGACCCCACCGCGAACGGCTACATGGCCTTCTCCGCGATGACGATGGCGGCGATCGATGGCATCCAGAACCGCATCGACCCGGGCGATCCGCTCGACAAGAACATCTACGACCTGCCGCCCGAGGAGATGGCGCTGGTCCAGGATGCGCCGACGTCGCTGACGACGGCGATCGACGCGCTCGAAGCCGACCACGAGTTCCTGCTCCGTGGCGACGTCTTCGATCGCGGGCTCATCGAGGAGTTCATCCGGTACAAGCGCATCAACGAGATCCTCCCGATGCAGACGCGTCCCCATCCGCTCGAGTTCGAGAAGTACTGGGACGCCTGACCTCGTCAGGTTCGGTCACGCAACACGAGCGCCCGCCGCGATGGTGACATCGCGGCGGGCGCTCTGCGTTTCTGCGCGTGGGGCGTCCATGTGACGGGCAGTCGCGTCAGCCGGTGATGAGTTCGTTCAGTGTCGTGATGGCGACGTCGGCGTGCGCGCGATGCGGATGCGCGCCGGTCGGATCGAAGGAGACGGTGGCGGTGCCAGCGGCGCGACCGGCGAGAAGGTCGAAGAGGAAATCGCCAACCATGACGGTGTCGGAAGCCGCGGCCGACCAGGTGTCGAGGAGCGCGTTCACGCCCGCCGGGTCCGGCTTCGGTGGGGCCTCGGAGCGACCGATGATGTCGCGCGGCGAGAACCAACGCTCGAGACCGGCAGCTTCGAGCGTCCGCTTCGCGATCGCGTGATCGTTGCGCGTGACGATCCCGAGGCGTGTCCCGCGACGAGCAAGGTGCTCGAGCAGTGCCGCAGCGCCGTCTTGCGCGACGGATTGCTCGGCGAGCTCCCACTCGATGGCATCGAGCCGCGCGTGACGCTCGGCGGCGATGTCGGGCGGAAGCGCGTCGAGGGCTTCGAGGATCCCGACGCCCGCCGGCAGTTCGAGCTCACGACGAATCGCATCGAAGTCATGGACAGCGACGGTGAGCGTGCCGTCCATGTCGAAGATCCAGTGCCGACGCCTTCGCAGCGAGTCTATGTCGAGCAACGTATCGAAGATCTCGTTCTCCTGTCAGCGCAGGTGCGCGTCCTTCAGCTTCGGAGTCTCGCGCAGCTCGACGGGCTTCCTGGCCGGCTTGCTCTTGCGCATCTTGAGGTTGAGCATCTCGACCATCACCGAGAAGCCCATCGCAAAGTAGATGTAGCCCTTCGGGATGTGCTGATCGAGGCCGTCGGCGACGAGTGCCATACCGATCAGGAGCAGGAACGAGAGTGCGAGCATCTTCACGGTCGGGTGCTGCTCGACGAACGCGGAGATCGCACCAGCGAACATGAGCATGAAGGCGATCGAGAGGACGACGGCGATGATCATGATCGAGATGTGGTCGGCCATGCCGATGGCCGTGATCACGGAGTCGAGTGAGAAGACCATGTCGAGCAGGGCGATCTGCACGAGCACCTGCCCGAAGGTGATGACGGCCTTCGCCTCCGCGCCCTGTTCTTCGCCCTCGAGCTTGTGATGGATCTCGCGTGTCGCTTTGGCGAGCAGGAACAAGCCGCCGACGAGCAGGATCAGATCACGCCCCGAGATCTCGTTGCCGAACACGGTGAAGAGCGGTTCGACGAGGCTCGCGACCCAGGCGATCGAGAGCAGCAGCACGATGCGCATGCCCATCGCGAGGAGCAGTCCGACGTTGCGTGCGCGTGCCCGCTCGTTCTCAGGGAGCTTACCTGCGAGGATCGAGATGAAGATGATGTTGTCGATGCCGAGGACGAGCTCGAGCACCGTGAGTGTGACGAGCGCGATCCAACCAGCAGGATCCGAGATCCACTCCATGTCATCTCTCCTTGTGGGTGCGGGACGACGTGCCTTCTACCAATGTCGGGACACACATGAACAGGCCGCGCGTGATTCGCAACAAGCAGGGCGAGCGCCTCGATGTCGCCATGACGCAGGCGCGGGGGCAACCGACGATGTCGTGCCTCGCCGTGATCGGTCACGGCGTGACGTCCCACCACGACCGACCTTACCTCGTGGCGCTGAGCGAGGCGTTGGCCGCTGTGGGCTGGACGTCCGCGCGCGTTTCGTTCGCGGGTAACGGCGCTTCGGAGGGGCGCTTCGAAGATTGCACATTGAGCAAAGAGGTTGACGATCTCGGTGCCGTCATCGACGCGTTCGACGCCCGGCGCACGGCATACGTCGGGCACAGCATGGGTGCGGCCGTCGGCGCGTTGCGTGCCGCCGCCGACGCGCGCATCGACGCGCTCGTGTCACTGGCCGGCATGACGCACGTGCAGCGCTTCATGCACCAGCACTTCGCCGCTCTGACGCCGGGTCGCGACGTCATGCTCGGCCGCGAGCATGCCGTGCTGTCCCAGGCGCTCCTCGACGACGCGCGAGCCATCGGAGACGTTCTCGATGCCGCGGCGCGCATCCGCTGCCCGTGGCTCATCGTGCACGGCGACGCCGATGATCTCGTTCCTGTGACCGACTCACAGGACCTCGCCGAAGCCGCGCCCGGCGACGTCGAGCTGCGCGTGCTCGCGGGCGTCGACCACGTGTTCACGGGGCACGCTGCGGCCGTCGCCGAACTCGTCGCCCACTGGCTCGGCGCTCAGCTCTCGAGGCCGAAGGCGTAGTCGAGCCGTGAGCGGAAGCCGCGCAGGCGGGCGGCGTTCGTGACGACGAGCAGCGAACTGCCGGCCATCGCGACGGCCGCGAAGGGTGGATCGATGACGCCGGTGGCGGCCATGGGCAGCGCGACGAGGTTGTAGGCGAAGGCGAAGCCGAGGTTCTGGAGGATCACGGTGCGCGTGCGTTGTGCGAGCTCGATCGCCGTGACGCAGCGCGCGAGGTCGCCGTTGACGAGCGTGATCGGTGCGGCCGCGCGGGCGACGTCCGTGGCGGTCCCCACGGCAAATCCGACATCGGCAGCTGCAAGTGCCGCCGCGTCGTTGGTGCCGTCGCCGATCATCCCGACGCGAGCACCGGTCGCACGCAGAGCGGTCACGCGGGCGGCTTTGTCCGTGGCCGACTCGCCGGCATGGACGTCGACGGGTGCGATACCGGCAAGCGCCGCGATCGCGGAGGCCGCGCGCTCGTGGTCGCCGGTGGACATGATCGTGTGGATGCCGAGCTGGCCGAGGATGCGCACGGCGCGCGAGGTCGTCGGCTTGATGCGGTCGGCGATCCCGATGACGGCGTGCGGCTCGTCGTCGAGCGCGACGATCGCGAGCGACCAGCCGCGGCGCGCAAACGTGGCGGCTGCCGAACGGGCCGGCGGGTCGAGCGTGATGCCGTGCGACGCGAGGAACGCCGTCGATCCCACGCGGACCGTCGTGCCCGACGCGAGCTGGCCCGTGACGCCGCCCGCCTCGGCCGTCACGCGCGTGACGTCGACGTCGGGCAGCGTGAGCCCGCGCCGGTTCACTTCGGCTCGAAGCGCCGCGGCGAGGGGGTGACCCGAGGCGTGCTCGATCGCGCCCGCAGCCGCGATGACCTCGTTCAGCGCCGCGTCGTCGGCGACGGGCGCCAGGGCTTTGACACCTTCGACGAGCGGCTCACCCACCGTCAGCGTGCCGGTCTTGTCGCAGACGAGATGCGTGAGTCGGGCGGCCGTCTCGAAGGCCGTGGCGTCGCGCACGAGCACGCCGAGCTTCGCGGCCACGCCGGTGGCGGCCTGCACGGCGGTGGGCGTGGCGAGCCCGAGCGCACAGGGGCAGGCGACGACGAGCACGGCGAGCGCGGCCCAGAGGCCGGCGCCGAAGATCCAGACGCCGAGTGCGAGCACGAGTACGAACGGCACGAAGACGCGCGCGATGCGGTCGGCGAGGCGCTGCACGGGCGGCTTGCTGGCCTGGGCTTCGCTGACGGTGCGGAGCATGTCGGCGATGACGGTCTCGGCGCCGACGGCGGTCGCCCGGACGCGCACGGCGACGCCGCCGACGTTGATCGTCCCGCCGACGATCTCGTCGCCGGGAGTCTTGAAGACAGGCAGCGACTCGCCCGTCAGCAGCGACTCGTCGAAACCGCTGCTTCCGGCCAGCACGATCCCGTCGGCCGGACAGGTGTCGTCGGCGCCGACGAGGCAGATGTCGTCGATGAGCACCTCGTCGGCCGAGAGGCTCAGCGTCTCGCCGTCGCGTTCGACGCGACAGCGCGTGCGCGTGGCCGCGACGAGCCCGCGCAGCGATGACGTCGCCCGCTCGCGCGCCCGCGCCTCGAGCGCCCGACCGATCAGGACGAACGTCACGATCATCGCCGGCGGCATGAACATCGCCATGCCCTCGCCGAACAGTCGCGCCACGCCCACGAGCCACGCCGCACCGGCGCCGATCGAGACGAGCGTGTCCATGTTCGCGTCGCGTGCGCGCGCGCGACGCACGGCCTGCTGGAAGATCCCCGCGCCCGGGATCGCGAGCAGCGCGAGCGACGTCAATGCCCCGAGCAGCGGCCCGACGATCGCCGTCGCGACGAGCAAGATGCCTGCGATCCAGGCGCGACGCGACGCCAGTTCGGCCTCGTCGTCGTCACCCAGCAGCGCGGCGACCGTCGATCCGGCCGACGGCAGCGCCTCGAAACCAGCCGCAACGATCTCGGCACGCACGCGGTCTTCGTCGACCGCTCCGTCCACCAGCGCCGTCTTCGTGGCAAAGCTCACGGACGCCGCATCGACGCCCTCGAGCTTCGCGAGCCGTTGCTCGATCGACGCCGCACAGCCGCCGCACGTCATGCCACGCACGGGCACGACGAGACGGCGACCAGAAGGTTGCGTCACTTGAGCTGGAGCTGCTGCTCGACGGCCGGCTTCATGTCGTTGAGCCACTTGGGCAGGCCCATCGTGATGATGTCGATGGCGCGCACCATGTCGACGGCACCTTCAGCGGGCAGCCCCTGCTCGAGCAGTCCGACGTTGTTGCCGAGCGCGGCCACGGCCTCTTCGACGATGTCGGGCTTGATGTTGGCGGAGAAGGCTTCGAGCGACTCGGGCGTGCCCGGCTGGAACTTCAGCTGCGTGGCCGTCTCGGTGTTCGCCTTCGTGAAGACGTTGCGGTAGGCCTCGAGCGACGTGTCGCCCAGTCCTGCGTCGATCGACTTCAGCGACGCCCAGAGGACCTTCGTGTGGTAGACGAACTCCGACGGCGCCATGCCGTTGTCGGAGAGGGCGTCACCGACTCCCTTGTAGAGACCGGTGGAGGCGTCGCTCGCGGCGGCCATGCCTTCCTTGATCTTGTCGAAGAAGCCGAGTTCCTCGCTCTCCAGACGTTCGAAGCGCTCACCGAGAACAGCCATGTTCGACATGATCTCGCTGCGCACCGACAGGCTCGTCAGGAAGCGGTCGGAGTTGAACTCGTCCGCTGAGGCGGGCTCGGTGAAGGGGTGCTGGTCTTCGAGTTCGACCATCGTCGTTGCCGACGAGATCATCTCTTGGCCCATCGCCTTGAAATCATCGGCGAAGACAAACGCCATGACACCAAAGGCAACGAGGACGAGCAGAACGAGAATGCCGCAACCGATCAGGATCTTCTTCATGCGCGAGAGGGTAGCCCGCAACGCTGCGCGGCGACAAGCGACGGCTCGGTGACGGGTCCGTCACGTCTTGAGACGCCGCATGCTGGGCGTCCTGGATGGATCGGCGCGCGTGCCCGGCGATCCGGAACGCTGTCAGCGCAGGTAGCCGAGTTCGCGCAGGCGTTCGCGGGTGGCGTCGTCCATCTCGGCCGTGAGCAGCCCGAAGAGGTCGTTGCGACGGGCCAGCTCGAGGCGTTCCAGACGGGCGGCGTCGGCATCGGAGGGCGCCGCGGGCGAGCGCTCGCCGGGGTCGGCTGCGAGGTCGAAGCGCTCGGGGACGTGGCCCCAGCGTGCGGCCTGGTCCTTGCCGGGGACCGTGAGCTTGATGCCGTCGGGCGTCTTGATGGTGCGCCACTCGGTGCAGGCCGAGGTGACGGCGTCGGCGTCGGGGACGGCCGTGTCGAGCGGCGCGCCGAGGGCTGCCGTCAGGTCGCGGCCCGAGCGCCCCAGCGGGTCGAGGTCGCAGAGCGCCAGCAGCGTCTCGACGGCATCGAGGTTCGAGACGAGGGCGTCGCTGCGACGGCCGGCCGTGATCCCGGGCCCCGCCATGATCCAGGGCGTGCGGATGAGCTCCTCGGTGATCCAGTAGCCGTGCTCCTTGTGGAGTTCGTCCGAGAGCGGGATCGGCAGGCCCTGGGATTCGCGGAAGTCGACGAGCAGCTCGCGCTTGTCGGGGTGCTGGAGGCGCTCGTAGAGGACTTCGCCGTGGTCGGCGAGGACGATGACGATCGTGTCGTCGCGCAGGCCGCGACGCTCGAGCTCGCCGACGAGCCCGCCGATGGCCTGGTCGACGCTCGCGACTTCGCCGTCATAGGCATCGACGTCCTTCGCGAGGGCCGGGAGGCTGTAGCGCAGCGCGGCTTGGCGAGCCGGGGGAAGGCCCGCGAGCAGCTCCTCGATCATCGCGCGCGTGTCGGCGTCGAAGACCTCCGCGGGCGTGCGGTCGAAGCGCTGATGGCGTCCGGGCGGCTGGTAGGGGTGGTGCGGGTCGAGGTAGTGGACCCAGGCGAAGAACGGGCGGTCGTCGTCGCCCGCGGCCGCGAGGAACGGGACGACGCGCTCGTTGACGTCCTCGGCGTTCCACTGGCGGGTGTGCTTCTGGCGCACCTGATACGTCTCGAAGCCGCGCGCGAAGCCGGCGTCCTCGGCGAGGATCGAGTTCGCGACGAAGGCGCCGGTGCGGTAGCCGCTCTCGGCGAAGGCTTCGGGCAGGACGGGGATTTCGTCCGGCAGGCGCCAGATCGTGTGGAAGCTGGGCTCGCCGACGAACATCGACATCATCGACGGCATCGTCCAGCTCGATCCGGCCGTGCAGTTCGTGAACAGCGCACCCTGCTCGGCCAACTCGTCGAGATTCGGGCTCGTCTCCCAGCCGTAGCCATAGGAGGAGAGATGATCGGCGCGCAGGGTGTCGACGACGACGAAGAGGACGTTGGGGCGCGGCGCCTCTCGTGACGTGCAGGCGCTGACCGCGAACAGGGCGGCGAGCAGCGCAGTCGTGAGGACGCGCGGCGGTCGGTAGGATGGCGATCGTTTCATCTCGGCAGAAGAGGTTATCAGCCCGTGGCGTCGATCCCCGTTCGCGATCACCTCCGCGCTGTCCTCGTGCTCGTCGCGCTCGCTGTCCAGGTCGTCGCCCAGACAGGCGAGCCGGAACAGAACACGGAGCCGGCGCCGGCCGAGCAGGCGGTGCCAGGCGAGCAGCCCGCAACGCCCGTCTCGACGCTCGACCGCACGCTCACCCACGCCGTCGGGCTGGCCGACGTTGTCGCGGAGCTGCACGGCACGTGGTCGATGGTGGCCGACCCGGGAGCGCTCGGGTTCGTCGACAACTGGCAGGACGCGCTCACGGCGGGCGAGCCGCCCTTCGAGGGCGCCGAGGTCTTCGAGGTCGAGATCCCCGGGCCGCTCGAGCAGGTGCGGACGCACGTGTCCTACGACGGCGTCGTCTGGCACGCGCACACGTTCACGGCTCCCGACGCCTGGCCCGCCGGTCGGCTGCGTCTGCACTTCGAGCGAGTCAACTATGCCTGTCGCGTCTGGCTCGACGGCGAGTGGATCGGCGATCACGAGGGCGGCTACGCGCCGTTCCAGTTCGACGTCTCGGAGCACTGCAAGCCGGGTGCCGAGAACCGGCTCGTCGTGATGGTCATCGACCCCGGCGCGACCGAGACGTTCGGCATGACGCTGAAGACGACGCCGCACGCGAAGGAGAGCTGGTACCACAACTGGGGCGGAATCGTCGGCGACGTCACGCTGCGGGTCCTCCCGACGATGCAGATCGACAAGCCGCTGATCGCGCATGCGCCCGAAGGTGTCATCGAGGCGCGCGTGACGATGAGCCGCAGTGACGGCGAGCCGTCGCGTCCGGTCGAGGCGACGCTTGTCGTGCGCGCTGCCGACGGTGCGGAGGTGGCACGCGTCGCGCAGGTGGTGGAGATCGGCGTCGAGACCGTGCTGTGGCGCGGACAGGCGCAGCTTCCGCATGTCACGCCGCTCGCCGACGCGACGCCGCTCGCCGCCTGGCACCCGTCGTCCCCGCATCTCTACGACGTCGAGCTGTCCGTCGACGGACGTCCCATCGCCCGCGCAACGACGGGCGCGCGCACCTTCACGCTCGACGAACGCGGACTGACGCTCAACGGCGAGCCGCACATCGCGAAGGCGGTGCTCTACCAGCCGCACCACACAGGCCTGGGCGGGATGCCGCCGGGCGACGACGCTCTCGAAGCCGAGGTGCGCGAGATCCTCACCGCCGGGTTCGACATGGTGCGCGTGCACGTCGCCCCCGCGGAGCCGGCGTTCCTCGATGCCGCCGATCGCCTCGGATTGCTCGTCCTCGAAGAGCCGGCGATCGGTTGGGTGGACGACGATCCCGCGCTGCTCGAGCGCCTCGAAAGCGAGGTGCGCTGGATGGTCGAACGCGATCAGCACCGCGCCTGCATCGTCATGTGGGGCGTGCTGAACGAGCTGTCGGGAACGGCGTATCGCTACGCGGCGCAGCTTATGGATGCGATGCAACAGATCGACCTGTCGCGTCCGATCCTCGAAGACTCCGGTGGGTTCTTCCGCGGCGGACGCTACTGGCCGGCCTTCCACTCGGAGCTGCCGAGCGCCTCGCGTCATCCGATGGTTGACGAACACTATTACCCGCCGTACCCGCTCCCACCCGATGAATGGCAACGCCTCGCGAACCACTCGGTCGCCGGGGCGCCGACTTTCGCCTCGGAGTTCGGCTACGGCGCGTTGCTCGATGCCCCGCGTGCGAACACCGGCTTCGCCGATCGCAAGATCTGGAGCGACGAGCGGATCCTCTTCGCGGGCATGCGCGGTGCGTCGCGTCGGGCGCGCAAGCGCGGCGACGGCTGGGCGCCGGACCCCGGGCGTGCGTGGATCGACGCGGCCCAGCAGCTTCACGCCGACGCGGCCGAGGACCTCATCGAGGCTCTGCGCGTCAATCCCAATCTCGCGCTGCTCTGCTACACGCAATGGCGCGCCGTGTCGAAGGAGCCGAGCGCGGGCGTGCTCGCGCCGTGGGGTGAGCGTCGGCCGGTCTTCGAGCGCCTGCGTGCCGCGTTGAGTCCGCTGGCCGTGGTCGTCGAGCCCCAGCGGTCGTCTTGGCGACCCGGCGAGAAGGCGAGTTGGAACGTGCACGTCATCAACGACACGCGCGAGACGCTCGAGGGCGAGTTGGCCTTCGGTGAACTCGGTTCGCGCGGGAAGTCGTTCACACGCAACGGCGCCTTCGCGCCCGGCATCACGACGGTCACGTTCGACATCGCGATCGGCACACACGCGCCGAACATGACGCTCGAGATGGCCGCCGTGGTGGCGACGGAGGGCTTCGAGATGCGCGATGAGTCCGTGGTGCGTTCGACGCCCGTCGTCGCACGGCGAAACTTCTCGCGCCTGGTGGGAGGCCCCGACATCCGCCCTGTCGAAGTGCGGGTCTGGGTTCCCGACGATCACCCCGATGCCCTCGACTTCATCGACCGCGCGGGGTTCTCGCTCGCGTCACCGGGCGACGGTGCCCACGTCGTGATGCTCGTCCATCCCCAGGACATCGCGTCGGTGCTGACGTTCGCCGAACGAATGCGCGTCTGGCATTTCGTGCGCAACGGTGGCGTCGCGATCGTGCTCGGTGACAACCCCGCCGAGGTCGGGCTCGGGCGGCTGCTCGGCGCGGCGCGCGGCGTCTCGACGCTCGCGGCGTTCCCCGTCGATCTGCACCTCGCACCGGCTGCCGGGAACTTCATGGGACGCGTGCATGTCGCGCGCCGCCATCGTCTCGGCGGCTTCGTCCCCGAGGGTCTCGAGCGCAACCCGCGTGAGATCGAGGTTGCTCTCATGGGACGCGGCGACGAGATGATCTCGCCCACGGTGATGGTCGCCGAAACGACCGTGGAGAACCTGCGCGCTGCGATCATGACGCTCAGTCATCTCGGTGACGAACGTGGCATGCCGCTCGTCGATGTGCCTTACGGCACGGGGATCTTCCGCTTCGTCGGCCTGCCGCTGCTCGAGCCACTCTTCGACGAGCCGGACGCGTACCGCGAGCGCGTGCTCGCCGAGCTCATGACGTTCGATCTCGGCCAACATCTCCCGCGTTCGCCCGCCAAGCTGCCCAAGCTGCCCGGCGGGCTCGTCGACGCGCTGGCCGCCGGTTCGGCCGTGATCGAGGAGGCTGTGGCGCTCGGCGATCGTCTCTCCCCGACGACGTCGGCAGGCGGGCGTCCGGCGCTCGCCGACGACTACCGGCTGCCGTTGCTCGGTCGCAACGCCGCGATTGCCGCCGCGCTCGACGGGCGTCCCGACGAGGCGCGTGCGTTGATCGAGCAGGCGGCGTTGAGCATCGCGCACCGCGAGTTCGCGTCCACGTACGTCACCGTCGAGGAGCGCTTGCTCCGCGGCCTCGAGGCGCTCAGCGTGACGAGTACGGATCTCGATGTCGCGCTCGCCGACGCCTCGGTCGATTGGGATCTCGCGGTGCGGATCCTCGAGCACTGGACACGCGCCACCGTTCACTGGACTCGCGGCGAGCATGAGGTGGCGATCGACTGGCTCGGGCGCGCCGAGCTCATGATGATCGAAGCCAAGGGTGCGGGCTTTCCCGCACGAGGAGAATCGCGTTGATGATTCGTGCGTTGGTCCTGCTTTCGTTCGCGCTCACGTTGACGTCGTGTGGGCTCGTGACGTCCCCCGAGCCCGTCGACTTCACGTCGTACTCGCTGGGCGATGTCCCCATCGACGAAGCCTCCGACATCGTGCAAACGGTGACACGGCGCTTCAGCGTCGAACGCTTCGGCGGGCTCGAGTTCACGTGGGATCCCACCACGCGCAACCTCTCGCTCGATCCGGTCTACGACGCGACGCGCCGCATGACGCTCTTCGTCCACGTCGAGCGAGCGCCGGACGCCACGGAGACGAACGCGGAGATCCTCGCGCTCGTGGAGACCTTGCTCGCCGGCATCGCGAACGTCGAGTGGGGCGAGCCGAAGAAGGACGTCTACCTCGAAGAGCTGCTCTACCAGGCCTACGTCGACGAGATCCTCACGCGCCGCGAAGCCGTGCCGACGCCCTGACTCGGGCCCGGTCCACAGGGTTCTGAGTAGGACCACAGGCGGGGCGGAGTACACTGAGCCTCGTCGCCGCTCTCTTTCCTGCACGAGTCCCCGTGAACATTCCGACCCGCCGGCAACGGACCCGCAAGGCCACGATGGCTCTCGGTCTGGGCGCCGCGGTGACCATCGCGGCAGCCGTGCTGCTCGTGGCGGTGTTGCAGCGCGACACAGGCACGTTCGAGGTCGACGCCCGGCGCGACATGCTGCTCGAGCGCGAGCGCGTCGCGCTGCTCGAAGGTTTCGGCCAGCGCACCAAGATGGAGGTCTGGCACGACGCCCAGGCCACGAACCCCGATCGCGACGAGATCGGGATCGTGCTGGGTCGCGAGTCGCGACTGCGCTGGCGCGTCGCCGCGCGCGGTGGGGTCTTCCGCGCCAAGGTCGCGCGCTTGATGCCGCGTCCGGTGCCGGCGCCGGGTGCGTCTGACACGCCGCTCGGGCGTGCCGTCGAGCTTGCTGCCGATGAACTCCCGCTCCAGGTGAGCGTCGCGGGGGCCCGGTTTACCGAAGGCGAGGGTGAGCTGCGCGGACCGTCGAGCAGTGGCGGCCCGGAGCGCGATGACACGACGTGGTTCGAGGGTCGCGACCGCGTGGCCGACCTTCCCGCGGTGGTCGTCGACGTTCCCGGAGCGGCCGCGCAGTCTGCGGTGGTGCCGCTGCACTGGCACGAGGGCCCCGCGAGGGAGATCGAACTCGCCTTGCCGGACGGGGCCGAGGTGATCGAGATCCGCGTGACGTCGCCGGCGGGTTTCCCGCAGAACGCAGCCGTGTTGTTGCTGTCGCCGCGCGTCGAGATGAAGCCGATTCACATCAAGCGGGAGTCGCACCCCCTGCACTACCGCGAGACGACGGCTCGCCTTCTGGCGTCGGTCAAGCCCGTCCCGCCGAAAGAGCGCATCGTGCGTATGGGAAAGCGTTTCACCGAGACCACGCCGGACGCCGAGGGCGAATGGGTCTTCGAGGGTGACGTGGACGCGCTCGTGTCGTTCGGCGGGCGGACCGGGCGTCCAGCGATCGCGCTTGCGGGCCAGTCGTCCCTCGATCTCGCCGTCGACATCAACGCGGGCACCACGCTCGAGACAGCGCTGGCGCTCGACGACCGGCTCGCGCCCGGAACGAGCGTCACCCTGGAGGTGCTCGTCGATCAGGAGCTCGTCGCCACGGAGGTGATCGACTCGATCGCCTGGCGCGACGTCGCGATCCCGCTCGGAAAGTGGGCCGGCATCGACCGCACGCTGACGCTGCGGATCGGCACATCGTCGGTGGCGCCGGGACGTGTGCCGCGGCAAGAGGTCGACTTCGTGCAGATCAAGTTCGTGACGGTCGACTATGAACTCACGGCGCCGCGCATCGGTCTGGCGAACCCCGTGCTCTCGGAGCCGGCGTCGCGTCCGCGGCGCGAGGCCACGCCGACGACCCCGAGCGTCATCATCGTCCACGTCGAAACGCTGCGTGCCGACGTGCTGCCCATGTACGGCGGCAAGCACAAGGACCTCACGCCGAACCTCGACCTGCTCGCCGATCGTTCCGTCGTCTGGGACGTCGCCATCGCGCCGAGTCCGTGGACGGCGCCGAGCACGGCCACGCTCTTCACGGGGCTGCCGCCGGCCGCGCACGGTGTCGTCGATCACCACCGCATGGTGCTGCCGGCGAGCGTACCGACGCTGCCCGAGCGCGCCCGCGCCCACGGCATCCCGAGCGGCGTGTTCATCGCCAACGACATTCTCACGGGCGAGGCCGGCTTCTCTCGCGGCGCGACGTCCTACGTCGAGCTGCCGTACTTCAACGCCCGCCAGGTCACGGCCCTCGCCGAGGGCTTTCTCGACAACCACGTCGGCCAGCAGTTCCTGCTCGTCCTGCACTACTGGGACCCACATCACCACTTCCTCGCGCCTGAGGGCTGGCGCGACCGCTACGTCGAGCCGGCACTGCAGGACCACGACTTCTTCGGAGCCAGTGCACGCCTCGTCAACGCGATGGGCGCCGGCGAGACGGTTGCGATGGATGCACCCGACGTGCGCGCGCTGCGCCAGCGCTACCTCGGTGACATCGCGTATCTCGACACGCAGATGGGGCGTCTGTTCGAGGCGCTCGAGGAGCGCGGCATCGACGACTCGACGGTCGTCATCTTCACGTCCGACCACGGCGAGGAGTTTTTCGAGCACGGCATGTTCGGCCACGGCTCGAACGTCTACGACGAGAGCCTGCGCGTGCCGCTGATGATCGATGCGCCCGGCGGCCAGTTCGGGCCCGCGCGGCGCGTCCCCGAGGTGGTGGGGACGGGTGGAATCCACGCCACGGTGCTCGAGATGCTCGGCATCGACGCCTCCGACGACGCCCTGATCCCGGCGCTCACGTTCCGCGACGAAGGTCTGCCGCACGCCGTCGGTGAAACGCGCAAGGGCATCGCGAACGATGGCCGCGGCGACCCGCTGCGGCGCGAGATCTTCGCGCTGCGCACCAACGATCACCTCCTCATCCGCCGCCATCCCGTCGCCAGCGAGGGCGCGGACGCGGAGATCGAATACACGCTCTACGACCTCACCATCAACCCCGAGGCCACACAGCCGCTCGCGGCCCCGGAGGTCCGCCCGGCGTTCGGCGAGGCCAAGAAGCTCCTCGAGGCCGCCGACGACTGGGCCGAGCAGAATCGCGCCTCGGGTCTGGCGCCCGGTCTGGGGAGCGACACTCTCGATACGCTCAAGAGGATCGGATACATCGACATCGGCGACGATGGTGACAAGGACGAGGAAGGCGAGGGCGTGGGCGCCAAAGAAGACGGGGACGCCGAGAAAGACCGCTGAGCGCTACGGCGCACCGGCTGCGCTGTAGATGGTGACGACCGAGGGCCCGGTCGCGAGGGGCGTCATCGCGGTGTCGATGATCAAGCCTTGCAGCGGGACGTCCACGACGTCGAACCCGATGGGCAACGTCGGGACCGTGATCGAGATCTCGAGTGGGTCTTCCGAGGGCGCCGTCGTGAGCGGGATCGTGATGAGCGGCAGGCCGAGGTTAAGGGTGAGCTGCGAGGCGGGAAGGTAGAGGCTCGCGCCGAGGTCGGATCCCAGGAGCAGCGAGACGAAGTCACCGGTGGCGACCGAGAAGGACAGGTCGACCGAGTCGCCTTCGGTGACGAAGCTCGTCGTCGTCAGGCTGCGCGCGGCGTCGCCGAGCGCTTGCACCGTTCCAGGCGCGGCCTCGATCGGAGCTCCGGCACTTCCCGGGTTGCCAGCGCAGCTCGCCGGCACCGTGCCGCCGGCGCCGCCGCCGCCGCCCGTGTTGCGCAGGCGCACGATCGAGCCGGCGCCGAAGTCGTCCACGACGAGACCTGCGCCGCCGTCCTGTCCGTCGAAGCAGAGGTCGCCTTCACCGGCGCTGCCGCCCGCGCCGCCCGTGACCGTGCATTCGGAGAGGTAGACGACGGAGTTCTCGCGCGCGACGAAGCCCGGGCCGCCCGGTGCGGGTTGGACGACCGGGCCGAAGATGATCTGGCTCGCGTCGGGTCCGCTGCTTCCCGTGAAGACGGAGTCGTAGGCCGAGACGCGCGAGTCACCGGCGGAGAGGCCGGCCTGCGGAAAGTACTCGGGCGTCACATCACCTTGGTCGAACGCGACCCCGGCTGTGACCGAACAGGACGCGATGGAGACGGCGTCGCAGTCCTCGACGGTGATCGCCGCGCCATTGAAGCCTGCGATCGTGCAGTCTTCGATGTGCACGGGGCCGGCGCAGTCCTGGATGTGAAGAGACGGGATCGGATCGACGATCTGGATGTCGAGAGTGAGCTGACGAACCACGACGCTCTGGTCGGCGGCCAGGTTCTGGATCGTCAGCGCTGGGCCCGAGAGCGTGAAGAGTCCGAACGAGAGGAGGGCGATCGTGTCGTCGATGCCGGAGATCGTCAGCGACTTGCCGTTGATCGTGGGGGTGCCGATGAGCGATTCGAGGATGACGATGTGATCGCCGTCGACAGCGAGGTCGATGGCGCTTTGGACATCCGTGACGTCGCCGGTGGACCCGACGGTGATGATGTCCCCTTGGGCGGTTGCAGAGGGCGCGCTCGCGGCGACGAGAGCGATGAGGAGCGTGTGGCTCAGATTCGACATGGCTGTTCTCCGTGAGGTGAATCAGGGCGCGGGCGTTCGACTCACGGGCAGCGCGGCGCGCTGACGAGTGTGAGCGTCGAATGAAGCGTCGTTGGACCGTTGTGCGCGAAATGGCAACCGAGGTGTGCGTCGATATGAGGCGAGGAGCCCCTTGAACGCCTGAACGAGATCGGCCGTGGCCGTGGCGATAGGAGCAGCGGGCCGGCGGCGGATGCAACCAAGACGAGGTGGTCGCCGTCGGAGGCCGCATCGATCCCGTCTCGGAGGCCGACGAAGTCGCCCGTCGGCCCGACGGTGATGACGTCGCCCTGACCGGCACCGGTCGTGACCGACACGACAAGCGAGACGGCGAATGCGAGGAGCATGCGGCACGGGTTCGACATTGGTTGTCCTTCCAGGGTCCCACGGGTGTGCGGCGGCGTTGAGCAGCCCTCACCCTTGCGTCGGGAACGGGATCGCTGGTCCCACGTCGCTCTGCCCGCGACGCTGGTCCTCGAGTCTCCCCATTGAGAATAGCGGAGATTCGAGCCGGCCGGAGCTCCGCCGCCGGCAGGCGTCGCGAGCGCACCGGCAGGCGAGCCCATCGCGGGAGCGTCGTCGCCCGTAGGTTGTTCGCGGCATCCGGTTCGCGGCAGGCAGTTCGCGCCATCCTGGTCTTCGCGGTGGCCCGTCTGCGGCTCCCGCGCTTCGCGGCTTGCTCGCACTCCACGCCGGATCTACGCTGCTCGCTCAATCGTCCGGTTTCGACCACCAGAGAGACATCCATGCCGGCCACCAGCGTGATCGGCGCCCAATGGGGCGACGAAGGCAAAGGCAAGATCATCGACCTGATCACGGATCGGGCCGACGTCGTCGTCCGCTTCCAGGGCGGCGCGAACGCGGGACACACCGTGATCGTGGACGGCGAAAAGTTCGTCTTCCACCTCCTGCCGTCCGGCGTGCTGCATCCGGGCAAGACGAACGTGCTCGGAAACGGCGTCGTGATCGATCCAGGCACGCTGATCGACGAGATCGAGCAGTTCGAGGCCAGCGGCCGTGAGCTCATGTCGCGCCTCTGGATCTCGGGCGCCGCGCACTGCGTGATGCCGTACCACAAGCGTGTCGACAACCTGCGCGAGGGCCGCAAGGCCGGGATCACGATCGGCACGACAGGGCGCGGAATCGGTCCCGCCTACGCAGACAAGGCCAACCGCACGGGCATCCGCATGTGGGACCTCGTCGACGCCGATCGTCTGCGGGCGCGGCTCGAGGCCAACGTCGCGGAGGTCAACGAGCTGATCACGCGCGTCTATGAGTCCGACCCGCTGGACGTCGATGAAATCTTCGAGCTGGCGCGCGGCTGGGGCGAACGCCTCGCGCCGAGTGTGCGTGAAACGGGTCGCCAGCTGCGTGACGACCTCAAGACGTCCAAGCACCTCTTCTTCGAGGGCGCCCAGGGCGTGATGCTCGACATCGACCACGGCACGTACCCGTTCGTGACCTCGAGTCACTGCGACTCGCTCGGCATCGCGGCCGGCGCGGGCGTCTCGCCGCGTGAAATCGGGCACCAGCTCGGCGTCTGCAAGGCCTACTGCACGCGCGTCGGCGCGGGACCCTTCCCGTCCGAGCTGCACGGAGAAGTGGCCGACCGGCTGCGCGAGAGCGGCAGCGAGTTCGGCGCCACGACGGGTCGCCCGCGACGCTGCGGCTGGTTCGACGTCCCGGCGGCGCGCTACGCGGCGAGCCTGTGCGGGTTCGACGGACTCGCGATCACGAAGCTCGACGTCATGTCGGGCCTCGGCGAAGTCGGGCTCGTCACGGGCTACCGCATCGCCGGCGAGGTCCACGAGGAATATCCCGTCGACACGCCGATGCTCGAGGCCGCCGAACCTATCGTGACGATGTTCGCCGGTTGGGATGAAGACCTCGGAGATGTACGCTCCTACGAAGATCTCCCCGCCACATGCCGGGCGTTCGTCGCCGAGATCACCTCGCGCGTCGGCGTGCCCTGGGAGATCCTCTCGGTGGGCCCGGCACGCGACAACACCATCATGCGGGAGACGGCGTGACCTCGAACGCTCTCGACGCCGACGGCGGGTTCGACTTGTCGCCCGACAAGCTGCCTCGCCACGTCGCCATGATCATGGACGGAAACGGTCGCTGGGCCCAGAACATGGGGCTCATCCGAACGTCCGGCCATGAGCGCGGCGCCGAGACGATCCGGTCGATCACCACGGAATGTGCGCGCCTCGGGCTCGAGCGGCTCACGCTCTACGCCTTCAGCCTCGAGAACTGGAAGCGTCCGCGCACCGAGGTCGCGTTCCTCATGCGGCTGCTCAAGCGCTTCCTGATCGACGAGCGCGAGACGCTGATCGAGAACAACGTTCGGCTCACGGCGGTCGGTCGGCTCGACCTCATCCCGGACGGTCCGCGCCGCGAGCTCGACCGCACGATCGAGATGAGCGCGCATCACACGGGGCTCAACCTCTGTCTCGCCCTGTCGTACGGCGGGCGGGCCGAGATCGTCGATGCCGCCAAGACCCTCGCGCGGCGCGTCGCGCGCGGTGAGATCTCCATCGACGACATCGACGAAGACGCGATCTCCGACAACCTCTACCAGCCCGGGCCCGACCCGGACCTGCTCGTGCGCACGGCCGGCGAGATGCGCGTCAGCAACTTCCTGCTCTGGCAGATCAGCTACTCGGAGCTCTACGTCACCGAGCGTTGCTGGCCGGAGTTCTCGCTCGAAGACCTGCACGCGGCGCTGCACAGCTACGCGACGCGTACGCGCAAGTACGGCGGTCTCGTCGATCCCGCGGCTCCGGCGCGACCCTGAGATGCTGAAGCGCATCGCCGTCGGCGGAACGATTCTGCTCGTGGTCCTCGGCGCCTACGCGATCGACGCGAGCCGCGAGGGTGCCGACATCGCCTGTGCGGCGCTGGCGCTGCTCGTCGCCTTCGGGTCGCTCGAAGAGCTGCTCGTGATGGGCAACGCGAAGCAGGAGCGCAAGCTCGTCGGGCGCGTGGCGATCACGCTCTGGCTGGCTCTGCTCGCCCTCGCGGCGCTCGTCGCGGGACCTGTGCCCACTGTGATCGGCGATTTGCTCGTGGCGGGCTCGGCGGCCACCGGCGCGTTCGCGGTTTGGCATGTCCGCCAGGGTCCCGGTCCCGTGCCCTTCCGCCTGGCCGGCAGCCTCTGGTTCCAGGTGCCCTACGTCGGCGGCGTCGCATGTCTGCTGCTGCTGCTGCTCTCGGGCCTGCTCGACTACACCGTGGCGCTCGTCATCACGGCGAAGGCGTCCGACATCGGTGCCTACTTCACCGGCAAGACGCTCGGGAAAAACAAGCTGGCCCCGGCCGTGAGCCCCAACAAGACCGTCGAGGGCGCCATCGGCGGCGTTCTGCTCTCGATGATCGTGGGTTGGTGGCTGCTCGGCGGGACGCTGATCGACATTCCGAGCGGGACGACGATTCCGACGGGGATCACGGCGGCGCTGCTCGGCGGCATCATCGCCGTCCTTGCGATGCTCGGCGATCTTTCCGAGTCGCTTCTCAAGCGCGCACGCTCGGTCAAAGACTCGGGAACCCTGTTCGGCCCGTCGGGCGGCTTCCTCGACCTCGTCGATTCGCTGCTCTTGGTAGGGCCATTCGCAGTGGCCTATACTGCCGTCGCCGTTCCGTGAACCCGTTCCCAACGGCATGTTCACGACACAATCCAGCGGCTCGCTGATCTCTCGCACGGCGCGATCATGACCGTCACCGTCCCGCTGCATTCCACCGACGAAGAGCGCACGCTGCTCGGCCCGTCGGACGCCTACGCTCGCGCCATCCGCAACCGCTTCGACGTCACGCTCGCGGTGCGCGCCGGGCGCGTCTTCATCGACGGCACCGAAGAGGCTGCCGTGTCGGACGCGGTGCGCGTGGTGCGCGAGTTGCTCGACCACATCCGGAACAACGGCGGGCAGATCGAGGAGTCGTTCGTCCTCAAGGTGATGGACGTGTCGCACACGACGGTGCCCGAGGCGCTGGAGGGCGGGCCGGCGAGCCTGCCGCCGAACGTTGCGCCGCGCTCGAAAGGCCAGGAGCGATTCGTGCGCTCGATGTCCAAGGAGACGATCACGGTCGCGGTCGGCCCGGCCGGCACCGGCAAGACGTACCTCGCCGCCGCGATGGCCGTGTCGGCGCTGCGCAAGGGACAGTTCAAGCGCCTCGTTCTCGTGCGTCCGGCCGTCGAGGCAGGCGAGCACCTCGGGTTCCTGCCCGGGGACTACGTCGCGAAGATCAATCCGTACCTTCGTCCGCTCTACGACGCCCTCCAGGCGCACCTCGAAACCGGTCGGCTCCAGCACTTCATCGAAACCGACGTGGTCGAGATCGCGCCCCTCGCCTACATGCGTGGACGCACGCTCGACGACTGCTTCATTCTGCTCGACGAAGCGCAGAACACGACGCGCGGGCAGATGAAGATGTTCCTCACGCGCATGGGCAACAACAGCAAGATCGTCGTCACGGGCGATCTCAGTCAGGTCGACTTGCCGCGCACCGAGACGTCGGGCTTGCGCGACGCCGAGCGGCTGCTCGCAAACATCCCCGGCATCGGTCTGATCCGGCTCGAGTCGCGCGATATCGTGCGCCATCCGCTCGTGCAGAAGATCGTCAATGCCTACGACGCCCATGATCGCCGCGCTGACGCGAAGGCCAAGGGGAAGTGATCCAGCTGGCCAACGAGCAAAACCGCATCGAAGTGAGCGAAGCCGAAGTGGCCGCGCTCGTCGGGGCTGTGTACGCGTCGGAGAACCTGGCGCCGGTGCCGTTGTCGATCGCGATCGTGGATGACGAGACGATCCGCGACGTCAACCGCACGCACCTCGATCACGACTGGGCCACCGACTCGATCTCGTTCGGATACGACGAGGACGCGGGCGAGCTGCTCGAAGGTGACGTCGCTGGCGAGGTGATCGTGTCGGCCGAGACGGCGGCCCGCGAGGCGCGCGAGCACGGCAACACGCCGCGCTACGAACTGTTCCTCTACATCGCCCATGCCACGTTGCACCTGCTCGGGCACGACGACGACACGCCCGCGAAGCGCGACGCCATGAACGCGCGTGCGGCCGAGATCCTCGCCGGGCTTCCCGCTGAGGTGGCGCCATGATGCTCTTCCAGCGCCGCGTGCTGATCGAGCTGATCCGCAACGCGATGGTCGCGGGCGTCGGGTTGCTCGTCGTGTTGCTGCTGGCCACGACGGTCACGGTCGTCCAAAAGTCGGACGTGCTCTCCCTGACGATGTTCGCGAAGGCCCTGCCGATCTTCGCGGCGACGCACCTCGACATGGTGATCCCCGTGTCGGTGCTCGTATCGATCGTGATCACGTACAGCCGTGTGAACGCCGACAACGAGGTCGACACGCTGCGAGCGTCCGGTGTGCACCCGGCCGAGTGGCTGACGCCCGGCGTGATCTTCGGGGCGCTCATGGCCCTCGTGCTGCTGGTCATCGTCGACAGTGCCCAGCCGCTCGCCGCGCGCGAGCAGCGCCGACTGAGCAAGGCCATCGACCTTCCGACGCTGCTCCAGCAGCGCCTGTCGGCCGGCGAGGCCGTCAAGCTCGGTGACCTCTACAGCATTTCCGCCGACGCCGTGTCAGACGAAGGGCGCCCCGAGAAGGTGCGCATCCAGTTCTTCGACCTCGAAGGTGAACTCGAGCGCGAGATCGTCTCCGAGACGGCCGACCTGTCGATCAACGAACTCACGGCCGAGTTCGAGCTCGACCTCTTCGATTGGCGCATGACGCGCGGCGGAAGTACGAGCGGCGACCAGATGAAAGTGTCGATCCCGCTGCCACGCGACATCGCCGACCTGAAGATCGAACACCTCACGACGCCACAGCTCAAGGCCTGGCTCGACCGCTCCGAGGAGCGCCGCTTCTCGTTCCGCGAGCCCTCGGTTGTCGGCGCCGTGCACCTGCGTCTCGCGACGGCGATCACGTGCCTCCTCTTCGCGTTGATCGGCATGCCCGTCGCGCTGATGAACAAGCGCCACGACAAGGTCCACGCGTTCCTCATCGCGTTCCTGCTCGCGCTCTTCATCTACTACCCGTCGCTGAAGGTCTCGCAGGCGCTGTTCGAGGTGGACGGGATCTCACCCGTCGTCGCGAGCTGGTCCGGCACGGGCGTGATGGCCGTGATCGGGCTGGGGCTCTGCGCCAAGGTGGTGCGGCGATGATGATCGGGAAGATGGACCGGTACGTGGGCAAGGTCTTTCTGTCGTCGTGGCTCGTGAGCGCCGTGTTCTTCCTCGGGCTCTTCGGGATCGTCAACTTCTTCGGGAAGCTCGGCGACCTGCTCGAGAGCATGGGCGAGCAGGAAATGCCGCTGTCGGCGTTGGGCTGGTTCTACCTCTACGCCCTGCCGTCTTTGTCGATGACGATCGCGCCGTTCGTGATGCTGATCGCGGCGCTGTTCACGATCGTGCGCCTCAAGAAGCACAACGAGTTCATGGCGATGGTGCTCACCGGGCGCAGCACGAAGCGCGTGGCGATGCCCGTCTTCGTGCTGACCGCCGTCGCGATGGTGCTGCTCGTCGTGGTGCAGGAGAAGGTCGTTCCCGACGTGGCGCTCAAGCGGCTCGAACTCGAGTCGCAGCTCTTCCACGCCGACTCGCTCGTCATCGAGAGCATCAACCTGCGCGACTCGAAAGGGCGCTGGTTCACGGTCAAGAACTACCACTCCGAAGAAGAGCGCATCGAATCCCTGAATGTCTCGTACTTCGACGACGCGGGCGACGTCCACGTCGCCATCGAGGGCAAGAACGCCACGTGGGACGGACAAGCGCGCGGTTGGCGCATCGAGAACGGGACGAGCACGGTCCAGCCCATGGGGAGCGGGGCGCCGATCACCGAGCCCGCACCGTTCGTCGACACCGACCTGCGTCCCGAGGACCTCCTCCAGGAGCACCTCAGTCCGTTCGACCTCAGCTACGATCGCGTGCTCGAGCGCTCGGAACGCTACCCGCTCAAGAACTCGTACCAGCTGCTGCGGCACTATCACTTCACCTATCCGCTGAGCATCATGCTGCTCGTCCTGCTCGGCGTGCCGTTGGCGCTGCGCTCGGGTCCTTCGAACACACGCGGGAAGCGGCTCGGCGGCTCGGCTGTGGCCGTCGGCTTGTGCGTGCTCTTTCTCGCTGCGGACAACGTCTTCCGTGAGCTGGGCAACAAGGGCGTGCTCGATCCCGCTCTCGCGGCATGGATGCCCGTCATCCTGGCCGGTAGCCTTGCCTTCGTGACGCTCGACAGCGCGGACTGACCGTTCTGGCGCGCACGTGAGCGCACGGCGGTTCGTCGCCGCGGGCCGTGCCGATTCTCGCTTGCAGACAGTCGATCGTCGCGTCGTCGCGGCCTCGACATGCGGCGAGCGACAACGTCCCTTCTGCGCGACCGTTCAGGTCATTCTCGACGTTTCAGTCATGTGTTGCTCGGCTTCCCCCTTGCCGCTTCACAGAAGGACGTCACACTGAAGCGTTCGTTGGCCACCCTGCGCGAACGCAACTCCCACTTTGCGTCGCCCCCACTGGGTCTGGTCCCTCCACGGAATCGAACGATGTCTCGCCCCTCGATTGGCACCTGTGTCCTCGTCGTTTCGCTGCTCGCTGTGCTTGGCAGCGAGGGTCAGGCGCAACGAACTCCGCGTTCGGCTCCGACGCTGGCCGCCACGGCAACGGCGCCCGTCGCGAGTGCCGCGCACGCTCCGTTCATGAGCTTCGAGTCGGGGCCCGTCCAGCCCATGCTCGTCACGCTCGACGGGTCGCAGCTGCTGGCCTTGAACACGGCGGACGGACGTCTCGAGATCTTCGACATCGTCACCGACGGGGCCGTCGTCGACGTCGACCCCGCGCCGGGGCACGCACGTTCGGCGCAGCGTTCGGGTAAGCCGGGATCGCAGGGCGGTGTCGTGCCGGGTGTCGGTCTCGGTGCCGGAGCTGGTGTCGGTGGGACACCCGCGACGACGCCGCTGCACCTCGTGCCGGCCGGCTCGGTGTTCACCGGTCTCGAGCCTGTCGCGATCGCCAGGCATGAGACGGACAACGACATCGTGTTCGTCTCGAACAACATCTCGGACACCGTGGTCGTCGTGAACATCTCCGAGCGCCGCGTGCTCGCGTCGCTGCCCGTCGGTGACGAGCCGGGCGGTCTCGCCGTGTTCAATGGTCGCGTGTTCGTGACGACGGCCCGCACGCCGGAAGTCGTGCCCACGCCGGGGCAGGCCGACCCCGGTCCGATGAAGGAAAACTCGATCGTCGTAATGCGGGCCAACCCGCCGTACTCGATCCTCACGGCGCGCCGCATGCCGGCCGTCAAGCCGCGCGACGTCACGGTGGCGGACGGCACGCTCTACATCATCCCGCAGAACTCGGGCAATCGGACCACGCTCCTGCCGTTCGCGCAGGCCGAGGCGATGGGCCTCCAGCAGTTCGAGATCGACGCCTTCAACCCCGAGATCGACCTCAACCCCGGTCTCGTCAACGGCAACCTCACGTTTCCGGTCTTCGCGGCAGGCTGGCTCGTGCCGACGGTCTCGAAGATCGTCTTCGACACGGAGGTGATCGGGCCGTTGTTGCCGGACGCCGACGTCATCGCCCTCAACCCGACGACGCTGGCCTTTGGATCCATCACGAAGGGCGTCGGGACGACGCTGTTCGACATCGAGCACAACCCGGTCGACGGAACGCTCTGGGTGGCCGCAAGCGACGCCAACAACCGCATCCGCTTCGAGCCCGTCCTGAAAGGCACGGCCGTCGACAACCGCGTCTCGATCGTCGACCCGACAGCCGGCACGGTGGACATCCTGAGCCTCGAGCCGCCGTTCCTCCCCGAGCGTCGCAGCCAGCCGGTCGCGATCGAGATCGCGTCGGGTTCGTTCGGTGACTTTGCGTACGTCGCCTCGCACGGCACGGCCAGCGTGCTCGTGATCGATGCTGCGACGCGCACGTTCGTGCAGGAGATCGACACGGCCGAGATGCCGCTCGGTCTCGAAGTGGACGAGTCGCGCGGACTGCTGTTCGTCTACACGCGCGGTGATCAGTCGATCCGCGCCTACGACATCGCCGACGGCCACGCGCCGATCGGCCCCGCGACGGCTCTCGGCTACGACCCCGAGCCGCCGCTCTTCGCAGCCGGCCGCGGACATCTCTACGACGCCCGTGACTCGCACGGCAACGGCTCGATGTCCTGCGCCACGTGCCACATCTTCGCGCACCACGATTCGTCGGCATGGGACCTCGGCGATCCCGGTGGCTCGTTCGCCTATTTTTACCCGGACATCATCGGTCACCTCCCGGGCCAAGAGATCGTCAAGGCGATGGTCGACCAGACGCAGGTCGTGAACCATCCGATGAAGGGACCGATGACGACGCAGTCGCTGCGCGGCTTGATCCCGTCGACCGGCGGGCAGAGCCTGCCGCTGCACTGGCGCGGCGACCGTCGCTTCTTCCAGGTGTTCCGCAACGCCTTCGTCGGGCTTCAGGGCGGCACGGGCATCAGCCACGCGCAGATGCAGGAGTTTGCCGGGTTTGCGCGCATGCTCGCCTACCCGCCGAACCCGTACGAACCGAAGAACCGCGAGTACACGGGTCTGGCGGCTACCGGGCGTGACATCTTCGGCATGAATCCGAACGTGCCGGGCAAGCAGATGCACCCGCACGAAGAGCCGACGTGCATCACGTGTCACTTCGGCGACTTCGCAAGCGACTCCGACTACACGGGCAGCCTGCCCGGCGTGAACAGCGGCGTGTCGCTGATGATCAACATGCCGACGCTTCGTGGTGTCTACGAGAAGGAGTTCAAGGCGCTCACGGGCTTCGGTGTCTTGCACGACGGTGAGATCCCGGGTGTGCGGGCCTTCTTCGAGGCGACGGGTGTCGGCGGGCTGATGCTCGCGCCCAACTTCACGTCCGACGATCGCGATGCCGTGACCGAGTTCGTGCGTCAGTGGGACACGGGAATCTCGCCGCTCGTCGGTGCGCAGGTGGTCGGCGAGATCGCGACGGCCGCCGCGACGAGCGCCTTCCTCAATCTCGCGGAGGTCGAAGCCGAGGACGACCAGGTCGATCTCACGTTCAAGGCGACGCTGATGTCGACGACGCCGCCGACGCGTCTCGGAGGTCACTACCGCGAAGTGCATGGCGTGTGGGGCTACCAGCTCGACACGGACGTGTTCCTGACGCGAGCCGAGATGTTGAGCCTGCTCGCCACGGGGGGCGGTTCGGCGCTCTTCACATGCGTGCCCCCGGGAACGGGTGGTCGCTATGGCATCGACCGCGACGAAGACGGTCTCTACGACTTCGCCGAGAATGCGGCTGGCACGCGGACGACGCACCCCGACACGGACGGTGATGGCTACCTCGATGGCTTCGAGGCGCTGATCGGGGCCGACCCGCTCACGGCGGATGCTTCGCTGCCCGACGTCATTCGTCCCGCGATCACGTCGGGCGCGGTGCTCGAGGTGTTCGCGGATGTTGCCACGTTGAGCTTCTTCACGGATGAACCCGTCACGTTCGCCGCGGAGGTCTCGCTCGCCGGTGGCGGCGTCGCGGTGTCGTCGTGGTCGAGCGCGGAGCTGCGTCGTCGTCACGATGTCATCCTCGATGCGTTGCCCGCCGGCACGGAGCTGACCGTCGACCTCGTCGTCACGGACCGCAACGGAAACTCGACCGTCGAACAGTACGACTTCGAAACGGCTCCGCCGCTGCTGCACGTCGATGACGTGACGCTCGGAGCGACGGGTGCGGGGCCCTACGACGTCACGGCAACGGTGCGCGTGGTCGATCACGCGGGCATGGCTGTCGCGGGTGTGCCGGTGATGGGCTTCTGGGACGGCGACATTGGCGGCGCGAACTGGCAGCAGGAAGCGACGACGGACGCCATGGGCGTCGCGACGTTCGCGCTTCCGACGTTCACGCCGACGGTCGTCACGCCGATCAACTTCACGGTCGCGTACGTCGGAACGAGCGACATCGCGTCGCCGTACTTCGTCGGCGCCGGCACGCCCGACTGGGAGCCGGACTTCTTCTACGAGCAATCGATCAACGCCGCGAACCAGCGCACGATCGAGCTGCCCTGAGGCGTCGATTCGGCAGCACCGGCGGTCACGAAAAAAGGGGCGTGAGTCCCAAGGGGACTCACGCCCCAGGACGGCTCCGCTCGCCGAAGCGAGCGGCCCGAGCGCGGTGGGCGACCGCAGCCCGAGCCCGGCGGTGTGCAAGCGCCGGTGCCGGTGCACGAACCCGGCTCTCTACCGAGTTCGCCTCTCATGAAGCACTCATCACGACGGGTGTCGCGCCTGTGCAAGCCACCGTGCGTGCCATGTCAGGGCGGCACTATCGGGACCCGCGGGCGTGATTCGGCACCGCGTCGCTGTTTCTGATGACGCGCGCAGCGAGGCGTTTCTGAATATTCTGGTGTCGCGGCCATGACTTTCCGCTCGACACGCGTCGCGCGGAGGCCGGCGACCAGCGTTCCGAAGTCGCGAAAACCTCAGCGAACGCGTGCGAACACGCGGTTCTCAAGCGTTCCGTAGCGACCTTCGAGATCCTCGAGCGTGTTCGTGGCTCGGCCGGCGGTGAAGGCCGCGAGGGCGTCTTCGATGGCGTCGACCTCGTCGAGTTCGTCGTCGCTCAACGGAACGAGCGTCACGAGGTTGTCGAGCTGGTCGGTCAGGAGCGCGACGCGTTCGGGCCCGTCGGTGATGACGCTCGGCATCGCAAACGTCGGTGCGTCGATGAAGATCGGACCGCCCTCGGGGACGGCTTGCTGTGGGATGGGTGCCGTCGGCGACGGCGCCGCACACGCGCCGAGCGCGATGCACAAGCTCGCCGTGATCACTGAGGAGCGTCTCACGTCAGACGGCCATCTCGACGACACCCGTCGGGACCTCGACATCGCAGTCGGTCTTGGCGGCAACGTCATCGGCCGTGTGACCCGGTGCAATCTCGACGAGGCGCAACCCGCCTTCGGGCTTCACGTCGAGCACGCAGAGATCCGTGATGATGCGCTGCACGACGCGCACGCCCGTGAGCGGCAGCGTGCACTCCTTGAAGATCTTCGCGCCGCCCTTGCGCGTGCAGTGGTCCATCGTGACGACGACGCGGCGCGCGCCGGCCACGAGGTCCATCGCGCCGCCCATCCCCTTGACCATCTTCCCGGGGATCATCCAGTTCGCGAGGTCGCCGTTCTGCGAGACCTGCATCGCGCCGAGGAAGCATTGGTCGATGTGACCGCCGCGGATCATCGCGAAGGAATCGGAGCTGCTGAAGTAGCTGCAGCCCGGCACCTCGGAGATCGTCTGCTTGCCGGCGTTGATGAGGTCGGGGTCCTCTTCGCCTTCGTACGGGAACGGTCCGATGCCGAGCATGCCGTTCTCGCTCTGCAGCGTGATCGTCATGCCGTCGGGGATCGCGTTGGCGATCAGCGTCGGGATGCCGATGCCGAGGTTGACGTACTGACCGTCGCGCAGCTCCTGGGCGGCGCGCTTGACGATGCCATCTCTGTCGAGCATGTGCCTGTCTCCTGGTTCAGGAACGCGCGCGAACGGTGCGCTGTTCGATGCGCTTCTCGTAGTTCGTCCCGACGATGACGCGTTGCACGAACACGCCGGGTGTGTGGATGTCGTCGGGATCGAGCGCACCGACGGGGACGACTTCTTCGACCTCGGCGATCGTGACGCGTCCGGCCGTCGCCATCATCGGGTTGAAGTTGCGCGCCGTCTTGCGGAAGACGAGGTTGCCCGACTCGTCGGCCTTCCAGGCCTTCACGAACGCGAAGTCGCCCGTGATCGCCGGCTCGAGAACGTAGGGCCGCCCCCCGAACTCGCGCGTTTCCTTCGGCTCGGATGTCTTCACGACGTTGCCGTCCTTGTCGTGCAGCATCGGCAGCCCACCGTCGGCGATCTGCGTGCCGTAGCCCGTCGGCGTGTAGAACGCCGGGATGCCTGCGCCGCCCGCGCGGATGCGTTCGGCGAAGGTGCCCTGGGGGACGAGCTCGACTTCGAGTTCGCCGGTCAGGAACTGGCGCTCGAACGTGTCGTTCTCGCCGACGTACGTGGAGATCATCTTCGCGATCTGACGCGTTTGCAGCAGCAGGCCGAGGCCGAAGTCATCGACGCCGGCGTTGTTCGACACGACGGTGAGTCCGCCGACGCCCTTGCGCACGAGCGCGGCGATGAGTTTCTCGGGGATCCCGCAGAGGCCGAACCCGCCCGCGAGGATCGTTGCACCCTCGGGAACGTCGGCCACGGCGTCGTCGGCATTGGCGACCAGCTTGGACATCCTGATGTCTCCGTGAAGCAGCGGGGACGCCACTCTACCGAAGCGCGTCTTCAGGGCGCGAGACGCGGAGCGTAGTCGGCGATGAGCGCGTCGAGTCGCTTCCAACGAATCGAGCCGGGACCGTCTTCGAGAGCGAGCAGGTGGATGCGCAGATTGCGTTCGAGGATTGCGACCGATGCCGGGGACGGTGGGTCGAGTGCGACGGCGAGGGAGAGCGCGCGTTCGATCATGGCGGCGGCGTCGGCGCGTCGTCCGAGCGCGAGGCAGTCCCCGGCCATGCCGACGACGGCGCGCAGTTCGGCGACGGGCTGGCTCGTGCGTCGGGCGAACCAGGAGGCCCGCGCGTGGCTGCGGAAGGCCGCGTGCGGATCGGTCGTGACGAGGTCGGCGCCGAGGGCCAGGGCGACGTCGAGTCGGAGCGGGAGGGCGGCGTTGTCGGGGAGGGTCGAGAGGGCGAGGTCGGCGCGGCGCTGGGCCGACGTGGCGGCGGCATGCTCGCCGAGTGCGCGCAGGGCGGCGGCCTCGGCGTGGTGGAGACGGGCGAGGACCTCGCCGTAGTCGAGGGTGTCGTCGGGACCGAAGCGCTCGAGGCCGGTGCGGGCCCGGCGGAGAGCGACGTCCGGCCGTCCGCGCGCCAGGAAGATCCGACTCTGTGCAAGATCGGCGCGCGCAAGGCCGTCGAGATCACCGACCGCCCTGCTCAGGGTCGCGGCTCTCTCGATCTGAGCGACGTCGAGTTCTTCGACGCCCAGAAGACGAAGCGCCGACGCCTCGATGCGCGTGTGCCCACTGGCCCGCGCAGCCTCGAGGGCTCGCTGGGCGACCAGGATCGCCTGCTCCCGATCACCTGCTTCGAGCTGTTCGTCGGCGCGCTGCATGAGCGCGACGGCCTCACGAGCTTCGAGGTTCCCGGGGTCGATCGCAGGCGCCAGGCAGCCCGGAAGGGCGGTCAGGACGGCCAGGAGTCCTGTCACGAAGAGGTGGCTTCTCGTCACCGGGGCGGGATTCCTCTTGGCAAGGCCGACTGTTGATGGCAAGAATACGAAAAGTTCCAAGGAGGAACGGGGCCCCTCGTGAAGGTGGCCCCACGACGTGGGCGACGTCGACCGGCCGGAATGGCGGTCGAGAACTCACCCTAGGCTCTCTGCGGTTGGGAAACCTCCCCGGAAGGCCCCGGGCGGAAAATGGCCCCGGACGGCATGACACCAAGCGGCACGGCCCTCATGGGCTGGACGAGCTCATCGGCGTCAAATCGTCTCACGGCATCGCGTCTTCGTCACCGGACGGAACCCCCAGCAGGAATCGCACCGAAGGTCGGTTCGATTTAGGCCCAGGCTCCAATCGTGGTTGCTCCTTGCACAAGCACTCGAAGAGAGACTCCGGATGACCCCGGATCAGCAGACTCGCTCCCGTAATCGCCGAGGACGGCGCCGTCGCGGACGCGGTCGCGGACAGAATCAGCAACAAGGCAACAACACCAAGGGACGCCAGCAGCGCGGCGGCGGAGGAGGTGGAAGCGGCGGTAGTCAAGCCGACATCCCCTTTGGTCCGCAGCAGCGCGTGGCGGTCCAAGGGATCCTCGAGCAACAGCCCGACGGGCAAGGATGGCTCAGGGATCTCGCCAACAATTTCACCCCAGAAGACACCGATCCGTTCGTCCCGATCAATATCTCGCGGGCCGACAACCTGCGTCCGGGTGTCGAGATCAAGGGCTGGGCCGAGCGCATCAAGGGCCGCATGACGGTCGTTGCGATCGAAACCGTGGACGGCATGACGCCGTCCGAGGCTTCCGAGCTTCCGCTGTTCAAGCAGATGACGTCGATCGACCCCAGCGAGCAGCTCCAGCTCGAGGGCGGCGTCCCCGAGCCCGGCGACAACGGGATCTGCGTCAACATGCGGATCATGGACCTGATCGCCCCGATCGGACGCGGCCAGCGAGGGCTCATCACGGCCCCGCCGCGTTCCGGTAAGACGATCCTGCTCCAGCACATCGCGAACCGCATCAGCGCGCACTACCCGGATATCCACCTCATGGTGCTGCTCGTCGACGAGCGGCCCGAGGAGGCCACGCACTTCCGTCGCACCGTCGACGGTGAGGTGATCGCGTCGACGAACGACGAGCCGGCCGATCGCCACACGCGTGTGGCCGAGATGACGACCGAACGGGCCAAGCGGCTCGTCGAGCGCGGCAAGGACGTCGTGATCGTCATGGACAGCCTGACGCGACTCGGACGAGCCTACAACGTGGCCTCGAAGGGTTCGGGGCGCACGATGTCGGGCGGTCTCGACTCACGTTCGATGGAGAAGCCCAAGGCCTTCTTCGGCGCGGCACGTAACGTGGAAGGTGGAGGTTCTTTGACGATCCTTGCGACGGCTCTCATCGAGACGGGCAGCCGCATGGACGAGGTCATCTTCGAGGAGTTCAAGGGCACCGGCAACATGGAGCTCGTGCTCTCACGCGAGCTGGCCGAGCGGCGCATCTACCCGGCGATCGACGTCTTCCGATCCGGGACGCGCAAGGAGGAGATCCTTCTCCATCCGGAGGTCTACCGGAAGGTGACGATGCTCCGTAGGGTGTTGTCACAGATGCATTTCGTCGAAGCGATGAAATCTTTGATCGCCCGTTTGGAAGAAACCACGACCAACGCGGACTTCCTTGCGTCGTTCGACGTCAAACGCTAATCCCGCTCTTCTGGGCGATCACTCGAAACGGCTTTCCACGGTCACGAACCGCCCTGTTCGGCGCGATTTCGTGTTCTGAGACGCGTCGAGTGCTCGGCAGTTCGATCCACCGCGGATCGGGGCGGGCGCCGAGGTACGCCAAGAACTGAGGAGACAAGGCGATGTCGATCCCCGACAGGCTCGGGGATTATCGCGTCATCGAGGAGATCGGCCGCGGTGGGTTCGGGATCGTCTACCGAGCTCACCAGGAGAGTCTGGACCGTCCGGTGGCTTTGAAGGTGCTTTACCGGCACCTGATTCATACACAGGAACAGATCTCTCGATTCGAACGGGAGGCTCGAGCTGCGGCGCGGCTCGACCATCCGTCCGTTGTCTCCGTGTACGCCTGGGGCGAGGCCAACGACGACTTCTACATCGCCCAGCGCCTGATCGGCTCGGGGCGGACGCTGGCCGATGAGCTGAGCCGCTACCGCGAGGAAGGTGCCGTCCCGAAGGGCTGGTTCCGCAAGGTGGCAAAGGACCTCGCGCTGATCGCCGAAGGACTGGCCCAGGCGCACGACCGCGGGATCGTTCACCGCGACGTCAAGCCGAGCAACATCCTGCTCGACGAGAATCTCGCGCCCTCGCTGGGTGACTTCGGCCTCGCGAAGATCGAGGACGGCCTGGAGCTTTCGCGCACGGGCGACTTCGCCGGCTCGCCGTTCTACATGTCGCCCGAGCAGGCCGACTCGCGCGTCGGCGAGGTCGACCACCGCTCGGACGTCTACTCGCTGGGCGTGACGCTCTACGAGATGCTCACGATGACGCAGCCCTTCCAGGGCACGTCGTCGGCCGAGATCATGCGCAAGATCCTGACCGAGGATCCCAAGCGTCCCACGAAGATCGAGTCGCGCGTCCCGCAGGACCTCGAGACCATCTGCCTCAAGGCGATGGAGAAGAACCCGATGCGCCGCTACCCGAGCGCGATCGAGTTCGCCAACGATCTCAACGCCTACCTCGACGGCGAGCCGATCTCGGCCGTGCCGATCGGGCGCACGCGCCGACTCGTGCGCCGCGCGCGTCGCCACTCCGCCGTGCTGACGGGCGTCATCCTCACGATCGTCTTCGGCTGCGTCCTCTACTTCGCCGTGCAGGGCAACAAGCACGACGCCGACAAGCTCAACGACATGACCGCGACGCTGGGGCAGGTCACCCAGCAGGGGCTCGTGCAGAGCGCGGAAGCTGAGCGCGAAGCAGCGCGCCTGCGTGTCCAGAAAGAGGCCGACAAGGCGATCGAGGAGGCGGAGGATCCCGTCCGCGCAATGGAGCTCCGAGAAGGACTGCAGACGGAGCTCGAGGCGATCGACCGCTCGTACGACTATCTCGCCGACCAGCTTCGCACGGCCGTTGACGAGGCCGACCCGGAGATGCTGCAGAAGATGGCCACGGAGATGTTCAGTGGCGGCGGCATCATGGGTGCACTCAAGGCGGCCGGGAAGTTCGTCCTCGATTCGACGAGCGGGCCGTTGGACGGCGAGACCGTCGCGCTGGCCGACGACCCCGGAGAGTTGGTCGACGACGAATCGGAAGACGACCTGGTCCTGACGTTCGATGGCTTCGGTATTCGGGCCGTCCCGCGCTCGCGTCTCGCGACCCGCGCGCCCCCGACGATCGGCGCGCTGCCGGGGCCCGACGGGCCCGTCGCAAGTCGCACCGAGGGCCCCAAGCCTCCATCAGCGACGGCACCGGGAACGAAGAGTTTGGGGAAGGACATCCTGTCGCTCTTCGGGGTCATCGACGACGAGGCCGACGAGGTCGACGATGGCGACGAAGAGGACGATCCCGCGCAGGACGACGCGACCGAGACCGACGACCAAAACGGCTGACGCCTTGGTGTTGCGGGTGTCCTGCGCGTCGTGACTGTGCACGTACGTCCTGCCGGTCCGGTGATACCGTGGGTTCCAAGGAGGCCAGGCTGGCGCGCCGGCGTCGTCACGGGTTTCCGTTCCCTGCCGCGCATCACGGTGCGCCGAACGCGGCCTTCGACCGATCGCCGCGTTTCGCTCCTTCGGCGAACTGCGGCGCGGCATTCCGCGCACGCGAGATCTCGAGATCGCGCTGCCAACGCGTGCCGCCACGTCGTGTACCGCCGATATTTCTTGGACGGAGTCCAGAAGCGATGCCCTTGAACCATCAGATCACGCTTGCAGCTGTGCTTGCCCTCGTCCCGACCGCGCAGGGCGATGATCTCACCACGCCGCAGGTGGTTCTTCGCGAAGGCGGAAGCGTTGCCGGTACGGCCGACATGACGGCCGTCTTCGGCGTGAGCATCGACGATCAGAAGCGTTGGTACGCAGACGTCGACACCGACTTCCCGAACATCGACGAAGACCGCTTCATCGTGCGCAACGGCGACCTCGTCGCACGCGAAGGCATGTCCGCGGCGTCTCCGCCGAACGCGACCGTGGGAGCATGGGGAGAACTCGACGGCGGCGTCACCGAGAGCGGTGCACTCGCTTGGAACATCTTCCTCGATGGCGGCGGCACCACGGCCGCCGATGACGACTTGGCCTACTTCGGCGATACGCTCTTGGCACGGGAAGGCGACCTTGCCAACGTTCCCGGCTTCGGCGCGGGCACAACGTGGAACGGGATGGTCTCCGTCAAGGCGAGCGACGACGGACGAGCGTTGCTCGTGGCGACGATCCGCGACCCGACGCAGCCGGGGCTCCTGGAATGGGCGGCCGTGTTGTTCACGCTCGATGGCGCAGGCGCGGCAACGCCCGAAGTGCTCGCCGTCACGGGAGCTGCGCCCGCGGGCACCTCGGATCTCCTCGTCGCGCTCGAGTCGGGTGAAGCGCAGAGCGCACTCGCCGATGGTGGGCACGTGATGTTCACGGCGCACCTCGACGACCCGTCGGCACCGTTCGCGATCTTTGTCGACGGCGCCATCGTGGCGCGTGACGGCGGACCCTCGCCGGTTCCCGGTCGCAACTGGGCCTCGGTCAAGAACGCCGAACTCGACGTGAACGCCCACGGGTCATGGGTGGCGATCGGGACGCTCGCGGGCGACACGTCCGACAACCTGCTCATCACCGTCGACGGCACCGTCCTCGCGCAGGAGGATGACGTTCTGGCGTCAATCTCACCCCACGTGATCGAGAAGTTCGGGCCCTTGCCCAATGCCGGTCCGATCCACATCGGTGACAACGGCAACGTGCTGTTCAACGCCGAGTGGAGCGACCCCGACGGAAGCGCGAACCGCGGCCTGTTCTTGAATGACCGACTCGTCATGCGCACCGGGGACGTGACAACGTCGGGCGACGTCATCGTCGACTTCAGCGACATGGCGGGCGGCTACGCACTCAACGACAGCGGCGAAGCCGTCGTCGCGCGCGTCCTGCTCGCCGACGGTGATGTCGCCATCGTCGTGATCGACGTCGGTCCCTGGGTGAGTCTCGGTCGCGGACTCGCCGGAACGTCCGGCTTGATCCCATACCTCGTCGGCGGTGGCACGCTTGCCGCAGGCGAACCCGTCGCGCTGTCGATGAACAACGCGCGTCCCGGCGTCGCGACGACGCTCGTCGTCGGCTTCTCCAAAGCCGCGGCACCGTTCAAGGGTGGGATCCTCGTCCCCGCACCCGACATTCTCTTCGCCGGTCTCCCCGTGGACGGCACAGGCCATCTTGCATTCTCCGCCCCCATGCCGGCCGGCGCGCCATCGGGGTTCGACCTCTACTTCCAGTTCTGGCATCCCGACCCGCAGGGCTATGCCCTCTTCGCAGCGAGCAACGCCATCGTCGGAACAACGCCGTAGTTCGTGCAAGCCCGGTTCGTCGGCGACGACGCGGCTGTCGCGTTTGCGTCGCGGCCGTTCGTCGCGTGACGTCACCCACAACGCAACGAGCCCCAGAACGATCGCGTCGTTCGGGGGCTCGTTGACGTGTGAGGCGCGGCGTGTGCGACGAGTGTCGCGCCGGCTCGGACCTACGACTTTGAGGCGGCTGCCTTCGCGGCGTCCTGCTCCTTGCGGATCTCGTCGGCGATCGACTCGGGCACGGCCTGGTAGCCGTCCGGCTCCATCGAGTACGTGCCACGACCCTGGGTCATGCCGCGCAGCTTCGACGAGTAGCTGAACATCTCGGCGATCGGCACGCGGCCGGTGATGACCTTGATGTTCATGCGGTCCGTGATCTCTTCGATCGTCGCGCGACGGCTGTTGACGTCACCGATGACATCGCCGAGGAACTCCTCGGGCGTCTGGACCTCGATCTTCATCATCGGCTCGAGGAACTGGTAGTTGCCGTTCGTCGCCATACGCACGGCGAGCTTACCGGCAGCCTGGAACGCCATTTCCGACGAGTCGACATCGTGCGACTTACCGTCGTAGAGCTCGGCCGTGAAGCCGACGAACGGGAAGGGATAGTCCGCACCTCTCGTCGCCTGCTCGCGGATGCCCTTGCCGACAGCCGGGATGTACTCGCGCGGGACGTTACCGCCTGACACCGAGTCGATGAACTCGATCTCCTGCGTCTCGGGCGTGGGCGTGAACTTGACCTTCACGACACCGTACTGACCGCTACCACCCGACTGCTTGATGTGACGAGCTTCGAGATCGATCGGCTTGCGGAGCGACTGACGATAGGCGACGCGCGGCTTGCCACAGACGGCGTCGACCTTGAACTCACGCGTGATGCGATGCTGGAGCACCTCGAGGTGCAGCTCGCCCATGCCCGCGATGATCGTCTCGTTCGTCTCGTCGTCCGTGAACGTCGTGAACGTGGGATCTTCGCGTGCGAGCACGGCGAGCACCGAGCTGAGCTTGTCGCGATCGCCCTTCGTGCCGGGCTCGATCGACATCGAGATGACCGGTTCGGGGAAGTCGACCGACTCGAGCGTGATCTCGTGGTTCGGGTCGCAGAGCGTGTCGCCCGTGTTCGTCGTCTTCAGTCCGACGACGGCCACGATGTCACCTGCCTGGCACATCTCGAGCGGCTCACGCGATGCGGCGTGCATCTGGTAGAGACGGCCGAGGCGCTCCTTCTTCGTGGAACGCGTGTTGATGAACTGATCGCCCTGGTTCGCCGTGCCACTGTAGACGCGGCAGAACGTGAGGTCGCCGTTGGGGTCGTGGACGGTCTTGAAGGCGAGCATCGAGAAGGGTTCGTCGTTCGACGACGTGCGCGTGACCTCTTCGCCGCGAGCATCCGTTCCCGTGACGGCCGGCATGTCGAGCGGCGAGGGAAGGTAATCACAGACGGCATCGATGAGCGCCTGCACGCCCTTGTTGCGCAGCGCGGCGCCACACTGCACGAGGAGCAGCTTGCTCTCGATCGTGCCCTTGCGGAGCGCAGCCTTGATCTCGTCGTTCGTGATCGAGTTCTCGTCTTCAAGGAAGCGCTCGAGCAGTGCGTCGTCCATCATGCACGCGGCTTCAACGAGGTTGTGACGTGCCTCGGCGGCAGCCTCCTTCATGTCTTCGGGGATCTCCTGGACCTCGAAGGCCGTGTCATCGTCGCCGACGCCGAACACGCGGGCATCCATCGAGATGAGGTCGACATTGCCGACGTAGTCTGCTTCGGCACCGATCGGAAGCGTGATCGGCACGGGCGTGACGCCGAGGCGGCTCACCATCGTGTCGAGGCAGTGCTGGAAGTCTGCGCCGATGCGATCCATCTTGTTGACGAACGCGATGCGCGGGACGTTGTACTTGTTCGCCTGGCGCCAAACCGTTTCCGACTGGGCTTCGACACCGGCGACACCATCGAAGACACCGACCGCACCGTCGAGCACGCGCAGCGAGCGCTCCACCTCGGCCGTGAAGTCGACGTGGCCGGGGGTGTCGATGATGTTGATCGTGAAGTCCTTCCACTTACACGTCGTTGCCGCCGACGTGATCGTGATGCCGCGTTCACGCTCTTCCTCGAGGTGGTCCATGACCGAGGCGCCATCGTGCGTCTCGCCGATCTTGCGTGTACGCCCTGTGTAGAACAGGACACGCTCGGAGACGGTGGTCTTGCCAGCGTCGATGTGGGCGATGATGCCGATGTTGCGAAGGACTGAAAGGCGATCCTTCTTGCCCTTCTTCTTCGAGGCGGTAGGCGCAGAAGTACTCATGATTCGGTTCGGCCGGCCCGCAGCGAGGCGGGAGAAGTGTTGCGGTGTGCGACGCTGAACGTACAGCCGTCGACTCGGGGCGGTCCGATGGGCAGAATCTTGCACCGGGACCACAATCCACTCATTACACGGGCGTACAAAAACCTTGTCAAGCTGACGAGGCCCACATCGGCTTTCCTGGAGGCGCGGTCGTGAAGCTCCCCACTGTCTTGCTGCTGGTCGCTGGCGTTCTGGCGGCTGGTTTCGCGGCCACGCTCTATCTCGAGGAGCGTGACGGGGGCGGTGCCATCGTTCCGAGCGTGGTCGTCGTGGACGCGCCACTGGTCGACGACGAGGGCGTGCGTGCCCTGCGCGAGCGGTTTGACCGATTGCGGCGCGTTTCGACGCCCGTAGGCAGCGATGGGCTCTTCGGTCCGTTCGACGACGGCGTCGTCTCGGCCCTGTCGCAGCGCGGGCACCGGATCGTCGGGTTCGCGCTTGATCCGCGTCACGGAGCGACGCTGCGAAATGGGGCCTGGGACGCCGTGGTCGATGAGTATCCGCGGATTTCGTCGCGCCCGGCTTCGCGCGAGGCCGTCGTCCAAGCCGCGTCTTTCATCTCCAGCCAGAACACGACGCGGCCGTTTGTGGTCGGCCTGGCTCTCGCTGACCACGGTCAGGGGAACCTCGGACAGCTGCTCGAACCCGTCGTCGCGGCCCTCGATGGCTTGCCGTGGTATCGACGCTCGAGCCTCGTCATCGTCGCCGGAGCGCGTGCGACGGACGGTGTCCGGCCGATCCTGCGGCTCGACTGCGGCCGCGATCCGGCCCGCGTTCCGCCCGACGGCATCTCCGACCTCCTGGATCCGCGCTGGTGAGCTTGCTCGTCGTCATTCCGTCGCGGCCCGAAGCCCAGGCTCTCGCTGCGGCTGTGCCCGCCGGCGTCGACACGCTGGTCTGCGGGGTCGGCGTCGTGGCGGCTGCTCTCAATGTCGAGCGCGCCCTTGCCCAGAATCGGCGGCCGGTGCTCCTCGTGGGGCTCGCAGGGACTCGCGATGAGACGAAGGTGGCCGTTGGAGGGCTGGTTGAAGCGACAATGACGGTCAATGAAGCTGTTGGTGCGGGCTTTGGCGCGGGCTTCGTCGACCTCGAGGGCCTGGCGATTCCCGGTGAGAACGAGGCCGTCGATCGCCTTCAATGCGTTGATGTGAACTCTATTTGCTTCGTAAGAGGCGCGGAAATGGCGCGGAGAGGGCCCGTCGGAACGGTTGGGCTCGCAAGCGGCTCGCCCGCCGACGCCGCGGGTTGGCGCGCGCGACATCCCGACGTGCTCGCCGAGGAGATGGAGGGCTGGGGTGTGGCCCTGGCCGCTCGACGGGCTGGTGTGCCGCTGGCGATGGTGCGGTCGATCAGCAACGTGGCTGGAGATCGTGACCATTCGCATTGGGCATTCGACGAGGCCTTCGAGGCGCTGCGCGGCTTTCTCGACTCGGCGCTGGGCGGCGGGGCGGGATCATGACGGCACTGCGCGTGGGTCTCTCGACGTGTCCCAACGACACATTCCTGTTCCACGGCCTGTTGTCCGGCGAGGTCTCCGTCGCCGGTCTGGACGTCGAGTTCGTGCTCGCCGACGTCCAAGAGCTCAACGACGCACTCGAGCGCGGCGAGCTGGACGTCAGCAAGGTGAGCTTCGCCACGGCCCTCGCCCTGGCGCGCGACGTCGCCGTGCTCCCGGTCGGCTCGGCGCTCGGCTTCGGCGTCGGTCCCGTTCTGCTCGGCCGCGCGGGATACGAGCGGCTCACCCCCGATGCGCGCGTGCTCTGCCCGGGCGCGGGGACCACGGCAACGCTGCTGATGCGCTGCCTGCACCCCGAGGTCGCACGTCTCGAGCATGTCCGCTTCGACGAGATCATGCCCGCCCTGATCCGCGGTGGTGACGATGGCCCGGAAGCCGGCGTCTGCATTCACGAAGGCCGCTTCACCTACGCCGACCAGGGTCTGCCCCTCATCGAAGATCTCGGCGCGAGCTGGGAGGCGACGACGGGAACGCCCGTGCCGCTCGGTGGACTCGTGGTTCGACGCGATGTCGACGCCAGTGCCGTGTCGCAGCTCGTCGAGGCCTTGGCGACGAGCCTCGCGTTCGCGCGACGAACACCCGAGGCCACGCTCGCGACGATGCGTGCCCACGCCCAGGAGCTCGACGACGACGTCATCTGGAAGCACGTCGAGCTGTACGTCAACGACCACACGGCCGACCTCGGTGACGTCGGCCGCCGCTGCCTCGATGAGCTCGCGCGACGCGGCGGATTCGACGACCGACTCGAGATCGTCGAGCGATGACGTTCGACGCGCATCCGCCGTTCATTCCGCTCTGGGGTCTCGGCAACCGGCACCTGCAAACGGTGGTCGGTTCACGTCTTCGCGGCCGTGACGGCCGGCTCGAAGCGCGCAGCCAGCGACGCGTCTTCGACACCGGCAACGGCACCCACGTCGTGGCCCTCCACACGCCGGCAGCTGGACGTCCGCTTGGCGACGTCCCGGTCGGCAAGAACGCGATCGTGCTCGTGCACGGCCTCGCCGGGAGCGCGACGTCGGTGTACATGCTCGGTCTTGCGGGCAAGGCCGTCATGGCCGGGCACGACGCGCTACGCGTCAACATGCGCAACTGCGGCGGTTCCGAGCAGCTCACTCCGACGCTGTACCACGCGGGCTTGACGCACGACCTCGACGCGATCATCAAAGAGCTGATCGTCCGCGACGGTGTCGAACGGATTGCCGTGTGCGGGTTCTCGCTGGGCGGCAATATCGTGCTGCGCTGGGCCGGTGATGCAGGGGATGATCTGCCGCCGCAGGTTTACGCCTTGGCGAGCGTGTCACCCGCGATCGACCTCGCGGCAAGTTCGCACCGCGTCGATACGAAGACGTCGTCACGCCTCTACCGTGACATGTTGCTCGGCTTGCTGAGAGATACGGCGAGCGCGAAACGCAAGCTTGCAGACGAAGGTGCCGTCACGCTGCACCCCGACCTTGCGGCCGCCTACGATGCCGTCGGCGACATCGATGCGCTCGCGACGATACGCGAGTTCGATGATCGCCTCATCGCACCGAGCTTCGGGTTCGACGGCGCCGACGACTACTACGCCCGCGCCAGCGCCGCACCCGTGCTCCATCGCATCCGCGTGCCGACGATCATCGTGCACTCGCGCGACGATCCGCTCGTTCCACCGGAGCTCATCGAGAGCGATATCGTGCGAGACGCGCCGCGTGTGTCGGCCGTCATCACGGACCGTGGCGGACACTGCGCGTTCCTCGCGCGTCGACCGGCACCCGGACATCTTGATCGCTATTGGGCCGAGAATGTCGTCCTCGACTTCTTCGAGGCGGCTTCGGCGGGAGACGCGCATGAACACGACGAGTGAACGCCTGATCGATCTCATGGTCGATGCGCGCGTGCTGACCTTCGGCGACTTCACCACGAAGAGCGGTCGCTCGACGCCATACTTCATCAACATGGGAAACCTGCGGCGGGGATCGCATCTCGCGACGCTTGGCGCGCTCTATGCCGCGGCGATCAACGACGCGTTCGGCCATGATGTCGACGTGCTGTTCGGCCCGGCCTACAAGGGCATCCCGATCGCGGCGGCGGCCTCGGTGTCGTTGTCGCGCGACTTCGGTCACGACGTGGGCTTCGCGTTCGATCGCAAGGAGGTCAAGGATCACGGCGAAGGCGGGCAGCTCGTCGGGCACGTGCCCCAGGACGGTGACCGCATCGTGATCGTGGAAGACGTGACGACGGCGGGCACGTCGGTGCGGGAGTCGCTCCCGAAGTTGCGCGCCGTCGCGGACGTGGATGTCGTCGGGCTCGTCGTTTCCGTCGATCGTCAAGAGCGTGGCAAGGGCGAGCGTTCCGCGCTGGCCGAAATCGCGGACGAGTTCGGCATCCGCGTCGTGGCCCTGGCGACGCTCGACGACATCGTCCGTCACCTCCACAACCGCGAGATCCACGGCGAAGTCATCCTCGACGACACGATGGCGAGTAAGATCGACGAGTACCGCGCGAAGTACGGGGCGACGTAGCGGATGACACGTCGGTGATGGCATTCCGCTCGCGCGGAATCAGAGCGACGTCTTTCGCATGAACGCGGCGTGTTCCTCGCGGATGTCTGCAAGGGGGCAGCTGCGCGAACGTCACACAATCGGGGGATGGGATGCCAGGGATGCGCGTTTGGATCGTCGTTGCGGTGGGGTTTGCGGTCGTGACATGGACCGTCTTCGCGGACGGCGCTCGAAGTTCTGAAGAGCGCCGTGCGGTGACGGCGGCCAGGTTCGGCGCGCTTCATGTGACGGTTCGCGCGAATCCCGTCGTCGACGAGTCCGCTGCGGCGGAACGCGGAGAGGTCGTCGTGACGCGCGCGGGCGGCTGCGATGCGATGCCCGGTGTCGTCCTGATCTTGAAGCGGCGCGCCGACGGAACAACGCGCAAGGCCTTCGGACGTCACTCGCGTTGGGAGTGGGATGATCTCGCGAGCGGCGACTACGAACTGTCCGTCGGGCCCGACTTCGCGAGCGTGTGGTCGTGCGACCACGGCGTGATCAACGTCTACCCGAGCAGCACGACGGAGGTGGCCGTCGCGTTGACGGCGTCGAACCGCGTGGCCGGGCGGATCGTGGATGGCGCGACGAACGCGGTCCCGCAAGGGCTGCGCCTGACGCTGCACACGTGGCGCAACGGCGCGTACGTGGCGGAGCGCCGCGCGCCCGTGATGCCGTCGCCCGACGGCGCGTTTTGTGTCGAAGGCTGGCGGCTTCCGTCAGATGACATCGACAGTGCGCGGCTCATCGTCTCCGCGCCCGGTTACGCCGACACACGAACAGAGCTGCTCGCGGTCGACAACGGCGCGACGTTCCAACTCGACGACCTCGACATCCGCATGTTCGGGCCGACGGTCGTGAAAGGCACGGTCACGAGTCCGGCGGGGAAGCCGATGACGCGCGTGCTCGTTCGCGCGGCGGAGGCCCGAACCGGCGTCGTGTCCGAGTGGGATCCTGACGTGTCCCACTCGGCACTCACGGATGCGCAGGGTCGGTATGAACTCGTGTTCGCGGGCTCGTTCGACGGCACGATCGAAGTCGAGAACGCGCGCTTCAAGACGACGCACTCGTCAGCGCTGATGCTCGAGCCCGGTGAGCAACGCACGGTCGACATCGTCGTCAAGCCGCTCGACGACTCGATCCGCGGCCGCCTCATGGTCGATGGCACGCCGCTTGGCGGGTACACCGTGCTCGTGGTCGCTTCGGGACGTGACACGCACTGGCGATGGGACGAGGTCACGGACGAGAAAGGCGAGTTCGAGGCGATCGGCGTCGCCCCGGGTGCCCATCGCATCTACGTGACAGACGTCAGTGGACCGCAGAGCAACGTCCTCGGTTCGCTCAGCAATGTCCTCGCGATTCGGAACATCGATGTCGTCCACGGCGTGTCCCCGTACGTCGAGTTCGACTTCGACGCCGGCCCACCGGTGTCGGTGTACGTGAACGTCAGCTCGAGTTCGGAAGCCTCGATGACGGGTGCGCTCTACGACCCGTACAACCAGGCGTTCGTCGGGCGGCCAGCCAGAGTGGTTGCAGGGGGCGTCGCTCTCTGGTCACCGGTACGCCGCGAAGTCTTCGTGACGGTGACGGGGGGTGGCGACGGCACGATCATCTGCGCGCTTGTCCCGCTGGATCTCACGAGCGGTGTCAGCCCGGCGAACCTGCTGATCGACACGACACGCAGTGAACTCCACGTGTCGGCGAGCGAGGACGAGTCCGACGACAAGCTGCGAGTCATCGCCGCCACGGGAAACGCCGACGTCGACGCGTTCATCAACGGCGGCGGATGGCTGTCGCCGACGCCCGTGACGTCGAGCGTCACGTATCACGGGTTGCCCGACGGCAACTACACGCTCCGCCGCGAAGGCGAGCATCCCGGCGAGGTCTCCGTGACCGTCGGCGCCTCGACCGTGGAGGTCGAGGCGCCTTGATCAGCGGGGGATGCAGGACGTAAGTGTGTCAGCCGGCGCGGCGGCGGCGTGAGTTCACGCGTTCGAGACGGCGTGAGATGGTTCGCGAGAGACGCTGGGCGGCGCGCGAGGCTGCTGCGAACGGATCGTCGGAGCGTTCCGTCACGATGAGGGATCCGCCCCGGGCGAGCTGGACCTGGAGTCGACACTCGATGTCTTCCTTGCCACCCTTCGGCCCGTTGACGTCCACGAGCTGCATGCGCACGTTGCGCACACGCTCGGCGAAACGCCCAAGGGCGAAGTGGATCTTGCGCTCGGTGAACTGGCGCAGGGCACTGGTCATCGAAACACCATCGGCACGAACGTGAAACCTCATGGCTGACTCCAGGTTGAAGGGTCCGGCGACGGGGCTGAGTTTCGTCCGTCGCTCACGTGAAATATCGACCAGGAACCACCGTAAGAAAAGGGCCATAATGTCGACGTCTTACGTCAATCAGATCGACGGAGCGTCAAGCGATGGAATGGCTCAACTATCACCATCTCCAGTACTTCTGGACCGTTGTGCAGGAAGGTGGGATCGCGGCGGCGAGTCGGAAGCTCGGAGTGGGACGTCCGTCGATCTCCATGCAGATCAAGTCACTCGAGACGTTCTTCGGTGGGAAGTTGTTCGAACGCCGGGGGAGGTATCTTGAGCTGACCGAAACGGGACGTCTCGTACACCGCTACGCAGAGGACATCTTCGACACGGGGCGTGAGCTCGTCGATGCGGTGCGCAATCGACCCATCGGGCGGCCGATGACGTTCCGCGTAGGGATCGCGGACGTCATGCCGAAGATCGTCGCGTTCCAGCTGCTGCTCCCCGCCCTGGACGCTGACGACGACGTCGCGCTCTCCTGCCGAGAAGACGTCCCCGAGCGTCTCTTCGCCGCTCTCGCCGTGCACGAAGTCGACCTCGTCCTCTCCGACACTGCGCTTCCGCCCGGCCTCGACGTGCGCGCCTACAACCACCGCGTGGGCCAGTCGACCACGACCCTCTTCGGCACGCCGTCACTCGCGAAGCGCTATCGCCGCAACTTCCCCGCATCACTCGACGGCGCACCGTTTCTCCTGCCGTCACACAACGCCGCGAACCGCCGTTCGTTCGAGCGTTGGTGTGAAGAGGTCGACATCCGACCGACCCTCGTCGGCGAGTTCGACGACAGCGCGCTGCGCATGGTTTTCGGACGTGCAGGGCGCGGCGTGTTCCCCGCACCGACGGTCGTGAGTGAACAGATCTGCAAGCAGTACGGCGTCAAGCCGATCGGCGAGATCCCCGAAGTGCGCGAGCGCTTCTACGCCATCTCACCGGAACGCAAGATCAAGCACCCCGCCGTCGCACGCATCGTGGAGAGCGCCAAGGCCGGGTTGTTCGCGTGATGACGCGCTCGTCGGCGAAGAAGGGATCCAAGGCGCAGTAGAACAAGCGTTCGAGGGCCCTTAGTCTCTGACTTCCGAAGCGGTGTTTCGGAGTCGCCGATGCTCGCGAGATCGCAGGGAAATGAACGACATCTGGATAGTTCGCGCGGGTCGTGGCGCGAGTGACATCGATCTCTTTGTCGACAAGAGCATCGTCGCGATAGGCTTCACAGATCGACTCGGCAGCCGGGCCATCGGCGCGAGCCGTGAAGAGGTGACGGCCCTGTATCAACAAGCCCATCCGAGCTTGTCGAAGGGCAAGCTCACGGTGTTCGCCGGGCAGGTGTACCGCTTCGTCAATGCGATCGAAGTCGGCGATTCCGTGGCGACGTATGACTCCGGTCGTCGCCGCTACTACCTCGGGACGATCGCGAGCCAAGCTCGCTTCGACGAGAGCATCTCCGAACGCTGCAACTACGTACGCGACGTGAAGTGGAGTCATCGTGTACTTCGCGACAGCATCTCGCTCGGAACGCGCAACTCGCTCGGTGCGATCCTCACGCTGTTTCGCCTGAAGTCGGAGGCTTCCGCGGAGCTCGAGCGATTGGCTGTTCCGATCGATGCGCCCGACGACGCTGATCCGCCGCCCGCGCCCGAGGCGACTCGCAGCGACGCATCCGACGAAGATCTCGGTAGCGATCTGGAAGAGCGCCGGGATAGCGTGGTCGAGGAGGCATCCGAGCTCATCGAGGACGCCTTGGCGCAGCTCGAGCCGTACCCCATGCAGGACCTCGTCGCCGGGATCCTGCGCGCGATGGGATACAAGACCCGCGTTGCGCCACCCGGTGCCGATCGAGGTGTTGACATCATGGCGTCACCCGACGGTCTCGGTTTGCAGGAGCCGCGCATCTTCGTCGAGGTCAAGCACCGCCCGCAGACCACGATGGGCAGTCAGCAGTTGCGCACGTTCCTCGGCGGCCGACAGCCCGGCGACCGATGTCTCTACGTCAGCACCGGAGGCTTCACGCGCGAAGCTCGCTACGAGGCCGAGCGGTCGAACGTCCCGATCACGCTCGTGGGTCTTCCCGATCTCCGTCGACTGCTTGTCGAGCACTACGAGCAGCTCGATGTCGAGACGAAGCAGATGGTTCCTCTCTCGCGTGTGTACTGGCCCGTCGGGGGGCGTTGAGGCGCGAAGTGCCGCCCTACTCCTCCAACCACTCCAAGATCGCGCTGCAGGTCTCGTTCGTGTCGCGGTGTGACGTGTCTACCGTGAGGGCGGCCTGGGCGTAGAGGTCGCGGCGTTTGTTCAGCAGCATGCGGAGCTGCTCCATCGCGCGCGGTCGGCCTGACATGGGGCGGGTGTCGCCCTGGGCGACGACGCGGCGCCAGTGGTCGGCAGGCGCGGCCGAGAGCCAGACGGTCCGACAGGTTTGGCGGAGCCGCTCGTAGATCACGGGGTCGGTGACGATTGAGCCGCCGGGTGCGAGCACGCCAGCGCCAGTGCGGCTGAGCCAGCGTTCGAGGGCCTCGCGCTGCAGCTCGCGGTAGTAGGGCTCGCCGTGAAGGGTGAAGAGCTCGGCGAGGTCCATGCCGGCGAGCTCGGCGATGAGTTCGTCGAGCTCCGTGAACGGCACCTCGAGGCGCTGGGCCAGGGCGCGGCCGACGGTCGTCTTGCCGGCGCCGCGCAGGCCGATGAGGGCGACACGGTGCTCGGGTGCCGTGGCGAGGTCGATGTCGCAGAGCTCGCCGAGCGGCTGACGCAGCGACCGGGCCAGGGCCGCGAGCTTGAGGAGCGAGAGGTTCGCGTCGCCCTTCTCGGCCATGCGGATGTAGCGCTTGGAGACGCCTGAGCGGTCGGCGACGTCCTCAAGGGAGAGGTGGGCCGTGTTACGCGCGGCCCTGAGGCGGCGGCCGATTTCGGCGAGTAGGGCGTCGTCACGCAATATCTTGCTCCGGGAAGTGCAGCATATTGCCACATTTGTTGTGCGCAGTGCAAGATGATGCTCTATTCTGCGTCGCTTGTGAGGGCGATCTGCTGATGTCTCAAGGAGAGGCGCCGGCGCCATCCGTCTCGCACTCCACCGCCCCGACCTCCCTCCGCACGGAGCCCGACCGATGGCCGAAGCCGCCACCGCACCCGCCGCCACGGCGTCCGACCGCAAGCACTACGACTTCGACCTGCGTCCCGACCAGTTCACGCACTGGCAGCTCAGCGTCGAGGGCGACATCGCGCGCCTCGTCATGAACGTGCAGGAGGACAAGGGTGAGCGCGACGGCTATGTGCTGAAGCTCAACAGCTACGACATCGGCGTCGACATCGAGCTCGCCTCCTCGATCCAGTGGCTGCGCTTCACGCACCCGGAGGTGAAGTGCATCGTGCTCTCGGGCGCGCTCGACCGCGTGTTCTGCTCGGGCGCGAACATCCTGATGCTGCGCACGTCCGCGCACGCCTTCAAAGTCAACTTCTGCAAGTACACCAACGAAACGCGCCTCTACCTCGAGGACGCGTCTGCGAGCAGCGGCATGAAGACGCTCGCGGCGCTCAACGGCACAGCGAGTGGCGGCGGCTATGAGCTCGCGCTCGCCGCCGACCGCATCCTGCTCGTCGACGATCGCAGCAGCGCCGTGTCGTTCCCAGAGCTCCCGCTGCTCGGCGTGCTGCCGGGCACCGGCGGCCTGACGCGCGTCGTCGACAAGCGCATGGTGCGCCGCGACCTCGCGGACGTCTTCTCGACGGTTGCCGAAGGCGTCAAGGGCAAGCGCGCGGTGAAGTGGAACCTCGTCGACCGCGTCGCGGCGCTGTCGAAGTTTCCCGAGGTCGTCGAAGAGGAAGCGCGCGCTCTGGCTGACAGCGTCGAGAAGACGACGACGCCCGGCATCGAGCTTGCGCGCATCGCTCCCGACTACCGCGACGACGGGTTCGACTACGAGTACGTCAAGGTCGACATCGATGAGGCGACGCGCACGGGGTCGATCACGCTCACCGTGCCCGACTCGGTCGGCCCGTCCAACGCCGACGAAGCCTACGCCGCCGGCGCCGCCTGGTGGCCGCTGGCCGCCTTCCGCCAGCTCGACGACGCGCTGTGTCACCTGCGCCTCGAGTACCTCGAGATCGGCACGTTCTGCCTGTACACGCGCGGCTCGGCCGACGTCATGCTCGGCATCGACGCCGTGCTCGAGTCCGGCAAGGACCACTGGTTCGTCAACGAAGTGCGCCACTTCCTCAAGCGCGCACTCAAGCGCCTCGACCTCACGGCGCGCTCGTTCTTCGCGATCGCCGACGAAGGTTCCTGCTTCGCCGGCACGCTGCTCGAGATGGCCCTCGCCGCCGACCGCTTCTACGTGCTCAACGATCCCGACTCGCCCGTCACACTCGGCACCTCGACGATGAACGCCGGCCCGTACCCGATGTCCAACGGCCTTACGCGCCTGCAGACGCGCTTCCTCGGGACACCCGACTCCGTCGACGAGATCCTCGCCGTCGGAGGCACGTTCGATGCCGAGCAAGCCGATGACCTCGGCCTCGCGACCTTCGCGCCCGACATCATCGACTGGGACGATGAGCTGCGCCTCGCGATCGAGGAGCGCGCGTCTTTCTCACCCGACGGACTCACCGGCATGGAAGCCAACCTGCGCTTCGCCGGCCCTGAAACGATGGAAACGAAGATCTTCGGCCGCCTCTCGGCCTGGCAGAACTGGATCTTCCAGCGCCCGAACGCCGTCGGCGAGCGCGGTGCGCTCAACTGCTACGGCACGCCGAACCGCCCCGAGTTCGCCTACGCGCGCACCTGATCTATGCAGCGCTTCGCAAAAGCCATTCCGTTCGTGGCGGCACTCGCCGGGCCGATTTCGGCGTTGCCGGACGTCGACGAGTCCACCAACTCGGCTCCGGTCCGTCGCCCTGAACTCGACCCGGCGAACAACACCCCGAACGAAAGCACTTTCACGAGACGCTGCTGACCGCACAGCGAACGAAAGCACCTGCACGGCACGCTGCTGACCACACAACCACACACTCGTCCCTGAACACACGACCCGGAGCTCACCACCATGGCTGCCTCGATCGACTACGAGAGCAAGATCCCCAACAACGTCGAACTCTCGAGTGACAAGCGTCTCCAACGCGCGCTCGAACACTGGTTGCCGAAGTATCTCGACTGGTGGAACGAGATGGGTCCGACGGACTTCAACGACAAGGAGATCTACCTGCGCACGGCCGTGTCCGTCGACTCGGCGGGGTGGGCGCAGTTCGGCCACGTGAAGATGCCCGACTACCGCTGGGGCATCTTCCTCGCCGAGCAGGAACCCAACAAGAAGATCGGTTTCGGTGATCACGCGGGCGAGGATGCATGGCAGCAGGTGCCGGGCGAGTACCGCAACTGGCTGCGTCGCATGATCGTCACGCAGGCCGACACCGAGCCGGCGTCGGTCGAGCAGCAGCGCTTGCTCGCGCACACCGCGCCGAGCCTTTACGACATGCGCAACCTGTTCCAGGTGAACGTCGAAGAGGGACGTCACCTCTGGGCGATGGTCTACATCCTCCACACGTACTTCGGGAAGGATGGTCGCGAGGAAGCCGAAGAACTCCTCGAGCGCCGCAGCGGCAACCCCGACCACCCGCGCATCCTGGGCACGTTCAACGAGCCCATCCAGACGTGGCTCGACTTCTTCTGCTTCACGATGTTTACGGACCGTGACGGCAAGTTCCAGCTGCTCAGCCTCGCCGAGTCGGGCTTCGACCCGCTCGCGCGCACGTGCCGCTTCATGCTCACCGAGGAAGCGCACCACATGTTCGTCGGGCAAACTGGCATGGGACGCATCATCCAGCGTGCCTGCGAGCTCATGAAGGAGCACCCGGACAGCAACCCGCGCGAGCACGGTGGCATCGATCTCGACACCATCCAGCGCTACATCAACTTCTGGTCGTCGAGCAGCAACGATCTCTTCGGTGGTGAGGTCTCGAGCAACTCGGCCAACTTCTTCGGCGGGTCGCTGAAGGGCCGCGCTTGGGAGATGAAGAAGCACGAGGATCACAGCGCCCTCGAAGCCTTCAAGACGCTCGAGATCTGGGACGGCAGCAAGGTGGTGTCGGAAACGGTGCCGATGCGCAACGCGATGAACGAAGTGCTGCGCGAGGAGTACATCGAAGACAACCAGAAGGGCGTCAACTACTGGAACAAGATCATCGACGAGTACGGCATCGACTACGAGCTGCGCCTCCCGCACCGTCGCTTCAACCGCAACATCGGCGTCTTCGCCGGCACGCGCTTCGACATCGACGGCAATCTGATGACCGAGGAGCACTGGGACGAGCGTAAGGGTGACTGGCTCCCGAGCGACGAAGACCGCGAGTACATCAAGAGCCTCATGGTCCCGTGTCACGAGCAGGGCAAGATCGCCGGCTGGATCGCCCCGCCGAACAAGGGCATCAACGGCAACGAGTTCGACTTCGACTACGTGCGCCTGTAGTCCGCCAAGGCTTCACAGCAGGCCTGAACTGCCGCGTCTCCTCACGAAGAGGGGCGCGGCAGTTTGCGTTTGTGGGGTCGCGTTCTGCGTCGTCGACTTCGTTCATATGGCAGGAAAGCGATGTTTAGGCCGTGCTCTTGCCCTCAACAGCCTGTTGAAGAACTGCTCTGAGTGCGACGTGCGTGACCGAGTGTGCCTGTACCCGTGTGGGAACGCAGGCGAATCGGTGGATTCGTCGAGGCTCCCGCGCTCGCACAGGCTCGCTCGAGTGCGTGCGGCGCGCCGGATGAGTTTTTCAACGGGCTGTTAACTCACTTCACTGCGATCGAAAACCTCGCTTTAGACTCAGGCGTGCTTCGGAAGGGAAGCGTGTCGGGCCTGCGCAGTGCGCGCCTGGGTCTGCAGGAGAGCGAGTGGGAGGTGGATGGTGGGTGAGTCGGATGAGGTCGCCAATGAGCGTCGCGTATTTCTGAGCTGGTCGGGGAAGACGAGCAAAGCGGTTGCCGTTGCTCTGCGTGATTTCCTGTCGGCAGTGGACCCGACGTGGCAGCCGTGGGTGTCGGATGACATCTCGGCGGGTGAGCGATGGGGTGACCAAGTGTCACGCGGCCTCGCACGGAGCTGTTGCGGGATCCTTTGTCTCACGCAGACGAACTGCGATGCGCCGTGGTTGATGTTTGAGGCCGGCGCGCTCGCAAACGCGGTCGAGACTCCCGGCGGCGCTGAACGAGCGCAGGTGATTCCACTGCTGATCGATGCGTCGCTCACGGGCTCGCAGCTGCCCGCGCCGCTCCAGCAGTTCCAGGCCCTGTCCATCGCGATCGACGACGACGACGACGGACTCGCTCCGCCCGAGAATATTCGGCGCCTCGTCCACGCCTTGTGCGACGCCTTCCGACAGCCCGTCGATGCCGTCTTCCGACAGCTCGATCAATGTTGGTCAAAGGCGGGAAGCGAGTTCCTCGCCGTGTTGAGTTCCGTGGCGTCGCTGCCAGCACACGTCACGCGGCCAATCCACATCGGGCCGTTTTCAGAGATCTACCACGACATCCGCGGTTCGCTGGAGCACGTCGACTTCTGCGGTGATGTCTACATCTACAACATCGAGCTCATCACGTTGCAGGCTTCCGTGCTCTGGGATTTCTTCTTTGCGCACCCCGGCGTGAGGTCCGTCAAGCTCGCCCTGCAGCGGCACGTGTGCCTGCGGCTCGAGCGGCAGTGCATGGGGTCGGTCGCGCGGACACTCCGACGCGGCGCTGGAAAGCTCCAGATCTACCCGGTCCACGTGCCGCGCGAGTGGCGTGGCCAGGCGTTCGGCTACTTCCGATTCTCCGAGACGGCCAAGCGTGACAACGACGTCGTCTATCGCATGTTCAAGATGACACCCGACTCGCACATCACCCGTCAGGGTGGAGAGACGGTTTATCGCTACACGAAGTACACGCGCATCAGTCCTCACGCCGCGGGCTGCGAGGATCTCGTCGGGAATCAGCTGCGCGTGCACTTCGAGAACACCGTTCAAGGGCGAGCGCCCCTCGACATCGATGACATCGAAGCATTCAACGCCGTGGACGACGAGCGCGACAGCGCGCTCGTCGTCGCCGAGCACGGACTCCAAGAGGAGCATGCGCGAAAGCTCGCGGCGATGCTGCCGGCGTATCCCGTCGCGATCGACAAGCACGGAGTCGATGGCGTCGAGCGAAGTGTCGAGCGTCTGATCAGCGAGCGGCGACTTCACGCGATGCGTCCCTGGAAGGGCGCGACAGAGGAACGACCGAAGCAACGCATGCTGTGGGCGCCGCCGTGGGGCTTGCCGCGTTGGAAGGATGTCACGAGCACGTTCGACGCCGAGCTCGACATGGCTGTCGACGACATCGACATCTGGCATGCGCGCTATGCCCAGGCGACGCGGCGCTTCACGTTCACGGGTGCGCAGCGCGACATCACGAACGGAATCCTCGCTCTGAGTGATGCCGAGGCGGATGCGAACGGAACCGGCCTCGAGCCGCTCGTCGTCACGGCAGTGAGCGTCAATGCGTACGCGGCCGTGTGCGCCGTGCGGCAGTGTCTGGAACAGAAGCGCGCCAATGTCCGGGCGCTCGTCCTCGTGGCCTCTGCGGTCGACCTCTTCGACGCCGTCGATGCCTTCCGCGTGACGCGCTCGGGCCACGAGCCTCCCATCCACGCCTCCGAGATGTTCACGCGCAAGTTCTATCGGGCAAAGCCGAGGCACACGGCGCCGGTGATCAAGGACCTCTCGTATTTCAACGCACCGGTCGGCACTCATCACCTCCTCGATCTGCGCGTGCGAGGCCGCTCGCATTGCAGCGTCGACTTCTTGCGTCGGCACCTCGACGATCTCGTCCACGACTATGAGTGCAAGATCTACTTCGTCCATTCGGAACGTGACCAGATGACTCCCATCTCACAGATCCACGAGCTCGTTCGAGCGTTGGAGTGGGCTGGTGAAGTGTCTTTGGTCGAGGCACCGATCTATCACGATGTGATCGACGCGAAGTTCGAACTCAATCCGCTCTTCGGAAATCAATCGGAGATGGCGCGCCTCATCGAGACGGTCTACAAGCCGCTGTTCGGCGGGGCAGCGGGCAGTGCCTACTTGCCAGGTGAAGAGAACTCGTTCTCCTTCTAGCAGCGTGTTGACACTGCCTCGTATGAGCGGTGCGTGGCCCGTTGTTCCTCGCCGCGGTGAGGGGATTCGTCGAGGCTTTCACGCCGCGATGAGGGCGACGCTCGCCCGGTCATGCACGGGGATCGTCGCGCGATCGCGTCTGGAGCTGCGCGGCGGCGACGCATCGGCAGGCGCCGGCGCTGTTCGCAAGATGGCGAGCGATGTGCTCGCGTCGCTCAGGTGCTCGCGAGGAGCGACGCAAGCTGAGCTTCGAGGTTCGCGTACGCCGCGGCCTCTTGGGCCGTGAGCGAGAGCGGGCCGAACTCGAGCAGATCGTTGAGCTCGAAGGGGTCGACGGCGAGGTCGTACAGACTGTCGGTCGTCACTTCGACGCCGGCCGTGACCGACGTGCGTCGGATCAACTTGTAGTGGGCCCCGCGCACCATCGTGCGCGTGAACGGTGAGTCCTCGAACGCAACAGCCACGGCGTTCGTGAGTTTCCACTGCAGGTTGGGGATCTGGACGATCGCCTGGATGAACATCGAGTACGGACTGACGAACGGCGGGATCTCACCGGGAATCGATGTCGAAAACTCACCCGACGGATCAGCGAACACCGTGAGGAGTCCGAGCCAGGGTGCGCCCGGCGCGATCGTTCCACCGCCGACGCCCGTGCTGGGTGCGTACAGCAACGACGGCACGACGATGACGGGTGCGAACGGAGCGACGCCGGAGATCGTCAGTGTCGCCGGGTCACTGCCCGGGTAGAGATGAGGTCCACAGACCGACAGCAAGAAGTCTTGTTGCGCCGCGAAGCCGAGGTCGAGATTGCAGTAGGTCGCGTCGGTGCCCGTGTTCGGGTAGGCGAGCTGCGAGAAGACGTCGGTGCGCGGCGGTGGCGCGTTCGGATCGCTGAGGATCGGCTCGAGGCTGACCCCGTCGATCGTTTTTCCGGGGACGGCCGTGGTGATGTCGACGTCGGCGAGATCGGCAACGGTCGAGAAGAGGTCGACGGCGTGGGCGAGCGCCGATGTGTGGCGTCCCTTCGCGGCGACGTTCGCACCGCTGACGATGAGCGGCACCCGCACGCCGCCTTCGAACGCCGTGCCCTTCGCATGCTCGTTGTCGAACGGCGGGACTGTCGTGCCGCCGGGCGTCCCGTTGTCGCCGATGAAGATCACCGTCGTGCGAGCGAGGACGTCTGGCGAGACGGATGCGAACAACCGTCCGATCTCCTTGTCCATGGCCTCGACCATGGCCTTGTACAGCGGCCGCGGATTCAGGTCGGGGTCACCGGCGCTGACGTCGACGTTGTGAAGATGCGAGGGCGGCGCATGATAGGGCGAGTGCGGCGCGTGGAACGGCAGGTAGACGAACCACGGCTCGGGTGCCGCGTTGATCCAGTTGCGCGTGACGTTCACCATCGCCGACGTCGCGTACGTGTTCGAGTTGGACGTCACGCCGTTCGTGATGCGCTTCCACTTGAAGTAGTCCTGCGATCCGTCTTGGTAGAGGTTGTACAGCGACCCGTCGAAGTGGTCGTAGCCCGCGTCGTTCGGTGCCGTCGGACCGCCCGTGAAGTTCGTCGTGAGGTGCCACTTGCCGAACGCCGCCGTGCCGTAAGCGCCGCCGGGGCTGAGCTTCATGATCTGGGGGAGCGTGATCTCGTCGTCTGGGAGTGAGGCTGTCTCCCAGGGCTGGAGTCCGCTGCCGAGCGACGTGCGGAAGTTGTAGCGCCCCGTCTGGATGTTGGCCCGCGTCGGTGTGCACGTCGGGCTTGCGTAGGCGAAGTCGAACGTGACGCCGTCGGCCGCGAGCGAATCGATGGTCGGCGTGGAGGGGAGGTCGGACCCGAGGCCGTAGAGCTCCAGCATGTCCACGCCGAGATCGTCGGCCACGATCAGGAGGACGTTCGGCTGGACGACCGTGTCACCCACGAGCGCACTCGTCGGCGCTGCGCACGCGAGAGTCGCGAACGCGGACATGCACAGTCCGGCGAGCGAAGGAAGTGAGAACGACAGGTGTGCGCGGGTGGCGGGCATCATGGGGGTGTGGGGCAAGAAGCTGGCAGCGCGTGACGAGGAAGCGTGCGTTCGGGGATGTGTCCGCTCGAGGGAGATCAATGCGGCAGATCGCGGTGGACTCGTTGCGGTCTGGCACCGCGGAGGGCGATGCGGCGGGCGCTTCGATGAACGGAGTGACCTCGAGCAAGCGCTGCGAGGGCGGTCGGTCCACGCTGGCGATCGTACGTGATGACAGCGTCATCTGTGTGGTGGGTTGAACATCACGTGTCACATCAAAAGAAGCCGAGTTGAACGCCGCCGGTCGCTGAGAGGGTGTTCGCGCCCGGTTGCGGCGTCCAAACCTGCACGAACGCGGCGATTCCTTCGACGCCAGTGGGGACGACCGATGACAGGTTTGCTGCGCCATTTTGGTCGAGTGCAAGCATCGGCATCAGGGGAAGGAGATCGCCGACGAGCAGCGTGCAACCAGAAGGCAGCGCGATCTCCGCGGACGCGAGACCCACGACGAAGAACGCCGTCGACGCGGGCGGACCCGCGGCGACATCGAGCGTGATGACGGAGCCGCTGCGAGGACAGCCACGCAGTTCGAGCGACGGCGGCGTGCTGGCGGCGGCGCAGCCAGCGCCGTAGCTCGTTCCGGGAGCCCCGACGAGCCACGCGAAGAGATTGCGTGCGTACTGCGCGTTGTCGTGTCGTGTGATGTCCGTGCCAGAACCGTTCACGTTGTGGAATGTATTGCGATCGAAGTGCCCGACGACTCGGCCGGCGCCATACTCGACGACCACGAGTGCGGCGTCGTCGGGCGTCGTCGGAACCAACGTGCCGATCGACGGCGAATCATTGAGGCGCTTCTGGCCCTTCGCGTTGGCGAGGATCACGGGTGTCACACCGTCGAAGAGCGCTGTGACGGTAAGCGCCGAGACGCCTTCGCCATCAAAGGTGTTCACATCGTCGTTCGTGCCGACGAGTCCGTCGGGGCCGGCGAGAATCGGATGCGTGCCCTTGTCGACGCCGTTCACGATGAAGTCACCGGCGCTCCGCGACAGCGTGTAGAAGCCCTTGTCTTGGTTCATCACGAGGTCGAACACGCCGAGCAGTGATTGATCCGACGAGGGAGCCTCGCCCCAGTCGAGACCCCAGTCGCCGTCGCTCGAGAACATCGCGGCTCCGCCTTCGCAGATCCAGGTCCGGAGCGCCTCGCTCGCGGCGGGCGGGTAGACGACGTTGTTCGACGTGAAGGCGAGGACGTCCGTGTCCGCAAGCGCGGCGGGGAAGTCGGCGGTGCCGGGCGCAGCGAGCGGGCCCTCGGCGATCTCGTCGACCACGTAGCCATCGGCCGCGAGAAGGGCGGCGAGCTCGGCGTAGCCGTGGTTCCCCGGAGTCGTGAGCGTGTCGAAGATGCTCGAGAGACTGTCGAGCCCGGCACCGCTGAGGTGCCCGGTGGTGCCGAGCCCACCTCGGACGAAGACGATCACGGGCGGATCGTCACCCAAGGCAGCGGCAACCGCCGGAGGTGTCGCGATGCCGGCCAAGACGAGCAGAATCGGGAAGGCACGGGGTGGGGCCACGGGCGTCTCCGGGATGGGGTCCCGGATTGTGGCACGACATGCATGTTCTCTCGCTATGTGAGGACGTCGGAGGACGGGGACGCGTCACAGTTGTCGCCAACTCGCCCTTCGACGCCATCCAGGTCGACCGCTACGCTCCGCGGTTGCGACGTCTTTCCGGAGAACTCCATGTCCGTCCGCCCCTTCCTTCTCGCCGTAGTGCTCCTTGCCGGAGCGAGCGCCGCGACGGCGCAGGAGCGCCTGCCGCAACCCTGGTCGAGTCCGCGCGCAACCGTCTCACAGCGCGTCGGTATGACGGACGTCGAGGTCGTCTACTTTCGGCCCGGTGTGAAGGAGCGTCAGATCTGGGGCGGTCTCGTTCCGTATGACCGCGTGTGGCGTTGCGGTGCCAACGAGAACACCGTCGTCTCCTTTGCCCACGACGTGATGATCGAGGGCGAGGTGCTGGCGGCCGGTGACTACGGCTTGCACATGATCCCGCGCGCCGACCGCTGGACCGTGATCTTCAGCACCAACACGACGTCGTGGGGAAGCTACTTCTACGACGAGACCGAGGACGCGCTGCGCGTGGACGTCACGCCGTCCAAGGCACCGACGATGGAGTGGCTTCAGTTCGAGTTCGGCGAACTCACGACGGAGTCCGCGACGCTGAGCTTGCGTTGGTCGGATGTGCGAGTGCCGGTGAGGATCACGACCGACACCCACGCCATCGTCCTCGAAGGTGCGCGGACGAGCTATCTGCGCAACCTCCCGGCATTCTCGTGGCAGGGTTGGAACAACGCGGCGGACTACTGCTTGCGCAATGACGTCAACCTCGAGGAAGGGCTGACGTGGGCCGAGAATTCGGTGCGGCGCGTCGCGAACTTCACGAACGTCAGCACGAAGGCGGGCTTGCTCGAGAAGCTCGGCCGCGCCGAAGAGGCTGCGGCGGCACGCGAACAGGCGTTGAACGTCACCACGGAGGCCGAGCTGAACAGCCTCGGCTTCCGCCACTTGCAGCAGGACGACACTGAACGCGCCGTCGCGCTCTTCGAACGAAACACGCTCAATCACCCGAGTTCATGGAGCGCTTTCGACAGCCTCGGGCATGCCTATGCCAAGGTGGGCCGGACGGACGATGCGATCGTCGCGTACACGCGCGCACTCGAACTCGTGGGAGCGGCGGGCAACGCCGAAGAGGGCGAACGCATCCGTTCGATCCTCAACGGACTGGGAGGTTGATGTTGATCACACGAACTGGCGCGCTCGCGCTCACGTTGCTGGCGTCATGTGCGACGGCACCTTCCGGCACGGCCGTCCCCGAGCTCTCGAGCGTTGCCGCGACACCGCCGGTACCGGCACCGATGGTGAGCGCCGAGGCGTTCGCGCCATGGCTCACGGCCCGCGATATCCTCGCGTCCGACACAACATCAGCGCCGAGAGCCGGTGCCGCAGGCCTCGGTGATCGCTACTACCCAGAGCTCGGGAACGGTGGCATCGATGTTCTGAACTACGATCTCGATCTCGAGATCGATCCCGTCATCGGGCGTCTCGACGGCGTCGCGACGTTGACCGTGCGCGCGCTCCATGGGCTTTCGTCGTTCCAGCTCGAACTCTGGAAGCTCACCGTCGAGAGTGTCGCGATCGACGGCACGCCTGCCGACGTTCAGCGGGTCGGGGACGAGCTGCTCATCACTCCGAAGGCGCCAATCGCCGGCGGCAGCGCGTTCCACGTCGCGATCGCGTACGGCGGCACGCCCGCCGGCGTTCCGTCACCGTCGGTGCCCTTCGAGGGCGGCATCGGCTGGATCCACACCGGCGACTCGACGTACGTGATGAGTCAGCCGAACGGCGCACCGTCGTTCTTCCCGTGCAACGACACGCCGCTCGACAAGGCGCTCTACACGTTTCGGATCACGGCTCCGCGCGGCATGAAGGCCGTCGCCAATGGCAAGCTCATGTCGGTGGAAGATCATTCGGACTCACGCACGACCACATGGCGCGCCAGCGATCCGATGGTGAGCTATCTCGCGACAGTCGCCGTGGGCCCGTTCGAAGAGGTCGTGCAGGAAGGGCCGCGCGGACTTCCCATCCGTCACTACTTCCACCCGTCGATCGAAGCGGCCGACCGCAAGGCCTTTGAGCGCGCGCCCGAGATGATCGCGTTCCTCGAGGAACGCTTCGGCCCGTATCCGTTCGAAAGCTTCGGGTCGATTGTCAGCAACTCACCAATCCCCGCCGCGCTCGAGACGCAGACGATCCCGACGTACGGCGCGGCCGCGACGGGCGAGAGCGTCATCATGCACGAGCTCGCGCATCAGTGGTTCGGCAACAGCGTCAACGTGCGCGACTGGAGTCAGCTCTGGATCAGCGAGGGCTTCGCGAGTTACGCGTCGTGGCTGTGGACGGAGCACACGCGCGGCCCCAACGCGATCGCTGCGCAGAGCCAGGCGATGTACGGCTTCATGAAGCAGCGAGAGGTTGCGTCACCCGCCGACCCGGGCATCGAGAACCTCTTCGGTCTTGAAGTCTACGTGCGCGGGCCGTGGGTGCTGCATGCCCTACGCGGCGAGGTCGGCGACGAGGCATTCTTCGAGACCTTGCGCACGTTCCACGGTCGCCACGACGACGGGCACGCCACGATCGAGGACTTCGTCGACACGGCCGTCGAGATCAACGGTCCCAGCGTCGAGGCACTGCTGCGCACGTGGCTGTTCGAGGATGAAGTCCCCGACGTCGCCGAGATGGACGTGCCGTAGCACGGGCGCGGGTTATTCCCGCACGCCGAAGAGTCCGGCAGCTTCCCAGTAAACCGAGATGCCGATCTCGTCGGGCGACGCTTGGCTCGACTGGCCGTAACCCTTGCGCGCCAGGTCTCGGCAGATGGTTGCGTAAGCGGGTGACGTGCGCGCTGCGCGGCAGAGGGCGTCGACGTTCCACGCCGTCGTGCCGTGGTACGTGCTCGCCGGTGGGGCGATGCGTTTCACGAATGGGGCGTAGTCGCCGTTGAGGTAGACGGCGCCCTGACTGCCGCGGTCGACGACGCAGCGGATGCCATGGTCGAGCACCTCGGCGAGTTGCTCGCGGGCACTGCTATTCCAGCGCTCGAGTGCCGCGGACGTGCCGTTTCGAAGTGCTGCCGGTGCCGGCGTTTCGTCGACGAGCTTGCTGCTCGCGGCGGCCTGGAGGTCGCTGAGGACGTCCGTGAGTTCGGCAAGTCCGCCGACGGCCACGCTGGTCTGCCAGACGACCACCATGCGGAACGACTCGTCGAGTTCGTTGACGTACTCCCAGCGCCGTTGGCCGTCGTCGACGGCCTTCTGCTGAAGCCACGCCCGCGCCTCGTCGCGATCGGCGAATGGCGGCGTCACCCAACCGCGCTCGTGGGCGTAGGCCTCGTAGTCGGCGATTTCAGGGCAGATGTGATCGCAGCGCGGCGGCGGCATCGTGAGCCACGGCCAGCCGTCCTTCTCGCCCATCGTCAACGCGAACGATCCGACGACGTTGCGCGCACCGTCGAGGTACTGCGGGCGGTCGGCGCCGAAGAGCGCGATGGCGAACGACAGCTCGCGCGCCGTCCACCCGAGCGCGCGCGTGTTGCCGTTGAACGGCGCCTCGGTGGGGCTCGACACGCCGGGGTAGCAGAGGGCGCCTTCGAGCGTGCACTCGGCGATCCGGCGCGCCAGTTCACTCCCCGGGAGCGCGAAGACGGTGAGTGCGCGGTGCACTTCGAGGTGTTGATGATCGAACGACGACCAGGGGTTGGCGGAACCGCGCGCGGGGCGGCCGTAGGTCTCGGTGCGACCGTAGAGCTTCGCGATGCCTTGGCCGCTGATGATGGCGTCGGGATGGTCGGCGGCCCGGAAGATGCGGCCGTCGTCGTCGTAGTAGTGCAGCGAGCGGCGGAACTGCTGGTCGATCCACGCCAGGGCCCAGCGGCGTTGCTTGGCGTGTGCCGTCGTCGCGGTGCTGAGTGCGGTGAGGCCGACGCCGTGGGGCCAAATGCCGACGACGTTGCGCGGCGAGCCCTGCTGCCCGGTTGTCGGGACGTCGGCGGGCGGCTCGCGCAGTGCGATGAGAGTCGACTCGATCGCATCGATCGGCGGACCGTTGCGCAGGTACCACTCGGGAAAGCCTGGCATCGGCGCGAAGCCGGGTTGACCGACGCGCACGACGTGTGCCGCGCCGTCGTGCAACGAGACGTTCGTGTCCTCGAGCACGGCGCCGGCACCGCCGACGAGCAGACGCCCCTGCACGAGACCGACGTGACGGCTGAGCCGTCCGTTGGCGACGAGCACCTCGATGCCGCCGTGGGGGACGCCTTCGCGCAGGTGGCGGAAGACGAAGAGGTCAGCGATCACGGCGCCGTCCGGCGATGTCATCTCGACGAGCGACGACTCGACGACTCGCCCGGCGACGTCGACATGCCGCTCGAGGTCGGCGGCGTGGATGACGCCGTCATGAGCGACTTCGTCGACGATGAGACGCGCCGCGATCGGGAAACGCGGGTCGTCGTCGACGGGCCTCTCGGCCGTCGCGCATGCGGCGACGATGAGAGCGCCGAGCAGGGCGCGCAGGATCGCTTTCATCGAGCCGGCGGCCCGACGATCGCGCACCCGATGAAGCCCGGACAAGGCGCGAACTCGTGTAGCTCCCACTGTTCGGCGTGGTCCTCGGCGATCTCGGTGCGCTGGAGGCGCGGCGCGTCGTCGAGCGACACGTCGAATCGCGTAAGCGGGAACGTCAGCCCCGCGCCCTTCGCCTTGAGATACGCCTCCTTGCGCGTCCATCCGCGGAAGAATGCGAGCGGCTGCTCACTTGCCGGGAGTTCGCCGAGGGTGGCGCGTTCGCGCTCTGAGAAGTAGCGCTGCGCGATCTCGTTGTAGGCGAGGTTCGTGCGCACGCGCTCGACATCGATGCCGAGTGAAACGTTGTATGCGAAGGCGTAGAGCACGACGGGGCCTGAGTGGGTGACGTTGAAGGACAGCGTCGTGTCGGCGAGCTCGGGACGACCGTGCTCGCCGAACGATAGCGGGACCTCGTGGGCCCGAACGCCGAGCCGCTCGCCGAGGAGCCGACGCAACCAACCGCGCGAGAGCACGAACGTTTCGCCGACACGCGGGTCGAGGTAGCGCTCGGCCCGCGCCCGCTCGGCCTCGTTGAGCTCCTCGCGCAGCGACGCCAGCGTCGAGCGATCGGCCGGTCCGACCACGCCGTAGACGTCGACGGGCACGCCGAGCGCACGCCCGGACGACAACTCGAGCGCGATGGGCTCGGGCGTCGCGGCACGCGGGTCAGCCGTGAAGTGCTCTTCGGTCCAGGCAGGCATGCCCGAGATCTTAGCGCGGCTTTCCCACCGCGACACCACTGCGTCCGTTCCACGCGACGTTGCGACTCCGCGGTGCGTCGCGCCGGACGCAGCTGACGCTGGTTCCTGAAGAGCGCACGCGCTCGCCTGGTGCCAAGTGACGAGCGCGTGAAGTCTGGATCAGGCCCATCACAGCCTCCCACGCGCTCCGGTTCGCCGGATGAGACGAAGCGCAGGTGAGTCCGCACCGCGCTGTGCCCCGACGAACGGCATCCTCGACCTCGCGACGGCTTCGGGGTTGGGTTCGCTCCTGACCGTCGACCTCGGTTCGAAGGTCAAGCCGCTCAGTGTCGATGAAAGACTGTCGCGGCGCGCATCCGGTGAACTGGAGGCGCGCCGTCTTTCATCGGCGGCCGTTTCTCTGCATCCCAATCGCGCCGGCGCGCGAAACCCTGGTTACCAACGCACCCATCACGCTTCTCGTACGAGCTTCCCCATGCTGGCCGCCTCCCTGTTCCTCGCCGCCTGCGTCTCGGCGTCTGCCGAAGACTCGCCTTCGATCCTCGAGATCGCCGCCACGCTCCCCACGCTCAACGCGGCCATTGAAGCGGCAGACTTGGACGGAGCGCTGGCCGGATCGGGCCCTTTCACGGTTTTCGCTCCTTCGGAAGCCGCCTTCGCTGCGCTTCCCGACGGGTTGCTCGAGAGCCTGCTCGACCCGGCCAACCGCGGCGCACTCGCAGCGATCCTGAAGCACCATGTGGTGGCGAGTGAAGTGTCCGCTGCCTCGGCGCTCGTCGAAGGTTCGCTGACGACACTTGCTGGCACCTCGTTGAGCATCGTTCTCGGCAAGGGGCGCATCCGCGTTGCCGAAGCCGGCGTGCTGACAAACGACGTGCGCGCCAGCAATGGCGTGATCCACATCATCGACCAGGTGCTGATCCCACCCGAGAATGCCGCGAGCAGCGACGTCGACCCGGCCACGCGCCTCATCGCTTCGGCGATCGAGCGCGGCGCTCCATTCTTCAATGCCGGACAGCCGGCAGCCTGTGCAGCGGTGTACGAAACAGCGACGATCGCGCTCGTCACTCTCGACGGCGCTGCGCCGAATGCCGCGGTCGCTGCGCTGAACCGTGCGCTCGACAACGCGCGTCGAACGTCGGACGCAACCGAGCGTGCTTGGGCGCTGCGTGACGGTCTCGATCGCGCGCTCGAGATTCTCGCTGGCGGCGAGCGCGCTGCACTGCTGGCACCCGCGACTTCTACCGTCTTCGAGTTCGCAGGCGACGGACCGCGTTGGTTCCCCGTCAACGACGACGTCATGGGTGGCATCAGCCGCTGCCGCTACACGCCGACGTCGAAGGGCACGGCGCTGTTCGAAGGCGCTTTGTCGCTCGAGAACAACGGCGGCTTTGCGACGATCCGCTCGCCCGCCGCTGACCTGGGCCTCGACGATGCCGACGGCGTCGTGCTGCGTGTGCGCGGCGACGGTCGCACCTACACCTTCTCGGCCCTGAAGCGCGACGCGCGCAACGAGATCAACCTGTGGCGCGTCGACTTCGACACGGTGGCAGGCGAGTGGCTCGACGTGCGCCTGTCCTTCGAGGCACTGACACACTCCGTGATGGGATTCCGCGTCCCGAACGCTCCCGACCTCGATCCCGCGACGATTCGCTCGTTCGCGATCGGAATCGCAGACAAGGACACCACGCCCTTCCGGCTCGAGATCGACAGCATCACGTCGTTCCGCGACGGCGTCTGACGCCTGACGTCAGCGCAAGCTTGCGGCGAGGCGTTCGAGTCCGTCGCTGAGGGAGACACGCGGTGCGTAGCCGAGCTCGCACCGCGTGTCTTCGATGTCGAACCAATGCGCGGTCGCGAGTTGGCGCGCGACGAAGCGTGTCATCAGCGGCTCGTCGGTCTTGCCGAGCAGGCGATAGACCGACTCGAGCGTGGTGCCGAGCGCGTAGGCGAGGCGCGGTGACACCGAGCGCGTGACGGGCGCGATGCCCGCGGCGCCGAGGATCCCGTTGATGAGCTCGCGCATCGCGAGGGGTTCGCCGTTCGTCACGAAGTACGCGCGACCGGTGCAGCGCGCGCCCGGCGTGAGGTGCGCGAGGGCATCGACGTGGGCGTCCGCCGCGTTGTCGACATAGACGGAGTCGACGAGGTTGTCACCCGTGCCGACGAGGCGCAGACGTCCGGCGCGCGCGCGCTCGACGAGGCGCGGAACGAGGTGCGGGTCGCCGGGACCCCAGATGAGGTGCGGACGTAGCGCGACCGTGGCGAGATCACTGTCGTTGGCGGCGAGCACGGCGCGCTCGGCAGCGGCCTTTGTGCGCGGGTAGTCGCAGAGGTAGCGATCGGGATACGGCAGCGAGGCATCGGCGCCCGATTCGTCGCGCCCGTCGAAGATGACGGACGGCGAACTCGTGTAGACGAGCTTCGCGACGCCGTGGCGGCGGCAGGCCTCGAGCACGTGGCGCGTGCCGTCGACGTTGATGCGCTCGTAGTCGCTGGCCGGTCCCCAGACGCCGGCTTTGGCGGCCACGTGAAAGACGGCTTCGCAGCCGTCGACCGCGCGCGCGACCGCGTCGACGTCGCCGAGGTCGCCGCGAAACGATGTGACCCCGAGCGCGTCGAGGGTCTCGTAGCGCGAGCGTGAGAAGGAGCGCACGTCCTCGACGCCGTCGGCGAGCAGACGACGCACGATCGCCATGCCGAGGAATCCGCCGCCACCGGTCACGAGCACGGTCATCGCGTCGTCACGCCGCTATGGGAACGACGGTCGACGGGCACAGCGCGTCGGAGTTGCTGCGCGGCCCAGACGGCGAGCTGTTCGCGGAAGATCTTCGCGTTGTGTCGCACGTCGACGGGGAAGCCGTCGTGGAAGAGCAGCGTCGTGATGTCACGCGTGTGTTCGTGGGCCGCGCCGAGCTCGAGCAGCTCGCGCTCGAGTTGCTCGCGCGGCATCGTCGCGTGTGCGTGTCGTTCCACGCAGAGCACGGGTTCGAGCGCAGCGCCGTGTGGATCATCGACTGAAGGTGCGGGGTCTCCGGCGTGAGCGACACCGACCAACGCGCTGCGCAACACGGCCGCATGCACGTTGAACACGCCTTCGACGGACACGGTGAAGAGCGTGCGTGCGGCGGTGCGCACGCGATGGGCTTTGCGTCCGCAGAACCATAGCCGTCCGGTGCCCGGTTCGATCCAACCGACGTCGCCCATGCGGTGAGCCATGCGCCCATCGGCCCTCGCGATCTTCGCGGCGCGTGTCGCTTCGGGCCGCCCGTGATAGCGCTGCGTCACGACGGCACCGCTGATGACGAACTCGCCGATCTCGCCATCGGCGAGCCACGTCGCGTCGTCGAACGTTGCAATCGGCGAATCCGTGATCGCGCAAACCGAGACCTCACCGCCGGGCACGGCGCGTCCCACGCAGACGCCGTCACCTCGCGCCGTGCGCGCGGCCGTCTCGCCGAGGATCTCATCGCTGCCGATCGATGCGACGGGGAGCGCTTCGGTGGCGCCGTAGGGCGTGAAGACCTGCGTGCCCGCAGGAAGCAGCGAGCAGAACGACTCGAGCACATCGTTCGGCATCGGCGCACCGGCCGAGATGACGCGCCGCAGCGTCGACAGGGTGACGGCGCGGTTGGCGCTCCAGGCACCGACGCGTCGCAGCAACGCCGGTGAGCCGAACATGTTCGTGACGCCGAAGCGGCTGACGGTTTCGACGATCATCGCGGCGTCGACACGTCCGGGCTTCGTGGGGTCCATGTCGGGCAGCACGGCCGTCATCCCGAGCGCTGGATCGAAGAGCGCGAAGAGTGGAAACGTCGGCAGGTCGATCTCGCCGGGCTCGATGCCGTAGACATCGCGGAGCAGTTCGACTTGGCGGTCGAAGATGCCGTGCGTGGAGACGGCGCCTTTCGGGATGCCGGTCGAGCCGCTGGTGAAGAGGATCGCGGCGTCGTCGTCGGCCCGCGTGTCGGCGATCGCGGGCAGGTGCGAGGCGGCGCGTCCGGCGGCGCGGATGTCGTCGAGCGTCGTGCCGCCCCAGAACCAACGCCGACCGACGGTAACGAGCGTGCCGAGCGTGCGCTTGCCCCAGCCGAGCACGACACGGGCTGCGTGGGCCTTCGGGATGCCGATGAACGCGACGGGCTCGGCTTCGTCGAGACACGCGCCGAGGCGCTTGATGCCGAGCCCGGGATCGACGAGCACCGGAACGACGCCGGCCTTGAACACCGCGAACACGAGCGCGAAGAGTTCGAGGCTCGGCGGCACCATGAGCACGACGTGATCGCCGCGCTTGCAGCCGCTCGCGAGCAGGCCGCGCGCGATGTCGGTGCTGTCGTCGTCGAGCTGACGGAAGGTGAGTGTGGCGTAGGTGCGTTGACCGGCGCTGTCGCGTCCGCTCGGCGCGTGGACCGCGATGCGGTCGGGTGACTCGCTCGCAACCGACGCGAGGCGGTGTGCGATGTTGCACGACGTCACGGCTCGGCCGCCTCGGTCGCGAGCAACTCGTCGATACCCGCGGCGATCTCGTCGAACGCGTCGTCGAGCACGTAGTGCCCAGCGTCAGCGAAGGTCGTGAACGTGGCGTGGGGCGCGCGTCGACGCCACTCGTCGAGGAACGCGGGCGTGAAGACGAAGTCGCGCATGCCCCAGAAGACGTGCGTCGGCACGTGGGTCAGCGCGCTCATCCCGGCTTCGATCGCGCAGACCTCGGCGTCGCTCGGGTGACTCGGCGAGAGCGGGATGTCCTGGACGAAGCGATGGACGGCGAGGCGCGCGTGCCATGAGCCGTACGGCCACAGGTACCCGTCGCGCTCGGCCGGTGTGAGCTTGTGACGCTTCGTTCCGACGGCGACGGCGCTGCGGCAAAAAGCATTCGCGCCGCGCACGAGCAGTGCCCCGAGTGGAGAGCGACACAGCGTGAGCGCGAACGGAATCGATTCGTCTGGCGGCAGGTGGAAAGCGGCGGTGTTGAGATAGGCGAGGCGCTCGACACGTTCGGGATGGCGCGTTGCCCAACCGCTTGCGATCATGCCGCCCCAGTCGTGCGCGACGAGTGATGCGCGGTCGACACCGCAGTGCGCGAGCAGCGCCTCGAGGTCGTCGACGCGGCGTGCGAGCGTGTACGGGTAGTCGTCGTCGTCGGGGATGTCGGACAGCCCGCAGCCGATGTGGTCGGGGACGATGCAGCGGAAGCGTCCGCGCAGGCGCAGCACGAGCCGCCGGAAGTAGAACGACCACGTCGGGTTGCCATGCACCATGACGACCACGGGCGCATCGCGCGGACCCTCGTCGACGTAGTGCATCCAGATCCCGGGAGCCGTCTCGAAAACGTGCTCGTCGAACGGATACAGCGCCGCGACGTGCGCGGGCAGCGGCGCGCGATGCGTCGTGCGCGTGGTCACCAGGCCCAAGCCTGCATGAGGCAGTTCAAGCCGCTGCCGATGCCGAGAAAGCCGACCTTGTCACCTGAACTCAAGACGTCGCGCTCTTCGGCGATCGCGGCCGTGATCGGCAGCGACACGGTGCCGATATTCCCGAGCGACGGGTAGGTCGAGAAGTCCTTGTCCTCGGAGATGCCAAGGGCGCGCAACACGGTTTGCTGGTGGGCGCTGCCGACCTGGTGGCAGATGACGTGGTCGATGTCCTCGCGCGACCACTGCGACTCTTCAAGGAATCCTTTGAAGGTGCGCCGCGCGAGTTCGACGCCGTGCTTCATGACGAGCACGGAGTCGGTGCGCATGTCCTGCGGAAGAGCACGCTCTTGATGCAGCGTTGGCGCCTGGTCGAGTCCCCAACGACACAGTCGATGGTGCTCGGGTGCGGTCTGCGTGGCGCCGGCGAGCAGGCGCGGGCGTTCGGTGCGTTCGAAGGATCCGTCGGTGAGGATCACGGCGATGGCGCCCGATCCGCCCGTGAGCGTCGCGAGCCCTTTCGTGAAGCTCTCCATCGAGCGCTCGGAGAGCATCCGGTCGATCGTGACGTTGACGATCTCGCGCGCCGTCTCCGCCGACACGATCATGCCGGCGCGGATCTGCCCGAGCTCGATGCGGTTCGCGACATCGAGGATGCCGTTCATCACGCCGAGGCAGGCGTTCGAGAGGTCGTACACGGCGGCGCCGGGGTGCACGCCGAGGTGCGCGGCGACGTGACACGCCGTGGCGGGCTCGAACGTTTCGCGGCACACGCCGGCGTAGATCAGCGTCTCGATCGACCGCGCCGGCATGCCGGCCGCCTCGAGCGCGCTCTGCGCGGCCGCCGCAGCGCCCTCGGAGATCGGGAAGTCGGGCTCCCACCAGCGGCGCTCGACGATTCCCGTCAGCGCCTCGAGCTGGCCGCTCGGCAGGTGCAGTGACTCGTAGAGCGGCGCGAGGCGGTCTTCGAGTTCACTCGACGTCACCACGACGGGTGCGAGCTCGTAGCCGATCGCCTCGAGGCGAACCTTCGTGTATCTCATCGCTGCTCGACGGGTCGGGTGGACGCGGACGTGTGGTCGAGGCGCCGGTGTACGGATCCGTCGGGTGGGCTGTCCACCACTTGCACGGTGAAGCCTGAAGCGGAGTAGATCGTGCGGCCGTCCACGGCGAGCAATCCGTCAGCTCGGACGAGGCCGGAGTCGTCGTCGATCTCCGTGACGATGACCTGCACTTCGACGCGCTTGGCGGTGGGGATGACCTGTCCGCGGTACTCCCAGCCGTGCTGTCCGCCGGGGCCGTTGGCGACGAAGTGCTCGATGGCACGTGTCTCGCCCCAGCGTTCACCGGCATAGACCTTCAAGAGCTGCAGCATGGCCTCGAGACCCAGCGAGCCGGGCCAGACGGGGTCTTGGTGGAAGTGCGCCTTGAAGAACCAGAAGGACGGGTCGACGTCGACGGAGCCCTGCACGAAGCCGAGGCCGTGCGGCCCGCCGTCCGTGCGCAGGGCTTCGACGCGATCGACCATCCGCCACGTCTCGTTCGCGAAGGGCGCCGCGTTCGGCACGGGGCCGGTCTTGCCGCGTTCGCCGATCGGAACGTCGAGCAGCGCCACGTCGCGCATGCCGACCTGGTTGCCGAGGGCGGCCTTCGTGAAGAACCCGAAGTACGTCGTGCCTTCGTAGACGACACCCTCGGCGTCGCGCACGCACATCGAGAAGTGCTGGATCAGCATCGCCGCCGACGACGAGAACTGCGTCATCGTGATGTCGATGCTCAACGTGCCCGTGCGGCGATGGACGTCGCGCAGCATGCGCCCCGAACCACCGAGGTTGCGGAAGGAGAGGTCCTCGTCGGACGTGAGCGCCGAGCCCTGGTAGGCCGCGAGCCAGCCGCAGGGTTGCAGTGCGATTTCGAGCAGCACGCCGAAGGGCATGCGGTCTTGGCGGTCGGCGTCGAAGTACCAGGCGTCCGGCGGGACGTCGTACTGCGCCTCGCACGACGCACCTTGCGTGAGTTCCCACGGGGCGCCGCTCACGGCGACGACGCGGTCGAGGAACTGGTACGGCGGGCCAGGTAGGCGCGCGATCACGCGCTCGCTGTCGAAGCTGCGGTAGCGGTCGCCGAAGGCGTCGGACGGCTTGCCCGTGGCGAAGGCCGTGATCGACGCGGTGTCGTAGATCGCCGGCTTGGCAAACGTCGGCGGCGTGGCCGTTGCGGCCTGCGCGGTCCACAGCGCCTCGACGTCGTCGCGCGTCAGCCCGGTGAGCTGCACGGACATGTCGACGATGTCGACGATCGGCTTGCCGTCGGCGAGCATCGAGGCGTCGACGATCGCGTACGGCGCCGGCCCGTAGCCGAGTTCCTTGATCTCGATGTCGTACGTGACGACCTTCGTCGAGGCGAGCACCTGCCCGCGGCACTTCAGACGGCTGCGCACACCCGGCACGGGCTCGTACACGACGTGGCCCGTCGCACCGATCCAGCCCATGCGCAGCAGCTGGATGCGCAGCGTGTGCAGGCAGCACTCGTACATCAGCGTGCCCGGCATCACCATGTCATCGCTGAAGTGACAGGTGAGGAACCAATCGTCGGGCTGGATATCCATCTCGGCGCGGATGCGACCGAGGCCGAAGCGTCCGCCGGTGGGGTCGAGGTCGACGACGCGATCGACGAGCGACATGCGCCCTGAGGGCAACGTCACCGGCGCGGCGCCGAGCGGGAGGCGCTCGAAGGCCTTGCCGAAGCACGCGACGAGGTCGCCGGCGCGCAGGGCGTCGATGGCCGCGTCGTCGTAGCGCTCGAGCGCGGTGGGCACGGGCGCGAGGTCGCGCCAGTCGGCGGGGCGCGTTCCGGGGCGTTCCATGAGGTCGACGGCCGTCTTCACGATGCCCTTGCCGGCGTCGAGCGCCGCGGCCGTGAAGAAGCCCGCGCAGCCCTCGCGCATCGTCAGCAGCGGCTTGCCATTCACCGTCGCATCGAAGCCGAAGCGGAACAGGAGCGAGTCGCCCTGACGGAAGAAGTGATCGATGTGGATGTCGTAGCGGATCACGGCGCCGGCGCGCGGGAGGTGATCGTGGAACGTCACGACGGCGTCGAGGAGGCGGTAGGTGGCGTTGCCCTTGGTCTCGAAGTCGGCGCCGAGCCAGCCGGAGAGGAAGAGGTCGGCTTGGCCTGACTCGACGGCGATGCACGTGGGGATCACGCCTTCGTCGAGGTACCACGGGCGTGCGCCGACGTCGTGCTCGGTGACGATGCGCCCGCCTGAGAGCGATCGCGCCTCGCCCTCGAGGGACATGATCCGATCGACGAGCATGAGCGGCTCGTCGGGGAGACGCACGCGCGTCGGGTAGGTGTCGGCCTCGCGCCACGACTCGCCGAGGACGTCGCCGATCTTCCCGACCGCGAACTCGAGGCACTGCTCGCGATCGAGGAAGACGTCCTCGCGAGATGCAGGTATCGGGCGCCGCGCTGTCGCTGCGGGCGCGTGCGGAGCTGCGGTTGTCTTTGCCGTGCCGAGCTTGGCTTCGAGCGCCGCCTGGCGTTGCATGAGCGCCGCCATCACTTCGGTGTGACGCTGGACGTTGTCGAGGAAGCTCTCGTGTGCCGCGGCACTCGCGGCGTTCGCGCGAGCCATGCCATCGATCAGCGAGCGGGGACGCGTCGTGGGCATCGGTGCCGGCGGCTCGGGGGGGCGAGTGTTCGTGGGTGCGATGCGGGGCGCGGGGTGCGGTGGCGGTACGACAGCTGCCGGAGCACGTTCAAACCACGGCGCACGCACGAGCGTAAGCGTCGTGGTGTGTCTGTCTTCGGGCGCGATCATGAACGCTGCTGTGAGGTCGACGGGGACACGCGCGGCGACGAGCATCGCGATCGTCTGCAACACTCCGCGAACCTCACGGCCCGGGCCAGGACAGGCTGAGCGCACGACGTGCGGACGCCCGGGACCGAGGATGCGCGCGATCATGCGCGAGCACGACGCGCCGGGTCCGATCTCCACGAACGCGCGGACGCCGTCTTCCCAAGCCTGCTCGACGACGCGCACGAAGTCGAAGCCGTGCCGCGCCTGGGCGAGGATCGAGTCGGCGGCGGAGTCGGGCGTGATCGCGAGCGGACCACCGCGCGCACTCGAGTAGAACGTGACGTCGTCGGGCGGTGTCGTCGGGAAGACGTGCAGCGAGCGGTAGGCCTCCGCGACGACATCGACGACGTCCGTGTGCACGCTCGTGACGCCGCTGAGCAAGTGGCCCTGCGCACCGAGTTCGCGGATGAAGGCAAGCACCTCGTCGCGCAGCCCGCCGATCACGCACTCCTCGCGCGTGTTCACGATCAGCAGGCGCACGCGCGGATGCCGGTTGCCGGCGAGCGCTTCACGCACCACGCCGGCCGGCCGGTCGACAACAGCGACGAGCCAGTCGACGGCCGGGACGTCGCCGAGATCCCAAGCGCGACGGACAGCGTCGCAGGGCCCGCCGAGGTCGCGTGTGAAGAGCGTCGACTCGGTCATGCGTGCGAGCATGCCGTCGCGGTCTTGCCAGACACCCGTCGCGAAGTAGGACGTCGATTCGCCGAGGCTGTAGCTGAGCACGGCCTGCGGGCCGAGGTCGAACGCGGAGAGTGTGTCCGTGACGAATGCGCCGAGGGTGACCTGGCCGAAGATGAGATCCTCGGCGGACGGCAACTCGCTGCGCTCATCCCACGTCACCGCGGGGCGCATCTGGCTTGCGAGCGTCGCGCTCGTCGCATCCTGCGCCTCGAGGACGTCGGGCCAGCGCAGGAGCAGCTCGCGTCCCATGCCCGTGTAGTGACTGCCCGAGCCCGGATAGACGTAGGCGATGCGCCCGTCGGCCGAGTCGACGTCAAGGCCGAGATCGCCGGTGACGTACGCGCGGCGGTCGTCGGGTGATGCGCAACTCGGGCGTCCCGAGCGCACGTCGTCGATGAACGCCGTGAGTTCTTCGAGAGTGCGAGCGACGAAGGTCGCGGCGACGCCGGTGGTTGCCGTGGTGGCTTCGCGCTGCGCCATCCACGCGCGCGCCGCGGCATGGATGTCGACAGACGTCTGGGCCAAGCGTTCGAGCTGAGTGAGCGTGTCGGCGAGCGCCGCCGTGTCGTCCGCCTCGCAGACGAAGAGTGCGTCGCGCGGAGCGAACTGAGGCTGCGGTCCGGGAGCCTGGACGTGGTCGCTGAGGATGACGTGCGTGACGTCGCCGATGAGACCGCGAGTTTCAACCGACGCGAGCCGTTCGCCATCGCGGCGGTCGCGGATCCACGGCTGGCGTTCGCGCTCGTTGTCGTCGTTCGGGAGCACGCGCTCGGCGAGTGCTGCGCAGGCACGTGCGAGGGCGAAGAGGCCCGTGGCCGCACCGCCGTGGCCGAGGGGTTCAGCGTGCGAGGCGCCGAAGCCAGTGGTGACGGCGAGGCCGATGCGCGCGACGTCGATGCCGGCTTGCGCCTGGGCCGTGCGCGCTGCGATCTCACGGGCATGCTGCGCGTCGGCGTCGAGGCAGGGCGCCGTCGCGGTGTCCGTCGGTGCCGCCGAGGCGATGGCTTTCACGACGCCGTGGATCACATCTCCGTCGCGTTCGGCGTCGCTGAGTCGCTTGAGGACGAAGGCAACCGCGCCTTCCGTGATCGGCGTGGCGGGATCGCTGCCTGCTTCGCGACGACGCGCGACTTCGGCGTGAACTGCTCGTGGGTCTGCGCCGAGATCGACGGCGCCCGCGACGGCGCGGTCGAGCTCCCCGCGTTGCAACATTCCGATGGCGACGTCGAGCGCGCGCAGTCCGGACGTGTCTTCGCTCGACACGGTGAAGCTCGGGCCGCCGAAGCGATGCTCGCGAGCAATGCGGCTGGCCACGACGGAGCCGAGGGCGCCCATCGTGCGGTTGGCCGTCAGCGCCGGGCCGACGGCGTCGCGTTCATGCGCCGGGCGTCCCCAGCGGACATGGAAGTTCGTCGTGTTCGGGTCGAGTGCGAGGCCGATGATGACGCCCGCGCGCGCGTCCGTCGTCGCGTCGTCGGACTGCGCGACGCCCGCCCGCTCCCACGCGTCGGTCGCGACGTCGAGCATGAGCGTCTGCTGCGGGAGCATCTCCTCGATCTCGCGCGGCGGGATGCGATAGCGGCGCGTCGCGATCTCGAGGGACGCCAGCGCGTGTGCGGCGGGGGCGTCGGGCACGGCGCTCAGCGGCACGGGCGCGAAGCGAGCTTCGAGCGACGTCGCGGCGGTGTGTTCACCGAGCGCGTGTGCGGCGAACTCCTCGGGCGTCGACCACGGGCCGACCCGCGCGCTCCATCCGACGATGGCGACGGGCTCGACGTCCACGGGCTCGGCGGTTTCCGTCGCGGGCGCGTCGTCAAGCCACTCCTCGATGAGAAGGTGGGCGTTGATGCCGCCGAAGCCGAAGGCACTGACGGCGGCGCGGCGCGGCGTTCCGGGCGCGCGCGGCTTCCAAGGCTGCGGCTCGGCGAGCACCGTGAACGGACCGTCGTGCACGTCGACACCTTCGGCAGGCGTTGCGAAGTGTGCCGTGGGCGGAAGTGTGTTGCGCTGCAGCGCACCGAGGACCTTCGCGACGCCGGCCGAGCCCGCGGCCGTGAGCAGGTGGCCGACGTTCGACTTCACGGAGCCGAGCACGCAACGACCAGCCGCGGGACCACCCGACGCGCTTGCCTCGCCGCCGTTCCAGAGCGCCGTCAAACTGCGCGCCTCGGCGGCATCGCCGAGCGGCGTGCCCGTCGCGTGACACTCGACGAGATCGACGTCGCGGGGCGACCATCCGGCGCGCTCGTAGGCCGCGCGCATCGCGCGCAGTTGGCCCTCCGTGCTCGGTGCGAGCAGGCTGCCGCCGACGTCGTTCGACAGCCCGACACCCGCGATGCAGCCGAGGATCGTGTCGCCATCGCGAACGGCGTCGCTCAAGCGCTTGAGCACGAAGATCCCGGCGCCCTCGCCGACCACGAGTCCGTCACCGGCGCGATCGAACGGCGAGCAGCGTCCGCTCGGCGACAGCGCGCGGAGTTGCGAGAAGCCCATCTGCGTGTACAGGCAGCTCGGTCGCGAGACACCGCCGGCGAGCATGGCGTCGACGCGTCCGGCGCGCAGGTCTTCGCAGGCCAGGTGTAGCGCGTAGAGCGATGAAGCACAGGCCGCGTCGAGTGTCGTATGGGCGCCGCCGAGGGCGAGCGCCTGGCTGATGAGCGCGGCGGGCAATCCGGCGAGGTGGCGTTCGAGCGGGTCGACGCGACGGAGTGCTTCGTCGTCGCCGGTGCAGAGGGCGTCAGCGAGCGCGGCGACGCCGTCGGTGGGCAGCACGATGTGCCCGAGCACGACGCCGACGCGCGCGCGGTCGATGTCGTTGGTGCTGGCCGCGTGCCAAGCGTCGAACGCGGCACACAGTGCGAGGCTGAACGCCGGGTCGAGGCGCTTCAGGCGCTCGACGTCGAGACGTGCACCGACGGCGCGTGCGGCCGCGGCGAGGCTTCCGCGCGGGTCGTCGGTGAAAGCTCCGCGCATGGAGCGGACCTTGTCAGGCGCGCCGTCGTTCTCAGCGTCGAGGGCGTCGTCCGGCGCGACGAGCCAGCGCCCCTCGGGCACCTTCGTCATGGCGTCGCGGCCGCTGGCGATCAGTTCCCAGAACGCGTCGAGATCGTCGCAGCGTGGAAAGCGTCCGCCGGCGCCGACGATCGCGATGCGGTGGTCGGTCGTCGTCATCGATCAGCGTGACTTCGACGACAGCTCGTTGGCACGGAACGCGAGTTCGAGGCTCCCGTCGACGACACACTCATAGTCTTCCACACGCGCGACGAGTGAGCCGTCCGCCGCGAGGAACTCGATGTCTGCGAAGGCGCTGTGATCCGTGCTGCGCGTGACGTGCACGGTGATCGTCGTCCCACCCTGCGGGAAGCGACGCTCGAACTGCCGATAGCGCCGCGTGAAGCACGGCAGCGAACCGGCGCCCTTCTGCGCGAAACTCCACAGGATCATGAGCTGGAAGGCACTGTCGAGCGCGAGTGGGTCGGCGATCCATTCGCTGCGAAGCGGGCGTTCGATCCAGCGCGCGGGCGCGGGCGCAGCGGCGGCGGAGGCGACGATGCCGGTTGCGTCGCAGGCATCGATCGCGCGCAGCCCGCGCAGTTCCTTGCCGTGGAAGAGCAGCTCTTCGTAGACGTTCTCGACGGTGCGGTCGTACGGCTGTGAGGGGACGCTCGTACGGCGCGGCGTGTCCTCGGGAAGCGCGGCGACGAGCACGATCTCGGCGCGCGCGTGAACGGTGTCGCGGCCACGTCGTGCGGGCCCGCGCAGCTCGGCGAGCACGCGGAAGAGCTTGCCGTCCTTGCGTGCCTTGCCGGCGTGCATGTAGACGCGCACTTCGTCGCCGTTCTCGATCACGACGCCCTTGAGCACGCGTAGGTCGTCGAAGCCGTGGAACATCAGGCCGGGGTTGCCGTGCATCGCGGCGTGCGAGAGCCACTCGGCCATCAACGCCATCGGCACGACTGCGCGGCCGTCCATGACGTGGCTGCGCAGCACGGGGCAACGGTCGACGCTGAGCACGCGTTCAAAGACGGGCGCGAGTTCGCGGTCTGCGGGCGGCTTGTCGGACGCTTCGTCGTTCAATGCGACATCGCCGCCGAGGATCACGGCCTCGACGGGATTATTCCGGGACGCGAGCGCATCGACGAGGTGGCGAGCGCCGGCTTCGCGCGGGATGAGCGCGATGCCTTCGGACGCGAACAGCTCGGCGAGCCCGGGGCCCACCATGCCGCCGTCCCATGGTCCCCAGTTGAAGGCCGCCACGCGCACCTTGCTGCCGTGCGCGATCTGTTGGCACCACTTGTTGAGGACTTCGTTCGCCATCGCGTAGTCGACCTGACCCTTGCGGCCGAAGCGCGCAGTCGACGACGAGAAGACGGCGAGGGCACGGAGTTCGTCGAGATCGACGGCCTCGATCACGGCGCGGAAGCCGCCGACCTTCGTCGAGTAGACGCGGTCGAAGCCTTCGTCGTCCTTGTCGAGGATCAGCTGGTCGGCGAGCACGCCGGCGCCGTGCACGACACCGCGCACTGGACCGTACTGCTCGCGTGCTTCGTCGATGGCGCGTCGCACGGCGCGTTCATCGCGCACGTCGACGGCGCGGTAGAGCACCTGCGCACCGGCATCGACGAGTGCGTCAAGCGACGCTCGCAGCTCGCGGCGCGCCAGCACGCGTGAACACTCGGCGCCGATCTCGCGCGGCGACGGCCGACCGTCCATGTTCTCGATGAGCGCGGCTTTGATCGCGGCTTCGCTGCTCTTGACGGACGCGAGCCACGTCGGCTCGTCGACGTCGACATCCGTTCGTCCGAGCACGAGCAGCGCCGGTGCGCAGGAACGTGCGAGTTCGAGCGCGGCATCGGCCGTCACGCCGCGCGCACCGCCCGTGATGACGACGAGATCGCCGCGCTTGAGCGGATGTTCGTCACTCGGCGTCGGAAGCGGCGCCGGGACGAGACGCAGTGCACGCGCCCCACCGCTCGACAGGCCGACTTCGAGCGGCGCGTCATAGACGAGTTCGGCGGCGAGCGCCGCAGCGGTTTCGCTGGGGTCGTTGAGGTCGGGTGAGAGGTCGATCGCGCGGCACGTCACTTCGGGCCACTCGCGGGCGGCCGTCTTCACGAGGCCGGCGAGTCCACCCGAGATCGGATCGTCGATCGAGGGTCCGGAGAGGCCGAAGTCGCCGTCGAGACGCGAGACGCCGACGAGCAGGGACGAGTGGCCGTCCTTCGTCGCGTCACGCAGTCCCGCCCCCGCCGCCTGCGCGAGGCGGAAGGCGTCGCGCAGGAAGACGTCATCGGTGCCATCGGCCGGCGGCAAGAGGATCAGTCCTTCGAGGCGCTCGGGGCGCTTGAGGCGGCGTGCGCTGCGGGGTGACACGAGCCGCGTACGGATGCCGCGCGCACGGAGCTGCTCGGCGAGCTCTTCGGCGAGCCCCGAACCGTCGAGCGTGATCCAGACCTTCGCGTCGGAGGCGAAGCGGACTTCGTCGCGCGGCTGATGCGGGACGAGATGCGCCGACTCGAGCACGAGGCGGTGGATCCCGGCGGGCTTCGTGCTCGTGGACGTCGACGGTTCGGCGACGAGCTCGACGGGCGGAGCCGGTGGTGCGGTCGACGTGGCGAGCAGGTCGATGACGTCTTGCAGAGTGCGGAGCGTGCCGAGCTGTTCGGCCTGCACCTCGGGCGCGTCGGGGAGCGCGGCCTGCATGGCAGAGAGGATCTCGACGCGCTTGATGGAGTCGATGCCGAGGTCGGCTTCGAGCGCCATGGCGGGTTCGAGGACGTCGGCGGGGTAGCCGGTCTTCTCGGCGACGACGGTCATGAGCGCGGCGGTGACGACGCCGGTATCGAGACCCGACGTTGCCGCGGGCGCGAGCGGCGCGGCGGGTGCGGTCGAGGTGGCGAGCAGGTCGATGACGTCTTGCAGGGTGCGGAGCGTGCCGAGCTGTTCGGCCTGCACCTCGGGCGCGTCGGGGAGCGCGGCCTGCATGGCGGAGAGGATCTCGACGCGCTTGATGGAGTCGATGCCGAGGTCGGCTTCGAGCGCCATGGCGGGATCGAGGACGTCGGCGGGGTAGCCGGTCTTCTCGGCGACGACGGTCATGAGCGCGGCGGTGACGGCGACTGACGTGTCGACGAGCGGCGCCGGTACCGGCGCCGGCTGCGGCGCTGCCACCGGAGCAATCGGCGCAGGTGCCGGAGGCGACGCCGTGACGGGCGCGCTGATCGGAGCGGGAACCGGTGCGACGGGCGTTGCGGGCACGGCGCTCGGCGGCAGCGCGGGCGCTCCCGGAGCACCGAGCTGCTCGACGAGCGCATGCATCGTCTGCTGCATCGCGAGCTGGCCATCGAGGAACTTGCGGTGGAGCTCGGCCGTCTGCGCCTGCATCGCCTGCATCGCGGCGAGCGTCTGCTGCGTGGCATCGAGCGCGGCACGGAGGTCAGCCGGTTCGGAAGGCATCGAAGGTGTCGTCGTCGGGGTGGGCGTGGGCGGGATGCTTGCGGTCGGCGGCTGTGCCGGAGCTGCGATCGCTGCGGGCGACGGAGCGACGCGCTTGGGTGCGAGGGGCGGACGCGCTTCGGTCTCGCGCGTGCGGATGTTCGCGCCACCGACCCGGAACGTGAGCGCCGCTTTGCGTCCTTCAGGAAGGCCGAGTCTCGGACGCGCACTGTCGTCCCATCGTGACAGCGCGACCGTGTGGCCGAGCGCCGCGAGCTGGGCGAGCGCACGGGCGAGGTCGAGCAGACCGGCGCGTGCACCGCCCGACGCGTCGAGCGCGTGGACGTGGTGGGCCTGGCCGTCGAGGATCTGTGTGACGAGGCTCGAGAGTCGCGCGCCGGGCCCGACCTCGAGGAACGTGCGGACACCTTCGCCGTGCATGTTCGTGATCGACTTCACGAACTCGACGGGGCGCGCGAGTTGACGCGCAAGGAGCGAGCGTACTTCCGAGGCCGCGTTCGGGTAGTGAGCCGCCGTCGTGTTCGCGAATACCGGTGTGTCGGACGGCGTCACCGAGACCGACTCGAGCACATCGAGGAACGGCTCGCTGGCGTCGGACACGAGCGCGGAGTGGAACGCGGCCGAGACGGGCAGGCGACGCGCACGGATGTCGCGCGCTTCGAATGCCTCGGCGGCCGCTTTGATGGCTTCCGACGCACCCGAGAGCACGGTTTGCAGCGGCGCGTTCTTGTTCGCGATGACGACGTCGAGCTGCTCTTCGGAGATCACGCCGAGGATGTCTTCACTCGATGCCACCACAGCGAGCATCGCGCCGCGGTCGCCGCGCTGGTCGGCCATGAGGCGACCGCGCACACACGCGAGGCGGTGGAACGCGTCGTCGTCGATGCGTCCCGCAGCACGCAGCGCCGTGAGTTCGCCGAAGCTGTGGCCCACGACCGCGTCGGGCGTGACGCCGAAGTGCGCGAGCACGTCGAGGGCGCCAAGGCTCACGGCGCCGATCGCTGGCTGAGCGACGCTCGTGTCACGCAGCGCGAGGTCGTGCTCGGTACGCGTGCTCTCGTCGAAGGCCGTCGGCGGGTAGATGCGATCGGTGAGGCGTGCCGTGGCGACGTCGGCGAAGGCGCGTTCGGCGCCGGAGAGGGCGCGGCGCATCTGCGGAAACGTGCAGGCGAGTCCGCGCTGCATGCCGACGTACTGCGAGCCCTGGCCCGGGAACACGAACGCGAGCTTCCCGGGCGCGATGTCGCGCCCGAAGGCGACGCCGTCAGGCGTGCGCCAGGCGGTGTCCGTGCCGTTCGTGACGAGGCGCGCGCGAACGGCCGTGAGTGCGTCGAGCAGTGTGCCGTCGTTCGTGTCGTGCGGGACGACCAGGCGCAACGCGTGCGAGGTCTCGAAGGAAGCGCGTGTTGCGGCCGCGACATCGCGTTCGTCGGCTGCCGGCGCGGAGAGCTCGGACAGTGCGTCGTCGATCTGTGCGACGAGTGCATCGGCGTCACCGGCCGAGAACGACGCGATGTGCACGCCGCCATCCCACGACGGCTCACTGCGCGTCGCTGACGGGACATCCTCCTCGAGCACGGCGTGGTAGTTGCTCCCACCGAAGCCGAACGCCGAGACAGCCGCGCGACGCGGATGATTGGCGCTCGCGAGCCACGGTCGCGGCTCGGCCGTGACGTAGAATGGCGAATCGTCGGCCGTCAAGCCGTCGAGCGGCGTGCGCACCTTGATCGTCGGCGGGAGCACCTGATGGTGCAGTGACAGCGCGGCCTTGATCAAGCCGGCGACACCGGCGGCGGCCTTCGTGTGTCCGATCTGCGATTTGACGGAGCCGATCGCACACCACGTGCCGAGCTCGCGTGCGCCGCGGTAGCAGCGCGTGAGCGCCTCGAGTTCCGTCGCATCGCCGACGGCCGTGCCCGTGCCGTGAGCTTCGACGAGTTCGATCGTGTCGGGCGTGACGCCGGAAACTTCGTAGGCGCGGCGCAGTGCCTTCTCCTGGCCATCGGCTGATGGCGCGTACACGGCCTGACCGGCGCCGTCGCTCGATGTGCCCATGCCGCGCAGCACGGCGTACACGCGGTCGCCATCACGGCGCGCGTCGGAGAGGCGCTTGAGCACCACCATGCCGATGCCTTCGCCGAGGATCGTGCCGTCGCCGTCGCGGTCGAACGGACGGGAGTTGCCCGTCGGCGAAAGCGCGGGCGTCTTGCTGAAGCACATGTACATGAAGATGTCGTTGAAGGTGTCGACACCTCCCGTGATCACCATGTCCGAGCGCCCGGTCTGCAGCTCGAGCGCCGCGAGGTGCACGGCGCTCAGCGCGCTCGCACAGGCCGCGTCGACGACGCAGTTCGTGCCGCCGAGGTCGAGCTTGCCCGCGATACGACCCGCGACGACGTTGCCGAGCAGGCCGGGGAAGGCGCTCTCTTGCCAGTCGACATACTTGTCGGAGATGCGCGCGACGACGTCTTCGGCAACGTCGTCGTCGATCCCCGCTTCGGCAAGGGCGGCTCGCCACTTGGGATGGCCGAGGCGCGCACCGAGCGGGATGACCATCTCGAGCGCACCCGTCACGCCGAGGATGATCGACGTCTTGTCGCGGTTGAAGGTGCGAGCGTCCGTGCCGGCGTAACCTGCATCGGCGAGCGCGCGCTGGGCGACGACCATGCCGAGCAGCTGCGACGTGTCGGTCGTCTCGAGCGCGTTCGGTGCGATGCCGTACTCGAGCGGGTGGAAGTCGATCGGCGGGATGAAACCACCGCGGCGTGCGTAGGTCTGGTCGCGAGCCGTCTTGTCGGTGTTGAAGTAGTCGTCGGGACTCCAGTGCGACGACGGAATCTCTTCGATGGCGTCGACGCCACCACGCACGGAGCGCCAGTAGGCAGCGGCGTCGGCGGCGCGTGGGAAGAGGCAAGACAGGCCGACGATGGCGAGTGCCGTGTCGTCGGTGGGGCGTGGCTCGGCACTCACTGAGTGGGTCCTCGAGAACTCGGTGCGTGAAGGCTTCGCGCGTGGGGCACAGCCGGGCGGCGGGCGCGCGGCGAAGCGACGGCAGAGGAAGAAGGAGTGATCGCGGCCGCGACGGCGGCGGCGGGGATCTCGACGCCCTGAGCGGCGAGGTCGGCCTGGCGGATCCAGCTCGCCGTGCCGTCAAGGAGGGCGTCGGCAACATCGACGACGCGGCGTGCACTCGGTTCGGCGAGCGCGGTGCCCTCGACCCAGGCGTTGAAGGCGCCCATCGCCGGGCCGCACCAAACCTGGTAATCGAGCTCGCGCCCGGCCGTGCCGGCATTGGCCCAGTGGGACGACTGGCCGAGGTACCAGCGGAAGACGAGCGCCATCTTGTGCTTCGGGTCGGAAGCCGCACGCTCGATCTGGCGCGGGTCGACGTCGCGGAAGTAGGCCTGCGTTTGGACCCAGACGTCGTCGAGGGTCGCACCGAAGACCGTCCGTTCGAGCTTCGTGCGCTCGGCGGGCGGGATCTCGTCGAGCGAGCCGTAGCTCGAGTAGAGGTCGTGCAGGCGGGTGCCGCGCATCGCGAACATCGTGCCGCGCTTGAGCACCTGGACTTTGACCCCCATCTCGAACATGTCGGCAGCCGGCGCCATCGTGACGTCGGCCTGCTGGGCCTGCGCGAGCAGCCTGCGCACGGTGTCGGACGTGCCTGCTTCGACGCAGGCCTGGTTGATCGATCCCGTCACGACGTAGGCGGCGCCCATGGAAAACGCCGCCGCCGCCGACTGGGGTGTGGCGATGCCGCCGGCCGCACCCACGCGCGGGGCCGTCGTATAGCCGGCCTGGCCGGCGATGCGATCTCGAAGCGTGGTCAGCGTGGGAAGCAGCGCGAGTGCGGGGCGGTTGTCCGTGTGACCGCCCGAATCGGCCTCGGCCGTGAGGTCGTCGACGAGCGGGACGCGCGTGGCGAGGTCGGCCTGAACAGCTGTGATCTGTCCCGAGTCGACAAGCTTCTTGAGTAGCTCTTGCGGGGCCGGAGAGAGGAACTTAGATGCCACTTCAACGCGCGATACCTTGCCGACGATGCGGCGTGTGACGCGCACGGAGCCGTCGGGACCCGGAACCAGACCGGCCGCACGGTAGCGGACGAGCGGGAGAGTCACTCCGAGGAAGGCCGAAGCTTCAATACATGTGACGTTACGTGCAAGATAAAGGTCGACTAGCGCCGACTCGAGCTCTGGCTCGTTCGGGCTGTGGATGAGGTTGAAGCCTCGCGGGGCGTCGGCCGGGAGGCCCTCGAGCCGTGTGATCGCCCGATCGACGCGCTCGAGCGACAGTCCTGCGGAGCCGAAGAACGACAGCAGCCGGGCGCGGGCCATGGCCTCCACGAGGTCTTCGGAGGCGATCCCGTTGGCCATCGCGCCGGCCACGTAGGCCGCGCGCACGCCATGGAATGCGCGGAACTCAGCGCTTCCGAGCGTTGCAGGCGACTGCGGCCGCGCGTAGGCGATCAGCGGCAGACCGGCGCTGTCGTCACCGTGAAGCACGATCGGCCCCGCGGACGCGAGCGCCAGACCGTCGTCGAGAGCGACGATCGCGAGCGGCTCGCCGGTTCTGCGAAGAGCCTCCGTCCACGTGTCGTTCGACGCCGGTCGGAGTGCCTCTGCCTGTCCGAGCCAGCGTCCGGCAACGCCATCGGATTGGGCACGGCGATGCGTCAAGAACGGACTCCGGACCACGGATCGAAGCCGCGGATTGTAGAGGAGGGAAGGGGCTCGGTGGGGTGACGACGTCGTGTCCGAACGCCGCGCCGCGTCGAGGTCGTATAACTCGTCCAGATTCGCACGATAGGAAACCGCCGGCGCGGCGTCGACTCGCGGAGCCGCCCGTGCCCGTCACCTCACCGAGAATCGATATGACGACAGACCAGCCGGACGCTCGCTTCATGGACGAAGCCGTCGACCTTGCCGTGAAGGGAGTGCTTTCGGGGGAGGGCGGGCCGTTCGGGGCCGTGGTCGTCAAGGACGGCGCGGTCGTGGGGCGCGGCAACAATCGTGTGACCTCGTCGAACGACCCGACGGCCCACGCCGAGATCGTGGCCATCCGCGAGGCCTGCGCGGCCCTGGGGACCTTCTCTCTCGCCGGCTGCGAGCTCTACACGTCCTGCGAGCCCTGCCCGATGTGCCTCGGCGCCATCGCCTGGGCGCGCTTCGACCGCGTCTACTACGCCGGGAACCGCGACGACGCGGCCGCTGCCGGCTTCGACGACGCCGAGTTCTACGACGAGGTCTGCCGGCCGATCGACGAGCGTCACCTGCCGATGATCTCGTTTCGACGCACTGACGCCCAGCGAGCTTTCGAGGCATGGCGTGCGCAGGGCGATCGCGTCGACTACTGAACGTCTCGATGATGTGGACCGAAGAGACCTACCAGTGCGACCACTGCGGCACCGAGAACTCGATTCTCGTCGACCCGAGTGGCGGGCCCGACCAGCAGCTCGTCGAGGACTGCCCGGTGTGCTGTCGTCCGCACCAACTGAGGATCCTGATCGAGCGCGACGGCGAGGTGATCGTGCGCAGCGAACGGGCGTCATGACCGGAGTGCCGCGATGAGCGTTCTCGAGTGGGGAGCATCGTTGCTCATCGCCGCGGCGTGCCTGTACTGGATCGCGATCCCGCTCGTCGGCCTGCACATGTCGCGCTCGGTTCCGCGTCTCATCGACGTCGACGATCCGGTGCCCGACGAGTGGCCGCGCGTTTCGATCATTGCGCCGGCCTGCAACGAGGCCGACACCGTTGAAGCGGCCGTGCGCTCGTGGCTCAAGAGCGACTACCCGAACCTCGAGATCATCGCCGTCGACGACCGCTCGACGGACGACACGCGCGCGATCCTCACGCGCCTCGCGGCCAACGACGAGCGCGTCACGCTGGTTTGCGTCGACGAGCTCCCCGCGGGTTGGCTCGGCAAGACCCATGCGATGCACCAAGGCTCGCAGAGCGCCACCGGTGACTACCTGCTCCTCACCGACGCCGACGTGCACCAGTCGCCCGACGCACTGCGCCGCGCCGTCGCCCACGCGCGTCACCACGGCCGCGATCACCTCGCCGTCCTCCCGGACATCAGCTCGCACGGCTTCTGGCTCGATGTCGCGCTGGCGGCTTTCGGGCGCGGCTTCATCATGGGCCAGCGCGTCTGGAAGGTGAGTGATCCCGACTCGTCGGCCTTCGTCGGCGTCGGCGCGTTCAACCTGCTGCGGCGCGAGGCATTCCTCGCGTGCGGCGGGTTCGCGGAGCTCAAGCTCGACATCGCCGACGACCTCGCCGTCGGTCACCTCATGAAGACCAGCGGTCGCCCCTGCGGTGTCGCGGCCGGCACGGATCTCATCGGCCTCTCGTGGTACGGCTCGCTCGGCGACATGGTCCACGGCCTCGAGAAGAACGTCTTCCCGCTCATGCAGTTCAAGGTCTGGCTCGCGGCCCTGTTCGCGCTGCTCGTCGTCTTCTTCGACCTCGCACCGTTCCTCGCACTCTTCGCGCCGCTCGGTTCACCGTGGCTGCCGTACTTCGGAGTCGCGGCTTTGGCGGGCATCGCCGGCGCAGCGTTCGGTGCAAAGATCTGGATGCGTCGACCGTTCCTGCCCGGCCTCGCAATTCCGTTCTCCGGCATGATCATGGCCTGGATCTTCCTGCGCTCGGCCTGGGTCGGCAGTCGCAACGGGGGCGTCCTTTGGCGCGGCACGTTCTATCCTGCCGAAACTCTGCGCGGAAAGATGCGCGTGACGTTCCCGTAGCCCGCGAGACGAGCGGCGTGAACCGTCTCGCCCGCGGGGTCACCTCGGCCAGAGTGACGTGCGGCTTTCATCGACGTCGAAGGCGAGGCTGGCGAACCAGGGGAAGAGGTCCTCGCCGACGGCTGTGCTCCATACGGCGACGCAGTCGTCCATCGTGTAGTTGTTGCGTCCGCCCTTCGGGAGAAGCTCGCGCTTCGTGCGGAAGTACTTCGCGAGGGCGCCGGGGCCGTGAAGGCGTTCGAGTTCCTCGAAGACGAAGTACGACTTGCCCCAGATGAGGTCGCGTGGTGCGTCCGGTGAGAGGGGATCGATCGTCGTGAAGTCGGGGTCGAGTGCGCGGCCGCGTGCGATCTGCTTGTCGAGGGTTTGCTGCGCTTCGTCCATGTCGAGGCGCAGGCCGACCTGGATACCGAGGTACGTTGCGATCGGCTCGTTCCAGAGCGGCTCGGCGTGGGGGAGCACCCACGAGTGTCCGGCCTCGTGCCCGATCAGCTCCACCATCGGGTAGCGACGCTCGGGGTAGTTGCCCCACCAGGCGCCGATCGCGATGCGCTGCCCGCTCGAGAAGCCGCCTCCGCCGGTCGGCAGGATCAGCAGGCGCTTGATCATTCCCTCCGACGGTTCGACGCCCGTGATGGCGACGAGGTGCGGGTGGACGGTCTTGTACTCGGCGGCGACGGCGTCTGCGTAGCGCTCGGTGCCGTCGTGGAACTCGAGGATGAGCCCGCCGAGTTCGCGTTCGTGTTCGGCCCAAGTGGAGTTGTGGGGAAGGTCGGGGTCGATGCGCTTGGAGGTGGCGTAGTGGACGAGGAGCGGCGTCCAGGCCTCGGCGTTGATGGGGTCGGACGCGTCGGGGCGCGAGCCGAAGAGGCCGCGGCTTCCCAGCAGGACGTGACCCTTGCCGAGGTCGCGCGCCGCGAACACCGGACGATCGCCCTCGTCGCGGAGGTGCACCGTCCACTTGCGGGACAGCTCGAGGACGGTTCCGCGTCGGAAGACCCACTCGTGGTCGCGGTCGATGAGGCGCCGCGCCGCCGGCGTGGTTTCGAGGGGAGGCGTGACGGAGCTGGTCGTGAGCGTCGCGCCGAAGTGCGCCGTGAGAGCCGCGCCGGGAGGCATCGGGTCCTGGCCGTCCGCCATGATCAGCGCGGTGCCGCCGTCCCGCACGTAGTCCTCGACGTGGTCGAGCGCCGCCTCCGTATAGGGGATGTGCGCGTCGCCGGCGGTGAGGATCAGGAGGTTGACGTTCTCGAGGTCGAGGTGCTCGAGGCTGCCCCAGTTGCGCGCATCGCGCCCGACGCCGTCCAGGTACTGCCGATGGAAGCGTCCGTCCATGTAAAAGGTGAACGTCTGCGAGATGTCGCTGACGGAGTGGACGACGGGCGGAATCGGGTCGTCACCGGCGGTGGCGAGCGCGAGGGCGAGGACCAGCGGGGTGGGGAGCATCATTCCGGGATGCTATCAACGTCGTAGCGCGCGTTTCAGGCCGGTTCGCACGCGGGCGCGACCGGCGCTAAAACCGCGTTTTCGGCACGTCGGCTAGGATGCGCGCAAGGCGTTTGTTCGCTCACCTGACGAGTGCCTCTCCCAAAACGGTGCTTTCCCACGAGTGTTCACCAACGGCACCGCTCAGTACTCGGAGAATCCCCATGACCTCGCGCTTTTTCTCGATCGCTCTCGCGCTGCTGGCCTGCGTGCCTTCCGCCGCGGCCGTCGATGACACCCTGCCGCCGCTGCTGACGTCCGACATCACCGTCAGCGACGAAGAGGCCATGATCGACCTCGCGACCGACCAGACCACGGCCTGGGACATCGTCGTCTCGTCGATGAACGTGCTCGGTTATGCGATCACGTCGAAGGACATCGACCGCACCTACGGCTGGCTCACCGTCGATGACATCTGGGTCGGCGTCGGCGGCGTGCCCTACAAGGCCGGGACGTGGACGCGAGTGCGCGTGCGCGTCGGAGCCTTCACGGAAGCAGCTCAACAGCAGCGCGCCGAGGTGCTGCTCATCTCCGTCGCCAACCGCTTCGACGAACGCGTGCGCGCCGCGGCTGAACCCGAGCCCGAAGCGATCAACTACGACGTGCCCGTCTATGGACGTGGTGCTGACGTCGCGCCAGCTCAAGAGGCGCCCGTCGAGTACGTGAACATCACGCCGCCGACGATCTCGACCTCGTACGTGCTCGGTTGCGGCTACCGCGGCTACGCCTGGACGCCCGCATGGGGCTTCTCGTGGAACACCTACAGCGGCTGGAGTCCGTGGATCAGCTACGGCTCGCACGGCTACGGCGCGTCGTACTACCACGCGCCGTACGTCTACCCCGTGATCTCGAGTAGCTACCACTATGGCTGCGGCTGGGGCTACGGCTACTCGTCGGCATGGTACGGCCCGTCCTACTGGTACAGCCCGTACAGCTACTATCACAAGTACCACTACTACGGGCACCACGGCTACGGCCACCACTACGGCCACCACCACTCGTACGGCTTCCACGTCGGGCTCGACTTCGGGCTCTTCTATCCGTGGTGGTACGACTATGACCACTACGAAGACTGGTACGACGATCATCACGATGGCTACGACCATCATGACGACGGCTACGACGAGGGTCCGAGCGGGAACAGCTTCCCGAGCAATGCACGTGGCCGACTCGCTCGCATCAACCGTGAGAAGAACGCTGCGCTGAACAACAATGACCGTGGCAGCAGCGGGCGTGGTCCGGTTGCGGCGACCACGCCGGGTGCACGTACGCCCGCGCCGCGTGGGTCGGCGCCGACTGCCACGCGGGCTGCCATCGATGCCACGGGCGCGGTTGCGCGTGGGACGACGGTGCGCAGCTCGACGCCGCGCATCGTGCGGACGTCGACGCGTCGCTCGACGACCGTGCGCGTTGGCGGCAGTGACCGCGTGCGCGTCAGTCCGGTGGAGACATCGGGCCAGTGGATCACTGGTGGCGATCGCGGTCGCAGCGTGGCGGATGGTTCGACAAGCACGCGCTTGCCGTCCGGCTCCATCTCGGTGCCTTCGACGAGTCGCGGTGGTGTCACGACGTATCCGTCGCCGCGCAGCACCTCGTCGGTCACGGTACGGTCGCGTTCCTCGAGCACGCCCTACGTGAGCCCGCGGACGTCGACGAGTTCGTCGAGTCGTTCGTCGAGTCGTTCGTCGGCCAACTACCCGACGATCACGACGCGCACGTCGCCCTACACGCGTTCGTCGACGAGCTCCTCGCGGACGAGTACGTCCACGCCGCGCACCACCACGTCGACCTATCGCTCGCCTTCGACGTCCTCGCGTTCGACGAGCACGCGTTCGACGAGCACACCGTCACGTGGCTCGATCTTCTCGGGAAGCTCGAGCCGGTCGTCGAGCCGCTCGTCGGCGAGTACGCCGCGCAGCTCGTCGTCGTCGCGCGGTTCGATCTCGTCGCGTAGCTCATCGTCCTCGTCGCGGAGTTCGAGCTCGTCGCGCTCGTCGAGCCGCTCGAGTTCGCGTGGCCGCGGTCGCTGAACGGCCGATATCTCGACGGACAACGTACGACGGCGGCGCCGCAAGACTCTTGCGGCGCCGCCGTTCGTTCATCGAGATGCACTGGCGCAGCTCGAGTGATTCCCGCGTCGTTCAGCCACCCTGGATCCAGAGGCTCTGCTGATCGTCGAGCACGCAATGCCAGCCGTTCTCGCGCAGCCACTTCTTCGCGAGCGGCGGCTTGCCGCCACCGGGCAGGTCGTTGTCGTCGAGCAGGACGATGCTCTTCGGATGGAGCCAGCGCTGCGCGGCCATGAGCTCGTCGAGGCAATGTTGCTGACTCGACTCCTGCCCTTCGCGTGACGCACGCCACCCGAGCGGGTAGTCCATGCTGTCGAGGTAGAGCAGGTCGATCGGCTTACCGAACTCCTTGAGGAAGTCGACGGAATCGGCGCACGTCACCGTCACGTCGGCGTTGATGTCGCACACGACACTGCGTGCGACGTCACAGCTCTCGATGCTGTTGTCAACGCTGAAGAGCTCACCGCCGAAGCGTTCGATCGTGCGACTGAACAGCATCGTCGAGCAGCCCGCGCCCCAGTCGCCGTGGAATCGCTGGCAGCCCGTCTCGAGGATCGTCGTACCGCTGCGCTGCAGGAACAGGTTGAGTGCGATCTTGAACGTCGCCCACCGCCGGCCCGCCGGCTTGCGGAACTCTTTCGTGAACCAGTCGGTGCTGATCTCGAAGAACTGCTGGTGAGGGGTGAGGTCCTTGGTGTGCTGCTCGTGCAGCTTGTCCGTGATACTCATCGAGGAGTTCTCTCGCGGGACTGACGGCGCAGGGTCGCGACGTCAAAGATGGGTTGCGGGAAGTGAAACCGGGATCGATACAAGTGGCTCGGAACGTTGCGGCTCCGTTGTGCGCTCGTAGACGGCGAGCGTGCGCCGTGCTGTTTCGTCCCAGTCGTAAGTCGACGTGACGGATACGCGGGCGCGCTCGCCGAGGCGGTGCGTGCGGTCGGGATCGGCGAGTGCGCGGCGAAGGGCATCAACGAGCCCATCGGGATTCGCGACCGGATACTCAAATGCGTTCGTACCGCTGGGTGAGGCGACGACCTCGTGCATCGTCGGAATGTCGCTGATCACGGGGCACACGCCGCGGGCGCAGGCCTCGAGGAGCGCGTGGGGGAGTCCCTCGATGAGGGACGGGAGGCAGAAGGCGTAGGCGTTCTGCAGCAGGGCGTCCTTCTCATCGCCGACAACGCGCCCCGTGAAGACGATGCGGTCGTCGCCCTTGGCAAGCGAGCGCAGGCGGTGTCGATAGTCGTCGCGGTAGTTGGCGTCGCCCGCGATGACGAGCTTCTTCGTCGTGTCGAGCTGACGGAACGCGCGGATCAGCGTGTCGACACCCTTCTCGGGCACGTGCCGGCCGAGGAAGAGCAGGTAGTCGTCGTGCGAGAGGCCGAGCGGTGCGTCGAGTGAGCGTGTGCTGGCCGTGGTTCCGTTGGCGATGCAGTGGTGACGGCCGAGCGGGTAGCGCATGCGGAAGTACGTGTGGAGCGCCTGGGAGACGAGGATGACGTCGTCGCATGTGCGCGTTGCGAGGTACTCACCGAGCTTCAGGGCGCTGCGCCCGAGGAGGCCCCACGAGCTGCGCTGCCAGTCGAGACCGTGAACCGTCGTGACGACGGGGACACCGGCGCGGCGGGCGATCCACGCGAAGAGGTTCGAGCCGAGGCCGTGCGTGTGGATCACGTCGAAGCCGGCACGGGCAGCGATGCGCATGGCGCGTGCGGCGTACACCGCAGTTTCGGCGTGGTGCGTGTACACCGTCGGGACGTTGACGAGCCGCACGCCGCGGTACGAGCTGCGATCGTTGAAGCGCTCGCGGCAGAAGGCCGTCACGTCGCACCCCCGGCCGACGAGCCGCACGGACGTTTCGCGCACGTACTCTTCGATGCCGCCGAGACCCTCATCGAGGCCTCGCAGTCCGATCATCGCGACTTTCATCGAGCGTCGTGCCGCGGCGGCACGTCCAGGGCGGCGTCCCCGGCGGGGACACGAGGAAGGGTGTGTTGGCGTATCGGCCGCACCGCCGCCCCGTCCTGAGTCAAAGTCGCGCCCGCGAGGCTGCCGACGACGGCGTCAAGCCGACGTGCCCCGGATGCCGAAGCTGGGACCTGCGGTTCTCTCACCCTGCCCTTCGTCCGTCACCCGAGGCCCCGGCTTGCAAGCGCTCTTTCGCAACGGCGCCGCTCTGACGCTCTCGAAGGTGGTCGAGAAGGGGCTGACCTTCGCGATCATCGTCCTCGCGAGTCGTCGGCTCGGAACGGACGGCATGATGCCGTTCTTCTCCATGTTCGCGTTGATCGCCCTGTTCGTGCCCGCGATCAACATGGGCCTGCGCAAGCTCTGCCTGCAGCGTTGGCACGGCCTCGACGACGACGCGCGGGCGATCCTCTTCACGAAGCTCGTTGCGCTGCGCCTGCTGCTCGGCGTGATGCTGTATCCGATCGTCTGGGGCGTCGCGACGACGTTCTACGGCGAACTCGCCGAGCCTGGCTTCGTCGCCGCGGCATTCCTCGCGACGTACCTCGAAGACTTCGCCGACTTGCTGCGCAGCCCCGAGATGGCGCGCGGCAATCCGCTGCCCGACGTCATCATCCCTGTTGTCGCGAAAGTCTGCCTGATGTTGCTCTTGCAGGCTTTTGTCAAGCCGCTCGACGCCGGGATGCTGCTCTGGTTCTACGCCGGCGCGCAGCTCATCAGCGCGATCGCCTCGCTGCTGGCCAGTCGCCATTCACTGCGCAACATCCGCGGCACCGATGGGGAGTCGATGGCACGCCTGTGCCGACGCGGACTGCCGTTCACGATGACGAGCGTGTTCGTGATGATCTTCACGCAGATCGACACCGTCATGCTCACGCGCTGGCGGCCTGACGAAGTGTCGGGCTACGCCATCGCGTACAAGGTCGTGCTCGTGTTCGCTGTGCTGTCGAGCGGGATGTGTTCGGCGCTCTTTCCCCGCGTCAGCGAACTCAAGGCCAAGGGACGCCTCGACATCGCACGCTTCGAGTTCACGACGATCATGCGGCTCTTCGCGATGACGTTCATGGCGATGGCGATCGGGATGGCCGTCTGGGGGCCAGCGATGCTCCCGCGCATGTTCGGTAGCGAGTTCGCGGCGTCCGATCACCTCATGATCTTGATGGCGCCGCTGTTGCCGCTCGCGGCGTTCACGAACCTGCTCGGCTTCACGCTCGAATCGTACGGACGTCAGCGTGCGGTCATGCGCGTGGGGCTCACGATGGCGACCTTCAACATCGCCGCGAACTTCGTCGTGATCCCGATCGCCGGTGCGGCGGGCGCAGCGATCACGACGGTCGGCACGGAGCTGATCGGCCTCGCTGCGATGGGCTCGCTAGCGCACCGTCTCGAGATCCTCGATCCGCGCGTGCTGTTCGTCGTGCGTGTCGGAGCGTACCTGGTGTTCGTGGGGTCGGTCTGTTGGCTGTGCGTGCGGTTGCCGCTCGACTCGGCGCTCATGGCGAGCATCTCGGCTTGCGGCGTCGTCGGGCTCTGGATGTGGTCTCGCTTCCCGACGTCGAGCGCGATGCTCGCCGGGCCTGACGCGGAGCCGGCGTGATGACGATGGAGAAGGCACGATGAGGATTCTCGTTGCAAACAAGTTCCTGTACCCACGCGCCGGCGCTGAGGCCTACGCACTGCAGACGATCACGGCGCTGCGTGAGCGCGGACACGAGGTCGCGATCTTCGGTATGGGCGGCAGCGTTGCGTTCGAGGCGGACGACATCGAGGTCGTGCCGGACATCGAACTCGGTGCGCGGTCGAGCGCCGCAACGAAGGCCTGGATGCTCGGACGTCTCGCGCTCACGCGAGTGACAGGCGTTGCGCGCCGTCACCTGCGTGCGCAGATCGCGCGCTTCGATCCCGATGTCGTCCATGCACACAACGTCTACAACCAGCTTCCCGTCGATGTCTTCGCCGAGGTCGATGTCCCCGTCGTGCTCACCGTTCACGACTACAAGCCCGTCTGTCCGAGCTACAACTGTTTCCGGGACGGTGACGTCTGCGAGCGTTGCATCGGTACCGGCGGTGACTACTCGGCCTGCGTCAAGGGCCGCTGCGTGCAAGGGAGTGCGTTGAGGAGTTGGCTGGCGGCACGTGACGCGACGAAGTTGCATCGCCGCGCCGTCTACGCGCGCGATTACTCGCGGCTCATCACGCCGAGCCGCTTCCTCGCCGACCTGCTCGTGCGCGACGGCATGCCCGAAGAGCGCGTCACCGTGCTGCACAACTTCACCCAGGCATGTCGACCGGCACCCGACGCGGGGCGTGACGGCATCTTCTGCGCGGGGCGCTTCACGGCCGAGAAGGGCGTCGACGTTCTGCTGCGCGCCTTCGCGCGCTTGCCGCGCGAGACGCGTCCGCCGCTGCGACTTGCTGGCGAAGGCCCTGCCGAGGACGAACTACGGCGCCTTGCGGTGCAGCGGGGCGTCGATGACGTGGAGTGGCTGGGCTTCTGTTCGCGTGAGGACATCGAGCGCGAGTACGCGCGGGCAGCGATCGTCGTCGTGCCGTCGCGCTGGAACGAGAACTGTCCGATGTCGGTGCTCGAAGCCCTCGCACATGGCGCAACCCTCGTCGCAACGCGCAGCGGTGGGATCCCGGAGATCGTGACGGACGCGACCGGCGTGCTCGTTGAACGCAGCGACGCCGATGCCATGGCGACGGCATTGGCCGAGCTGCTCGCTGATGGGCCGCGTCGTCGAGAGCTCGGGCGCGCCGCAGCGACGATGGTGGCCGAACGATTCGCTGAGCGACAGCACATGAATGCGCTCGAGGACATCTACGCCGAAGAGGTCGACGTCGCACGCGCCGCGCGCTCCCGAGCGCATCGTTCCTCGACACCGCTCCCGACCGGCTGAGCCGACGCGATGCTCAAGACCCACGAGAACCTGACGACAGCTCGTGACCGCGTTCCTCGCGTGATCAACGTGGCGCTCGATGCGCGCATCCTCGACCTTCCCGGCGGCGAGCGCGGCTTCGGGACCTACGTGCGTGAACTCGCGACACGGCTGGCGGATGACGTCACGAACGTGACGCTGCTCGTGTGCTCGGGGCATGAAGCTCACTGGAAGCGCGTGTTCGACAACGTGACGATCGCCGGCCTGCCCGTGCGCGATGTCCCCACGTGGCTCGGCTCGCACGACGCCCTGCGCACCCCGGAGCTGACCGACACGCTCCGCACGCATGGATGCGACGTCTTCCACTCGCCGCTCCCCGTGTTGCCCGACGTGGACATGGCGTCAGTCGTCACGCTGCTCGACTTCATTCCCCTGCGCGTCGCGCGCTACTTCCGACGGCGCAACGTCCTCGCCGGTTGGATGCAGCGCCGCTCCTACTGCCGTGCGCTCGAGACGTGCCGTGCGGCCGACGCCTTCGTCGCCATCTCGGAGTCGACGGCGCGCGATGCTGTCGATGTGCTCGGCGTCGACCGTACGCGCATGGTCGTCTCGCCGCTCGCCCCGCCGGCCGGACTCGCGCGCGATCGAACGCGTCGTTCGCCGGTCGGCGTCACGGACTACTTCCTCTACGTGGGATCGCTGTCCCAGCCCGAGAAACGCCGCGAACTCGACGTCCTTCTCGAAGCCTACGCGCAGCTTTCTGTGCCGGCACGCTGGCGCACACCACTCGTGCTCGCGGGCTCGCCGGGTCGCGAATCGCAGCGCCTCGCCGGTGTCGCCGCGCGGCTCGGTATCGAGTCCACGGTCGTGATGCCGGGCTACGTGGCGCGCGACGATCTCGCCGCGCTCTACTCGTGGGCACGCTGCGTCGTCTTCCCGTCCACGTACGAGGGCTGCGGGCTGCCCGTGCTCGAGAGCCTGCGCTGCGGCGTGCCCGTGATCACGTATCCGAACACGAGCCTGCTCGAGGTCGGTGGGGCGTTGGCGCACTTCACGCCGCCCTCCGATCCGTTGGCGCTCGCGGCGGCCATGGCGCGCATTGCCGCCGACGACGACTGGTGCACGAAGGTCGCGCAAGAAGGTCCGGCCTTCGCGACCACGTTCTCGTGGGAGACGACCGCCGAACGCACACGCACCGCGTATCGTCTCGCGCTGGAGCTGCACTAGCAGCGTGTTGAAGAACTGCTCCGAGTGCGACGTGCGTGACCGAGTGTGCCTGTGCCCGTGTGGGAACGCAGGCGAATCGGTGGATTCGTCGAGGCTCCCGCGCTTGCAAAGGCGCGCTCGGGTGCGTGCGGCGTGCCGAATGAGTTTTTCAACCGGCGGCTAGCCCGCGAAAGGGCCCGGACGGGACTGTCGCGGAGTCGCAGCGGGGACTGCCAGGAAGGATTCAGACGCGACTGCAGCAGCGCGCCGTGAAGGCGTCGGCCTTGTAGTGCGCCCGTGTCCCGGCGTGGGACGGGCCGTTGTCGAGCGCGAGCGATGAATCGCTCCAGAGCCTGCCGGCATGAGTCGATATGCAGTTGTGCCGATGCGAGGCGCAGCGGCTGCGTACCCCACGCGCAATCCTGGAGCAGTTGATCGCCATGTCCGTGTCGTTGCAGATGGCCTCGTCGTCGATGGTCGCAGAGGGCTCTCCGTGTCCACCCCGGTAGCCATCTCGACGGGATCGCGTCACGAAGACCCGATCGTGATCACGCTCCGTGCCGTGACGGCGAGACCGCTTGACGTCCCGCTCGCGCGCGTGCGTCACCGCCTTACGCGTCTGGTCCGCGGTCCGCACTACGCGCTCAAGCGTCCGCTCGACGTCGTGGTCTCGACGCTCGGGCTCGTCGTCGTGTTTCCGCTCATGCCACTGATCGCGCTGGCGATCCGAGCTGACTCGCCCGGGCACGCGCTCTTCTCGCAGACGCGCGTCGGTCGCGGCGGACGGCTGTTCGAGATGTGGAAGTTCCGGTCGATGACGTCGGACGCCGAAACACGTCGCGCACGCTGCACCGAACTCAACGACTCACCCGACGGCGTGATCTTCAAGGCCACTGACGATCCACGCGTCACGCGCCTGGGCCGCATCTTGCGCAAGACGTCGATCGACGAGCTGCCGCAACTCGTCAACGTGCTCGTGGGCGACATGTCGCTCGTCGGCCCGCGTCCACCGATCCCGTCGGAGGTCGACGAGTACGCGCGCCACGATCTCCACCGCCTCAACGTCGTCCCCGGCATGACGTGTCTCTGGCAGGTCTCGGGACGCTCCGAGCTCGGCTTCGCACGCCAGGTGCAGCTCGACGCGCAGTACGTGCGTTCGCAGTCGCTGCTTCGCGACCTCTGGATCCTCCTGCGCACGATCCCCGCCGTGATCGTCGGACGAGGTGCGAAGTGAAGGCCGAGGTCCTCTTCGACGCGACGCCGTTCTGGTTTCCCGGTGCGGGCGTGGGCAATGCGACGACGCGTTCGTTCGCGGCGCTGCGCGCGTCGGACCCGGAGATCGACTGGGTGCTCTACTCGCGCTGCTTGCGTAGTGACTCCGATGTCGTTGCCCAGCTCCAAGGCGGCGCCCGCTCGCTGCACGTGCGCTTGCCGCGCTTCGCCGAGCCGTGGATCTACCGCGCGGCCTGGATCGAACGCCAGGCCCGCGCCGACCTCTACCACGCGACGGATCACTTCCTGCCCGTGAACGCCGTCGACGAACGTCTGATCATCACGATCCACGACCTCTTCTTCCTGACGACGCCGACGAGCGTCGACGGCTCGGCCGAGCGCTTCGCGCGCTGCGTGCCCGAGCAGATCGCGCGCGCGGGTCATGTCATCGCCGTCAGCGCCTTCACGAAGAATGCGATCTGTTCGACGTTCGATATTCCTGAGCAACGCGTCAGCGTCGTGCACTGGGGTGTCGACCGTCAGCACTTCAATCCCACAACCGACCCCGAACCCGGCCGCCGTCGCCTCGCGATGCGCTGGGAGATCCCCGACGACTTTTTGCTCTCCGTCGGGTGCGCGCTGGGCCGCAAGAACACTGCGCGCCTGTTGCTCGCGCATCGTGTCTACCGCTCGCGCGGCGGTCAGTTGCCGCTCGTCCTCGCCTGGTCGCCGCCAGCCGAGATTCGCGCGGCATACCGTGTCGACTGCGAGCAGGGGCACATGGTCTTCATCGAGGACGTCGACGACATCGCGCTCGTCGACCTGATGCGCGCGGCGCGCGCCGTCGTGTATCCCTCCTTGGCCGAGGGCTTCGGGATGGTGGTGCTCGAGGCCATGGCCTGCGGCACACCCGTGATCACGTCGAAGACGACGTCGTTGCCTGAGGTCGGAGGCGAGGCGCCTCTGTTCGTCGACCCGTCGGACACCGAGGAGATCTGCGCGGCCATGGCCGCCGTTGAGGGCGACGCGCTCGTCGCCGAGATGTCGCGCGCGGGGCTGCGCCGATGCGACGGTTTCACCTGGGAGCGCACGGCGCGCGCGACGCTCGATGTCTACCAGCGCGTCTTCGACGCCGTTGGACCCCTTGCGCGAACGGTACGTACAGCGTCATGAACCACTCGTCACGATCGTCACGTCTGCGCATCGCGCACGTTCTCTGGGATGGCGGGCACGGCGGCTCGCAGCGCTACGTCGAGCATCTCGTGCGCAGCGACGGATGGAACGACGCCGAGCACATCGTCGCGTTCCTCAACGACGCCCGCGAGATGGGCCAGGCACTCGATCAGATCGACGTGCCGCACCTCTCGTTCGGTCTCGAGCGCGGCTGGGAACTCGCGCGCGCGCGGTTGCTCGTGACATGGTGCGCACAACGCGGTGTCGACGTCGTTCACATCCACTGCGATTCGCCCGCGGCGCTGCTGCTCGCGCCCGTGTTGCGCCGACGCCACCGCGTCGTCTTCACCGAGCACGGCGACTCGCTGACACGCGCACGTCGGCGGCGCACGCTCGCGATGATCTGGCGCACGTCCGGACACGCGGTCGACGCCATTTTCGCGAACAGCCATTGGACGCGCAGCCAGTGGGGAGAACTCCACCCGCACCTCGCCGATCGCATCACCGTGATGCATGACTTTCTTCCGACATCAGAGGACGTGATCACGTCGCGCCCGGTGTCCGCCGTCGATGCGACGCGCGGTGATCGCGTGTCGCGCTCATTCGGCAGTGACGTCGGGTGGTCGTGCGGCGCTCCGACGGTCGGGATGCTCGCGCGTCTTGCGCCCGAGAAGGGCGTTGATCGCTTCATCGACGCGGCCGCGCAGATTCGCGCCGACCGACCGGACGTCCGCTTCGCGATCTACGGCGACGGTCCTTTGCGCGACGAACTCGAGCACCAGTCCGAGCAACTCGGCCTCGACGACGCACTGAAGTTCCACGGCTTCGTCGACACGCCGCGTACGGCCCTCGCGCAGCTCGCGCTCACCGTCGTGCCTTCGCGCACCGAGGCGTTCGGCCTGACGGCGCTCGAGTCGCTGAGCGTCGGGACGCCGGTCGTGACGTTCGTCGAGACGGGCGTCGCAGAGATCGTGCGCGATGGCGTCGACGGATGCGTCGTGGCACCGCACGGTGACGTCGAGGCGTTGGCGGAGGCATGTCTCGAGCTGCTCGCCGATCCGGAGTTGATGCACTCGATGGGAGACGCGGGACGCCGACGCGCCGAGCAGGACTTCGACCGAACCTCGCACGTGCGAACGCTCGAGGATCTCTACCTGCGCATCGTGGCCGACGAGCGCGCGCGTCGGCCCGACCTCGTCCGCGCCTGACCCAGCACGGCGTCACGTCACGCGCATGCCGGCGAAGGTGAAGCCGATGAAGAACCAGAGCCCGACGCCGAAGTAGCCGACCAGCCGTGCGAACCCTCGGTTGCGCCCCACGATCGCGACCCCGAGGAGGACGCAGACCGACCCCGTCGTCGCGGCGAAGGCACCGAGCCCGAGGAGGATATAGACGAAGGGTCCGCAGGCCGTGAGTCCGGCGAAGTGGAGACGTTCCGACAGGGGCCCGTCGCTCGGTCGATCGAACGCCTGGAAGTCGGCGAGAAGCCAGAAGGCGAGGTCGAGCACGAGCAAGGCGCACCAACCGATGCCCAGTCGGCGAACGATGTCGGTGATCGTCAGGCGCCGCGGCGTGACGTCACCAACCACGGCCATCGCTCAGACGCCGCCGATCATCCGGCGCATCCAGAGGCCGATGAGCTTGGTGGCCCCAGCCGTCCCGCCTTGCGCGTAGGCTGCTTCGGGCAGCGGGCGCGACGTCACGGGCACGGACGCGAACTTGAACCCGCGCTTCGCCGCCGCGGCGACGACCTCGGTCTTGATCTCGTGCGAGGTGCTCTTGAGCTTCGGCACGATCGCCGCGAGCACGGCCTTGCGGTAACCGCGGTAGCCCGACTCCACGTCTCCGACGCTCGCACCTGTGGCCCAGCGCGCCATGCCTTGAGCGCGACGCGGGCCATCGGCGGTTTTCTCGTCGGCCGGCCGCTCGCCGATCACGACGTCGGCGCCAGCGGCAAGTGCCGCGATCATCGCCGGGATGTACGCCGGGTCGTCAGACCCGTTCGCCGCCATCTCGATGACGTAGCTGTAGTCGCGCTGATTGCTGATCACCCACTCGTAGGCCTCGCGCATTGCGTAGCCGCGTCCCTTCTCCGGGCCGCAGCGACGCAACAGATGGTTGTGCTCCGAGTCGGCGGCCCAGCGCGTGCCGTACGTGCGCCAGGTGCCGTCGATCGAATCGTCATCCGCGACGAGGACGTGGAGGTTGTCGAGCCCGAGGGCCGTGACTTCTTCCATCACCGTGTGGATCGTCACGTGCTCGTTCTTCGTGGGAAGGATGAGCAGTGTCAGCTCTTGACTCATGGCGATGGTCGGGTGTGCGAGGGAAACGGAAGCGTCAGGCGCGTTCGACGATGGCCGCGGCCAAGGCCGAGTCGACGGCCGGGTGGCCGTACGACGGGATGAGGATCGTGGGGTTGTCGTCGCCGCGCCCGCTCGCCTTGCCGGCGACGATCGCGCCGAGCTCGTCGCCCGCCGACGGCATGCCGGCGAGGGCTGCGGCGTCATGGCGTGCGACGTCGTCGGTGATGATGCGGTCGACGTGCCCGAGCGTGGCGGCCGTGAAGCTGGCAAGACCATCGAGAAGGAAGCAGAGCGTTCCCGTCTGGAGCCAGTCGGGCTCGATGACCGGCTCGCTGCCCGCCGGCATCGACGTGATGAGGATCTGCGCGCCGTTGACGGCCTCGTAGGGTTCGGGCGGAATGATCGACGCGAGGTCGAACGACGTCATGATGTCGTCGGCGAAGTGCTCCTGGCGCTTCACGTCCGGGTCGAACGCGAGCATGCGCTCGGCGTAGGGGTAGACGCACAGCAACGCCTCGATGGCGCAGCGTGCGGCCGCATCGCAGCCGAGGATCGTGATCACTTCGGCGTCCGGGTCGCCGACGGCCTTCGCGGCGACGGCGATCGTCGCCCCGGCGCGTGCCGCCTGGAACGCCTCGGCGTCGACGCGTGCCACGACGGCGCCGTCCTTCTGGATCGCGAGGACACCGGCTTCGTCGTCGGGCGCCACGGTGTAGGCGGGCTCGGATGCCGACCCATTGCCGACATCCGCGAACGCGCGCTCGACGCGTTCGATGAGGTCTTTCATCTCGGGCAGTGAACCTCGGACGTCATCGGCCGAGAGCGTGGCGGGGGAGGACATGCGTTGCTCGGGAGTTTCGAGTGCGTGTTCGGAGGGCGCTGGCGGTCAGCTTCCGGCCTCGCGCGCCGTGCGACGGATGGTCGCAAAGTCGTGCAGCGGACCTTCACCGACGCCGGGGCAGAATGATGCCACATCCTCGTCCCAGGTGTCGCGGTCCTCGAGCAGCTCGGGCCAGAACGGCCACGTTTTGCACTGCCGCGGTCGGTGCTCGTAGATCCCGCATTGATTCTTGTCGTTGAGGAAAACGCAGGCGTCGCCCTTCGAGACGAGCGACCGACCACCGGGCACGCGCTCGGTGTACTTGTCGTCGAACGCCTTGCGCGTCATCCCGAACGACTCGGCCATGGCCGTGCGCTCGGCCTTGTCGGCGTAGACGTACGCGTAGCCGTCGCCGTGATTGCGGCAGCACTTCCCGCAGGCCGAACACTCGAAGCGGATCCCGTCCACGTACCAGGGCGGCGTGTCGCCCGAAGGCGGCAGCTCGTCGAGTTCGCCATCGACGGGCACCCATTCGTCGTCGTTGCCCGTCATGCCTCGTCCCAGGACACCGTGAGCGGGCGGGTGAACTGGCGGTAGCCGTCGGGACTGCCGAGGAAGCCGAAGCCGCTCTGCTTGACGCCGGCCCAGGGCGGGTCGCCGGCGCCGCCGAGGCCCCGGTTGACGCCGACCATGCCCGATTCGAGCCTCGAGGCCAGGGCCACGCCGCGCTCGTTGTCGCCGGCCCAGACCGACGCGCCGAGCCCGAACTCCGAGGCGTTCGCGAGCGCGACGGCCTGCTCGGCGCTGTCGACGAAGCGGATCGTCGCGACGGGGCCGAAGGTCTCCTCGTTCATGAGCTTCATCGACTCATCGACGCCGGAGACGACTGTCGGCGCCAAGAAGTACCCGTCGCCGTCGAGCGCGTGCCCGCCCATGTGCACCGTTGCGCCGGCCTGCCGCGCGTTCTCGATCTGCCCCAGCACGTGCTGACGCTGGCCGTCGCTGGCCATCGGGCCCATGAAGACGTCGTCGAGCCCGTTGCCAACCGTCAGCTCGGATACCTTCGCGACGACGCGCTGCGTGAAATCGTCGGCGATGTCCTTCTCGACGTAGATGCGCTCGACGGAGCAGCAGACCTGACCCGTGTTGCGCATCGACTCGCGCGCCGCGAACTCGGCGGCGGCCTCGATGTCGGCGTCCTTGCAGACGATCATCGGGTCCTTGCCGCCCAGCTCGAGCACGATGCGCTTCAGCGACGGCGCGCAGGCCGCCATGATGTGACGCCCCGCCGACACGCTGCCGACGAAACCGACCATGTCGATGTCGCTCGCGACGAGCGCCTTGCCGACGTCGTCGAGTCCTTGCACGAGCGTGATCGTGTCGTCGGGCAGCTCGGACGCGAACGTCGCGTGCAGCAGCTCACCGCAGAGCGGCACGACTTCGGATGGCTTGAACACGACGGTGTTGCCGGCGACGAGCGCCGGCACGATCACCTCGCGCGCCATGCCGAGCGGGAAGTTCCAAGGCGTGATCGCGGCGACGACGCCCAGCGCCTCGCGGCTCAAGCGCGTGACGGTCTGCTCGGAGCGCGTCTCGGTGGGTGCGAGTGCCTCGGCGGCCGCTGCGCAAAGGCGCTTGATCGACGCGCCCGTGGCGCCGGCTTCGCGTCGCGCCTGGGCAATCGGCTTGCCCATCTCGGCCGTGATGAGCTCGGCGAAGCGCTCGACGAGTGCGTCGTCATCGAACTTTGCGGCGACGCGTTCCAGAATCTCGATTCGAGCCACGATGCCGAGCGCGGACCACGCGGGCTGACTGGCGCGTGCCCGCGCGACGGCGTCTTTGACGTCATCGACGGTTGCACAGGGGATTTCCTGGATCGTGCGTCCCGTCGCCGGGTCGAGATCGCGAACGGTGCGGGTGGCCGGCGGAAGGGTGGACGACATGTCGGGAGAATCTCCAGTTGTGGGACCCCGGGGTTCGAAAGAGCGGTATTCTACGAAGAGGTTGCCTGCGTGGCGATCAGCCCTGAGAACCTATGGTCTCGGCCCCGAGAATCCTTGGCATTGTCCTCTTTGCGTCGACTCTGGGTGGTGCTCGGCTGCGAGGGGGGTAGGGGCGATTCAACGGATTGACACCAAGATTCACGTCGTTGATTCCCGCAGGCAACCCTTCGTTTCTCCGGCTTCTTGAGCCGGAGCGCGCGGCGCACGCTGCGTACGAAGAGGCTGATCGCCGACGTTAACGATCGAGCGTGCTCGGCCCAGCATCGTCAACCGAAGCTCTCGAAGCTCAAGCTGACGTCGCAGGCGCTGGGTCGCTTTGCCTGAACGCCGCGGCGGGACGACGAAGCGCAAGGCGCCCACGCCGTCCCGCCGAAGCTCTGCGTCCTCGCGTAGTGCGGGGTCTCAGCCCTCGAGCGATTCGAGCAACGCCTCGCTCAGGCGCTGGTACTCGGCCCCGAGCTCGCCGGGCACGTCCTTGGCCATGGCGAGCGCCTTGATCGCCGAGTCCTTGGCGCCTCTCACGTCACCCCTCTTGGCCTGGATGAGTCCTTTGCGGTACTGGACCCAGACGCGCGGCTGCTGGACGAGTGCCGCATCGATCCAGTCGAGCGCTTTGTCCAGGTCGACGTCGTGTTCGTAGTAGAACATCGCCGCGGCGAGGTAGGGCTTGTCGTTGCCAGCTCCGGTCATCGCGGCTTCGATCTGCGGCTTGAGTTGCGCCACGATGTCGACTTCGATCGGAACGCGGAAGCCCGTCGTGTCCCAGGCAAACGTCAGGTGCGCCGAGTCGCTCCGGATGTGGTCGAGTCCGAGGCGCATGGTCTCGACGGGTTCACGCAGCGTCTGAGCTTCGACGTTGACGCGCACGACGTCGTTGCTCGTGTCGTAACCGTAGGAGCCCCACTGCTCTGGCGCGGCGTTGAGGATGATCGTCCACTCCGTCTCGCCCGGAATGGTGAAGAGTGCGTACGCCCCAGCCGCGACAGGCTTGCCGCCGAACGTGACGTCCGAGCTGAACGAGATGCGCGTGGCGGCGTTGGCGCCCGTGCGCCAGACCTCGCCGTAGGGGATGAGGTCGCCGAAGATCGTGCGCTCTTTGACACCCGGGCGCGCGTAGTCGATCTCGACCGTCGTGAGGCCGACCTGATCGCGGACCATGGCCGGCGGGCTGGCGGCGGGGAAGTCGAGGCCGGACTGGGCCGCCGCGGGAGCCGTGAACGTCGCGAGCGCGGTGACGAGAACGAGGAAGAAGCGTGTGTATGTGGTCATGCCGCCGATTCTAACGCGGCGCTCGCGAGTGGGCTGTTGCCAATGCGTGGCGGGTGCTGGCAGGCCCGGAGAGGCGTACGGTCGATGGTGGCTGCGCGGCACTTCTTCGGCCGCCGAGGGTGGGTGCGTCCGTAGAATGCCGCCGTGATTGCGCGCCTCTCACTTCCCGTCGTTCTCGTGCTCGCGGCCGTTCTGGCCGGCGTCGTGACTCGGGGTGTCTGGCTGCACGGCGAGGTCTTCTCGCCGGCCGACCTCGCGCTGATGCATGCCCCGTGGGACTCCGTGGCACCCGAGGACTTCGTCCCGAGCAACCCCGTGCTGTCGGACCAGGTCACGCAGTTCCAGCCGTGGTTCAAGCTCACGGCCGAACGCGCTGCCGCCGGCGAGTTGCCGCTCTGGAACCCGCGCGCGGCAGCCGGGCAGCCGTTGATCGCCAACCTGCAGAGCGCCGTGTTCTCGCCCTTCGCACTTTGGCGTCGCGTCCTGTCGTTCGACCACGCGCTGCTCGCTGCGGCGCTGTCGAAGATGCTGCTTGCCGCGTCGGGCATGGCGCTGTTGCTGCGCCTCTGGAAGCGTTCGACAGCGGCAACCGCGCTGGCTTCACTGGCCTTTGCGTTCGGCGGGTTCCAGTGTGTCTGGCTCGGCTGGCCTCAGGCGTCGACGAGTGCGTTCTTGCCGTGGCTGCTTTACGTGGTCGAGCGGCGCGTGCGACGTGGTGATGAGCAGCCGAGCCGCTTCGGTGGTGTCGGATTCGCCGTGCTCGTCGGTGCGATGCTGCTGTGTGGCCACATCGAAACGGCGCTGCACGTGTCGATGGCCGTTGCGGGCTACGTCGTGCTGCGTCTTCCGTGGCGCCGCGAGTTGCGTCGGAGCCTCGGTGAGCTGGTGACGATCGCGGGCTGGTCGCTGGTCGGCCTGGCGCTCGCGTCGGTGCAGATCGCGCCCTTCGTTGATTACCTCATGCAGTCGCACGCCTACGCCGACCGCGTCTCGTTCGGCGCGCTCTGGCGAGCTGCGCCGTGGGACGCGTGGCCTTTCTGGCTCGTCCTCTTCGCGGCTGTCGGTGCGTGGTGCGGCCTGGCGGCGTGGACGGCGCGTTGCTCGCGCAGCACACCGATGTGGGTGGCGACGCTGCTTCTCGCGCTGGGCGGCGCCGTGTTGCTGGCGTTTGCCGAAGAGCTCGGCCTCTCGAACTGGTACCGGCTGCTCGTTCATCCCGACGCTTACGGACACCCGGCGTCGGCCATGGCTCAACCGTTCACGGGCGAGCGTTCCTACGTCGAACTCAACGGCGCGTTCGTCGGCGTTCTCACGCTCCCGCTCGCGCTGCTCGGCCTGCTTGCCGCACCGCGCGCCGCAGTGCGCACGTTCGCTGTGCTCGGCAGCGTCGCTGCGATCGCGGCGTATCGCGTCCCCGGCCTCGCGGCGCTCGTCGATCGCATCCCGCTGTTCGATGTCAGCCACAACCACCGGCTCATGTTCGTGTTCGGCTTCTGCACCTGCGCGCTCGCGGCCTTCGGCGTCGACGCGCTGCGCGGTGAGCAGCGCGATGTCGAGGCGCCGCGCCGGTCGTTGCGCGCGGGCATGTGGGGCGTGGTCATCGCGGCCGCGTTGGCGTTCGTGATGGCGCCATGGACTCCGCGTTTCACCGACGACGTGCCGGTCGAGTCGGCGTCCCGTGTCGCTGTGACACCGAGCGAGGCTGACAGTGACGTCGTGCCGGGGGCCGAGGGCATCTTCGGTGCCGTCGTGCCGGTGACGCAGACGCTGGAGGAAGGCGACGCACTTGTCGTGCGCGGCTGGGCGATCGCCGGGGACCGCGTGCCTGGCGTGCGCGTGACGCTCGAACAGGGTGCGCGTCGCCACGACACCGTGCTGGACATCGAGGACTTCGGCGCCGAGACGGACGTCGAGTTGCCGTTCGAGTGGCGTGACCATCCGCTGGCGCGCCTCGCGACTTACGAGCGCGAGTTCGCACTTGCCGAGTTCTCGAATGGTCCGATCTGGTTGACGGTGACGCTCGTGGACGGCGAACGCGACGTCGTCGTTGAGCACCGCGCGGTTCGCTTTCGCGCCAGTCGCGACGTCGCGCCGCGCTGGTGGGTCACGGCGGCGGTTGCGCTGGTGTTGCTCGTGTTGGCCACGCGCATCACGTCGTCGAAGGCCGGCACGGCGTGGGCCTGGTGTGCGGTGCTCGTCGTCGTCGCTGATGTCGGACTCTTCGCCGACGTCTACCACGTGACGGCGCCGTCCGAATTGCTCTACCCCGAGACGCCGCTGACGACGCGTCTGAACGAACTCGACGGTGCGCGCGTGTGGGGCGTGGGCAGCACGCTGCTGCCCGCGAACACGGCTGGCGTCTACGGCTTGTCGGACGTGCGCAGTTACGACGCGCTGGAAGTCGAACGCTTCGAGCAGTTCCTCGCGCTGCTCGAACCGGCGCCGGGTCGCGCGCGTCATCCCGACGAGATGCTCGACGTCACGCACCCGCTGTTCGCGTTGCTCGACGTCGAGCACGTCCTCGCACACGAGGACTGGATGGCGCCGATCGGAGCGCCGCTGGAACGGCTCGACGAGATCGCTGGCGTGGTCGTCTATCGCTACACGGGCGGGAACACGAACGCCTTCGTCGCGCGGCGCGCCGAGAACATCGACGCCGCGCTCGACGCCACACCGGCGGCCGACGCCGAGCGCGGTGCCACGCCGCGCGAACGACGCCAACACGCGCGCAACGTCGGTGCGGCGATCGGATCGGCCTACCGCGGTGCCCGCGACTGGCGTGACGTCATCGTCGTCGAAGGCGCGGGCGAGCCGATCACGCCGCCCGGCGAGGCTCTGCCGGAAGGCGATCCCGTCGAGGCCGAGATCGAGGTGCTCGACATCGCACCCGAGCGCCGAAGCTGGCGCGTGACGTCGAGCGCGCCGGCTTGGTTCGTCGTCACAGACGCCTTCCACACGGGCTGGCGCGCCATGCTCGACGATGCATCGACGCCGATCGTCCCGGCCTTCTTCGGCCTGCGCGCCGTGCGAATCCCTGCCGGCACATCGACCATCGTGATGACCTACGAGCCCTTCGGCTTCCGCTTCGGCGCCGCGCTGACGATCACGGCGCTCCTCGCACTCGTGATCGTGTTCGCTCGCTCGGCATGGCTCGCCGTCAGATCGCGTTGAGGCGGCCGCCGTCGACGGGGAGGCTGACGCCGCGGATGTAGCTTGCGGCCGGCGAGGCGAGGAACGCGACGACGGCGGCGAGTTCGTCGGGCTTGCCGAGGCGCCCTTCGGGGACCGACGCGAGCCAGTCCTCGCGGATCTCGCCGACGCTGCGATCGCCTGTGGCAGCGATGTCCTCGGCGAGCGTGCGCAGACGGTCGGTGTCTGTGAAGCCAGGCAAGACGTTGTTGATCGTGACGCCCGGCGGCAGCTCGCGCGACAGCGTCTTCGCCCAGCTCGCCATCGCACCGCGAATCGTGTTGCTGACACCGAGGCCCGCGATGGGTTCGCGCACGGACGTCGACACGATGTTGATGATGCGGCCGTAGTTGCTCTCGCGCATGCCCGGCAGCACGCGTCGCACGAGCAGGTGGCTCGCCAGGACGTGACGCCCGAATGCCTCCAGGAACTGTTCTTCGGTGGCTTCGAGCAGCGGGCCGGGCGCCGGTCCGCCGGTGTTGTTGACGAGGATGTGCACCGCGCCGTGGCGTCCGAGCAAGTCGTCGACGGTGGGGCCGAGTGCCTCGCGATCATCGAGATCGGCGACGATCGCGTTGGCCTCCGGCGCCCCGCGCGCGCGCAGCTCGGGCACGAGTGAGTTGAGCGCGTCACCTGAACGGGCCAGCACGGAGACACGGCTGCCGATCGACGCGAGCGCGAGGGCCGTCGCGCGGCCGATGCCGGCCGAGGCGCCGCAGACGAGAGCGTGGGGTGAATCGGTGAGCGAGGGGTCGGCGGGGGGCGTCATGGCGAGTTCTCCGAGGCGACGGGCGCACGAGAGTAGCGCGACGACGGCGCGCGTGCCCGCGTCGTCAGTTGTCGGGCGTCAGTTGTCGACCGAGAGGTCGATCGCGAGTTCGACGGGTTCGCGGCCGAGGGTGAACGTGCCTTCGAGGAGTTTCGGTGAGTCGGGCACGTCCCCGACCGCGACGTACGTGTACGTGCCCATGGGAAGCACGTAGTCGTCGGACGACTCAGGCCGGATGGCGACGACCGTGCGAAAGGGCGCGTCCTGTGCGAGCAATCGGACGTACCCGCTTCCGCGTGTTCGGAGCGTGAGCGAACTCGGCTCGGGATGTCCGACATCGATGAGTGTCACGCGGTTGAGGCCCTCGATGACGGCGCCTTGCCCGGCGGCCTCGGAGATGCGCGTGACGTCGTCGGTTCCCCGTTCGACTGTCCAAACGTAGTTGCCGGGCGGGATGTGCTCGATCTTGAACTTGCCGTCGTGCGAGACGCGCGCCCCGTAGTAACGCAGCCCCAACCAGGGTTCGCGGGTGTTGGCGACGACGCGCGTGTCTTCGCCATTCGTCGGCGGCGGAGTGAGCACGCCCGTCACGGTGGTGTCGCGTGCAAACTCGACGCTCACTGTTTGCGGCGACATGTCGACGACTTCGAACTCACCGAACGCGTCGATTGGGTCGGCCTGCGTCATGCCGTGCGGCATGGCCACGAAGACGTAGCGCCCGGGCCTGAAGTCACCGACGAGGGGGACGCTCGGGTCGGGGGTGCCCGTGATCAAACGAAAGCGTCCCGACGAAGCCTCTCGCGCGAGAACTTGTCCGACGGGCGTGTTTCCCTCGAAGGTCACGCGCGCCATGTCAGGCGAGCGGAGTGGACCCGTGGCGCGGAGTCGGACCATGCGCCGTTGGCGTGTCGCGCTGCCTTCGAAGGTGAGGTGTCCGAGCTGCATCGAGAGGGTGACGGGCGCGAGGCGCGACGTGTACGTCCACTGGCCGTCGCGCGCGGGGACGACGACGACGTCATCGGAACCCACGGCGTCGGCGATCGTCAGCGTGGCGCTCAGCGACCACAATGTCGTGGCGCCGACGTTCAGGAGCTGCTCCTCGCGCAAGTCGTTGCCGAACTGATCGGCGAGTGTCCAATGGATGCCCCACTCGTCGCTCGGGCGTGTCTCGACGGGCGCTGCGGGTTCGTCCACGGGAGCATCCACGACAGGTGGCGGCGCCGGTTCGAGCACATCCGCTTCGCCCTCCATGACGAGCGGGACATCCGACGACGTCACGTCTTGGGAGGTCGGTTCGACCAGCGCGACATCGGCAGGCGATCCCTCTCCGAGCAGCAGCCACGCCGCGACGCCCACGAGTGCGACCACGACGACGAGGATCGCACCGACGCTGCGGCTTCTCGAAGAGTTGGTCGTCATCGTCGGTGACACGCCATGAAGGGGGGGCGTCCAGGGCTCGTGTTGTGAGCGGTCTGCATACGTTCGTGTCCCGAGCCCGGGCCTCGTGAAGGACGTACGATGACGTCATCGTCATCTTGCTGTCATGCACGCCGCGCGGCGTGTGAAGTGTGATGTGTCCGTCACGCGACAGGTGCGAGCTTCGCGCGCACGAGCGTGGGACGATCGCGGCCGTGCCGTGATCGACTGAGGCCCGCTCACAGCCGCGTCCTGGAGAAGATCCGATGACCACTCGACCCATGCCGCTCGCCTCACCATACCCGTCTGGCTGCGAGTGTCGTGTCAGCTGCGCGTTTGCCTTGCGGCTCGCGCTGTTGCTGGAGCGGCGCGGAGACGGTTGTGTTCGGTGATCTCGCGGACGGCATCGGCTGGGTTCGGCGGCGCGTTTCGCTCGTTGCCGTCATCGCGCCGTCCGCGCTCTTCCTGGGGCTGACGTGGGCGACGCTGCACGACTTCGTCAGTCCGCAGAAGCCGACGCTCGAGGTCTTGTCCGTGGTTCTGCTCGTGCTCGCGGTGGCCATCTCCATGCTGAGCTACGCCGTGCGCCGCGAGGCCTTCCTGCTGTGGATGGCGGCGTTCGTGACGCTGTTCCTCCTGCGTGAACTGAAGGTCCTGCCGAGCAACGGTTTGTATCTGCTGCTGCTCCTGCTCGTTTGGAAAGGCTGGCGATCGCGCGAGGCGCTGCGCCCGCACATCGATCGCAGCGGCGTGGTGTCGACGATCGTCGCAGGCATGGTCGCGTACGGCATCGCGGTGCAGATCGACGAGCGCAACTGGATCCAGTGGATGCCGGGCACGAAGGCAACGGTGTGGTCGCCCGTCGAAGAAACCATGGAGGTGGCCGGTCACGTCGCGTTGGTCATCGCTGTCGTGCTTGCCGCGGTTCCGTGGCGGGTCGAGGTGCGTGGCGACGCCGTGCAGCCGAAAGCGTGACTGGCGAGAGCATCCGCGAGGGTGCGCTCTGCGTTGTCCATGACGACACGCCGTGCCGAAGCGGACGCGCGAGTCACTCGTCGTCGATGAGCTCGATCATGATCTCGAGTGGCTCGGACTCGATCGTGAACGTGCCTTCACGCGTCACCATGCCACCGTCGGGGACTTCGGCACGGGCGAGGTAGGCGTAGTTCCCGCGAGGCAGAGTCACGATCGCGGCTCGTTCGGTCGACACGTCGTAGGCCGACCAGAGCCTGCCGAACTCGTCGAGGAGATGAACGCGACCGCCGGCTTTGTTGACGCGGAGCGTGAGTGTGCCGCCGCCGACCACGCCGGCGTCGACGACCGTCACGCGGTTCTCATTCTCGGCGAGCGTTGCGCCCGAGACACCCGCCGAGATGGTTTCGCCGTCGCCGTTCTTGCGGTGAATCGCCCATGTGTAGGCGCCGGGTGCGACGCCTTCGATCGTGAACGATCCGTCTCCAGCAACCCGCGCCGCAAAGCGCACAGACGTCCACGACGCCGTGGGAACGGCACGGACGACGACGGTGTCGCCGGCTTTGGGCACCGGCACGAGGGTGCCGAGCACGGTCGCGGGGTTGCGGAAGTCGACATGCACCGTCTTGGGTTCTGAGCCCTCGATGGTGAACTCACCGAAGAAGAGGGGGTGCGGTTCGCGCAGCGGTCCGTGGGCCTTGGCTGCGAAGGCGTAGCGGCCGGGGGCGAAGAAGGCTGTGAGCGGGCCGGGCTCGTCCATGGAGTGCAGCACGACGCGCGACGAGTGCGAGTCGAGATCAACGGTTTCGACGATCGCGATGGCGCGGTCTGCCTCGAACATCACGTTCGCATGTCCTGGCGGTTCAATCGGACCCAGCGCCCGGAGCTCGACGTCTGGACGCTGTGTCGTTGCGATGCCCTGGAACGTCATGTGACCGAGCGTCAGCTTGACGTCGACGGGCGAGCGGCGCGTCGTGTACACGCTGGACCCCGTCGAGAACGCGTCGAGCGTGATGTGCGATTCCGTCGTTCCCACGTTGTCTGTGACAGCAAGCACGCCCGTCGATGTCCACCCATTGAAGACGCCGGCGTTGTGCAGCTGCGCGGTGCCGAGCTCGTCCCCGAACTCGTCGACAAGTCGCCAGGTGATGTACCAGCGGCTCTTGTCCTCGTCACTCCAATCGTCGAACGGCGCCGGCTCGGGCGCAGCGACGGGCTCGGTCTCGGGAGCGTCCTCCGCGACCTCGGTGTTCGCGAAACGAACCGCGTCGGCCGTGACGGCAAGCGGAGCACTCTGAACGGTCGCGTCGTCGCTCACGATCGTCTGCGAGTCCACGTCGGCGGGCCGAGATGTGTTGTCTGTGATGACGAAGACGACGGCGACCAACGCAACGAGGACAACGATCGCGAATCCGACCTTCTTCGTCGACGCCATCACCGCACCTTCGCCGCCGACGCTGACTCCATCTCGCCGTCACCTCCGAGGTTGATCTCGATCTCCGTCGGGATCGCTCCGATCGAGAAGGTGCCTTCGCGCACGACGGGTTCTGTGGTGCTTCCGCCACCGGCCCAATAGCTGTAGTCGTCGCGTCCGAGGATGAATCTCTGCTCGCCCTCGTCGCGGAGCGGGAGCATCGCGTGTGTCGTGCCGCGGGTGTCAACGATGCGGAGCGTGCCTCGCCCGCGGTTGCGCACGACGAGCGTGCCTTCGTTGCCGACGTGCTCGTCGATGAGCGTGGCCGTGTTCGCGCCTTCGAGAACCGCGTGGTCGGTGTCGGTGTGCGAGAGGGTGATCGCCTCGTCGGTCCGGCGTTCGACGACGAAGGAATACGTACCCGGGGCGAGCTGCGCGAATCGGTAGGCGCCGTCCTGCGCGACGGTCGTCCGCGCGAGCGATGTCCACGGGGCCGACGCGACGTGTCCCATCAACGTCACCGACTCACGGTCACGCGGCGCGGGACGGAGCATGCCGCTGAGCGATGTCGGCTCCGCAATCACGACCTCGACGATCATCGGCTGCTCGTCGTGCACCATGAACTCGCCGTACGCGGTGCGTCCGTCGCCGACGATGGCGCGGTACTCGTAATGGCCGCGGGGAAACCAGGCGATCGGTGCTCCGCGTGGAATCGTGGGTGTCGAGAGGCGCGAGGTATACGCGGTGGTTTCGATCGTCGCCACCATGTCGAGCGGGACTTTGCTGTCGAAGGTGACCTGCGCCATGTCGGGCGCCACGAGCAACTCGGTTGGACGCAAGGTGACGGTTGGTGGTCCACGCGTGGCGACACCTTTGAAGGTGACCCGGTTGAGGTCGAGTGTGACGTCGACCGGCGACTCGAGCGACGTCTCGATCACACCGCTAACGCGGAAGAAGGGCTCGATCTCGATCCGGTGCTCGTCCACCGTTCCGGCGCTGTCGACCGCGGTGATCGTGGCTCGCGCAGGCAGGGACGGGAGCAGGCCCGTATTCAGCAGCTGATAGAGATCGACTTCACGGTCTTCCTGATCGGCGAGTCTCCAACGGATCGACCAAGGCGCCGACGGCTTGCTGTCTGCGGGCGCGTCTTCGGCGGACTCCGTTTCGGCGTCTGCGGCAGGCTCCACGGCGAGGGGCTCGGCCTCGGTGTCCGGTGTCAGCGGCGCTGACTGCCGCGGCGTGCTGGTGGCTTCATCGATGATGTCGACGTCAGCCGGCGCGCGGTCCTCGAACCACAGACGCGCAACGAGGCCCAGGACCACGAGCACGAGAATCAAACCGACTCCGCGCTTCCCAACCTGTCCCGCTGCCATCGTCAGCTCCTTCGATCACTGTGCTCGACTCGCGCTTCCCAACGCTCCCAGGATGCACGTGGCACGCGAACCTGGCCAGCTGCGAGACGGAACGGGCGCGCTCCGCAAGCGGTGTCTTCGACTCGCGTCGCTCGGACGCCGTCGGTGCGATGGCGCCGAGGTCTGCCTGCGTTTCACCGTCGAGCACGAAGTATGCGACGACGCCGATCACGGCGGCGAGCACCACGACGAGGCCCACTCCGCGCTTCGCAGGGCCCTTCGTTGTCATGGCTCTCCCTCGCCTCGGTCAAACGCGGCTCTTCGGTCAGACGCGGCGCTCGACGCCGAGGATCTCGAAGACCTGGTCCTTGAGTTCGCGACAGCCACTGTCGTCGGGGTCGCGGGGACGCGAGTTGGGGTTGTCGATGACCGAGTGAACGACGGCCGGACGGCGCGTCATGACGGCGATGCGGTCGGACAGCTCGACGGCCTCCTCGACGTCGTGCGTCACCAGGATGCACGTCTTCTTGGTTTCCTGCCAGATGTGCACGATCTCGCGCCGCATCTCGAGGCGCGTGAACGCATCGAGCGCGCCGAAGGGTTCGTCGAGGAACAGCACGTCGGGCTCGACGGCCAGCGCGCGCGCAAACTCGACGCGCTGCTTCATGCCGCCCGACAGCTCGTTGGGGAACGCCTTCTCGAAGCCTTGGAGTCCGACGAGATTGATGTACTTCATCACGATCTCGTGCTTCTCATCGAACGCCATCTTCTTCCCGAGCCCGAAGCCGATGTTGTCCCACACGGAGTACCACGGAAAGATCCCGGTCTCCTGGAAGACGAACACGCGCTTGCGCGACGGGCCGACGATGCCTTCGCCGTCGATGTCGATCGAACCCGACGTGACCTTCTCGAAGCCGGCCATGCAGTTGAGCAGCGTCGACTTGCCGCAGCCCGACGGTCCGACGATCGCGAGGAACTCGCCTTCGCGCACCTCGAGGTTGACGCCATCCAGCACCTGCACGTCGTCCTTCTTCGTCGAGAAGGTCTTGTAGACGTCGCGCACGACGATCTTCGATGCCGGTTCACTCATCGTTGCGCCATCCCGCGGCGTGCCAGGGCTGTCGACTCGACGCGCGCCATGGCCGTGTCGAGCAGCAACCCGATCACGGCGATCACGACCATCGCGGCCGACACGTAGTCCATTCGTAGTGCGTTGCGGGAGTCCATGACCTGGTAGCCGAGGCCGGTTTCGACACCGAGCATCTCGGCCGCCACGACGACGACCCATGCGATCCCGAGCGCGAGGCGCAGGCCCGTGAGGATCTGCGGCAGCGCAGCCGGCAATGCAACGCGCCGAAAGAACTCGAGCCCATTGACGCCGAAGTTCTCCGCCGAGCGCACGTACTTCACGTCGAGCGAAGCGATCGCCGACGTCGACGAGGTGATGATCGGGAAGAAGGCCGAGAGGAAGATCAGGAAGATCGCCGAGAGGTCGCTCGACATCGCGGTGCCGCCGAACATGATCACGGCGAAGGGCAGCCACGCGATCGGCGAGATCGGGCGCAGCGCCTGGATCAGCGGGTTGAACATGTTGCGCAGGCGCGGGAACCAACCGAACGCCATGCCGAGCGGGATCCCGATCAGCGCCGCGAGGCTGAAGCCCCACGCCACGCGAAAGACCGACGCGACGATGTTCTTCCACAGCAAGCCCTGGCGCGCGACGTCGATCAGGCCGACGATCGTGATCCAAGGGCCGGGCAGGTCGCCGATCGAGTTGCCGAGCGTGGCGAGGTGCCAGAAGCCCACGAAGACCGTGAAGCCGACGAGTGCCGGGAGGAACGTGCGCGGATTCACCTGGATGCTTCCTGCAGCGGGAGGTCGGGAAGACGTGCCTGCTCGAAGCGCGGGTCGCAGTAGTCGAGGAAGTCGAACGGGTCGTCCGGCGTCACGGGACGCAGTGCGAAGAAGCCGAGCTTCTCGGCCCAGCGTTGGATCTCCTCGAACTCATCGCGAGCAAGTTCGAGGTCGGTGTACTTCACGCGGTCGACCGGCTTCGTGAGGACGAACTTCAGCAGCTCGGGGTTCTGGTTGTAGTAGCGCTGTTGGGCGGCGATCATCGCGGCTTGCATGCGCGGCGTGCGCCCGAAACCGTCGGGCACGATCACGCGCCCGCCATCGCCGTCGGCAGCCGTGGCGTCACTTTCCATGACGAGCCCTTCGAGCAGTCGTTCGTCGCCCTCGTCGAGCCACTTGCCCGACGCTGTGATGCCCGTCACCAGTTCCTGGACCTTCGCCGGCTGCGTGTCGATGAGCTCCTGCGTGACGATCAGCACGCACGAGATGAAGTTCGGCCAGATGTCCTTCGTGTGGTGGAGTACGCGGCCGAAGCCGTCCATCTCGGCCTTGGCCGCAAAGGGCTCGCCGACGATGTAGCTCTCGAAGGCGCCGCTCTTGAGTGCCGAGGGCATCTCCGGCGGCGGGTAGTCGATGAGGTGCAGGTCGTCGTCCGTGAAGCCGTAGTCGACTTTCATCTTCTCGACGAGGATGCGTTGGTTTGCGTAGCGGTGCGGGATCGCCATGCGCGTTCCGCGCAGGTCGGCGAACGTCTGATAGGGCGCGTCGATCGGCACCACGATTGCCGTGCCGTCTCTATGCCCGAGGTGCACGATCTTGACCGGCGTCTTGCCCGAGCGCGCCATCTGCATCGCGAGCGGCGCAAGGATGAAAGCGGCGTGCAGGTTGCCGGCGTCGATATCCTCCGTCATCGAAGGCCAACTCGTGTAGCGCTTCGATCGGAAGACCGTGCCTTCGGTGGACTGATGTGTGACCCAACTGGTCACGGGACACGTGAGGTGTCATGTCACCGGAAGGTGGGCGACGACGAGCTGTTCGCGCCCGGTGTCGTCCAGCCAGCCCAGGTTCATGACGCCGTGAGCGGCCGAGATGGCAACCAGGAACACAACGAACGACAGGATCAGTCGGGCGGCTTGACTCATGGGTCGGACTCAAGGATGCGGCGGAGGAGAAGTGGGGGAGGCTACCCCTGCCCTGGCGAGACCGCAACCGGCGGGGGGCTCGGGTTGAGACGTGCACTGAACGGACCGTCATGGCCCTGGCCGGGCGGTGCGTCGGAGCTGGCGTATTCTCATGGGGACGCGACGCCTGCGTCCTCATGTCTTACCCGTCCTCTCGCCTCGTTCGTCACCACGAAACTGATGCCGATCTCGTCTCGTTCCGGCCATGCGGTCGTACAGGCCGTCGCCGCGGCCCTCATTCTCGGTGCGCTGATCGCCGTCGGCGCGCTCGTCGCGAGCGGTGCCAGCGCGCTGCCGAAGCACCTCGTCGCGCCCGTCCCACAACCGCACTGGTCGTCGGAGCTGACCACGCTCGACTTCCAACGAGTCGATGTCCCGATATCGGTACGAGACGGCACGCCGCTCGTGCATGCGTGGGTGAACGGCCAAGGCCCCTATCTCTTCCTCGTCGACACAGGATGTTCCTTCCCGCTGGCCCTCGACGCGACGGTCGCCGATCAACTCGGCCTCCCGCTCATCGGCGACACGGACAACACCGACGGCGCAGGCCGCGTCGAGATCCGAGAGCTCAGGGGCGTCGAGGCGCTCGACCTCGGTGGCGTGCGCTTCGCGAGCGTCGCAGCCCTCACGGATGACTTCCGATTCGTCGCTCCGGACGACAAGCCCTTCGTCGGCCTCATCGGCTTCCCGCTCTTCGCCGACCTCCTCACGTCGATCGACTTCGTCGACGATCGCCTCACTTTCCAGCGCGGCTCTCTCGACCTCGGCGACGACCACGTCGTCGCCTACGAAGACTGGAGCGGCCTGCCGCACGTTCCGTTCGACATCGGTAGCAGCACGGTCCAAGCGCTGGTCGACACGGGCAGTCCGCTGGGCCTCTCGCTGCCGTGGGAAGCGCGCGACCGCTTCGGCATCCAGGGTGAACTGCGCGACGCCGGCTCGGTCCGTACGGTTTATGCCGAGCTCGACTGGTGGCGCGGCACGATGGGCGAGCGCTGTGTCGTCGCCGGCCACGAGTTCGCGGGGCTCGACGTTAACTTCTTCAACCCGTCGTCCGAACCGGCGATCGGCTGCGCGCTCCTCGAAGACAAGATCGTCATCATCGACATCGCGAACGAACGGCTCGCGATCACGCCCGCCGTGCACTGACGTCAGCAGGCGCGCTCGGGTGCGTGCGTCGCGCCGGATGACTTTTCCAACGGGCTATCAGGCGTTCGCGGCGCGCTCCTTGTTCTGCTTGCGGCGCTTCTTCTCTTCCTTCGCTTTCTTGCGCAGACGTTCGCGTTCTTCTTCGGAGCCCGAAGCCAGACCGCCGACGAACAGCATCAGCGCGAACAGAGGGCTCGCCGATTCGAGAGCCCACATCACGCCGATGAGAGCTCCCATGCTCATCAGGAAGGTCAGGGCGACAAAGATCTGCGCCGAGTGGTCGAGGGTCTTGCTCGGGTAGTACGACCCGATGCCAGCGCCCGGGAGAAAGAGCGCGGCGAGCGGCCACCAAGACTCGGCCCAGACCGCTCCCATGTATGCGAGGACGGGCATGATGAGACACAAGCATGCCCAAAGCATGTTCTCCGCCTCTTCTCCTTCGAGCGTCGTGCCCGAGGTGTCGGGTGCGATCGGCGGCTCGCGGTCGATGTGCTCGATCGCGGTTTTCACCTCGCTCGCATGTTGATAGCGACGGTCAGGTGACTTCGCGAGGCTCTTGAGCACGACATCGTCGAGGCGCGAGTCGAGGTCGACGAGTTCCGAGGGCGGCTCGAAGCGTCCCATCGGAAGCTCGCCCGTGAGCATCTCGTAGAACACGAGACCGAGGCTGTAGATGTCGGCGCGGTGATCGATGATCGGCGATCCTTCGGCCTGCTCGGGCGACATGTAGCGCGGCGTCCCCATCACCTGGTGCGACGCCGTGAGCGTGCGCGCGTCGGGCTCGAGGTTCATGAGCTTCGCGAGGCCGAAGTCGGCGATCTTCACGCGCCCGTCCTTGTCGAGCAGGATGTTCTCGGGCTTGATGTCGCGGTGCACGACGCCGCGTTCATGCGCATACTGCAAGGCCTCGCAGATCTGCGGGACGAGCGCGAGGGCCTGCTCGGGTGTGAGCTGCTTCTGGCGCATGAGGTGACGCAGGTTGACGCCGTCGACGTACTCCATCACGAGGTAGACGTGGCCCTCGACGGAGCCGAAGTCGTGAACGACGACGATGTTCGGGTGGTTCAGGATCGCCAGCGCGCGGGCCTCACGCTCGAAGCGCTCGATGAACCCGGGCCGCTCGACGACCTCTTGCGCGAGCAGCTTGATCGCAACCTCGCGGTGGAGGCTCTTCTGACGCGCGCGGTGGACGGCGCCCATGCCGCCGCGGCCGATGCACTCGAAGATCTCGTACTGCGGCAGCAGGCGCGCGAGCGTCTCGGCCTCGGCCGCCTGGGGCATGCCGGCGCGCAGCAGGCAGCCCGGGCAGAGGCCCTCGACGCGCGAGGCGCTCAGCGGCGCGCCGCAGGAGGCGCAGGTCGTGTCGTGGTCGACGGCGGTCATCTGGTTTCTCCTACCGAGGGGGCTCTCCCCCTCATGCAGGACGCGGGGCGAAACGTTACGCGATCCGGGGTCTTTTTCTGAACGCAGCGAAGAGCAGGGCAATCTCATCGTCGACGTCGTCGGGGTGGGCGACCGTGTCGGCGACTTCGGCGCGCAGCAGTTCACGGTAGCGCGCGCGGAGGCGGTGGATGAGCGCCCGGACGGCCCCGTCCGTGAGGCCGAGAGTCGCCGCGATGTCGGCTTGCGAGCCATGCGGCGCCGCGCCGGCGATCGACGGCTTGAGGATCTCGAAGCGTTCCTCGCGCGCGTCCTGCTCGTGCTTGTCACCGCGTGTCACGAACTCGTCACGCAGCTTCGTGAAGACCTCGTCGAGCAGCGTGACGACCCACTGGCGGTCGAAGATCTCCTCGGGCGTCTCGGGGCCGCTCGGGTCGATGCGCCGCTCGGCGTCGTCGAAGTCGAGTGACAGCGGCGCCGCTCCGCCGCCGCGCTTGGCCGCGCGCCCCAGCTCGGCCGCGTTGATGATGTGGTGCTTGAGCGCCGTGATGAGATAGGCCCGGAAGCGTCCGCGTTCGCGCGCTGCTACGGCGATGTCGTTGCGTTCGAGCAGTCGCGCGAAGAACCCCTGAACGAGATCGCGTGCCTCGTGGTCGTTGGCTGCACGCCGGCGCGCGAAGGCGTAGAGCGGCGGCCAATAGACCTTGCAGAGCTGAGCGAGGGCGGCGTGTCGTTCGTCGCTCGATGAGTCACCGGCACAGGCGACGAGACTCCAGCGCGTGGTGATGAAGTCGCGCGGTGAAGAGGTCGGAGTCGACATGGCCGACAGTGTAACGGGTCGTGCAGAGTCACTTCCTGTGCGACGATCGATGTCATCTCAAGGAGAAGTGCCATGGCATGCGAGAGCAAGAGTGAGAACGACACCTCAGCGGTCTGGATCGGTGTCGGCGTGGGGATTGGCGCTGGTGTCGGAACGGCTCTGGGCGTTGCGCTCGGCAACGTCGCCATCGGTGTTGCGATCGGCGCAGGAGTCGGCACGGCCATCGGGAGTGGCCTCATGCTGTCGAATCAGAAGAAGTGTTCGGACGACAGTGGCGATGAGTGACCGATGGCCGAGCGTTCCATGGTGTCGTTCGTCGTGAACGATGGAAACGTGACGGAGCCCTTCGCGTCACTCCTTTAGTGGCCGGGTTTTGCACCGGCGATCGCAGGCACCACGGGCTCCCGTGCATCTCAGGTCACGAGTGCATCGACATCACGCCGGCACAGCGCGAGGAACTCGAGCGGCGCCTGCGCGAGCGCGGCGTGTCGTTCGTCGCTCGATGAGTGACCGGCACAGGCGACGAGACTCCAGCGCGTGGTGATGAAGTCGCGCGGTGAGGCGGTCGGAGTCGACATGGCTAATAGTGTAACGGGTCGTGCAGAGTCACTTCCTGATCGACGATTGGTGTCCTCGGCGTGGGTGTCGGATCGGCTCTGGGCGTTGCGTTCGGCAACGTCACGAGCAGCCGGCGTTCGCGAGTGCCTCGACCTTTCCCTCTTCGATGTGCTCGACGATCTGCGAGCAGTGTTCCTCGGCACATTCGATGAGATCATCGAGCGCGTCCCGAAGGGCGTCGCAGCGATCGCTTTGGGCCTGCGCCGCTGCCGCGTCCGCTGCGGCCGTTGCGTTTGCGATCGCAGCCGAGTTCGCGTTGTTGAAGGCGGCCGCAGCAGACAAACCACCAGCCAATCCGCCGATGCTTCCCGCAATGCCCGCAGAAATCGGATTCTCGTGACCCGCCGCCGACGATGCGAACCCCGACGCCGCGCCTTCTCCTATCGCCGCGGCCGCTGCTGATTGCAGCGCGACGAGCGGGGCGGTGGCTGCTGAATAGTTTGCAGCGATGGCAGCGATGGCCGTCAAGTGCGCAGCGGCAACATCTGCCCCACATGCCGTGAAGTCCGGACCGCTCAACCACGTCCCCTGATCAACCGGGCGAATCTCCGGCGCGCCCCGATCTGAGCTCCCGAGCTGCTGCGGAACAACAACGGCGTCAACCCAGGTCCACAGGCTGCCAGGCGTCCAGGTTCCGTTCACGGTGCCCCGGAGGACGGTCCCGAGTTCGGCGCCCGTGAGCGGTCCTTCGGCGCTGGTGAACGCCATGGGAACGAAGGTCGTCCACTCGCAACCAGGCTCCGTCGTGCAGCGCACGAAGCCGAGATCGCCCAAGTGCCCAACCATCATGTAGCCGATCACTTCCCGCGCCCCGTTCAGGCGACCCACGTAGACGAAAGGCTCGAAGCCCGATGCGGGCAGCGGCCCCCATGCGGTTGCGTCCCAAAACACATTGGCATCCGCGGGCCACAACGCGATCTCCGAGAAGATCGAGGTGTTGAGGAGCGCGCTCGAAACGGCGGGAAGGAGCGCGGGTGTCGTGAGCAGACCACTCGTGTTCGACGAGTACACCTCGCCGAACGCGGACGCCATGACCGTCTGGTAGAGCGTGAGTGTCTCAGTTGCCTGGGCGTCGTCGAAGGTGACGGCCGAGATCTGATCGAGCACCGCACTGTACGTGTTCAACGTGAGCGCGAAGGCCTCGTCTGCGGTTGCCAGGTCGTCCAAGAGCGCGTCCCCGATAGCCTGAGGTGTTTGCGCAGCCGTGTGCGCCGCCGCCGTGAAGACAAGCAGGGCCGTCGTTGTCACATGCAGGAAACGGTTCGATGAAGACATGGTCATCTCGCTGGTTGATTGGGAGTGCGAGGACGTCGGGACGTGCGATCGCACCTCGTCCCGACGATGGGCATACAGCACACGTTATGTCGTGAGCGTGCCCACGCATAGCGAACGAGCGCATGAGCGTGACGATCTCCGTGCTCAATCGCAGGCAAGAGAACGCCGCCGGTGTGCGGAACTCAACCTATGTGAGCGTTGAGGTATGCACCGGGCAACGCGCACAGGCTGCCTGCTTCGCCCGTTGAGGATCAGCAACGTCGCGTTAACACTGCCAGGAAGGTTTCAGATGCGACCGCAGCAGATCGTCCATGAATAGTGCTGGTCAGTACTCGATGACCCAGCGATCGTGCGTGAAGCGTGTCGTGATGTCGCGCTCCGTGATCAATGCGCGGCGCTCCTCGAAGGTTCCGTCGAGGTCGGCATCGATGAAAGTCACGGAGGGCTGGTTCCCGACGGGACTCGACCACGGCGGGTACGAGCGGCAGAACATCACGAAGCCGTCGGTCTCGTGGAGGAAGCCTTCCATCGAATAGCGCCCCGTGAGCGGTTCAAACGACGCGCCGCTGTCGACGGGGCTCGAGAAGAGCGAACTCGTGGCGATGTCGTGGGCGAGGATGCGGCGATCACCGTCGTACTCCATGAGCCACAGGTGACCGCGTTCGCCTGAGAACGGTGCGCACTCGATGTCGACGACCGGACGGACGTCACCGCGTTCGAAGAGGCGCCTGCGCGAGATGTCCGGAGGCGTGAACAGCGTATGCTCCTTGCCCTTCTCGTCGTGCGTGGTGGCGAGCGCCCAGCCGTCCAACGTCCATTCCTCGAGGATCGCCGTCGCGGTTCCTTCATTCCAACCGGCGATGAATAACACGTTGCCGACGGGACGCAGCGCGCAGACGGCCGTGGGCGAGAACGTCGTCGTCTCCTCGATGATCGCGGGCAGAGCTGACTCCGCCCCGCGCTTGCGTCCCGTCACGAGGAACTCGACGCGCTGCGCGTCGGTCGTGAATCTCACCTCGGCGACGACGATGTCACCCACCTCGTCGTCATGCACGAGGAGCATGTCCTCGGCGATCACCGTCGCTCCGAACGAGGCGTGCATGTCGAGCGGAAGCGGCTCGGGGGCGCGGTCTCCCGTGCAGCCCGCGAGCGCCACGAGCAATGGCGCCGCCTTCATCCCGCGGCGAAGACGTTCGAGACGATCGCCTGGGCTTCCGTCTGGATGCGCGTGAGGTGGTCGCGTCCGCCGAAGCTTTCGGCGTAGATCTTGTAGACGTCCTCGGTGCCCGACGGGCGCGCGGCGAACCAGCCGTTTTCCGTGCAGACCTTCAGCCCGCCGATCGCCGCGCCGTTGCCGGGAGCCGCCGTGAGCGTGGCCGTGATCTTCTCGCCGGCGAGCTCGGAGGCGGGGACGTCTGATGGCGAGAGCGACTTGAGCTTGGCCTTCTGCTCGCGCGTCGCCGGGGCGTCGAGACGCTCGTAGATCGGCGTGCCGAACTCTTCGGTGAGTTGGCTGTAGTGGACGCCGGGGTCCTTGCCCGTGGTCGCCGTGATCTCGGCCGCGAGGAGGTCGAGGATGATGCCGTCCTTGTCGGTGGTCCAGACCGTGCCGTCCTTGCGCAGGAACGACGCGCCGGCCGATTCTTCGCCGCCGAAGCCGAACGACCCGTCGAGCAGTCCGTCGACGAACCACTTGAAGCCCACCGGCACCTCGGCGAGACGACGCCCGAGGCTCGCGGCGACGCGGTCGATCATGCTCGAACTCACCAACGTCTTGCCGATCGCGGCGTCGGCGCGCCAGTTGGGGCGATGGCTGAAGAGGTAGCGGATCGCGACGGCGAGGTAGTGGTTCGGGTTCATGAGCCCGACGCTCGGCGTCACGATGCCGTGACGGTCGTAGTCGGTGTCGTTGCCGCAGGCGATGTCGAAGCGGTCTTTGAGCTCGACGAGACCGGCCATCGCGTAGGGCGACGAGCAGTCCATGCGGATGCGGCCGTCCTTGTCGAGGCGCATGAACCGGAACGTCGGGTCGATTGTCGGGTTCACGACGTTGATGTTCAGGCCGTAGCGCGCCGCGATCGGTTCCCAGTAGGCGATACCGGAGCCGCCCATCGGGTCGATGCCGAGTTTGAGCTGGGCGCCGGCGATGGCGTCCATGTCGATGACGTTGCCGAGGTCGGAGACGTAGGCGTCGATGTAGTCGTGCTTGATCGTCGTCGAGGCCGCGCGCGCGGCGGCGTGGTCGATGCGCTTGACGTCGGCGAGGCCGCCGGCCAGCAGGGCGTTCGCGGTGTCTTGGACCCAGCCGGTGGCGTCGGTGTCGGCCGGGCCGCCGTGGGGCGGGTTGTACTTGAAGCCGCCGTCCTCGGGCGGGTTGTGCGACGGCGTGATGACGATGCCGTCGGCGCGGCCGTCGGTGCGGCCGCGGTTGTGGGCGAGGATCGCGTGGGAGATCGCCGGCGTGGGCGTGAAGCCGTCCTCGGCGTCGATCATCACCGTGACGCCGTGGGCCGCGAGCACCTCGAGTGCCGTGCGGCGGGCGGGCTCGGAGAGAGCGTGGGTGTCGGCGCCGAGGAAGAGCGGGCCGGTCGTCCCCTGCTGCTTGCGGTAGCGGACGATGGCCTCCGTGATCGCGAGGATGTGCGCCTCGTTGAAGCTCGTCTTCAACGACGACCCGCGATGGCCGGAGGTGCCGAAGGAGACCTGCTGGAGCGGGTCGGACGCGTCGGGCGTGTCGTTCTGGTAGGCCGCGAGAAGCTGGGCGACATCGACGAGGTCGGAGGGTTCGGCGGGCAGGCCGGCGCGGGGATGCTGCGACACGTGGGGAGCTCCAGGGAACGGAGGGCGGGTCCGGGGGTGGCGCAGGGTGCGCGTCGGCAGCCTATCGCGGACTTCGCACGGCGATCTACTGCCGAAGCGACAGTCTCGGCTCCGTCGTCGGGGCGTGGGACCGCGTCGAGCGGCGCTTTCCGTGGTGACGGCGGGCAGCGCCTCGCCGGCGCGTCGGGAGGCCGCGAATCCCCGCGCGCGGGCCCCGGCCAGAGGCTCGCGCGGTGCCGAATCGCGCTGCCGAGCCCACCGAGGACGCCAGGAAGGCCCCACGAAGCCGTATCGATTCGGGTCATGGGCGTTGTATCGTGTTTGACGACGGTTCTGGGCAGCCTGCGCCTCGCAGGCCGTGCCTACATCGAGATTCGAAAAGCTGGGCAAGACCCTTCCGCGCGCGCGCGAAGCGTCGGCCCGATGGAGACCAATCAATGATGATCACGGCATGGACCTGCATGCTCGCGACGACGCTCCTCCCGACGTCCGGTGGTGAGGCCCTCGAGGCCAACGTCGCTGTTGCTCCGAGCGCTGCACAGCGCCTGGCGGTCGCCACGGCGCCGCCGATGCTCTCGGGCGGTACGTGGCAGTCGAGCCTCGATATCGGCCTCGACGGCAAGGGAATCAGCTTCGGCAACGCTCCCGTCTGGGACGGCATTCGCTTCAACCTCGTCGATCACGACGTCGAGCGTCTGCGCGGCATCAACACGTCGCTCTGGATCCCGTCCTCGAGCCCCAACGGCCAGATGACGGGCATCAACCTCGGGCTCATCGGCCCGCGCGCCGATCACCTCGATGGCATCTCGGCCGGCCTGATCGGCACCTACGCGGACGAGTACCTGCACGGCCTCAACGTCGGCGGGCTGCTGACGTTCTCCGGCAAGGAGCTCGTCGGTGTTTCGGCCGCCGGCCTCGCGACGGGCACGGAGGGCAACGCTGCGGGCGTCCAGCTGGCCGGTCTCGCAACGGTCATCGATGGATACATGCAGGGGATTTCGGGCGCGTTTCTTGCCACGTCGACGGGCGGCACGGTCGAGGGCGTCACGCTCGGCGGCCTCGCCACGATGGGTGAGTCGTCGATGGAGGGCATCCAGCTCGGTGGCCTCGCGGCTGCGGCCGATGGCTCGATGGATGGTATCCAGGCCGGTGGCCTCGCCGTGATGTCGGGTGGCAGCATGACGGGCATCTCGCTCGGTGGCCTCGCGGCCGTCGCCGACCACGACATGACCGGCGTCAACGTCGGTGGCCTCGCCGTCGTGGCGGATGGCAGCCAGGAAGGTCTCAACGTCGGCGGTCTCGCGGCGGTGGCCGACGGCCACATGACCGGCATCAACCTCGCCGGTCTTGCGGCCATGTCGGGTGGCTCGATGACGGGCATCAACATCGCCGGGCTCGCCGTCGTGGCGGGTGACGACGAATGGGGCTCGAGCGACGGCCTCGGTTCGGCGCGTCTGGCCGGGCTCACGGCCGCGCTCTACCGCGTCGAAGCCGACCACACGTCGGGTCTCACGATCGGCGGTCTGATCGCCCAGGCCAACCACATGGACGGCCTCACGATCGGCGCCTACACGCGTGCACACAGCATCGCCCACGGCCTCAACATCGGCATCTTCAACAGTGCCGAAGACATGGGCGGCGTTCAGATCGGGTTGCTCAACCACATCGAGTCGAACCCCGAGTGGCTGCGTTGGTTGCCCGTGATCAACATGCACTTCTGATCACGGCACCGCAGTTGGTGTGATGGTGACGCGCCGCGCGTCGCGCAGACCGCGCGATGCGCGGCGTGTTCGCTTGGAAGGGAGTTGACGATGGCTGACGGCAGGCCGCCGGACGGCAAGAAGCGCTCGAAGACGAGCAAGAAGAAGCGCTCGAAGGCGCCGTCGTCGGCGGGCTCCAAGGAGTCGTCGCCGGGCGCGTCGGTGCGTCGCAAGAAGCCGAGCGGCGACACGACGAAGCCGTCATCGCGCTCGGCGCCCGCTCCGGGACGTCCGTCAGTGCGCAAGGCCGTGACGCCGCAGTCAAAGACGCTCGGCGGACGCGCGCTCATCGTCGGCGCCTGCTTCGTCATCATCGTGGCCGGCATGAAGGCGTCGCGCGAGATTCTCGTGCCGTTCCTCTTCTCGCTCTTCATCGCCGTGCTCGCGGGCCCGCCGATCTCGGCGATGAAGAAACGCGGTTTGCCGACGTGGCTGGCGATGCTCACGGTGCTCGGTGCGTTGTCCCTCGCCGGGCTCTTCGTGACCACCGTCGTCACGCGTTCGATCAGCTCGTTCAAAGACAATCTCCCCACCTACGAGGCGCGGCTGGAGGCTGCGCAAAAGAAGGTGCTGGAGTGGGAACCGCCGACGGAGATCCTGTCCTTCTTCGGCTTCGAAGGTGAGCCGAACGGTGAGCCGAACGCCGAGACCGCGGGAAGCTCCCCCGACGTCGGCGTGGCTGCCGGCGTAGCCGCCCCCGACGACGTGGCCGCCGACGAGGACGACGACGTGGCCGCCGCGGTTGACGAGGAGGTCCCGCAGGTAGCGGACGACCCGGCGCCCGACGCGGAGGATCTCGGCGACGTCGAGGCGCTCGCCGAAGCCGTGGAAGATGCCGTCAACGATGCGCTGAAGGAGGCCGCGGCGACGGGCGAGACGAAGTCCGTCACCCTGTCGGACATCGACCTCGGCCGGATCAAGAAGACGGTGCTCGAGTTCTTCGACCTGGGCTCGATTCTGACGCAGAGCGTCACGTACCTGTCGGAGGCCGCAAGCCTCGCCACGAACGCACTGCTGATCCTGCTGACCGTCGTCTTCATGCTGCTCGAGGTCTCGACGATGCCGCGCAAGATCCTCGCGATCAGTGGGCGCAACGGTCGCGAGTTGCTCGAACGCATCATGTCGATCGCCGACGACGTGAACCACTACATGCTGCTCAAGACGCTCGTCAGCGTCCTCACGGGTGTCCTCGTCGCAATCTGGCTGACGTGGCTCGACGTCGACTTTCCGCTGCTCTGGGGCCTGCTTGCGTTCCTGCTGAACTTCGTCCCCAATCTCGGGTCGATCCTCGCCGCGGTGCCCGCGGTGCTGCTCGCCTGGATCCAGCTCGGCGCCTCGACGGCGGGTCTCGTGCTCGCCGGCTTCGTGGCCGTCAACATGCTCGTCGGCAACGTCATCGAGCCGCGACTGCTCGGTCGGGGCCTGGGCCTCTCGACGCTCGTCGTGTTCCTGTCGTTGGTGTTCTGGGGCTGGGTGCTCGGACCGTTGGGCATGGTGCTGTCCGTGCCGCTCACGATGGCGTGCAAGGTCGCGCTGCAGTCGAGTGGCGACATGCGCTGGGTTGCGATCCTGCTGAGCGGCGAGCCGACGAAGGAACAGCTCTCGATCAAGGCGGCGAAGTCGTCTTCAACGAGCGCGCCGCCCACGACCACGTGATGGGTCGCGAGCGGCGCGGTCACTCGAACGGGTGCTGCGGCGCTACGGCAAGAACTGCAGATCGAGGGTGTTCGAGACCGCGAAGTCCTTGATCTGTGTGTCGTCGACGACGACGGCCTGGATGTAGATCGAGACGGGGCCGCTGCCGCCAGGGACGCCGTCGGGGATGTTCAGCTGGCCGCTGCCGTCCGTGGACACGCCGAGGATGAAGAGCGGCGGGAGCGGACCGAGCGTGCCGAACACCTTCGGCGAGAACTGCGGGTTCAGGTTTGTCGAGATCAGCATCGTCGTGATGGCAAACGGCGGTGCGTTCGTCAGCAGGAAGTCGGCGGTCGTGCCTGTGGACAGGTCGCCGCCGCAGACCGACAGCGTGACGTTGCCGGGGCCCTGCAGGCCGAGGCTCGGCTGACACGTGATCGTGCCGGCGTCACTCGAACAGGCGCGGATCACCCAGTTGCCGTTGTAGAAGATCGGGCAGAGCGGGAAGCCGGACACCGTGGCCGTGCTCGCGTCGCGCCAGCCCTGGCCGGCGATGTCGATCAGGCTCGTCTGGGGCGTCGTGTTGCACCCACCGCCCGGCGAAGGGTTGTCCGTGAAGAAGTTCGCCGTGTATCCGCTCGCGCAGCTGCCATTCATGTTGATGTTCATGCGCCAGGCGACGACGAAGTTGTCGACACCGTCACCGACGATGATGTTCTCGGACGACAGGTCGAACGTGTTGATGCCGCCGCTCGTCAGCTGCGCACTCGAGCTCGTGTCGGCGTTGAGGTCGAAGATCTTGGGGCCGAGGATCGGAATGCCGCCGCTGAACGTGACGCCGTTGTAGATCTCGATGTTCGCGGTCGCCGTGAACGTGCCGGCGCCGAACTGGTCTGCAAACCCGACAGCGACCTGTTCGAGCTTCTGCTTGGGCGTTCCCATGGGGAGCGTGAAGACCTGCGCGGCAGCCTCGCCCTCACAGAGTCCGGGGACGATCGAGATGCCCGTGGGCGTCGGAGGCGGAACTTGGGGGAGGTTGTCGTTTGACCAAAAGTTGAAGGCGCAGGCCTGCGAAAGGGCTGACGTCGTCAGCGTGAGCAGGGCGAGCGCGGCAAGTGCTGCGAAACGCATCGAAGGACTCCAGGAGCGCGTGATGACGGGGCTCACTGTTCGGTTGGTCCGACGCTGCCCGCGTCCATCTCGCAGATTAGCACGGCCGCGAAACGTTGAGTGTCTCAGCCTCGCGTCACGGATGCCCCGATCGCCGACAACGTCGAACGACCGGGGCATCGAGATGACGTGCATGATCGGCCGCTGCGTCAGGACACGACCCTTCGTGTTGTCGGCAAGGGGAGCCCGGTGCCTGTTGAACGATGTGGAGATTGTGTCTCGGAGCGAGGCGCTCGGCGGGGTGTCGTCAGCGTGAGTGCGGGGCGATCAGGGCCGCCATGCGGCCGGTACGCTCTGCGTTGCCGTGGGTGACGTCGCGGCGGTGGGAGAAGAACGACGCGGCGTCGCGGTACGTGCACGCGGCCGTCACGTCGACCCGTTCGTCCGTGATCCCGGCGGCCGTGAGCTGAGCCCGGACGGCGGCGGGGAGGTCGACGTGGACGCCGTCGGCTCGCGGTACGACGGCCTCCGCGAGTCCTGCGGTGCGGAATCGGGACGCCACGTCCGCGCCCACTTCGAAGGCCGCCGCGCGGATACACGGCCCGACGGCCGCGACGAGCTCGGAGCCGCCGGCGCGCCCGCGCAACGCCGCGATCGCCGCCGGAAGGACGCCCGCGAGCAGCCCCTTCCACCCGGCGTGGACGGCCGCGACATGGCCGCCGTGCGCGTCACTGAGCAGGATCGGCACGCAGTCGGCCGTGCGGATCGTGGCGATCATGCCGGGCGTCGAGCTCACGAGCGCGTCGGCGCGCACAGCCGCGTCACGCGGCGTGCGCTCGAGGTCGTGGACGTCAGCACCGTGCACCTGGTGTAGTCCGATGAGCGGCGCGCGCGGCAGGCGGAACAGCGCGCGGATGTCGCCGAGCACGAGCGGGCTCAGCGTCGTGAAGTCGGCGATGTCGCGCGGCCCGCGCGTGGTGAAGGCGTGGGGGACGCCGCGTTCGGCGAGCAGCGGCGACACGAGGAGATCGAGCCCGTCCGGCGATTGCGTCACTTCGAGCATGGAGCCTCCCTGGCGTACGGCGCGTCCGCGCGACTTTCTACAGCGTCGCGCCTGTTCGCGTCGATCACAAGGCATGTGACCACGCCCACCCGGACGCTCGGCCGCGCCACCCATCGACGGAACGCCCCGCGATGTCCCCCGCATCCTCGTCTCCGACTCCGCGCCGCGCATGGCGGCTGGCACTCGTCGTGCTCGCGATTTTCGCGGGTGCGCTGCGCTTCTGGCATCTCGAGCGCGTCGGCATCTCGCACTACGACGCCGGGCCGTACACGGGCGGCATCCTCGGCGTCGGCCCCTACGGCAAGCATGTGCTCGTTCCGTTTCACGCGCCGCACCTCGTGCCGTGGATGCACGCGCTCGTGTTCGCTCTCTGGGGACTGTCCGAGACGGCGCTCGCATTCGTGCACGCGGCGATCGGCACGGCGGCCGTCGTCGGTGTGGCCGCCTGGGGTGCGCGCTGGGTCGGACGTGGGCCGGCGTGGATCGGTGCGGCGGCCTTGGCCGGCATGGAGTACCACGTCGTCTATTCGCGGCAGCCGATCACGGACGGCGTCTTCGCGGCGTTCTTCCTTGCGTCCATCGCGGCGCTCGACCACGCGGCGCGGCGAGGTTCCTCATGGCGCTGGGCGCTCGGCGGACTGCTCGTCGGCGCGACGTTCCTCGTCAAGTACCACGGCTTCTTCCCACTCGTCGTGATCGCCGCGTGGTTCGTGGCGCGCTCGTTGCCGGGGCTGGTGCGCGCGCGGCGAAGCACGCGTCCCAACGTGGCGGCCTGGCGCGGACTCGTCCTTGCCGCGCTCGTCAGTGCCGGGCCGGCGGCGTACATGCTCTGGGAGATCCACGTCGACATCGGCTTCGAGGCCTTCTCGGAGCACCGTGCGAAGTGGATGGCCAAGCCGGCGCTGTACGTGCTGCCGCAGACGGGGCTCTTCGTCGCGCGTGCGCTCGGCGCCTGGACGTCGGTGCTCGTGCTCGGCTGCGCGCTCGTGGGGCTCGTGCGCTTCGTCTGCCGTCGTCGCAGCGGCGACGTGCTGCTCCTGCTCTGGATCGCCGTCTTCGCCGGAACGATGCCGCTCTACATCAACTATCCGCGGCTCCTCGTCCCGCTGCTTGCGCCGGTCTGCCTCGCCGCCGGCGCCGGCGCGTGGTGGCTCGTGGGACATACGCGTCGCACTCCGTTGGCGGCGGCTTGCTGCGGTGTGGCTCTCGCGGTGGCAGGGGCAATCGAGACGAGCGATGTCTTGCGGACGTCCGATCGCGGCTACCACGACGCGGCCGCGTGGCTCGTCGACCAGGGGCCGTCCGAGCTTCCCGATCTGCTGGTGACGCAACACTCGATCGTCTTCCCGCTGCGTGATGCCGTCGCGCCGTTTCTGATGTCGACCGAAGACGGGGCTCTCGGACACGCGCGCCGCGGCGAGTTTCGGTTCCTCGTCTGCGACCTGCGCGAACTCGCTGCACGTGAGCTCGTCGCAGCCGCGCACGCTCATGGACTCGTGCAGGTGGCGCGCTTCGAGAACCCCATGCCGCCGCCGTTCGTCGTCAACGTCGCGGGCTTCGAGCGCCTCGCTCATGCACGCACGGGCGACGAGCATCTCGGCGAGATCCTGTCGACGCTGAGAGTCTTCGCGCGACCTTGATCAGCGAGGTGCGTGAGGGGGAGTGGGTGGGGGCCACGCGCGGAGGAGAGGAGGAGGAGGAGAGACGCGCGCGGCCCCCGATGTGTCGATCAAGGTGTCGAGGAGTCGATCAAGGTGCACTGGCGTTCGCGCTCGTCGGCGCGTGCCGAGTGTTGGAGAGAGCATCGCGCCAGCGAAGGTGAGGAAGACGGGAGGTGCGGCGCGATGCAGGTTCGGGAGGGAAGCGGGCCTTGCTTTGGGGGTGACTCGAGTTCGGGGGGCTCGGATCGAAGGCGCGCTTCGTGTGGGGAGCACACCAACAGACGCAGCGGCGTCGAAGGATCAGACAGTGGCGTTCGTGTGACGGAGTCGGGGCGCATCGGACGTGGTCAGGAGAACGTCGACGAATGCACTCAGCGTTGCGATGAGGCGGTTGTCGAGGCTGTAGATCTCGGCGCGCACGACGTGTTCGCCGGGCGTCTCGAAGCGTGCGACGGCTGTCGAGGAGAAGAGCGTCAGTCGTTCGACGTCGGCGCCGGTCCAGAGGATCTCGTGGTCGACATCGAGTTCGAAGCGGAAGGACATGGCTTCGCCTTGACGCGCCGTCAGTCGGCCGTGAACCGGTTCGAACGCTGCGGTGCGGGCGACGTCGCACCAGGTGTCGACGTCTTCGGCGGGGGAACGGGGTGTGTCGAGCGACACCGTGAGGCTCAGGCGCGGCGTCGTCTTGCTGGCGGCGTCCATGCGTGCTCTCCGTGCAGGGTGAGTGGCGCGGCGGGAACTCCGCGCTCATACGTTGGAGAGGAGTTGCGGGCGATCCCCGACTTACGACGCTGTTAGCCAGGGTGATTGGTGGACGATCTCGTGCGCTCGCATCTGAGTCCTTGCTGGCGGCGGCGAAATGACGTCTCTGCTCCTCAACGGCCAGAACTGGTCAGAAACCTCGCTTCGCCGCCGCCAGCAAGGCCCAGCTGCGACGTCGCGACGATCGTCCACGAATGACGCGGATCACGCGGGCGCTAAAGCGGTCGTTCCGTCGTCCGCCTCGCACGGGAATGGCGGTGAGAAGGACGCTGGCCGCGTCGCCGCGCGCACTTCTCAACAGGTTTTTAGCCCGAGTTCGCCCGTGAAGAACCCGCGCTGGGGCGACGAGACGCGCGCTCGTGTCCACTCGCTTCGCGACACGCGCGAGGCTCGGACTCCGTGCCGACGTTCTCGTCGCGCGCGCTGGAACGCTTGCCGGTGAGGCCTATCATGTCGGGGCGTTCATGGAGCACTTGGCGGGCTCGGAGCGTGCGCGATCGGTTTCGACTGGGAGGGTAGCAGTGACACAGGCTCCGGAAGATCTCACGACGTTCCTGGCGGACGAGCGTGCCGCGGCGATCGCATGGGCGACCGCGGTGCTTGCCGACGACGAGGCCGTCTACATCGACACGGAAACGACGGGCCTCGACGAACGCGCCGAGATCGTCGACATCGCGGTTTGCGACAACGCCGGCCGCGCGCTGGTCGATCGGCTCGTGCGCCCGCGCGGACACATCCCGAGCGAGACGACCGCCGTTCACGGCATCACCTACCGCGACGTCGCCAACGAACCGACCTGGCCCGACGTCTACGAGGACGTCTGCCGCGTCCTCAACGCCGCCTCGCGCATCATCGTCTACAACGTCGAATACGACCTGCGCATCCTCGCCCAGACGTCATCGCTCTACACGCTCGCGCCCAGCGGCCCGCCGCGCACGCGCTTCGAGTGCGCGATGGAGCAGTACTCACGCTTCATGGGCCGTTGGGACCGTGAGGCTGGTCGCTTCCAGCGCATGAAGCTCCGCGGCGGCAACCACCGCGCGTTCGGCGACTGCCTCGCCACCGTCGACTGCCTCCGAAAGATGGCCGCCGCCGGCAAGACCCAAGCGACGATGTTCTGAGCGACGTTTCAGCGCGGTTGGGCGGCCTGCAGGCTCGAGTCGAGGCGCAGCAGCCAGATCTTGCGTTTCTCCGCGAACAGAGCGTCCCGAGGCGCGGCTTCGAGCGCTCCGAGGAGATTGTCCGCGGCCTCGGTTTGGCTGGCCTGCCAACGTGACCAGGCTTCCTTGCGCGCGTTGATGCCCTCGGGTTCGTCGGCGTAAGCGGCGACTTCGTTGTTCGTCGCGAACAGCTCGGTGCGTGCAGCTGCGAGTGACGCCAACGCCGCCTCGACGTGCTTCGTGAAACGCGCTCGACGAGCGTCGTCGAAGCCAAGGAAGTCGGTCGTCTGGGCGAGCGTCTCCTGACGCAACTCGTCCACGCGCATCGTCTCGGCCTGTGAGCGCAGACGCGCCAGGCTGCGTTCGAGCTGGTCGAAGCCTTGGGCGTCGGCAGTCGTCGCTTCGTCGGCTGCGGCGAGGATGGATTCGCTGTCGACTCCGACGCCGTCGGCGTCAGTACCCGAGCGGTCGGAGAGGACGAACGGAATGCCAATCGCGAAGATCGCCGTCGCGGTCAGGAGGATGGTCACACCGGACTTCATTTGGACATGGGCCGTGCGAGGTTGGGGATCGTGCCGGGCGGATGGGCGCCCTTCGAGTTGGGTTGGAGCCAGTGGATCAGGTCGGTGATCTGCTGGGGCCCCGCGGTTGCGGGAACGGTGCCCCACCAGCCGTAGGGTTCATTGCCCATGAGCAGGAACCCCAGGTGCGAGTTGAGGTCCGTGCCGAAGTCCGGCTCTTCGGGGTCGTAGAAGCCGAGGTTGTCGCGCAGCGTGTGAATATCGCGCGGACTTCCGGTCAGGAAAGTCCAGCCAGGACCGATGCCGTACTGCTCGACGTAGTCAGCGAGGACTTCGGGCGTATCGGTGCTGGGGCGCAGCGTGATCGAGTACATGTGGACGTCTTTGCCGGCACGCTCGCCGAGTCTTTTTTGAACCTGCACGAGGTTCGCGGTTGCCGTCGGTCAGAACTCGAGGCAGCCGCAGTACATGAAGTTGAGCGCGACGACTTTGCCTTTGATCAGGTCGTCGTAGAACTTGACCGTGCGTCCGTCGTGCGTTTGCAGCTCGATGTTCGGGAAGCGGTCACCCCAGCGGCGGTTCTCGTCGTCGAGGACCTCGAAGTTCGCCTGGGTGGTTGCCTTGCTCGCCGGAGCACTGGCGAGGTGGTTGACGAAGACGAGCCCTGCGCCACCGAGGACGACGCCAGCCGCTATCGGAATCCAACTCTTCATGATGCACGTTGCCTTGAATGAGGAACCGCTCGCCACCGCAACGCGTTGCGGTGGCGAGCGGTCATGATCCTACGCCTCGCAGCTCGCGGCAAAGTCATTCCGTTCGTGGCGGCGCCCTCCGAGCCGATCTCAGCGTTGCCAGGCGTCGACGAGTCGTCAAAAAACTCGACTGTGGCCTGGGCGCCTGAATCTCGTTTCAGAGGACACCACCACGAACGAAAGCGTTTTCACCACGTACTGCTGAGAACCGAAGAACTCAGTTCTCGGGCGCGACGATCTCCCACGTTCCCAACATCGCGTGATCTTCATGCACGGTGTTGTGGCAGTGGATGGGGTAGCGACCGACGAAGTCACGGAAGCGAAGCACGATCTCGAGCGAATCGCCCGGACCAAGGAGTGTGACGTCCTTTCGACCGCGCTCATGCGAGGCCGGCTTCTTTCCGTTGCGCTTGATGATCTGGTGCTCTTCGACGTGGATGTGGACTGGATGCTCCCAGTCCGTCGACGTGTTCTCGAGGAACCAGCGCTCGGCAGTGCCCTGCGTCACGGTGTGCAGCACGGTGTTGACGTCGAAGGGCAGGCCGTTGATCGTCCAGATGCCGTTGTCGTTGTCGAAGACGAACGTCTTCTCGGCAACGATTTCCGACTCCTTGATCTTCGGGATCGTGCGGAACTTCTTCGGCACCTTGCTGTTGTCGGGTCCACTCAGCTCTTTGACGATGAACTTCATCAACTGAGGTGACTCGGCCGGCTTCAGGGTCGTACCCGTCGCCTTCTTCCCGCTGAACTGGTCGGCCATGTTGACGAGGAACAACTCGTCACCGACGTCGTACTTCGAGAAGTCGAAAACGACGTCGACGCGTTCGGCGACCGTGATGTGAACACTCTTGCGCTTCAACGTCTTCGGCAGGAGGTTCCCATCGTTGGCGATCATCAGAAGCTTCTCAGTCTTCTTCTTCTTGCCGTTCCAGATGCCGAGTTCGTAAGCGCGCGACGGACCGACATTCAGCCAGCGGAAGCGGTACTTACGGGGTTCGACTTCGAAGAACGGCTGGATCGCCATGTTGACGGTGTCGTACTCACCCAGGAAACCGTCCGTCTGGAAGATGTCCAAGAAGAGTGAGTGGTCGACGTCGTCGGTGAACGACTTGTCCGCGAACTGCATCGGCACGTCGTAATCGCCGCTCGGCAGGTGGAACGCGTCCGGGTTGGGATCGTTCTCATCGCCCGAGTCGAGCTCGTCGTAGAAGAACGCCATCCCCGTCAGGCCCTTGTAGGTGTTCTGGGCCGTGAAGTCGAAGCGGTGATCGTGGTACCAGAGCGTGTTGAGCGCTTCGCGCGCATCTTCCCCGGCCAGGAACATCGTGTAGTGATTGTCGTACGAAAAGCCCGGAGGGAAGAAGTTCACCGGGTTGCCGTCACTCTCCGTGGCCGTGTGGGCGTTGTGGAGGTGAACGGTGATCTCCGGCTTACCGAACGCGTACGGATCCTCACTCGGCGCCTCGGGCGGCAAGTTGTTGAGGAAGCGCACAAGGATCGGTTCTCCGTAGTTCGCCTTGATCAGCGGACCCATCGGCAACCCGTCGAAGCCCCAGACCGTCGACGGCGGCAGATCCGGATGGAACTGGTGCGTCGTCTCGAACATGTCGATTTCGTAGAGACGTTGCGGCGGGAACTCGTCGTAGCGCTGGTGGTTCTCCGGAACAGGCATTGGGTCGAGGGACTCGACCGGCATGAGCGTGGGAGGGATCGGAAGCGCTTGAACGAACGGTGTGAGTGCGATGCTCTGCTTGTCGCAGAACTCACCCTCTTGTTGGAGACAGTTGAAGTTGTCGAAGAGCTCTTGGTCTTGCGGTCCGCCGCCTTCCTTCGCGGAGACGTGGACAGTAGCCGGGAATGCATCTGCTGCGATCGACCCCGCACGGGGGTCAGGAATGATGGGTCAGGTCACCCATGGAGCACCCGAGGATCCATCCTCCGGGCGCGTCGCAAGCTCGATGAATCCGAGCGCTTCGAGTTCGTTGATCTCGGCGAGACGGCGGATGACCGCCGTGCCATCCAAGTCGGTGCCGTTCAGGATCTTGAGTTCATCCTGCTTGGCGATGCCCTCGGGCGAGTTCTTTCCGGCGTCCGTCCAGCTCACGAACGTGATGCGCCAGAGGCCGAGAGGGTTGGCCGAGAGGTAGCCCGACGACGTGTCGAACATGTTGTCCTGGCGGCGGTTTGCCAACGCCGGAACAAGCGGGACTCCGTCGGCCAGCGGGAAGATGAACGCCCGGAACTTCTCGGCGATCGCCTTCGCCTCGACACCGGCTTCATTGTCCAGGAAGGCTTCGGCGGGGACGAACGAGGGCGGCCCCGGGTAGAAGAGCATCGCGCCCGCTGAGTCGAAGCCGGTGTTGACCTCCGTGAGGCGCGTCTTGTTGCGCGTCTTGTCCTTCGACTTGCCCTTTGTCGCCTGTGGCGAATCGGGGGTCAGACGCAGGACAAGGAGATCGGGGTCAATCCCGTTCTTCTTGTACCAGCTGTCCTTGAAGTCGAACGGCGTGTCGAAGGGGAAACCCTGCGCGCTGACCATTCCGGCCAGCAAACAGAACACCCCCACGACGAGTCCGATTCGTCGTGCTGCCATCGTTTTCACTTCCTTTCCAGAGCCCGGATCTCCGGGCGGCGTTCGCCTCGTGGATCTCGAACGCGGCCGTTCGATGCCCGATCAACGTGCGAGTCTTCGCTAACAATCTCGTTGTACAGGGGCTTTTCGACCCCAACAAGAAGCGCGATTGAGCCTATGACAGGCCTCCGCAACGGGAGTGGATGTGGCGACCTGACCACATCGGCGGCTTTCGATCGAGAAACGGGCCATTAGCCCGTAATCACGGAACTCGGCCCGCGAGCGCACTTGCTCGACGATTCTCAGGAATCCGCAATATCCGAGCGTGCGGATGTTCCCGCCGCGGGGCGCGACTACTGCAGCGACATCTTCGCGGCGTTGGACAGTGAGGCGCCCTGGCTGGCCGTCGGATCTGCGATCGCCGTCTGCAGGTAGACGTCGACGCCGCTCGCGCCCGTCGGCACGACGAACGGCAGGACAAACTCGCCCGCGCTGTCCGTGACCAAGTTGATCGAGAGCAGGATCGGAACGGGCACGAGTGTGCCGCCCTTGAACGGCGCGCTGCCCTCCGAGAGACCCGCGAACAGGATCGCGACGCTGTCCGTGCTCGCGTTCTCGAGGCGGATGTCAGCCGACGAGCTCGGCGTGAGGTCGCCCGTGCCGTAGAGCAGCGGTTCACCGAGCGCGCCGCCCTTCGCCGAGCCCTCGTTGCTCCACGGGCAGTTCACGGTGATCGACCCGATCATCCCGAGCGAGAAGTGCGGCACGCAGGTGTAGTCGTAGACGTGGCCGTCGCGCGGGAACTCGAAGAGGAACTTCGTGTCGAAGGTGTGGAAGACGTCGTTGAGGATCAACGTGTAGTCGAAGGCCGGGTCGGGGCCCGGGGTTGCGCCCTCGGTCACCGTGTGGAAGCCGAAGTCCCAAACCCACTGGACCTCGTCGCCGCACTCGATCGTGGTGTCCTGCGGAACGAAGGTGAGTCCGACCTGGTCGACGACGACGGTCGACTGAGCGTGCGTGCTGACGGTGAAGAGCAACACAGCGCCCGCGAGTTGGACGAACATCGAGCGGATGACGGACGGCATGGCGAGTTCCTCCCAGGGCCCGGCGCGTGCCGAGCGTCGATCGTGGTCACGCCACCTCGGTGGGCGCGGTGCTGTTTCAGTGTGCCTCGATGTCGGGCAGTCTGCCGAAGATTCATGCCAGCGAGGCGTGGTGGACGGGGACGCCGAGACGGCTTCGATCGGCCCCGAGCGGCTCGTCTGCGCCCGCAGGGGGGTGCCGAACGACACTCCCGATGCTCAACGAGGCGGGCCGTCGTCTCTGCGTCGACAGATGCCGATTCTCTTCCCCCTGCAGACGCAGCCACGGTTTCGCGACGAGCGTCCATGGATCACCCGGTCTGACCGGAGAATCCCCGCGTCTCAGTGTTACCTGTCCTGAGCGAAGGTCGGAGACACGTCGATCGCCGTTCCGCTTGGTGTCAGACGCACGAGCCGGATGGCCGTGCCGTGCTCGGCGGCCGCGAAGACCTCGAAGGCCGCGAGCCCGAGGACGGTGGCTGCCGAGGCGGCGATGTCGGCCGTGATGGCGTCGCGGGCGATGGCCGTCGCGCCGACGGGTGGCGTGAGGGCTCGCCCGGTCGCGGGGTCGATGAGGTGGCTGTAGCGGACTCCGTCGAGCGTGAAGCCGCGCGCGAGGTCGCCCGACGTTGCGACGCCGCAGCGGCTCAACGTCCGGCGCAGCGGTGGTGACTCGGCGCCGATCGGGTCGGCGATCTCGACGTGCCAGCCGGCGCGACCGCGGGGCGGCTCGCCGATGGCGAGGTCGCCGCCGCCGTCGACCAGCGCGCGCGCGAAGCCGTGCTGGGTGAGGACGGCGAGGGCCTCGTCGAGCGCGTAGCCCTTGGCGATGGCACCGAAGTCGAAGCGCGCACCGACGACTTCGGAGCGCGCGGTGGATGCCTCGAGGTCGAGCGCGATGTGCTCGAGGCCTGACGCCGCAGCCGCGGTGCGCAGCTCCTCGGCGTCGGGCAGCTCGTCCTGACGTGCGGCGCGTCGCCAGAGTTTCGTGACGGCTCCGATGCTGACGTCGAAGGCCCCGCCCGTCGCGTCCCACGCCGCACGCGCGCGCGCGAGCAGTGCGAGCATCTCCGCGGACACCGGCACGGCGTGTCCGCGATCGAGCGCCCGGCCCAGGCGCGACGCCTCGCTGTCGTCGCGATAGTCGCTGAAGCGCGCGTCGATCGCAGCGATCCGCGCGAAGGCGGCATCGGCGGCCGCCTCGACGTCGCCCGCCCGGACCTCGTCGGCGTCCACGGAGATCACGAACCACGTCCCCATGGCGGCTCGCTCGAAGCGCAGGGGCGCGGTCGCCGGCACGCGACACGCCGCGAGTCCCAGAGCCACCACGATGAAGATCCACGAGAAGCGCACCATCCACGCATCGTGGCCGATCCGGCCGGGGCGTTACCATGGCGCCCCGCCCGCTCTTCTCTCTCCCGCCCGATCGACACGATGACCCGAGCCCCGCTCCTCGTCGCTCTCGCAGCCGTTTTCGCGACGAACGCCGCGTCCCAGGAACCCGCCCTCGACCACGCCGCCGTCCCGGACGCCGACGTGCCCGCGGCCGTCGCTGCCGACGAGGCGTCGATGCAGGCCTACGACGAGATCGTCCCCGGCACGGACATCACCTTCGCGATGACGCCGATCCCCGGCGGCACGTTCACGCTCGGCAGCCCGGAGACGGAATCCGACCGCGGCAGCGACGAGGGCCCGCAGGTCGACGTGACCATCGCGCCCTTCTGGATGGCGAGCACCGAGACGACCTGGGACGCCTATCACGTCTTCATGCTGCGTCTCGACACCGAGGCTCGCGCCGCCGAGCGCGGTGAAGACGCCGAACAGGACGCCTGGGCCGACGCGGTCAGTCGCCCGACGCCGCCCTACGTCCCGATGGACTTCGCGATGGGGGTCGAGGGATTTCCAGCGATCTCGATGACGCAGTTCGGCGCGCGCACGTTCACGAAGTGGCTGTCGATGAAGACGGGCCGCTTCTATCGCCTGCCGACGGAGGCCGAGTGGGAGTACGCCTGCCGCGCGGGCACGACGACACGCTGGTCGTTCGGCGACGACCCGGCGGGCCTCGACGATCACGCCTGGCACCGCGGCAACTCCGACGGCAAGTACCAGCTCGTCGGGACGAAGGCGCCGAACCCGTGGGGGCTCCACGACATGCACGGCAACGTCGCCGAGTGGGTGCTCGACGGACATTCAAAGAACGCCTACGCCGAATGGTCCGAGAGCGCAACGGCGGCGATCAACCCGATCTCCTGGCCGACGAAAGAGTTTCCGCGCGTCGTCCGTGGCGGAAGTTGGGATGACGACCCGAAGCGCCTTCGTTCGGCGGCCCGCCGGCGCTCACTGTCGAGTTGGAAAGCGCGCGATCCGCAGATCCCGAAGAGCATCTGGTACCTCACGAATGCCCCGTTCCTCGGCTTCCGCGTCGTGCGACCGCTCGTCGAACCTTCGGCCGAAGAGAAGGCCCGTGCGTGGGATGCCGATCTGTCGTTCATCCGTGCGATCGAGCAACGGCAGCGTGGCGGCGGGAACTGACCGTCCCGACGCGCTACCATTCGCGCTCGCGCCAGGAATCTCGGGGACATCATGACAGGCGGTACGCTCACGTCTTCGGAACGCAGACTCGAAGTGCTGCAGTTCGCCGCCGAACTCGAGGAGCAGATCGAGGGTGTTCGCGGTTCGGACAAGGCGCAGAAGATCGCGCTGCGTCTGGTGCGTGACTTCTTCGACGCCGACGACGCGTGCATCGTCGTCAGCCGGCCCGGGGGGCAGACACCTGAGCCGCGGTTGATGATCCCGCAGGGCGTTCACTGGGACGACGTCGTTGTGCGCTACCTCGCCCCGCGCCGCCGCCCCAAACTCCCGCCGACGTTGCTCGTCGGAACGATCGAACGGCGCGGACGTCGTTGGGGGCATCTCGTGCTGCGCACCGACGGCGCGTTCCCGGCGACCTCACACGCGGAGATCAAGCAGGTCGCGCGTTCGCTTTCCCGTGCGATCCAGGCGCTCGATCGGGACCGCATCACGGATGTCCGTTCGCGCATCGATCGCAAGATCATGGCGCAGATCCGTCCCGAAGATCTCTTCTATCAGATCCTCCACGGGCTCCGGCAACTCACGCGCTACGACCACTCGTCGTCGATCCTGACCTTCGACGACGAGACACGCACGCTGCAGCTCGTCGCCGACCAGATCGCCTACCGCAAGGGCAAGAGTGATCGCGTCGGCAAGACCTGCGTGCTCGACGAAGAGACGTCGGCGCTGCTCGGGCGCGGCGAGGTGTTCGGGTTCGATCGCTCCAAGGGTGGGTGGACGCCGTGGCTCGGTGGCGGCGGGCTCACGCTCGCCGAGGCGCTCGACTTCGATGCCGGCGACGACGGAGTTCGCGATGGGGCGCTGCTGTGTGCGCCGCTCATCTCGCGTGACGGCGTGCTCGCCGTGATTCGCATCGCGTCGATCCACGCAGGCACGTTCGGGCACTACGAGGCCGCTGCGCTGCGGCGTTTCCTGCCGCTCGCCGCCATTGCGATTCGCACGCAGCGCCGTACCGCGTCCCTCGAGGAGGGCATGATGGCGGCCGAGAAGAAGCACATGATGGCGAACCTCGCGCGCGGCGTGTCGCACGACGTCAACAACGCGCTCGGTGCGATCTTGCCGCTCGTGCAGCAGATGCGCATCGACATCCGCGAAGGCGTGCGGCCCATCGACCAACTCGTGCCGCTGCTGTCCGACGACCTCAACTCGATCGAAGAGTCGGTGCGCGTCTGTCGGCGCATCTTCGGCGGCATGCTCACGTTTGCGCGCGGGTCGGCGAAGCACATCGGGCAGGGCGACGTGACCCAGGCTGTCGAGGTGACGCTGTCGATCCTCGACGAGAGCATGCGTCGCTCGCGCGTCTCCGTGCGGCGTGTGATTCCCGCTGATCTTCCGCGCATCCACGGCGCTCAGGGCGAGCTCGAGCAGTTGATCCTGAATCTCACGACGAACGCGCGCGATGCGATGCCGGAGGGCGGCGAACTCGTCATCGAAGCCAAGCGTGCGAACGAGAGCGACGTCGAGCTGAGCATCCGCGACACCGGTGAAGGGATCTGCCCTGCCGACCTCTCGCGCATCCACGAACCGTTCTTCTCGACGCGGCGGCACGGCAACGGACTCGGCCTCTCGATCTGTCGTTCGATCGTCTGGCACATGGGAGGCACGATGGCGATCGACAGCACCGAAGGCAGCGGCACGTGCGTCACCGTGACGCTGCCCACGATCGCAGGCTCGGGGCGCGGAGAACGTCCATGAGATCGCCGCGCGTGCTCGTCGTCGATGACGAACCGGCCATGCTGCGCACCGTCGAGCGCGTGCTCGAGCCGCGTTACGAAGTGGTGACGGCGTGGGATCACCGCGAGGCGCTGCTGTGCGTCAAAGAGCATCAGATCGACCTCGCGATCGTCGACGTACGCATGCCCGAGGTGGACGGCTTCGAGATCGTGAGTCGGCTGCGCGCCGTGAACCCCGGGCTCGACGTGATCTTCATGACGGGCATCGTTCACGAGCTCGACGCGCAGCTCATCCGCGCGATCCGCGAGCGGGCGTTCTACTTCATCCAGAAGCCGTTCGACCGCGAGGTGCTGCTGACGCTCGTGGCGCGCTGTCTCGAGCTGCGGCGGCTCGAGGGTGAAAACCGAGAGTACGTGCGCATGTTGGAGAGTCAGCTCGCCGAGGCGCGTGCGTTCCAGCGCAGCCTGCTGCCGCCGGCCGAGCGTGTCGTGAACGGCTTGGAGTTGGTGGCGCGCTGTGAATCGAGCGAGGCGCTCAGCGGTGACTTCTACGACTACGTCACGAACCGCAAGGGCGAGCTGGCGTTCCTCGTCGCGGACGTGAGCGGGCATGGCGTCTCGGCGGCGATGCTCGTCGGCGTCGTGAAGTCGGCGTTCCGTGATGCGCGCGAGGATGGCTATGCGCCCAGGCGCGTCGTGCAGAAGATCAGCTCGGCGATTCGTTCGTTCGACGACGGCCGCTTCGTGACCGTGTTCTGCGGACGCTTCGACGCTGACGGACGCGTGCTCGAGTACGTCAACGCCGGGCACCCGGCGGCGCTCGTGAAGCGCGGGCCGTCCGGCGAGAAGGCGATGTCGCTGACGGGCCCGATGATCTCACCGGCCTTCCCCGACATGGAGTGGGCCTCCGACACCGTCACCCTGCAGGCCGGTGATCAGGTGCTGATGTACACCGACGGACTCTCCGAAGGGCGCGGCACGGACGGCGAGCTGTTCGGCGTGCAGCGACTGCGCGAGTGCTTCGAGGCCAGCGACAAGGCGGGCGCGGCGTTGATCGACGCGCTCTTCGGTGCGGTGCGAGCCTTCGAGGGCGGCCGCCCGGCCTCCGACGACCAGACGATCGTCGCGCTGCGTCGGCTCGACTGACGCGCGGAGGCGTGCGACGCGGGCGCATGACCTCGCGTCACCTACCAGGCGATTGGAAAACTCACTCGGTGCTCGGCACGCAGCCAGTCGCTCTCGCCGTGGCGCGTCCGCCGCGACGAATCCACCGATTCGCCTACGTTCCACACCGTGGCGCGAACAACTGGTCACGCACCGTCCACCCGAAGCAGTTCTTCATCAGCCTGTCATGGCGCAACTGTGGAGAGTCAGGGGAGGGACGGGTTCAGCGCGCGCCGAAGCGTCGTCCCGAGGAAGCCCGGCGACGCGCTATGGCGACACTGCTCGTCTCCGCCCACGCAACGGGGTCGCGCCGCGAAGCGCGGGCGAGCGTGCAGCCATGCTGCGAAAACGTGCGTGTTCCGCAGAGGGGCGCCCGCTGCGTTGTGCACAGTTCTCAACAGGTCACCAACAAAAGAAGCGAGGTGGAAGAGCCGCCATCTGCTCTCCCACCCCGCTCAGAGACGGTGTGTGCGTTGAACCGACGAACGAGCAGGCGAAGTGTAACGAACAAATTTTCCGCCATGCGTCGTCGGAGCCGGCGTGCGCGTCAGCGCGCCTCGTTGACGAGCGCTTCGAGACGGTCGAGACCGAGCACGAGGTTGTCCATCGGCGGGCCGAACGAAAAGCGCATCCACTGTGAGTAGGGAGACGGTGCCGTGCGGCGACGTCCGGGGTTCACGTCGAAGTATTCGCCGGGCACCGTCATGACCTTGCGCTCGAGCGCGCGGCGGAAGAAGGTCTTCGCCTCGTTGAGCGGCGCCGGCAGGTCGGCGAGGTTGCCCCAGGCGTAGAACGTGCTGACGGGCTCGGCGGCGAAGCGGACGCCCAACGCGCTCAAGCGCTGCACCATCAGGTTGCGCTTGGCGACGAAGGCGTCGCGCAGGGCCGTCGTCTCCTGGTCGGCGACGCCGGGCTCGAGCGCGGCGAGGGCGGCGCGCTGGGCGATGCGCGAGGGGCCGCCGTCCATCGAGCTGCCCATGCGCCCGATCGTGTTGATCATGTCCTCGGGGCCGACGATCCAGCCGATGCGCCAACCCGGGTAGCGGAAGTTCTTCGTGAGGCCGTCGAAGATGAAGACGCGGTCTTCGTTGACGTCCTCGATCAGGGGCGCGCAGCTCACGGGTCCGGCGCCGGCTGTCGCGGCGCCGCCACCGGGGGCCTCGTCGTAGATGAAGTGGCTGTAGAACTCGTCCATGAACATCGTCACGCCGTGGCGGCGCCCGGTTTCTATGACCTTCGCGAGATCGTCGCCGGCGAGCACGCGGCCCGTCGGGTTGCACGGGTTGCTCACGAGCAACGCCGTGAGGCCCTGGTCGACGACCGTGCGCTCGAACAGCTCCGGCGTCAGCATGAAGCCCGTGCTCTCGGACGTGCGCAGCGGGATCGGCGTGATGCGCGCGAGGTGCAGCTCGAGCATGTCCTCGTAAGCCGTGTAGTCGGGCAGCTGGTAGCCGAGCGTCACCGGGGCGACGGCCGCGAGCGCGCGCGAGAGGGCGAGTCGCCCACCCTGGGCCACCGCGACGTTCTCGGGCCCGTACTGACTCGACTTCCCCTGCCGAAACAGTCGGTTGTAGTAGGCCGCGACGGCTTCGCGCAGCTCCGGCGTACCTTCGATCGGACCGTAGGCGTGATCGCCGGGCTCGATCTCCACGGAGCTGATGCGCGGCGGCGCCCCGGCCATCTCGCCGACCTCCGGCTGACCCTGGCCGAGGTTGCACCAATCGGGGTGACCGTTGGAGAACCCGAGCTTCATGGCCTCGGCGACGACGTAGATGACACCCATGTAGGGGATGTCGCGGAGGGCGGGTGGACGGGGAGCGCTGGGCGAGGCTGGCATCGGGGAGTTCCGAAGAGAGGGGGGTCTTGTGTCCCCCGGACGCCGCTCAGCGTCAAGACGGCGGGGTGAAAAAGTGGAGCGCGTGTTCAGCGCGGGCGGGCGGCGGCGACGGTCGGGGCCAGCAGTGGAGCGGGGCCTGGCGGTCGGCGTGGACGACGAGCTGGCGGGCCTCGCGAACCGCGGCGCGCATGCCGCTGCGTTGCGGTCTCTCCCGGCGCGGGACGATCGAGCCGCGGCCGTTCGACGCGCTGATCGTTCTGGCGAGCGCTGACAGGTCAGCAGGAGAGCGGGGCGCGCACGACGACGAGCGGAACGCCCGCCGGGTGCGTTTCGCGCTGGATGCCGTGCGCGAGATTCACGGACGCTCTGCTGCCGTCATACCTGAATCTCGCCTGGCAGCGTTGACGCGCCGTTTCTGATCGTCAACCGTCGAATCCAGGCCGACTCCAGTCGGAAACGGCGCCTCGCATGGCCAGCAAGTCCCAGCCGCAACCTCGCGACGTCTTACGTGAACAACCCGGGCTACTGCTCGCGCAGGGCTTCGATCGGGTCGAGGCCGGCGGCGCGGTTGGCGGCCGGCAGGCCGGCGAGCGTGGCCGTGATGACGAGCACGACGAGCGAGGCCGCGAGGAGGTTGCCGTCGACGCTGGGCGCGAGGCGGGCGTCGTCCGAGAGTTCCAGTGCGCCGAGTGACGACGTGGCGATGGCGCCGACGAGCACGCCCAGGCCGCCGCCGCCGACGCAGAGGATCAGCGTCTCGGCGAGCACTTCGGCGCGCAGCCGCGCCTGCTTGGCGCCGAGCGCCTTGCGCAGGCCCAGCTCGGCCGTGCGCTCGGACACCGCGATGCCGACGACGTTGGCCGCACCGAGACACCCGAGCACGAGCGCGAGCCCGGCGATCGTGAGCACGAGCCACTCGAGCCCCAGAGAGACGCCGCGGACCTTCTCGATGAACGCCGTGTTCTCCTTGATGTCGAGCGCGCGCGGGTCGTCGGGGTCGAAGGAGTACAGCGACCCGAGCGCTTGGCGCACCTCCGAGATCGCGCGCTTGGCGACCTCCGCGCTGCGCGGCTCGAACGCCAGCGAGCTGACGTAGCGTCCGCCCGTGTCGCCCATGTCCATCGCCGTGGTGTACGGCATGTAGAGGCCGTAGCTGAACGTGGCCTCGGTTTCGTAGATGCCGATGATCGTGAAGCGTCGGGCGCCGAAGTCGATGAACTCGCCGATGGCCGAGCGGGCGTCGAAGAGGCCCTCGGCGAGCGGCGCGTTGAGGAGCGCGACGTCGACGGCGTAGACCTCTTCTTCGGGCGTGAACCAGCGGCCGTCGACGATGCGCAGGTCGGTGATCTGCGCGTACTCGGACGTCACCCCGTGTCCGACGACCCACGGCCACGAGCGCTTGGCACTGAACGCGGGCTGTCCGCGGGTCGGGCGATACGTGGCCGCGATGCCGGCGATCGAAGGACACGCGCCGCGGATGGCGGGCAGGTCGTCGTAGCGGATCTGGATGCGCCGACCGCCGCGCGCACCGCCGCCCGCGCCACTCGTGCGCTCGGGCTCGACGACGAACTCCGTGCTGCCCATGCGGTGCAGCATGTCGCCCGTCGCTGCCGGCACATCGCTGCCGTAGCTCATGAGGATGAAGAGCACCGAAGCGCCGAACGTGACCGACAGCGCCGTGAGCGTCGAGCGCAGCGGGTGCGACGCGAGGCTGCCCCAGGCTTCGGCGAGGATCGAGAACATCAGTCGACGCTCCGCATGGGATGCAGGACGCGCTGACGCACGGAGTTGCGAGCAGAGCGCTGGCCGCGCGGGGTTCGTCGTCGCCCACGCGTAAGTGGACGTGCGTCGTCGCGAGGATCGCGCCGCGTCGCCATGTCAGCGCCCTCCCTGGAGTGCGCGGACGACGGGGATGCGTGCCGCGCGCAGAGCAGGCCAGGCAGCAGCGACGAGACTGACGCCGAGCAGCAGGATGCCGGGGAGGATCGCGGCGTCGAGTTCGGCTTGGGGCGACGCGAAGCCCTCGGGCAGGTCGATCTCGCCCATGAGGGTGACGCCGCCCATGCCGAGCGCGAAGCCGAGCACGCCGGCAATCACGCAGACGAGCGCGGCCTCGAGGAAGACCTGCGCGAAGATCCAGCGCGCCTTGCACCCCAGCGCGCGGCGCAGGCCGAACTCGAACGTGCGCGCAGTGACCGACATGAGCACGACGTTCGCGACACCGACCGCGCCGAGCAGCAGGATGAGCGCGCCGACCGCGACGAGGAACGTCTGCAGGCCGCCGAAGACGGCGTCGATCTGCTCGCTGCGTTCGATGGCGTCGAAGTACGGGATCAGCGTGCCGGGGTCTGCGCCGTCGAAGCCCTGGCGGTCGCCGAGGATCGCGCGCACCTCGCTCAGCGCCTCGTCGCGCAGCCCGTCGTGCGGACGCATGACGAAGAACATGAAGCCGCGCGCCGACATGCGCTCGAACACCGGAAACGGCACGAAGATCACGGAGCGCTGACTCAAGTACACCGAGTCGCCGGCGAGCTCCTCGTCTTCCAGCGCGCCGATCACCGTGAGCTTGCGCATCAAGCTGTCGCCGTCGCCCCCGCGGAAGCCCACCTGGATCTGACGGCCGAGATAGGGCTCCTCGCCGAAGAGATCGCTGCGCACGCGCGGGCCGATCACCGTGACCGGCAGCTCCTGCGCCATGTCGTTCTCGTCGAGCCAGCGGCTGCCCGGCGCGAGCGGCACGTGCACGATCTCGGCGTACTCGGGCGAGACACCGATCACCTGCCCGCGCGTCTGCTCGCCGTCGCGGTAGGCGCGGCTGCGCCAGTCGAAGGCCTTGGGCGAGATGAGGTCGACGGCCATCGACGCCTCGCGCGCGGCGATGATGTCGTCGCCTTCCAAACGCACGAACCCGCCGACGTTCGTGTCGGAGCGGTTGACGGTGGGCTTGTTGACGCGCAGCAGCAGGAACTCGTCACCCAGCGCTTCGAGCGCTTGGCGTTGCGTCGTCTCGAAACCGCGCGTGATCGCGACGAGCACGAACACAGACGCCACGCCCCAGACGATGCCGGCCGCCATCGGCGCGATCCGGCGCCCGTCGCGGAGGATCGACGTGCAGGCCTCGGCGACGAGGAGCAGCGGATTCATCGCGAGCCGCGCGAGGCGCCAACGGCCGGGAGGAGCACCTGGTCGCCGTCGGACAGCCCGCTCGCGATCTCGGTGATGAGACCGTCCGAGAGACCGAGCTCGACGGCGATGATCTCGGTGACGGGCGGCTCGAGCGAGACGAGCCGCTCTACCGTCCACGTGCCCTCGGCCGTGCGTGCGATGGAGCGCTGCGGGAGAGTGAGCACGGCCTCGCGCCGCTCGAGCACGAGTCGCGCGTCGGCCGTCATGTCGGGGCGCAGGAGCTTGTCGGGATCCTCGACCGTGAGGCGCACCTCGAACGTGACGATGCCGTTGTCGTCGACGGCGCCACCGGGCGCGATGCGTTCGACGACGCCGTTCATCGTGCGGTCGCGGAAGGCGTCGACCGTGACGAGCGCTGGCATGCCTTCGCGGATGCGCCCGAGATCCACCTCGTCGACGCGCGACTCGATGTACATCTCGGAGAGGTCGGCGAGGCTCAGGATCTGCGTGGCGTTTCCGCCGGCCGTGAGGATCGACGAGACGCCGTCGCCCACTTCCTTGAGGCGGTCGAGCACGATGCCGGCGATCGGCGAGCGCACCGTGGCTTCACGCAGCGCCGTCTGCGCGCGCTCGACGGCCGCTTCCATCGACGCGAGGTTGGCCTGCGCCTCGAGGATCGCGGCGTCGAGCACCGGCAGGTTCGCTTCCACCTGCCTGATGCGGTGGCGGACGATCGCGAGGGCGTTGGTGGCCTCGTCGCGCTCGCGCTCGGAGACGTCACCGGTTTCGAAGAGCACCTCGAGACGGTTGGCCTCGCGCTGGGCGAAGCGCAGTTCGGGGTCGTCGACGCGCACCTCGGCCTCGGCGCGTCGGGCGCGGGCGGCGTCGAGGCGAGCCTTCGCGGACGCGAGGTCGGCTTCGTCTTGCAAGAGCTGGGCCTGCAGCTGCTCGCGGTCGAGCTCGGCGATGACCTGCCCGGCTTCGACGATGTCACCGGCGTCGACGAAGATGTCCTTCAAGATCCCCGACGCGCGCGACATCACGAACACGCGCGCCTCGGGCTCCACGCGTCCGGACGCCGAGACGGCATCGAGCACGTCTTGGCGCGTGACGTCGACGAGGCGCGTGGGGTCGATCGGCTCGGGCTCGCTCTGGCCGATGCCGAGCCAGACGCCCGCGGCGCCGAGGCCCGCGATCACGAGCATGATCAGGAACGTCGTCGTGGACGAGCCGGCGTGTGAGCGGCGCCGTTGCCGAGCGCGCGGTTGTGGAGCGTGCTGTTGTGAAGCGCGCGGTTGTCGAGAGCGGATGGTCATGCGTGGAGGTCGGTGAGGTTGGCGCCGTCGGGCGGGCCGTCGTATTCGATCTGGCCGTCGCGGAGAAACACGAGACGCTGCGCCCGACTGGCGAGAGCGGTGTCGTGCGTGACCATGATCAGCGCGCGTTCAGGGCCGCGCAGCTGGTCGAAGAGGTCGAGCACTTCGGCACCGGTCTTGCTGTCCAGGTTACCCGTCGGTTCGTCGGCGAGCAGCATCGAGGGTTCGGTGACGAGCGCCCGCGCAATCGCAACGCGCTGACGCTGTCCCCCTGACAGCTGGTCGGGCCGATGGTCCGAACGTGACGCAAGTCCCACTTTTTCTAGCGCCGCCAGCGCCCGCTTGCGCCGTTCGGCCGCCCCGACGCCGGCGTAGACCAGCGGCAGCTCGACGTTCTTCGTCGCGGTCGCCCGCGGCAGCAGGTGGAAGCCCTGGAACACGAAGCCGATCCGCTCGTTCCGAAGCTCGGCGAGCCGCGACTCGGACAGCGTCCCCACGTCATGCCCGTCGAGCCGATAGGTCCCCGCATCGGCCGTGTCGAGACACCCCAGCAGCTGCAGCATCGTCGACTTCCCCGACCCCGAGGGCCCCACGATCGCGACATGCTCGCCATAGCGGATCGTCAGATCGACGCCGTCGAGAGCGCGAACCTCCTCACCGCCAAGTCGGTAGATGCGCGACAGCCCCCGAATGTCGACGCAAGCGGGCAGCTCGGCGTCGGCAGCGGAAGGAGACGCGGCGGTGGCTGGGGTCGTGGACATGGGGGAATCGCGGAGATTGCAGGGGAGAGTGGAGAGAGTAGCGCGCGAGAGGACTGTGCACCCGTGATCGGATGGGCGGGCTTTGCGGCACGCAGGGTGCTCGAAGGGTCCGACGGCTCGTCGGCTGTGGTGTTGCTCACGGCCCTTGTTAAATAAATGGCCGCGTTTTCAACATATGGGAGGTTGGTCCGGTCCTTGGTGAAGCAAAGCGACACCATGGACTCGGCGAGTCCGTCCCGCTGCTGGCACACGCCGCGTGGGCCGAACATCGGGGCTCGTCCGCTCGGAGCGGTGTGATGTGCGCCCGCTGACGCCGGAGGAGGGCATGTCAGTCTCCCCGGCGGCCTCGCCCGCAAGCTCCCGAGTGCCGCCACGGACTTCGCGTGGCAATGGGTCTTCCCGGCGACACGCCAACACGTCGACTCGACGACCGGCCAGCGTCGCCGCCACCACCTCCACGAAACCGTGATGCAGAAGGCCGTCCGAGCGGCAGCCAAGCGCGCCGTCCCGTCGAAGCGAGTGACAACCCACACCCTCCGTCACTCCTTCGCATCGCATCTCCTCGAAGACGGCTACGACATCCGCACGGTCCAAGAACTCCTCGGTCACCGCAGCGTGAAGACGACGATGATCTACACCCACGTCCTCAACCGCGGCTACGGCGCCGTGAAGAGCCCGATGGATCGTCTCGCGCTCCCCCCGAACGAGTAGCCCCCTCGCGTCCTCGCCGCGTTCCCACGCTGCCTAATCAACTGCCGAGGATGACTAGACAGACCCGCCTAACACGCCGAGGTCGTGACCTTGTGACGTCGAGATCGGCCACGTACGATCGCGTCTCAGGCAATGGGGAGCAGACAGAGAATGGGAAGGGACGACAAACGCAGCGAAGCCACGCGGCCTTCGCGCCAAGAGACGGTCACGAACCGAGTTCTGGCCAATTGTTGTTGGGCAGGTGTAAGACGGTCATGATCCAGCCAGATGCAGATACTCTCGCCTATGATGCTGACGAGCTGTGCAGCAGAATCGCTGTCCTGACGCGCAGCATCATGGATTTCTGGTCAGACGGTGGCTGGGC
>JAJDEO010000064.1 GCA_029259745.1 Planctomycetota bacterium
TACGAAGATCATCGATGGCGACTGGACCTGTCGCAAGTCCCTGTCCTTCGGCAAACGCGTGGATGGCCTGTGGAGTGGTGTGCGGGCGGTGCCAGATCAAGGCGGCGGCCCGGAGGCGAGGCCACAGCCTCGTCGAGGACCGCCAACGCCGAGCTGCGCCGCCCGCGCGCCGCTCCACAGGCCATCCACCACCCGGAGCTCGGCGATAAAAGAGCCGTGTCGTCGGTTTCGGGGGGAGAGCAAACCGACGACACGGCGCGACACGATCGTTGCGCGAGCACCGCCCGCGAAGAGGACAGGGACGCAGGGGGCAGGCGAAACTCGCACCGTAACGGCACTCGTACCAGCCGTGAGGCTGCCTTGGACGTACGAGGCGTCACCGCGAGCTGCGAAGCTCACGTGTCTATGGACCTAATCCGTCAAAGAGCCGCGTCACCCTTGGGGGAAATGGAGATAAATTCCGGATGTGACCCTCCCTCCCCCGAATGCTGCGTTGGTGGACCGTGTTCTGCGCGCCGTGGCGTCGAACGAGGTCAAGGCGGCCGACGAGCTGCTCCCGCTCGTCTATGAGGAGTTGCGCGATCTCGCGGAGGCCCGGTTGGCCCGGACTCCACCCGGCCAGACACTCCAGGCGACAGCTCTCGTGCACGAGGCCTGGCTCCGGGTCGTCGGTGATGCTGACCCAGGCTGGGACTGTCGGGCCCACTTCTTCGCCGCCGCGGCCCGCGCGATGCGGAACATCCTCGTCGACCAGTCGCGTCGAAAGAGCCGGCTCAAGCACGGAGGCGATCGCAAGCGCATCGCGGACTCGGCCATCGACGAGCCCTCCTTCGAGCTGCCGATGGCAGAGATGGTTGCGCTCGACGAGGCCATCGCCCGACTCGAGGCGCGCGATCCCCGCAAGGCGCGCATCGTCGAGCTGCGCTTCTTCACCGGACTGACGATGGCCGAGGTCGCGGAGGTCATGGAGATGTCGCTCTCGAGCGTCGAGGCCCAGTGGCGCTTCGCGCGCTCCTGGCTGCAACGCGAGGTCGGTGGGCGGTGACGACGCCGGAACCCGAGCGACGACTCGAGGAGCTCTTCGCGATTGCGGTCGACCTCGACCCGTCGGAGCGCGACGCCTTCATCGCACGCCACTGCTCCGACGATCCCGATGTCGGCGCCGAGTTGCTCGCCCTGCTCCGCGAAGACGACGACGGCACGAAGGAATTCCTGCGCAGCCCGGTGCTGGCCAATGCCGACGGCCCGGCGCCCGACGACTCCACCGTCTCCGCGCCGCTCCCGCAGCGCATCGGACGCTTCCGCATCCTCGACAAGATCGGCGAGGGTGGCATGGGATCGATCTACCTCGCCGAGGAGGACGGTCCGCTGCGTCGCAAGCTGGCGCTGAAGATCGTCAAGCTCGGCATGAACACACGCCGTGTCGTCGCGCGCTTCGAGGCCGAGCAGCGCGCGATCGAGCGCATGGATCATCCGTGCATCGCAAAGGTGTTCGGCGGCGGTGCGACAGAGAACGGGCGACCGTTCTTCGTCATGGAATACGCGCCGGGCCTGCCGATCACGGATTGGTGCGATCGCGAGCGGCTCGGGATCCGTGAACGCGTGCAGCTCTTCCTCGACGTGTGTGACGCCGTGCAGCACGCGCACGTCAAGGGCGTCATCCACCGTGACCTCAAGCCGAGCAACATTCTCGTCACGGAGGAGAACGGGAAGCCGACGCCGAAGATCATCGACTTCGGCATCGCCCGCGCCGTCGAACCCGACAAGAACGATTCTACGCTGGACGCTCCGACACGGCACGGCGAAGTCGTCGGCACCTCGAACTACATGAGCCCCGAGCAGGCCGTCGCGGCCGACGACATCGACACGCGCACGGACATCTACTCGCTCGGCGCCGTGCTCTACGAGCTGCTCGTCGGTGCGCAGCTGTTCGATGACATCGCGGGGCGTCCTCTCCCGGAAGTCCAGCGCATCCTCACGACGATGGAGCCGGTGTCGCCGTCGTCGCGACTGCTGCTGCTCGGCGATCGCGTCGCGGGTATCGCACGCTCGCGACGCGTCATGCCCACCGGTTTGGCCGTGTCGCTGCGTGGTGATCTCGACTGGGTCGTCATGCACGCGATCGATCGCGATCGTCGCACGCGCTACGCAACTGCCGAAGGGCTCGCCGACGACCTACGCAATCACCTCGCGAACGTCCCTGTCTCTGTCGGCCCGCCGAAACTCTCGTATCGTGCGCAGCGCTTCTATCGCCGCAACCGCTTGGCTGTCGGCCTCGGTGTGGCTGCACTCGTGCTGTTGATCGCCGGACTCGTCGTCACGATCTCGGCGTCGCGCGAAGCGTCACGACAGCGAGACGAAGCGCGCCTGAGTGAGAGCCTCGCGCTCGCCGCGCAGGGTGAAGCCGTGGCTGCCCAGGAGGAAGCCGTGGCCGCCACGAAGGAGGCGACGGCCGCCGAGGAGCGTGCGCGACGTGCCGAACAGTACGCCGAAGATCGTCAGCGCGACGCGGAGCGCGAGACAGCGCAGGCGCAGGAGGTCACGGGTTTCCTCGTCGACATGCTCTCGCTCGCGAACACCGGCGTCATGCTGGAGGGCGAGATCGACGTCACCGTGCGCGCGTTGCTCGAAGAAAGTGGGCCGCGCGTCGGGGAAGTGTTCGCAGGAGCACCGAAGAGCGAGCTACTGCTGCGGCGGACGATCGGTCGAGCGTTCCACTCGCTCGGAGCACTCGACCTCGCCGACGAGCACCTGCGTCGCTCGCTCGCTCTCATCGAGCAAGAAGAGAACGTGCCAGTCGACGAACTCTTCGACACGATGTGGCGCTTGGCCGAGATCGATCGCGACCTCGACGGCCGCGAGAGTTTCGCCTTCGGTTATCGCGCCGGCCTGATTGGTGCCGACTGGATTGCCGAGACGCACGCACGCCTCGGCGGTGCCGTGCGCGAACTCTGGGAGAGCGCCGGAACGGCTCACCCGTTGGACATCCGCGATCTCTTCGAAGACACGCGGATGATCGCGGACGAAGACCTTCCGCCTTTCCATCCGCACTGGAACGTGCTCGCGACGATCTACGGCTTTCTCGGCGATCAGCTCGGGCGGCGCCTCGGTCGACACGCCTCGCCCAATGATCGCTATGCCGACGACTTCGGGTTCATCGTCGGCTGGCCGTTGCTCGAGGAAGCGCTGCGGATCGACCGCGAAACTCTTCCGAAGGCGCACCCCGATTTCATCCGCCGGCTGAGCTGGCTCGTCTCCTTGTATCTCGACCGCGAGAACTTCGACCTCGCCGAAGAGCCAGCAACTGAGGCGCTCGCGTTCTACGAGCGGGCGCTGCCCGAAGGTCACTGGATGCGTGCGCGCGCGGCCGGGATGTTGGGTGAGTGTTGGTCCGGGCACGGCGAGCACGAGGCGGCTGAAGAGCTGCTCGTTGCGTCGCACGACATCATCGTGGCATCGCGCGGCCGACTCGGTCGTGCGAGCCTCGAGTCGGCGTCGCGGCTCGTGCGGCACTACCAGCGCATCAACGCCGACGACCTTGCGTGGCGCTACCGTCGGCAGGTCGCGCACGCGCTGGCGTTCTCGAGTCATGCGCCCAACCAGTGGTCGCAGAAACGGCTCGCATTCGGTCCCCAGCATTCCGGTTTGATGGAGGCGCTCGACGAGGTCGACCTGGTTGTGGCCGGCAACGCGCGCTGGCACGGGCTGACGCGCGGGGAGGCGAATCGCTTGACTGCGCTCGTGTCGTTCATCATCGAACAGCGTCGCGCGCAGCTGTCGGATATCGACCCACTGTCCGTCGTCATCGGACGTCAATACGTGCAGTGGGCGTCGATGCTCGGCAACAGGTCCATCGCCGTCACCACGCGATTTTGCAACGAAGCGATTGCCTTGCTCGAGAAGCAGCGCGAGCGTCTCGGACACGATCTCGCCCAGGCCCGCACGGAGCTGGGCTTGCTCGCGTGGCGGCGCGACCTCCTTGCGGACGCCGAACGCGAGTTCGCGGCCGCTCTCGACGACTACCGCGCGTCTCTCGGGCCGACAGCTCCCGAGACGCTCCAGTGCGAACTCGACCTGGCCTCGATGCGCTTGCGGCGTGCACCGACGGCCGATCTCGAAGGGTCGTTCGTCGAGACGTGGCAGCTCTGTGTGACGACGTTCGGCACAGCGCACGACCTTTCCAACTCAGCGCTCTCCAACGTCGTGACGTTGCATGAGGAACTCGGACACGCCGAGTGGGCTGCGCCGTACATCGAGACGCACCTGCGCGGCCGGCGTCCAGGACACCGTGTCGTGTCGATGCTGAATACGCCGGAGTGGATGGCCCTGCGGTCGACGGTCTTCGCTCCCGACCTCTACGAGAGGGCCCTGGCGTCCACGCATCAGCTCGCAGCCGAGAACTCCTACGCCGGATACGGAAGACTGGCGATCGGCGTCGGGCACTATCGCGTCGGCCAGTACGACCAGGCGCTGACGCACCTCGAGTTGTCGGAGGCCGAACGGCGATCGTGGCTCGATGTCGTCTTTCTCACGCTCACGCACCTTGCGCTCGGCAACGTCGAGGCGGCGCAGGAGTGGCGTGGCGTGTGGCTCGAGATGGACGACGCCGCTCGCCGCTCGGGTCGACGACACCACTCGCGCTACGCCACCGAGTTGGAGCTGGCGTGGGCCGAAGCGTTCGGACCGGACGCTAGGGATGAGGACGTCGCCGATGTGGCCTCGCCGGCGACGCAACGATGACGTGGTCGGTGGGGCGGATCGCCGTCTTCCTCGCCGTGCTCGTCACGGCGTGGTGCGTCATCGCGTACGCGGCCCAGCGTCGGATCGTCTTCCCGCGCTCGCTCCTGCCGCCGGCGTCACCGACGCCGCAGCTCGCCGCTGACGTCGAGCTGCTGACGGTCGAGATCGGCGACGGGCACGTGGAGGCGTTCTTCCTGCCCGGCATGGGCGTCTCGTCGCGCGAGCCTGGGCCGGCGGTTCTGTACTTCCACGGCAACGGCGAGCTGATCGACATGCTGCCCGAGGCCGTGCGTCCCTACCGCGAGCTGGGGATGTCGGTGCTGCTCGTCGAGTATCGCGGCTACGGACGCAGCGCCGGCGAGCCGAGCGAGGCGGACCTGCTAGCCGACGCGCTCGCGTTCCGTGGGCTTCTCGTGGCCCGTCCCGAGGTCGATCACGAGCGGCTCGTCTACCACGGGACGTCGCTGGGCGGCGGCGTCGCTTGCGGTCTCGCCGCGCAGCGCCCGCCGGCAGCGCTCGTGCTCGTCTCCACCTTCCGCTCCCTGCGCGCGATGGCCTCGGGCTTTCTCGTGCCGTCGTTCCTCGTCCGCGACCCGTTCGACAACGAGGTCGCCCTCGCCGGCCTCGAGGTCCCGGTTCTCCTCATGCACGGGCGCCGCGACGGGATCGTGCCGTTCGAGCACGGCGAGGCCCTGGCGGCTCTGGTTGGCGAGCGGGCGACGTTCGTCCCCTGGCCGGGTTCGCACAACGCGCTGACCCCCGATCGCAGCGGCTACTGGCGAGCCATCGGCGATTTCCTCCGCGCCGCAGCGATCGTCCCCGCCGAGAGCTGAGCGGGGGCGCGGGTTTTACGATCCGCGGCCGCTCCGTATGCTGTCGCCCACTCCCGCACGTTTCCCATCATCCCCGAACCCCGCGAGGGCCCCATGGCCAGCTGCTGCAACTGCTCGAAGAAGGGCCTGCTCCTGCGCACCAACAAGCAGGGCGTCTGCAAAGAGTGCCAGCCGAAGGTCGCGGCCGAGATCGACAAGCACTCGGAGGTGATCTACGAGGACATGCACGTCCACGAGCGCAGCGTCGAGAAGGCCGAGAAGCTCGCGGCCTGCGATCGGCTGCTCGCGAGCGCCGAGATCCTCGTGAAGTACGAGAACTGGGGTTACACGACCTGCTCGCCGCCGGCCAAGCTCGTACTCGACGAGTACACCGGCTTCCGCAAGGACCTCGTCGACGAGTAGCGCCTGGGCGTCTCGTTCGCGGTGAGGACTTTCAGTCGTCCCAGGCGCGGGCGGTCGGCTGGTCGTCAATCCGCCCGACGACACTCGCTCGCGAAAGAAAACGTGCCCTCCGCCTCCCCCGAGGCGAAGGGCACTGTTGCTTCCCTGGGTTGCGTCGTTTCCCTTTCCCGGAAGGCTTTCGCCCTCATTCGACGCTCTCTCTGCGGCCACCTCTAGAGCGGGGGTGGGGGGCGGTGACGCGCTCGCTGCGACTTTTTCGGCGGCGCCACACGGCTGCCGCAGATCGCTCGAGAGAAGCTCTTCGCGGGCCTCTGCGGCCCGGACCCGTGCTCGTTCCACCGGGGACGGGAACCCCAGAAACGAGAAGACCCCTCGTCCGACGGGCGAACGAGGGGCCGTGTGTGTCTCGTCTTCGTCAACCGGGCCGCCGGCGGGGCCGACGTCTCTGCATCCCGGTTTCCGAGGAACCCTCGCGGGTGGTGCGGGGGCGTGCTCTGTTGAAGGAGCGGGTCGAGGGTGCTGTGTCGTGGTGACGTCCATGCGTCTTGGACGCTCGAGCCGGTGCGACGGGTCGCGGACTCAGCCTCTCTACGCGCCGTTTCAATGTCCGGTGACACGAAATCGTTCGAGATTCTGCGGCGCGCCACGGTCGAGCCACAATCGCAGAACGTCTCGACGCGCGCCGATGGCTTGGCGCTCCCGGCGCGGAGAGCCAAGATGACGCCGTGCCCGAACTCCCCGATGTCACCGTCTACGTCGAACGCCTCGCGGCGCTGCTCGCGGGCAAGCGCCTCCAGCGCCTGCGCATCGGCAGCCCGTTCGTGCTGCGCAGCGTCGAGCCGCCGGTCGCCGAGCTCACCGATCGCTTCCTCGTGGAGACGGGCCGGATCGGCAAGCGCATCGTGCTGGGTTTCGCGTCGAGCGCCGAGGTGTCGGCCGACGTCTTCGTCGTCATCCACCTCATGATCGCGGGGCGGCTGCGCTGGCGGAAGCCGGGCGCGGCCCTGGCGCGGCGGCGCGGACTGGCCGCATTCGATTTCGACGATGTGACGCTACTGCTGACCGAAGAGGGCAGCCAGAAGAAGGCCTCGCTGCATGTGGTCGCGGGACGAGCGGGGCTCGTGGAGTTCGACCGCGGCGGCCTCGAAGTGCTCGGCGCCTCGCACGACGAGTTCGTCGCCGCTCTCACCCGCGAGTCGCACACGCTCAAGCGCGCGCTCACCGACCCGCGCCTGCTCAGCGGCATCGGCAACGCCTACTCCGACGAGATCCTCCATCGCGCGCGGCTCTCACCGTTCAAGCGCGTCCGCGACCTCGCCGCCGACGAACTCACGCGCCTGCACGACGCGGTCCTCGCGATCCTCAGCGAGTGGACCGACCGCCACCGGCACGCCGTCGGCGACGGCTTCCCCGAGAAGGTCACGGCCTTCCACGACGCCATGGCCGTCCACGGGCGCTACGGCAAGCCCTGCCCCGTCTGCGAGACGGCCGTCCAACGCATCCAGTACGCCTCGAACGAGTGCAACTACTGTCCGCGCTGCCAGACGGCCGGCAAGGTCCTCGCCGACCGCGTGCTGTCGAGGCTGCTGAAGGACGACTGGCCGAAGACGATCGACGAGCTCGAGGAGCGCAAGGGCGCGTGAGGTCTGGCGGCCCTCGTGTTCGTGCGCACGACGCGCCGCGTACCTCAGTCGATCTGAACGGTCTTGAACTTGTTGTCGGGCGCGTAGGTGTTGGCGCCCTCCGTCTCGTCGACGAGGTCGAACTGCGCGCTCTTGGAGGCGCGGTTCTTCGCGAAGGTGTTGCCCACGCCGGTCACCTCGAAGCCAATCGCGCCGGCTCCGACGGAGACGTTGCGCTCGAAGGTCGAGTCGTCGACGGCGATCGCGAAGGCGCGACCGAGCGGCTTGACCGCCTTGTTGCGCTCGACGATGACGCCGACGCCGTCCGCGAGCGAGAAGGCATCGAGCGTGCTCTTCACGACCTTGTTGCGCTCCAGTCGGGTGTTGTCCGAGGAACCGAGTGCGATACCTATGGATGCGCCCACGATCCTGTTGCGCTCGACCACGAGTCCGTCAGCGAATCCTTCAATCCCCGTGCCTCCCATGTTGACGAGCTTGTTCCGCTCGAAGGTCAGGGCGCTCGCCTTCAGGAATGAGATACCGTCGCTCACGCCTTCACCAACGATCCGGCAGCGCTCGATGAGGACGTCGTTCGACAGACCGATGGCGACCGCGCGACTCCCATCTGCGAGGTTCATGCGTGTCTTGATGACCGTCACGTCCTGGCTCTCGCCGAGAGCGATGGCGTTCTCGGCCGCGTCGTCGATCCGGCATTTCTCCACGACGACTCCCGTGCATTCGCGCACCGTGAGCCCATTGCCGAGCTGTTCTTCGAAGCGGCACTTCGAGATCGTGACGCCTTCACAGCCCGCCAGCTCGACCCCACTCGTCCCGCCTGCAAAGCCCAGCTTCTCGATGCGGACGTTCTCGCAGCCCTCCAGCAACAAGCACGGCGAGCCCGAGAAGCCCGCGTCGATGACCACCTTGCCCTTCCCGCGCAGGGTGACGTCGTCCTTGCCCGACAGGTCGAGCGTCTCGAAGTATGTGCCCTTCGAGATCTCGATCGTGCTGCCGTCGCCCGTCGAGCTCAGCGCATCCTGGATCGTCGGGAAGTCCTGCGGCACGCGCGCCGTGATCGCGGGCTTGAAGATGTTGTCGACGACCACGCTCTCGACCGAGTTCACCGTCACGCCCGGCGGGACGAGGAACGCAGGGCCGTTCTTATCGAAGGTCACACGGCCAGCGGTCGTGCCGACGGCGACCGACGAGTTCGGCGTCTGCACCGCCGACTCGATGAGGAACTTCACACCGAGGCGGACCGGCTCGTTGACGGGGACCGTGATCGGACCGAGCGTGAACGCGTACTCGGACGCGCCGAACTCGAGATCGGTGAGCACTCCCGTCGCGTTCAGCACAGCACCCGCCGATCCCTTCCAGCGCGATTGTGCGGTAGCGGCACCGTCGATGCCTTCGATCCAGATCACGTGCGACACCCAATCCGGACTCCCCGCCGACGACGTCATCACGAGGTCCTCGAGGCGCAGGTTCATCTGGACGTCGATCGGAGCGTCGCCGGGACTCGAGAAGACAAAGTCGTCGATCGAGTAGGACATCCAGGTCCATTGGGACGAGAAGCTCGTCGTCGTCGTGGTCCGTGCCCATAGCTCGCCGCGACCGACCTCGGCCTCGGCGTCGAGCACCCCGACCTGGAACGTGTCCTCGATCGGCGTGGCCGACGTCGTGGTCGCGTTGGTGAACTGCAACCAGAACTCCGACTGGGCCGAGGTGCTCGCGGCGAATGCCAGGAGGAGGGCGGGAATCGTCAAGAGAGGGCGCGTGGGGAAGGACATGGTGGCGATCGCATACGAGGGGTATTTCGCGGGCGCTCGCTCCGTGCGAACTGCCTCTGCCCTCTGAGGCGAGAACGGCCCCCGGCTTTCGGAAGAGATCTCCCGAAATCACCCCGCGCGACCTGCTCGACCGGAGGGCCGAGCTGCGCCGATCTTCAACGGGCTCTGAGCCGGCTGACGCCTGTGCCTGTCGAACCTTGAGCGCGTGGCCCAGCATGGGTCGACGTCGACGATGAGCTGCGCCACCGTGATCGACGCTGGAGGCCGTCAGCGCGCAACGGTCCTCAGCCACGCCCGTGTGCCCGCGGTGGATGCGCGCCTCAGCGGCACTCGACGGGGGGCGCGAAGTTTTCTTCGAGAAACCCGTCACAGTTGCAACGGCTCCTCGGTTCCCGGTTGACGGGCGCTTCCGTCGACGCGCCAGTGGTGCGCGACAGGGTTGCGCTCGCATCACTTTGTTTCCCACGGAGCAACCCCATGACAGCAACCTCATCAACTCACCCCTCAACACGCCGATCCGGCACTCTCAGTCGCTTGGCGGGCGCCGGCTTCCTGGCTCTCGTCACATCGCTCACGGGCGGAGCCGCAGCACAGGACTGCTACGTCCTCAGCCATGCCCCGGCGGGGCTCGTCGGCCCGCCGAATCCGGTCCGTCAGGGAGTTCCGCTCTCTGCCGATCAAAAGAAGGGTGTGCAAGCCGCGATCGACATGATCAAGAAGTGGGAAGAAGACTGCGGCGTCACTCCGCCGGGCGGTGGCGGAATCTTGGCGACAAGCGCGAGCGACGCCCTCGGAGGGATGCTCACGAACGGTGACATCTGCCTCGAGATCCGCGCAGACCCCGCGAAGACCGGCGCGACGGCGAGCAACCCCAACACCGGCAACGGACCGGATGGCAACGGCGGCACATGGAGCACGTTTGGGCACCCCGGGCTCAACATCACGGAACCGCAGATCCCGAAGCCCGACCCGACCGGCGACTTCATGTCGGGCGGTTGTTCGTTCGACAGCGGCGAGGTCGCCAGCCTCGCGGGCCAGCTTCTTCACGAACTCCAGCACCTCACCAACCCACCGGCCAACCCGGCGACCCATGGAGACTACGAGGCACCGGCGTACACCTACGCTGCCGAGCAGCTCTGCAAGGTCGCGGGTTGCGATGCGGCCAGCGATGCCGAGAAGAAGGCGGCGTGCGAAGGCGTGAAGGCATCCAACAAGGAACTCTGCAAGTTCTGCAAGCCCCAGGTGGAGTGCGAGGCGTGCGAAGACTCCGAAGTCACGTGCAAGCCCAAGGAGAAGGAAGAAGTCGAGCCCAAGCGCACGTCGGCCTCCTTTGCTGCGGCGACGCCAGTTTCCGTCGAGACGCCTTTCGGCCCTGACGACACGCAGCTCTACACGGGCGACGGTTGGGCCGGAACGATCTCACTTCGTGCTGTCACGGATGTCATCACCTTCGCGATCTACGACCAAGACACGTCCTTCGACCTCGAGTTCGATCTCGACTCCCTCCCGGCGCTCACGTTCGATGCCCAGGCGTTTGTCCAGCTCGCGGGTGATCGGCTCATGATCGTGGGTCGCGACGAGGCGACAGGCGAAGGGGAGGTCGTGGAGTTGGTCTACGACGTCCCGACCGCTGCGGTCATGTCGGTGAATACCGTGTATCAGGGGGCCGGGTTCGTCGGCGCACGTGATGCGACGGCCTTCGACTTCGTGCCGGGCGTCTCGGGCGTCTTCATCCTCGACGCCGCGCACAGCCTGTCCGTCTACCTCCCCTGGGCGTCCACGCTCGTTCCCCTCGCTACGACGGCGACGGCGCCTGGGCTCGCGAACGCTTCGTACGTCTCGGTGCGACCGATCGATCTTCCCGGCGTTCCTGGCTTCGTGGCGATGACGTCCGACACGGTCGACACCCACCTCAACAACGGGACGCTCGTCTCGGGGATCACGACGCTCATCGACGTCAACCTCGACGGCATCATCGACCTCGTGCTCTGAGCGAAGTGCACGCGTCATGATTGAATGAAGCCCCTGCGTCGCGAGTGCGAGGCGCAGGGGCTTCCTCAACTCGAACGTGCTGACAAAGCGTGTGCCGAGTGACGGCCCGGTGTTGCCGTAGGCACGCGGCGCTCGTGCAACTCGACTGCACCGTCCCGAGCGCTCCATGCCGGCATGGTGCGGCGAACGAGAGCGGGGCAGAGCCGCGTATCAAGCGACTCCGCCCCGTCCCGCTTCAGGTCTGGCCTCCTCAGTTCCGGCCTCTTCAGGTCTGGGTTCCCACGCGTCCTCATGCCGAGCTGCACGCGGAACGCGTTCCCGACCCGATCGTCCAGAAGCTGAAGTCGCTCCGGCGTCCGCGTCCGCTCAGCGAGCGAAGAAGAACTCCGAGTTGAAGCCGCCGGTGATGTTCACCTCTTGGCCGACGTAGATCTGCTCACAGCTCGTGCGCGGGTTGTCGACACTCGTGAGGCGTCCGCTTCCGCCCGTGATGGCGCGGGTGAACGGAACACCGAAGTCCGCGAGCTCGATGCCGTCCGTGATGACCATCTGTCCGCCGGCGTGGCCTGACTCGAACTCGAAGATCTGCGTCGTCGCCACAGCGCGACCGGTCGACACGTCGCCGTCCTGTAGGTGCCAGCCGCGGCAGACCCAGGTTCCGATCACCAGGTCCGGGAACTCGGGGCTGCCATCGGGAAGGACGCCGGACAGCTCGCCGAAGGTCTCGAACGTGTCGCCGGGGTACAGGTAGCCGGAGACGACGAACGGCGTGCCGTTGGCTGGCGCACCGTTCTCGGTCGTGCCGCCTTCGAAGAAGAAGCTGGTGCCGTCCATGGCCATGTCAATCTCGCTCTCGAACGAAGCGATGTCTTGGGAGGCCTGCGGTGCGCTGGGGAGGGCTGCAATTCCGCCGATGGAGGAGAGAAGCAGTGCGGTTGCGATTTGCATTTTCATGTCAGTACTCCGTCTGGTTGCAATGGTTGTTGTGGGAACGACTCGGGCGGTGACTCCGCCTCACCACCCGTGGCGCTGAGAGCGCCGGACCCCGGACAGAGAAACTTGAAAGAACTGAGATTCGTGCGCGTGCCTGTGACGGGGCACATCTCGCGGCGCGTTGGGAAACTCATCCGGCGCGCTGTACGCGTCCGGTTGCTCCTGACGCCTCGACGAATCCAGTGATTCGCCTGTGTTTCCGCGCTCGCCCAGAACCAACCGGTGACGCACATCCAATCCGACGCCGTTCTTCAAACCGACTGCTGGGCAGTTGATTGCGGATGTCGCGCGCCCGGGGGATGATCGCAGAGCCATGGATTCACCCGACATCACGCGGTTATTGCGCGACGGCCTGCAGGACGGGGCGCTCTTCGAAGCCGTCTACAGCGAACTACGCGCGCTCGCGCAGCGGCGCATGGGCGCGGAACGCGCGGGACACACGCTGCAGGCGACGGCGCTCGTCAATGAGGTCTACCTGCGCATGGTGAAGGAGACGCACATGGAGTGGCGCGACCGGCGCCACTTCTTCGGTGCCGTCTCTGAGGCGATGCGCCGCGTGCTGGTGGACCACGCGCGCAAGGTGCGGTCGAAGAAGCGCGGCGGCGATCGGGCGCGGCTCGACATCACGCTGTCCGGCTTCGCGCAGGACGACGATCCCGAACTGGTGCTCGCGCTCGACGAAGCGCTGGAGCTGCTCGCTGCCGACGATCCGCGCGCGGCCGAGGTGGCGCGTCTTCGAATTTTTGCCGGTCTTTCGTCGGAAGATGTCTCACAAGCGTTCGAGTTGACGCCACGGACCGTGGCCCGCGACTGGGCTTACGCCCGCGCCCGAATCGGCGAGGTGCTCGAGACCAATCTGGACGACTGACCTTGGATCAAAACTCCCCTGTCGACACGAAGGAGCTCTTCCTCGACGCACTCGAGCTCGAGGCCGGCCAGCGGCGCGCGTTTGTCGACGAGCGGACGGACGGTCGCCCGGACCAGCGGAAGCGAGTCTATGACCTGCTCGCAGCGCACGCCGGGACCGAGCCCCTGTTTGCACGCATCGAGTCCGGCGCGCTGCTTCCCGAGCAGCGCGCCGAGGAGCTGCGGCCGGGCTCACGCGTCGGCCCGTACACCATCGGAAGTGTGCTGGGCACGGGCGGATTCGGAACGGTCTACCTCGCCACGCAGACGGAGCCCGTAGAACGCCGCGTGGCCCTGAAGGTGCTGCGCCCCGGCCTTCGGTCCGACGCGACCCGCGCGCGCTTCATCGCGGAGAGCCAGGTGCTCGCGCGCATGGAGCACCCAGGCATCGCCCAGGTCTTCGACGCGGGCACCGCGCCCGGCGGCGAACCGTACTTCGTCATGGAGTACGTGCCCGGCGAACCGCTGACAACATTCTGCGACCGAACCCGCTTGGACCTCGAAGGCCGGTTTCAACTGTTCGAATCCGTCTGCCAGGCAGTCGCACACGCACACCAACGTGGCGTCGTGCACCGCGACCTCAAACCGTCCAACGTGCTCGTTTTCGAGGTCGACGGGGAGCCGCGCGCCAAGGTCATCGACTTCGGCGTGGCCAAGGCCTTCGAGGGCCCGTTGGCGGAGCGGGCCGTGCAATCGGTCGCGGGCGAGCTGATGGGGACTCCCGCCTTTATGAGCCCCGAGCAAGTCGGCGGAGAGCTCGACCTCGACACGCGCGCGGACGTCTACGCCCTGGGCGCGTTGCTGTACGAGGTGCTCTGCGGCGCTCC
>JAJDEO010000065.1 GCA_029259745.1 Planctomycetota bacterium
GAGCAGGTGCGCCGCGTTCTGCGCGCCGCGCGCCGCGCAGATGACGAGGAACGGATAGAGGCTGTACATCCCCGAGCGGAACGACTCGTTGCCGACGGCCGTGAAGGCGAGCGAGTAGAACGACCAGATCATCGCGACGTGAAAGAGCAGGAACGCGAAGCGCCGCTTGAAGCACGACAGAAGCCCGAACCAACTCAGCCAGAGCGTCGCCATGAGAAACATGTTCTCGGACGCGAGATGCTTCATGGCCGCGCCGTTCACGAGCCCTGAGTGCATCGAGGTCCAGTTGTTCGCCCCGACGTCCAAGCGGTGCTGGATCACGCGATCCCACCCGTCGGCGAGCAGCGTCTCGGGTGTCACGCTCTCGGGCAGCGAGTACCACTGCATGTACTCGCTCATGTAGAGACTGCGCAGCGAACCGCCGGGCTGCATGACACCGAAGTCGGCGAGGTTGCGCGCCCACCAGGGCGACATCATCAGCATGTACCCGACGGCCGCGAGAGCTGCGCCCTTGGCGAAGGGCACGAGGCGCTCGCGGTACGAAGTCGCGCTCGCCCCGCTCTTCCACGGCAGCTGGCCGCCGAGGAACGCCGCGACGACGGCAGTCGCGAACATCAGGATCCCGTCGCTGCGGGAAAGCTGCGTGAGCGCGATCGAGACCCCGACCGCGAACCAGAGCCGCGGCGAACGTGTCGCGCGCACGACGAGCCACAGCGTCAGGCTGGCGAACACGACGTACGTGCAGTGAGACAGCGGCGCCGAGGGCTGGTCGAGGAAGAGGTGGAACGTCGTCGCGAGAGCCGCGCCGGCGAGACCGACGCGCGGGCAACCAAAGAGGTCGCGCCCGAGGAGATAGACGACGAGTGGGAGCAGCGACGAGAAGGCGATCGTGGCGGCCTGCCCCGCGGCGTAGCTGCCGTCGCCCAGCACCATGCCGATCGCGGCGACGATCGAGGGCAGCGGCATCCACCAGACGTTGCTCGGCGTCGGGATGCCCTCGGGCTCGCCCCAGAAGTTCCAGATGTAGTCGATGACGAAGCCGCGTCCCTCGGCGAGGTTGCGCGCAACCGTCACGTAGAACGACACATCGCCGTGGTTCACGGACACGCGCGGCTCGTTGACGAGCCACTTCGCGACGAACGTCGCGACGCAGCAGGCGAGCACCGCGAAGGCGTAGAAACGCCGGCGCCGTGGGTTGGTCACGGGGGCATCGAGAGCAGGAGCGTCGGTCATCGGGCAGCGCTGGCAGGTCGGAGGTGGCGGGCCGATCGTGCCACCTTTTCGGCTGCGCTGACAGCCGGGCTTGCGATCAACTCCCCGCGCTCGCTTGCAGGCGCGCGGGGAAGGCCGCCGATTCGCGGTCGGAACGCAGGCGCACGAGCCGCTGGTCCTCCCGGGGACGGGCGAGCAGCCGCTCGACGCCGGGGCCGCTTCGGAAGCGGTACGTCATCACCGGCCGGAGGAACGAGAGCGAAAGTCGCTCAGGGCCGCTGGCCGGCATCGAGAGCCGCGTGGTTCCGCGGTGGCGCGAGACGCGGCGTTACGAGCCGCCAGGCACACGAGGCCCGAGCGGTCGAGGAAGACGACCGTGTCGCAGCGCTCGATTCGACGCGCGAGGTTACGCGAGGAGTTGCCGTTCGGAACCCGTGCATCGCGCGGCGTCGGGACGACTCGGCCCGACACGAATGGCCGTTTCACGCACAGCTTCATGAGACGCGTGCGTGATCGATCGCAACTGATGACGCGCGGGCACACGGGCGGATCGACGGATCCGTCACCGCTTCTGCGCGCGTGCCCAAAGCGGGTCGGACGCGCACCACACCCCATGACCGTTGGAACAGCCGCTCGATCAGCGGGCGTAGAACTCGACGATGAGCTGCATGTCGACCTCGAGCAGCACGTCCTCGACGGTCGGAAGGGCCACAACCGTCGCACGCGCCTTCTTGTCGTCCCACGAGAGCCAGGCCGGAATCGGGTAGCGCGGTGAGTCGAGCGAATCCTTGACCGCCGCAAACTCGCGAGCCTTGTCGCTCAGCGTGATGACGTCACCACGGCGCAGGCGCGCCGAGGCGACATCGCAGCGGCGACCGTTCACGTAGACATGGCCATGGTTCACGATCTGGCGCGCGGCCGGGATCGTGGTGGCGATGCCAAGACGGAAGCAAATGTTGTCGAGCCGGCGCTCGAGCAGGCCGAGGATGACATCGCCCGTGACACCCGAAAGACGAGTGGCTTCCCGGTAGACGCGACGGAGCTGACGCTCGTGCAGGCCATAGTTGAAGCGGAGCTTCTGCTTCTCGAGGAGCTGCAGCGCGTACTCAGAAGGCCGGCGCCAACGACCGCCGCCATGCTGGCCGGGGCGCTGAGGGCGCTTTTCCTTGCTCTTGCGCGACAGACCGGGCAGGTCGGCGTCCAACGCGCGGAGGACGCGCACACGGGGGCCCGTGAATCGGCTCATCGATCGAAACTCGTGAAGATAGGTGTTGGCGGGATCGCGGGGCTGCAGCGCCCGCAGATCGACTCCCCTGGCCAGCCCCTTGCGGGACGATGGTTCGGAGAGCCTCGCTTCATGATCTCAGCGAAGCCCCGCATCCTACGAATGGCCCCCGCGCAGGGCAAACCCCAACTGGACGAGCACTCTCGGCGGCCGAGCGGGTCGTGCCGGGCCCAGAACCAGAATGCGCCGTTGTGGGCCATTTCGGGACCCAGGGCCGAGATTCCCGCAGAAGAGTGAAGTCGCCGTGCGCCACCGCCCGAAGACGTGAAGCCCGCCATACCCGGAGTTCACCGATGACATCGACTCGACTCACGACGCCCCGTCGCGGCGTGAGCGGCGTCACGCTCCTCGAACTGCTCATCGCCAGCGCCCTCGGCGCGATGCTCTTGATCGCGATGGCCCAGGTCGCCCAGGTCTTCACTCAGCAGGTCACATACCTGCGCGAAGAGGCCGACGACGAGCTCGAGAAGACCGCGGAGACGATCGCCACAGACCTCCGACGCGCGTGGAGCGTCACGTCGATCTCGGCGCAGTCGTTCTCCGTCGAAGACCCCCACGGGGCCGTCACGACCTATGCACTCGTGGGCGACGAACTGACCGTCACGCGCCCCTCGGGAGACAGCGGCGTGCTCGTCGACGACATCACGAGCTTCGTCGTCACGGCCGACACGACGAGTCGTTACCGCGAGGCGACCGAGACGGACGAGTACGGATCGTGGTTCACGTCCTCCGGCTCGGGCTCCACCAGCGGGCTCATCCTGCAGTCGGGCCAAGAGCTCGGCCTGGGGTTCGTCGCGTCCAGCAACGCACCCGCTCAAGTCGAGCTCGTCAACGGAGTCGACGAGCTGCGCCTCGAGACGCAGATCGAGCAGCTCACGATCACGGTCGACATGATCAACATGACCGAAAAGGTCTTCGGGCACCTCTACGGGTACCCGCCCAACAACAACCCGCCCGGCACGGTTTCCGACGAGTCGCTCGGAAACATGACGGTGACGCTCTACGAAGCGCGGAGCCCGGGAAGCGGTGTGCCGCACGGCCCCTCGCTCGCGAGCGCGACCATCGCCCTCGCCGACCTACCGAACAACTCGTACGAATGGCGCCGTGACATCACCAACCTCCTCGTCAACCCGCCGAATGGCTACGCCTACGGATGGTGGCAGTCGAACACGGACGTGAATCTCTCCGTCAGCGTTCCGTCCGCCCCGGTCTCACTGTCCGTCCCGAGCCTCGCGACCGTCATTGAACCAGGCCGGGCCTACACGCTCGTTCTCGGAGTCGACGACTATGCCGCCCTCATCGTGCGCGCGCGCGGCTCGAGTTCGGGGCTCGAGGCCGTCGCCCACAAGTCGAACTCCGGCGGATCTTTTTCGTCGACGAACATGGCTGTTCCCTTCTCGCTCGAGGGGACGAACACCTACACCCAGACGACCGAGCACAACGTCGTGCGGAACGTGACGCTGACGCTCACGCGCGCCGACGGGGCGACGCACACCGTCTCGGCGGCCGTGACGACCCAGGTCGTCGCCGACGACCCATGGTTCGGGTCGGTCCCCGGCGACCTCCCCACGATCCAGATTCCCTGACCGCGGTGTTCGCTGCGGCCCCGTCAGGCGCCACGTTGTTCGGCGAGCGCACTCTTCAGGCCGGCCAGGCAGAGCGCGACGTTGCGCTCCGACGACCCCTCGCCCATCAGACCGATGCGCCAGGCTTGGCCCTTCATCGGCCCCAGCCCGCCGCCGATCTCGACATCGAAGTGCTGCAGCAGGTGGCGGCGGACGGCGGCATCGTCGATGCCGTCGGGGATGCGCACGGCGGTCAGTGGCGTGAGGCGTTCGTCAGCTGGGACGATCGGCTCGAGATCGAGCTCGGCGAGCCCCTCGACGAGCATCGCGGCATGGCGCGCGTGCCGCGCCCAGCGCGCCTCGAGGCCCTCCTCGAGCACGAGACGCAGAGCCTCGTGCAGCCCGTAGAGCATGTTGATCGGCGCCGTGTGGTGGTAGGCGCGCTGCTCGCCCCAATAGCCACCGAGCAGGTTCAGGTCGAGATACCAACTCTGGACGGGCGTCTTGCGCTTCGTGAACACCTCGACAGCGCGCGGTGAGAACGACACAGGGGCGAGGCCCGGCGGGCATGAGAGACACTTCTGCGTGCCGGAATACATCGCATCGACACCCCACTCGTCGAGGGCCACACGATGTCCGGCGACAGATGTGACCATGTCGGCGAGCAGCAGGGCGTCGCACTCGTCGGCGATCGCGCGGAACGGCGCGAGATCCTGGAGGACGCCCGTCGACGTCTCGGCATGGACGATCGCCACGAGCTTGAACGACTTCCCACCGGCGGCGGCGCGGAGCAACTCGGGGTCGAGCGCGCGTCCCCATGGGCCCTCGGCCACGACGACGTTCGCCCCGCAGCGACGCGCGACCTCGGCCATCCGCCCGCCGAAGACGCCGTGACTGCCGATGAGGACGTCGTCGCCGGGTTCGATGAGATTCACCATGCATGTCTCCATGCCGGCAGACCCGGTGCCGGACATCGGCATCGTCCACTCGTTGTCCGTCAGGAGGACGGCCCGCAGCATGGCGCGGATCTCGTCCATGATCGCGAGGAATGCCGGGTCGAGATGCCCGAGAGTCGGCGCCGACATCGCGCGGCTGACCGACGCCGGGACGTCGGAGGGGCCGGGGCCGAGGAGCGTGCGGCGGGGCGGATTGAGCGGTGTCACAGTGGTCATTCGGACACGTTAGCACAGGCCAATCGCGGGCTGAGACAGGCCGCTCAAGCGCTTGGCGGACGCAGCCGATAGGGTCTACTTAGCCCCGGTGATTCATGGACGATTGTCGCGAGGTCGTGGCGGCGCAGGGCGAGAAGAGTCGGCATCTCGACAGCCTCAGCGAAGCCACACTTCGTTGAGCAAGAGAGTGGAGTCGCTCGACATCGCCCCGCGGTTGCAGAAGCGGCCGCAGGAAGTCGTCCGTGAATCAACTGGGCGAGGTTGGACACGCAGTCGTCATGGTCGACGCATTCGACACTCGCTATCTTCAACGGGCCCCCCCACGGACTGCTCCATGCCTGCCCCGCTTCTCACCGTCGCGATGCTCGCCCTGACGTCGACCCTGGCTTGGTCTCAGGGCAATATCGCCGTGGCACGGAGTGCCCCCGCGCCGCTCGACTGGAACGAGGTCTCCGACGTCGCGTTCGACCTCGATTGGCGCCTGCCGACGAAACCCGGTGGATCCGAGCGCGACCTCGTCACCCGCATGAAGGTGATGCTGGACCAGCGTTTCAGTGCCACAGACGATGTACCGTGGGCGCGGTCATTCGGAGACGCGGTCCGCGCACTGCGCGACCTCTCGCCGCCCGAACGCAAACGAGAGCTCGCGACGATGCGTCGCGCCGTGCCCGACGCCTGGGCCGCCTACGGACATCAGCTCTCCGACCTCCTCGACGATGCGATCCTGCCCACCGACGACTGGGATCCCACCGAGCCCTCCACGTCCGACGGCTTCATCGAGGGTCCCACCTACGACGTCACGAAGATCAAACGCGCGCCGTGGTCCGACCTTGATGGGGCGACGCAGCTTTACCAGGTCGCCACGCTGATGGACGCCGACCTCGTGTCGATCAAGGCCGCCGAGAATGACTACGACGCGTACCTGAAGCGGCGCCATGCAGGCTACGAGGAAGTGTACGCGGTGCGCGGGTCCTACCGCGCCGGGTCCAAGCCGGACGGCACACCGTTCGCCGCCATCAAGGTCTACTTCCGCTGCGACCTTCCGTTTCCGTTCAGCGGCTACGACGGCACGTTGAACGTCATGTCGCAGCTCGACACCGACGGTCACCTCGTCACCGACTTCTACTGCCTCGGCGACGACTTCTATTGGATGGCCGGACGCGACACGTGCGTGCCCGTCTACGACAGCGAAGGCGCGTGGGTGACGTCAGTCGTCGTGCGCCAGTCCGGCTTCGACCTCACGGGCGTTCCCGACGGGAGCGACGAACGCGCGGCGTCCAACCGCGGCATCCTCGGCAACGTGAAGATGCTCGCCGAACGCATCGACCGCACGCGCCGTACGCCGCCGCTCGTCGCCGGCTCGGTTCCGCGCCTGCCGTAGGGCCCCGGCGTCGTCCGCGGACGACGCGATGCTGGCGTCGGTGCTCGCGCGGATGCCACGGCGCGCAACGGAACTCGTGACGCAGCTCGCCCGGATCGGCACGTCGAAACGCGACGTCGTCCGGTGACACCGTGCTGCGTACAGCAGGCGCCCGCGCGGCGTGCCGGCTACCTGCGCCAAGGCGCACCGGCAAGCCTGTGATCGTCGAGGAGAATCTCCGACGAGTCGGTGAAGCTTCTGGAGTGAACACCCGCCAAGCTCTGCGTCTTTCCAGGAACCAACCCAGATGATTCACGGACGATCAACCTCGCCTCGCCTTGCCAGCAAGTCCCGGCTGCGACCTCGCAACGATCGTCCGTGAACAACCCGGGCTAACGAAGCGTCACTGCGACGTCGCCACGCACGGGAATCGTGAAGGCCACGCCGGGCGCGTCGGGATCGTCCCCCGCGAAGGCCTCGTATGGCCCCGTTGGTAACCCCATGAGCGTCGCATGACCGTTGCGCAGGAAGATGCCCGAACAGGTCTTGCTGATGACGCGGTCGAGGTCGGGCTGGCCCGAGGTCGAGACGAGTTGAACCGTCCGAGTGCCGATCGGCGCGTCGAGGGTGAGCCGGGTTTTCGTCGGATCGAACTGGAGTGTCGGGAGGCGTCCAGGAACTCCGAGGTCGATCGGAGCGAAACAGAGTCGCTGCGAACCGTCCGTCGGCATGCCCATCACCATCGCGACCGCAGACCCTCGGTGCGTCGTCATCAACGAGAAGTTGCCCTCCTCGTCGACCGTCACAGTGCCACCGAGCGGCTCCATCGCCTTGGGATCGACGAGCGTCGCGAGGTACGGAGCGTCGTCGGTGAGGACGACGTGTCCGAAGACTTCACGTCCCGAACTCGTCGACTCGGGGCTCCACACGACGCGCGTGGTTTCGCCTTCGGCGATCACCACGGGCTGGGCATGAACCGTTTCGAACACCGTCGCCGTCAACTGCCGCATCACTTCGAGCGTGTAGTCACCGGGCGTCACGCCGGAGAAGGTTGCTTGCTCACTCGTGGAGGCCCACGCACGGCGTTCGCCTACCAAAGGCTCGCCCACTCCGAGCAGCGTTGCCGTGTAGGTCTCGTCGCGGCCCTCTCGCGTGCCATCGGGATCGACGACGACGTCGAGTGAGCCGGCACCCGAGAGTTGGATCGCCCAACGTTCGTCGTGCCCCGTCACGACCTCGCGCGGATCGGACAACCACGGCGGCGCGGCGGCCGCGATGACGAGGAGGCGCCTGTCGCCTGGCTCTACCGCGAGCGAAAACTCGCCGCGTGCGTCGGTCGTCGTGACCGATGACTCCCGGAGCGGCAAGCTCCGACCGCCCTTCCATGCCGAGGGGAGATGCCAAACCCCATCCTCCTGCGCCATGCTCATCCCGTCACTCATCCCCGACACGACATGCACGAGCGCCCCTTCGACGGTTCGGCCATCGCCCGCCGCCGTCACGGTGCCACTCCAAAGCGTGGGCCGCTCAAGCGCGAACACGAGACTGTCCATCAGGAACGACCCATCGGCCGCAACGTCGTACCAGCCGGAGGAGCTCGGGATGTATCCCTGCGCTGAGACGTGGAGCCGCGCCTTGCCCGGCTTCTGGTAGAGCTGCCACCCCCCGAGATCGAAGACGCCGGTGCTTTCGAGGTCGACGGCGAACTCGACGGTGGGAAGCCCCATGCCGCCCTCCCCGAGTGTCTCGAGCGCAAAGTCGACTCGCGAGAGCGCCTCACCGGTTTGCGATGTGACGATGCCGCGAGATCGGTTCTTCGGTTCGAGAAAGATCACCGTCTCGCCGCTGTCAGTCAGGATGGCCGCGCTCCAGCTCGAGTGGGGCACGTTCAACACCGCACCGTCGGAGAGTTCCCGGCCGAGGTCGACCTCCTTTGCCCCCGTCTTGACGGTGAACGGACGGGGCTTCTCGCCTTCCACGATGACCTCACCGAAGACGTCTCCGGCGGGCGTGCATGCCCAGACCACTCGATACACGCCGGCACGAGTCCCGGTGTCGCGCGGCAGCTCGAGCGCTTCTGGCGCCGCCTCGACCACGAGCTCACCTCCCCCGGTCACGACAACCGGGGGAGGTGACGCCTCGAGGACCGGGACATCGATCACGGTTTGTTCTTCGCGCATGAGCCAGACGAACGCAATGACCCCAAGCGCAGCGATCAAGAGTCCCCATGTCCTCATCTCTTCAACTCCCCTTCAAGAGTGATCCGGCGGACCGATGCTGCACTTCAGCTCCGAACCCAGATAGTCACACACGGTCACGATGTGCTTCATGGGCCAGTAGCCCACCTGGTACGTCTCGCACTGGTAGTAGTACTTGAAGTAGATGCACTTTCCCGGTGCAACCTGCGTCGTCACGCAACCCGATTCCTCGACGGCTGCTGTCGACGACGACGCGGCTTCCATCTGCACGGGCCCGGCATCAAGTCGGATTGCAACACCGTTCGTGAGCGAAACCGTGTTTGCGTGACACGCCGTCATCGAGACGGCCGACGGCGTTCCGTTGCACGTGAACGGAGAGAAGCCGCACTTGTTTCCCACTGCCTTCTCCGAGGCATGCAGCGGTGCGGCAAGACCGGCGACGAGCGCCAGCAAGATCATCATCTTCTTCATCGTTCTTCCCCTTACTTCCCTTGTGTTGGACGCGATCACAGTCGCGCACCCAACAGGGATGACGCTGCGCGCGCTCGAGGATCACATGGATTTCGAGGTGCGCGCCGAGGCGCTCAACGAGGCTCGAGGCCGACGATGCGCTGGATGCGCGTCTCCCAAGCCGCCTGCCAGCGCTGCGCGTCGCCGTCGTGCGAGGGATACGCTCCGGCGTTCCATTCGATGTGCGTGCGCTGCCCGTCGAGGTCGCCCGTCAAGCGGATCAGCATCTTGGGCTTGTCGCGCCTGACGAAGATGTTCGAGGGATCCCAGCGATCGGCAGCGATCGCGGGCGAGGCGAGGTAGACGTCGACCTCGGCGATCGGCTCGTAGTCGGGCTCCGAGCGCACCGAGCTGCGGACGACGGCCTCGACCTCGTACTCACGCGGCACACCCGACAGGATGCCGAACTCGTCGTCCATGGCCCGGCGCACCGACGCGATCGGCGCCTCGACAGTCAACGACCCAGCCACGCCACGCAGCGGCCAGGGTTGGTCGAGCGCCTGCATCGTCATGCTGTAGACAGCGAGACCGCAGAGCGCCACAGCCGCGGCCAGCGCAGGCGTCCATGCGAGCAGCAGCGCGCGCGTGCGGCGGATCCCTGCGGGGCGTGCATCGAGGAACATGCCCCCCGCAACCGCCGCCGTGATGGCCGCGAGCACGAGCCACAGCATCGGCGAGCCGGCGAAGATATCCACGGAGACGTTCGAACTCATCGGCACCGTGTCGGCGATCCGTACCGTCGCATCATCGGGGAGCACGGCGCGCACCCGCTCCGTCATCGCGAAGCCCGTGCCGAGCTGCGTCGCCTGCTCGACGCTGCTGACGGGCGGGGCGTAGCGCGGGCAGTACATCTCCCACATCGCGACGACACCGAACATCACGAAGACATACGACGCGAACCCGAGCAGACACCCGACGACGCTGCGCACGCTACGCACCCACGCCGACCGTTCGCGCCACGCGTCCCTGAGCCGCGGCTCGTGTCGACGCACGGCCATCACGCTCAAGGCGGCGTACGCGCCGGCGACACAGAGGGCGATGACGGAAAACGTCGTGGTCGGCGCCCACGCCGCAGCCGTCGTCCAGATCCCGATCAGCGCCGCGACGGTTGTCAGTGCCAGCAGTCCGACGTCGCGCCACTCCTCGCGCTGATCGCCCTTCGTCCACGGGCGCCCCTCGATCATCAGCTCGGCCGTCGGCTCCGGCGCCGGCTCACGCACCGCCGGCTCCGGCACCGCGGGCGGGCCGTCGCGCATGGCGTCGACGTCCGTCTTCACGTCGGCCGCCTGCTGGTAGCGCAGCCACGGCTGACGCTCGAGCGCGCGCAGGACGATGTCGTCGATGCGCGCGTCGACGGCGCTCTCCAGCGACGGCGGGTCGAAGCGCCCTTGCGGAACGTGGCCCGTGAGCATCTCGTAGACGACCACGCCGAGCGAATAGATGTCGGCGCGGTGATCGACGTCGCCGGGGCTGTCGAACTGCTCGGGCGCCATGTAGCGCAGCGTGCCCATGACCTGGTGCGACATGGTCAGCGCGGTGTCGTCGTCGCTGCCGACGATCTTCGCAAGGCCGAAGTCGGCCACCTTGACGCCTCCGTGCCGCGCGAGCAGGACGTTCTCGGGCTTGATGTCGCGATGGACGACACCGGCGTCGTGCGCGTATTGCAGGGCCTCGCACATCGGGCCCACGAGCGACAGCGCCGCCGCCCCGTCGAGGTCACCGCCGCGCATCGCGTCGCGCAGCGTCGTCCCCTCGACGTACTCCATCACGAGCCACGGGACGCCCTCGGTCACGCCGACGTCATGCACCGTGACGATGTTCGGATGCGACAGGCTCGCCAGTGCGCGGGCCTCGCGCGTGAAGCGCTCGGACAGGCCCGGCTCGGCCGCGAGTTCGGGGTGCAGGAGCTTCAGGGCGACATCGCGCCCGAGCGCCTTCTGCTGCGCGCGGTAGACGGCGCCCATGCCGCCCGCCCCGACGAGTTCGAGCACGTCGAGCGACGCGAACATCGCGTCGACACGCTCCACCGGCCATGGCTCGAGCCGCGCTCGGGGCCGCGACTCACTCTGCGTCGACGCGGCGTCGCCGGCCTCCGCGGCCAGCGCCCGGGCCTCTTCGCCGAGGGCCATCAGCTTGGCCGGATCGAGCCCGTCGAGCGGCGTCGGGTCGGGGCGGTCTGCGTTCGTGTTGCGGTCGTCTGTCGTCATGGGAACTGCCTCCTACCCTGGTCTGAAGGAGGCGCGCGCCGAGGTTACAGGGTTTCTGGAGCAGGCGGCGTGCGGCCGAGAGCGGCGCGCAGATCGGCCAGCTCGGCGTCCACCTCCCCGGGCGTGCTGACGGTGGCGGCGACCTCGAGACGCAGCAGCTCGCCGTAGCGCTTGCGCAGCCGATGGAGCGCGACCTTGACCGCGCCCGCGGAAATCCCCAGGCGCGCGCCGACCTCGGCCTGGGTCCGCGCGTCGCCCTCGGCCGTCAGCGACGCGCGCAGCTCCTCGAAGACGTCGGCCTTCCCGGCATGCGTCTGCTCGTCGGCGAGACGCGTCATCGCGCGCTCGAGCAGATCGATCGCCCAGCGCCGCTCGAACAGGTCGGCGGGGTCGTCGGCGCGCGAGGTCGCGCACCAGCTCTCGGCGTCATCCCACGACACCGGCGCGCGCCCACCGCCGCGCTTCTTCGTCGACGCACGCTCGCGCTCGTTGGCGACGAAGTGCTTGAGGGCCCCGAGCAGGTACGCGCGAAAGCGCCCGCGCGCCGGGTCCGCCCCACCGACGTCGCGCTTCTCGACGAGCCGCGCGAGAAAGCCCTGGGTGAGATCGCGCGCCTCGTCGGCACTCGACCCCGAGCGGCGCAGGAACACGTAGATTGGATTCCACGACTGCTCGCAGAGCTCTTCGAGCGCCCGCCGCGCCCGCACGTCGTCCTTGCCCACGAGGTCGCGCACGAGACTCCAACGCGTGGTCGGAAACTGCGACGGCACGTGGGTCATGTTTGGGTCCAGGCCGATGAGCCGACGACGCGGGAGCGAGGGGCGACGCCGAGGAACATGGACGGCAGGTTAGCAGCATCTTGCTGCCAGTCGTTCGCCCGTCGCGCTCCTGACATTGGTGACGCACCCGCAGCGCGGATCACTCCGGCGGCGGCAGGCGCTTGGACAACTCCGTCTGCACCAGCTCCCACTGCTCGCTCAGCCGCTTGTCCGAGACCTTCAGCGCCGTGCCGAGTTCCTGCGCGAAGGCCGACACGCGCGCTTCTTCGAGCAGCCAGCGCATCGTCTCCAGGGGTGCTCCGCCGGCGCGGCGTTTCGTCGGGTCGACCCACGTCATCAGGAACGGGTTCCAGTGGACGGCGAAACGCTCGGCGATGATGCGGTCTTTGGCCGTCCCGCGGATCGCGATGCGTTCGAAGCGGCGGACGACGGCGTCGAGGTAGCGCGGGACGTGAGTGAACCAGGCCCAGGGCGACTCGGAGAAGAGCCGGCCCGACATGAGGATCGCGAGGTGTTGGTTCGCGGCCGCGGCGACGGCCTTCCAGGGCTTGGCCAGGGCTTCGTCGATCGTCAGGCGGGCGCGCTGGTGAGCCGCGAGGATCGCAGCGCAGCGCAGGGCGACCTCCTCGGTGACGATCGGGGCGCGGTGGCGGCCGGCTTCCGACAGGGCGCGGAAGGCCTCGTCGGTGCGGATGTCGGGCGCGCCCTCGAGGAAGGCCCGGTCGATGACGCGCTCGACGATCTGGGCTTCGAGGTCGACGGTGTCGCCAAGCGTCGCGTGGTTGAGGGCCATCGTGCGCCAACCCTTCGCCTTGTGCAGGCGATGCAGGATGCGCCCGCGGTGGGCGAGGACGAGCAGACGGTGCACGGCTCGGCGCGTCTCGGCGTCGGCGACGTCGCGGCGACCTCGCAGGCGCAGCGACACCATGCCGCCGCGATCGACGAGCGCGGGGTAGGCCAGCAAGGGGCGCCCATTGCGCATCAGCTGCACGTGCTCGGGCAGGTCGCCGACGTCCCACGACGTGATGCCGTCGCGTTTCCAGGAGTCGTCGGCCAGCTCGTCGACCACGCGTCGCGCGCGGCGGCCCAAGCTCGCCCGCAGTGCATCGACGTCGCGCCCCGACGCCACGACCTCGCCGCGCTCGTCCACCACCTCGACGAGCATCACGAGCTGCGTCGGGATCGACTCGAGGTCGAAGGTCTTGCGCGTGATCGGCGCGCCGGCGAGGCGTTGGAACAGCGGCGCGACCTCATCGATGAGCGAGCCGCGCGCGAACACGATCCGCCGCGCGACATGCTCGGCGCGCGCCGGCGCCGGCACGAGCGAGCGTCGGATCACCTTCGGCAAGGCGCGGATCAGCGCGACGATCTTGTCGCGCAGCAACCCCGGCACGAGCCACTCGAGGCGCTCGGCCGGAAGGTCTTCCAGCTCCGTCAACGGCACCTGCACCGCCACACCGTCTCGGTCGCTGCCCGGATCAAGGCGATAGACGAGCGGGTACGAGCGCCCGTCGATGTCGAGCGTGTCCGGGAACTCGTCCTTCGGGAGTTCTTCGGTGACACCCGACACGAGGTCCTCGAGCGACATGTAGAGCAGCTCGGGGTTCTCGCGCTCGGCCTGCTTGCGCCACTTGTTGAATGACGGGCCGCTCGTGACGTGCGCGGGCACGCGCTGCTCGTAGAAGTCGTAGCGTGCGTCGAGGTCGACGAGCAGATCGCGCCGGCGCGTCTTGGCCTCCATCGCGGCAACCTCGATGACGAGTGCGGCGTTATGCGCGAGAAACCCCGCGCCGGTGTCGAGCTCGCCATCGGTGAGCGCGTGACGCAGGAAGAGTTCGCGACACGCGAGCGGATCGACATCGTCGTAGTTCGTGCGTCGGCGCGGAATGATCGGCAGGCCGTAGAGCGTGACGCGCTCCATCGCGAGCACGTGCCCGGAGCGTCGGTCCCAGGCGGCATCGCGATACGTCCGCTCGCAGAGGTGCTTTGCCAGCGGCTCGACGACGCGCGGGTCGATCGCCGCGGCGTTGCGCGCGTAGCGGCGCGTCGTCTCGATGATCTCCGTCGCAACGATCCAGCGCGGCTTGCGCTCGAAGAGCACCGACCCCGGCCAGAGGTAGAGCACCTTGCCGTCGGCTCCGATGTACTCGTACTTGCCGTCACGCTGCGCGATGTTCGAGAGCAAGCCGGCGAGCAGCGCGCGGTGCACGGCGCTGCGGTCGTCGCGGCGCTTGCCGATGTGGAGCTTCTCGCGCTGAGCGAGTTCGCGGAGCTGGCGATGGACGTCCGACCACTCGCGGCAGCGGTTCGGGTTCAGGAACTGAGCGCGACACTCCTTGGCGAGCTTGCGACGATTGCGTCCCTCGCGCAGCGACTCGTAGTGGTCCCAGAGCTTGAGCCAGCCCATCACGTCCGACTCTGGGTCGCTGAGTTTTGCGTGAGCCGCGTCAGCCTCGGCCTCCTTGCCCGGCGGACGGTCGCGCGGGTCTTGAACTTCGAGCGCCGCGGCGATGATGAGCATCTCGGTGACGCAGCGTTCCTCTTCGGCCGCGACGATCATGCGCGCGATGCGCGGGTCGACGGGGAAGCGCGCGAGTCGACGCCCGAGCGGCGTGATGTGCTCTTCGGCGTCGATCGCGCCCAGCTCGGTGAGGGTCTTGAGACCCTCCTTCACCATGCCGCGCTTGGGCGGATCGAGGAACGGGAAGTCGTCGATGCGCCCGAGCCCCAGCGCCATCATCTGCAGGATCACCGACGCGAGGTTGCTGCGCTGAATCTCCGGCTGGGTGAAGGCCTCGCGCGATTCGAAGTCGTCCTCGTCGAACAGACGGATGCAGTGCCCCGGCCCGATGCGACCGCAGCGCCCCTTGCGCTGGTTGGCCGACGCCTGAGAGATGGGTTCGATCGGCAAGCGCTGCAGACGTGATCGCGCCGAGTAGCGGCTGATGCGCGCGAGCCCCGTGTCGATCACCATCGAGATGCGCGGCACGGTCACCGACGACTCGGCGACGTTCGTGGCCAGCACGACGCGGCGCTGGTCGCCGGGCTTGAAGATGGCGCGCTGCTTGTCGGCAGCAAGACGCGCGAACAGCGGCAGGATCTCGACGGGCTCACCGAGCTTGCGCCCCGAAAGAACCTTCGTCACCTCGCTGATGTCGCGTTGTGTCGGTAGGAAGACGAGGACGTCGCCGTCACGTTCACCGAGCGCTTGCTGCACGGCGGCAACGACACCGCTGACGAGGTCGGGCTCCTCTTCGTCTTCGTCGGGCTCGATCGGACGGTAGCTGAGCTCGACGGGATACGTGCGGCCCGAGACCTCGATCACCGGCGCGGGCTTGCCGTCGTGTGAGAAGTGCTCGGCGAAGCGCTCGGTGTCGATCGTGGCCGAGGTGATCACCACGCGCAGGTCGCGACGCTTGGGCAGCAGACGCTTGAGCGTGCCGAGCAGGAAGTCGATGTTCAGCGAGCGCTCGTGGGCCTCGTCGACGATGATCGCCTCGTAGGCGCTGAGCGTTCGGTCGTGTGCCGTCTCGGCCAGCAGCACGCCGTCGGTCATGAACTTGACGGCCGTGTTCGGTCCCGTCGCGTCGTCGAAGCGGATCTTGTGCGCGACGACGCCGGCCTCGCCGCCGAGTTCTTCGGACAAGCGCGCGGCAAGTGAGCGCGCGGCGATGCGGCGTGGCTGGGTGTGGCCGATGAGTCCGTCGACGCCGTAGCCGAGGTCGAGCAGGATCTTCGGCAGCTGTGTCGACTTGCCCGAGCCCGTCTCGCCGGCCACGACGACGACCTGGTGCTCGCGCAGCGCGGCCGCGATCTCGTCGCGGTGCTCGGTGATCGGCAGCTCGGCCGGGTAGCTCGTGACGGGCCGCGACGCGAGCCGGGCCGCGCGCGCCGTGACGCTCGCCTCGACGAGCGTGCGCAGCCGCTCGGCCATCTTGTCGAATGGCTTGTCGGCCTTGCGCGCCTTCTCGATCTTGTCGAACAGTCGACGGATCGCGAGACGGTCCGCCCGCGCGACCTGCGTCAGCACGTCGCGCGACGGGATGTCGGCCGGGACCTCGGGCGGCACCGTGCTGGACTTGGGCGTGGGGTCGGACATCGGTTCGGCGCGCGATTGTCACGCCAACGCGCCGCGAACGCCAGCTCCGGTCGAACCGGCAACCATCACGCCAGCTGTCGCGCCGCATCCGCGTGCAACTCCACCTCAACGCGCGCGCGTCTCGGCGCTCAACGCGTTGCTCGCCGCAAACCCCTGCACGCCCTCCGGATCGGCGAGCCACCACTGGAGCGCCACATCGATGCCCTCGAGCCCCGCCGGCCAGGCCCCGCTCACAGCGACGTCTCCTGCTCCATCGGTGGTCAGCCCGAAGATGAACTTCACGGGATCGGGGACGAGTACGCCGCCCTTGAGCGGGGCGAACAGGGTTTGGAATCCGATCAGCAGCGTGACGGGTGACGACGGTGCGGCGTCGCGCAGGGACAGCTCGAAGGGCTCTGCGGCGACGAGCGAGCCCGTGCCGAACAGTCGCGGTAGCCCCGCGCTCCCCACCAGGGGCTCGCCGAGGTCCTGCCAGACCCCGCGCGTGTTCGCCAAGACCGTCACCATCCAGTGGTCCCCGCCGACGATGGCCTCGGGTGCGACGTCGTTGGTGACGTCGGCGAGGATCATCGTGCGCGCGCCTTCGGGGAGGGCGGCGACTTGCTCGGGCTCGAAGGTGCCGTCGCCGCGACCGCGGAGGATGACGAGTTCGCTGAGTCCGAACGGCGCGATGTTGTCACGTACGAACACGACGTCGAGGTTGCCGTCGCGATCGACGTCCGCGATCTCTACATCGCCCTCCGTGTCGAAGGCCGTCGGCGAGAGGATCACGGCTGGTGCGAAGGTCGTCGCGCTCGTGGCGAGGGAGAGGCGCACACCCTGCGCGCCGGCACCGAGGACGACATCGAGCAGACCGTCGGCGTTGACGTCGCCGCTCGCGACCGACTCGTGACCGAAGATCCGCATGACGCTCGCAAAGCGCGTGAAGCTCCCGTCGCCATTCGAGAGGAACATGTCGTTGTCGTTCGTGAAGGACTGGGCGACGACAAGATCGTCGAGGCCGTCGCCATCGTGGTCACCGACGGCAAATCCCACGGGACGTCCTGCCGTGGCATGACTGATGGCGGCGCCGAACGTCGCGTCGCCCGCGTTGAGGAAAACCAGCATCTGCTGGTCGTCTTCCGCTGCAACCACGACATCGAGGTGGCCATCGCCGTCGGCGTCGAGCAGGACAACCCCGGCCGCCTCGCTCGACCCCGCGATCGGAGCGAGCGCCGTGAACACGAGCGCGCCGTCGTTGCGCAACACGGCCGCGCCGCCCTGGCTCACGAAGACGGCGTCGAGGTCGCCGTCGCCATCGAGGTCGGCCGCGCGGGTGAAGTCGACGGGCGTCGGCGCCAAAAACGCGCGCGAACTCTCGAAGGCCCCGAACTCCGTGTGCTCCATCGTCAGCATGCGTCCATCGTCGGCGTCAAGTGCGAGAATATCGACGTTCCCATCGGCGTCGAAGTCGGCCGCGACGAAGTCGTTGAACTTCACCGTGTCATCGCGCCCCGACGAGGAACCCACGAAGCCGCCCGTTCCCTGACCGCGCAGAAGCGTCACGACGAGCCGAGCGTCATCGACCTCCGCCCCCCCAGAACTGGCGACGTCGAAGCTCACGACATCCAGGTCGCCATCGCCGTTCATATCGGCGATCTCGAAGTCGTCACCTCGGCTAGCCGTCCCGAACGTCACCTCCTCGAACACCCCGCTCCCGTCGTTCAGCAGGACGGCGATCTCGCCGCGAAAAATGGACACGAGCGCGACGAGGTCGAGGTCACCATCCTCGTCGACATCAACGGCCTCGAGCGCATCGTAGCGGGCTGCCTCCGTCGTGGAGACCGCTGTGAACGAACCCGCTCCGTCCCCGACGAGCACCGAGAGCTTGTGATCGAAGAGGGCGAGCGAGCTCGCGGCGACGTCGAGCTGCCCATCGGCGTTGGCATCGAGCAGTGCGACCTGCCATGCGAACCCGGCCGGTTCACTGATCGTGACGCCGGGTGTGAACCGCCCGTCGCCCTGGCCGATCATCGTCTCCAGGATCCCTCCGCGGCCGAGCACGAGGTCGGGGATCGTATCGCCATCGATGTCGCCGACGTCGACGGATGTGCTGCCGCCGTTGGCGAACGAGAAGATCGTCGGCGCCAGTCCGCCGGAACCGTCGCCGAGGATCGTGGAGATGCGCTCCGTGACCGTGCTGATCGTGAGCAGATCGAGATGCCCGTCGGCATTGACGTCTGCGATCTTCAAGCCGTGCGCGTCGCCGCCGAGCTTGCGGGTGACGGGCGCCGCGAAGGAACCATCACCGGCGCCGAGGAAGAGCTGCACCTCGGCCAACACCCCCGCCGTCGCGACCACGACGTCGAGGTAACCGTCAGCATCGAGGTCCGCGAGTTCGAGTTCCTGGATCGTCGCCCCGACGAAGAGTGGTGTGCCCAGCGTGAAGGTCCCCGACTCTTGCTGCAGAGCGATCGCGACGACGAACGCCATCGGTAGGCTCGCAACCTTGACCGCGAGGGCGAGATCGCCGTCGCCATCACCGTCGAGATCGCCGGCTGCCATCTGCGCAGACAGCGTGCCCGACGCCGGCGTATGGGGCAGCGTCGTGTCCACCCACGTGACCGGCGAACGAAAGACATCCTGCGCACCCGCGGACGCGCCGACCATGGCGCCCATGACGATGCAGTTCCAGACCTTGCTCATGGCTCGGGCCCTCCACTCCGTAGACCCGCCCATGGTCGCACGGGGCCGAGAAGCGTGGGGGAAATCAGGCGGCAGCCGCGGCGTCGGCGAGCTCGCGCGCCACGATCGTGAGCCACGCGAGGTAACCGCAGACGGCGAAGTACGCCAGGGCCATCAGCGTGCGGTAGCCCCCGCTGAGCGCGTAGTACTGCTCGCCGCGTGGGCGGCCGGCGCGCCATGTGCGGTAGGCACGGAGCGCGCCGAGCATCGCGATGAGGACGAGCACGGGGTGACCCGAGATCGCCGCCATGCCGAGGATCGCCGCGATCCCGACGACCCAGAGCCAGGTCGAGATGGCTGTCACGACACGCCCGCCGTCGAGCGGCGAGACGGGCATGAGGTTGAAGAGGTTCAGCAGCCCGCCGAAGAAAGCGAGCGCCGCCCAGAACGGATCGCCGGTGACGTGGAAGACAGCCAGGCAGGCCGTGGCCGAGATGGCCCCCATCACCGGTCCACCAAGCGCCGTTTCAGCCTCGACGGACGCGTCGCGGAACTGGTCCTTGATCGCGATGAACGCACCGAACATCGGCACGAACACGATCGGCGTGGTGCGCAGGCCCTTCGACACCATCACGGCCGCGTGACCGAGTTCGTGCAAGACGAGCAGGCCCACGAGTCCGAGCGCGAAGGGCCATCCGCCGAGCTGGGCGTAGACCCACGCCGAGGCGAACATCGAAAGCAGGGTCGGAACGAAGGACATCAGGTTCGCCGAGTGCAACGCGCCGACGATGAACTTCCACGACTTCGCGACGATCGCGACGAGCGCCGCCCAGCCCGCGACATTGCGCGCCGGCGCGTCATCGGACTCGGTGACGTCCTCCCAGCGCGGACTGCCATCGGACTGCTCCTCGCCTCGGCGCACCCAGGTCTCATGAACGTCGCCGGGATGCATTGCGATCCCGACGGGCGCATCGGCGTAGGGCTCACGGACGAGGCCCGCGCCGGCGACGATCGCGCGCTTGATGTCGTCGACGGGCACTTCGAGGTACTCGTCGTCGAAGCGCACCGGCCCTTCACGCGTGGTGACACAGAAGACGCTTCCGTAGCCGCCGCGCACGAAGTCGAGCCGCGCGATGCGCTTCCACGCGAACGTGCGCGCTCCGACATCGAGCCCATCATCGTCGATCGCCACGTAGCGCCGGTCACGACGCACGAGCAACGCGAAGATCACGACGAGCAGAAGCGTGCCGGCGACGAGCGATGTGACGAGGTCCAACGATTCCCCCACGACGGCGAATGGGCGCGTCAACCCTGCCAGAGCAGCAGGGTCGACGCACCCATCATGACGTCATCACGAGGATGACGCGACAGCGAGCCGTCATTCAGCCGTCCGCCGAGTCAGACGTCCTTCGGCATGATCGTCTTGACCTTGTTGTCGATGAAGACGTTGTCCTCACCCGTCTCGGCGACATCGAACGTCCCGCTCTTCTTGACGCGGTTGCCCGTGATGATCGAACGATCCGAGTCGATCGCGAGCCCGGCGTTCGTCGACGCCGACACCGTGTTGTTCACGATTCGACTCGGCTGCGAGGCGGCGGCCATGTGGATGCCGCGATCGCCAGCCTTGATGATCTTGTTGTCGAGCACGTGAGCGAGAGCGTTGCCGATCGTGATGCCGTTGCCCGTGACCTTCTGGAACTTGTTCGTCATGACGACGAGCCCGGCGGCCGCCTTGTTGGCACGCAGACCGTCGCCGGCGGCATCCTTGACCGTGTTACCGCGGACGACGCTGTCGAGAGCAGCCTCCACGAGGATCGCGATCCCGAGCCCACCGGAGATCTTGTTGCCCGCGATGAGACCGCCGCTCGTCCCCACGCTCTCGGTCCCGAGCTGGATCGCGTTGTTGCCCGAGTTGTTGATGGTGCAATCCAGCACGCACTGCTGAATGCCGGTGACGAGGATGCCGTCGAAGCCCGCACCGTTGACGAAGCTGTCCACGCAGACGCTGCTCTGCCCCGTGAACGTGATCCCCGACAGCAGGGCGCCGGCCACGACACAATCGTCGATCACGTGACCCGTGCCTGCCGAGCTGATGCCGTTACCACCCGCGCCGACGACTTCGAGATTCTCGAGCGTGCAGTCCGACGACGAGGCTCCGATGCTCACGGACGTTCCCGACGTCTCGACGATCTTGAAACCCTCGATCGTGATGCCGTCGCTGTTCGAGACGACGAACGCCTGGGCCACACCGGTCAGGATCGCCTTGCTCGGCTTGTCAGAACGAATCGTGATGTTTGTTTTCCCGTCGACCGTGACGGCCTCGGAGTACGTTCCCGGCTTCACGATGATGACGTCCGTCGCGTTCGCAGCGTTCACCGCAGCCTGGATCGTTCCGACATCATCGGGGACGACGATGTCGTCGGCGCGCAATACCGGCGCGGCGGAGAGTAGAAGCGCCGTTGCCAGCGCGAAGAGGGTGGTGGTCGACATCGGAAAACTCCAAGGTGAGTGGTCAGCATCCGAGAACGGAATGCAGCGCCGAAAAGCGCAGGCCCGAACTCGTTCTTCTGTGCGGGGCACCCCATCTTGCGTGGTTCGCGGCATCGCCCGACGACACGTCACGCCTGGAAGGCGGAACGACCGGCATTTGGTGCGCGTGGAACACGGAGGCTCGGCGCACACGGTCGCACGTCTCGTTCCCCGTCGCCCTGCCGACGGGAAGCTCGTCGCTACGATGCTTTTCGCGAACCGTGCCGATGGAGCACAGCCCTTCGCTTGAGGGGGAGATTCTGCCTGATCGAACCTTGACGGCGCTGTTACATCCGTAGCATTTTGCGCCCTGCGACACTTGTCACAGAGACCGAGCGCGAGCGCCAGGCCGATGATCTTCAGCGACGGCGAATGGAAGGTATTGCGCGGAATCTGGGCCCAGGGGGCCTCCACGACCGCGCGCGACGTCCTCGACCTCATCGGCGACGAGACGGGCTGGTCGTACAGCACGGTGCGTACGCTGCTCGCACGGCTCGTCGAGAAAGGCGCACTCGCCGTCGCACGCCAGGACCAGGTGTTGATCTACGAGCCACTCGTCAGCGAGGGCGACGCGCGCAGCGACGCCGTCCAGCATCTCGTGGACAAGGCGTTCGACGGCACCGTCGGCTCGCTCCTCCTGCACCTCGTCAGCGACGAGCTCGACGCTGACGACCGCGCGCAGCTTCGCCGCCTGCTCGACGACGCCGAGGCCGGCTGACTGGTTCGCCTCGCCGAGCGCCCCCTCTTGCCGACGGGAAGTGATGCGCCATGATGGGCGCTTCTCGATCACGGGCCCCCGCACCATGAACCTCCTCGTCGGTACGAGCGGCTTCAGCTACAAGGAGTGGAAGGGTGTGTTCTACCCCGAGAAACTCGCCGCGACGAAGATGCTCGGCTACTACGCGAGCCAGCTGCCAGCCGTCGAGCTGAACAACACCTTCTATCGCATGCCGAAGCGCGAGACGGTCGCCGGCTGGGCGACGCAGGTGCCCGAGACGTTTCGCTTCGTGCTCAAGGCCTCGCGACGCATCACGCACTTCGGACGCCTGAAGAACGTCGAGGAACCGCTCGAGTTCTTCGTCGAGAACGGACGCGAACTCGGCGATCGCCTGGGCGCGGCGCTGTTCCAGCTCCCGCCGAACATGAAGCTCGACCTCGAGCGCCTCGAGACCTTCCTCGCCCTGCTGCCCGAAGACCTGCGCGCAGCCTTCGAGTTCCGCCACCCCTCCTGGCGCGATGACGACGTCGCGGCACTGCTGCGCGACCATGGTGCCGCGCTCGTCCACGACGACGTCTTCGACGAAGACACACCCGACGGCGAAGCCCCCGAACAGCTCATCTCGACGGCCGACTGGGGCTACCTGCGCCTACGTCACGAAGAGTACGACGCCGAGACCGTGGCACGCTGGCGGCAACTCGTCGAGGCCCAGAGCTGGTCTGACGCGTTCGTCTTCTTCAAGCACGAAGACGCCGGCACCGGCCCGCGCCTCGCGAAGACGTTCCTCGAGGCCGGCTGACGCGCGCGACGACCCACCGCTCGCCGTGGAAGTTGACTTCGAGCGCGTCGCAGAGGAACTCCATCAAAGGAGCACTTGCCTTGAGCGACGCGGCGACCGTCTTCACGAACGTCGGCTTTTCGATCTCGGCGGCATCGACGGTCTGCATCGCGAAGAAGCTCTTGCGCTTGAGGTCGTCGATGAGCGGATGCTCGGCATCGAAGCCACGCGGGGCGCGCTTGAGCGACTCGCCCTGCAGACCCCCGAAGCGTTTCTTGAATGCTGCGCCGCGGCTGACTTTCTTCCAACCCTCGGGATCGTCGACGATCGCCTGACGAACATCGCCGAGTGGTCCACTGGGCGGCGTCCACAGACCGCCGCCGAAGAAGACGTCGTCAGGTGCGACATGGATGTAGAAGCCCGGCGCGTGCACGTCCTTGCCCGCGCCGTGACGGAACTGACACGAGGCATACTCCTTATACGGCCGCTTGTCCTTCGCGAAGCGGACGTCGCGATAGATGCGGAACATCGACCCGCGGTGCGGACGCGGATCGACGACGAAGGCGTCGGCGAACTTGGCCATGTGTGGCTGCATGGCGGCGATGAAGCCGCACATCGGCTCGACGACGCTCGTCAGGTAGCGCGCCTTGTGGCTGTTGAACCAGCTGCGGTTGTTGTTCTTCGCCAGCGCGCGCAGGAAGCGGCGCGCATCAGGCGGGAATCCCTCGAAGCGGGCGGGCGGCATGGTGTCTTCTCTCCTCGCGGTGCGGAACGTCACCACAGAGGGGGACGGTCGGAGTCGCTCAGCGTGACGTGTCGAGTTCGAGCACACGGCGAAGTTCCTGCTCGAGGCGCGTGCCTTCGCCGCCGTCGACCCGCTCGAGTAAAGGCCCGGGATCGACGTGCCGAATCACTCCCGCGGCGTCGACGAGCACGGTGATGCTCGTCGCCTGGGCTCCTTCGACGCGCCCCAGGTACACGCGCTGCAGCTCCGAGTGGTCGAGATCGAGGGCGATCGGCCCCGAGAACCCGAGCGCGTTGCTGTTTGCGCGGACCTCGTCGCGATCGAGCTGCGCGAGACTTTCCAGCCGCGGCTTGGGGTGGAAGACGCCCACGACCTCGACACCGGCATCGGCGTACTTCTCCGCGAGCGTCTCGAGGATCGGGAGGCTCGCCTCGCAAAACGGGCACGCGCGCGTCCACCAGCGATAGAGCGTGGCGCGCTTCGGTGGCGCGTCGTCCGGCACACTCGCCCGCTCACGCGCCCAGCCGTCGAAGGCCAGCTCGGGCAGCGGCGCGTCGATGATCGGATCCTCGGCGAGCATCCGATCGATCCAGCGCGCGCCGAGTTTCTCGTCGAGGAAGAAGTCGTTGAAGCGCACCACGCCCGTCTTGTCGATCAGGATCGTCCACGGCGTACCGCCCGTGCGGTAGTCGCGCATGAACGCCGAGCGCTTGCCCTCGGCGCCCGACTGGCCCACGGGGATCGCAAGCTCGAACGACTCGACGACGTCGAGACCGCGCTCGGGGCTGTTGGCGGCAAAGCCCTCGAAGGTCGTCTGCACGGCAACGAAGGCCACGTCGTCGTGAGCGGCGTAGCGCTTCTCGAGAGCCGCCAACGTCGGAAAGCCGCGCGAGTGACATCCCGGGCACCACGACTGGAACGCGTAGAGCACGAGCACCTTGCCGCGATACTCCGCGACGTCACGCCCGCGTGCGCCGGCGCCATGCCACGTGACGTCGTGCCACGTCGGGGCGCGCTGACCGACGACGCCGAGCTCGGCATGCCCGCTCGACAGCACCATGTCGTCCTGGGCAACGCCGCATGCCGCGAGGGCGACGACGAGCATTGCGAGACACACACGCTGGGACATGACGGCACTCCGAGGAAGGCGCACCCCATCGTCGCACGCGCCTGGCGCTTGCACGAGCCTTCACCGGTTCGCGACCGTGTTTGTCCCACCACTCGCTGCGAGAAGACCGATGACCCGTGCGCTGCTGCTGATCGACATCCAGAAAGACTACTTCGCCGGCGGCCGCCACCCGCTCGTCGGGATGGACGCGGCCTCTGACACCGCGGCGCGCATCCTCGCGGCCACGCGCGACGACGAGCGCCCCGTCTTTCACGTGCGCCACGAGTTCGCGAGCGACGCGGCGCCCTTCTTCCACCCCGGATCCGACGGCGCCACCATCCACGACATCGTCGCGCCGCGCGACGGCGAGCCCGTCGTCACGAAGGGCGCCGTCAATGCGTTCGTCGGCACCGACTTGCACGAGCGTCTGCGCGCTGCCGACGTCGACGAACTCGTCATCGTCGGCGCCATGAGCCACATGTGCATCCAGGCCGCCACGCGCGCGGCCGCCGACCTTGGCTACGCCTGCACGGTCGTCCACGACGCCTGCGCGACGAGCGATCTGACCTTCGAGGGACGCACCATCCCCGCCGCGCAGGTCCACGATTCCTCGATGGCCTCGCTCGAGTTCGGGTACGCGAAGATCGTGTCGGCCTCGAAGATCGACTGAAACGCATCGGCTCGCCTTTCGCTCTGCATACAGAGCCCCGTGCTGCACAGCGCCCGGCGTTGCGTGGCTCACCCGTCAGCTCACGGGGGCGTGCGACGCCGACCCCGCTGATCACGCGTCGAGCGCGTCGAGCACGGCGGCGCCGAACGCATCGAATGCGAAGCGCGGGCCGACGTCGGTGCCGAGGCGCACGATCACGACGTCGCGCGACGGGATGACCACGACGTACTGACCCGCGTAGCCCTGGGCGGAAAAGGTGCCGGCTGGCAGCGAAGGGAACATCGGTCGACCGCCGGCATGGGTGCGCGGGCGGTTGAGCCACCAGTGACGCCCGTAGTTGCTGCGCGTCGGTGTCGGCGTCGTCACCCACTCGACCCAGCCCTCGGGCAGCAGGCGCTCGCCTCGCCAGACGCCGCCGTCGAGATGCAGCTGGCCGAAGCGCGACCATCCGCGCGCCGTCGCGTGGACGTAGCTCGAACCGACCGGCATGCCCGAGGCGTCGACCTCCCAGAGGGATCTCCACATGCCGAGTGGGTCGAACAACGCCTCGTCGGCGAGATCGAGGAACGCACCTGCGCCGCCGACACGATCGGCGAGGTACGCGGCGAGCAGGTTGCTCGTCCCGCTCGCGTAGGAGAAGTGTGAGTCGACGGGATGCTCGAGCGGGAGCGCGGCCGTGTAGTCTGCCATCGAACGCGCCGCGAAGAGCATGCGCGGCGCGTCAGCGAAGGGGTTCGTGTAGGTTTCGTCGAAGGCCAGACCACTGCTCATGCGCAGGAGGTGATCGGCCGTGATGGCGGCGCGCGGGTCGTCGGCCGGCCAGAGATTCAACGGCGCATCGACGTCGAGTTGGGTGCGCTCGACGATGACGCCGGCCATCGCGGCGAGCACGCTCTTGGCGATCGACCATCCGAGGATCGGCGTCGTCGCGTCGGTGTCCGGCGCGTAACGTTCGGCCACGATGCGGTCACGGTGACGCACGACGACAGCACGCGTTGTCTCGCGCTCGAAGGCGAGGTCGAGGGCGGCCCGCATGCCAGGGCTCGCAGGCGTGTCGCGCGGCAGATCGCCGTCGGCCACGCGTCGCGCGCGGACGAGATCGCGCGGAACGCGTGTCACGTCATCCGGGCCTTCGTCCCCGATGACGAGCGTCACACCAAGGCCCGGCCGATGGATCGCGCGGCGCGTGAACAGTCCCCAAAGACCGGCCTCGGCCGCGCCTTCCTTCAGCGCGACATCGAGCATGCCGAACTCCGCGATGTCTCCCGCCCGCACGTCCGCAAGCGGCCGCTGCGCGACGAACACCGCCGAGCCGGCCGTCTTGGCCGCGAAGCCCGACGCGAGCCACGCGTAGCGCAGGAAGACGCCCGCGCCGACGAACAGCGCCACGGCCACCAGCGCCAGCAGCGATCGCACGAGCCGTGCTCGCTTCAGCGACTCGCCTCCGCCCAGCGCTCGAAGCGGTGATCGACGAGCCCTGCAGGCCACTCGGCCGCGTCGCCGCGCTGCTTGACATCGCGCGCCCAGTCGACGAGCTGCTCGTAGTGCTCACGCCGCTCGAGAGCACCGAGCCAATGCTGACGCTCGCCGTGCATGAGCAGCGCGACGTTCGTCAGATCGCAGGGACCGAGGCAGCCGCTCACTGTCAGCTGCACCGAATCTCCCAGACCGTGTTCCTTCCAACGTGCTTTGAGCCAGTCGACAGGAACCTCGGGCTGGCCGCGGTTGACGCGCCCGCAGCAGCAGCCGACGCAGACTGCGAGCTGCGCGCGCACACGGCGCGACGTCGCGGGGCCGCGGGTGATGTCGGAGTGGGTCATGGCGACATCATGCAGGCGAGACGCGACGGCTCAAGGCGATCTACAGCGAGAAGCGCGGAAGCGTGATCGGCGCGAGTTCGTCGGCGTCCTCGACGACGCGGAAGGCGCGGTCGAGCGGCACGTCCTCGAAGCGCTGCGTTGCGCCCGTCGTCGGCCAGTCGATCTCGAGCGAGACGATGCGCGTGGCGTCGCCGAGGCCGACCTGCTGGCGGAAGGGCTGAGCGCCGAAAGACGCACCGGACGACACCGTCGCGTGGATCGTCCGCGTCGCACCGGAGGGCCGCTCGACGACCACGGCGATGCGCGCGCCGATCGCGTTGCGGTTCGACCGACGCCCTTCGAGTCGCAGCGTCAGGGTGGCATTGTCATGGCCGGGATTGCGGAAGAGCGCGTTCGGATAACGGTCCCCCTCGTACGCCCCGCCCATCACGGCGTACACATCCTGGTCGCCGTCGTTGTCGAGGTCGGCAAAGGCGATACCGTGCCCCTTCTGCAGATGCCCGAAGCCACCCGCCGTCGTTACGTTGGCGAAGCGCTTCCCATCGACGTTGCGGAACATCGTGTTCGGGTAAAGCGCACGGAAGTCGGGCTCGCCGGTGGACAGGTACATGTCGGGCCAACCGTCGCCGTCGAGGTCGCCGACGTTGCAGCCCATCGTCAGGAAGACGCCGTCGAGCCCCGACTCCGACGTCACGTTCGCGAAGGCGCCGTCGCCGGTGTTGCGGAAGAGGCGCGGACGGATGCCTTGGTGCTCGTCACCGCGGAAGGCACGAAAGACGTGGCCGCTGGACTCGTAGCGAAAGCCGGACGCAAAGATGTCGAGCTGCCCGTCGTTGTCGTAGTCGAAGAACCAGGCCGGGAAGGAGCGCACCGGCTTGCCGATGCCGGCCGCCGCGCTGACGTCCTCGAAGCGCCACGGCGTGACGGGGGCGGCGTCGCCGAGTCCGACGCTCCGTTTGGCCGGGCCGGCGTTGCGCAGCAGACGGTTCGGACCGTCGATGCGCGAGACGAACAGGTCGGGACGCCCGTCGTTGTCGTAGTCGCCCCACGTGACCGCCTTGACGTAACCCTCGAGCGCGAGCGTCTCCATCGGCGCGCCCGGCGGCTTGACGTTCATCGCGCGCGCAGCCTCCACGAACGTGCCGTCACCGCGGTTGACGAACAACTCGCACGGGTGGACCTCGCTGGGTCCCGTCTCGTTGCCGACGAACAGATCGAGGTCGCCGTCACCGTCGTAGTCACCCCAGCTCGCCGTCTGCGAGGGGTGGAACGACATGAGGCCAGACGACTCCGTGACATCCTGGAACGTCCCGTCGCCCTGGTTCTGAAGCAGCGAATTCGGGTGACCACCGTCGACCTCGAACCAGCCGCCGCGAAGGACGAGCACGTCGATGTCGCCGTCGTTGTCGTAGTCGGCCATCGTCATGTTCAAACCGCCCGTCAGCCCCGCGAGCCCGGCGGCTTGCGTGGTGTCCTCGAACGTGCCGTCACCGAGATTGCGGTACGCGTGCATCTGATCCTCGAGTCCCCACGAGGTCACGATGACGTCCAACAGCTCGTCGCCGTCGAAGTCCTCGATGCAGACCGAACCGGCCAGGCCTGCCGCGGCGAGCCCGGCGCTCGGCGCGACGTTGAAGAAGCGCGGGAAGTCCTGCTCCGACTCGAGCGACTCGGGCGGCAGGCGCCACGGTTCGGGAACGGCGTCGGGATAGCTGCCGAGTGTCATCGCGACGAGGTTGATGAGCCACTTCGCCGCATCGTCGTCCGGGTCGTCGGCCAGGGCGTCCTCGAGGAGGGCGAAGGCTCGCTCGGACCCTTCGCGTTCGCTGTGCACGCCGCCGTCGCGGATCGGGAAGAGGCACGAGTCGACGCCGTGATGGTGGATGCAGTTGGCCTGCTCGCCGATGCGCAACCAGGCCTGAATCAGGAAGTCGCGACAGTTCTTGCTTTGCTGGCGCAGCACCTCGGCGGGCACCGTGCCGACGAGTGACGGCAGGCTCGCCGTGACCTCGTCGAGCACTTCGATCGCCTCACGCGTACGTCCGGCGACGAGCAGCTCGTAGCCGAGGTTGAGCCGGAGTGGCAAGCTCGCGGCGTCGGCCGGCCCCATCGTCTCGAGGCGCTGGCGATAAACCTCCGCGCGCGCCGTGTTGAGGTACGGGTTGTCCATCGGGTCGGTCGTCTGCGTGAGAGCCGCCAGACGCGCAACCATGCGCGCCGTCTCGTCGGACCCGACGGACGGCTCGGCACTCGATGACGACGTATCGGAACAGCCGGCAACGAGGACGGCGACTGCGAGGATGCAGCCTGTCCATCGGCGCCGAGCTGGCCGGGAGAGGCCGGGCTCGCGCATGGGGAGGATCGGGGAGGATTGCGGAGGATTCGTGCGCACGATCGGGGCGGACGCGCCGGGGCCAGTATGACGCGTCGACGCCGAGCGCGCCGGCTTCGATTCGACGGATCGTGGCCTTCATCGACACGACATCGGCGCGAGCGTGAACGTGTGTCTCGATTTCGAGACTCTGAAGAAGACGGTGTGTCCCGTCGCGCGACGCGCTGGTCAGCTTGGGGCAAACATGGGCGCGCTCGGCTCCGGCGAGGTGTCAGCGCGCCCCGACGCCCTCGGCTCCGACGAAGCGCGGGGCGCGCAGCCACTGCCGCCACCAGTGCATGAGCGTCTCATTGCGGTCGATGTGGGCATCGCGGTGGATCTCGCCTGCGCCCCCCTGCCATGCCGGCGTCGGCTCGTAGGCCATCGCGCGGATGACGTCGTGCCGCGTCACGAAGTGGCGCAGCGGACCGAACCACTCCGCGATCGCGACGCGGGCCTCGGCGTCGGTCGTGCCGATCGGGACGCGGTCACAGACCAGGCGGGTGAGGAAGACGGGGCGACGCCGTGTCGCGGCCTCGTCGAGGAGTGCCTCCGTCGGCGGCGCAACGAAGACGGCTCGTGACCCCGAGAGGTCGAGCCCGAACCAGTCGACGGCGTCGTCTCCGGGATACCAGGCCATGAAGGATGTCGGCGAGCGGACCGGGTCGATTGACCAGATGAACGCCACGTGTTCTGCGCCGGCCCGTCGGAACGTCGCGACGAGCGCGCGTTGGAAGGCGACCGCCGAGCGTGGTGACGTCTGCCACGCGTCAGGGAGACGGACGAAGACCGGCGCCGCCGAGAGGAGCAACGTTTCGGCGATGCGCGCGACGTGCGCGAAGTCGCACGCGGCAAGGTCGTCGGCCCGCAGGTCGAGCACAACCAGCCGCCCGGCGTCCACCTCGGCGCGCACATGCGCGTCGAGCTGCTCGAAGAACGCCGCGTCAGCGCGTCCTTCGAGGCGCAGGACTGTCGTCACGAAGGCCGGCGGAGTTTCACCCCGCAGGTGCGCGACGTGCACGGCGTTGTCGTTCGGGCGCGCCCCGAGTCCTTGCAAGATCGACCGCGACGGCGCCACGAGCGACTCGACGAGCTGCGTCGAACGCTCTGTGCGGGGCGCGATCGCGGGCCCGGGCATGCGCTCCACCGCGGCCCCACACGCTGCCGCGCTGAGCCACAGACCACAGAGAACGCCCCAGCGCTGCGCGGCGGTCATACGCACCACGCCCCTCTCGCGCCGCCCCCCCGCCCGACGCTATCGTCAGTCTCAACGTTCCCCCGCCTCGGTGACTCCATGTTCGCGCGTCCGACTGCTCTCGTTCTCCTCGCCTTGCTTCCCGTGGCATGCGGTTCGCCGAAGATCGACGTACCGGTCGCGGAGCAAACCGGCGCACAGCTCTTCATCTCCCAAGGCTGTGTGCAGTGCCACGCGAAGGACGGCTCGGGTTCGTTCCTCGGCCTCGGCCCCGACCTGCGCGACAAGGGCGCGTTCTGGGATGCCGGATCACTGGCCGAGTATCTCCTCGACCCGGCGGCGTTCGCAGCGAAGACGGAGCGCCTGGGCGCCAAGGAGATGCCGGCGTACGACATGCTCGACCTCGCGGCACGCACGCGCATCGGCGAGCACGTCCTCACGATCATGAACGGGAACTGACACCTCACGCCCCGAGCACTCGGCGCGTTGCGGCGATCACGTCGGCGACGTCTCCGTCGCTCAGCACGGCCGACAGCGGGATGGAAACCGTCTGCTCGCCGATCGTCGTCGCGTGCGGCCACTCGTCGGGATGCCAACCGAAGCGCTCGCGGTAGAAGGGATGCTCGGGAATCGAGCGGTACTGCACGCCCGTGCCGATGCCTTGTCTGGTCATGGCATCGAGGAACGCATCGCGTCCGAGCGGCGCGACGTCGGGGTCGACGAGCAACGTGTAGAGGTGCAGGCCGTGGCGCGTGTCGGGCGCCGGCGCGGCAGGCAGCGTGAGCGGGAGATCGGCGAAGGCCTCGTCATAGCGACGCCAGATGGCACGCCGCCGCTCCCAGTTCTCTTCGACGCGCGCGAGCTGATGAAGGCCGATCGACGCCTGCAGGTCCATCATGTTCGACTTGAAGCCCGCCGCGACGACATCGTAGTGGCGGTAGCCTTCGTCGCCGTAGCGCTTCCAGGCGTCTTGGCTCATGCCGTGCAAGCCAAGCACACGGATGCGATCGGCGGCGGTCTCGTCGCGGGCGATGACCATGCCGCCCTCGCCCGTCGATACGTTCTTCGTCACGTAGAAGCTGAACGCACCGAAGTCGCCGAACGTGCCGGCATGCCGCCCGGCGACCGTCGTCTCGATCGCGTGCGCGCAGTCTTCGATGAGCAGCAGATCGTGATGTGCGACGAGCGCCGTGATGGCGTCCATGTCGCAGGGGCGGCCTGCAAAGTGCACGACGACGAGTGCCCGCGTGCGCGGCGTGATGCGCGCGGCGATGGCTTCGGGATCGATGTTCATCGTGACGGGGTCGACGTCGGCCAGCACCGGCGTCGCCCCGGCGTGCACGATCGCGTTGACCGTCGCGCAGAAGGTCAGGGGTGTCGTGATGACCTCGTCACCGGGCTTGATCCCGGCAGCGAGCATCGAGAGGTGGAGCGCCGCCGTGCATGAACCGAGCGCAACGGCGTGCGTTCCACCGACGTAGGCCGCGAAGCGACGCTCGAACTCGGCGGCTTTGGGCCCCGTCCCCCACCAACCTCCGCGCAGCGTGTCGACGACCTCGGCAATCTCGGCTTCTCCGACCTGCGGAGCACCGAAGACGAGGAAGCGGTCGCGCGGCCGAATGGGCGGGTGGGTCAAGGGCGCTGCACCTCACGAGGAAACGTCGGGCATTGTGAAGCAGCACATGTCCCGTTGCGAGCGTGGAGGGCGGCTTCGCGCGGTTGCGCCACGGCGGCATCGAGCACTCGCAGGGACGATCGCGAGCTTCGACGCCAGCCGGGGTCGCTCACAGCGGTCTGCCGCGAATGCGCCTCTGCCCTCGTGGCGGCGTTCGAACGGCACGTCTGATCCTCCACGAGAAACACGGGTCGGAAGTACCGTTCCGTCTTGCCACAAAGGCACGGGCATGCTCTCGCGACGATCGGTGTGAGAAGTCCGGGACAGCCCCGTCCGGCCGAAACTCACCCCCATTTCCCAGCCTCGTGATGCCCTGACGAGATGCATGCCGCCTGGGGATCGGCGAACACGCGCGGCCGACTCCGGGCCACCGATCTGCGAAGTGTGCAGTCCCGGGTGCCGTGCGTGGCAAGATATGCACCGTCACGGGGCGCTCTCTGTCCCGGCGTGCCCCTCATCGCGGCCCGCCGAGATCGACGAACCACCTCCGCTCGTCATCGCCAAGATCTCGCCGGCCGCCGACGGGCAACTCGACTCCCGCCGTTCCTCCGACCGCACCGTCGACAACCACGATCCAACACCTGAACTCGAGCCTCCCCACGAGGCCTCCACCGAGGCGGACCGAACCGCCGCTTCGAAAACACGGTCAGCTCCATGACACTGCTGCTCTTCTACGTCGGTCTCGCCCTCGGCGTCTCCTTCATCTGCTCGGTGATGGAAGCCGTCCTGCTCAGCATCACGCCGAGCTTCGTTGCCATCGCCGAACGCGACGGCAACCCCATCGGGGTGCAGATCGCGGAGCTCAAGCGCGACATCGATCGCCCGCTGTCGGCGATCCTGAGCTTGAACACGATCGCCCACACCGTCGGCGCGGCCGGCGCGGGTGCCCAGGCGGCCGTGGTCTTCGAGAGCGTCCCGATCGCGGTGATCTCCGGGTTGCTGACGTTGGCGATCCTGATCATCTCGGAGATCATCCCGAAGACACTCGGCGCCGTGTACTGGAAGCCGCTCACGCCGTGGGTCATGCGCATGCTCGTGCCGACGATCTTGGCGATGTGGCCGCTGGTGAAGATGTCGCAGGTCATCGCGGCGATCATCGCGCCGCGTAAGCAAGGCGCGACCGTGAGCCGCGAGCAGCTCACGGCGTTGGCGCACATCGGCTCGAAGGAAGGCTCGATCGAAGAAGGCGAGCTACGCATGCTCGGCCACCTCCTCGCGTTGCGCGACATCACCGTGCGCGACGTGATGACGCCGCGAACTGTCGTCTTTGCCCTGCCCTCCTCGATGACCGTCGACGAGGTGCTCGCCACGCACCACGACATACGCTTCTCGCGCATCCCGGTGCACGGCTCGTCGCGTGACCACGTCGAAGGCTATGTGCTCAAGAACGACATCCTGCTCGCCGCGGCGCGCAACGAGGGCAAGGCCGAGCTCAACTCGATGCGGCGTCCGCTCGAAGTCGTCCCCGAGTCCCTGGCACTCCCGCGCCTACTCGAGCGCCTGCTCGACAAGCGCGACCACATCGCGCTCGTCGTCGACGAGTTCGGCGGCGCGGCCGGTGTCATCACGATGGAGGACGTCGTCGAGACGCTGCTCGGCCTCGAGATCGTCGACGAAGCCGACTCGGTGACCGACATGCAGGAGCTCGCCCGTCGCAACTGGGTCAAACGCGCCAAGCGCCTCGGCCTCGTCGACGAGAACGGCAACGCCCCGGCCGCGCCGAGCGACATGGGCTGAAACGAGAAGCGCCGGCATCGACGAGGTCGATGCCGGCGCTCAAAGTCTCGTGCGAGACGAGGCTGCGCGCTACGGGAGCACGACCTCGAGTGCGTTCGAGAAGTCGAAGCCGAACTGCTGGCTTCCGTCGATGATCGCCACCTGGACATAGGCCGTCAGCGGGCCCGCACCACCGGCGATGTTGGGGATCGTGAGAGCCCCGTTCCCGTCGGTGGTGACGTTGCTGATCGACAGCACCGGCACCGGCACGAGCATCCCACCCTTGGTCGGCGTCGGGTTGTTCGACAGACCGACGACGAGGAAGGCCATCGCGTTCGGCGCGGCATCCGTCAGCGTCAGCTCGGCGAACGTGCCGGCCGAGAGGTTCCCGCCGCAGAGCATCAGCTCGGCGACACCGGGACCACCGAAGCCGAGATCCGTCTGGCAGACCTCGCCGACGTCCGGCAGGCCACGATCGATGATCGTGACGTCAGCCGTGTCGATCGTGGTGTTGCCGTCAGAGTCCGTCGCCGTGACCGTGAGCACGTGCGCGCCGGGCGACAGCGTCGTCGTCGCGGTGACGCGTCCCGAGCCGATGGCACCGTCGACGTTCGACGTCCACTGGATCGAGCTGCCCGAGAGACCGCGATCTTCGATGTCCCAACCCGAGCTGTGCAGGACGACCGTCGCCCCACGCAGGTACGAGAGGTTGTTGTCCGGCGTCAGGATCTCGACCCACGGATCGTTGCCGCCACCACCGCCCGCGAAACTCGGGAGCGGATCGGTGCGCACCGTCGTGGTGTTGAGACCGTCCGTGACGAACAACTCGAAGAACGCCTGACCGGCGACCGGCCGCGCGAGCTTCGAGATGTCGACCCTCCACTCCGTCACGCTCGCACCCGACATCACCGGCGTGAACTTCTCGCCGTCGGAGCTGTAGCGCAGGTAGTAGCGGAGGTCGTCGCCGTCGGCATCGAGGCCTTCCCACGAGATCGTCGCCGTGGTGCCAACCGTCTCGACCGACACCGCAGCTTCGGGCTGTGAAGAGCTGCGCTCGACACGACGGGGCAGCACGCGCGCCGAACCCGTGCGATCGATCTCGAAGCCATCGATCGTGCGACCTTCGACGGTCGTCGGGACGATGGCCATGAAGCCGATGATCGGATCGGGCGTGGAGACGGCATCGCTGCCGTTCTCGTCGAGCTGCTCGGGCGAGCAGACGACGCAGTCGGCACTCGTCACCGTGGTGATCGGCAGCGAGGTCATGACGTCACCCGCGGACAGCGTGCGCAGGACGAGTTCGGCCGGAACGTTCGGATCCACGGTCGTCGGCTCGACGTTCGGCATCGTGAGGACGTCGGTGAACTCGATGGCACCCGTGAGACGGTTCCACGTGCCGGCGATGAAGAGACCTTCATCGAGCGTCAGCGTGGCAGGCGCGAGCGAGGTCGGCGCCCACTCGGGGTCGATCATCCAGCTCTCGTAGCTCGGCGAGGCGACCCACGCAGCCTGCGTGAGAAGACCGGCGGCCATGATGTCCTTCTGCGTCGTCGGCTTGATCTTGGAGAGGTTCTCCGTGATCGCGAGGTGATGCTCGACGTCGACACCGAACAGGAACACGGTCGTGTTGTTGTGCTGCAGACCCGTGTTGTGACCGACCTCGTGAGCGAACGTGCGCTGGTGACGGATCGGCTGGGTGTTACCCATCGACACTTCACCGCTGATGAACGCCTGACCGTTGTACGGCAAAGAGCCCGGCACCCAGCCGTAGAGGAAGTCGGGCTTCGGCACCATGAAGTTGATGTCCGTCGCCAGCGAGTTGAGCAGGTTCGATCCCGTCCCGCTCAGCGACGACGTCCACAGCTTCGTGGGCGCATCCTGGCGGTGGTAGAACCAGTCCTTGCCCGGGTAGATGCCCTGGATGAAGTTGTCGCCGACACCGGGCTCGATGAGCGCGTTGTCAGGCAGGTTTGGCGTCGGGCCGCCACTCGGGCGGTAGTCGATCGGCGCGTAGGCCATCTCGGGCACGTTGCGCTCGACGTAGTTCGTCGGGCCGAGCGACCGCTGGTTGTTGGCGAGGTTCGACTCGGGCACGAAGTTCGGCCCTGCCGGGTTCACTTCGACCGTGTACGTGACGTTGCCCGCGGGGGCCAGGAAGATGAAGTTGAGCGTGTGATCTTCGATGCCCTTGTTGACGGGCGAGACGACGTCGAGCGGACCGTTGTCGGAGAAGATCGGCGAATCGGCGGTTTCGACGCCGCCGACGAAGATGCGCATCAGACCGTCGACAACCTCGTTGCCGACGCCACCCGTCTGGCGCAGCGACGCACGCACCATGGTCGAGCGGCCGGCCGTCATGGACGTCGAGCCGGTTTGGATGGTCTGTACGGCTTCGAGCGCCGTGACGCTGAAGTCAGCCTGGCCGACCGCGGGGGCTGACCAGAGCGAGATGCCAGCGGCGACCGCCGTCAACATCGTGATCGGGCGGGAGAGAGAGAGCAGGTGAGTCAAAGCGAGCTCCGCTTGTTGAGTGCTTGACGGACGGTCGACGCGCGAGGGTCTTCGCGCTGCCGTGACGACACGCCCATGAGAGAGTGCGGGTCGGGAGAACCCGCGTCCCGCCACGATACCGCGATTTGCGCGAACGCGGTTGTCTCAGGGTGCGTCGATCTCGTCGAGAAGCGCGTCGACGCGACGGTCGGCATCAGCGACGGGAGCGCCGCCGTAACGCGCGGCGACGAGTTGCTCCAAAAGCCCGGCCGCGCGCTCTGCCACGTCCCGAGACATCCCGGCGTCGGCGAGGTCATCTGCCAGCGAAGGGCCGATCAAGGCCTCGCGCGAGCGGCCCGTGCGGGTCGACAGCGCTGCGAGCAACGTGCGCTCCGCGGTCGGGTCATCGTGCACGGGCCCGGGTGCGGGGCGCGACGGCGCGACGGCAACGCGCGCCGGGGCCGAACGCCGACGTCGCCACCACGTGCTCCCGAGCCACCCGAGGACCAGCCCCGCCAGAGCCCAGAGCCATGGTTGTCCCGCGGCAGCAGGCGGGCGTCGGTCGACCTCCGGCGCCGAAGAGTGGTCGGACACGGCCTCGCCCTCGCCGGACTCCCGAGCGGCGAGTTCGACGTCGAGCGGGATCGCTGCGGTGGCCAGCTGCCGATGACCCTCGGGAGGCGACGGGTCGAACGCCGAGACCTCGAGCGGCGGGATCGCGTCGACGAGGTCGCTGCTGCGCTCGAGTTCAATCGTGACGACACGCGTGCGCGGATCAGGCGTCGCAACGAGTGTGCCGATGACGGCAAAGCCGCGAATCGCCGCCAGCGAGGCCGGTGGCACGAAGCCATGCAGCGGATGCGCCGCCTGCACCGTCAAGGCGATCGTGAACGGCTCACCGACAGCGGCGTCGGTGCGCGCCGCCGTCACCGCGATCGTGACGGGCCCCGTGCAGCCGAGATCGGTGGCGGGCTGTGGCGCCGGCGGACGTGGACGCACGCCCCACTCCAGCGGCGCCGCCGTGACCGCGCCTTCGCGGCGGTCGTCGGGGACACGCCCGGCCACGAGATCGTCGCGAAAACTCGTGGCGTACGCGTATCGCAACGACGGCGCTGCGAACTCCAGCCGCCCCGGCGTCGACGGCACGAACCAGCGCTCCAACGTGAAGACATGCTCGTCGCCACGCACCTCGAACGCGGCCAGCGCCTCACTGTCGCCGAACGCCACCGACGCGTTGGCGCCGGCGTGGGGCACGTCGAGCCACACGACGTCGAGGTCGTTCGACTCGAACCAAGGCGCCTCGATCTGCACGGGCAGATCCAGCGGACGCCGGAAGAGCGGGACGAGCTGGTCGCTGCGGAAGCTCGCATCGAGCGTGACGACGACCCGCACACCGACGGGCTCGCCGACGAAGACCTCGGCGCGCGCGGCGCCGATACGCTCGAGGCCGATCGTCGGCAGCGGCGCCTCGTCGGGAGGCGCGACCACGGACAGCGCCAGGCAGATCGCTCGCAGCAGGATCACCAGTCTCGTCCTCCACTCGTCCGTCGTCGTTGCTCCTGCTCACGCAGGGCTGCCTTGTCGCGCTCCTTGCGCGCCAGGAGGTCGAGCAGGGATCGTACGCGGCTCGGCGGCAACTCCGTGAGGTGTGCCGGGAGTTCGACGTCTTCCTCGTCGGCCTCCTCGTCCGGGACATCCTCGTCCTCGGACTCGTCGGGCGGCGGTGGACTCGACGTCGCGCGCGCGGCACGCTCGAGCAGCTCACGCGCACGCTCGATGTTGCGACGCGCCTGGGGCCAGTCGGCGCGCGTGCGCAGTGCGCGGGTCCACGCGGCGACGGCGGCCTGGGCGTGGAGGACGGCGGGGTCGAACGCGGCCATCTCGCCTCCGCCCGCAGTCTCGCGTTCGATCGCGAGGGCGCGTCGATACGAGACGACGCCACGGACGAAGTCGGCCAACCCGCGGTCGTCGCCGCGAGCCACGGCGGAGCGCTCGACGGAGGCCAGAGCCGCGTCGTCGTCACCGACCGCGAGCGCGGCGAGCGCATGGTCGATGTGCCACGCCAAGGGCGCGTCATCCCCTGCCTCATCGAGCGCGATCTGCAGCAGCTGCCGGGCCGTGGTGGCATCGCCCGCCCGCAGAGCTTCGACACCGCGCTGCGCCTCGCCCTGACACGACGTCAGCATGCTCAGAGCCATCACGATGCCGCCGATCCACCTCGTCATCGCGTCCTCCATCGAAGCGCAGCGAGCCAAGCCAAGCACGCCATGCCGAAGAACCAGGCAGAGCGTGGGCGCCGACGCGCGGGGTCCACGGACAGCTCACCGACAGCGCGCGTCGGCGACGTGCGTGCGACGTCGATCAACGCCACCAACCCGCTCGATGCGTCGACATGAAGGGCCTCGCCGCCGTTCACCTCGGCGAGCCGAGCAAGGCCCGCGATGTCGGGTCGTGTGACGACGTCGAGCCCGCGGTCGTCACGGATGAAGGTCTCTCCGCTTGCGGTGGCCGTCGGGATCTTCGCACCGCGCGACGAACCCACGGCGATCGTATGCAGCACGATCCCGCGGGCGGCCAGCTCCTCGACGAGCGCGCGCGCAGAGGCCTCGTCGCCGTGTCCCTCGCCGTCGCTGATCAGCACGAGCGTCGCCGGTGACGTGGCGTCGGCACCGAGCGCGGCGCGGCCGGCAACGTTCAACGCCGCCGCGAGGTCCGTCCCGCCTCGCTCGACGCTCAAGGGCCCGACCTCGCTCGCCATCTGCGCGAAGGTTTCCATGTCCTCGGTCAGCGGCACGACGAGACGCGCATCGCCCGCGAAGGCAACGAGCGCGAGGCGTTCACCGCGCGTCGCCGAGGCAAGCTCGAGCAGCGCCGCGCGGGCCCAACCGAGCCGACTCGGCGCCACATCGCGCGCGAGCATCGAGCGCGAGACGTCGAGGCAGATGACCACGTCGGCGTCGAGCGACTCAGCGGCCTCGGCCTGCCCCCAGCGCGGATCGGCCAGGCCGATCGCAACCGCGCAGGCGCCGATCGTGACGAGGATGACGGCGCGGCGATCGGACCGACGTCGACGCAGTCCCGCGGCGCCCGACTCCCAACGACGCCCGAACGCGTGACGGCGACGCTGCGCCCCCCGCTCCACGAGCCACGCGCCGAGAGCACCGAGGCCGAGCGCAGCGAAGAGCCACGGCCAACGCTCGGGGTGCACGAAGAGATCCGCGAGCGACATCACGCCTTCGCCCCCCCGACGAAGGCGCCGACTCGACTCGCCGCGAAGAGCAGGAAGGCGAGCGTGGCCAGCGTGGCGAAGCGGTGTTCGATGCCGAAGCGCGGCGTCGTGGTGGGCGCGCGTTCGAGCTGGTCGATGAGCGAGTAGACGTTGTCGATGGTCGAGGCATCGCGGGCGACGAAGAACATTCCGCCCGTGCGCGCAGCAACTCGTTCGACCTGCGTCGTGTCGATGCCCGAGGCCGACACGTCGCCGGCGACGATCGTGTAGACGCGCACACCGAGTTCTTCGCAGAGCTGTGCGGCGTGCACCGGCGCGATCTCGTCGGTACTCTCCATCGACGCCACGTTCTCCTCGCCGTCCGTCAACAGGATCACGACGCGCGTCGGACGCACCGTCGCCGCCAGCGTGGATGCGGCGCGCGCGATCGCGGTGCCGATGCCCGTGGCATCTTCAGAGCCATCGGGATCGACGGGCGCCAGCTCGGCGAGGACGTCGTCGACGGCCTCGTGGTCGAGCGTCGGAGGACAGCGCAGGTCGGGGTAGCGCGCGAAGGAGACGACGCCGATGCGGTCGTCGGGGCGAGCCTCGACGAAACGCTTCGCCGCGTCGCGGGCAACGTCGAGACGGGTGCGCGTCTCGTCGAGATCAAGGGCTGTCATCGACGACGAGGTGTCGAGGCACAACAGGATGTCGATGCCCTCGACGTCGTCGGGCAAGGGGACGCGCTCGACCGGCTCGGCCAGGGCAACACCGAGCACAGCGACGGCAACGAGCCCCAGCGCATCGGGCAGCCAGGCCATGCGGTCGCGCCACGAGCGCGGCAAAGGATCGTCGAGAAAGAGCGTCGCAACGGACGCGTGCACGCCGTCGCGACGACCCTGCCAGACCCAGCGCAGCACGACGAGCAGGACGCCAAGCGCGACGAGCACGAGCGCGAACGGCTGGCGCAGCTCCCAGTCGGGGATCATGGCTCGCGCTCCACGAGCCCACGCGCGGCTTCCACGACGGCCGCGCGCCGCCGCGCCGTGGGACGGGCACGCGCGAACTTCACGCCGTCGCACAACGCAAGCACGTCAGATGCTGCGGCACGCTGCCCGTCCTCGAGGCGCGCGAGAACCTCCTCGGACGTCGCCGACGCGTCGGCCGCGCCGCGCACGATGTCGGCGAGTTCGCCGGCGAAGGCATCCCACTCGGCATCGGTGCGAGGTTCGAGCGCTGCCAAGCGGACGAGACGCTCGCGGTCACCGAGCTGCACACCGACCGGCTCTGGGGCCTCGGGACGCTTGCGCGGCCGCGCCCACAGCAGCACGAGCAAGCCCGCCAGAGCGGCGAGCCACCACGCCGTCAGCGACGTCGGAAGCTCGAGCACCTCGTCGGGGAGCTCGGCCGAGCCGTCGTCGTCGTCATCCAAGCCGGACACGATGCGGATCGGCGCGTCGTCGGCCCGCACCTGCCGCTCGGCTCGTCCCGGCGCGGCCACCGTCAGGACCGGTCCGCGCACGAGAAACTCACCGACCTCGAGCACGCGCGCCCGGAGAACCCACGTCTCGGTGACCTGCTCGTCGGCTGCGTCGGTGTCGTGACGCAAGCCGTCGACGACGAGCGGTGCGAGCGTGGCGGGATCGAAAGCCGCCGCGCTGACGTCCGTCGGCCACGTACGCGTGACGCTGATGTCGAAAGGAGCGCCGAACGTCACCGACGCCGGAACGCCGCTGAGCACGACGTCGAGCGAGCTCGACGCAGGGGCACGCTCGCGCCCACAGGCAGACAGCGCGAATGCAACGACGATCAACGACGCAGCGTTCTTCATCGTCGGCCTCGACGGCGCAGTCGCTCGCCGAAGAAACGGTGCAGCGACTCGGCGATGACATCCCGTTCGGCGGCCTCGGCCATGCCCGTCGGAAGACGGATCTCGCAGCGCTCGACTGCCGCATGCTTCACGACATCGTCGAACCGCTCGTGCCAAGCCTCGATGCGCACGCGATACGCCCGTCGGACACGCGCGCTCCCGAAGTCGACGGTGCGACAGCCATTTGGATTCGCGAACGTCACACGGCCGGCTCGCTCGGGCCATGTCTCGTCGTGCACTTCGGGCGCGAGCAGCGGCACCGCGACGACCTCGTGCCGGCGGCCGCACGCGCCCAGGGCGCGGCGCCAGAGCGATGCGTGTTCGGCGTCGAGCGACATGAAGTCGGAGACGACGAAGACGATCGCGCGACGCGCCGAAAGCCGTGTCGCCGTGTCGAGCACGCGCAGCGGATCAGGAGCGCCGCTGCGCCCGGGCGTCAGTGCTGAACGCACCACGCGCGTGACGTGCCCTGCGCCGTAGCCGGGGCGAACGATGTCGTCGACGCCACGCGAGAAGGCGAGCAGCCCGAAACGGTCGTGGCTGTCGCGCGCACTGTGCGCAAGGGTGGCGCAGACCCGCGCGGCGCCCTCACGCAACGACCACGGGCCGAAGCCCAACGCCATCGACGGCCCGCGGTCGACGACGAACAACAGCGTGACGTCACGCTCATCGATGTACGTCTTCACGAAGGGCCGACCGAGCCGCGCCGTCACCTTCCAGTCGACCGCGCGCAGCTCGTCGCCCTCGGAGAACTCGCGGACCTCGTCGAACTCGGTGCCCTGCCCGCGAAACATCGAGCGGTACGCTCCCGCGAGCGCACTGTCGACAGCGCGTCGCGTGCGAATCGTCACGTGTCGCGTGGCAGCGACGAGGTCGGCGTCGACGAGGTCGTCGGGCATCGGGCGGTGTCGCGTCAGGGAACTGCGATCGTGTCGAAGATCGACTGGATCAACGACGTCGACGTGATGCCTTCGGCCTCGGCCTCGAACGTGACGACGACACGATGGCGCAGCACGTCCATGCCCACCGTCTTGATGTCATGCGGCGTCACGAAACCACGCCCGTCGAGAAACGCGCGCGCTCGCGACGCCTGGGCCAGCGCGATCGATGCCCGCGGCGAGCCGCCGTACTGGATCCACGGAGCGACGTCGTCGAGCCCGACCTGTTCGGGATGGCGCGTCGCGCCCACGATGTCGACGATGTAGTCGAGTGCCTTGTCATCGAGATAGACCTCGTCGACGAGCGCACGCGCCGCGACGATGGCGTCGAGGTCGACCACCTGGCGTACGACCGGCTGCCCTTCGGCGCGCGCCATGCGCCGCACCACCTGCTTCTCGTCGTCCCTGTCGGGATACCCCACGACGACCTTCAGCATGAAGCGATCGAGCTGCGCCTCGGGCAAGGGATACGTGCCTTCGAGCTCCACGGGGTTCTGCGTCGCGAGCACGAGAAACGGCCGCGGCAGGGCGCGCGTCTCGCCGGCAAGCGAGACCTGACGTTCCTGCATGGCCTCGAGCAATGCCGACTGAACCTTGGCCGGCGCGCGGTTGATCTCGTCGGCAAGCAGGAGGTTCGCGAACACGGGACCTTCGCGCACCGACCAGTCGCCCGACTTGGGGTCGTAGACATGCGTGCCGAGCAGGTCGTTCGGGAGCAGGTCCGGCGTGAACTGGATGCGCCGGAAGATGCCGCCCAGAGCCGCGGCCAGCGACTGGACCGCCAGCGACTTGGCCAGACCCGGCACGCCCTCGACGAGCACATGCCCGTTGGCGAGCAGCCCGATGAGCATGCTGTCGATGAGGTCGCGCTGGCCGACGAGGACCCGCTCGACCTCCGTCACCACGGATTCCAGGACGCCGCTGTGGTCGGCGATGCGGTCGGTGATCGCAGCGATGTCGGTCACGTCGGGGGTCCGTCGGGGGCTGGGGAGACGATCGTACGTCGCACTCGGCGTCCGTCCAAAGGATCGCGACGATGCCGTGGCAGCTTCATGACGTCGCGTCCCGATGCCGTGCGATCTTCGTTATCAACGGGACGACCTCGCGCAGCGGACGCGGCGTCCGCTAATCTCGGTGCAGATCGCCGGAGCCCTCCCATGTCGTCACCCCTGGTCCTGCGCGCCCTCGCGCTTCTCACTCTCCTTGCACCGCTGCTCACGGCCCAAAACCGTGCCACTCCGGGCGCACGCGAGGCCATGTGGCCGGCACCGACGGCCGAAGACTGGCGCAAGCCGTGCCTCGTCGAGTTCGAGCGCAGCTGGGAAGACGCCGTCGCCGTGGCGAAGGAGGAGGGCAAGCCGATTCTCGTCTGCGTGAACATGGACGGCGAGATCGCCAGCGAGCACTACGCCGGCGTGCGTTACCGCCAGCCGGACATCGCGGCGCTCTACGAGCCCTACGTGTGCGTCATCGCCTCGGTGTATCGACACTCGCCGCGCGACCACGACGAAGCCGGCCAGCGCGTGCTGTGCCCGCGTTTCGGCAGCGTGACGTGCGGCGAACACATTGCGATCGAGCCCTTCCTGTTCGAGAATTTCTTCGACGGCCAGCGCGTGGCCCCGCGTCACATCATGGTCGACGTCGAGGGCAAAGAAGCGTTCGACGTCTACTACGCCTTCGACACCGACTCGGTGTTCGAGGCGATCCGCGAGGGTCCGGCCGACCTGCCGCCGCCGACGCCGATCGTGCGTGGCGACCGTCCGATCCTCGAGCGCGCCAAGAGCCGCGCGCGCATCGATCGTGAAGCCGTCGAGGAGGCCTATGCCGAGGGCGACCGCACGCTGCGCGAGGCGCTCATCGCCGCGTCGAGCGAAGCCGGTGAGGACGTGTCGAACGAGCTGCTGCGCCAGGCCGTGTTCGGGCTCGACACCGAGCTGGCCGACACGGCGCGCGACCTGCTGGCAGACGCGTCGTCGGAAACGTCCGTCGATTTGCTCTCCGACACGCTGCAAGGCCCACTGCCCGACGCGCAGCGTGCACAGCTCGTCGAGGCACTCGAGACGATCGGCGGCGAGTCGGACAAGGCGCGCAAGCTCGCGGCGGTGCACGGCGGACTGGCCAAGCGCTCCGAGGTCGTCGACCTCGGGGCATGGACCTCGACGATCGGCACGCTCGTGGGCGCTGAGTATCGTTCGGCCACCACAACGACAGCCGCTCCGACCATCGACCTCGACGCCGTCCTGCAAACCGAGGACGCCGAGGCGCACCTCGAACTCGCCGAGTCGTTCTTGACCCAAGCCTACGCCGAGTACCGCCGTCCGCGCGTCGACCGCGACACCGCACGCTTGCTCCTCGCCGATGCGCGCCGCACAGCCGAAGAAGCCGAGACCTACGGAGCCGAGGGCTGGCGTCCGCACGCCGTGATCGCGATCGCGGCGTACTACCTCGACGACGTGCCCGTCGCGCATGCGCGTGCGCTCCAGGCCGTCCGCGCCGGTGTGCCCGACGATGCCGATGGATGGAACGCCGCGGCGGTCCTTGCGATCTTCACGCAAGCGCGGCAAGAAGCCATTCGCACGGCCGTGCAGGCCAAGCAGAAGTGGCCGAGCGACTGGCTCGCGGACATCGACTCGGCCCTCTCCGTGCTCGCGCGCCACCCCCACGGCGCCGACAGCTACGTCGTCGCGCACGTCGACTTCCTCAACTGGCTCGGCGCCCGCGGGCGCGCCGCGCGCGTGCTCGACGCCGGTCTTGCCACCTACCCCACGTCGTGGGACCTGCATGATCGGCTGCGCTCGCGCATTCTCGAGGAGCGCGGCGGTGAGGCCCTCGAGCCCGTCTACGAACGACTCATCGCGGCGAGCGACACGCCGTCCGAGCTCGCGATCTTCGCCGGGCATGCGTCGCTGATCGCCGCCGAACACGATCGGCGCGTCAGCAGCGGCGCCGGTGCTCTGGCCGCCTACGACCGAGCGCTGGCCCACTACGAAGCCGACGTGCGCGCCTTCCCCGAGGGACGTGCCGTCGCCGACCACTACATCGCCCTCGCCCACGCGGGACGCGCCCGCGTGCTCTTCGAGAACGGCGACCTCGACGGTGCCGCCGCGGCACTCGTGACTTCCTTCGAACGGATGCCGAGCTCGGCGGCCACGGGTGACGGACTTGGGATCACGCCTGTCGCCACGGCACAGCAGCTGCGCTCGGCGGCCCAAAACGCCGGCGCGACCGAAGTCGTCACACGCGTTCAGGCCGCGCTGGACGCGCTCGAGGCCCACGACCCACGGCTACTCGACCTGCCTGCCAACGAAGGCGGCGGGCCGACGCCACCGTGGCTGCGCAGTCGCGGGCAGATCGGACGACGTCAGCCCTAGTGGTGTGATTCAAAAGTTCGCGTCATTTGTTTCACGCCCTCCTCGCCGCTGGCTGTGTTGCATCTCCTCGACGAATCCACCCATTCGCCTGCCGCGATGCGCCTTGCCAGCGACCACGATGACCCTGCGTGCGACGCGCCGGAAATCCTTCCTGGCAGCGTTGAAGCAACGTCTCTGATCCTCGACGGCCAAACAGGACGTCTCCGGTCAGAAACGTCGCTGCGCCTCGAGCAAGGTCCAGCTGCAACCGCGCGACGATCGTCCATGAACGGAGATCGGCCCAGCGCGTGGCGCCAAGGGCGGAGTGGCTATGGACACCCCGCTGCCGCGCCCGCCTTCCTCGACAACACCCTGCCCCCGAGCCCGACGCCGCCATGAGCCACGCCGACGCGGACGCCTGTCGGCGCGAGATCGAAGCCCTGCACGTCTTCTTCGAAGGCTGGTTCCGCGGCACGATCGACGCCACCGAAGCTGCGTTCGCGCGCTTCGTCGACGCCCTCGCGGACGACTTCGAAATCATCCCGCCGAGTGGCACGCGCGTGCCACGCGCAACACTGCTCGTGAGTGTTCGCGATTCACACGGATCGCATCCGAACACGTTCGAGATCGACATCCGCGGTGTGCAGTCACGCAGCCTCGCCGACGGTCAGTTCCTCGTCGTCTACGAAGAGTGGCAACGCGAAAGCGCCCAGACACCCTGGGCAGCACGCGTCTCGAGCGCGTGGCTCTCGCGCAACCCGCGCGCACCGGGCGGCTTCACCTGGCACCACGTGCACGAGACGGCGCGACCTTGACGAGCGCGAGCCGTCCGCCCGCGGGTGGGCGGACTCCGGAGAGTCAGACGCGCGTTACTCTCGCAGCGCGCGCTGGAGCGCCAAGAGATCGAGCGTGTCGACATCGCCGTCGTCGTCGAGATCAGCCGGCGACGGCCGACTCGGCACGCGACCGATCGCAGCCATCGCCGCACGCCAGTCGTCGAAGTCGACATCGAGATCCCCATCGACGTCGCCATGCGGGCGCCCGAGCGTCGCGAGAAACGCCAGCAGCAGCTCGCGCTCGCCGGCCTCGAGCGCCGCGTAACGCGCGGCCGACGCGCGGCCTTGCCCGTCGTGCTCCGCGATGGCCGCCGCGACGCTGGTGACGAAGCCGAGGTTCGGGATGCGTCCGTCGTGGAGGTAGGCTCGGCGCGTGGCCAGGCCCCACAGCGGCGCGGTGCGCACGTCCCGCCCGGTGGCTGCGCTGTGGGCGTTGCCGTCACCGAGCGCGCCCATGTCGTGCAGCAGGAAGTCGGAGTACGGGCGCAACGTGACGCCCGCGAGTGGCGGCTGTGCGTCGTCGCTCGCTGTCCAGCGCGCGATGTGGCAGGCCGCGCAGCCGACGCGCTCGAAGACGCGCTCGCCGAGATGGCCGGCGGCGGGATGCTGCGGCGGCGGCGCGAGAAACCGCTGGAAGTCGACGAGGCGTGCGACGTCGACAACCACTTCGGGGTCGGTGACGACGTCGGGCTTCACCGGCTTGGCTTCGACGAGCCGCGCGCCCGCGACGGCCGAGTGGATCGACCCGACCTGGCACTTGCGGCCGAAGCGTCCCACGCGGAACCCGCCCCCTTCGGCGGGCGTCACGTACCGGACCCGCCCGCGCGTTTCGAGGGGTTGGCGCGCCGCAGCGGCCTCGATCGCGTCGTCTTCGATCGCCTCGACAAGCCCGAGGCCGAACAGCGCCGGCGCGAGACGGTCGATCACATGCGTGGCCGCGCCCGGGGTCGACTCCTCGACGCCGGAGCCCTGCGCTGAGACGTTCAGCAGCGGAGCCCCGCAGAACTCGAGCGAGTCGAACGTGTTCCCGGCGCGCCCCGAGCGCTCGACGCGCCGGACCGGTCGCTCGCTGGAACCGCCCGTCGTCGGGATCCTGTGACACGCCGCACACGCAGCGTCGTCGGTCTGCTCAAAGCGAGCCCGCCCGGCGGCGAAGCGCGCGCGCTGCTCGGCACTCACCTCGGGCAAGACGTCGCCTATGCGCGGCTGCAAACGCATCGGCGTCGCGGCGGCCGCCGAACGGAGCGCGCGCGCGGCGACACGCGGGGCGACGCCCGGACTCCAACCGATGCAGCCCTCGACATCGGCTGCGTGCACGCGGCCGTCGACACGCACGTTGACAAGCGCGCGCTCGACGCGGACGACGATCGGAACATCCGGGTGACGCGTCCACGTGGAAACCGTTCCGCGCGCGAGGCGCAGCGACGGACCGCGCGGCGCACGCTCCCACGCCCCGCCCTCGGAAGGCGACACCACGCACTCGACACGCGCCTGCTCGCGCCGCGCGTGCGCTTCGAACACGGGCGCACTCACGAGGATCCGCGCCGAGACGCCGTCGTCGAACGGCATGACCGTCCACGTACTCGGCGCACCGCCGTCATGGCCGTCGACCGCGATGTCGAACGCGCACCCGACGAGCTGCGCATCGCGCGGAAGGTCGAGGCGAATCGCGAGGTCGGCCGAGACGCCGCGCGGCGCCGACGCGAGAGACTCGACGCGGAACTGCACGGTCGGGACGTCCTGTGCGAGTGTCGCCCGCGCGAAGAGCAGAGCGCATGAAACCGCAATCAAGCGAGCAACGAACATCGGAACCTGGGATCCTGGAGTGGTCGGTGTGCACGTTACCACCAAGGTGACGCACCCTCCGCTTTCATGCGGCCGAACCTGAACATTGCCTCGACGATCGCTCGCCATGCCTCAACGAACCCTGCTGATCCTCGCGCTCCTCGTCGGCGTGACGAGCTGCGTCTCCGACCTCGACGAACCGCTGCCCGACGCAACCGAGACGCCGGCGGTCGCACCGTGGGACGCGGGCTTCGAGCGCTCGTGGTTCTTCACGCGCAAGCGCGACCTCGACGACCCACTGTGGCAACGCGTCACGAGGCTCGTCGGACAGCCGCAACCGCCCCTGTCCGTGACAGACTGGCGCGGTGAGCCCCTCGACGCCGCGGACCTCGAAGGCAAGGTCGTGCTCGTCGACTTCTGGGCGACGTGGTGCCCGGACTGCCGCGCTGCGGCGCCCGTCGTCGACGCCCTCGTTGAGCGCCTCGCCGACGAGCCCTTCGCCATCGTGTCGATCTGCGCCGAGAAGGGCGGCGAGCGCTACGACGAGGCGCGCGAGACGTGGGGCCTCGAGCTCGTCACGGCGCTCGACGCCGACGGTCAGACGGAGGCCGCCTTCGATGTGCTGCGCTGGCCCTATCACGTGCTCGTCGACACCGACGGAACCGTGCGTGCCGCCGGACTCGTCACGGAGCACCTCGATGAGGCCGTCGATCTTCTGATTGCGCAGGAACGTGCACGCGGAGCCCTCCGCTGAGCGGACGGCGTCGTATAACCTGACACGCGTCTCAGCGAGCCGAGCCCCGTATGACCGTCCCCGACCCGCAGCCACCGCGCACACGCGGCGCCATCACGACGCTCATCATCGGCGTCTTGGTGATGCAAGTGCTGACAGGCTTCAAAGTGCTTTGCCCGCCGCGCAAGTTCGAGGCGCTCCAGCGCTTTCGCGTCGCCTGCGCACCGACGCTTTGGCCGTTCGTCGACTACAACATGTACAACGGCGCGCACTATCCCGGGTGGATCGGACAGAAGCGCAGCCTGATCGCGACGCTCGACGACGGGACCGAGCGCGTCATCGAGCCCGAGGAAGTCGGTCTCAACGCGCACGACTACCGTCGCTGGGTCATCCACAAGGTCATGGACGGCAAGGAGGCCGCGGCGCGAGACCACCTGTCGCGCTGGAGCGGCCCGACGGCTCGCGTGACGGCGCTGCGTGTCGACGTCGAGGCCTGGCAACTCGAAGACGACGGCTCGCTGAGCGAGCTGCCCGTCGAACACGGCACGCCGCTGTTGCTTGACGGGAGCCGCGCCCGATGAGTCTGGCCGATCGCTGGAACAACTACTGGTTTTGCCCCGCGCCCCTCTTCGACCTCGCCGTCGTCCGACTGGCCCTCGCGGGCGTGCACCTCCTCGTGCTCGTCTTCCCCTACTCACTGCTGACGATCCCGCCGGTGTCGATGTTCGAGGAGGTCGCGGGACTCCCCGACTCGTCCTACAACCCGATCGTGATCGTCAAACTCCTCTCGGCGCCCTTCGGAGCCGACTGGCGCCCGACCGCCGACAATCTCCACCTCGTCCACAACGTCGCCATCGGCGCCGCGTCACTCGCCTTCATCGGACTCGCCACGCGCCTCGCGCTGCTGGTCACCGTGGCCTGCGCCTTCTTCATCGTGGGGCACAGCTACTCGTACGGCGAGTATCACCACATGGAGACGGTCCCGCTGCTGGCGATGGCGCTGCTCGCCTTCTCGCCTTGCAACGCCAAGCTTTCGGTGGACGCCTGGCTGCGGCGGCGCTTCGGCGGAGCACCCGCGCCGACACTGCACGCGATGGCTCGCTGGCCGTTGCTCATGGTCGCCTGGCTCTTCTCGCTGATCTACATGTCGGCGGCCGTGTGCAAGCTCGGCGGCGGCGGGCTCGACTGGCTCAACGGCTACACGCTGCAGGCCTACATGATGCAGGACGCGCTCTACTGGCGAACCGAGCTCGGGCCGATCTTCGCCCAGGAACATACCTTCATGTGGTTGCTCGGCTGGTTCACGCTGATCTTCGAAGGGTTCTTCTGGATCGTGCTCGTGCGTCCGCGCTGGGGCTGGTTGCTCGCTCTGACCGGCATCAGTTTCCACCTCGGCATCTTCATGACGATGCGGGCGCCGTTCGCGATGTACCTGCCGGCCTACGCCGCGCTGATCCCTTGGAGCGAGTGGTTCGGAAAGACGCGCGCGACGAGCTGATCAGGGCGTCGGCGATGGCGCGACCGACTCGATCAGCGCGTAGCATGCGTCGCGCGCCGTGAGCGTCGTGGCCAGTGGTGTGCCGAGAGTATCGAGGCCGGCGCGTCCGAACGACAGACAGACGAGCGCGAAGGCCGTCGAATGGACGGTGTCCTCGTCGAGTTCGGGGTAGCGCACCTTGAGTGCCACACTGAGTTCATCGGCGAAGCGGTCGTAGAGTCGACGCAGCTCGACACGCACGGCGTCATCCGTGCTCGCCAGCGCGATGAACGCATCGACGACGCTGGCCTGGCGAACCGGGCCCTCACCACCGAACGGCGACATGAGCCAGTCGAGCAGGCAAGACAGACGATCCTCGGCTGCCACACCGACGAGCAGCTGTGACATCCGCGCGAAGTAGACATCGACGATACGACGGATCGTGGCCTCGAGGAGCACGGCTCGCGACTTGAAGTGATGCTGGACAAGCGTGCGGTGGAAGCCGCCCTGCTCGGCGATCCGCGCGAAGGAGGCACCGTGGACGCCGTTCACGAGAATCGCCTCTTCGAAGGCATCCATCACCCGCTCACGCGCGGGCTCGCGGGGCGGAAGCCACTCTTCAAGGGCACTGAGGTCGATCGAACGAGTCATGCGGTGTCCCCACGGATATCGAATCGACGCCCTCGCCGATCAGATGGAATCTCGCCCAGCATTTCCGGATCCGGCCCCGAGTCAAAGCAAAAGATTCGCGAGGACCATGATCGCCGCGATCGCCCCATGCATCTTGAGAACCGATCTCAATAGTTATACAGTCGGCGGGTTTCCCCCGCACCCCGGAACACCCGATGCAAACACGTCTCGCAGTCCTCGCCCTCGCCCTGACGCTCGGCTCGTGCCAGCAAGACGCGACGCCGGACGAAACCATCACGCTGAACGTCTACTCAGCACGCCATTACGACGTCGACCAACAGCTCTACGATGGGTTCGAGGAGGCCACGGGCATCTCCGTGGCACTCATCGAGGGCAAAGACGATGCGTTGTTGGCACGTCTGGAATCGGAAGGCGAGCGTTCGCCGTGCGATGTCTTCATCACTGTGGATGCGGCGCGTCTGTGGCTCGCCGAAGACGCGGGGCACTTCCAGCCGACGTCGTCGGCCGCTCTCGAAGAGCGCGTGCCCGCCCACCTGCGTCATCCCGACGGCCTTTGGTTCGGCCTCAGCACGCGCGCACGCTGCATCGCCTACAGCAAGGAGCGCGTCGACGAGTCCGAGCTGTCGAGCTACGAAGACCTCGCCGATCCGCGCTGGCGCGAGCGCGTGCTCATTCGCTCGTCGTCGAACGTCTACAACCAGTCGTTGGTCGGCTCGCTGATCGAAGCGCACGGCGTGGACGCGACCGAGGCTTGGGCGCGTGGGCTCGTCGCGAACTTCGCCCGCGCCCCGCAGGGCGGTGACACCGATCAGATCCGAGCGATCGCAGCCGGCGAAGGCGATGTCGCCGTCGTCAACAGCTACTACTACGCGCGCCTGCTGAAGTCCGACAAGCCCGAGGACAAGGCCGTCGTGGCAGCCGTCGGGCTCTTCTTCCCGAATCAGGCCGATCGCGGTGCGCACGTCAACGTCAGCGGTGCCGGCGTCGCCACCCACGCGCCGCACCCCGACGCGGCGCGTCAGTTCATCGAATACCTCACGAGTGACGAGGCGCAGAAGCTCTTCGCGCAGGGCAACAACGAGTTCCCCGTCGTCGACACCGTTGCGACCGATCCCGTGCTCGCCCCGTGGGCCGACGCGAAGCGCGACACGACGACGAACGTCGCGGCGTTCGGCAAGCAGACGCGCGCCGCACTTGAGCTGATGGATCGCGCGGGCTGGCGATGACAGAGCGTTCCTGGAGCATGTCGGCCTGGGCGATCGCCGGGATCGTCGCGTTGCCACTCATCACAGTCGCGGTGCTGGGCGTGAGTGGCGACGACGACGGCCTGTGGACGCACCTGGCCTCCACGGTCCTCGGGACGTACGCGCGCAACTCCGTACTGCTCGCGCTCGGCGTCGGCATCGGCACGAGCGTGCTCGGCATCTCGACGGCCTGGCTCGTGGCGACGTGTACGTTCCCGGGGCGGCGCCTCTTCGCCCTCGCGTTGCTGCTGCCCATGGCCATGCCGACGTACCTCATGGCCTACGCCTACACCGATCTGCTCCAACCCGGCGCCCCACTGCACACGGCGCTGCGTGAGCTGGGTGTCACCCTCCCACCGATTCGCTCACTCGGTGGTGCGATCGTCACGCTGTCGTTCGTGCTCTATCCGTACGTGTTCCTCCTCGCGCGCGCCGCCTTCGCCGAGCAGTCCGCCGAGGCCATCGAGGCCAGTCGCACACTCGGCGTCTCACCTTTCGCCACGTGGCGTCGCGTCGCGCTGCCGCTGGCCCGACCCGGCATCGTGGCCGGGCTCGCCCTGGTGATGATGGAGACCCTCGCCGAGTACGGCGCTGTCGAGCACTTCGCAGTCGACACGTTCACCACCGGCATCTATCGCGCATGGACGGCACTGGGTTCACCGCACGCCGCCGCGCAGCTCGCCTGTGTGCTGCTGGCCGTCGTCCTCGCGCTGCTCGTCGGAGAGCGCCTCGGGCGTGGGCGGGCGCGCTACTCGGCGTCGGCGCGACGCCGACGACCGCTCGAGCGTTGGCAGCTGACCGGAGCGCGCGCCTGGGGTGCGACGCTCGCGTGTTCGGCACCTGTGGTGTTCGGATTCCTCGTGCCGACGATCGCACTCGCTCGCCTGGCGTGGCAGGCCGGAGTGCCGCGACGCGGTGACGAACTACCGCGCCTCGCCGGCACGACGATCGGCCTGGCACTCGGATCGGCCCTGCTCATCGTGGCGCTGGGAATGGTCGTCGTCTTCGCGCGTCGTCTGCGTCCGACGCGCGCCATCGCCGTGGCCGCGCGCCTCGCGGGCTCGGGCTACGCCGTCCCCGGCTCGGTGATCGCCGTGGGCACGCTCATCGCCATCGGCTGGATCGACGACGCACTCGGCACGTTCGTCGGCGGCACGGCGCTCGTCCTCGTGCTCGCCTACTGCGCTCGCTTCCTGACGGTTGCCCTCGAGGCACTCGACGCCGGCCTGACGAAGGTCGGCATCCGCCTCGACGATGCCGCGCGCACGCTCGGCGCCGGCCCGGGCCGAGTGCTTCGCGACGTCCACGCGCCGCTCCTACGCGGAAGCCTCGCCACCGCGGCGCTGCTCGTGTTCGTCGACGTCATGAAGGAGCTCCCCGCCACGCTCATCGTGCGCCCCTTCGGCTTCGACACGCTCGCCGTCCACGTGCACACCTACGCCTCCGACGAGCGCCTCGCGCAAGCCGCGCTGCCGGCACTGCTGATCGTCGCCATCGGTCTGGCGCCCGTCGCACTTCTCAGTCGCGCCGTCGACCGGAGCACGTCGTGAGTCACGCCCTTCGAGTCCGCGGAATCAGCCACGCCTACGGATTGACCGACTCGCTGCGTGGCGTCGACCTCGACGTCGCTCCGGGTGAACTCGTCAGCTTGCTCGGACCGTCGGGCTGCGGGAAGTCGACGCTGCTGCGCGTGATCGCCGGCCTCGAGCGCGCCGCGACGGGAACGATCACGATCGGCGACGCACTCGTCGATGATGGCGCCGGCGTGCACGTGCCCCCCGAGCGTCGCCCCGTCGGCCTCGTGTTCCAGGACTTCGCGCTCTTCCCGCACCTCACGGTTGCCGACAATGTCGGCTTCGGGCTCCCGCGCGCCACGCGCGCCGCACGAACGCACGAGATGCTCGAGCTCGTCGCCCTCTCCGATGCCGGCGGACGTCTCCCCCACGAACTCTCGGGCGGCGAGCAGCAGCGCGTCGCCCTCGCGCGCGCCCTCGCGCCGGAACCGCGCGTCCTGCTGCTCGACGAGCCATTCTCCGGGCTCGACGCGAGTGGACGCCATCGCGTGCGCGAGGAGACACGCGCGATCCTGCGCGCGTCCGGGACGGCGTCGGTGCTTGTCACACACGATGGCGACGAGGCCATGCAACTCTGCGATCGGCTCGTGCTCATGCAGGCCGGCGCGCCCGTGCAGGAGGGAACGCCGGACGAGATCTGCTTCGCGCCGGCGACGCACTTCGTCGCGCGTTTCTTCGGCGACACCGACTGCCACGTCGCCGAGGCCCGCGCGGGCCGGGTCGTCACGCCCTTCGGCAGCCTTGCAACCGAGCTCCGCGACGGCCCGGTCGACCTCGTCGTGCGTCACCGCGCGCTTGCGATCAGCCCCGCGAACGCGCACGACGCAACCGCGGTCACAGTCGCGAGGACGCGCCTCGTCGGCTGCCAGCGCGTCGTCTCCGTCATCACCGAGACGCCGGGCGCCCCGTGGACACTCCTCGCGGACCCGCTGCTGCCCCTCGCGCGCGACCAACGTCTGCAGGTCGTCCTGCGCCCCGAACTCGTGCACATCTTTGCGGCCAGCTGACTCGCGTCTCCCTGCCCGGTAGACGCAGTCACGCCTTGCGACGATCGTCCGAACGATCCGAGCTCTCAGCGCGTCGCGAACACCTCGCTCAGCACGGCCTCGCCGATGAGCTCGCGCAGACCGCCGTCACGCACCGAGACGCGCTCCACGAGGTCGGCGATCACGCGTTCGTCACCGTGCGTCATCGTGCGCCCCGTCGCGAACGTGAGCAGCTTGCCGGTGAGCGCACGCACGAAACGCTCGTCATGCTCGACGAGGTAGCGCTTGAGGTCGCACACATCCGCGATCTCCGTGCCATCGGCCAGCGTGACGCGCGCCACGACCGCCGCGCCCGGCTCGACGCGCGTCGTCCCGTCGTCGAGTGTGACGAGCTGAGGGTAGTGCGTCCGCCAGCGACCGACGGGATCGAAGTTCTCGAGCACGTGACCGAGCGGGTCGATGCGTGTGTGACAACTCGCACAGCGTGTCGCGGCGCGGTGTCGCGCGAGCTGCTCTCGAACGTCGACCGCACCGCTCGTGTCGGAGCCGAGAGCCGGCACGTCTTCGGGCGGCGCGCCGGGCCTGTCACCGAGCACCGCGTCGAGCACCCAGACGCCGCGCAACACGGGCTGCGTGTCGACGCCGTTCGCGGTTGCCATCATCACGGCGGCCATGCCGAGCACGCCACCGATACGTCCGCCCCGCGGCACCTCGACACGCTGCAGGTCGTCGCCCGAGACACCACCGACACCGTAGACGCGCCGCGCGAGCCCTTCGTTCATGAACGTGAAGTCGGGATCGATGAGCGTGATCGCGGGTAGGTCGTCGGCCAGAACGGTGCTGAAGAACGCACGTGCCTCGTCCGCCATGGCATCGATGTCACGCCGCTCGACGTCGAAGAGCCGACCGTCGGGCATGATGTGATGAAGGCGTTCCGTGCCGAGCCAGCCGGCCGTGAAGGCATCGATGAAACGCGCCGACTGCGGCGATGCGAGTAGCCTCCGGGCTTGTTCGCCAAGCGCGGGACGAAGCGTGCCGCGCTCGGCCAGAGAACGCAGCGTGTCATCGGGCGGGCCGCCCGTCAGGAAGTACGACAGGCGCGCCGCGAGGTCGTGCTCGTCGAGCTGCCGGCCGGAGAGGCCGCGGAAGAGGAAGCGCGGCGACGTCAGCGCCGTGCGCACGACAGCGTGGAGCCCGTCCTCGAGACGACCGCCGGCCTCCATGGCGCGACGGCCGAGGGCGAGGTACTCATCGCGCGTGGCCGCCTCGAGTGGACGCCGGAAAGCGCGCGGCAAGAAGCGCTCGACGACGGCGACCAGCGTCGCGTCGTTGTCCAGGTCCGTGCGGTCGCCGATGAGCGCTGCGGCAGCACGCTTCGCCGCGAGCACGTCGACATCGTCGATCCGTTCGAGCGGCCCTTCGATGACGACGCCGTGGATGTCGAGCGCGGGTCCGAAGCGCGTGAACTCCACGCGCATCACGTTCAGCACGCGCACGCCCTGCGCCTCGCGCAGCACCTCGCGCCGCGCCATGTCGAGCACGCGCTGCTGGAGTCGGGTGCCGGTCGGCAACGACTCGGCGAGCGCCATGAACTCGCGGTAGTAGTCGTTCACCGGGATGTTGCCATCCGTGCCGCGATCCTCGTAGCCGATGGCCGTCCACGCAGCGAGGAACTCGGGGCTCTCCTCGAGTCGCTTGACGAGCACGTCGCGGTGCAGGTCGTGACGACCGGGAACCGAGTAGACCGGGCTGTCCACCCACGCGAAGGCCACCGTCTCCCCCGCGTAGAGCACGACATCGGCGGAGAGTTGCTGTGGATCGGTTCCCTCGACGAGCAGCTCTGCGAGCGGGCGCAAACCGTCGAGCGTCGTGATCGTTGCGTCGTCGGACGGCCGCGCGAAGAGCCCGAGGCGGCGCGTCGTCCCGGCCTCGCGTACGTGCGCCTGCGCGGTCATGAAGGCCGAGGCCTCGACCGTCACGCGGTAGCGGCCGCTCGTCGGGGCATCGAAGCGCGACGGCCACGCGCACGCCGCCGCGACGAGGTTCTGGAAAAGCGTCAAGCGGACACGGCCGAGGTCGTCGTCGAGACGCGCGGGTTGCTCGAGTTCCGCAGGCGCGACGACGAGCGTGCGCGACTCGAGCGCCACGTCGGCACGCTGCGGCGGGAAGAGTCGATCGGCGATCGCCGTGGCCTGCTCGAGCACCTCGCGCACGAGCGGGAACGAAGCGCGCAGGTCGGACGCGACATTGTCGAAGCCGTGCGGGCTGTGGTCGTGCGGGAACGACTCGGGCAGCGAGTAGGACATGCCGAAGAGGTCAGAGATCGTCGCCTCGTACTCGCGCCGCGCGAGTCGGCGCGGCCCGGCCCCACCGACAGGGTCGCGTGCGACGAGCTGGTCGCGAATCCATGTGACGAAGGCATGCCGCTCGTCGGCGCTCGGCCCGCGCCCCTCGCCGGGCGGCGGCATCTCGAGCCGTTCGACACGATCGGCGAGACGCGCCCAGACGCCGGCCGCGGCGTCGTCGCCAAACTCGACCTCGAGTCGCTCGAGCGACAGCGCGCCCTCCGGCGAGCGGCCACTGTGGCACCCGAGACAATGCTCGTCGAGGAACCCATAGGCGCGTTCGTCGTCCTGTGCCGCGCCAGCAGCGACGACGACGAGCGCTGCGAGCACCGTGCGCATCAGGCCCATCGCAGCCGATCGTCGAGCGAACGCGTGGCGCCGGCGAAGTGCGGGAGGTCGACGCCGAGACGGCGGCCGAGCGTGAGGAAGAGATCACCGAGTCGCGGCGCGTCGTCGTCGGGGCCGCTGCGCGGAATCGCGACGTGGCCGCCATGATCGAAGCCCCCCCCGGCGACGAGGATCGGCAGCTTGTCGTTGGCGTGGCGATGCGCGTCGCCCATGCCACTGCCGAAGAGCACGACGGTCGTGTCGAGCAGCGGCTGGCCGGACGCGTCGTTCGTCGTCGCGAGCGCATCGAGGAACGTCGCGAGGCGGCGCGTGTGCTCGACTCCGATGCGCGCGTAGCCGTCCATGCGCGCCGGGTCGTAGCCGTGGTGCGACAGACCGTGGTAGCTCGTCATCATCGGCTCGCCGTCGAGCGTGAACACCTGGCCCTCACCGGGCAGGAGGAACGAGACGACGCGCGTCGTGTCCGTGCGCAAGGCCAGCGCGATCAGGTCGTACATCATCGATTCGCACTCGAGCGACAGTGCCGGTGCGACGGGGTCGAAGGTCGGCGCTGCGATGTCGACGACGGGCGCCGGGCGGTCGAGCCAGGCTTGCCGCTTCTGGAGGTCCTGTTCGACGCCTCGGACGGCTGTGAAGAACTCGTCGAGCACGGCCGCGTCTTCGGCACCGGCCTGGTGCTCGAGGCGCTTGGCATCGTGACGAACCTGGTCGAGCACGCTGCCGCCGCTCGCGAGGTGACCGCGCATCCGCGCGCGTGTCGCCGCCGGGATGAAGAGCGTCTCGAAGAGCACTGTGGGCCGACCGATGAGCGGCAGCGCGAGCGCCTCGGGCGTGAAGCTGATCTGGCCGTCGTCACTCGCGTTGCCGCACGTCACCTGGAGCGACGCGAGGCGCGTGCGGTCACCGACCTGGCCGGCGACGAGCTGGTCGAAAGAGGCGCCCGCGACACTCGGACCCGTGAGGAAGTTGCGCCAGTTGTGGTGGCCGTGAGGTGCGCGGTGGTCGAGGCCCGAGAAGACCGTCCAGCGGGAGCGGTGACGCGCGAGCGGCGCGAGGATGCGCGGCAGCTCGATGTCACGTCCCGTCGTGGCCGGGAAGAAGTCGGGCCCGTGGAAGCCGAGGAAGGCGCCGATGCAGACGAGGCGCTTGGCGGGCGTCGGCGTGGCACGAGCCGCCCCCAGCGACGCGAGCATCGGCAGCGCGATCGAAGCCCCTGCCGCACGCAAGAACGTCCGCCGCGTGGTCACCGGATCGGCCCTCGAGTCACGTCGCGCTTGGGGAAAACCATCCCCACACTCTACCCTTCGTTCACGTGCAAGGACCTCGATCACTGCCGCTTCCCGGCCATCCTTGCCGTCCCCCACCGATGGAACTGCCATGAACGCCCGCCTGTCCCTCCTCGGCCTCGCTGCGGCCGCCGCCCTCGCCGCGTCCCCCTTCATCACGGTCGACGTCACGTCGCCGTGGAGCCGTGCCCCGACGAGCGCCGAAGCCAGCCCCGGCGCCACCGTCGCCCAGGTCGTCGGCACCGACACGTGGGTCCAGATCGCTTACCACCGCCCCAGCGCGCGTGGCCGCGACGTCTGGACCGCCACGAGCTCGCGAGGCAGCGCGATCGTCCCGAGCGACGGTTCGGTCTGGCGCGCCGGCGCCAACGAGCGCACGACCTTCGAGTCGACGGGCGACGTCCTCATCGAGGGCAAGCGCCTCCCCGCGGGTCGCTACGGCCTGTTCATGATTCCTGGTGACGACGCCTGGACGCTCGTGCTCAACGAGGCCGCCGACGGCTGGGGCACGGGGGGCTACGACGCCGAGGCCGACGTCCTGCGCGTCGAGCTGACGCCGACGTCGGGCCCGCAGACCGAGTCGATGATGTTCGGCTTCGACGACGTCGGTGACGGCACGTCGCGCGGATTCCTGCGCTGGACCGACGTCGAGGTACCGTTCACCATCGGCGCTGCGAGCAGCGACTGAACCGACCACAGAGGCTGGTCGCCCGCACGGCCGGCTGAACGAAACGCGGCGCCGCAGACTCATCGAGCCTGCGGCGCCGCGCTGCCTTGGGAGGAGGCATCGCCGGCCTCGTCGCTAGAGGCCGAACGTCTCCTTGAGGCCGTTCGACGACGAGATGCCCTTCGGTGCGCCGGGGTCGGCAGCGAACACCTGATGGTAGAGCTCGACGCCGTCGAGCCCGGTCATGACCGGGACGTCGAACTGCAGCGTGATGTCGCCGTTGCCCGCGCCGCTGCCGGGGAAGAACAGCGGGATCGAGAGGAACGGCGCGGCGCCGGGGTTGATCAGGAGCGGGACGCCCTTGATGCCCGCCACGCCCGACTCGAGCGGCGCACCGCTGACGAACAGGATCGCGCTCGAGCTGCCGACGAAGTCGCGGAACTCGAGACCGATCGTGTGCCCCGAGCAGGGTCCGAAGATCGCGCGCATCTGCGGCACGACGCCGTCGCTGCCGGCCGACCCGACACCGTAGGTCTCGTAGCGTCCGCTGCACACCGTGTCGTCCGCCAGCACCGAGACGCCGTCGTACTCACTGAGGTCGAGGTTCTCGTTCTCGATCGTGATGTTGCCGAGCGCGTCGATGCGACTGACGCGGCCGAGGCGCCCTGCGACGATCATGCCGCCGCTGCGCGAGAGCTTGAGGTCGTTCGGCGAGACCATCTTCGACTGGTCGGGACCGGCGAAGACCTCGCCCTCACCCGTGTCGAGGCGGAAGCGCGCCACGATGTGCAGCGCGTAGCTCGTCACGAAGAGGTTGCCGGCGCCGTCGATCGCGATCTGCCCCGGCTCACGAACGAGGTTCGGGTCGGAGGCGAACTCCGTCGCGTTGCCGGCCGGATCGATCTTGACGATCATGTCGTTGCCGAGGTTCGCGACGTACAGGTTGCCGTCATCGTCGAACGCCAAGCCATCGGGCGCGTCGAGCAAGCCACCTGTGGACGCCTGGGTGTGCAGCACGGTGATGTTGCCGCTGTAGTCGACGTGCATGATCTTGTGCGTGCCCATGTCCGACAAGATCCACGCGTCGTCGGCCGGCGTCGGGATGCACGTGACGGGGAACATGAGGTCGGGACCACTGGCGAAGACCGTGGCCGTGCCGTCCGGTGTGATCTTCAGCAGCGCGGGGATCCCGCGATCGGGGACGTAGAAGTTGCCGTCGTTGCCGAACCACCCGTAGTGCGGGATGCCGAGCGGCACGGCGAACGGATGGGCCTCACCGGTGTCGGCATCGATGCGGTAGATGCCGGGGTTCGTGGTGAACGGCGCAGAGACGTAATAGTCGTGCTCGTCGAACTGCGCGAAAAGGGCGCTCGAGGTCAGCGCGATCGCCGCCGCGGCCTGGACGTTGAACTTCATGTCGATCCTCCTGAGAGTCGTCTTCAGGTGGGCTCCCCACCTGCCGAGAGGCGCCGCGCCGAGGTCCGCCGCGTCCGTCTCATCGTTGCACCGAAGGCCCGCGGGGCGCGGACTGCCAAGATGCCTACCCCTGAGCCGTCAAGGATATCACCGGAGCCCGGGCGCGAGGATCTCGAAGAGAACGCCAGAAACACAGCAACGCCGCGCCCAGGTGCGTGGACGCGGCGTTCGCTTGCGGGATCGCTCCCGGCCGATGGGTTCAGCGACGCTCGTATTCGGCCGCCAGGGCCCGCTCGATGCGCTCGGCGGCATCCTCGAGATGCGCTTCCGAGTAGCCGTCGAGCCCACCGCGACGGACGCCCTCGATGCGCTCGCCGATGCCACGCAGCTCATGACGCGCCAGAGCCGCGAGGTCACGCCCGGCGGCACTGCTCCAGCTCCTGCCCGTAGCGAGGGCGATGAGACGGTCGAGGTGCTCGGCCTGCAGGTGACGCTCGAAGCTCGAGATCATCGGCTCGCGGTCCGAGAACGACGAGCCCGACACGCCGAGCGGCGCCCAGACGGCCGCGCCGATCGTCGTGAGCAGCTCGGGCACCGTGAGTGCATCGTCGCCGTCGTCGGTGCGCTGCTCGTTGTCCTGCACGCGGCGCAGCTTGACGGGGTTGAGCAGCATCGACATCACCGACGACTGAATGCCCAGGACCTGGTCGTTCACCGGCCAGTCGTGGTCGTCGTCGAAGCCGTCGTCGTACCAGTTGTCCGTGCCGAGCTTGCGCAGCAGCTCCGGGCTCAGGCCGAACGCCTCGTCGTGGAAGGCGTGCTCGACGATGAAGTCGAGCGCGCGTCGCTGCTGAGCGACATCGACGGGGACGATGGGGTCGCCTCCGCCTTCGTCACCCTTCTTGGCACGATCGATGTGTGCGCCGCCGACCCAGTTCACGGCCGTCGCGATCGACGCCATCTGCTGACCGAGCAGCTGACCGAAGACCGAACGTGCCTTCGACCACGAGTCGCCGTCTTCGACAACCGTGTCGAGGAAGTTCTCGCGTGCGTGCTCGATGAACGCCATGCGCGCATCGCCGTGGTCGAGCGAAACCTTCCCGAGGTCCCAGGTCTTGGCCTGCGGGTCGGGGCTGAACTGACCGTCTTCGGCCATGAAGGCGTACTCGTCGGCGCCGGCTCGCGCCGCGACCTCGTCGGGATCGTCGAAGGTGTAGTTCCACTCGATCGCCCACATGTCGTACGGACCGAGGTCGATCGCGCTGTAGTCACCCTGCACGAGCTCCCCGTCCTCCACGACGATGTTCGCCGGCGCGTAGTCCATCACCGTCGACTGCATCGACTTGTTGCCGCGGAACTCGGCCGAGTTGATCTCGGCGAAGTCGTAGAGAGCTGAGCCCTTCCAGTTGTGCATCATGCCCATCGTGTGACCGACCTCGTGCATGATGACGTCACGCAGCAGCGGGCCGACGAACGACTCGGGCAGGCCGTCGAGCAGCGACTCCTTGTCACCGTCGTCCTCGTCTTCCTCGAGTGCGACGACGCCGAGGCCGAGCGCCAGTCGCGCCTGGGCCACGTTCGCCGCCAAACCCGGCTGCATCGCGCACGACCACGGACCCGAGCCCGCGATCGAGGCGTGCGGCGCCCAGACGGACGGCAGCATCGTCGGCGGAGCGCCCTGGAATGCCACGCGCTCGGCGACGCCCTCGGCGATCATCCGCGACATGCGCGCGACGGCGGGACGGTCACGCGGCGCGGCGAGACGCATGCGCGGGTCCCAGGACGGGTTCTCGGCGAGCCACGGCGCGAGGTCGGGATGCATCGTGCTCATCGCGGCCGTCGCCAGCTCGGTCTGCATGAACTGGTTCGCGTAGCTGGAGATGAAGCCCTCGTCCATGACGATGTCGGCCTCGTAGATCTCACCGGTATCGGGGTGGGCATGGACGGGACCGATCGCGAAGCCCATCGACGAGTTCGTCCAACGCACGAAGGAGTGCCGGCTGTCGGACGGGTCGATGTCCATGTATGCACCGGTCGAGGCGTCCTGCTGGCGCACCTCGATCGCGCCGACGATCCCCACCTGCTCGAACGCCTTGTTCCAAGCGAGGATTCCCTCGCGCACCCAACGACGGTAGCGGATCGGCGTGGTGTGCTCGATGTGGTAGACGATCGGCTTCTTCGGCGGACTCATGCTCAGCGACGAGTCGGCCTTCTCGATGTGCCAGCGGTTCGCGTAGCGGATCACCTGCGACTCGCCGTCGTTCTTCGCGCGGTCGGTGTAGTTCGTGTAGTAGATGCCGACTCGGCGATCGGCCTCGCGCGGCTTGAAGCCCTCGCTGCGCTGCGGCATGCCGATCGAGTAGCGGATCTCGGACAGGCGGCCATCGGCCCGCGGAAGCTCGAAGCCCACCTCGACGTTGTGCGGAAAAGCTTTCGTCTCCGTGATCCGCGCCAGCGACGTGTCGGCCCCGCGTGTGAATCCGCCCAGGAAGTTGCCGGCCCCACCGAGCAGCAGCGCGTCGAGATCGATCACGGGACCGCCACCGGGGCCCATCGTGAGAATCGGCACGGAGGTCACGACGCGGTCCGTGTAGATCCGGTCGAGCGCGCTCTTCGACTGGGCATCACCCGACGAGCGGTAATCGAGGTTCGGCTCGAGGAGTGCGAGCTGGTTCCCGCGGCGACTCCATTGCAGCGTGCGCGCGGGGACGCCGACCTGGTTGTGCCAGATCGAGTAGACGCCGGCCTGGGGGTCGCCCGAAGCGACCGTTGCCACGACGTAGAACCGCTTGCCTTCGAAGGTGCGCGGCAGCTCGGCGAGCACCTGGGCATCCTTGTCACGCCGGTGCAGCGTGTAGAACGCGCCGCCCGCCGTCTCAGGGACGGCTTTGTAGTCCTTCGCGACGTCGGCGAACTTGGGGAACTCGTCGTCACCGGCAGTGACGAGCGGCGCCGCGATGACGGCGGCGAGGAACGCAGTGCGAATCAACACGGGGCCAACTCCCGAAGGGGCCATGAGGACAAGCCCCGAATCTACTCCCTGAGTGGGCTCACATGCTCTCCAGACCCTCCCATTTTCAGCGCGAAACCGCCGAGCCCCGCCGAACTCCTCCCGCGCCCGGGACACCTGTGCGCTGTCACACACAGCTGGGCCCTTTCACCGTCCTCCCTTGCGACGCCGGGCTTTCCGTGCTGCGATCCCCTGGCCGATCCTCGGGGTAACAACGCCATGCTCACATGTCTTGCAGCTCTCATCGTCGCCGCCTCGGTGCTCGCCGACGCGACGCCCGCCCCGATCGTCGACCTGGAACGCGCCCGCGAGCTTGCCGCCGATCACGACCTCGAGGAGTGGGTCTCGAAAGACGGCCGCGTCTACTTGTTCACGAGCGCGAAGAATCTGAAGTCGGACGGCAAGCTCGTCGAGAAGACGCTCGACGCCTTCGACGATGTCCTCGGCGTCGAACAGGTCCACACCGACGCGGCGCTCGTGATCTTCGGGTACCCGACGGGCAAGCGAGCCACGTTCGAGCACCCGCTGTTTCTCGGGGCCTCGACGGATGACGACAGCGAACGAGACGCGGACGAGGAAGAAGACGAACGTGAGGCCGGCGGGCTGAGCGACCCCGGCGCCGCCTACTTCCGCTCCCTCACGCTCGACACACATGCTGCAGTCCGCTTCGGATACATCGACGCCGGTCTGTTCTCGTCCTACCGGACAACGAAGGGTTCCGAGTGGAAGGAGATGTTCAACCCGCCGCAGAACATCCCCGAGGCCCAACTCGTCAACCGCCTGACGCACCTGTTGCTCTACCGCAACTACGGTCCGCTCCCCATCTGGGTGAGACGTGGCGTCGCGTGGCATTTCGAGCACGAGCTGCTCGGTGAGGTGGCCGCATTCCCGCAACGCGACAACGTCCGCGAACGCCCCGCCAATGAGCCCGAGAACTGGAACGAGATCCTCGAGCGCAATGGCACGTCGCCGAAGCGCTTCGAGCAGATCGTCAAATGGACAGCGGCTTACTACGACGATCACTCAGCCCAGGCATGGGGCTACGCGAGTCATCTGCTGCGCAACAAGAAGACCGCCAAGGCACTCCCGAGTTTCCTGCTCTCCCTGTCGACGCGCGCCGAGGCGCTCTCCGCCGAGAACGACGGCTCACTCGAGGTGCCGGCCGACGAACAGACCGCGCTCATGGAAGAGCACTTCGGAAAGAAGATCCAGCGCGACATCGAGCGCGCATTCGACAAGGCCGAGAAGTCCTTCAAGTGACACCGCCGCAGGCGGATTCGCCACCGCGATTCGTGAGTGAACCCTTGGAGACCGCGGCGTGACGCGATTCGCGCGAGCCAACTCGTGCGCACCCCGCAAATCCTGGCTATCGTCGCGGCATGATTGCACTGACCACACTCGTGCTCGCCGCTGCCCTCGATGACGTTTCCGTCGTTGCCCGCATGGGCGATGGCGTCATCGAAGCCGGCGCCGCGCACTCCTTCACCGTGGAGCTCGTCGTCCCCGACGGCATCAGCACCGCGAACTCCGGGCTTCCCAGTCCATTCCTCCAACTCGACGTACCCGACGGCATCACGCTCACCGACAAGCCGAGCAACATGGACACGCGCCAGTACATCGGCGTGCCCTACGAGCGGCTCATGGAAGGCACGTCGGTCGAGATCCCGTTCGAGGTCGACGACGTGCTGGCCGACGGCGCGACGCTCGGCATCATCGTGACGGCCTACCTCAGCGATGCCGACACCAGCCGTTTCCTGCGCCAGCGTCTCGAGCTACCCATCAAAGGCGGCGCCCGCGCGCTCCCCGGCGATGCGACAAACTCGCACTGGGGCATCGACGACACGTTGCTGAAGATCGGCGACAAGGTCGAGGGATTTGCCGTCCCGCTCGCCGAAGGCATCGACCCGTTCGACCTCGGCACCGTGCTCGGCGAGCGCCCCATCTTCCTCACGACGTATCGTGCCCATTGGTGACCCTACTGCGCCAAGCAGCTCGTGCAGCTGCAAAGTGAGAAGGAACGTTTCGACGACATGGGAATCCTGATCGTCGGAATGAGTCAGGAAGAGAAAGACCTGAGCAACGTGCTCGAGATGGCCTCCAAGACCGGCGTGAAGTTTCCGCTTGTTCACGACGTGATGCGCAAGACAGCGCCGCAGTTCGATCGCACCAACGCGTACTACATCGACGCCGAGGGCATCGTCCGCCAGATCTTCCCGATGTCCGCCTACATGCGTCCTTCGACGGACCTCGTCCTCAACGAGATCAAACGAATCCAGGATGCTGCGCGCGCCAAGCGCTGACGCGACCGCTCAGGACCACGTTCGAATGCCACGAGGGTCGAATCGCTGCGGCGGTTCGGCCCTCGTGGCGCGTTCGGTCGCGTCACCGGCCACGTTGAGAAGAGCTACAGATTCGGGATCGGGCCTCGAAGGAGTTCGGTAATAAAGGGGCACGCGGCGCGTCATCGAGATGGGTCGTGAACCCGGGATGTTGATGGATGATCGTCGCGCGATCGTAGCTGGGCCTCTCCAGCAAAGCCCAGCAAGACCGCAGCCGATCGTCCGCGAATCATCCGGGTTCGTTGCACCGATCCGCCGCCACCCCCGCCGTCGAGCCCCGGAATGATCAACGCCCGTGCGTACCTCGTGCTCGTGTTCGCCCTGCTGCCCTGCATGAGTCGAGCGCAAACCGCTCCGTTCAGCGAGCAGCTCATCCTCTCAGGCGATCGTGCAGCCGTCATCGCAACGCTCCTCCCCGGGAGCTCGGCCGCCTTCTTCGAGCAGATCCGCCTCGCGCAGCACGAGGGTCGACTCGATGACGCCGATGCGCTCCTCGAAGCCTGGCACGCGACCGTCAAGGGAACGAACTCCCAGCGCACGACACTCGAGAACCGTCAGGCGCTGCTGCGCTACGCAACGTCGCCGGACATCACCTACGACCACCTCCTCGCGGCCCTGACACCAACACTCGACCACGAACGTTCGGCTGCGGTCGAAACGGCCGCCTTGCCCACGAGCATCGCCCCCGGCGCCCTGTCGCTCGCCGCGCTCACGGATGCCACGCTCGCCGCCGACCGCAGCACGCTCAAGCGCTTCACCACCGACGCGCTCCCGCGCCTCCTCGACCGTGTCCTCACAGACGCGCAGCGCGCCGAACTCCTCGAGCGCCTCACACGTCCCGACGCCCCGCGCCTCGTCGAGCACATCGTCCGCGATCTCCAGGCTCGTGATTTCTCCGCCTTCGGTGACCGCGGCGTGCATGCACGGCTCACGCTCGCACAGCTCGAAGACCTCGCCCAACAGCGCCCCGCGGTGCTCGACGAGCGGGCGTTCGTCGAGAGCATGTTGCAGCGGCTGGCGCCCGGGCACGACGTCGCGCTCGACACCGACGACGACGAGCGACGGGCCTGGCTCGCCCGCCTCGAAGCCTTCACGACGCGCCTGTCGCCGCGCTTCAACTCCCTCAAGGCCCACGTCCTCTACCACCGCATGCTCGATGACGAGCGCCGCGGCAGCTACGACCGTGAGCGGTTCGTGCGCTACCTGCGCATGCCGAGCCTGCAATACCTGCGCACGGAACAGCAACGCGAAGCCGCACCGTCCGAACGTGTCGACGTCGGCGCCGTCTACTCGATCGGCCTGCGTCCGATCGCCGACGACGGGCAGTTCGTCGAGCGGATGCTGCACCACTTCCTCGCTCGCGAACAATCCGGGGCGGGCTTCTCCGACTTCATCGCGCCTGCGAAACTCCGAGTTCTCCAGGCCGAGGCCCAGATCCTCGCCGGCGCCGACGATCCCGAGCGTTGGTTCGCCCAGCTCGACGAGGAGCGACGTCGCGCCCTGCGCGATCGCATCGAGATCGCCTTCGCGCCGACGCAGCAGCGGTTCTTCGCACCCGAGAGCGACGTCACGCTGGTTGTCGACGTCAAGAACGTCAGCTCGCTCACGGTGGCGGTTTACGACATCGACGTCTCGGCCTTGTCCGGCCCACTCAATGAGTTCCTTTCCGTGGAGGGGCTCGTGGCGAACAGCACGTCGAGCCTCACGATCGACGCACCGGCCACGCAGCGGGTCCGGCGAGAGATCCCCGTGCCCGCCTTGTCGAAGCCCGGAAGCTATGTCGTCGATGTCGTCGGCGGTGGGCTCTCCGTGCGTGCCATCATCGAGAAGGGGCGGCTGCACCACACCACCCACGACGCCGAGGACGGTCAGCACGTGCGCGTCTATTCCCACGACGGCACGCATCTGCGCGACGCCTCCGTCTCGATCGAGCGACAACGCTTCGACGCCGACGAGCGCGGTGTCATCGTGCTTCCGTTCAGCTCCGCGAAGCGCGCTGTCGCGATGGTGCTCGAACACGGCCGGCTCGCCACTCGCGTGACGCACGTCTTCGAGAACGAAACGTACGAACTCTTCGCCGGCGCCTGGGTCGACCGCGAGGCCCTCGCCCAGCCGCGCGCCACGCTCGTCCTGAGCCCCGCACTCACCCTCAACGGAGCATCGATCGCCGTCGACCTCCTCGATGACGTGACGCTGACGCTCGTGGCAACCGACCTCGACGGCGTGCAGACGACCGACGTCCTGAGCGACATCACCTTGAACACGGAGGGCGAGTTCGCGCACACGCTCGCCGTCCCCGAGCGACTCGCTTCGTTGAAGGTGACCCTGCGAGCGAGCATCGAAACGCTGCTCGGCGAGACCTGGAACCTCGCGAGTGAGTCCGCGACGTTCAAGGTCGGCGGACTCGTGGGCACCGAGACGATCGGGGCGCCGCTGCTCCTCCAGACGCCGAGCGGTTGGGCCGTGGAGTTGCTCGGACGCAACGGTGAGCCTCTGGTCGACGAACAGATCGCCCTGCGCCTCGCGCACCGCGACTTCGTCGCCGAGCTGCCCTTCAAGCTGCGCACCGACGAACGCGGCCGAGCATCTCTCGGCCCGCTCCCCGGCATCACGCGCGTGACTGCATCACACGGCGAGGCGGCACGCGCCTGGCCGATCGACAACGCGCTCCAGTCGACGTACGACGCCACGCCGACAGCCACGCTCCACGCGCTCGTCGGCGACACGGTGCGCATCCCGTGGCACGGCGCCCCACTCGACCGCCGCGACGTGTCGCTGATCGAACTCCGTGGCGACGTGCCGTTCGCCGACCGCTTCTCGCACGTCGCCGTTGTCGAGAACCTGCTGACGATCTCGGGTTTGTCTGCGGGCGCGTACACGCTGCACGTCCGCCCGACAGACACCATCACTTCGCTCTTCGTGTCCGCGGGCACACGCCGCGATGGCCTCATCGTCGGCAACACGACCATGGCCCTCGACGCGCAACCGCCGCTGCTACGCATCGGACAACTCGAGGTTGTCGGCGACGAGCTCGTCGTCCGCGTCGACGACGCCACGGCGACAACGCGGCTACATGTCATCGCCAACCGCTACGGACACGAACTCGACCCTCTGCTCGCCTGGGAGCCGATGCCGGCCTGGCCACACAACGCGCTCGAGCGCGACGTCGTCGAGTCGCGCTTCACGTCGATCCGCCCGCTCAGCGACGAGGAGCGCTACGTCCTCGCGCGGCGCGCCCTCGACGGTCGGCCCGGAAACATGCTCGACCGCCCCTCGCTGATCATGAACCCACTCGCCATCGACGAGCTCAACGTCGAGGCCAACTTCGACTCGACGGGGCTCAACGATGTCATCGGCATCGGTGGCGGCGGCGGTGGCGGCTTTGGGAAGTTGGGCCGACGTGGTTCGTCGGGGCGACGCGCCGGGAGCCCCGCGAGCATGGGGCCGGGTGTTTCATCCCGGTCGGCCGACCTGCGCTTCCTCGGCGATGCGCCGATGCTGCGGCTCGACGTGTCGCTCGACAGTGACGGCCGCGCGCGCATCCCGCTGAGTGAGCTCGGCTCGCGTCATCTCGTGCGCGCCGTCGCTGTCGACACGTCGGTGGCCGCAGCACGCACGGTCGCGCTCCCCGAGCAACCGCTGGTCCGGCGCGACCGCCGCCTCGCGACGTCGCTTCCGGGCACCGGCACGGTCGTCCATCGTCAGCGCTTCGACGTCCTCGAGGCCGGCGCACGGATCGTCATCGAACGCGACGCCACGCCACGCTACGACCTCGTCGACACGCTCGACGACATCTATCAGCTCCAGCGCTCGCTGTGCCCCGACGAAGAACTCGTGCGCTTCGAGTTCCTCATGCGCTGGCCGTCGTTCAGTCTCGAGCAGAAGCTCGATCACCTCTCGCGCTTCGCGTGTCACGAGCTGCACGTCTTCCTGCACGAGAAGGACCGCGCCTTCTTCGACGAACACGTGCGACCGACGATCGCCGACAAGCGCCGCCCCAACATCGTCGACCTCTGGCTGCTCGACGCCGACCTCAACGCCTTCACGGAGAGCTGGACGTTCTCGACGCTCAGCGTCATCGAGAAGGCGCTGCTCGCGCGGGCACGACCCGACCGCGCTGCGGCGACGTCGCGCTGGATCGCCGAGGGGGCGCCGAGTGAATCGACGCAGCGTGCGCGCGACGCGCTCTTCGCCCTCTCCGGCCTGGACGAGGAGGCCGTGGAGGTCGTCGCCGAGCGGCTCGTCACGGAGGACGTCGCACCGTCGCGGGCCGCGCGCGGGCAGTCTGGCCGCAAGCGCGCGGGGCCGCCGAAGCTCTGGAGCCGCCCCGCCGACCTCGCCATGCTCGTCGAGCACGGCTACTGGCAGCACATGGTGCGTCACCAGATCGCGCGCCCGATCGCGCCGAACCGCTTCTGGAGCGAGTTCGCCGCGGCTGATGCGAGCGCGCCGTTCGTCTCGGCGGCCGTGATCGACGCGACGACTTCGTTGACCGAGTGTGTCTTCGCGCTGGCCTTCACCGACCTTCCGTTCGAGGCCGGTGACCATGCGATCGAGGTCGACGACACGACCACGACCGTGACGCTCGCGAGCCGCGCACTCGTGGCACGTGAAGAGCTGGTTGCCGAGGCCGGTGAACTCGCGCCGTCGGTGATCGGCATCGGCATGAGCATCCGCCACCGGGGCAGCGATCGCGGGCTCGTGCAAGACGAGCTCGTCGTCGGCGAGACTTACATGGTGCAGGCCATCGCATCGAACCCGACGACGGAGACGCTCGCCGTCGACGTGCTCATGCAGATCCCGGCCGGGGCCGTCCCACTCGGGGGAACGCGCGCCACGCGCACCGAGCGCCTCTCGCTGCGCCCCTTCGGAATCGCCACGCTGACGCAGGTCTTCTACTACCCCGAGGCCGTGCCTGCGAGCCTCACACCGGTGCGCGCATCGATCGACGGCAAGCCCGTTGCCGTGGCTTCGTTCGATCCGCTGCGCGTCGTCCCCGAGGCGACCTCCGTCGACACGACGACCTGGGAGCACATCGCGCAGCACGCTCCGCTCGCCGGCGTCCTCGACGCCCTGCGCTCGCGCGACATCGGCACGCTCGACATGGACCTCGTCGCGTGGCGCATGGCCGACCGCGCAGCCTTCAAGGCGATCACCAACACGCTGCGCGAGCGGCTCACCTACGACGCCACGCTCTGGGCCTACTCGCTGCTTCACCGCGACGAACGCACAGCGGCGGAGTACATCGCCCAAGTTCCGCGCTTCGTCGAGTCGTGCGGCGGCGCGCTCGTCTCACCGCTGCTGACGATCGACGCCGAGGCACGCTGGCTCCGTCAGCATGTCGAATACGCACCGCTCTTCGCGCCGCGCACCCATCCCCGCCCCGGCCAACCGAGGTTCTGGATCGGCCAACTCAGTGACTCCTGGCAGGAACTCCTCGAGCAGCTCGCGTGGAAGCCAGCGTTCGACGACGTCGACCATCTCGAACTCACGTGGTGGCTGCTGTTGCAGGATCGCGTCGACGAGGCGCTCGAGATGTTCGCGCGCGTCGACACTGCGAACGTCGGCATGGAGACGCAGATCGCCTACCTGTCGGCCTACCTCGCGATGTCCTCGAGCGACCCCGATGCTGCGCGAGCCATCGCGAGCGGGCATCTCGACCACCCACTCGCGCACTGGCGAGAGCGCTTCGCCGAAGTCGTCGCGCACGCTGACGAGGCGCAACAGCTGGACACGGCCGCAGGCGGTGCCCCCACCGACCCACTCGACGCAGGGCGCCGGGCACCCTCGCTGCACGTCGACGTCGTGAACGGTGAGATCATCATCGAGCACGAGAATGTCGCAACGTGCGAGGTGCTCTTCGCGCCCGTCGACATCGAGCTGATGTTCTCGACGCGCCCCTTCGGCAGCGCGCTCGACGACGACCCGCTCGTCACGCGCCCCCATCGCGTCGAGACGCTCGACGTCGACGGACCGGTCACGCGCCTGGCCATGCCCGACGCCTACACCACTCGCAACGCGATCATCGAAGTCCGCGCGGGCGGGCTCGTCGAACGGACGACGAGCGAGGCCCACTCGATGCACGTCCGCCTCGCCGAGTCGCAGGGCGAGGTCAAGGTCACCGACGCCGCAGCGCGCACACCACTTCCGGCCGTCTACGTGAAGGTCTACGCGAAGCTGCGCGGCGGAGTCGTGCGTTTCCACAAGGACGGCTACACCGATCTGCGCGGGCGCTTCGACTACGCCTCGCTGACGGGCAACACGGACGTCGTCGAGTCGTTCGCCGTCCTCGTGATGAGCGATGAGCACGGGTCTGCCCGGCGCGAAGTCGACGCCCCGCTGCGTTGATGCTGGGATCCACCGGCGCGCGTCAGTAGCTTTCACAGGCACGGAGGTAGTCATGGTTCGACTCGTGTTGACGTGGACGATGTGGTGCGCGCTCAGTGCCGCGCTTGCGGGGCCGGACGACACGCGCGGGGCGGGGCAGCTCGTTGCGCTGATCGGCGAGCGGTGGTCGGATGTGGTCGACGTGCTCGAGTCGGGAGCGCGGCCGCGCGTCTTTGCAGCCGAAGCGGCGCGCGCCAGCATCACGGCGCTCGAGGACGAGGTCACACTCGTGGCACGCACAGCTCACCACGCACTGGCGGTCGAGATCGCGCGTGACCTCGGAACGCGCTGCGCGGGCGTGCTCCTCATCGGCTCGCACGACGAGATCGTCCTCGATGCACCCGTCGTGACGCTTGCAAACGACACACCGCCGCGCATCCGTGACGCCCTCGCCGCGCACGATCTCGACGTCGTCACGCTCGCCCACGACCTCGATGTCCGGCCGCTCTGGCGCCCCGGCCCGCGCATGTGGCTGCACCGTTCGTCCGTCGTCATGAACGGCAGCCCGGTGTGGGGCAATGGTGCGCTCGTCGTGGGCGAAGGCGGCGCGGTGTTGCTCGACACGCCGTGGACGGGCGAACAGACCACGCTGCTCGACGCCTGGGCACGCCACTCGCTCGGCGCGCCGATCCGTGCCGCGTTCGTCTCCCACGCCCATGCCGACGCAGCCGGCGGAACCGCGAGCCTGACTGCACGCGGCATCCCCGTCCACGGGTCGGCGGACACGAAACGCTTTGCCGCCGAGATCGACGTCGAGGTCCCGAGCCACACGTTCGCGCGCGAAGCCGTCCTGGAGGTCGCCGGCCTGGCGATCGATCTCTACGCGCCGGGGGACGGACACGCACCGGGCAACGCCGTCGCCGCCGTGCGCCACAGCGACGTGGTTTTCGGCGGCTGCCTCGTCAAGAGCGTCCGCGCGCGCGGCATGGGCTTCGTAGGACATGCCGATCTCGACAGCTGGCCCCGCGCCCTCGACGCCGTCGCTGCACGCTTCCCCGCTGCGCGGCTGCTCATCCCGGGACACGGCTCGCCCGGCGAACCCAAGGCGCTCCTCACACACACGCGTACCATGGTCACCACCTTCCGCGAGGGCACGCGGGGCGGCTGACGTCGCGCGTCGTCGTCGAGTGCCCTTGACACACCCCAACCCCTCTCGGCGGTCCCGCGAGCCTCGACGCCCCCCCGGACGCGCCACACTCCCGGCGGCCCTCATCGGCCGCGCACGGGTACACTGCCGGACACCTCCGGAATGGAAACCCGCCGCCGCATGTCCACGCGCTCCTCCGCGATCCGAACGCTGCGACCCTTCCTGACGCGCCATCCGCGCCTCAAGGGCGCCCTACGCGGCGCCGATCGTGCCGTCAGTCGCCTGCATCACTCGGCGGCCGAGCACGTCCCTGCGCTGATCCGTCCCCAGCCGCGCCAGCTCACGGCCGCGATCACAGCGTCGTGCAACCTGCGCTGCCAGGGCTGTCGCTACGGACGCGACTTCATGGTGGGCGAACGCATCTCCCTCGACGTGATGCGCGCTGTGCTCGACGACGCCAAGGATGCCGGCGTCGCGCGTGTGCGCCTTTACGGCGGCGAGCCCCTGCTGCACCCGGACGTCGCGACGATGATTGCGCACTCGAACGAGCTCGGGATGAACACTTACATCACGACGAACGGTGTCTTGCTCGGCAAGCGCATCGACGAGTTGTACGAGGCCGGGCTGCGCTGGCTGACGATGGGCTTCTACGGCGTCGACGAGCAGTACGACGGCTACACGCAGCGCGACGGGCACTACTCGCGTGTCGACGAAAGCCTCGCCACGGTGCGCGATCGCTACGGCGATGACGTCGAGATGCAGCTCAATGTCGTCCTGATCCGCCCCACCACGAACCTCGACGCCCTCGGCGCCGCCTGGGAGTTCGCCGAGCGCTTCGGGATGGTCGTCCACTTCGACCTCTACGGCCACTCCATGCCGTTCTTCACCGACCCGAAAGGCGAGCTCGGCTATCGCGAGGAAGACCGCGCCCAAGTCGAAGCCGTGGGCGCGGAGATCGTGCGCCTGCACGGCCTCTATCCCGAACGCTTCCCCCAGTCGATCGAGATGCTGCGCTCGATCCCCGACTGGCTCATGCTCGGGCCGGACATGTTGGTGCCGTGCGACGCGTACCAGCTGCTCTGGCTCGGCGCCGACGGGACGCTGCAGCTGTGCGACGTCACGTTTCCGCTCGGCAACGTGAACGACACGCGCATGCGTGACTTGCTGTTCACGGACGAGCACCGCCAAGCCTGCGTCGACGGGTTCAAGCTGAAGTGCCCGAACTGCACGTGCAAGTCGAACACGCGCATCATGAAGCACGCGGCGAGCTATCGGCGCTACAGCGCACCGCGGTAGACGTCGAGGTAGCGACGCCAGGTCGCGTCGAACCCGTGGTCCGACGCGCGACGAGCCGCGAGCTGGCCGAGCGTGCGGGCAAGCTCGGGCTGCACGGCGAGCTCGCGGAGCGCCGCGACAAGCCCCGCGCGGCCCTCGACGATGCGCCCGCCGGGTGGCTCGCCGAGCACCGCTCGCACGTCTCCGACGTCCGTCGACACCACCGGCAGGCCGCAGGCCATGGCCTCGAGAACGACGCACGGGCTCGCCTCGTGCTCGGAGCACAGCGCGAGCACGTCGGCATCGCGCAGCAGCTCGGCCATCTCGTCGACGTGCGGGACGACCAGCACCCCCTCGTCGCCGCTCAGCCCGGCCTCGAACTCCGCCCGCTGGGGCCCGTTGCCCACGAAAACCGCCCGCACATCGAGCCCTTCGGCGCGCACCTCGCGCACGGCCTCGAGCGCGACGCGCTGGCGTTTGACCGGATCGAAGCGCCCCACGTGCGCGACGACCAACGACGTCGGACGTGCTCCGACCCGCCCGCGCCAGACACCCGTTCGCTCGCCGGGAGCGAACGCCCGCGTGTCGACGCCGTTTCCGATCGTCGCGGCGTCCGAGGAGAGCCAGCGCTGCTCGACGAGGAAGCCGCTGAGGTCGTCGCTGACGGCGGTGACGGATGCGCGCCGCGCAGCACGTCGCGTGAGCCACCGCGCTCGCGGCGTCGGATGCGAGGGCCGGACATGGAACGTCGCCACGAGTGCGGGAGCCGCGCGTCCGGCAAGCAGACAGGCCGCGGAGCCGTAGACGAGCGCCGAGTCGGCATGGGCATGCAGGATCTCGACTCGCACCTCGCGCAGGTGTCGTGCGAGACGGCGCACGAATCGAACGTCGAAGCCCGGCCCCCGCGCCATGTGCGTGACAGCGATGCCCTCGAGCTCGAACTCATGGTCACCCGACGCCGGGGCATCGAACGTGATCAGCGACACGTCATGCCCGTCACGCTGCCCGGCCGCGGCCAGCTGGCACACGACGCGCTCCTTGCCGCCGACGCGCAGACCACTCACGAGATGAGCGATGCGCATGCGTCCCGCGCTCAGCCGCGGTACCGCCGACGCGTCGGTGCATGGCGCATCACGCGTTCGTTGGAACTGCAGTGACAGTTCGGGCAGCGTAGCGCAAGGGCATCACGCGCGGCGCAGCGGTGCTCCTGCGTGAAGAGCAGGTCCTTGAAGCGCGTCTCGTGCACGTTGCCCAGCGGGAACGTCACGTAGCACATCTGCACCGAGCCGTCGGCGCCCACCCACATCATGTCGTACGCCGTACACGGCACCTTCATGTCGGGACCGAGCACGAGCCAGTCGGGAATCGACCGCAAGCCTTCGGGCGTGTGCGCGAGACGGTGCGGATGAGCGGCCTTCAGTCGCAGGAGTTCCTCGACCACCGGCTCGATGAGCGGTCGGTCACCTTCGCGGAACTGCAGCTCGCGCTCGGGCCCCTCTTGGAAGTACGGCAGCGAGTAGTGCACGAGGTCGACGCGCATCTGCATGTCGTATCGTTCGGCAACCTGCCAAGACGCACGCAGGTCCTCGACGGAGCACGACGGCCGCTTGAGCAGGTAGTTCATCTGCAGCTCGAACTCGTCGCCGTAGCGCTCGCGCACCGACGCGATGCCGCCTTCGACCTTCGCGAAGAGTCCGGGTCGCTGCGTGTACTCGTCGTAGGCGTCGCCGACTCCGTAGAACCCGAACGTGAGGTCGCGCAGACCGGCTTCGTAGAGACCGTCGATCTTCTCTGCCAGCAGCGCGCCATTCGTCGTGACGTAGGGCATCAAGCCGATCGAGATGGCGTGCGCGACCATGGCCTCGAGGTCGGGGTGCAGCAGCGGCTCGCCGCCGTAGAGCCGGATCGAGTGGAAGCCCGCCCCGCGAGCGTCGTCGAGCACTTGCTTGACGACATCGAGACCGAGACGCTCGCCAACCATGAAGTCGCGGCCGTAGCGGCAGCCTTCGCAGCGCGCGTTGCATGCGGCCGTGATCGCGATCATGACCTTGTACGGCCGCGGTCGCATCAAAGCCGGCACGGCAGCCGAGACGGACTGTTGCAGCGAGGCGACGTGGTGCTCGAGCGTCTGGACCGCTGCACGCACCCGGGGCGCTGTGCGCAGCGTGTCGCCAAGTCGCCTTCTCAGCTCGTGCCCGATTCGAGGTGCTCGCCATCCGAGGAGCGATTGCGTGCGCGCGTCGGTTCCGTCATCCCTACCCGCGCGACTGATTGCAGACTACCGGGTAGAACGGAGAGGCGCGAACGAGCGGCCGGCAAATGTCACCTCACGAGGACGTCTCACGAAGAGACGCCGAGCCCGCACGGAGCCCCTCCGAATCGCTGACCTCGCGGTCACGTCATCGAGCCATCGAAGACGCCGACTGGTCGACAAACGATCCGAGACGCCGTCCGGAATAGCCCTCACACTCGCCTCTGTCGGCGTGTCTCGACGACTCGGCTCGCGCGAGGACGGCTTCGGATGAAGCAAATGACGGGGACAAAGCTCGCAGAGCGCCTGGGTCCGCGAAGTGCCCTACCAGCCCGTTGAAAAACTCATCCCGCGCGCCGCACGCACCCGAGCGCGCGTGGGTGATACGCGGCGATCGTCGCGAGGTCGCGGTTGCATCACCAGGGTCAGGGCTGGACGACCGGCGGCGAGTTGCCGACGCCGAGACGTGCGCGCTCGGCATCCAGCACGAGGCGCGCCAGTGCCGGCTCGGTGGCTTCGCGACAGGCGTCCTTGACGGCGCTCGGCGTGACGAAGCGTTCGAAGAGTTCGTGCTTGTCCGCGAGCAGCTCCGAGATGCGCTCGTCGATGCCGTCGCGCGCCAGCAGACGGTGCACGAGCACGACGTCCGGCTGACCCATGCGGTGCGCCCGCGCGATGGCCTGCTCTTCGGTGGAAGGCTTCCACTGTGGCTCCATCAACACCACGACCGATGCCGCTTGGATGTTCAAGCCGACGCCGGCTGCCGTGATCTGCCCGAGCAACACCGCCGACCCTTCGATGCTCGTGAACTCATCGAGTAATCGCTGGCGCTCGGCCGGACCGACGTTGCCGCGCACGACACCGAGCACATCGATCCGCTCGGCGATGACATCGAGCACGTCGAGAAAGAACGAGAACACAAGCACCTTGCGGCCGGCCTCGCGCGCCTCGACGACGAGCTGCTCGAGGCGTTCGATCTTCACGGGCAAGGCCCCCGACACCTGACCGGCGCGCCACGAACCGATCGTCACGGCGCGCCGCATGGCCATGATGTTCCCCGCGGCCACGGCGTGCCGGTAGGCGACGTCCTCGTCGTCGCCGATGTCGAGCCAGTGATCGGTGTCGATGCGCTCGGGCAGCTCGACGAGGACGTCGCGCTGGTTACGGCGCAGATAGGCCTCGGCCACGTCGACACCGAAGCGCTCGGGATCGACCGACCACGCGAGGTTCTGCTCGTCGGATGGCTCGAGCGCGGGGAGGTCTGGGCGGACCAGCCGCAACAGATGCTGAAACTCCTCGAGACGGTTCTCGAGCGGCGTGCCCGTCATCAGGCAGACACGCTCGGCATGGCGCAGCAACACGGCCAGCGCGCGTGACCGCGTCGCCTCGGGGTTCTTCACATAGTGCGCCTCGTCTGCAACGAGCAGTGCGAGCGGGCGGCTCTCGGGTTCCCAACGCTCGTGCAGCGCGAGCCCCGTCAGCGTCGTGTACGACGTGATCGCCAACCCTCCGTCACGCAGCCACGCCGCCAGAGCATCACCGCGCGCCGGGCCATGGAGGAGGTGCGTGCGCAGCTCCGTGAACTTCGCCGCCTCACGCATCCAGCCGTGCACGACGGTCGCCGGGGCGACGACGAGAAAGCGCGCCTCGTCGTTCTCGGCGACGAGATGACACATCGCGGCGAGCGACTGGAGCGTCTTGCCGAGCCCCATGTCGTCACCGAGAACGGTGCGCTCCTGCGCGACGATGTAGCGTGCGCCGAAATCTTGATAGCGGCGCATGTCGACGCGCAGGCCGCGCGGCGTGAAGTCGAGTGCGAGGACGCGCTCGACGATGTCGCTCGGCATGCGCGTGCCGGCCGAGGCGTCGATGCTCGGTGTGTCTTGATCTTCGAGCGCCGCGGCGATCGATGTGGCGATCTCGGCGTGGCGCGCGCGCCAGGCGTCGATGAGCGCGGGGCGATCGAGCGACGCCGACGAGGCCTGCGCCTTCCACGCTTTGCGTGCCTCGCGGGCGCGGTCCCCGAGCTCGCCCTCCACGACGTCGAAAGCGTCGCGCGCCACGCGCCGTGACGCGCGCGCCGCCTCGTCGTCGTCACGCCCGCGCAGACGTCGCGCGGCCCAAGCACCGAGGCGCGCTCCACGCTTGGCCTGCCCGAGCTCGGACTCGAGCCTCCGGCGCTCGCGTTCGAGGCGTGCAGCGACATCGCCGACGGCGCGCCGTGCGGCCAGGACGTCGAGCGCCGCGCGCGCCAGGTCCTCGGCCCCGTCATCACTCAACTCAGGATCGGGAAGCGGCGCCGCAACGGTCTCGAGCTTCTTCTCGTAGAGTTCGGCCGCCGCGACGAGGCGCTCGGCCGTCGCCCGACCGACGCCGTCGATCCGCTCCAGACCAGCCACCGAGCGCGCACGCACGTCACCGACCGTCGTCACGCCCCCCGTCTGGAGCGCCGACCAGCGCACCCGCTCGGCTCCGGCCTCACGCAGCCGCTCGAGCGGCGCCGTCTCGAAGCGCCGCCGCCGCGCTCGCCGCTGCCACGCTGCGGCCTCGCGTCCCAGCCGCTGCTCGGGCCCCCGCACGATCTGCTGCGTGCGATCCGCCTCTTCACGCACGTCGTTGACGGCTGCCTCGGCGATCCTGGCCGCGCGTGCGGCAGGCGAACGCCACCACGACCACGACGTCGCCGCCGAGACCAACGAGCCGATCGATGCGATCACCGTCCACAACATCGAAACGAGAATAGCGAGCGCGACACGAAACCGCCCGCCCATGGCCGGACCTGCGACGACTGTTAGACTGCCGCGTTGCCCTCCACTCAGAAACGCCACACGCCGTGCCAGCTTCCAACGACACCCCCGACGACCTCGCCGAGCTGCTCGCCCAGCTCGACACTCTCGCCAACGACCCCGAGCGCATCGCGTCCCTCGATGAGGCCACGCGCAACCGCCTCCGGGCCGCTTGCGGGCGTCTCGCCTATCCCGACCGCACGCGCAAGCGCCTCTTCCAGTCGGCGCAACGCCAGCAGCAGAAGACAGCCGTCAAGGACCACGACGAGAAGGTCCTCGCGCTCACGGGCATGCGGCGTGCGCGGCACGAGCTCGTCTACCCGACGCCCTCGCCCGCGCTGCTCACCGACGAGTCGAGCTCCGAGTCCGAGTCACCCGGCTCCCTTGCCGAGGCGCGGAACTGCTACATCTGCAAGGCCGAGTACCGCGACGTCCACCACTTCTACGACGCGCTGTGCGGCAAGTGCGCCGAGCTGAACCTCGCGAAGCGCGAGCAGTCCGCCGACATGACGGGGCGCGTTGCGCTGCTCACCGGTGGGCGCGTGAAGATCGGCTACCAGGCCGGCATCAAGCTCCTGCGCGCCGGCGCGCGACTCATCGTCACCACGCGCTTCCCGCGCGACGCGGCCCTGCGCTACGCCGCCGAGCCCGACTTCGACCACTGGCGCGAGCGTCTCGAGGTCTACGGCGTCGACCTGCGTCACACGCCGAGTGTCGAAGGGCTCTGCCGACACCTCGTCGAGCGTTACGAGCGACTCGACGCGATCGTCAACAACGCCTGTCAGACCGTGCGCCGACCGCCGGGGTTCTACGGTCATCTCATGGAAGGCGAGCGTTCGCTGGACACGCTCGACACGCGCGTGCGCGCCGTGCTCGAAGCGCACACCGGGCTCGTCGCCGACGGCACGCTCCAGCGCGCGGGCGTCAAGCACGATGCGCTCGCAGGGCTCACGCAGTCGGCCGAGCTGTCGCAGATCGCGCTCGTCGAGGGCGACGACGACGACGGCGAACACCTCTTCCCCGCTCGCGCCCTCGACGCCGACCTGCAGCAGGTCGACCTGCGCGACAAGAACTCGTGGCGGCTGCCGCTCGCCGAGGTCGCAACAGTGGAGCTGCTCGAGGTCCACCTCGTGAATGCCGTGGCACCGTTCGTCCTCAACGCGCGCCTCAAGCCACTCATGCTGCGCACGGCCGAGCGCGACAAGCACATCGTCAACGTGTCGGCCATGGAAGGACAGTTCTATCGCGCCTTCAAGACCGACAAGCACCCGCACACGAACATGGCCAAGGCCGCGCTGAACATGATGACGCGCACCTCGGCTCCCGATTACCTGAAGGACGGCATCCACATGAACAGCGTGGACACCGGCTGGATCACGGACGAGGACCCCGTGCACATCACTCTCAAGAAGCAGCGCGACCACGGCTTCCACCCGCCGCTCGACCACGTCGACGCCGCCGCTCGCATCCTCGACCCGATCTTCGACGGCCTCAACACGGGCGAGCACGTCTGGGGTCAGTTCCTGAAGGACTACGCGCCGACGCGCTGGTGACGGGGCCTTGCGGGACTTCTCGAGTCGCGCGCCCGCGAGAAACGTCGTGATGAGCACGGGAGACTCGGACGATCTGCTGCGGTCGCATCTGAACCCTAGCTCGCAAGGCCCACCTGCGACCTCGCGCCGACCGGCCATGAAGAACCCGGATTAGAAGAGGTCGTCGCCGGGGAGTTCCGCAGCCTGGAGAACCCAGCTCTCGAGGAGAGCTTCGTCGAGACCGTCGCTCTCGTGGATGTGGACGGAGCGGACGTCCGCCTGTTTCGACTCGACGGGTGGAGGAGGTTGCAGCGATGCCGCGTTGAGAAAGGTCACCTTCACGTACTTCGTGAAGCAGTGGACGTTGAGGAACCAGCCCTGGCCGGCGATACCGTAGAAGGGCGAGTTCCATCGGATGGCTTTGCGCACCTCGGGCAAGGCGCGCACGATGAGTTCATCGAGGGTGCGGCCGACGGCGCGCTTCCAATCCGGCATGGCTGCAATGTAGGCCTGCACGGGCGCGTCTCCGTCACCCTTCGGGATCTGTGGGTTGCCACCCGAGAGGAGCTTCGGCTTGGCAGTGGCGTCGCGTGTCTTCTTCTTCGAGTTCACGAATGTGCCTCCTCGAGCATGCTACACCGCCTTGCAAAGCAAGCGCTTAGCCGTCGTCACGCAGCCACCCTGCACTCGCCACGATCGCGTGCGCGGCCTCGGCCACGACCGTTTGGCCGGCCGGTGTGAGGTGCCAATCGAAGGGATAGTAGAGATCGTCGTCGGTTGCAGCGCGCTGCATCGTTGGGAGGAGGTCGACGACGGGGAGGTCGTCGGATGCGGCGAGGACGGCTTCGCGCCAACGATCGAGGAGGACTTTGGGGTCGTCGGTGACGCCGAGCTCGCGGGCCGCGTCGACGACGAGCGGTTCGAGGCCCGACACTTCGGTCAACGACGGCAAGAGCATCGCGGCGAACGGCACGTCGCGCTCGGCACACATCGCGGCCATGCGACGCCATAACGAGACGTGGAACGTCACGGCGCGCCGGGCGAGAGCCTCGTTGACGGCGAGTCGTTGCTGCGCCCAGAGCAGCTGCCCGTAGCACCCGCCGCAGCGATCCCTCGCCGTCGGCGGCCCCGTTTCGGGTGCGTCCATCAACCCGAACGCCGCTGCGAAACCCTGCAGCGGGCCGTCGCGCACGGCACCGCCCACGACGATGTAGAGGCGCGAGTACTCGGCGAGCCAGGCCTTGAGCCCGTCGACGACTCCGCGCGCAGCATGCGGCTCGCTCCCGGCCGGATTCGTAATCGCGAAGTGGCGGTCGAGCACGGGGCGGCGGTGGCCTCCGATGCCCGTGCCCTCGAAGAGTTCGCGGAGGTCATTGCCGAGGTAGCTCGCGACGAGGACGCCGGCGAGGTCGTGCTGCTCGAGGAGCTCTTCGAGTTGCAGCATCTGCTGCGCGGCGCCGTAGCCGCTCACGCCGGCGTTCAGGACCGTCACACCCGGCGCATCGTCCGCCAGCAGGCGTTCGAGGTGTGAGGGCCAGGTCTCGTCGGTTTCCACGCCGTGTCCGGCCGTGTGTGAATCACCGAGCACAGCGATGCGCGGGCCGTCGCCGAGGGACGATGCGCGACGCAGGCCCTGCTCGTCGAGATGCCACGTCACGGCGAACTCACGATCTTCCTGCACCATCGTGATGCCGGCTTCGTGTCGCCAGCCGAGGCGACCGTCGGCGCGATAGAGCACGCCGACCGACCCCTTCCGCCCGAGCCCCGCGATGCGCACGGCGCCCTCGGCCAGTACCAGACTCAGGAGCCCAGCGACGGCGACGACCACCAATCGCTTGAGCGCACGACGCCCTCGCGACGTCGCACTCATCCGGCGTCGCCCGGCGTCCATGGATACTCGATGTGGCGCGCGCACTCGCCGGCCAACTCGCCGCCCCAGAGGCGCTCGACGACGTGGAACGCCGCGTCGATCCCTGACGCCACGCCGGCCGAGATGACCAAGCGCTCGCTCTCGATCCAACGACGATCCGTGACGACCTCGGCCTTCGGAGCGGCCGCCTCGAGGTCGGCGAGGGCGAGGTGGTGCGTCGTAGCGCGGACACCGTCGAGCAGGCCGAGCTCGGCGAGGATCAGTGACCCCGTGCAGACCGAGAGCGTCAGCGCTGCGCGGTCGACGAGGGTGGCGAGTGTGTCGAGCGCGGGTCGGTCGGTGAGCACGTCACGCACACCACGGCCGCCCGGGATGACGAGCAGATCGACGGCGTCGACATCGACGAGCGAGACGTCGGCCGACAGCCCGAGGCCGTTGCGCGATCTGAACGGACCGACCTCGGGAGCGGCGACGACGCAGCGCGGACCCTCGTCGCCGAGCAGCTGCACAGCCGTCGTCAGCACCTCGAACGGCCCCGCGAGATCGAGCAACTCGACGTCGGAGAAACCGACGAACACAACATCACGGATGGTTCGAGACACGAGGCAGCAACTCCGCCGAGAGGCTCCGCAGCATACGCGATCGCCGCGCCGCCTCTACTCGTGCCGCAGGGCTTCGACGGGGTCCATGCTCGCCGCGCGCCAGGCCGGGTAGAGCCCGAAGAGCATACCGACGCCGGCCGAGATCCCGAACGCAAGCGCGGGAGCTGTGGGTGTCACGATCGTCTTCATGTCGGCGAAGTGTTCGACGGCCAACGGAATCGCCAGCCCGAGTGCCACGCCCATGAGCCCGCCGCCAACCGACAGGCAGACCGTTTCGACGAGGAACTGCGTGACGATGTGCTTGCGCTTGGCGCCGAGTGCACGACGCACGCCGATCTCGCGCGTGCGCTCGGTGACCGTCGCGAGCATGACGTTCATGATCCCGATGCCGCCGACGAGCAGCGAGATCCCCGCGATCGAGCCGAGCACGATGTTGAAGATGCGCTTCGTCTCCTCGGCGCGCGCAAGCAGCTCGAGCGGCACGACGACCTCGTAGTCGCGGTCGCGGTGGAACTTGCCGAGCATCACGCGCGAGGCCTGTGCAACGAGCGGCACGTCCTCGGGATCGCCCACCTCGACGATCACTTCGTGCAGGTCGACCTCGGTCATCTCGCGCGATCCTGCGCGCTGCTTGACCTGCATCTTGCCGAAGCGCTTGCGGGCCGTCTCGAAGGGGATGATGACCTCGCCGGTCACTTCGATGCCGGCCTCGGCGGGGTCGTCGCCGAGCGGAACGCGCGGAGCGATCGTGCCCACGACGGTGAAGTAGTCGCCGCCGAGCTTGACGCGTTCGCCCAGCGGCGAACGGAACGGGAAGAGCGCGCGCGCGACTTCGGTTCCCAGCACGCAGACGGTCTTGAGCGTCCGCTCGTCTTCGGACGTCAAGAAACGCCCCTCGAACACCAGTCGTCCGGTGACGTCGAGATAGATCGGGCGCGTCGCGATGACGCGCGGGTTCAGCACCGTCGCGCCGGAGCGGACTTCCTTGGGGAGGATGCGCATCGGAACGACGCGCTTGATCCCCGGGAAGGTGTCTTCGATGCGCGAGAGGTCGGCGTCGGTGATGCCATACGCGATCACGCGCGACGTCTGGTTGCCCTGGTTGGGATCCTCGGGCGGCTTGACGCTGCGCAGGATCACGTTCTGACTGCCGAGCAGCTTGATCTGCTCCTGCGCCTCGTAGCTCGCGCCTTCGCCGATCGCCAACATCGCGATCACGCTGCTTGTCCCGAAGAGCACGCCGAGCGTCGTGAGCATCGAGCGCAGCTTGTGCAGCAACAGGCTGTTGATGCCTGTACGGATCGTGCGGCCGAGCGTGTTCACGCCGAGGCTCCGGCGGAAGAGATCGCTCGCTGCTCGATGACTTCTTCGGCGCGGCCGTCGCGCATCCGCAGCACATGGCTCGCGCGTTCGGCGACGTGGGCCTCGTGTGTGACAAAGACGATGGTCTTGCCCTCGCGCGAGAGTTCGTCGAAGAGCGACAGGATCTCTTCGGCCGTCTGGCTGTCGAGGTTCCCGGTGGCTTCGTCGGCGAGGATCAGCTCGGGATCGTTCACGAGCGAGCGGGCGATGGCGACGCGCTGCTGCTGACCGCCGGAGAGTTCGGCCGGACGGTGACCGAGGCGGGAGCCGAGACCCATGCGATCGGCGAGGCGGCGCGCACGCTCTTCCCCGTCGGGCGGCGGATCGTCTTGATAGAACAGCGGCACCATGATGTTCTCGAGCACGTCGAGCTGGGCGATGAGGTTGTACGACTGGAAGATGAACCCGAGCTTGGCACCGCGCAGGTCGCTGAGGTCGTCATCGTCGAGCGTGTTCACGTCGCGGCCCGCGAGTTCGTAGACACCACCCGTCGGTCGGTCGAGGCAACCCATGACGTTCAGCAACGTCGACTTGCCCGAACCCGAGGCCCCCATCACCGACCAGTACTGTCCGCGCGTGATCCGGAAGTCGAGCTTGTCGAGCGCCGCGACGCGGTTGTTGCCCATCGTGTAGACGCGCTCGACAGCGCGCAGGTCTGCAACGACGTCAATCGGCATCGCGGTCGCCGCGCCTGGATGCCCCGCCCTGCGCGGTCGACGTCTCGCCACCCTTGCCAGACGCCTTGCCGCCGCCCTTGCCAGACGGCTTCTCACCGCCCATGCCGCCGCGATCGCCCTTCCTCTCACCGTCGCCGCCCATGCCGCCGCCCTGCTCGCCTACACCGGCGGGCGGGCCGCCGCCGCGCGAGGTATCTTTGGCCGGTGCGAGCTCGACGCCAGCGGGCGGCGAAAGCAGAACGGTTTCACCCGCTTTGACGCCGTCGCTGATCTCAACCCACTTGCCGTCGTTCTGCCCGACGACAACCGGACGCTTGGTCGGGTTGCCCGCACCGGCGACGAACGCCACAGGTGCGCCGCCGTCGAGGAAGACACTCTGCACGGGGATGTAGGTCACGTCGTGCAAGTCGTCGACGAGGATCTCGACGCTGCACGACATCCCGGGGCGCATGCGCGGGTCGGGCTTCGTGAGCTTGACGACCGTGCGGTAGACGCGCGTGTCGGGATTGGCCCAGTACGAGTTCTGATCAGGGAGCACGGCCTTGAAGGTGACCTTGCCGGGGAAGGCCGCGCCGAGCGCGTCGATCGTGACGAGGCATTCCATGCCGACCTGCACCTTCTCGAGCACCGATTCGTGCAAGCTCACGTCGGCCGTGAAGCCCTCCGAAGACGGGATCGTGACGATGTCCTGGCGCTCGCGCACCGAGGCGCCTTCTTCCATCGGCTCACCACTGCCCCAGCGGCTGCGCTCGCGGGCGTAGACGACCATGCCCGCGACGGGCGCCTTGATCTTGCCCTTCGCGACCTGGCTGACGATCTTCTTGAGGTCGTCGCGCTCGAGGTTCGCCGTCGCCTGGGCGCTGAGCTTGTCGGCCTCGAAGTCGGCGATGCGTGCCTTGGCCTGGAGCTTGACGCGGACGAGTTCGCGATCGGCCTCCTCGACCGCCGCCTGCAGCTCGGTCTCACGGCGCGGGATCTCGTAGTTGACGAAGAGTTCCTTCGCGCGCTCGGCCTGGTTCAGCGTCACCTCGGCGCGCGTCTTGCTCAGACGATCGGCGTCGAGCTGGCTCTGCTCGAGGAATCCCTTCTCCGCGAGACGCTCCGACCACGCGAGGTCCTGCTTTGCGCGCGTGAGTTCCTCGTCGGCGATGAGAATGTCCTCGTCCTTCTTCTGCCGCTCCTGAGGCATGTCACCGTCGCGGTACTTCTCGAGGTCGAGCTTCGCGAAGTCGAGATCCTGCTGCGCCATCGCGATGTCACTCTGGTTCTGACTGACCTGGATGGCGTAGTTCTGCTCGGCCTTGATGAGCGTGGCCTCGGCGTTCTGGACCTTGATCTCCTGCTGGACACGCCGGTCTTCGAGCGACGCGGTATCCAGTTCGCAGAGCAGGTCGCCGGGCACGACGTGCACGCCTTCGTCGATGAGCCAGAGGACGGTTGATTGCCCCTCGATTTCACTCTTGAGCGTCACGCTCTCGGCGGCCTCGAGGTTCCCGCGCTCCATGACCGTGATGCGCAGGTCACCGAACTGGGCCACAGCTCCCTGGGTCGGCCCCGATTCCTCGGCACCGCTGTTGTTGATCTTCGACCACACGAACGGAGCAGCCGCGATGAGCGCGATCGGAACAAGCCAACGCAGCGGGGATCGCTTGGCGGTCATGGCAACGTGTCCTGGGAGTAGAGCTCGACGGGCGAGAGATCGACCGTGATTCCTGCGGGTGTGACACGGAGCAACTCCATGTCTTGGTACAGCTCGAGGCCGGAGAGGATGTAGCCCACGAGGGCTGCCGTGAGTGAGTTGCGCGCGAGCACGAGACTCTCCTGCGACTCGAGGACGTCACGCGTATCGGCGCGGCCGGCCTCGAGGTTCAGTTCCGTGCTCTGCACGCGGCGCTCGGCGAGTTCGACGGCGCGGATCTGGATCTCATAGCTCTCGCGGGCGGCCTCGACGTCGCGGCGGTTGGCACGCACGCTCGCGATGATGTCGTCACGCGAGGCTTCGATGGCGCGCTTGGCGCGGTCGACGGCGATCAAGCTCGCGCGGTAGGCGTTGCGCTCCGGGAGCAGGTCGATCGGCCAGTCGATATCGATGCCGAAGGCCCAGGTGCGCAGCTCGCTGCTGTAGTCGTCGGGATCGTCGACGCGGCTCGAGTTCGTGTTGACGGCGAAGAAGTCGATGCCCGCGCGCAGGTTGTCGGCCGCGATGCGCGCGTCGAGCTCGATGTCCTCGAGTTGGTCGACGATCGTCGCGTGGTCGAGGCGTTGCTCGAGGGCGACGTCGATGGCGAGGTCTTCGTCGATCTCGACGAGCAGAAACGGCCAGCGCTCGAGCATGAGCCAGTCGCCCTCTTCGATCGGCAGGGCGACTTCGGTCGGCAGGCCGAGGACGAACTTGAAGTCGTCGAGCGAGGCTTCGAGGTTCCGCAGAGCACCGATCACACGGTCGCGCGCGCGCAGCTCGTCCTGCGACGCTTGGTCGACCTGGATCTCGTTGAGCCGCCCCGCCTCGGCGAACGCTTCGTTACGTTCGCGCAGACGCGTCAGCCCGCGGAAGTTCTCCCGTTCGTTCTCGAGCGTGTCGCGCTGACGCAAGATCCCGAAGAACAGCGCGGCGATGTCCACGGCGAACGTGCGGCGGAAGCGTTCGTAGGAGCGCGCCTCGTAGACGACGTTGCGCTCGGCCTGCACGAGGTCTTCGGTGACGATCTCGCTGTCCGCCCCACGCCACAGCGGCTGCGTGATCGTCAGCACTGCGTTCGACGTGGCGTTCCAGGCACTGCGCCCGTCCACCGACACGATGCTCGTGCCGATGTCGGCCGCGATGACCATGCCCGTCTCGAAGAGCTTCGAGAGACCGAAGATGTTCGTCAGTCCCTTCGACGTCGTGCTGCCGCCGACCCCCGCGATGCTCGCCGCCGAGCTCGCGTCGCCGATGGCCGAGAAGGCCCAGCGCTCCAGCGTGAAGTCGAGCGCCGTGAGGTAGAGGTTTTCGCGCTCGGACTGGTAGTTGCGGCTGTTGTCCGCGGCGATGATCAGCAGGTCGGCCAGGTCGAGCGGCTCGAGTTCGGCACCGGCGATGAGTTCGTCCCGCAGGGCTTGGGCCGGTGAGTCGATCGTGAAGGGGTCGACAGCAAGCAGCTCGGCGCGCTTCTCGGCCACGACGGCGTAGACCTCGCCATCGGCCTCGACGACGAGCTCACTCGCCGTCCGGCAGCCGACGAGGCCCAATCCGAAAAAGGTCGCAACCGCGACATACCGTGGAAGAGCGTTCCAAGTGACCATGGGCGGCAAGTCGGGGGGCCGGCGGAACGAGGTCGCGCCGAGATGGGGACAGGAACAAGCCTTCAAGATAGACCAAGCGGAACGGCTCCGCCCCTCGATCTTCCCCCAGTCGCGCCCTCTGACGGGCATTTCCCGACATGCGTCGCTCAGCCTCGTCACCGGCGCTCACTCGTCCCGCAAGCGGGACGCAGCAACGCGGAAGTCATAGGCGCACCGACGCCAGTGCCAAAGCGTCGCTGCGGACGCCGAGGCTGGATGTCGGCGGTCGGGACGAGCACGCGGCCGGCAGTCCGAGCACGAGATTCGCGCGGGTTTCCGCGGGATCGGTCGAGGCTCAGCGGCGGTCGGTCCAGGGGGCACCGGCGGTGTCGAGACGTTCGCGGAGGGCGGGCAGCGACTCGTCGACGAGCACGTCGACCTCGGCGCGGAGCTGCGTGAGGCCGCGCTCGGCGATGTCGGCGGCGTCGGTGTGCGTGGGCGTCGGGCCGTAGCTCGTCGTGCCCGAGAACGCGAAACCGAGCCGCGACTGGATCGGCACGGGCGCTTGGACGTTGTAGATCCCGTGACGATTGTCACCCGAGAGGCGCAGACGCACGTCGGCGATCTGCGCTTCGAGCTCGCGCACCGTCGAGAAGATCGCGCTCGTGTCGCCGGGCGTGCGCTGCAGGACGCCGCGCACGTCGGCGAGTTCGTCGGACGCCTCGCTGAGGTCGTGACGCAGGAGCGTCGAGATGCTCGACAGCTCGGCGAGTCGCTCGGCGAAGGCCGCGACGTCCGCCGGTGACGCGCCGGGCAACGCCCCGCTCGTCCGCAACGGCACGACCTCGAACGACTGCTCGAGCCCGAGGTCGACGAACTCGTCACCCACGCGCTTCGACATCGACACCGTGTACGTTCCCGGCAGCACGTCGACGTTCCCCGCGTTGCCCGAGCCATCACTCCACGGCGCCGTCGACGCACGCCGCAGATCCCAAGCGACGCGATGGAAGCCCTTGCCCATCGGCGCGTGGATCTCGCGCACGAAACCGCCCTCGGCATCCGTGATCGTCAGGATGATCGTCGGGTCGAGCTCGCGATCTTCTTCGCGCAACGCTTCCCAACCGGGGTACGGCGTGTCGCCGCCGTCCTTGGCGATCTTCTTCTCGTCGCCGCGCCGCTGGGCCTTGGCCGTCTTCGCGCCTTCCTTGAGGTAGTAGGTGAAGACGGCGCCGTAGGGCGGGTTGTCGGCCGTGTAGTAGGTGGCGCCTTGACTGGCCTTGCGTCCCCCGCCGAGCGGACGACGCTGGCTGTACTGCAACGCCGCGCGCGGCTTGAAGAGCAGGGCGTCGCGCTCGAGCGCCTCGGCGTCGACATCGCGCAGCGGCGAGTAGTCGTCGAAGATGAAGAAGCCGCGCCCGAACGTCGCGCCGATGAGATCGTTCTCGCGCTTCTGGATGGCGAGGTCGCGGAAGGAGATCGTCGGGACGCCGCCGGTCAGTTCGATCCAGTGCTCGCCGGCATCGACGGTGAAGAAGACGCCGAACTCGGTGCCGAGGAAGAACAGCTCGGGGTCGACATGATCTTGGACGATGCGCCAGAGCACGTGGCGTTCGGGCAGGTCGCCGACCATCGACGTCCACGTTTGTCCGCGGTCGTTGCTCTTCATGAGGTACGGCGCGAAGTCACCCGACTTGTGGTCGTCGACGACCAGGTAGACCGTGTCGACATCGTGCAGGTCGGCCTTGATGTCGTTGACGAAGAAGAAATCGGGAGCGCCGGGCAGCGCGTCGCGCTTGCGCCAGCTCGCACCGCCGTCTTCGGTGATCGCGATATGCCCGTCGTCGGTGCCCGCGTAGATCAGCGCGGGATCGATCGGCGACTGCGACAGCGACGTGATCGTGCCGTACTCCGACATCGCGTAGAGGTCCCACGTCGACTCGAGACTCCACACGCGGCCCATCATCGGCAGCGTCAGGCGATCGAGGTTGCGCGTGAGGTCGTCGCTGATCGGCTCCCAGGAATCGCCGCGATCGGGGCTGCGCCAGACGCGCTGACTCGCGAAGAAGAGCACGGCCGGGTCGTGCGGGCTGACGAGGATCGGGGAGTCCCAGTTGTGTCGCTCGTTGGGCTCGCCGTCGCGCGGCTGCGGCTTGATGTAGACGTTCTCGCCCGTGATCCGGTCGTGGCGCATGAGGTTCCCGCGCTGCCACTCGGCATAGACGATGTTCGGGTTCGTCGGGTCGGTGGCGGGCTGGTGACCGTCGCCGCCGAGGATGATCTGCCAGTCGCTGTTGCGGATGCCGTTGACACTGTCGGTGCGTGACGGACCGCTCTGCGTGCTGTTGTCCTGCGTGCCGCCGACGAGGTTGTAGAAGGGCAGGTCGTTGTCGACGGCCACCTTGTAGAACTGCGTGACGGGCAGGTTCTCGGTGTAGTCCCAGTTCTTGCCGAGGTCCCAGCTCTGGTAGAGCCCGCCGTCGCAGCCGACGAGCAGGTAGTCGGGGTCGTTCGGATCGAAGGCCATCGCGTGGTTGTCGACGTGCTTGTCCTTCTCGCCGACGCGGTCGAAGTTCTTGCCGCCGTCGTGCGTGACGGCGAGACGCACGTCCATGTGGTAGACGCGATCGAAGACGTGCGGACAGGCGAAGAGCTCCTGGTAGTAGTGCGGGCCCGTGCCACCGGCGGTGTAGTCGCTCTGCTTGGTCCAGCTCGCGCCGCCGTTGGCCGAGCGCCAGAAGCCGCCCTTGCGATCGGGCAGCTCGATCGTCGCGTAGACGACGTTGGTGTCGTGCGGTGACATCGCGAGGCCGATGCGACCCTTGTCGCCGCCGGGGATGCCCGACTTCAGTTCGCGCCACGTCGCGCCGCCGTCCGTCGACTTGTGGATCCCCGACTTCGGGCCACCGTTCATGAGTGCGGCGACGTTGCGGAAACGCTGGTGCATCGCCGCGTAGAGGACGTCGGGGTTGCTCGGGTCCATGACGACTTCGTTGGCGCCCATGTACTCGTCGTCGCCGATGAGTCGTTCCCAAGTCTCACCGCCGTCGGTCGTCTTGTAGACACCGCGCTCACCGCCGGCCGACCACAGCGGACCCTGGGCCGCGACGAACACCGTGTTCGAGTCGCCGGGGTGGACGATGATCGAGCCGATGCGCTCGGAGTGCTCCAGGCCGCGCTTCTTCCAGCTCGCGCCGCCGTCGTCGCTGCGGTAAATGCCGTCGCCGTAGCCGACGTGACGCCCGCCGACGTTCTCGCCCGTCCCGACCCAGATCGTGCTCGGGTTGCTCGGGTCGAGGGCGAGGCAGCCGATCGAGTAGGACGACTGACCGTCGAAGATCGGCGACCAGGTCGTGCCGGCGTTGGTCGTCTTCCAGACACCGCCCGAGCCGACGGCGACATACCAGACGCTTTGGTCGTCGGGATGTACGACGATGTCGGCGATACGCCCCGACATGAACGCCGGCCCCAGCGCGCGCAGCTTGAGCCCCGAGAAGGTCGACGACTTCAGCGGGTTCTTGTCGTCGGCTTCGTCGGCGTCCTCGTCTTCATCGCCGACCTGTTCCTCCACCGCCGGCTCGTCGTCCGGCTCCTGGGCGAAGGTGAACGACGCGCTACCGAAGAGCAGCGCGAGAAGCACGAGCAGAGACGACGAACGCATGGCGAACTCGCAGTAAGGGACGCAGCGGGGGAACGCGGGAAAGACCGCCGACGATCATGCCCGAACGGCGCGGGCGTTGACGAGGGAGTTCCGCCGTGACGCCACAGGGTGTGGAGATCGCAGGGTGAACACACGGGACGACCGTCCGTGATCCGAGCATCGGTCCCACGAGCGCGTCATTCGTCGCGCCAACAGTGTTCGGCTTATGAAACGGGGGGCGTCTCGAAGCCGTGCGAGACGCGTGGTGAAGGACGACGCGAGCGAGTTGGCAGCTCGCGGCGACGTCGTCAGGCCGGCGAACCGCCTCGGCCTGGAGCGACAGCGGAGACATCGACAGCTTCACACGTCACCGCGGTGGTCACGGAGTTGGCGATGAAGCACTGGTCGTGCGCCTCATGGTGCAGCGCGTCGTGCTCGGCGCTCGAGGGCCGCATATCACCGGCGAAACTGACGTGCGGACGGAGCGTGACGCGCGTGATGGCGACCCGACCGTCGGAGTTCTTACCCAGCTCCCCCACGGCCTCATCGCGGTACTGCTCGACGACGAAACCTCGCTTGGCGGCGAGAGCGAGGAACCAGAGCATGTGACAGCTCGACAAGGACGCGACGAACGCCTCCTCGGGATCCACGGCAGAGGCCACGGAGAGCGGGGCGGGAACGACATCCGGCGAGGCAGACGCCGAAACACGCGCACCGCCATCGAACTCCCAAAGGTGCCCGCGGCTGTAGCGGTTGTCCGTGAAGGCAGCGCCATCACGTTCCCAGGAGATCACTGCGGTGTGGTTGCTCATGCGGTTCCCTTTCGGCATAGCTCGGCGCGTTCGTCACGATGAACCCTCAGCAGCCTGCTAGTCGCGAGCGGCATCGAGCACATCGAGGAAGTCAGCCTTGCTCAGGCCCCCGGGGATCTGCTGCATGACGTTCCCCTGCGCGTCCGTGACGATGGTCGTCGGCGTGATCCCGACTTGATAGCGAGTCAAAGCGGCCACCGAATCTGGGTCATCGACGTCGATCGTCACGGGAACAAACTCTGCGTTGACGGCTGTCGTCACCTCGTCATCCGCCCAGACGTTGCGCTTCATGATCCGACACGGAACGCACCACGCTCCGGTGAAGAACAGGATCATGGGCTTGTCGGACGCCGACGCCTGCGCCTGTCCCGCCGAGTAGCTGTCAGCCCATTCGATGGTGTTGGAAGGAACGTAGAACGAGTACCAAGCGTAGCCGAGCGAGCCAACGAGGAACGCAAGCCAGAAGACCCGCCAGAACGCGTGGGACTTGCCGCCGTCGGATGGCGCTGAGGGCTCAGAGGACGATGAGACCGGGCGGGGTGTGTCGCTCATGGTGTCGCGCATGTTCAGAGTCAGGATGCGTGGATTCGCGTGAACGATAACCCGCGCGGCGCTGTCGTTGGAGCGCGCTGTCACCCTCCCTGGGGATCAGCGGTCAAGGCCGCACCGCCATCGACATCGCCGATCGCAAGGTGCACGCATGCGTGCCGGTCGACAGTGTCGCCCAGGAGGGAAGCGGCCCCGCCAGAACGTTGAGCTGCACAGCTAAGTAGTTACTCAGCAGCAAGCTCTTCAACTTGGGCGTAGAGCTGGTCGCGCATGGCTTTGGACCGGGCGTGATACACGGCTCCGCATTGCGCTGCGGGTAAGCGTGATACACGGCGCGGCGTAGGCGCGAGACACGACTACCAACCAAGAGGGACGACCTCGGCCCCCTCGCCGCCGCACGCGCGGCCTGGCCACCTGCGCAGCGCTCTCAGATCTCGCAGCCGACCGTCCCCGAGGATCATCGATCCTGCGTGCGCTCCAGGTCGTGACGATCGAAGCTCTGGGCCGAGCACAATCGCCCCAACCCACGTCGACTTGTCGCTCCGTTCAACGACCGGCGCCCACCGAGCCGTCGTCGGGCGACGGGGACGGCGGCAGCGACTTCACGCCGCTCGCACCGTCGTCACGCGATCCCACCGACGCCACGAGGCGTGCCTGAGCGCCGACGTCCCCGTCGCCCGACGACGGCGGACCAGCACACCCACCCCGTCACTCACCCGCCGCAACCTCCTCCGCCACCACCGGAGCACAAGCCACCCCCATCCCCCCGAATCCCGCCAACAGCTCCGTCCGCCCATCCAACCGCCGCCGCGTCGCCGCCCCCAGATGCTGCCCACCAGGAAACCCCATCACCCCCGCCCAGTGATGCTCCACAGTCCAGTCGTCATGCCCAATGATCTCGCGCGCAGCAGCCTCGAGGTAATGGCGGACGGCGGCCGTCGGCGCGAGGTCGAACAACGCTTCTTCGCGTCGGAAGTGCTGCCGTCCGCCGCCGATCAGGAAACGCCCGTCCACGCGCCGGAAGTAGTCGTAGCCGCCGTCGCGATAGCCGAGCAGTGGGTCGGTCGCACAGCGCGTCAGCGGGGACGTCACGATGATCTGGCCGCGTCCCGGTTCGATGTCCGACTCCGCGAGCAGTGAACGCGTCGCGGCGTTGGTGCAGACGTAGCCTGCGCCGTAGCGCAGCGTTTCGATCTTGCCGACGTGCTGAACCCGCGCGACACCCGCCGTGATCTCCACGACATCCGCGCCGTACGCCCACGTCACCCCGCGCGCCGCCGCGCGTACCGCCTCGAGCACGCACACCGGATGCAGCCCGCCGTCCTCGACGTTCACGAACCGCGTCGTCGTCTCGCCCATGAAGCAAACCTCACGCTCGACGAACACCTCCCTGCCCGCACGCGCGTTCAACCGCTCGGCAAGAGCGCGCTTCTCGTCCGTCAACTCGTCGGCATCGAACGACCCGCACGGCGCCTCCAGCTGATCACCCAACCGCGCGCGCACCAACGCCACGCCGCGCCGCCGCCGCTCGAACGACGCCAGCACGACCTCCTCGCCGACGTCCCCCGCGTCATCGAGCATCTCACTCACATGCCCGCACGTGAGGAACCCCGCGTTGCGTGAGCTCGCCCCGAGGCCGAAGACGTCGCGCTCGACGACGAGGATCGACGCGCCGGGCCGCGCCTCCGAGAGAAACAGCGCCAGCCAGCTCCCCATGAACCCCGCACCGACGATCAGCACGTCGACATCAGCGGGCAGCGGCGCAGGTGGAACGGCGTCGGGAAGCGCGTCTTCCCAATAGGAGAGTGATCGCGTGGTCATGTCGCCACCGTGCCATGGCGGCGTCGCGGCGCCAAGTGAGCGGGTGCTATCCTCCGCGCCATGACGACGACCTTCGCAGAACTCAGGCCTCCCGCCCCCGACCTCGACGACCTCACGCGCCGCAACGAACAACTCCTCGCGCGCCTCGCGGCCGCTACGGATGTCGCCACGGCCCGCGCCGTCGTCGACGACTGGGACACGCTGCGTCGCGAGTACGATTCGTGGTCCAACCTCGTCGACCTGCGCTTCAACCAGGACACGACGAACGAGGGATACAAGGCCACCAAGACGCGGCGCGACGAGCTCGCGCCGCGCTGGACCGAGCTGCAGGTCGCCGTGAAGCGCGCGCTGCTCGACCACCCGCTGCGCCCGGCACTCGTCGAGGCGATCGGCGCCCAAGCCTTCGCGCTCTGGGAAGTCGACGTGCTGGCGTTCGACCCGGCGCTGCAGGACGACCTCGTGCGCGAGTCGGCGCTCGACACCGAGTACACGACGCTGCTCGCGAGCGCGGCGATCGACGTGCTCGGCACAACCGTGAATCTCGCGACGATCCGCCCCTTCCGCGAGCACGCCGACCGCAACGTCCGCCATGAGGCCGAGCGCGCGTTGTGGTCGTGGTTCGCCGACAACGCCGAGCCCCTCGACCGTATCTACGACGATCTCGTCGCCGTGCGCACGAAGATGGCCCACAAGCTCGGCTTCGAGTCGTTCGTCGACCTCGGTTACAAGCGCATGCTGCGCATCGACTACACGCGCGCCGACGTCGAGCGCTTCCGCGCGCAGGTGCGCGAACACGTCGTCCCGCTGGCCGCGCAGCTCATCGAGCAGCAGCGCGAACGCCTCGGCGTCGATCAGGTGATGGCCTGGGACGAGTCGATCTCCGATCCCGGCGGCAACCCCGAACCCGAGGGCGATCACGACTGGATGATCGCGCGCGCGCTCGAGATGTTCGACGCCATGGGCCCCGAGTTCGGCGACTTCTTCCGCACGCTCAACGACGGCGGGTTCCTCGACCTGCGCTCACGCGACGGCAAAGCCGGCGGCGGGTTCTGCACGAGCTTCCCGACGATCGGCATGCCGTTCATCTTCGCGAACTTCGACGGCACGAAAGGCGACGTCGAGGTCTTCACGCACGAGGTCGGCCACGCCTTCCAGAACTACCAGAGCCGCACGAAGCAGCCGCTCGACTACCTCTGGCCCACGATGGAGTCGTGCGAGATCCACTCGATGAGTCTCGAGTTCCTGACCTGGCCGCACATGGAGCGTTTCTTCGGTGACGACGCCGAACGCTTCCGTCGCATCCACCTCGCCGACGGCCTGCGCTTCCTGCCCTATGGCGTGGCCGTCGACCACTTCCAGCACGACGTCTACGACAACCCCGACGCGACGCCCGCTGAACGCAAGGCCATGTGGACGCGCGCCGAAGAGCTCTACCTCCCGTGGCGCAACTGGGGCGACTGCGACTACGCCGCGGCCGGCGGACGCTGGCAGCTCCAGCGGCACATCTACCAGGCGCCGTTCTATTACATCGACTACACCCTCGCGCAGACCTGCGCGCTGCAGTTCCTCGAGCGCGCGCGCACCGACCGCGACGCCGCGATGCGCGACTACCTCACGCTGTGTCGGCGCGGCGGCGAGGCGCCGTTCCAGGACCTCGCGCGCTCCGCCGGTCTCACGAGCCCGTTCGACGACGGCTGCCTGAAGCGCGTGGTCGACGAGTCGCGACGGATCCTCGGCGTCTGAAGCGGGAGCGCGCTCCAGATCGAGTGGTCCCGAAATCGCACACCCGGGCTATGCTCGACGCCCGTCGGGAATCTTCGGGGGAAGATCCCACTCATCGGGCAGTTCTATGCGTCATGCAGGCTTGGCGACACCCAGCGGTCAGAACGACGGATCGAGGATCGTCAGCGTGGCGTGACCGTGGAGGCACGCCGGGGCCCCGGGCGGCGCGAGCGCGAGCTGCGTCTCGATGGTCAATGCATCGACGCCCGGCGGAAGAACGCCGAGCGGCGCACCGAAGATGAAGACACCAGACGGCGGCATCACGGCGAGTGTGAAGAACTGAAACGGTGCGGCGGGTGTGACGAGACCGAGCCCGGCGGAGAACTGTGCATCGATGCCGGCAGACACGAGGAGGAAGATCGTCGAGCTGGGCGGCGCTTTGACGCTCACACTCGCGCTGGTGTGGTCACGCGCGGGACTGTCGACGGACAGTGAGACGTCCGTCGGGCCAGCGACGTCCGTCAGCGTGCCGGTCTGCTGCTGGATGGGCGTGCCGTCGAGCGCGCCACCGCTGCACTGAGCACCGTCCCCTCGATCGCCGCCTTGGATCGTCGCCCCGCGCAATGTCACCACGCCGCGCGGGTGGAGCATCACCAGGCCGTCGCCGCCATCGCCCGCCGCTGCACACATCATCCCGCCGAACGGACTGTTGATGAACGTCTCGTCGGCGCCGTGGCCACCGCGGATCGAGCTACTGACGACGTGCAACAACCCCGCGCGCATGGTCACGCCTTCGGCACCCGGCTGTGGTGCGAAGCCGTCGATCGCGACGCCCTGCCCGCCGACTGCATGGACGTCGTACAACGACACCGTCGAATCCTCGACCGACAGAGCACTCTCTGATCCCGGAAAAGTGAGAAGGAGGCCTTCGTTCTGCGTCCCGCCGAGCACGCTGGCACTCGTGATCGACACGCGCTCTGATCGGGTCACCTCGATCGCAGACGGAACCTTGAACGTGAAGGTGCGCACACCGAGTTCGATGCGACTGTCCTCGACGAGAACTGTGCCCGAGCAGTCCGTGATCTCGAGTGCTGGAACGGTCAAGAACGTCCCCGGGTCGCGGTCGATGTCCAGCCCGCGCAAGACGACGGCTTGATCAACGGCCAGATTGAGGACCTCGACCCCGCTGTTCACGCGCACCGAGGCCCCGGCGTCCTCGACGACGAACAGCGACTTGCCGTCGATCGTGAAGGCCTCGTAGTCGCCCGAGCGCACGAGCAGCGTGTCACCGTCGTTCGCGAGCGCCACACCGGCGCCGATCGAGAGAGCATCGCCCGCTCCGGTCCCGTCCACGACGATGACATTCGATTGGGCGCCGAGCGCACCCGCGAGAGCCACAGAGACAAAGAGCGTACGGAGCATGGTTCATCACCTTGATCGAGACACGGGCCTTCTTCGAGACACGGCCCGACCCGCGTGGAAGATAGCAGCCTGTTGAAGAACCGCTCCGAGTGCGCCGCGCGTGACCGAGCGTGCCTGTGCAAGTGTGGGAACGCAGGCGAGTCGGTGGATTCCTCGAGGCTCGCGCGCTCGCACAGGCGCGCGCGGGTGCGTGCGTCGCACCGGATGAGTTTTTCCACGGGCTGATCACCGAACCCCGTCACTCGCGGAGTTCAGCGCGCGACGCGTGCTCGGCGTCTGATGCGGCGCGCTAGACGGGCGGTTTCTGCACTGCGCGGCGGCGTCCGAAGTAGAGCACGATCGCGGCAGCGAGGAGCCCCGCGAGCGTGGCGTCACGCAGAGACACCTCCGCGTCGAGCGCCCACCCGACGGCGTAGTAGAGCGCACCGACCACGAAGGCCACGGTGAGCCCGAACGCCACGGACGGCTTCTTCATCGCCATCTTGCTCGCTCGCAGCCGTCAGACGGCCGCGAGGCGTTCCTTGGCGAACGCGTCGAGCTTCTGCGCGTCGGCGTCGAACTTGCGGATGCCTTCGGCCAGCTTCTCGACGGCCATCGCGTCGCTGTTGTGCATCCAGCGGAAGGTCGCCTCGTCGATGTCGATGCGCTCGACGTCGCTGGCCTTCGCCGCTTGCACCGACAGGGCCCGCGGCAGCTCGCCGTCACGCTCGCGGAGTTCGTCGATGAGCTTCGGCGAGATCGTCAGCAGGTCGCAGCCCGCCAGCGCGGCGACCTGATCGGCCTTTCGGAAGCTCGCGCCCATCACCTCCGTGGCGATGTCGAACTTCTTGAAGTAGTTGTAGATCTGAGTGACAGAGGCCACGCCCGGATCGTCGGCGATCGGGATGTCGTCGAGACCCTTCTCCTTCTTGTGCCAGTCGTAGATGCGGCCGACGAAGGGCGAGATGAGGGTGACGCCGGCCTCACCGCACGCCACGCCCTGGGCGAAGCTGAAGAGCAGCGTGAGGTTGCAGTGGATCCCGTCGGCCTCGAGTTGGCGCGCGGCCTGGATGCCTTCCCAGGTGCTCGACAGTTTGATGAGGATGCGCTCGCGCGCGACGCCGGCGTCTTCGTACAGCCCGATGAGCGCGCGGGCTTTGGCGACCTGCGCTCGCACGTCGAACGACAGCCGCGCGGGCACCTCGGTGGACACGCGGCCCGGGATCACCTCGAGGATGCGACGGCCGAAGCCGACGGCGAGCAGGTCGGCGAAGCGTTCGGTGTCGCCGTCGGACGCCGCGAGCGCCTCTTCGATGATCGGCTCGTAGCGCTCGTCGCCGGCGCCCTTGAGGATCAGCGACGGGTTCGTCGTCGCATCCTGCGGGTTCGCGGCTTCGATGGCCTCGATGTCGCCGGTGTCGGCGACCACGGTCGTCATCGTGCGCAAAGACTCGAGCTGGTTCATCGCGAGGGGCTCCGGAAGCGTGGGATGACGATACGGTAGCGCGTCGGCATCCCGTCGCGCGACGGTATGTCGGACCGAGGACCGCCGGAGCCCCCGCCTTGACTGAACCGCCACCGCCGCCCACACCGCGCCTCGGTGCCTTCGACATCGGTTGCGTCGTCGTCGGCGGGATCATCGGCGTGGGGATCTTCTTCACGCCGGCCGTGGTCGCGCAGCGCGTGAGCAGCGTGGGTCAGGCCATGGCGGCGTGGGGACTTGGCGGCTTCATCGCGCTGCTCGGTGCGCTGGTGTTTGCCGAGCTGGCGCTGCGGCAGCCGGGGCACGGCGGGACGTTTCGCTACGTCGCGCGTGCCTTCGGGCCGCTGCCGGCGTTCCTCTACGGATGGGCCAACACGCTCGTGATCCAAGCCGGCGCGGCGGCGATCATCGCGCTCATCTTCGTCGACAACCTCGACATCGTGCGCTTCGGCGGGCCGACGTCGAGCGGGCTCGGAAAGCTCATGCAGGCCGTCGCGGCGCTGGCCGTCTTCACGTTCGTGAACACCATCGGCCTCAAGGCGGGCAAGCGCACGCAGAACACGCTGACGGTCATCAAGACGCTCGGGGTCTTCGCGATCGTCGTGCTGTCGCTGCTCCCGCGCGAGGCGGCGGCGAGTGCCGAAGTCGTCGCCGCGTCCGATCGCGACGTGCCTTGGCTCACGGCGATCGGCGCCGCGCTTCTTCCGGCACTCTTCGCGTTCGGCGGCTGGCAACAGGGCAGCTTCGTGGCCGGCGCGGCACGCCGCCCGCGTCGCGACGTACCGCTCGGAATCCTCGCCGGCGTAGCCGTCGTCGTCATCGCCTACATGTCCGTCAACCTCGCCTACCTCGAGCTGCTCGGACTCGGCGGAGCGCGTGCGAGTTCGTCGATCGGCGCCGATGCGGCGCGCGTCGCGCTTGCTCCCTTCGGCATCGGCGAGGCCAGCGGTCGGCTGCTCGCGGGGATCATCTGCATCTCGGCCCTCGGGATCCTCAACACGATCCTGCTCGCGCCGCCGTTCGTGCTGCATGCGATGAGCCGTGAGGGCCTCGTCCCGAAGAGCCTCGGTGCACTCCACGCCACGTCGGGCACGCCGCGACGCGCGGTGCTGCTCCAGGGCGGCTGGGCGATCACGCTGCTTGTCGGCGCGACGCTGGCATCCGACAAGGCCAAGGCGCCGTTGGGTTTTCTCATCGACGGCGTCGTGTTCGTCGACTGGATCTTCTACGGCATGACGGGCCTGGCGCTGCTCACGCTGCGCAAGCAAGCACGCGCAGACGGCACGCCGGACGAGAGCACGATCCCGGGCGCCGGGCTCGCCGCCGGACTCTTCGTCGCCAGTGCCGTCGTCGTGGCCGGCGCGGCCGTCGTCTCGAGCCCCGCGCCGTCAGCAGCCGGGCTGGGCGTCTGCCTGCTCGGTGTGGCCTGGTACGCGCTCTGGCGCCGGCGCCGCGCCGCCTACCCGTAGCGCTCGGCGAGGTAGTCGAACACGGCGCGCACGCCCATGGCCTCGCCGCCTTCGGGACGACCAGGACTCGCCGAGCGGTTCCAGGCCATGACGTCGAAGTGCACCCACGAGATGTCCGGGGACACGAAGTCCTGCAGGAACAGACCGGCCGTGATCGCGCCTCCGAACGGCACCGACGCCGAGTTCACGATGTCGGCGATCGTCGAGTCGAGCAGCTTGCGGTAGGGCTTGTGCAGCGGCATGCGCCAGACCGGGTCATCGACGCGTCCGGCAGATGCGAGGATGCCGTTCGCAACGGCATCGTCGGTGGCGAACATCGCCGGGAGGTCGGTCCCGAGCGCGACGCGCGCGGCGCCAGTGAGCGTCGCGAAGTCGAGGATGAGTTCGGGCGACTCTTCGCACGCGGCAACAAGCGCATCGGAGAGAACCAGACGCCCCTCGGCGTCGGTGTTGTCGATCTCGATCGTCTTGCCGTTGCGCGCACGCAGGACATCGCCGGGCCGGAACGCGTTGGCCGAGATCGCGTTCTCGACGGCGGGCACGAGCACGCGCAGGCGCACGGGCAGCTTCTGCGCCATGACGAGGCGTGCGACGCCGAGCACGTGCGCCGCGCCGCCCATGTCCTTCTTCATGAAGCGCATGCCGGAAGCGCCCTTGATGTTGAGCCCACCGGAGTCGAAGCACACACCCTTGCCGACGAGCGTGACCTTCGGGTGTGACTCGTCGCCCCACGTGAGGTCGATCAACGCGGGGCGATGAACGCTCGCACGACCGACGGCATGCACGACGGGGAAGCCTTCCTCGATCAGCGCATCGTCCTCGATCACCGTCAGGTACGCGCCGTACTTGCTCGCGATCCGCTCGGCCGCAGCCGCGAGGTTGGCGGGCATCATGTCGCCGGCCGGCGTGTTGACGAGGTCCCGCGTCAGCTGCACCGAATCGAGGGTGTTGCGCACGCGGCCGGCATCGACGGACGGATCGAGCACGAGCTTCGCCGGCTGGGCGCTGCGCTCGCGATAACGCGTGAACGCGTAGCTTCCCAGCCCCCACCCGAGCGCCACGGCCGTGTGCTTGTCAGCCTTCCAGCTCTTCGCGTCGATGCGGTAAGTGCCCTGCGGGAGACTCGTCGGGAGCCCTGCGAGCGTGAACGGTCCGATGTCGCCGTCGACACCGACGAGCACGCGCGCGAGTTCGCCCGCCTCGCCGGGCACCAGACACGTCGCTCCGACCTCGGCCTGGTACCCGACCGACGTGACCCACGCTCGCACCGCGTCGCTCTGACCAGCGAGCCAGCCAGCCAACGCGTCGGCAGCAAGGGGAGTGATGGGCAGCTCGTCTCCATCAGAGACGTCGATCAGACCGTGGACGGTGGGCACGCGAGACTCCTCGGGGCGCGAGTGGGGTCCACCAGTGTTGCCTCCGCAGACAGCAAGTACCAGCGCCGGCGGGGACTCCGTTCGCGGGGTAGGATTCCGGTATCCCCTCTCAGGCGCCCCACCGATGCACGACGACGACGCCACGCGGACCTTGGCCGGCTACGCAGAGCGGTTCGACCGCGAGGCGCCCGTGCTCTTCGCCTGGGCCTCCGTGCACCTGCGGCCCGCCGTTCGCGCGCGCCTCGACCCCGAGGACCTCCTGCAGGAGGTCGCCTGTCGCGCCTACGAACACTTCGCGCGCTACGACGCCGACAAAGGGACGTTCCGCAACTGGGTCTTCGGCATCGCGCGCAATGTGCTGCGCGAGGCCTTGCGCACGGTGGCCGCCGAACCCGTCGGACGCGGTGCGATCACGATGACCCACGACTGGGCCGACGACCTGCGCGACACGGCCACGTCGATAAGCCGCGCCGTCGCCCGCGACGAGGCGCTGCTCGCGTTTGTCACCCGCATCGATGGACTCACCGACGAAGAGCGCGCACTCGTCCTCTACCGCGGACTCGAGGGACGTCCGCACGCCGAGGTCGGCGAGCTGCTCGGCCTGAGCGCCGACAACGCCGCCAAGCGCTGGCAGCGGCTCCGCGACCGACTGCGCGGCGAGCAACGCATCGATGAGCTGCTGAATCGCTGACGCGCGCGCATGCGAAAGAGCCGCGACGAGGAGAGCAATCTCCTCGTCGCGGCCTCGGGTCATGGCCCCTTGCCGAGCGCCGAACGTCGCAGCCCGGCGCTCCGCCATGTCCCACGCAGTGAACCCCTCGCGACGACCCCGGATGATTCACGGACGACCTGCCGCGGTCGTCCGTGCAGGACCGGGGCTACTCCACCGTGAGGGTGATCGGGTTGCTGAGATTGCCCGCCGACTGCGACGGCATCGGACCGGTGAAGGTGATGGCCTGGAGGTGGATCTCGAGACCGATCGGCAGCTCGATCGGCAGCGGCAACGGCACCGCGCTCGGCGCCGACGGCCACGCGAAGATGGTGTTGATGCCACCGAGGTCGACGAACAGGTTGCCGAAGCGCTTGAACGAGGCCTCGAACTCGGAGAGTCCGGCGATCAGGTTCGTGTTCACGAGCCCCGGCGTCCCCGACAGCTCGACCGAGATCGTGCCGCCGGCAAGGGGTGCGCCGATGACCTCGAGCTCGAGGTTGCTGAACTCGTGGGCGCCGATGTCCGTGCGACGAACGCCGTCGAGCAAGCCATCGAGGTCGCGCGGGAAGCCGTCGGCGTCCTGCCCGGAGGGAAGGTACGGGAAGTCACCCACGTCGATCAGGCCCGAGATCGACGAGAGACGCAGGTTGCCGTTGGTCTGGTCGACGAACTTGGGATCCAGGTGGCGGTTGCCGTTCGTGCCGGAGAAGGTCGGCTCACCGTTGGAGAAGAAGACGTCGTTGACGACGAGGCCCGCGAACGGCGCCCCGACGTTGTCCCACGCGATGGAGTTGCGGATCTCACCCGTCCACGCTGCGGCCGCGCGATAGCCCGCGCCGCCGTTGTCGACCGACGAACACCCGCGCAGGTCGTAGCTCCCCGAGATCAGGTCGAAGCCGTGCCCCTGACAAGCGAAGGCGACGCAGTCACGGAGTATCCCGGCGTGCTGGCTGATGTCGAATCCATCGGCGTCCGCATGCTCGACGCGCACGGCGCGCAACGTCGCCAGTGGGCTCGAGTTCGCGACGCTCGCGAAACCTGACGCCCCACCGTACGTGACCGTCGTGTTTGCGAGCGCGACCGGACCGGTGGCCGCGCCGGAGAGGATCAAGCCGCGCCAGTCGCCCGGCATGGGCGTCGAGGTGACGCCGTCGCCGTTCGAATCGCCGCCGATCTCGTCGTCGTGGATCGACGTGAAGACGACGCGGCTGCGCGGATCGCCGTCGAGCACGAGCCCGCCGTTGACGGCCAACTGCTGGGCAGCGGCAAACTTGAGGACAACACCGGCGCTCACCGTCAGCGTCTTCGCCGCGGGAACGGTTTGCGAGATGCTGACCACGAGCACGCCGCCGAGCGTGTTCTCGGCGCCGATCGTGACGTCGGACGTGATCTGCGTCACGGCATCGACCTCCATCGCGTCACGACCGTTGCCGCTCGCGACGTTGTCCACAAAGCCAGGCACGGCGGCGAGCATGAGCGCGTCGACGGCCACGCCGCCGTTGTCGAGGATCGCGCAGTCGGACACCATCGGGCGAGCGTTCGAGTTGTTGAGGTCGATGCCCACGCCGGCGCCATCGCGCACGACGCAGTCGCTCAGCGAGACGTCGGATGTCGTGATCTCGACACCCGCGAAGCCGGACGCCCCGCCGTAGGCGACCACGGCATGGCTCAACGCGCTGGCGTCGGAGCCAGCCTGGAAGAACAGCCCACGCCAAGCGCCCGGCGTGCCGACCGACGCGCCGTCGCCGTTCGTGTCCCCGCCGGTCGCGTCGTCAGCGAGCGCGGTGAAGACGACGTCGTTCCCGGACGCACCGTTCGCCACGAGCGTGCCGTTCACGACGAGCTGCTGGAAGTCTGCAAACTTCAGCGCCACGCCGGGGCCGAGCGTCAGCGTCGCGGCCGCCGGGATCGTCTGCGTCGCATTCACGATCAGCGCGCCGCCGAGCACGTTGTCAGCCGTGATCGTGAGATCGGCCGTGAGCTGTGTGGCCGCGTCGATCTCCATGGCATCACGACCGTTGCCAGTCGCTGAGTTGTCGACGAAGCCCGCGACCGCGGCGAGCATGAGCGCGTCGACGGCCACGCCGCCGTTGTCGAGGATCGCGCAGTCGGACACCGTCGGGCGGGCGTTCGAGTTGTTGAGGTCGATGCCCACGCCGGCGCCATCGCGCACGACGCAGTCGCTCAGCGAGACGTCGGATGTCGTGATCTCGACATTCGCGAAGCCGGACGCTCCGCCGTAGGCGACCACGGCATGGCTCAGCGCGCTGGCATCGGAGCCGGCCTGGAACTGCAACCCACGCCAGTCGCCCGGCGTGCCGACCGACGCGCCGTCGCCGTTCGTGTCCCCGCCCACGCTGTCATCGGCGAACGACGTGAAGTGGACCGGATTGGCGAGAGTGCCGCCGGCGTTCAGCGTGCCCTGCACGGCGAGCTGCTGATTCGCGTTGAACTTGACGACGGCCCCGGGCTGCACGGTCAGTGTCGTGCCGGTGGGCACGACGATCGACGACGTCACGAGATAAACCTGCCCGGAGAGCAGTGGCCCGCCGTTGCCGTCCGACACGGAGCCGGAGAGCGTCTGCGCGGCCAGCGCGGGCGCCAGGGTCAACGTCAAGGCCGCCAGCAGCGCGGGGACCGAAAGGAGCGGCGCCGCGTGGCGCCGAGAGGTGAATGTGAACATGGTGAGTGTCCCGAGGTGAGGAAGGAGTTCATGCGTCTCCTTCCCCTTGCGTCGGGCGGCTCACCTTGGACAGAAATCTCCAGAAAAAGTGCGCGAGACCAGCGAGCGAGGCGCGCTCACGGATCCAGCACACGCCCCGCTCGAACACCGGCATTGACGCCGGACGTCGGGCCATACGCCTGTTCGCGGCTCGCGACGCGGAGTCGCTGGAGGAACGACGTGAAGCTGCCCCCTCGAAGCACGTACGTCTCGCCCACCGCCAATCGTTCCCCGTCACCCGGTTCGGGGTCGATCCCGTAGGGCCCGAAGCGATCGCGAATCCACTCGCCGACATTGCCCGACATGTCGTAGAAGCCGAACGCGTTGGGCAGGAACGTTCCCACGGGCGCATGCGTCGAGAACCCGTCGTCCAGCTCGGGCGAAACGGACGGAAAGAAGCGGGACGATTCACGCCCCAGTCCGTTGGCGAACTTCGAGAGCTCCGCGACGGCGTCGGTGCCGGCAAAGCGCAACTGAGTGCCGGCGCGCGCCGCGGCTTCCCATTGAGCCTCGGTGGGAAGGACCAGCCCCAGCGCGTGGAGCGTATCCCGTGCCGCGCTCCACGCGATCGACTCGACGGGATGGCGCGCGTTGATGTCGTAGCCCGTCTGCGAGCGGATCCCGTAGCTTGGCGAGTACGCCGCCGGGTTCTCGCCGGTCGCCGAGAACCACTGGGCCTGCGTCACCTCGAACTTGCCCAGGAAGTAGGGATCGAGAGTGATGGCGCGCGGCCCCGCCTCTTCGCGCATGGTCTGCGGGTCGTAGTTCGGCTCGGTGGCGTCGGCCGACTGGGCACCCACGCGGTACTGCCCCCCGGGCACCAGGACGAGCACGACACCGGTGTCGATCGTGACGTCGAGCTGCCCTGTGTCGGCGCGCGTCGGGAGCGCGCCAGTGTGCGTCTGCCAGTGCAGGAACTCCTCGAGCCCCGACGCCGGATCGGCACCAAGCGGGATCAAGCCGACCTGCGGTGCCAGGACGAGATCGCCGTAGCGCTCGTTCGCGGTGACGCGCTGGGCCGCCGCCTCCCAGGCCGCGCGATGGGCGTCGATCGTCTCCGTCGCGATCCGACGCGAAAGGTCGAGACGCCTCGCGATGTCCTCCCGGAGACCGCCCTCTGCGGTCGCCCGGTTCAAGTTCGCGACCAGCAGGCTCAAGGCGTCATGACGGAACTGCATGTCGAGATCACCGTCGAAGGTCCAGCTTCGTCGCTCCGCACGAGCCGCTCGCAGCGCTTCGATCTCATGCTCGAGCTCCTCGCGATTGACGGTGCGCACCCGGATCGCAGCCGCGAGCCGCGCGATGCGCTCATCCTCTTCGGCATAGTCGACGCGGCGCGCGGCCTCCGTGTACGGCTCGGCGACGACTCGCAGCTCTTCGAGCGTGCGCCGGTGCGACTCGGTGCGCGCGAAGAGCGGTTCGTAGTGCGCTTGCCAGGCGAGCAGCGCATCGACGAGCTCGGGATGGACGGGGAGGAGCGTGGCAGCCTCGGCTTCGGCTTCCTGAAGCCGACGCGCATCGGCGAGACGCTGATACTCGGCCAGCGCAGCGAGCGCTTCGGCCTCCCGCCTCGCCGCCAGCTCGGCATTCGCCTCAGCCTCGCCCGTCTTGACCTTGAGGCTCTCGTTCGCTTCGAACACGCGTGTGTTCGTGTCGCGCAGCTCGCGGTTCGTGACGAGCACGTACGCGAGTCCGCCGAGGGTCAGGGCGACGATCATCACCGAGAGCGCCGCGACGATGGGATTGCGCTGGGCCCAGCGTGCGAGCCGTTGGGTGCGCCCCAGCGGCCGCACGGAAATCGGTTCGTGTGCGGCGAGTCGGTCGAGGTCGTCGGCCAGCGCCTGCGCGCTGGCGTAGCGGCGCTCGGGGCGCTTGGCGAGGGCCGTCTCGAGGATCGCCGTGAGATCGTCGGAGATGCGCGACGAGAGCCGACGCGGGTCGGTCGGTTCGTCGTCGAGGATGGCGTGCACGAGGCCGTGATGCGTCGGCGACCGGAAGGGACGCTCGCCGACGCACCCTTCGTAGAGCACGACGCCGAGTGACCAGACATCGCTGGCAGCACCGATGCGCCCGTCACTCGTCCCGATGTGTTCGGGGGACATGTAGGCCGGAGTGCCGAGCGTCGTGCCCGAAAGCGTCAGGTGAGCGCCGTCGTCCGCGAGTGACGCGAGGCCGAAGTCGAGCACCACCGGCGCGCCGTTCTCCGCGAGCATGATGTTTCCCGGCTTGACGTCGCGATGGACGATGCCGCGTTCGTGAGCTGCGTGCAGGGCGCGTGCGACGTCGGCCACCCAGACGCACACGGCGTGCACGTCGTCGGACGTCGGCGTGGCACCTTCGCGCTCCGACGTTCGCCGCGCGAGCCAGGCCGCGAACGTCTCACCCTCGACGTACTGCATCGAGATCCAGGCGCGATCGCCGTCGACGCCCGCGTCGTAGACGGCGCAGACGTTGGGATGCTCGAGGCCCGCCGTCGCGCGCGCCTCACGCCGGAAGCGCGCCGAGAGCCCTTCGCCGCCGAGTGGTCGGGCGACGACCTTGACGGCAACCCGTCGCTCGAGCCGCTCGTCCCACGCCAACCAGACGACGGCCTGTCCGCCGCGCCCGAGTTCGCGATCGAGTCGATACGGACCGATCACGCCCCCACCCTCGAGGTCCGCCGCCGCCGCCATGCCCCGCGCCGCACGGGCGTACTCACGAGCGACGAGCTCGGCATGATCGGGGTAGAGCGCCATGTAGTGCTCCAACGCCGCGAGTCCACCGGCCAACCGGTCGGCCGCCAACCTCCCGAGCAACTCGAGTTCGACATGTAAGGCGCGCGCGTCCACGAGTGAATCCTAGCCCGGAAGCTTCACGGTGATCTGTTGCGGTCGCCTGTGACTCCTTCCTGGCACGGCCCAGCTGCGACCTCGCGACGAGCGGCCGCGACGGACACAGGCCGAGGCCCGCGACGAAGGCGTCGGCGCCGACGCCACTGGTCCCAGCGCGAGAGACCGAGCCCCGTCGTCGCCGGCCGCTCGCGCGTGCCCGACAGGCACCCGGCGGCCTCCCACGGCTGACTCCCTCGTCTCGTGTGCTCGGAAGACGCACGGCCGGAGCCCTTCACGACCGTGAAGCGCCGGCAATCAGAGGCACGTCGAGCTCGGACGCCGCCCGGCCGCAGGCGCCGCGCGGACGGCTTCCGGCGGCCCTTCCGCCCCCCCGGCGGGCGGGCTCTCCGCGACCAGAAGAGCGGCCGACACGAAGAAAAGGGTGTCGACCGCCTGGCTCCCCGCCAGACGACCGACACCCGGGCCCCTTCGTACGAAAAGTCCCACAGCCTGCGCAGGCCACGAGCAGCAGCGCGCGTCGCGTGCTCGTGGCCCTCCCCAGGATCACGGGCCCGACACATGCCGATGTCCGATTTCTAAGACTCTTCACGCTCGCCGCGCTCCGGTCCCGCCAAGGAAAACCGAAAAACTCGCGACTTTCTCGCCCTGACGTCGGGTTGAAGCACTGCTCCGAGTGGGACGTGCGTGACCGAGTGAGCCTGTGCCAGTGTGGGACCGCAGCGAAACCGCTGGATTCGTCGAGGCTCCCGCGCTCGCACGGGCGCGCTCGGGCGCGTGCGGCGCGCCGGATGAGTTCTCCAACGGGCAGCTGACCCTCCGGGTTGGCAGCGCCGTCCTCTGCGCCGGCGCGGCAGAGGGACTGGGGAGCCCAACATGTCTTCTCCGAGAGGAACGGCACACGCCCCCTTGCATCGCACTATGCTTCGGGTGATTTCCTATGCTGTTCCCCCGTTGTCCCCCCTCTGTTGCGTCCAGTCCGGTTGTGGACGCTCCCCCTCGATCGCCCCACGGACGAAAAGCCATGAGCCTCTTGCTCGCGGCGCTGCTGGCATGCCCGGCCGCCACCGACATCTTTGTTCCCGGCAACTTCCTCACGATCCAGGACGCTGTCGATGCGGCCGGTCCGAACGACGTCGTCGTCGTGACCGGCGTCCATTTCGAGAATGTCGTGGTCACCACGAACGGCCTCACGTTGTCCGGCAAGGGCGCGACGATCGACGCCGAGTTCGGCGGACCGTGCGTCACGGTGGCAGCCGACAACGTCACCATCGACGGATTCACGCTCGCCAACGGCGGCGACCAGGTCAACGTCGCCGATGCCGTCTCCTTCACGGGCGACGGAGCGACGGTCACGAACGTAACGCTCATGTCCGCAGCCGGCATCGGCATCCGCGTCGACGGCAACAACGCGCTGATCGAGAACTGTGACATCAGCTCCTGCGTCGATGCCGCCGTGCGACTGTTCACGCCCGACGCGACGAGCTTGTCGTACGTCGAGAAAAACGACATCACGGGCTGTGGTCGCGGCATCGCGGGAACGGGCGGCGCCTTCCGCGTCATGAACAACAAGATCGAGTCGATCAGTGGGATCGGCATCGAACTCACCACGTCCTCGTCCAACACCGCGACGCGGGTTCGCAGCAACCGCGTCGAGCAGACCACGAGTCATGGCATCGACATCAGTGCCAGCGGCGGCGCGGCCACAGAGCTGTACTTCAACCGCGTCGAGGTCGCTGGCGGCGCCGGCGTGTTCGTCGAATCGGATTCCGGTCAGCTCGACATCGTGCGCACGACGATCACGAGCGCGGCGCTCGGCGGCATCGACGCCGCGAGCAACGGCACCTTCTTCGTGGCCGACAACAACGTCCGCGACAGCGGCATCGACGGCATCCTCATCGCGGCTCCGGCTGCCGCAGGTGGTGTCGTGGAAGACAACCGCGTCACGCAAGCGGCCGCCAACGGCATCGTCATCGAGGGCTTCGGTGTGACCGTGCTCGCGAACACGATCAAGGACACCGCTGCGGCCGGCATTTTCTACAACGGCAGCAACGCCAAGCTCGAGCGCAACAAGATCACGGGTGCAGGCCGGCAGGGCCTCAAGCTCGTCGGTAACAACGGAACGCTCGAGAAGAACAAGGTCTCGCGCTCGGCGTTCGACGGGATCCTCGTGTCGGGCACGTCGAACACGATCGTCGACAATCGTTCGATGCACAACGGCGGCGACGGCATCGATCTCCACGAGCCGAACTTCGTCGTCACGAACAAGGACAACGCGATCGTCGGCAACAAGGTCTCGAACAACGCTCACGAGGGCATCGACGCAACCGGCATCGACACCGTCATCGACGAGAACAAGGTGACGAAGAACGGCGGTTCCGCGGGGCCGCAGGTCGCAGGCGCGGGCAACGACGTGAACGGCGATGACATCCCCGACGGTACGGTGGCCTCGTTCGAAGGCAACGTGATTCCGACGAGCGGCACGGCGGCTCCGGGCGACGCCATCACGGGTCAGCGCCTCGACATCGGCGAGAAGTAAGGCTCGATTTCGCCTGTCGCATGGGCGACGAGAGTCGCCATCACGACCGGATCCTTCGCGGGTCCGTCGGCGCCGTCCAAACGGCGACGGCGGACCCGCGCTGACATCTCAGGACGTGCGCGGGCCGCAGCGAGGCCCCGACCCGCCGCTCGCTGGATGCAGACAGATGCGGCGGCCGCAACGGCACCCAAACAGTCCACGGCGCTCACGTGCTCTGCCCGCGCCGCCATGTGTGGACATGAAGACGCCCTGGATCCGTTCACGCCGGAACGGACCAGGGCGTCGCGATCTCGCCGAACGAGTGGCTGGAGTCAGTCGGCCGAAGCCTCGACGATGAACTCACCGGAGATCGACACCGACGAGACCCCGAGCTGCACGAGCGTGCCGCTGAACGTGCCGGCAAACTGCCCGCCGCTCACGGACTGGATGATGATCTCGATCGCGGGAATGCCCGTCTGCCAGATCGCCACGTTGGGGCTTCCGCCGTTGAAGCTCGCCTCGGTGTACGAGATCGATGCCAGGTCGGACTGATCGAGCGAGCCGATCGCGACAAACGGCACGATGATCGCGACGGACTTGGACGGGTTCGTGAGCGACGTGCCGAGAATCTGAAGGCCCCCTCCGGCCGCCTCGACGCCGAGCTTCTTGCCCTTGAACGTCAGCGTCGTGCCGTCGACGACCGCCGTGAGGAACGACTTGCCGATCTTCTTGGTGCTGCCGGTGACCGCCACGACCGACTCACCGGTCGATTCACCGACCTTGTTCGTGACGACGACGGGCCAGTTCCCATTCGCGAGACTCTTCGGGATCGCGAACGTGATCGTCGTCGACCCGTCGATCTCCTCGACCATCGCCTTCACCTTCGTCTTCTTGCCACCGACGCTGACTTTCGGCTTCTTCGCGCCGAGGTCAGCGAGCGTCAGCATCACCTGCTCACCGACGTTCGCCGTCGCCGGCAGCGGCCCACTCACGAGGCTCGGTGCGTTCACCGTGAACGCGGAGTTCTCGACGGCGGCCACGGTGCCCTTGCCCTTGGCCTGCACGTTGAGATCGAAGTCGCCCGCGAAGGCCTTCTTGATCTCGGCCATGATCGTCCCGCCCTCACCGTCAACGACGACGTCGAGTACCTTCAACGCGTACTTCTTCGGCTTGGCCGACTCATCGCCGCTCTGCGTGAGCCAGACCTTCGGCTTACCCTTCCCGATGTCGCCGGTGAAATCGATCGTCAGCACCGTGCCGAGCGTGCCTTCGGTCGGCGTGACATCCGTGATCGTCTGCGAGGAAGCGGCCATGGACAGGCCGAGGACGCATGCCAGCGATGCAACGAGAGAGACAGAGAGGGAGCGCAAGTGCATGACTCGTGGTTCACAGGGTGAGGGGGAGGATCGGCGGCCGCGGAGACCGGTGCTCTTCCGATCGGATGTGGGGATGTCTCGGGTTGAGGCCGAGATGGGGCCGGACGCCCCGTAAATACATATCGGCACTTCGGTATATGTCAACGGGCGCATCCGGACGGTGAGACTCAGGCCGGGCGTCACAGCGGAGCGGATGGGAGCTATCAGCCCAGTGAAAAACTCATCCGGCACGCCGCACGCACCCGAGCGCGCCTGTGCGAGCGCGGGAGCACCTCGACGAATCCACCGATTCGCCTGCGTTCCCACACTTCCACAGGCACACTCGGTCAAGCACGTCGCACTCGGAGCAGTTCTTCAGCAGGCTGCTACCTGGGCGTGGACAGCGCGCCAGCCGCCCGCGACGATCGTGTCCGCCACCTTTGGGGAACCCCGATGAACACCAGCTGCGCGTCCGCGCGGATGCCTCGCCTGACGGCCGTCTGCACCTTCGCCCTGGTCCTCCTGGGCCTCGGCCGCCCCACGTCAGCGCTCGGGGACAGTCGCTGGACGTCCTGGTGGGACACGAACCGCGAGGCCACGATCGCCCACTGGGCCGACGTCACGCCGGGACGGTCGTACGCGGGCTGGGCCAACTCCGTCATGGGGCGCGGGCGCTCCTTCCTGCCGCCGACGCGCCTCTCGCCCGGCGAGCGGCGACGCGCGACCGAGGCCCTCTACGGCGTCCTCTCGAAGACGAACGAGATCACGCTGCGGACGCGCATGACCTACGCGATCGCGCGTGTGGCTCCCGAGGACATGCACACGAAGGTGCGCGAGTTGCTCGAGCGGTTGCTCAGTGACATGTCGGCCAACGTGCGCGTCTCGGCGACGTTCGCGCTCGGGATTCTCGGAGACCCCGAAGCGACCGACACGCTCGTCGGCATCGCCTTGGACGATGCCAGGGCGCGCATCTCGCTGCGCCAGTCGATCGCATCGAACGCCGTGCGCGGGCACGCAGTGATGGCGCTCGGGATGCTCAACTCGCCGGCAATCATCGACGAGCTCCTCCCGATCCTCGAGCTCGACGACACCGACGACGCCTACGTGCAGCGCTGCATCGTCTTCGCGCTCGGCATGCTCGAAGGCGAGCTTGCGATCCGCGCGCGCGAAGTGCTGCTCGACAAGCTCGAGAACCTCCCGCGCGACCGCGCCGTGGCCGGCATGATCCCGATCGCACTGGGAAAGCTCGGACATCGCGAAGCCATGCCCGCCGTTCTCGAAGTGCTCGGGAACACGAAGGCCGAGCGCGAGATGCGTCAGTCGGCGGCCGTCGCGATGTCGCGCCTCACGTCGCTGTACGACGAAGAGGCGATCGAGGAACTCTTCGACAACGTCAAGACCGCAGCCGAGGGCCCGCAGCGCTGGTACTCGCTGATGAGCATCGCACTGATCGGTGCCCGCACGCGCCGTCCCGCGCAACCGTTCGACCACGAAGACCTCGAGAAGCGGCTCATCGAAGAGATGGTCAATCCGTCCCACGAGGAGCACGGGCCGTGGGCCGCCATGGCGCTGGCCGTCTACGGGATCGACCACGAGGTCTTCCGTCCGCTGGCCATCGAAGCAGTGGGTCCGGCCTACAAGAAGGAGAAGGACCCCGACGACAAGGGCGCGTACGCCATCGCGCTCGGTCTGCTCGGTGCCCGCGAGTACGGCAAGCAGATCTTCGCCGACCTCGACGACCTCTCCGACGGTGCCTTTCGCGGCTCGGCGGCCCTTGCGCTGGGAATGCTCGCCTACGAACCGGCGCGCGAGTGGATGCTGAAGCGCGCGCTCGACAAGTCGGCGACGGCCGGTGAGCGCATCCGACTCTTCCGTGGCCTGGCGCTGATGGGTGATCGCGGGACGACGAAGGCGATCCTCGGAGAGTGGAAGACGAGCGGAGACGCGGCGCGCCGGTCGTCGCTCGCCTCGGGTCTTGCGCGCATGCGCAACCCGCGCGCCCTGGAACGGCTCATCGCGATGATCGTCGACGATGGCGCCACGCAGCCCCGCGAAGAAGCCGCCTCGGCACTCGGCCTCCATTCCGATCGCTCCAACCCACGCTTCCACGAGTTGCTGACCCAAGACGTCAACCCCGGACTCGGCGTCCCGGCGAACCTCGTCTACATGGGCTACTGAACCTGCCCGCCTTTCGCCGCCCTCCCGAGCAGCCCGTGCCGACACCTCCGCCGTTTCACGACCGTTTCACCCGCACACTGCCCGCCGACCCGAGTCGCGAGAACCGCCCGCGCACGGTCAAGGCCGCGTGCTACTCGCACGTGATGCCCGCGCGCGCGAAGGCCCCGAAGCTCGTCGCCCACTCACGCGAGGTCGCTGAACTCCTCGGTCTCTCGGAGAGCGACGTCGCCTCGCCGTGGTTCCTCGACATGGTGTCCGGCAACGCTCTCCCAGAAGGCGCGCAGCCCTACGCGATGTGCTACGGCGGGCATCAGTTCGGTCACTGGGCGGGGCAGCTTGGTGACGGACGCGCGATCAACCTCGGTGAACTCGTCGGAAGCGACGGTGATCACTGGACCCTGCAGCTCAAGGGTGCCGGCCCCACGCCCTACTCGCGGACGGCCGACGGCTACGCCGTGCTGCGCTCGTCGGTGCGCGAGTTCCTCTGCAGCGAAGCCATGCACCATCTCGGCGTCCCGACGACGCGCGCGTTGAGCCTCGTGACGACCGGCGACAGCGTCGTGCGCGACATGTTCTACAACGGCAACGCGCGTCCTGAGCCCGGCGCGATCGTCTGCCGCGTGGCGCGCTCGTTCGTGCGCTTCGGCTCGTTCCAGATCTTTGCGTCGCAGCAGAGTGACGAAGCCTCGGCCGCACTGCGCACGCTCGCCGAGACGACGATCCGCTGGCACCACCCCGAGCTCGGTGACCCGACGACTGACGCGTCGACCTATCCCCGCTGGTTCGCCCACGTCTGCGGTCTGACGGCCGAGCTCATGGTCGAGTGGATGCGCGTCGGCTACGTCCACGGCGTGATGAACACCGACAACATGTCCATCCTCGGCGAGACGATCGACTACGGCCCGTACGGCTGGATCGACAACTACGACCCCGACTGGACGCCGAACACGACCGACTCCGCCGAGCGACGCTACCGCTTCGGGCACCAGCCGCAGATCGCGCAGTGGAACCTCGCCCAACTCGGCGGCGCGCTGATCCCGCTCACCGGCGACCTCGAGCCCTTCCAAGCAGCGCTCAACGAGTACCAGGGCGTGTTCGCGGAGCGCTGGCACGCGATGATGCTGTCGAAGCTCGGGCTTGCGACGGCGCGCGACGACGACGATGAGCTCGTGACCGAGTGGCTCGCAGTGCTCGCGCTGACGGAAACCGACATGACGCTGGCGTACCGCAGTCTCGCGTCGATCCCGTCAGCCGACGACGACGCGCTCGCCGACACGCTGCACGCGGCCTACTACGCGCCCGACGGGCTCACGACCGCGACGCGCGAACGCACGACGGCCTGGCTGCGGCGCTATCGCGCGCGCCTCGACGCCGAGGGCAGCGACGACATCGAGCGAGCCGCGCGGATGGCGACCGTCAACCCCCTCTACGTCCCACGCAACTACCTCGCCCAGCTCGCGATCGACAAGGCCGAGCAGGGCGACAACTCGGGCGTCATCGAGCTACTCGACGCCTACCGCCGTCCGTACGACGAGCGCCCCGAGCTCAGTCACCTGGCCGGCAAGCGCCCCGACTGGGCACGCACGCGCCCGGGTTGCTCGATGCTCTCCTGCAGTTCGTGACGCGCCGCGGCATCACTCGGCCGTCAGCGCAGGCGAGCACGCGAGGCAGACGAGGTAGCCACCGGCGCCGATCACGGACGCCACGGTGAATCCGCCGTGCATCCCGATCACGACCGCGAGCACGGAAGCCAGCACCGACGTCGCCCCGTTCATCGCCCATGCCCAGGGGACGAGCGGCGCGCGACGTTCGCTGAGCGCTGAGACGCCGAGCGGGAACGGCATCCCCAACACGAAGCCGAGCGGCCCCACCAACGCCACGGTGAGCGCGATGCGCTCGCCGATGCTCCACAGCAGCGTGGAGTGCAGCAGCGGCGCGAGACCGAAACCCATCGCCGCCACGAGGATCACGACGGCGATCAGCGCCACGCGCATCCCGCGCGCCGGGTCGTTGCCCCACAGCCGCCCCGCCGCCAGGCTCCCCAGCCCCGCGCCGACGAGGAGCGAGGCGAGGATCGTGCTCAGCGCGTAGGTCGGATGACCGAGGTAGAGACCGAAGCGCTGCAGCAGCGGGATCTCGACGAGCATGAAGCCGAAGCCGAGGCCGCAGAAATACGTGAGCCGCACGATCGTGCCCCAGCCGCGCTCGGCGCGTCCGGTGACCTGCGCGACGATGAACGGCACGAGCAACGACAGCGTCGCGAGGATCGCGACGGTGAAGAGCACGGTGAGCAACACCTCGACGGCCTGCTCATTGGCGAGCGTCGCCTCGGTGGCCGAGAACATGTCCGTGACGCGCAGCGTGTTGAAGAAGAACGGACGGTCGTCGGTGGTCGCCGAGATGTCGTAGGGATAGGCGGCGATGAACCCCGCCTTGTCGGACGAACGGAAGAAACGCGACAGTTCGTTGTCGAGCTGCTCCCCAGGCCAGACGGCCTTCTCGAGCTTGCCGTCACGCTTGGCGCTGCGTGTGACGATCGCATCGAGTCGCGCGAGCTGCTGGTCAGTGAACGGTGAGCGCGCCCAGAAGACGAGCGCCTGCGCGGCGTTGCGACTGCGGTCGATGTGATCGAGCAGCACCACGAGATGACGCTCGGGCTCTGCGATCGCACGCCGGCGCATGACTTCGTCGATCAGGACGAGCAGTCGTAGCGACTCGCGCGCCGGCTCGGGATGCCAGCGGTTGATACTGACGATGCCCTCGTCGGTGAGATGGTCGAACGACTCCTCGAACGCCTCGACGGTGTAGAGCGCGTTCTCGGCCAGGGCGAAGGCGCCTGCCGACGTGGCGGCCCACGTGTCGACCTGCACGGTCTGGATGAGGTCGAACTTCCGCTCGCTGCGGCGCAACCAGCTGCGCGCCTCGTCGTGCACCATCGTCACGCCGGGCGCCGTGTAGAGGTGTCCCGACCACTCGGCCAGGACACCCTCCGTCATCATCTCGTAGATGATGCCGTTGAGTTCGACGCCCGTGACCGTCGCGTTCTGGGCGATGGCGGCAAGCACGTCTGGCCCACCACCGGGACCGACGATCACGACCGACGGGCTGTCGGGCAGCACGAGGTAGGGCAGCGCCGTGGGGCGCAGCACCATGTCCGGCGCTTGGGCGATGACGTTCTCGCGCGTCGCGAGGCCGTCGATGCGCTGACACGGCGTGGTCGCATGCCCGTCGATGTTGATCTGCACCGTCGAGTCACTGATCTGCGTGGCGACGACACGCGAGTGCGAGTTCCAGCGCTCGGCGAGCTTCACCTCCGAACGCGCGACGTCGGCGTCGCTGCGGCCGTGCATCGAGGAAGGCTCGAACACCCCAGTCGCCACCTGCAGCACGAGCAGCGCGACAAGCGCGAGACACATCACGCCGTCGAGCGCGCTGCGCCCGACCCCGGAGCGCCGGAAGAGCAACGCCGCCAGGGAGAACATCAGCGCCGCGACGACGACGGCCCCCGGCGCACCAAGCGTTTCCAGCAGTCCGATCACGACGATGCAGCCGATACCGGCACCCACGAGATCGAACAGGTACAGCGTCGTGATCTGGCGCGCACCGTAGGACAGCACGGCCGAGACGACGAAGCCGCTCGTGAAGAACGGCACGAGCGTGACGAGGTAGAACGCGACCACCGAGTCGCCGAAGGCCCCACCCGAGCGTGCGTCGATCGACGTGTTGATCACGTAGAGGAGCGCAGCAATCGTCGACAGCGACGTGGCGTGACAGGCCAGCGGCAACAGCCGCGGGACCGCGCGCATGAGCGACGGCACGAGATAGAGCACGAGGCCGCCAACGGCCAGGCCGAGCATCGCGAGCGAGATCGCGACGAACGCGAAGTGGTACCACATCGCGACGGACAGCAAGCGCGTCAGGGCGACCTGCAGGACGAGCACGGCCATCGCCGTGAGCATCAGTCCCCAGCGGGCATTCGGCGCAAGCGCCTCGGCGTCACCGTCAGAGCGTGCATCCGTCACGAAAAATCTCTCATACCGAGCTGCCCGCTGAGAAGGGTCGCGTTGCACCACAGGGCGCCGAGCGACTCGTCGTTCGCCCTCGCTTGGACCGCCAACGCACGCGAGGTGTCCGGCGCAAACCGTCGAGCCTCACGACGCGTGGTGCGCGAGAACATACCACACGGGTTCGCCGCTCACGGCTGCTGCGTCGCGTTCAGCAGCGGCCAGGACGCGAAGCCCAACGCGCGCTCGACGAGCTCGCCCGCATCGCGCTCTGTGGCGAGGTGTCGGACCGCCACGGGATGCCCGAAGCGGTGCACGACGACCGTGTCTCGCTCGAGCAGCGCGTGGGCTCCGTGAAACTGCATGACGGCGCGACCCGGAGACGGATCGGGTGCGAGGAGGTCGCGCCCGAGGCTGGGCGCGCCGGAGATGCCGAGGCGCGCCAAGAGTGTCGGCCCGAGGTCGATCTGGCTGGCGACCGTCGCAACGCGGGTCGGCACGACATCAGGACCGAGCAGCACGGCCGGGATGTGGAAGCTCTCGACGGGCACGAGCTGCGGTCCCGCCGTGCGGGCGTTGTGATCGGCCACGATGAGAACGTACGTCTCGGGATCGCGCGCCAGCACATCGTCGACGAACTCGCCGAGCACGCGGTCGGCGTAGCGCACGGCGGCGTGGTGCGGTTCGCTGCCCGCGGGGACGTCGTCCGGGATCGACCACGGGGCGTGGTTCGAGTTCGTGAAGACGATGGTGAAGTGTGGCTCGGCGCGCGTCTCGATGTGGGCGAGCACCGAGCCGAAGAGATCACCATCGCAGACGCCCCACGGCCCCTCGAACGTCACGACCTCGACGTCGTCGCGGTCACGCACGGTCGCGAAGCCATGGTCGCCGACGAAACGCGCCATGTGGTCGAAGTCGGCGTCGCCGCCGTAATGGAATGACGTGGCGTAGCCGGCGCTTCCGAAGTGCGTGCCGAGCGTGGCGATCGCGTCCGTCGTATCGGCGCGCTTGACGAGGCTGCGCATCGCGCTGGGAAGCTGACTCGCGAGGACGGCCGCGAGTCCGTGAGCCGAGCGCGTTCCCGTCGCGTAGAGGCGTTCGAACGAGACCCCGCGCGCGGCGAGCGCGTCGAGCGCGGGTGAGAGATCAAGTCCGCCGAGCGACCCGACGACATCCGCGCCGACACCCTCGGCAAGCACGACGACGACATCGCGGCGAGCGTCGTTGGCGCGTGGCATCGAACCGCGCAGCTCGTCTGTGAGCTGCTCGACGGCGAGACGACAGCGAGCCTCGTCGCCATACAGCGGGCGTCCCGTGAGTTCGAGCCGCGTCGTCGTGACCGCGGCCGCCAGCACGGAGGACAGCGAGTTGAGCGGCAGCGAGTTGACGAGCGCGTCATCCGAGACGTCCGTCGTCATCGCCGCCGGGCGCAGCGTCGCGACTGCGCCGCCGAGGGTGACGAGCGCGGCCGTGACAGCGAGGATTGTCGCGCGCCCGCGCACCGGCGCGACGGCCTGCGCTTCGACACGTCCCAGCAGTCGCGCACTGAGCCAAACACCGACGGGCACACCGAGGGCAAGCGTCGCGAGCGCCAAGGGATAGGCAGCCCAGAGCGTCGTGATCATCTCGCGCGGAAACTCCAGGTACTCGGCGAAGAGCAGGTTCGGCCGTGCGTCGAACTCGACGACGTACGTCGGCGTGATGAACTCGAGCGCCAGCAACGCCGCGAGCAGAACGGCGAGCGAGCCGCGCAGCACGGCCACGCCGCGCGCGGGAGCGCGCCGAGCAACGAGCGCCGCGAGCAGAGTCGGTGCGCCGACATACATCGCCAACGATGCGAGATCGTGGAGGGCACCGAGCGCCATCACGGCAGCGAAGTTGTCCCCGACACGCTCCGCTTGCCACAGGCACAGCGCGGCGCGCGACACGGTCAGCATGCTCCATGTGATGAGCACGAAGCGCACGATGACGGAGCGCCCCGCGACGCTCATGCGGCGCCCGTCCGTCATGCGCGCGACTCGACGTGAGCCTTGAACCCGTCCGTGAAGAGCTGACGCCAGCCATCTCGCTGTTGCGCGGCGCTCTCCTCCGTCACGCACCCCACGAGCGCGTCGCGAATCTTCAAGACGGCACGGCCGTCGCGCTCCTCGACCGAGAGCGTGAGGATGCTCGTCGTCGGCCCGCCCCAGTCGGGAGCGATGTGTCCGACGAGATGGAGCGTGCTGCCCGGGAGCACCATCTGCACCGTGTACCAGAGCAGCGAGCCGCCGCCAGGAGCGCGCTCGACGAGCAGGCCGCCCGCCGTGGCATCGAGCGTGATCTCCGATCCCGGACCGGCCATGTGGAAGTCGTGCAGCCACCAGGCCTCGATGTTCGTCGTCAGGGTGTCCCATACGCTTGCGGTGGGCGCATCGACGGGGATCTCGAGTTCGTAGGTGACAGAGCGTGTGTCGTTGAGGAGCGCGGTCATGAGCGACCTTTCTTGCGTGAACGGGATTCGACGTGTTGTTTGAGACGGTGGCCCGCGGCCGCGAGCCCCGCGGCGCGTGGGCTGACCCATGCGTCGAAGATGCGTTGGAGCGGCGCGACGTTGAGGGTGTTCCAGCGCAGGCGTCCCTCGCGCGTGACGATCAGCAGCCCGGCCGCCTCGAGCACGTCGAGATGTTTCATGACGGCGGTGCGACTGAGGTCGGGAAAGGCGTCGACGAGCTCGCCCGTCGTGTGGGCTCGCTCGGCCAGGACATCGACGACGCCGCGGCGCGTCCTGTCGGACAGGGCCTTCCACACGTCGTCATCATCGCTGCGCTTCATATGTCACCCGACAGTGACATGTCAACGCGAGTTCGTCAACAACCGCCCTGCCGCGGACGCGACGGACGACCGGCGAGCAGCGTGGACGCACGCTGTAGAGTGTCGACTCCCGGAGACCGGATTTCCCCATGCCCCGCCTTGCCGCCCTGCTCCTCGTCGCGTCGTTGCTGCCGGCGTGCTCGTCCGAGCCGCCGCCCCCGCCGAACGTCATCATCTGGATGGTCGACACGCTCCGCGCGGATCACCTCGGGTGCTACGGCTACGAGCGCCCGACGTCGCCCGTGATCGACGCCTTGGCCGCCGCCGGCGTCGTCTTCGAGGAGACGCACGCCCACTCCAACTGGACCCAGCCGTCGATCGCCTCGTTGATGAGCGGTCGCTACCCGCCGGTCTTCTCGGGCGACTTCACCTCACGCTGTCCCGACGACTACATGATGGCGGCCGAGTGGTTCTCCGAGAACGGATACGCAACAGCCGGCTTTACGATGACCATCGCGTCGGGTGCCAAGTACGGGTTCGATCAAGGCTTCGACACGTACGACGAGCTCGCCAAGCTGCTGCCGCTCAAGGAGCAGAGCGTGCGCGCAGGGCCGGCCTTCGACGCCCACCACCTCGTCGACGCGGCAGCGCGCTGGATCGACCGCCGCGGGCCGAACGATCCCCCGTTCTTCCTCTACCTCCACTCCGTCGACCCCCACGCGCCCTACGAACCGCATGACGAAACAGTCGCGTTCACCGGCGACTACGACGGGTCGATCGACGGGGCCGTGGACACGCTGCACGACGCCCTGCGCGGCGACTACCCGTTCACCGACGCCGACATCCAGAACGTGATCGATCTCTACGACGGTGAGATCGTCTACAACGACGCGCAGCTCGGGAAGCTCGTCGAGGCCTTGGAGGCCAGCGGCGTCCATGACGATACGCTGCTCGTCGTGATCTCGGATCACGGCGAAGAGCTCTGGGATCACGACACGCACGGCCACGGGCACCGCAACGTCCACCGCGAACTGACGCGCATCCCGTTCGTGCTGCACTGGCCGGCCGGGCTTCCTGCCGGCACGCGCGTCGACGGGCTCGTGCGCGGCATCGACGTCCTGCCGACGCTCGTCGACCTCGCCGGCTTGCCCCCGGTCGAAGGAGCCAGCGGCCGCTCCGTGAGCGCGGCGATCGACAGCTCGGTGGACGTCCCGCAGACCTACGTGCTCGTTGATCGAGCCAAGGAACTCGTCGACGTCGCCGGCGCGCGGTCGACCGAGATGCTCTACGTCTCCGACCCGCGCGGACAGCGCACCGGGCTCTTCAACTGGATCGAGGATCCCGCCGAGCGCATCGACGTGCGCGCCGAGGTCCCGACGGTCGCTGACGAGCTCGAGAAGCTCGTCGACGCGTGGCGGCACGATCGCGAGTCGATCGAACGCTCTGTTTCCGTCGAGATGGACGCCGAGACGCGCATGGCGCTCGAAGCGCTCGGCTACCTCGAGGCCGAAGTCGAAGACCGCTGAGCCGCTCTTGATGACGCGCTGAGCGAGCCAACTGCCCCTCCGTCGTGCTCGTCGGCCCATCGCTGAGGAACCGGCAGCGTCGGGCGACCGCCGCGTGGTCGAAGCACGAAACGGGCGGAGCAGGTGCCCGCGCAGGCCCCTCTTGAGCCGAGAACCATGCGCTTGCCACCGGAAAGACATCGTGCGCGGACGTCGAACTTCCGATAGGGTTCGCATATCTATTCGGTGATCCACCGAGTGCGGCGAACAACAGGGCCTCCCCCAACTATCCATCGAGGCCGCGCCGACACCAAGCTTTCGGGCCCCTCGCTGTTGTACGAGCCCGACCCACGATCGCGCCGCTGATCACAGTGCCGCGCGACGGATTGCTCCACTTTGGAAAGTTCCACACCCACCGGTTTCGACCGGTTTGGGCTCCATGACGTTCTCATGCGCGGTCTGCGCTCCGCTGGTTTCACGTCCCCACGTCCGATCCAGCTCGACACCATTTCAGCCAGCCTCGAGGGCCGCGACGTCCTCGGCTTGGCCCCCACGGGCACCGGCAAGACCGCCGCGTTCGCCCTTCCCATGCTGCACCGCATCGTCACCGCCCAGCGCAAGGGACCGCGCGGCATCGTGATCGCACCGACGCGTGAGCTCGCGTCTCAGATCGCCGAGGAGATCGGCTCGCTGAGCCGGCACACGCGCGTCAAGACGGTCGTCATCTTCGGCGGCGTCTCGTCACGAGCGCAGATCTCGGCATTGCGTAAGGGCGCCGAGATCATCGTGGGCTGCCCCGGTCGTATTCTCGACCTCGTCCAACAGGGCCAACTGAAGCTCGATCGCATCGAGACGCTCGTCCTCGACGAAGCCGATCACATGTTCGACATGGGCTTCATCCCGACGATCCGCAAGATCCTCGCTCAGCTGCCGAAGCGTCGCCAGAACCTGCTCTTCTCGGCAACGATGCCCAAGGAGATCCGACGCCTCGCCGACGAGCTGCTGAACGATCCGCACGTCGCCGAGCTCGCGAACTCCGCGCCGGCAAAGACGATCGACCACGCGCTCTACTCCGTGCACGAGAAGCGCAAGCGTCCGTTGCTCGAGCGCATGCTTGCCGATGGCAAGGGCAGCTCGGCGATCGTTTTCACGCGCACGAAGCATCGCGCCAAGCGACTCGCCGACCAGTTGCGCAAGGCCGGGCACGAAGCCACGGCGTTGCAGGGCAACATGTCACAAGGTCAGCGCGAACGCGCGATGAAGGGCTTCCGTGACGGACGCTTCGACATCCTCGTCGCGACGGACATCGCGGCGCGTGGAATCGACGTCGCCGACGTCGGCCACGTCATCAACTACGACGTGCCGACGACGTCCGAGGCGTACACGCATCGCATCGGCCGCACAGGTCGTTCGGCGCGCGACGGGATCGCGTCCACGTTCGTGACGAGCGATGACCGCGCATGGATCAAGGCCACCGAGAAGATGATCGGCGCCGCGATCGAACGCCGTGAGGTCGATGGTTTCGATGCACTCACGGCTCCCGAGTCGAGCGGTGACTCGCGCCCGTCCACACCGGCACGCGGACGTGCGCAGCAGCAGCGCAAGGGCCCACGCGCCAAGCCGCAGAAGAGCGCGAAGCCGCAGAAGAAGGCGAGCACGCAGCAGCGCCGTCGCCGACGCGCGACGAACCGTCTCGGCGGACGCGCCTGACGTCCAAAGCAGCCGAGCCCCTCGAAGGCTGCTCGAACAACGCTGTGCGCGCCCGCGCCGGACCTCTGGTTCTGCGCGGGCGCGTTGCGATCACGCTGGGAACTCACCCGTGACATGCCTGCCGCGGGCTGCGAGGGTCAGGCGCGCACGACCGTGTCGAGTTCGGACGTGGCGCTGTGACGCTGCACGAGCACGTGAGTCGATCCGTGATACGTGATCAGCAGGGCACCGGGTGTCGTGTGGCGCAGGAACAACGCGTCGAAGACGTGCTCGTCGCCGGGCCACGGATAGGCGAAGACGACGTCACACGTGGCGAGGTCGAGCCCGAGCGCCTGATAGCTCGCGGTGCTCGTCGACGGATCCATGTGTTGAGCAGATCTGGCGAGATCTTCATCACCGGGAAGAAGCACGGTGCCCACGACGAACTCGGCGTCGATGTCGAGATCGCTGACGAGCGCGCGTGCCGAGGCGATGAGCGTGGCGTCGATCTCGATTCCATAGGCCTCGAAATCCATGAGCGAGGCCAGCGCCGTGACGGCGCCGTGACCGCAGCCCCACTCACAGAAGACGGGACCGCGCGCCAGATTGTCGCTGGCGATGCGCTCGAGCGCTTCATGCACTGCCGGCAAGTCGCTTTCGACGAACCCGGGAAGCATGTACGCGGCGAGCTCGTCGAGGGCTTCATCAACCCGCTCATAGAGCGCCGACAGACGGGTGTCGCTCGCCAGCGATGCGCCTTCGTCGTTTCCGTCTCGGTAGGTGTCCATATCGAGCGCACACTACCACGCAGCGTCGACCGCCCGATCGCGGACACCTGATTCCATGTGCAAACGGTGATCGTGGCACGCGCCGGGGATCCGTGGATCCAGACGATGCAACTCCTCGACCTGCCGTATGACGACACGCAATCGGACTCGGTGCCGCGAGGCACGATCGCCCTCTCGCGCGTGACTTCGAAAGCTGGTCCGCTGGACGACGGCCAGTCCGCTCGTCGTCGGGAAGAGCAGCTTGCGATCAACGACAACACGGTGAGCGTCGTCGTGGGCTCGGTCGTGACAGGCTCGTCCGTGTGATTCAGGTCGCGCGCTTCGCACGCCATTGGCCTCGGCTATTCGCGGAGAAGCGTAGCGAGGAAGTGGCTGCGTCTGCAGGACAGGAGAATCGACATCTTTCGACAGGTCGGCGAAGTGACGCTTCGTTGAGTCAAGAGGCGTATCGTTCGACGCAGCCCTGCGGGCGCAGCCGCAGTAGCTCCGTGAATCATGCGGGTTAGTGAGCGAAGTCGAAGAGCTCGATGCCGAAGGCGTCGAGGGCGGTCTTGAGCAGAACCAGCACCACGGAGATCACGGCCGCTGCCGCGAAGACCGAAGCACCGGCGAGCATCGTGTCGTTGCCGGATGCCACTTCCGCCGCAGCGCGCTCCTCGCCCGTCTTGCCCCGCGTGGCCAACACGGACGCGACGACCTTGATCACGCCGCCCGCGAAGATCGCCGCCGAGGCTTCGGCCCCGACGAGCATGCCGATGCCGACGCCGAACAGCGAAGGCATCCAACGCGCCGTCGCTGGCATTACGGTGAAGAAGGCATACACGCAGCCGATGACGCTGACGCCGACGATCATCCAGATCAACGGCGTCGAGAACGTCGTGCCGCCGGCCATCGCTGCGGCCATCTCGGCCCAGGTCTGGGCGCCGGGAGCAGGCAGCGAGCTGCCCTCTCCGATGCCGAGCTGGTCGACGAGGATGTTGAGCGTTGGGATCGCGGCAAGGGCGCCGACAATCGCGCCGATGAACTGCACCGACGTCTGGTGCGTGGGATTGGCGTCGACGAGATAGCCGGTGCGGTAGTCCTGCATCATGTCGACAGCAACAGCCGCGAGTGTCCCGCCGACGACGGCCATGCCGAGCAGCGCGATCGCCCCGCCGCTCATGAGCCACGCAAAACCCGAGAGCAACACGATCGCCACGAGCCTCACGGGGTTGATGTCCGTGTCGCCCGTGACGCGCCCGTTCACGACGCAGAGCGGCCAGGCGATGGCGATCGTGATCACGGACACGTACCACGGCATGCCGAAGACGAGCTGGCCGCACCAGGCCGTGACGGCAGCCATGACGGCGCCGACCATGCCGTAGACGAACGTGCGCGACGCCGGCGGCGTGTAGAGCGTCGCCCCGGGCGTGAAGCCCGGCGGGACGACGGGCGGCGTGCGGAAGCGATACGCGAAGAGGATCGTCGCGAAGGTCGGCAGCGTGAGCACGGCGATCGCGCCCCAGCGCACCCAGCTCCCGATCTCCGCCGTGCGTTCGGCGGCCGTGAGTTCGGGCACCATGATGAAGGGCACGGCGAGGGCGCCGAGCAACATCCCGAGCCCGACGCGCGGGCCGACCACCACCCCGATGCCGTAGTACAGCGGGTCGACGCCGATCTTGACCCAGTCACCGGCCGGGTCCTTGAACATCGAGATGCTGCGGAAGATCGCCTCACCGGCGTGCTCGCCGACCTTCGTGATGCTGATCTTCGTCGGCAGCGTCAGCAGCGTCGCGATGCCGCCCCAGATCTTCAGCAAGCGCAGCGGCCGCGCACTGTCGGCCTCGTTGCCACCCGCAACGGAACGCTGGATCACGGCGCAGGCCGTTCCCGACGGAAAGAAGTACTTCACCATCGAGCGGCGCACGGTCGAGCCGACGATCGAGCCCAGGATGCCCATCGCTGCGAACATCACGACCTGGATGGAGACCGGCGGGTCGAACTCGGGATCGATGATGCGCACGGCCGCGTAGCTGGCCACCGCGAAGCCGACGCTGCCGCCGGCACTCGCCATGGTCTGGCCGAGGTTCAGCGTGTGAACCGAGGGACGCCGGCGCACGGCGCCGAGCGTCATCATCGCCGCGAGAACTGCGATGATCGACCCCGTGTCGCCCCAGCCGATCAGCAGCGTGGAGTAGATGTTCGTCGCCGCGAGCAGTGCCGCGAGAAGGGCGAACGTGATCCACTCGATCGGTGCGAGGGACGGGAGGAGGCGGCGGTGCTCGGGGCCCGCCGCGGGCTCGGGGTCGGTCATCGTGTCTCGCCGGAACGGTCGGAACGGGGCTCACGTTCTACCGTCCGGCATGCGCAACCGTCTACCGACGCGACCGCCTCACGAGCCGAACCCGCCGGATCCGCGCGCGCCGATCGAGGCAACCATCGACAACCACGAAGTCAGCGTCGACTCTTCTTGTCCCCGTGATCGACGCGCCATTCCTTCCAGAGGTTCGACGTCAGCTCGAACTTGTCGAGTGTGACGAAGTTCGACTTCTTGAACTCCAGATCCACGACATCACTGCGCCCGAAGACGTCTCGGTACGACCGCAGCTCACGCGTCGCCATGTACTTGCCGTCACGCAGAAGGCCCTCGAAGGCCGAGGCTCGCACGGCACCGTACGAGGCGTTTGCCGCGTAGTAGGTGTACATGCGCGAGTTCTTCTCCTCGCCGAAGATGATGTCAGGCTCGATCGTGTCCTTCGGCTTGAGCACCTTGCCGTAGCACATGATCGTGACCGGACCGTCGAACAGGTGCTCGTCGTTCGAACTGTTCCAAACGATCGCGCGATTGCGATTGCTCCGCAGATCACCGATCGCGCGTTCTCCGACTTCCTTCTTGGTGCCGGACACGGCGACCGACCCGAAGGTCCAGACGTTCACGTTGACCAGCGGCGGCATGTGCGTCATGGGCACATCGACGCACAGGACCAAGTCGAGATCGTCACTGACACCCTCGATGCTTCCGCCCCAGAAGCGCTCCCACTCGTCTTGTTCGTCTTCGCTGGGGGCCGGAGGCGGCCACGGGTGCTTCTCGGCCAGTTCTTTGACATCGTCGGCGCTGACATCGTCCTCGCTGACGTCGACGCCGTATCGACGCCCGATCCAGGCGCGGAACGGAACGGCTTTCGAGTTGCCTGACTTCGAGAGATGAAACGTGCCCGAGAAGGGCGTGTCGTAGAGATCGACGTAGCGGAGCTCGGCCACCTTGGCCTTGACCTTCTTCTCTTCGTCGTCGTCTTCGCCGTCCTCCGCGTCGTCCTCCTCGTCGTCCTCCTCGGCCTTGCTCGTCTTGGGGTAGATGTACCGCGGCCTGTCGAAGCACGTCCGCGTCTCGGACGGCACGGACGCGACATCGACCGTCAACTCCTGCTCCATCTTCACGAGGTTGGCGAGGTAGCTGCGATCGTTCTCGAACCAGGCGTCGAGCCCCTTCGTCAACTCAGCGGCCATGGCCGCGCCCGACTCGAACCACGGGCCCTCGAACTCCGCATCATCTCCCGCTGACCAACTCGTGGCAGCAGACAACGCCCACACGATCGCGACGAACGCAAAACGTTTCGACATCACCCGGATCTCCATTCCCTCGCACCAATGAACCCAAGTGTTCGATGATACATGCTCTCACCGACCGTGGGGTCATGAGTCGGATCGGTGTGCCACGGTCACGCCGGCGCCACGAACTCGACCTTGATCCGATCGGGATCCTCGAAGAAGACGGCGCACGAATCGGCGCCCCCCGCATGCGGAAATTGATCCTCGTAGAGCAGAGGCACATCGCGCGCGACCAGCTCTTCCATGAGAGCGTCGACCTCGGCGCTGTCAGCGGCGTGGAAGGCCAGATGATTGAGCCCCGTTGCGCAGCGGTGATAGCCGCGCTCGCGATGGCGTTCCTCGGTCTGCACGAAGACGAGGTACGTCGCGCCCTTGCGCCAACTGACGCCGCTGTCCCAGCGCTGGAATACGACGTAGCCCCAGCGCTCCAAGAGCCAGCCCCAAAATGCATCACTGCGCGCGAGATCCGAGACGTAGATCTCGACATGGTGCAGTGTGCCTGTCGCATGTCTCGACACTCGTGCTCTCCGTGACGCCCTTTCGGCCCGTGATACGATGCGCCGTTCACGCATCCTCTCAGCAACCACCATCTCACACCGCCGGGCTCCTCTCACCATGCGTCTACCCCTCCTCGCCACGAGTCTCGTACTCGCCGCGTCCTCTGCCAGCGCGCAGCAGTTCGTGCGCGACGCCGCCGCTCTCTCGTCTCCCGCAACCTGGACGAACGGTGTCGCCGTCGCCGACTTCGATGCCGACGGCGACGACGACATCGCCTTCGCAAACGGCTTCAACTACTTCGCGGGTGGTGCCCGTCCCCAGCGTCTCTTCCTCAACGACGGCGCGGGCAACTTCACGGATGCCTCGGCGCAGCTCAATGTCGCCGACTTCAACGCCCAGATGGTGATCGCCGACGACGCCGACAATGATGGGGACATCGACCTCATCTACTCGCCCGCCGGCGCGTTCCCCGCGACGACCGAGCGCGCGCGCATCCTGATCAACGACGGCACGGGCAACTTCACGGACGAGAGCGCGGTGCGCATGCCGCTCACGACGATGTCGTCGTGGTCGGTCGTGGCGGCCGACCTCGACAACGACGGCGACCGTGACCTCGTCCTCAACGACGGCTGTCAGAGCTTCATGGGTCAGCCGGCCCAGTCGTTCATCTTCGAGAACGACGGCACCGGTAACTACACGGACGTCACGGCCGCGGTCGCGCCCGTCGAGATCTACAACTGCCAGGACATCATCTGCTTCGACTACGACGGCGACTTCGACCTCGACATCGCGTTCAGCGGCTTTGGCACGGCGGGCAAGCGCTCGAGCCTCTGGATCAACGACGGCACGGGCAACTTCACCGTCAACCCGATCCTCGACGACCTCTGCACGGCGAACAGCTACGAGGTCGACTGGTCGGACCTCGACGGTGACGGCGACTGGGACGCCGCCGTGCAGTCCATCTCCGGCATGAGCGAAGGCTGGGGGGAGAACCGCGGCCCGAACGCCGCCCCGCCGACGACGGTCTTCTCGGGGAACAACGGCAACGACGACAATGAGCTCGCGTCGATGGACTATGACATGGACGGTGACATGGACGTCTTCGTCGGGTCGCTGACGGCGAACCGCGAGAAGGTCTATCAGCAGACCGCGGGCGTCTTCGATCGCGTCAACATCTTCCAGCAGATCACCGACAGCACGCTCGACTTCACGTTCGCCGATTTCGACGACGACGGCCGCCCCGACGTCGTCACGGCCCAGGGTGAGTCGGGCGTCCAAACGAACAAGATCTACGACAACAACGGTCCGGTCGACACGCTCGTGCCGCGCCTGCTCAACGTCGAGTCGCCCGGCGCACTCGGCGTCGGCGAGACGGTCTTCCGCGTCTTCATCCAGGACGACTGGGTCGACGACGGCATCACGAGCGCAGCTGCCGCCTACACCTACGAGACGTTCGACGGCGGGCTCGTCGAATCGTCGGGTAGTGGCGACGGGTTCTTCATGGGTGGTGCCATGTACCGCGCGGCCGTTCCGACCACAGCAGCCACCGATGGCATCCGCCTCACGTGGCTCGTCACGGACGACGCGGGCAACGCCGCCGCGCCCGTCAACCTCACGGTCGGCGACATCGGGAACGTCGTCTGGGCCGACCTCGGGTCAGGCCTCGCCGGGACAGGCGCCGGCACGCCGCAGCTCGTCGGCACAGGCACGCTGTCGCCGTTCTCGAGCAACGCGCTCGTGCTGAGCGACGCCCTTCCGAGTACGTCCACCGCGCTCGTCGTCGGCTTCAGCCAGATCGACGCGCCGTTCAAGGGCGGCGTGCTCGTGCCCGACGTCGACCTCCTGCTGACCGGGCTCCCCGTCGACGCCGGTGGTGGTCTGTCGCTGCCCTTCACGTGGCCCAACGGCGTGCCCGGCGGCTTCGAGCTCTTCGTGCAGCACTGGATCACGGACGCTGGCGGGCCGAAGGGCTTCTCGGCGAGCAACGCGGTTCGCGGCACGGCGCAGAACTGACGCCCCACCGCTGCACGCACAACGTACGAGCGCCCCGCGACGAATGGCTCGTCGCGGGGCGCTTTGACGTCGGTGAGATCTGGCGCTTGCGTCGGACGCAGCTCGTCGAGAGCTGCTCCCCGGGTTACTCATGGACGATCGTCGCGATCGTCCGTGAATCATCCGGGCTGAGCGTCCGGGAACGTCGCCCGTAAGACCGTCAACGTCTCGTAGTAGACACCGTCGCGAACGTGGTAGCCGTTCGGGACGCTCGCCACCTCACGCATGAAAGCCGCATCCTCGAAGTAGTAGTCGCGGAACGGGCCATCGACCTGGCCGAGGATCTCCGTCGTGGCGCCCTCCTCATCGAGCATGCCGAGAGTTCGCGGAAGGTCGGCCATGCTCGACTGCACGAAGACCAGCTTCCCACCGGGCTTCAGCAAGCGGTGGGCGTCGCGGATCAGCGTGTCGATGAAGTAGCGGCGATAGCGCTTGCCACTTTTCGCGAACGGCGGGTTCGTGACGACGACGTCGAACAACTCGTCAGTCTCGACGCTCGTCCAGTTCGCGACGAGGTATTCGACAGGGATGTCAATGTCGTGCTTGGCGAGGTTGTGCCGGGCGTTGTCGAGGGTCGCGTCGTCGATCTCCGTCAGCACCATCGACTCGGCGCCGCTGCGCGCGATGGCGATCGCGTGGAGGCCGCATCCCGTTCCCAACTCCAGCACGGTTTCGCCGTCGAGATCGAGCTCAGCCAGCACGTTGCCGAGGTGGACACCGTGGGGCGTCGGGTTCCAGACCCCGGCCGGCACATCGAGGTGAAGCTCATTGTCTCCGAAGGTGACATTCATCGCGACGGGGTAGAGATTGTCGCCGCGACGCTTGGTCAGCTTCTCCATCGTGGGCATCCGTCACTCCTTCTATTCGGGTCCTTGGGGAAAAGCTGCAAACATAGCACGTGCGGCCGTCTCGCTCAGGACGCACTGGAACGGACGCCGTGGCGCCGGATGCGCCGGGTCTGTGAAGCTGGGAATCTGTGATCCACTGGGGCCTCACGCGCCCAGGACGACGCTCGATGCTCATCGCCAAGCGCTGCCAGGAAACAGCGCGATGCAACCGCAGCGGATTGCCTGTGAATCATGCGGGACCTCTCACCCGCGTCGCGGTGACGGCGCAAGCTCATCTCCAGGGCGATGACGATCGGCTTGCGGTGAACGTCAGGCGCGCGGCTTCGTTGCGATGAACGCGGCCGAGCCCGGCAGTGTCGGGACGTCGCCGTAGCGCTCGACCGTGCGCACGCTGAAACCCGCGTCGGCGAGCTCCCGCGCCACCGTGTCGTGGTCGAGGAGCCCGAGGCGATGCACTTCGCGGTGGCGCGTATAGGTGCCCGCGTCGGCGATGAAGGTCGAGATGTCGCGTTGCAGGGTGCGCGCCTCGACGTCCGCGCTGATCTCGACGGCGACGACCCAGCCGTCCCCCTCGACCCAGAAGCGCGGCTGCGAGTAGGACGTCGCGCGCTCGGGCGTGGCGACATCGAAGACGAACACGCCACCGGGCTCGAGCGCCGCGAAGACGCGCACGAACAGAGCGGCGCGCTGGGCGTCGTCGTTGCGGGCGTCGAAGGCGTAGTTGAAGACCTCACCGATCGCCGCCACGGCGACGCAGCGCGGCAGCTCGACGTCGAGAAAGGACGCGACGCGGAAGGTTCCGGCGGGGATCGATGCACGTGCGCGCGCGATCATCGGCGGGGAGATGTCGACCCCGAAGGGGTCGAAACCGCGGTCACAGAGGGAGCGGAGCGTGACCCCGCTTCCGCAGCCGAACTCCGCGACGGTGCCGCACGCGAACCCCGCGTCGTGCAGTGTGGAAGACAGACAGACGGCGGCCCCGCGCGCGAGCTGCGTGAAACCCTCGTCGTGAACGCGGGCGAGCGCCTCGTCGTACGGATCTTCCAACGTCGTCGACGACTTCGGCGTCGCGGGCCAGTCGGAGCTCAGTGCTGCGTAGATCGCGTGGTCAACGAACCCGTCCGCGAGCCGCTCGACCTGCCGCGCGACTCCTTCTTGCTCGAAACCCAAGCGTTCGGGGATCGCGCGACTCCGCGCGTTGCCGACGGCGCACGCGATCCGGACGCGGTGGAGCGCGCGGGTCGTGAACGCCTCGTCGACGAGCGCGCGACACGCTTCGGTGACGATGCCGTGCCCCTCGGCGCTCGGTGCGATCCAGTAACCGATCTCGGCCGCGCGGTTCGCTCGGTCGATCGCGCGCAGGCCGATGACACCGACGATGCGTCCGCCCAAGAGCATCACATGGTTGTCCTCAGTGCCCTGCGCCCGCCGAGCCGTGCAGGCCTCGAGGTAGGCGCGCGTATCGTCCACCGTCGTGTTCTCGTCGACCCACGCCATCCAGCGTCGCAGCGAGCCACGAGATCGATCCACGACCGCGAACAACTCGGCAGCGTCATCCTCCGAGGTCGGTCGGATCGCCCCCTCGACGTCGAGCGGCAGTGCCCCGTCCATCGTCATCTCCATGTTGAGCGCGCAGACGATACCGGGTCTTGCCCCCGTCGCGCGACTTCGCTTCCGTGCGTGCCCCCTCGCGCTCTACGATGCGCGCCCGTCTCCATGGAGCACCCCGATGGCCCTCTTACGCGACACGGCCTGGACCCATCTCTGTTCGTGGACCGAAACGGACTCGCTGCGCACCCATGCGCGGGCCGTCGAGATCGTCATGCGTGCCGCCGCGCATCGCTATGGCGACGGCGCACAGGACGAGCACTCGTGGGGCCTGGCGGGACTGATGCACGACGCCGATTACGAGCGCTGGCCCGAAGACCATCCCAAGCGCGTCGTGGCTTGGCTCGTGGAGCAAGATGAGCCCGCGATCGCCCACGCCGTCTCGGCGCACTACACGCAGTGGAACGTGCCGTACGAGTCGACGCTCGACAAGGCGCTGCTCGCCTGCGACGAACTCACCGGCTTCGTGATGGCGTGTTCGCTGCTGCGCCCCGAAGGCGTCACGACGCTGACGCCGAAGAGCGTCAAGAAGAAGCTCAAGACGCTGAAGTTCGCCGCCGGCGTCGACCGCCACGAGGTCAACGCCGGCGCCGAGATGCTCGGCGTCGAGCTCGGCGAGCACATCCAGTTCGTGATCGACGCCCTGCGTCCGCACGCTGAAGAACTCGGGATCGAAGGCACGGCGGCGACGGCTTGAGGTCTCGAACGACGCCGGGCGACGTCCGTCAGTCGTGCACGGTGACGGCGAGGGCGTTCGAGGTGAAGTCGAGCGGACCCGTCAACGCGTAGGCGAACGTGATCTCGAGGCCCACGAGCGACGGATCGATGCTCGTGAGGGAATCGAAGCGCGCCACGGCGGCACCTTGGCCATCGAGCTGCCCCGCGAAGTCGACGAAGATGTCACCGTTGAGGTTCGCGAGCGCAAATCCCGTGAAGAAGTCGATGTTGAGCGGTAGGTGAGCACCCGATGCCAGCGTGACACCCGGGCTGCTTCCATCGACGCCGGACAGGATGACGTAGTTGCGCCCGCCATGGTCTGCGCCAGCAAAGAGTTCGAGAGCGACTTGGTCGCCTGCGAGCCCGGCCGAGATCACGGGAGCGTTCGGCTCACCCCAGTTCGCGATCTCCGTGTTCGAACGGACGTACAGCGTTTGGAACGGGAAGGCACCGATGTCCGAACGCGTTCCATCGTCGTCGAGCACGTTGGGGTCTCCGGCGTCGATGCACGGCGACGCCATGCGCAGATGGTAGTTCGCGTTCGACTCGTCGACGAACTGCGGATCGAGGTCGATGTTGCCCGCTCCCGGCCAGCCGCCGGCGACGTCGCTGTACGCCACGGCGCCCGTGTTCACGAGCTGCTGGGCTTCGTTTCCGCGGACGACCGAGTTGCGCACGATGGCGGGACCGTAGATGCCACCGGCCGTTTCGTTTACGGAAGCAAGCACGTTCCCGACGATCGTGCAGTTCGTGAGCGTCGTGCCTACCGATTCGACGAAAACACCGGCTCCGATGGCACCGAAGACCCCGGCGCCGGCGACGTTGGATGCGATCACGGTGTTCTCGATCACAGCGTCGGTGGATGAATCCACGTAGATCCCGGCGCCACGTCCCGCGTTCCCGAGGAGCGTCCGGTTCTCGATCACGAGGCAGTCGACGACGCTGACCGGACCACCCGTGAGATACAGCCCGCCGCCGTACGCCGATGTCGCCGTGTTGCCGGCGATGATGCAGTGGCTCAGCTGCGGAGCTCCGTAGACGCCGCCACCGTGCGTCAAGGACGCCGAGTTGTTCATGATGGAGCAGCGGTTCATGATCGCGTTCCCCGACACGCCGCCACCGAACTTGCCGGCGTTGCCGGTCACGATGCAGTCCTCGATCAGCGGAGTCGCCGCGCCCACGCGAATCCCACCCGCGCCGAACGACGCCGCCCCGCCGGTGATCGTGAAGCCCTGGAGTCGCGTCGTGGCGTCTTCGGTGCCAGCGAAGGCGACGACGGATCCGGTCCCCGCGCCGTCGAGTGTCGTCGCGGCCGGTCCGCCCACGCCGATGACCTGGATCGGCTTGCCCTGGAACTGGATGGTCTCGCTGTAGAGCCCTGGCTCGACGAGGACGCGATCGCCCGGCGACGCGGAGTCGATCGCGGCCTGGATGCTGTCGCCAGGAAGGACGACGTGGTCGGCGGCCGACGCCGTTGAAGGGGCTGCGGCGAGGACCAGAGCCGAGACGAAGAGTGAGCCTACTCGGAGAGCGTTCATCGGACTGTTCCGGACGGGAGGAGAGGGTGCCGTTGCGTGCCGCGAATGCAGCACACCAGTGACGATAGGCACTCCGTTCGCCCGCGTGGCTGACGATAATGTCATCTCGCTGTCATTTTACTGGCATGTGACCGCGCCCGGCGATGACGCCGTCGTCTTCGTGCTCGGACGCCTGCTCGCGCCGCGCGAGAAGCGGCGTTCAGAACACGCCGAATCAGGTGTCACTCAGCGCGCGTCGCGTTGCCGCGGAAGGTTGCCCTCTGCGAGCTCGAAGACAAGCGGCACGACTCCGTCGCGCGCCGTCTTGCCGGCGACCTTGAAGCCGTAGCGCTCGTAGAACCTCGCGGCGTGCTCGTTGTCGGAACGGACGCCGGCGGCGACACGCTCGAAACCCTCGGCATGCGCCCACGTCACGAGCTCGTCGACGAGCGCCACGACTGCGCGACCTCCGCGGACGCTCGGCGCCACCCAGACCTGGAACATCTCCGTGACGCCGGGCTCCTCGGCGCGCGCGTAGAGCGCAGCCATGCCGACGGCAGCGGCGTTTTGGAAGACGACGAAGAGGGCGCGCTCACGCCCATCGGCCGCCACCTCGACCTGCTCGCGCCAACTCGCCTCCGTACGCGCCGAAGCGTTGGCGTGTGTCGTGCCGAATGCGTACGGCGCATCGCGCAGCGCTTCGAGACGCATGGCGCGGTACAGCGCGACGTCGTCGCGGCCGAGACGTCGGATCGACAGGCCGATCATCGGTGCTTCCCGCGCGACGCTCTCGTCGCGACAAACAAACGCTCGGTCGGCGTGAGGTCGTGCTGCGCGCACTCCGCGCTTGACGCAGGGCAGAAGTCGAGCTTCTCGAGCACGCGGATCGACGCGACGTTCAGCGCCTCGACCGTCGCGAGGAAACGCGTGACGCCTTCGTTCTCGCAGAGGTGGTCGACCATCGCGCGCGTGGCGAGCGTGGCGACGCCGCGCGACTGCACCGAGGGCGCGACGATGTACGCCACCCACGAGCTGGCCGGCTCGAAGGTGGTCGCCTGCACGACCCCACACGCCGGACCATCTCCGTCGCGGATGATCCAGTTGTGCCAGCCTTGTGTGCCGTCGGGCGAGCGACGCGCTTCGAGGAATCGGTAGCGCTCGGCAAGCGCCTCGACGGAGACCGGCGGCTCGGCATCGAGGTGGCGGTGGACGCCCTCGGCCGTGAGCACGGCGAACATCTCGTCGGCATGTCGCGCGACCTGCGGCTCGAGCACGAGCGAGCCCGCGAACAGCGTCGCCCCCACGACCTCATCGTTCGCCATGACCGTCACTCCAGCCCGTGATCACCCGCGCCAACCCGGGCTCTTCGCCTTGCCAGCGAAAGCCTAAGCGTCGCCGACCTGTCGAAAGATGCCGATTCTCCTTGCCCTGCAGACGCAGCCACCCCCGCGCTACGCTTCTCCATGAACAACCCGGGTCAACCTCGCTCTTCGGAGACACACCGCATGACACTCGTCCGCCTCGCCATCGCGAGCTTCGTCTTCCTCACGGCCTGCTCGACGACGCCGCACACCCCACCCGTCCCGGCTCCCGGGCAGCTCTCGGTGGGATTCCTGATCGTCGACGGAGTCTACAACTCGGAGCTCATGGCGCCTTACGACATCTTCCAGCACACGATCTTCCACACCGCCCCCGGGATGGCGGTGTTCACCGTGGCCGCCAGCCGTGCGCCCGTGCGCAGCTTCGAAGGACTCTACGTCGTCCCCGACTACACCTATGCCGACGCTCCGGACGTCGACGTCCTCGTCGTTCCGAGTGCCGAGGGATCGATGACCAGCGACCTCGCCGACGAGGCCATGATGGGTTACGTGCGCCGCGCTGGCGGACAGGCCGACTGGATCATGTCGCTCTGTGACGGCGCGTTCGTGCTCGCGGCCGCGGGTCTGCTCGACGGCAAGGTGTCGACGACGTTCCCCTCCGACGTGCCGGCGTACCGTGACGCGTTCCCGCACCTCGAGGTTCTCGAAGGCGTGAGCTTCGTGCGCCACGGCCGCGCGATCACGTCGGCCGGCGGTGCCCTGTCGTATGACCCCGCGCTGTTCCTCGTCGAAGAGCTCTGGGGCGATGCTGTGGCGCGCGGTGTCGCCGGCGGTCTCGTCATCGATTGGGATCTCGCCACGATCGACCACGTCGACCGCGGCCCCTGACAGCCAGCTCGAAGACATCTCAGGGCAACAGCTCGATCGCCAGCGCGTTGCTGATCGCGAAGCCCTTCACCTGCGCGGCATCGACGACGATCGCCTGGAGGTAAACGGTTGCCGGTCCGCCGCCGCCCGCCACGCCGGAGATCGTCAGCCCGCCTCCCGCGTCGGTGCTCGTCGTGATGACGACCTGCGGCGGGAAGGGCACGAGGGTGCCACCCTTGAACGGCGTCGGTGCGTCGACGAGACCCGTCGCGAGGAACGTCGACGCGAAGGCCGGCGCTCCGGACAGCGTGAAGTCGGCGAGGCCGCCCGTCGCGAGTTCCTCGCCGCACAGCGAGACGACGACGTCACCCGGCCCATCGAACCCGAGGTCGTCCTGACAAACCGGCACGCCGACGACGGCGTCGACGTGGTCGAGCACGACGCGCAACGTCGCATGGGCACCAGCGCGCGCACGCGGCGTGCTCAACGTTCCGCCCACGTGCACATGACCCGCCGCGACGCACCAGTCGGCGAGGCCCGGGTCGGCATGGATGTCCTGGTACCAAACGCCGTGATACGCCATGAACTCCGAGAGAAACCCGCCCCCGTCGCCCGTGAAGCAGATGAACGGTGTGAGCCAGCTGAGCTTCTCGGTGGCGGCCAGGATCGCTTCGACGGGCAGTGTCGACGGGCGCAGCGTTTCGGCCGGGACACTGGCGTCGGGCGGTGTCGGCGTGGGTTGGGCGGGCGCGAGGAAGTCACCGATCCAAACCGTCTTGTTGAACTGGTTCATCTCGATCTCCCAGCTGTCGTCGATGTTGCCGCGACTGAAGGTGATGACCGCGATGGGGTCGAGGCTGTCGGCGATCGGCCAGAAGTCGGCGCTCGTGTCCTGGTAGTCGACCTCGAGATCGCCGAAGCCCTTGCCGCAGATGCCGCAGTTGGGCGGGACGAACTCGGGGAAGAACGCGTAGACGTCGTAGCCGCGGCCCTCCCAGTCGGCGCCGATCCACCCGTCGGGGTTCTTGACCGGGTCGTCGCTGAAGCGGCGCAGCATCTCGTTGGTCGGTGGCCAGTAGCCCGTGAGCAGCACGGCGGGCCGCGTCCCCTCGGCACTCGCGTGCGAGCCGGGCAAGTCGACACGACCGATCGCCGCGCGTGGCACGGGCTGCGTGAGCGTCTGCGGCACGGCGAGTTCGCGCACGCGGATGCGATCGCCCGAGCCCTGTTGTGCGTCGGCGAGCGTCCCGAAACAGAACGACAAGACGACAGCCACGCGGAGATTCACCATGCTCGAGCTCTCGGGGGGAAGGTGCTCGCCAAGTGTATGTCGGTTCGGCGCCGAGCGGGGACTCACGGCGCGCGAACGACGCAGGCGGCTCATGGCGCGTCACGGCCGTTCCTCTCGACTCGAACCCGATGCCGCGCGAAGCACGCCGCTGAGGCTGCGCGCGTGCACGTCGTCGTGTCGGGCCAAGGCGACCGACACCGTCATCCTCAGGCCTCCAGCGCCACGTCGTGCAACACCGCGGCGCATGCACTGACCTGCTTCCGGGACCAACGCGCCTCGCGGCGTTCGGGCGCGGGACGAAGTGCCGTGACGGTGTAGACGACGTTCGGTTCTCCTGCCAGGCTCACATGTCCCTTGGGAGATCGACCGGCATGACCACTCTTCGCGCGCTGCTCTGCGTTCTCGTCCTCGCATCGCTGGGCCTGACCCAGAACTCACCGGCAACTCTGGCCGAGGGGCAGCGGCTGCTCCAAGCCGGCGACATGGCAGGAGCGGCAACCGAGCTCGCCGCCGTGACACAGAACGAACCCACCAACGCAGCCGCGTGGTGGTTGCACGGGTACGCGCTGCACGCGCAAGGTCAGTTCGAGGAGGCCCTCGTCTCGCACGCCAAGGCCGCCGAGTTCCCGGCGATCGAGGCCAACGCGTCGTACAACGCGGCCTGCGCTTCGGCCCGACTCGGTGAAGCAGATCAAGCGCTCGAGTGGCTCGCGCGTGCGCGCACGGCCGGCTTCAACAACCGCGCGTTGATCTCGACGGACACCGACCTCGACTCGCTGCGCGCACTTCCGGAGTTCGCGAACCTCGTGCCGCCCTTGCGCACCGGCGCCGACGCGTTCGTCGAGCCCGTGCGCGTGCTGCTCGAGCGGCACGGCGAGGCGGCCGGCGACCAGTACGGCTGGGTCGCGCGCTCGATCGGTGACGTCGACGGCGACGGGGCGCTCGACTTCATCACGTCGGCTCCTTCTGCAAAGGGCGGCGCGGGCATGGTCGAGGCCGTGTCCAGCAAGACGAACGAACGACTCTATGCGCATGTCGGTCCGCCGAACGCGAGCCTTGGCAACGGACTCGGGCCGGCCGGTGATGTCGACGGTGACGGCGTCCCCGATGCGATCGTCGGCGCGCCGTTCCTCGGGTCGAATGCGCCCGGCATGGCCTTCGTCTACTCGGGCAAGGACGGCGCGGTGATCTGGTCGGCGACGGGCGAACAAGCCGCCTCGGCGTTCGGCTCGCAGGTGATCGGGCTCGGCGATCTCGATGGCGACGGGCATGGCGACGTCGCCGTCAGCGCGACCCAGTTCGATGGTAGCGCGGGTGCCAACTGCGGCGCCGTCGACATCCTCTCCGGCGCCGACGGAACGCGTCTGCAGCGCATCGAAGGCTCGGCCGCGGGCGCTCTGTTCGGCAGCGCCGTCGCCGCGAGCTTCGACGAGCACCGCATGCTCGTGGTGGGCGCGCAGGGCAGCGCCGGTGGCGGCCGCGTCCACGTCTTCAAAGTCGGCGCCGACCGTGCCGATGAACTCTTCACGATCGACCCCGGCCCGAACTCGGCCTCGCTCGGGCAGTACTTCGTGTCCGTTCCCGGCGACATCGACGACGATGGAACGCCCGACGTCTACGCGTCCGACTTCGGCGACGCGACCAATGGTCCCGCGACGGGCCAGATCGTCGTGCACTCCGGCGCGACGGGCGAGCGGCTGCTCACGCTCAACGGGTCACAGCCCGGTGAAGGCTTCGGCACATCCCCTTCGGACGCCGGCGACGTCGACGGCGACGGTGCTGCCGACCTCATCGTCGGCGCCTGGCAACATGCCAGCGCTGCCCCGAGCGGTGGCCGCTGCACGCTGCACTCGGGGCAAGACGGCAGCGTGCTGGCCACGTACACCTGCCAGGAGCTCAACGACACCTTCGGCTTCGACGCGGTCGGCATCGGCGACGTCGACGGGGACGGCGGCATCGACTTCCTGATCACCTCGGCCTGGGCCGACGCCAAGGGCCCGCGAACCGGTCGCGTCTTCATCGTCGCTGGCCCCACGCCCACTCGCTGAGGCCGCAACGCTTCACTCGGGCATCCGATTCCGCTGATATGCTCGTCGGCACTCCTTGCCGAGCGGATGAGATTCCCCGGGCCCCTGCGATGTCGATCTCCCACTCGTCGGACCAAGACGTCACGCGCATGCTCGCCGAGCTGCGCGACGGCGCGCGTGATGTCGAGGCCGACCTCGCGGCGCTCCTCTACGACGAGCTGCGTGCGGCGGCCGGCAGTGCGATGCGGGGCGAGCGTGCGAACCACACGCTGCAGGCCACGGCGCTCGTGAACGAAGCCTGGCTGCGCCTCTGCGGCCCCGACGCGCCCGACACGACGTACGAGACGCGGCGGCACTTCCTGCGCGTGGCGTCGCGTGCGATGCGCAACATCCTCGTTGACCACGCCCGCGGCAAGCGCGCCCACAAGCGCGGCGGCGACGCGTGTCAGGTGCCGCTCGACGAGATCACGGCGCAGATCGAGAGCACGAACGTCGACCTGCTCGCCCTCGACGAAGCGCTCACGCGGCTGGCCGACCACGATGCGCGCATGGCCCAGGTCGTCGAGCTGCGATACTTCGGCGGACTCACGCTCGCGCAGACGGCCGAGAGCCTCGAGCTGACGAGCGATCAGGTCTACTACTCGTGGGAACTCGCGCGCGCGTGGCTGCATCGCGAGCTATCACGAGCGTGATGCGCACTCGGCGCAGCGCGTGACTTCGTCGACCGTCCGGCCGTGTCGAAAGCTCTCTGATGCACCCCGCCCTCTGCGAAACCGCGCACCGCCCCTGGCCCCTCCCCGAAGCCGCGTGGACGTGGCGCCAGACCTGGTGCGATCTGCTCTTCGCCCACTGGCCCGTCCCGGCCGAAGCGCTCGCGCCGCTGCTGCCACCAGGGCTGAAACTCCAAACGTTCGACGGTTCGGCCTGGCTCGGCGTCGTCCCGTTCCGCATGGAAGGCGTGATGCGGCGACCACTCCCGGACTTGCCGTGGATCTCAGCGTTCCCGGAGCTCAACGTGCGCACGTACGTCGAGCGCGACGGCAAAGCGGGCGTCTGGTTCTTCAGCCTCGACGCCACGCAGCCGCTCGCCGTCTGGGCCGCACGCACATTCTTCCACCTGCCATACCACCGCGCGCGCATGTCGCTCGAACACGACGGCGACGACATCGTCTACCGCTCGGCAAGGCGTTCGGGTGACGCACGACTCGAGGGGCGCTACGGCCCGACCGGCCCCGTGAGCCTCTCGCAGTCCGGGACGCTCGATCACTGGCTCACCGAGCGCTACTGCCTCTTCGCCGACGACGGCCGCGACGGGCTCAGCATCACGGAAGTCCACCACGCACCCTGGCCGCTGCAACCGGCGCACGCGACGTTCGACGTGCAGACCATGCACGAGCCAGCCGGCATCACGCTGCCCGACAGCGCGCCGGTCCTGCACTTCGTGCGTCATCTCGACGTCGTCGTCTGGTCGCCTCGACGCGCATGACTCGCCCCGGCACACTCATCGCATGACACCAACGCGCATCCTCGCCATCACGGGCGTCACGCGCGGCATCGGCCGCTCGCTCGTCGCCAGCTTCGTCGCCGCCGGCCACACCGTGCACGGCTGCGGACGCTCCGCCGACGCCCTGGCCGAGCTGTGCGCCGAGCATCCCGGCGCGCACACCTTCACCGCCGTCGATGTCGCCGACAGCGCCGCCGTCGAGGCCTGGGCGCGCTCCGTGCTCGCGTCAGGCCCCGCGCCCGATCTGCTCATCAACAACGCCGCGATCATCAACGCGCCGGCGCCGCTCTGGGAGATCCCGGCCGAGGACGTCGAACGCCTCCTCGCGATCAACGTCGGCGGCGTCGCGCACGTCATCCGGGCCTTCGTGCCGGCCATGATCTCGGCCGGGCGCGGGGTCATCGTGAACCTCAGCTCTGGCTGGGGACGCTCGACGTCGCCCGACGTCGCGCCCTACTGTGCGTCAAAGTGGGCCATCGAAGGACTGACCCGCAGCGTGGCCCAAGAACTCCCGGCGGGACTGGCTTGCGTGGCCCTCTCGCCGGGTGTCGTCGACACGGACATGCTGCGCCTCTGCCTACCCGACACGGCGGCGGCCTGCGACGGACCCGACGCCTGGGCCGAGCGCAACGCGGCCTATGTGCTGGCGCTCGACGCCTCGCACAACGGACAGAGCCTCACAGCAACCTGAGCGCGCGTTGCACACGAGGCAGCGCGTTTGCGCCTTGATCCCTGAGGCCGCCCGCGGCGGGCGAGCCCACGGCACCAAGGAGCGACATCATGCGTCTACTCGACACCCTGTACTCGGCAGCCGCTCTGGCTGCCCTCACGACGGCCTCGGTCGAAGCCCAAACTCTCTACACCCTCGACGGCGGCGCTGGCATCGTCGACGAAATCACGGGCCCTCCGGCCGGGTTCTGCGGCTACCCGACCGGCCCGCTCGTCGGTGGCTTTCCCTATGCGCTCGGATTCGTCTGCGCAGCCGGAACACCGCCGACTCCCGCGCCGATCTTTCCCCCCGCGCCGTTCGGCATCGCCGGCGGCATGACGACGAACCCGATCACCGACACCGTCTTCGTCACCGACGGCTTCGTCATCACGGAGTACACGTCCGGCGGCGGTCCGATTGCCGGCTGGCCAGCCGCGACGCTCGCCGGCCCCATCACGGGCATGGCCTTCGACGGCGCCGCGGGCATGCTCTTCATCACCGATGGTGCATTCTGCGCGGGCCTCTTCCCGCCCGCCGGTGGCTGCGCGGCACCGATCGTCGCCATCCCGCCGTGGCCGGCGCTGCCAGCGGGATCCCCTCTCATCACGGGCTTGGCCTGGGATCCGGGCGGATTCCTGTGGGCCGTCGATGTCGGCGGTGTCGTGTCGATGATCCCGGTCGGTGGTCCCGGTGGACCGGCCTTCCCCGTCGTGCCTGACCCGGTCTGCGGTGCGCTCGGTGGCTTCGGCCCGATGCAGGGCATCGCCCTCGACACGGCGAGCCTCCCGGGCCTCGGCGGCGGTCCGCCGGCGCTCTACGTCACGGACGGCGCAATCATCGTCTACCTCGTCCCCGGGGGCGGCCCGGCCGCACCGACCTTCTACACGACGGCGAACTGTCTGCCCGTGCCCGGTGGTCCGATCAGTGGCCTGGCGTACACCTCGCACGGCATCGTGTACGGCAAGGGCACCGACCCGACGGGCATCCTCCCGCCGACGGCTGCCACGAAGGGACAGTTCACGAGCCCGAGCGGCCCCGTCGCCATCGACCTCGCCGGCGCCGACCCGACGCCCGGCGGCATGACGGTCCTCACCCTCTCGCTCGGCTTCCCCTTCGGCGCCGGCGCGGCCTGCCCGCCGATCCCCGGGCTCGGCGGCAACCTCATCCAGGTGGCTCCGCCCTTCGCCTTCACGCTGGGCCCCTTCCCCATCCCGCCGAGCGGAGCCGTCACGCTGCCAGGGGCCATCCCGCCTGGCTTCGCGGGCATCCAGATCATGGGCCAGTGGTTCGTGGGCAAGGGCAGCGGCGGCATCCAGACAAGCAACGGAGTCGAGTTCACGATCGGCATCCCGTAGCCAGCACGTTGAAAACTCATCCGGCGCGCCGCACGCACCGAGCGCGCCTGTGCGAGCGCGGGAGCCTCGACGAATCCACCGATTCACCTGCGTTCCCACACTCGCGCAGACACACTCGGTCACGCACGGCGCACTCGGAGCAGTTCTTGAACAGGCTGGTAGCCCTTCGGCGCGCATCGGCGTCGGCGGACCCACGCGAGCCTCGCTCGCACCCGCCGTGCCGGTCTTCGACGACAACCTGAGAGAACGACGCCGCCCCGCCTCCCGGCACAGGGATCCGGGGCGGCGTTTCTCGCGTGTGCGCGCTCGCTCATCGCGACAGTCGCGTCACCCCGGCACTCGGGGCTCAGTCGTCGCGACGCAGCACGAGCTCGTCGATCTCCTCGCCGCGCGCCTCGGCGTACCCGCGTTCCTCGTCGATCACCGTGAAGGCGCAGGCCTCGAGGACGCGCCGCGACGCGATGTTGTCGGCTGCCGTGCGCGCGTGGATCGGGCGACGGCCGTCGATTTCGAGAAACGCCGCGAGCGCAGCGCGCGCCACGCCGCGTCCCCACCAAGCGCGATCGATCCAGAAGGTCACTTCGGCGTCGCCGGCGCGCTCGAAGCTCGCCACGTGGCCGACGACGACGCCGTTGATGACGATCGTGCGCGTGACGATGCTCGGCACCTTGCGGATTGCCGACCAGTGCGCCACGTGGGCCTCAAGGTCGCTCGGGTCCTCGGGCACGAAAGCCGCCATGTGACAGGCCTCGGCGTCCTGCATGTGCGCGAAGAAGACGAGCACGTCGTCGTCGATGACGTCGCGCAGAGTGACCTCGACCGACTTCGACTCGGCACTCATCGTTCGGGCAGTCCGCATTCGGCCGGTGACAGCAGCCAGTTGGCGACGTCGGGATGCTCGAGCCACGGGGCGTCGTAGACGCTCGCAAAGGCCGGCGGGATGCGGCTCTCGGTCGAGCGCACGTGGAACGACAACAGGCCCGCCGCGACATCGCGACCACGAGCGTTGTTCTCCGTACGCCCCCAGCGCCGCCCCACGGCGACGAGTTGAAAGGCCGTGAAGCGCTGCTCGGCGGCACTCCACGTCGCGGTCCCCATGACGTCACAGTCGATGCCGTGCGCAAACTCGCGCTGGGGTTTCCACTCGCTGAACGGCATGAGCCATGCGCCGTCCGAGCGCGCCGCCGTGCGACCGCGCAGCTCGAAGCGCGCCACGCCCGCGTCGACATCCACGACCGTGGCGAGCAGCTCGGCTGCCGTCACGTCCTCGGCGGCGTACGGGATCGTCTGTCCACCGACGTTGTCGACGAAGTGGAAGCGCGCGAGGCGCTCGGCGAACGACGGCCAGCGGAACGCATCACCTTCCTGAATAGGCTCGTCGCCGACCAGCGCCGTCGCCTCGGCACGCGAGAGCCAGACGTGGTCGCGGTTCCAGCGACGCCCAGGACTTCCATCGAGCCCCTCGGTCGTGACGTCGCGGCCTACGCGCTCGAGCGCGAGCCCGTCGTCGGGAAAGAACGCTTCATAACGGTGGGCCGAGTCGAAGTTCGCGTCGGCCGGAATCCGTCGCTCGTCTTCGGAGAGTTCACTCCACGCGGCGAGTCCGGCGGCCATCATCTCGAGCTGTCGCTCGACGTTGCGCGTGTTGACGCGCGCGAGCACCTTGCCGCTCGGCGCGATCACCCACGAACCCTGACGCGTGCCGCGGTCGGTGATGCGATCGCCGCCCGTCACCATGCGCTGGAAGAAGAGACAGTCGGCTTCCGAGCCGCGCTGCAGACGCCAGACCTCGTCAGCCGCACAGACGAAGTCACCCGTCGCTGCGATCACGCGCGGGTCGGAGTAGACGGACACACGGTCCGCGACGCCATTGCCTCAGGTACAGCCCAGCGGGTGCCCGTTCATGAGCCAGAGCAACAGCGGTCGCTGTTCGGTCTCGGAACGCTCGAGGCCGGAGACCATGTCGGGGAGCCAGGGGATCGACTCGGCGGCAAGCTCGGCCGCCGAAGGGCGGATGAAGTCGCGCCAGCGCTCGAGGTCACCGATCTCGAGCACGGGCGGGCGCAGACTCGCGGCGAGGTCGGCGCCGTCGTCGACGGGCCCGGGAACGAGGAGGCTCAAGCCCGTCAGCAGCGTTGCGAAGGTGGTCATCGGGCCAGCTTCGCGCGCCGCCCGTGATGCGTCAACCTTGACGCGCCGCGCGCGAGACCGACAGTGGAGCGTCCATGTCGACCTTCGCCCGACGAATCCTCGCGCTCGCCTTCGGATGCCTCATCGCCATCGCGTTGGGTGAAGGACTGCTGCGGCTCGGACACTTCGCGCTGCACGGCACGACGTCCGACCGCGGCGGCATCGCGGCGCCGATCAACGGTCATCACCCGCTCGTCGGCTGGCTCCCCATCGCTGGGAGCGACATCCGCCACCACACGACGGAGTTCGACGTCACCTACCGCGTCGGACCGCAGCGCTTCCGCGGCCTCGATGCCAGCACCCTCGATACCGACGCAACGGAACAGCCGACGATCACGTTTCTCGGCGACTCGTTCGTCTTCGGGCAGGGCGTGGCGAGCACCGAGCGCGTGACCGAGCGTCTCGCGGCGCGGCTTGGCGTGACGGTCTGGAACCGCGGCGTGCAGGGCACCGGAACCGGACAGCACCTGCTGATCTACACGGACGTCGACGGCCCTCACCGCCACGGCGACATCGTCGTCCTAGGGCTCTTCGCCGATGCGATCCGCCGCCACGTCGCCGATCGCTTCGCGGGTCGGGCCAAGCCGCGCTTCCGAGTTCGCGACAACGTGCTCGAACTCACGGGCGTCCCCGTCCCCGAAACCTACGAGTCGCTCGAGGAGCGCGCGCCCGTCAGCACGCCATCGTGGAAGACGAGGATCCAGCGCCACAGCCGACTCTACGGAGCCGCGCGTACGCATCTGCGTGATGGTGTTCTTTTCATCCTCGGCCGCGATGTCGACCCCTACCCCGAGTGGAACGCGGCGGACAGCGAAGCGGCAGGCCTCATGCGCGCGCTGCTCGCCGAGTTCGCGCGCTCCGTGCGAGCAGCCGACGCCAAGTTGCTCGTGGCGTTGATCCCCGCGCCTTGGCACCTCGCAGCGACCCGACATCCCGAGCGGCGTGCCGCCTTCCAACACGCGGCGCTGACGATCTGCGAGCAGCTCGACATCGCGGCGATCGACCTCACGCCGGCACTCCGGTCCAGCGATGCGCAGGCGTACTTCCCCGTCGACGGGCACTGGACGCCGCACGGACACGCACTCGCCGCCGAGGCCATCGCCGCCGAACTCACGCGCCGCGGGTGGGTGACACGCTAGTGGTGTGATTCACAGCCAGCGGCGAGGAGGGCGTGAAACAAATGACGCGAACTCTTGAATCACACCACTAGCTCGCTCGCCGCCATCGTCGCGGCTGGGCCACCGGTGCATCGAGCTGAACCGTCACGCGTCTGCGTCGACCTCGATGCGCATCGTCTTTGCCTCGCGCGCGTCGGCGAGCCGGTCGGCACCTTCGACGTGCCCGAGGATCGACACATCGCTGGCGGCCACGGGGCGCTCGGAGCCGGGCGCCGACTCGGGCGTCGGACCGAAGAACACGACCACGGCAAGCGCCGCCGGCCAGTAGGCGACGTCACCGACGTCGACCTCGTCGCTGGCATCGGGACCGAGCACGGCCGTGATCGGCGTCTCGATGTAGTAGGCATCGCCAAACGTGCGACGCGTCGCGTCGAGTGGCATCGACGCCAGGACCTCCCGGGCGAGTTCGTCGCCGCGGAACTCGCCGCGCAGCACGACGTCACCCACTGTGATCTTGATCGGGACGCTCAACGCCTCAGGCTCCGATCGCTGGCGCTTGGTCGTCGACGCGTTCGCTGTCGGAGCGCGTGCGCAGACGCGAGCCCTTCATCACCGTGCCGGCGAACTGCGCGACGTGGCGGATCGTCTCACCGGGATGTCGGCGCAGGCGCGAAGCGAACTTGCGGGCGCGGTGTCCGACGACCTTCAGACTGGGACGCGTGAAGAGGATGTTGACCTCGGTTTCGCGCCGAAGTTGCAGCAGCCGTTCGGGAGAGACGTGCGGCGTGTACCAGCGCGGCGTCTCGTTGTTGCCGTAGCGATTGTCGGGATTCTCGTAGCCGCGCGCGTAGGAGTAGTCGGCGGGAAGCGCACCGGCGTCGATCGCCATCTGATAGAGCGGCGTGCCCGGATACACCGACAGGCCCACGTTGGCCTTGAGCTTCGAGACTTCGAGTTCGCGCGCCAGCCGCACCGATCGCTTCACGTCTTCTTCGCTCTCGTTGCCGATCCCGATCAGGTACGAGCAGCGCACGATCAGCCCGGCGGCCTTCGCCATCGCAACGCCCTCACGGACCTGGTCGACGTTGAAGCCCTTCTTGAGCCAGCGCAGCGTCTCGGGGTTCATCGACTCGGCGCCAAACGTGAGCACCTCGCAGCCGGCCTTCTTCATCTCCTTGAGGAGATCGGCCTTGATGCAGTCGACGCGCGTGGTCGCGAGCCACTTGATGTCGAGCTTGCGCCGCTGGATCTCTTCGCAGAAGGCGAGGATGCGACGCTTGTTCAGCGTGAACGTGTCGTCCTGGAAGATGAATCCGCGGATGCCGTAGTTCTTGACGACGCTCTCGACCTCGTCGCACATCGACTCCGGCGAGTGGAAACGCGTCTCGCGCGAGAACCAGTCGCGGGTGCAGAAGGTGCAGCGCGCCGGGCAGCCGCGCGACGTCAGCACCGTGGTGCAGCGGTGCATCGTGCTCGGCATGCGCGTGCCGTACGAGCGCATCGGAAGCAGGTCGCGCGCCGGCATCGGCAGGGCGTCGAGATCTTGGATGTTCGGACGGTCGGGGGCGTGGAAGATCTCCCCTTTGTGACGCCCGGAGACGTTCTGCACGTCGCGCGGATCGCCGTCGGCGGCGAGCGCCTCGATCAACTCGAGCAGTCCGTACTCGCCTTCACCGCGCACCACGTAGTCGACGTGCGGCACTTCGCGCAGCGTGTCGTCGGGCACGGCCGAGACATGCGGCCCGCCCGTCACGACGGTGCACGATGGCCCGAGTGTCTCCTTGACGACCTTCGCCGTGCGGAAGCACTCGTAGCGCGTGGGTGAGTAGGTGCTGATGCCGACGACGTCGGGTTTCTCGCGCAACAAGATGCGCTTGAGCTTCGGGAAACGGATCCCTTGGACGAGCGCGTCGACGATCGTGACACGGTGTCCGTGCTCACGCAGGACGGCGGCGCAGTAAGCCAGACCGAGGGGCGGCCGAAAGTTCTCGGCGTAACTGAGTTCGAGATGCATCCGCTCGACGAACGGATTGATGAGCAGTACGGATTGCGACACGACTGACCCTCCTCGAAGTAAGCCCGACCCACTCCGGAGAGTCTACAGCAGTTTCGGCACCTCAGCGCTCGAGGTCGCGTGTCCCCTCGAGAGCGATGACGAGACGGATCTCGTCGCCAGCCACGCCGGGAATCCCGAAGGTCATCCCGTAGGCGCTGCGCTTGATCGTGAAGTCGGCCTCGTAGCCGACTTTGTATTGATTCGGTCCGAAGCGCGCCGCACCGAGCTTGTTCGCCGTGAACGAGACCTCGCGCGTGACGCCCCGCAGAGTGAGATCGCCCGTGACGGCCAGGTTACCGGCTTCCAGGCCGGCGACCTTTGTCGAGACGAACAGGAGGCCGGGGTGGTTGTCGGCGTCGAAGAACGACTCGGATTGCAGGAAGCGGTCGCGTCCTTCATCGCGCGTGTCGATCGACGCCACGGCCACCGCCAGCGCGATCGAGCTTTTCTCGGGCTCCTCGGTGTTGACGGTCAGCTCGCCTTTGAACTCGTCGAACCAACCCCATTGGGCCCCCACGCCCATGTGCATGACGCGGAAGACGACACTCGAATGGCCCGTGTCGACAGCGTAGGTGTGTTCGCCCCGCCCGTAGAGATCCGCAGCGCTGACGAGCGCGAAGCCGCGCGGAAGCAGCACCTCGTCGATCACGTGCACGATGCCGTTGGTGAACTCGAGGTCGCGGTCCAGGACCGTGGCCGTCTCGAGTGCGTAGTCTTCACCACCGAGCCAGCGGATGGCGATCGTCCCACCTTGCAACGTGACGGGGCGCATCGTCTTCGCGATTTCCGCGAGCGTCAGCGACTCGTCGACGAGGTGGAAGCGCACCAGGTTCTTCACGGCCTCGAGGTTGTCGGCCTCGCGAAAGGCGGCGAGGCTCGCCGCGGGCAGCTTCGCGAAGGCGTTGTCGGTCGGCGCGAACACGGTCAGCGCGCCGTCGTTCGCGAGCATCTCGGTGAACCCCGTGCCCTCGACGATCTCGATGAACGAGGCGAAGCGGCCATCCGAGCGGAGACCGGCGAGGACGTCGACGTCGTCGCCGAGGTCGGGCGCTGGCGCCCCACCTCCCGAACCGAGCGCTGCGGCGAGAACGATCTGAGTGAGCATGACGACCTCCGAGACGAGCGATGTCTGATCCCGAAGGCTACTTCGCGCCTTGGCCGCGCCCGGATTCACGCACGCACTCGCTTCGATCCCGAACATCCGTCGCGTGTCCGCAACGCGCCGGCTTCCCCACTGCGGCAACTCTCGAGATCTGCCGCGGCGGCCGCGCAACGCGCCGACGACGCCCCCTACACTGGCGCCATGATGAAAGCCCTCGCCTTGCTCGCCATCCTCGCCAGTGCAGATCCCGCGGTGCCGGTGATCGGACCGCACCTCGACCTCGACCCCCACCGGCAGTTCGACTTCTGGGTCGGCGAGTGGTCGGTCCTCAACCGGCACATGAATGCCGACGGCACATGGCGCGACGGTGATACGACGCGCGCGCGCATCACGCCGGTTTGTGGCGACCGCGCCATCCTCGAAGAGTGGGCCGGCACGTTCGGCCAGTCGTTCATGAACGGCTTCAGCCTGCGCGCCTACGATCCGGAGGCCGAACAGTGGCAACTGCTCCTCTCGTGGACGACGACGGGCAACGACGGATTCGGTCGGCTCTTCGGATCCTTCCGACACGGCCGCGGCGAGTTCTTCTCGACGACGCGTGGGCCGCGGCGCACGCGCTACTCCTTCTCCGACGGGCTCCCGAACACGGTGCGCTGGGACAGCTCGACGACGAACGACGCAGGCGTCAACTGGAAGACCGACTGGATCATGGAGTTTTCGCGCACGCGCGCGGCCGCTGACGTCACGCAGGACGAACTCTTCGACACGGCGTGGACGAGCGGCGAGGTCTCACCGCACCCCGAAGCGCGCGCGCTCGACGGCATGCTCGGCACGTGGACGGGCACTCAGCAACGCGGCGGCGCGACACACGAAGCTCGACTGCGCGCGAAGCTGCTCAACAAGGACTGCCTCGTCGTGGACGTTCTCGGAGTGCGTGAGCAAGACAGCGACGGCTGGGACGAGCGACTCTGCGTGCGCGGCTACGTCGCCGGGTCCGAGCGCTGGGAGAGCTGGCGTCTCTCGGAGCGAGACACCGTGTTGCGCCAGTTCACGGCGACGCCCGCCGCTGGCACGGCCGCCTTCACCTTCGACGACGAGGCCAGCCGCGCCACGATCCAGGAGACGATCACCATGCGCGACGGCGTCCTCGAGATCGTCGAATCGGCGCGGATGCCGGGCTCCGACGATCCCGTCGTGCTCAGCTCCACGACCCTACGCCGCGCCGAGTAGCATTTTCTTCCGATCGCCCGTCGATTCGCGCCCGTCCCGTTCGTTGTCCTCTCAGCGAGCCGACGAGCGGCGCGCAGCCGTTACCCCAGGAGACGTCCAATGCAGCAGTTCATCCTCCTCTTGCACGACCAGATGCAAGACAACCCGTTCTTCACCATGAGCCCCGACGAAATCCAAGCCGCGATCCGCGAGTACTCCGCGTGGGGCCAACGCCTCGACTCCAAAGGCCAGCTCGTCGCCGGAGAGAAGCTGAAGGACGAGGGCGGCAAGCAGATGACGATGGAAAACGGTGACGTCAGCGTGGTCGACGGTCCGTACGCCGAGGCGAAAGAGGTGATCGGCGGCTTCTACACGATCCGCGCCGAGAGCTACGAGCACGCCGTCGAGCTTTGTCGCGACCACCCGCACCTGAGGTTCGGCGGGCGGATCGACGTCCGTGAGGTCGAGTCGATGATGCCCACCGAGAAGGCGTGACGGCGCCGCACTCGACTCCCGTCGGCGCCCTCGTCGACCATCTGTTCCGCGAGCGCGCGGGACAGATGGTCGCGACGCTGACGCGCATCCTCGGTGTCGCGAACCTGCAGCTCGCCGAGGATGTCGTCCAGGAGGCGCTGCTCAAGGCGCTGCGCGTGTGGTCATTTCGCGGCGTACCGAGCAAGCCCGACGCGTGGCTCTTCGCGACGGCACGCAACGCGGCGATCGATGCGATCCGACGCGACGCCTCGCTCGCCGAGAAGACACCTGAGATCCTCGCGTGGTCGGAGCGCGCCGCGGCCGCGGCGGCCGGCCAGGCCGACGCGACGTTCGACGACGAACTCAGTGACGACCAGCTGCGCCTCATGTTCGCCTGCTGTCATCCGTCGCTTCCGCGCAACGCCCAGGTTGCGTTGACGCTCAAGTCGCTGTGCGGCTTCGGCGTCGACGAGATCGCGCGGGCCTTCCTCACGCCGTCAGCGACCATTGCCCAGCGGCTCGTGCGCGCCAAACGACGCCTGCGCGACGACGGCGTCACGATCTCCGCGCCGCGGCCCGCCGAGATCGCGACGCGTCTCGACCCGGTGCTCGACGTCCTCTACGTCATGTTCAACGAAGCCCACGTCGCACACAGTGGCTCGGCGCTCGTCCGCGACGACCTCATGCGCGAGACCATCCGCCTCGTGCGTCTGCTCCTGCACCGCGCCGACACGGCCGAACCGCGTGTCGAAGCCCTGCTCGCGTTGATGCTCCTGCAGGGCGCGCGCCTCCCCGCACGCACCGACGGGGACGGCAATCTCGTGCTCCTCCAGCACCAGGACCGCTCGCGCTGGGACGTGCCGATGATCGCCGAGGGTCTCACGTTTCTCGTGCGCTCGGCCCGCGGTGAGGAGCGCTCGGCGTTCCACATCCAGGCCGCCATCGCAGCCTGCCACTCCACGGCGTCGAGCTGGGAAGCCACCGACTGGCCGGCGATCCTCGTCGAGTACGACCGCCTCATGAGCCTGCGCGCTTCGCCGATCGTGGCCCTCAACCGCACCGTCGCCCTCGCGCTGGTGGAGGGCCCGGCGGCGGCCCTGCGTGCACTCGACGCACTCGACGACGAGGCCAGCCTGTCGTCGTACTACCTCTACTCGGCGCTGCGCGCTGAGTTCCTCATGCAGACCGGTCAGCTCGACGAAGCTGCCGGCTGGCTCGAACGCGCCCTCACGCTGCCGTGCTCGGAACCCGAGCGTCGATTCATGCTCACGAAGCTCGCACGCTGTCGCGACGCGCGCGACTGAGAGCGGCGCGTCACGGTATGCTGCGCCGATGCTCACGACGGCACAGAGAGACCGACAGCTGCGCGCGATCCACCTGCGCCTGATGCGCGGGAAGACGTGGCGCTTCCTGCGCTACATCCACGCGCGCGAGGCGCTGCGACTTGCCACGGACGCGCGCTCGGTGCTCGTGTGCGGTGCAGGCCACGCGCTGGCAGAGGTGGCCCTCGCGATCGAGTTCCCCGAGCGGCGCTTCCACGTCACAGACTACGCCGCAGCCACGCACGACCAACGCACGGCGCGCAACCTCGCAGAGCGCTACGAGCTGACGAACATCACGTTCGGCGAGCTCGACATCCTCGAGCCTGGCGCCACGCCGCGCTTCGACATGGTGACGTCCGTGGAAATCCTCGAGCACATCGCCCAGGACGATCTCGCGGCACACAACATGCGCGCGCTGGCGAAACGCTACGTCTTCTGCCTCGTCCCGTTCGCCCCGGCCGCGCACAACGACGATTGGAAGCGTCGCAAGCGCATGCTCGAGATGTTCGAGCACTACGTCTGCGGATACGACCCGGCGCGCCTCGTCGGGCTCTTCCCCCATCCACGCGCGATCCGCGGCTGCTACTGGCACGACGCCGGACAGCCCTTCCGCGCACGCCTCGGCGAGCTATCCGACGGCGCGATCGAGGACGAGCTCGAAGACCTCGTCGCCGACGCCCAGTCCGACGTTCGCATGACGATGCCCATTCGGCGCAACGAGGCCGCCGGCATCTGGATCCTCTCCGAGCCCCACGGTTGATCCGCGCATGGCCGTCCCGGTGAAGGTCTGGCGGCGCATCGCCTGGGTACTCGCGTGCGTGGCGCTGCTCGCGTGGCCGCGCGTCCCCGCCGACAGCGGGCTCGTCACGCGGGGCGAGTTCTGGCACCTCGTCGACCGCGTCGGAGCGTCGCTGAGTTGGCCGACGACGTCGGAGGGGCTGCTGCTCGCGCCCGGTCGTCGGCTCGTGTTCGACGACATGTCGCTGGTGGCCCTCGAGCTCGCCGGCAGCGCCACTGGGCGTCAATCGGGCTACGTCGATGTCCGCTTCGGCGACGCCGAGACGGGCCGCCAACGCCTCGTCATCGTGCCGAGCGAACCACTCAGCGTGGCCTTGTCGGTCGATGGCGGTGGGGTCTGGGACGAACTCGAGCGCCTGTCGGTCGAAGGGCTCCAGCGGACGCTCACCGACCGGTTCACACTTGCGATCGAACTCGTCGCCGGCGAACTCGTCGTCCTTTGGAACGGCGTGTCGGTCCTCGAGCACGCGACGACGAAGACGACGCTCGCGGACGCGGTCGTCTGGGCTGACGACACGACACTCGCACACCTCGGCGTGACGTCGGCTGCGGGGCGCGAGTTGTCGGACAACTTTGACGACGTCGCCCGGCGCGCGCACCGCCACACGGTCACCACGCGCCTCGCCGCCGCCGCGCTCGTCGTGCTGTGGGTCACCGCTTGGCTCGCCACGCGGCGTACGCGCACACCCGCCGTCACCTGGCTCGATGCCTCGACGCGCCTGCTCGCACCGCTCGGCGCCCTCGCCGTTCTCGCAGCGGTCGTGCCGATCACAAACGCATTGACGGCTCTGCTCGTCGTCGCCCTGATCGCCGTATTCTCGCCGTCGGCTTGGTCGCGACTGCGCGAGAAGAACGTCGGATCCCGCAGCGCCGCGATCCTCACGAGCGGGCTGCTCTTCGTCGCACTCGCCGCGCTGATGGCCGGGGCCGCGCGCACTGCGCACGAGGCGCACGACGCCGCCGAGCGACACTGGCGTCCACACGTCGTGCCGACACCCTTCACGCACGACGCGGCTCTGACGCTCGACGCGTCCAACGCCCTGGCGACAGACCTCATGCACCGCGACGTCACCGTCGAGCTGCGAGCGCGCTTTGCTCCCGATTCGCTCGTCGAGGTCCGCGTGCGTGCGCCGCTCGACGAACCCGTGGCCGGCGTCGCGCTGTGCGCCGGAACGATCGACGCGCTCGGAACGACGATCTCACGGCTGAGCAGCCACGAGCTCGTCGACCTCGCCGCGACGGACACGACGCTGCCCGCTGACACGTGGGGCACGCTGCGGCTCGCCACCCGCGGGGAGGAGTTCGAGGCGAGTTGGAACGGTCAGGTGCTCGTCACGGCCCGCGCCGATGCGCGCTGTTCACCGGCCGGGACGACCTTCGTCCTTGCCGCGGCAGGCACGGTCGACATCGAGAGCCTCGTCGTCACTCCCACACCGCTCGGCACTGACACCGAGGCGCATCGCGACCCGCGCCTCGCCGGCGCATTCACCCTCGTCGCGCTCGTGCTCCTGCTCGGACTTCTCAGCCGCGTGACGCTCGGCCAACGCTTCTCGAGCGCATGCATGGCGCTGGTCCCCGCGGTCGCGCCGATCGCCTTCGCACTCGCACAAGTCGATGACGCGGGACGCCTCGCGCCGATCACGGCAACTCTCGCACTCGGAGCGACGGGCCTACTCCTCGCAGCTCACGGCGTCAGCTGGCTCGACCCGGTACGCCCGCCACGCCGGCACATTGCCGAGTGGACGCTCGTGCTGCTCGGCACCCTCGCGTCCACGGCCGCACTGACGTCGCTCGTCACCCCGACCTCGACGGAGCCGGCCGTGCGTACCGTCACGCCCTACACCTTCCCCGGCGAGCGACTCGTGCCCGGCACGATGGCCTTTCGTCACCCGGCCATCCGCCGCTATCGCGACGAACTCCGCGACCATCGCTTCCGCGGCCGTCGCCACGCGCTCTCGCCCGCGCCGGGCGTCGTGCGCGTGATGGCACTCGGCTCGTCGAGCACGTGGGGCCACGGGGTCCCGGCCGGCTCCGGGCTCGACTACCCCACGCTCGTCGAACGCCTCTGGAACGACGCCCACGCCGAGCAGCCCATCGAGGTCATCAACGGCGCGATCCGCGGCAGCTCTGCGGCGCGCATGCTCGTCGTCTTCCGCGAGTACCTGCTCGCCTTCGCGCCAGACATCGTGACGCTGTCCTTCACCTACAACGACACCTACCTCATCACGCAACTCGACGAGCCGCGCTACCTCGCACGCATCAGCGCCCCCGAGTATGTGCATGACACGGAGGCCTTCGAGACCGGGCGCACCGAGGCGATGCGCGGCAAGGAGTGGCTGCGGGCGTTGCGCGCACACGTCGACGCGCACGGCACGCAGAGCGCGCTCGAGGCGTGGCGCGCGCTCGCGGGTACGGCCGACGAGCGGACGCCACCCGAGCGCTTCGCCGCCGTTCTGAACGACTTCGCCACACTGTGTCGCAACGAGGGCGTCACGCTCGTCCTCGTCAAAGAGCCCCTGCGCGACGACATGCCGCGGCTTTGGAAGGACGAGTTCTACGCCGCCATCGACAACGTCGCCGCGCAGTTCGATCTCACCGTCGTCGACCCTCGCTCAGCACTCGCCGCGCAGACGGGAAACCTGTTCATGGACGACGTGCACATGCTCCCCCCGGGGCACTACTACATGGCCGAGGCACTCGTCGCCGCGCTCACGCCGTTGCTCACGTCACGCTGACCCGACTCGGTCACGGCAGAACGATCGCGGCTCATCACAGCGACGCGTCGAGCAACGCGACGGCCGTCGACGAGCCGAGCACGCGCTCACCGCCCGCCCCGATGAATCCGCCACCGAGGAACACCGTCACCGACTCGATCCCTGGTCCGAGGTCGGGGACGACGATCGGCAGCGACAGCTCGCCGCTGGCCGGCACGGCGAACGAGCCGGCCGTCACGGCGAAGTTGCCGATCAGCAGCGCGCCCGCGAGCCCCGGGAGGAAGACGTGCTGTTGCTCGAACCCGAAGAGCAGGAAGAGCGTGTCGTTCGGCTCGGCGTCGACGTCGATCGTGAGGACGCCGCCTTCACGGACGGGCGAGTTGGCCACGAGGCTGCGTGGGACTTTGCCGACGACGTCGATGGGGTTCTGGCCGGGCGGGAAGGCCTGCAGCTCACCGCCCGGTCCACCGGCGGCGCAGCCCAGGCCTGCCGCCCCGCCGATGCCGCCCGCGAACGTCGACTGCTGGGCGTGGACGAGCGAGGTCGTCCCGAAGACCGAGATCCCGAAGCCGCCGGTACCGCCGCTGCTGCACCCGTTGCCCATGCCGTCGGGGTCGAGCCCGTCCCCGCCGTCGCCGGCGCTGAAGGCCGACGCGCTCGCGAAGATCTCGTCGTTGCCGTCGAGGCGCAGCCCGTGGACGCCCTGACCACCCGGCAAGGGAATCCCGAGCTTGTCGTCGAGCGCACCGGGAACGCCGTCGCCCGAACTCACGCTCGTCTCGAGCACGAAACCCTTGGATTTGAAGGAGCGCATACCGGAGACGGTCGTCGACGACGCGAAGGCGCAGCGGATGAAAGCCGCCGACTGGCACGTCGACAGCGAGGCGCCCGAAGCGGTGCAGTCCTCGATCCACAGACGCCCCGACGACGTGCGCAGGTCGATGAGCCCCGTGCTGCCGAGGGACAGGCCGCGCAAGACGAGCGGGTTCGACAGGCCTTGACCCTCGACGACGATAGCGCCGTTCACGGCCACACCGATCCCGTCCGCGACGATGTGTAGGCCGCGACCCATGACATCGAAGCCGTCGTAGTCGCCGGGGCGCACGAGGATCACGTCACCGTTGCTGGCGCCGTCGACCGCCGTCTGGATCGACACCGCATCGACGCCAACGCCTCCATCGTCGTCCACAACCCAGACGGCTCCCTGAGAGAACGCCGCACCGACAGCCAGCGTCAGCGCGCAGCCCGTCGCAACCGCGCGGCAGCGCCACCGAGTCCCGCTCGTCATGTCCATCCGTCAGTTCTCCTGCACGACGGTGCGCAGGCCGGGTGTCGTCGCCACCGTCACCGACCCGAGCTGCAGCTCGCCACTCACGTCGGCCACGACCGCTTGCAGCACGAACTCGAGCCCGAGGAGTGATTGATCGAAGGGCACCGGTGCCGCGATCGTCTCGTCAAACGGCATGACATCCGACTGGAAGACGAAACGCACGAAGGGTGCACGCAGCGAGACGAGCAGCGGCCCGACGGCCTCCGTACCGACGAACAGCGAGCCGATGCCGTCGGGCGAGATGCGCGTGATCTCGAGCTCGAAGTCGGCGTTGCCGAGCGCGGGCGCACCGCCCGTCGAACGGATGCGCGGCGTGCCGAAAGCGCCGTCGTTGGCCGCACCGAAACGCGTGACGCCGGGCACCGCCATCGTGCGGTAGAGGTCGTACGACCCCAGCGAACTCGGCCGATCGGAGACGAAGAACATCTCGCTGTGATCGTCGGCGATCGACATGAGGTACTCGTTGAACCCCGTGTTGAACTCGAAGACGGGTTCGATGACGGTCCACGGCGAGTCGACGTCGGGCCGCATCGCGACCCACACGTCTTCGCTTGGCTCGGCCGATTCGTTGAGTTCACTGCCCGGGCGCGTCGAGGCGAAGTAGAGCGTGAGGTTGTCGGCCGTCACCGACGGGAACTTTTCGTCGAACGGCGTGTTGATGCTGAGGACGGGCTCGGGCCGCCCCCAACTCTCGTCGACGCTGGTCCGCGTGGACATGTAGAGATCGAACGAGCCTTCCTTCGGCCCACCGGGCGTTCCGCGATTCGAACTCATGTAGAGGCACAGACCGTCGGGGGTGATCGTGAATCCCATGTCGCGCTTGTCGGAGTTGAGCACCGTGAGGTTCACCGGCGCGCTCCACGGCGAGTTCGCGTCGGGGCGCGACGTTTCGTAGGCATCGTCTGTGCCGAGCCCGCCGTCACGACTTGACGAGAACACCATGTAGGTGAGCGCGGCGTTCGTCGTCGGCGTGTGGTCGCGCTCGACGCTGTTGAGTTCGGTGACATTCGTGGGCGCACCAAAGGGTTCGCCCTGCGCCGAGCGCGTCGCGAACCACAGGTCGAGCGAGCCGAAGCCGCCCTCTTGCGACGACGCGTAGTGCAACGTCTTGAGGTCGTGAGAGATGTCGGGCTTGGCCTCGAAGCCGTCGGACGACAGATCGATGAGATGCTCGACGCCGGCTTCGGAGAAGATCGGGCGTTCCTGCGCCGAAAGCGTCGCCGTGCAGAAGAGAGCGACCGTAACCATTGAAAGCTTCATGACTGACTCCTCGATGCGGGGGTGCTGCCCCCCGGGTGCGACTCGCTGTGACCTCACTCGAGCCGTGACTGTGATGGTCTCGACGGCTCGCTGACCCACCGCACGTGCCGTCGCTGCGTGTGTTGCTTCAGAAGGTGTGCTTGATCACCGTGCTGCCGAGGCACGACGTGATGTCGAGCGCCTGGACGTAGATCGTGAGGCCGATGGCTTCGATCGGGACGGGCCCACCGAAGACCGAGTTGCCGCTGCCATCGGTCGGAACGGCCACCGTGAAGAGCGGCAGCGTCTGCAGCGACATGCCGAGACATGCCTTCACCTTCACGAACACAGGCGTGAGCCCGACGACGTAGCTGATCGTGTCACCCGGCTCGGCACCCGACACTTCCCAGAGGTTCGTGACGCCCGCCGATCCGGGAAACGGGCCGAAGAACTCGAGCTGATTGTCGGGGCGGAAGATGACCTGCTGAGGGTTCACGAGCCCGCCGTCGTTGGCGCTGACGAAGATGTCGATGAACGCGCCGGTCTTGCCGTCGTAGCGCAAGACCTCGTCGGTTCCCCACGACGTCACATAGAGATGAGCGTCGCTGCCGAACGTCAAACCGTGGGGACTGATGAGCCCCGAACTCGGACCGATGAACTCGTCGATGAAGGCACCCGTCGTCGTGTTGTAGCGCAGCACTTGGTGCGACCCGAACGACGCGACGTACAGACGTCCGTCGGGGCCGAAGGTGAACGCGTGCGGGTCGGTGAGCCCACCGGCGCCCGGAAGGACCGGAAGGTCGATGATGGCGCCCGTCTGCCCGTCGAGCCGCAAGATGCCGTTCAGGATCGCCCCCGTCGACACGTAGAGATTTCCGTCGGGACCGAACCGCAGGAACTCGCTGAACATCGACGGGATCGACCCCGGCGCGAGGAAGTGATCGATGAACGCGCCCGTCGCGCCGTCGTATCGAATGACCCCGCCGTTGTTGAACGACGCGACGTAGAAGTTCTTGTCGGGGCCGAACACGCAGTGCATCGGTCCGTCGAGTCCACCCGACCCCACGCCGATGAACTCGTCGATCAACGCACCGCTCGTGCCGTCGTAGCGCAGGACGTTGCCGGTGTGGAACGAGGCCACGTACAGGTGACCATCCGGGCCGATGCAGGCTCCGTGCGGGCCGTCGAGTCCGCCGTCGGCCTCTGTCACGAAGACCTGGTTGAAGGCTCCGCTCGACGCATCGTATGAGCGCACGCCGTCGTTTCCGAAGCCGGGGACGAGGATGTCGTCCTGGGCCCCCGCCGCGGCAGACAGCAGCAACGCCGTCGACGCGAGAATCGTGATGGCGCCTGCGCACCGCCCTCCACCGTGGTCACCCATGCTGCTCTCCAAGAGAAGGGAGCGCGGCCCCCGTCGAACACCGCCTCAGCACCGCTCCCGATACTGACCACACCGGCGCACGGACCTCTCCGTCTCAAAGGTCCACGTACGAAATCCCTCATCGAAACCGATGCGCACGGGGGCTACGATTCCCCGCTTTCATCCCACGGAGCCCCCCGATGTCGCCGCGATTCGCCGCCCTCACGTTCTGCTTCCTCGTCGCCTTGCCAAGCTGTGGCTACAACCGTGCGACCTCGAACACGCCGCGTACCGCGACCGAACAGCTGCTCCTGACGGACTCGATCGTGCAGGCCGTCGAAGCCAGCGCACTGCCCGACGTGAGCGGTCGCTCCGTGACAGTGACGACGGCGAGCCTGGCTCAGGACGCCGAGGTCGCCTACGCCAAGACGGCGCTCGAAGCACGCCTGCGTCGCGACGGCGCAAACGTCGTGGCCGAGGACGCGGACATGACGATGAACGCGATGATCGGCACGTCCGGCACGGACGACCGGCGCATCACTCTCGGGATCCCCGAGATCAACAGCGTCGGCTTCGCGTTCCCCGGCCTCTACATCTTCGACTTCCACCGCCAGCTCGGCTTCACCAAGCTGACCATCGAGACAACCGACAGCACGGGCGCCCACGTCGTCACGTCGACGCCGGTGCTCGGTGAGAGCCACTTCAACATCTACCGCTGGTTCGTCTTCTTCGTCTTCCGCAGCGACGACATCTTCCAGCCGGGCTACGACTGGCACTTCGGCGTCAGCTGAAGCGCGAGAACTTCGACAGCGCCGCGCCGTACAGCACAGGCAGGACGAACAGAACGAGCAGGGTCGAGACGACCAGACCGCTGATGATCGTCGCGGCGAGCGGGCGCCACATGGGCCCGCCGGATGCGTAGAGCACGACCATTCCCGCCAGCGCGCAGAGCGTGGTGAGCATGATCGGTCTCAAGCGATGCGCGGCGCTGTCGACGACAATGTCAAAGGACACCTCGCCGGCCTCGACGACGCGCCGCCGGATGCTCGCGATGAGCACGATGGCGTTGTTGACGACGATGCCGGCGAGGGCCGTCATCCCGATCAACGTCATGAAGCTGAAGGCCTCGCCGAAAAGCTGGAGGCCGAGGGCGACGCCCGCGAACGACAGCGGGATCGTCAGCAGCGTGAGCGTCGTGTCGAGGACTGAACGCGACTGCGCCAGCAAGCAGAGCAGGATCAAGAGCAGCGCCCACGGAGCTTGGTCGAGGATCGCGCGCTGGGCTCGTGAGGCCGACGCAGAGATCCCGACCGCCTCGATCGTGACGTCGGAGTGCTCGGCACGCAGGCCGTCGAGCCGCTCGTTGAGCGTTTGCTCGAGCGCGAGTGCGGCGGCATCGTCGGCAGCATCGGCCCGCACGGTGATGGCGGGAAGTCCGCGGCGACGGACGAGCGCGGGAGCCTCGCGTGTCGATGTGATCTCGGCAACTTCGTACAGCAGCGCCGGATCGCCCTTGCGCGGGTAGACGTAGGCATCCGAGAGCGCCTCGCGCGGATCGTCGCGCTTGACCGAGGCCTTCAGCATCACGGGAATCTGGCCGTCCTCCTCGAGCAGAGTAAAGAGCGGCAGACCGTGAACGACGCTGTGCATGCCAAGCGTCACGTCACCGACAGTGAGATCGCGTTCGGCGAGCGCCGCGCGGTCTGGCACGACACGCAGCTTCTCGATCGGCGCGCCCCAGTCCGTGGAGGTGTGGACACCGCCGGCGGCATCGAACTCCGCGACGACGTGATGCGCGACAGCGGAGACCGACTCCGCCGGCCCGCGCACCTCGAACTGGACGGGCCACTCGAGCTGAGCGCCGAGCTGGACGGGATGGAAGCGGATCGTGGCCGCATCGTCGTGCTCGTCGGCCCAGGCCGTGAGCCGCACGGCGAACTCCTCGGACGCGACGTCGGGGTCGACCTGCAACAAGACGTGCGCGTAATGCGGTGCAAAGGCGCGCGTCGGCATCGAGGCCTGGATGGCCGGCGCCGAACGCCCCGCGAACGACAGCCAGCGTCGCAGCGGAGTGTCCGCGCGCGACGTCTCCTCGGCGAGATGCCGCTCGAGGTCGCCGACGAGAGCAGCGACGACTTCGGTGTCGCGGTCCTGCGGCGCGTCGATCTCCAACGTCCAGAGCGGTTGACTCGAGGCCGGGAAGAAGATGCGCTCGTGCGACATCAGCATCATGGCCCCACCCACGCACAGAAGCACGGCCGCGAGCGCCAGGACGCCCGCGAAGCGCGACGTGCGCGCGAGCACTGCGCGGTAGCGGGTCTCGAGCGCGCCGACCTCGTGGAGTCCGCGCCGGATCGGCTGGAGCGCCGGTGTGACGACGAAGCACAGCACGAGTGAAACGATCAGCGCCGTCACGACCACCCAAAAGAGGCCGCCGACGTACTCGCCGATGGGTTCATGGGTGAGAACGATCGGAAGGAACCCGAAAGCCGTCGTCGCTGCGGCGGCGAGCAGCGGGCCGATGAGTTCGCGCCGCGACTTCGAGATCGCGGCCGCGCGCTCGACACCTTGTTCCTGAAGGCGATGGATGCGCTCGGCCATGACGATGTGGTTGTCGACGAGCAGGCCGAGCACGAGGATCACGCTCGACAGCGTGACGACGTCGAGGCCGATGCCACCCGCGAGCATGACGATGAACGTCGCCAGCACGACGAGCGGCACGATCAGCGCCACCGACAGCCCGGTACGCAGCCCCAAGACGGCCACGAGCAGCACCAGGATCACGACGAACGTCTGCACGAGATTGCTATCGAAGCGATCGATCTCCGTGCGCACGACCTGCGGCTGGAAGGCCACGATCTCGGCCACACTGCCCTGCTCGGACGCGTGGGCGAGAACACGTTCGACGTCCGCAGCGAAGACGTCGAGGCTCGCACCTCGCTTGCGCTGAACGGCAAGCGCAATCGCCGCGCGTCCGCCACTGCGAACGTGCTCGACGTTCGGCGAGATCGGAACACGCGAGACGTCGAGGAGTCGACTGAGGTTGACGGGATCACCGTCGCTGGGGTCGCGCACGGGAAGCTGCCGGAGTTCCTCGATGGAGCGGATGCGCGCGCGGGTCTCGACGGGTTGGATCATTCCTCCGCCTTGGAGGTACGCGCCCGGAGCCGTGATGTGCTGGCCGCGGAGGTACTCGCGAAACTCGAGCGGCGTGGTGCCTGCGTTCGTGAACTCGTCGTCGTCGTACGTGAGCACGATCTGCTCACGGGGACGCCCGACGATCTCGACGTGCGCGACGCTGTCGGCAGCCGCGAGTTCGTCGGCGAGCTGACGCGCAGCCGCCATCGGTGCAGCACCGGCAGCATCGGTTGACGTCACCGCGACGAGCGCCTCGGCCCACTGCTCCGAAGGACGATGCAGCAGCGGCCCTTCGAGGCCGATGAACGCCTCCGCGAGTTCGCTCCGCATGCGCGCGAGGCGATCCTCGACGGACGTCCACGCCGCTCCGGCCTGCGCAAGGCTCGAGGCCTCGACGACGATGAGGACGAGGCCATCGCGCGTCGTCGCCTTCGTGTCCACGACATCCGGCAGCGCAAGCAGGGCATCCTCGAGCGACACCGTCAGCACACTCTCGAGTTCCCCCGCCGACACGCCGGGAAGGCGCGCCTCGACGAGCGCGTACGACAGCTCGACGACGGGCTCGAGGCGCTGGTCGAGGTGTGTCTTGGCGTAGAGCCCGGCCCAGCCGATCGCGAGAACGGCAACGAGGAGGGCGCTCAGGGGCGCCGGTCGTAGAGCTGAAATGTCGCTCAGCCCTCCGCGAGCTGTTGGGGATAGAGGAGCACGCGATCGTGGATGAGCAACAGGAAGTCGTCGAGGCCATCGTTCGTGAAGTCGCCGACCAGCACTTCGCGCGGCTGGTCCCCGCTTCCACGGTTCGAGCGGTTGAAGCGGTTCTTCTCGAACACGGTGAAGAAGAGCTTGCTCGTCCACGGCACGTCGCAGCCGCCGCTGAGGATCTCGATGACGTGTTCACCGCCGTCGATGCCGAGCACGTCGATGCGACCGTCGTGATTGAGATCGCCCAGCGCAAAGCGCGTGAAGTCGACGTCCTCGAGGTCGGTTCGGAACGTCGCGATCGACGCCGAGGCATTGCCCGTCTGCGCCGGCGGGACCGACCAGAAGCGATCCGAGCCGAAGAACATCAGACGCCGGCCCGCGGGCCCGCCGAGGTCTTCCACAGCGACGTGCTGCAGGCTGATCGGCGCGAGATCCAGCGAGTCGCGGTAGGTGTAGAGCCCCGACTCGTTGCGGTCGAGCACCTGCAAACGCGCCTCCTCCTGGAAGTAGCAGAGCAGCTCCTTGGTTCCGTCCCCGTCGAGGTCGTAGAGCATCGGACCGGCGAGTTCGTCGAGGCTGTTGCGTGCATTCGCCTGGTCGACGATCTCGAGCGAGTCGTCGGCGCGGATGCGGTAGGCGCGCACGAAGCCCTTGCCGGCCACGAGCATCTCGGCCCGGCCGTCGCCCGTGAAGTCACCGATCCCGAAACGATCGGGAAGCACGCCTTCGAACTGACTCGTACGCACCGAGTCGGTTTCGCCGATCTCGCGGAACTTGCCGTCGCCCTCCTGCACGAGCAGCCGCGTGGCTTCGCGCGGGATGAACATGGCGATGTCGACGGCGCCGTCATCGTTGAGATCGTGGGCGATGAGGCCCGTCGGGCTGCGCTTGATCGCTCCGAGCTTGACGGGCGAGTCGCCCGTCCAGCTCTCGCCGTCGCGTCGGAGTACCTCGAGGTTGAAACGGCGACCGTCCTTCGCCGCCACGAGGATCTCCGCGAGGCCGTCACCGTCGAGGTCGGCGCCCGTGGCCACGAGCGGCTCACCGGGGACGTCGACATTCGTCGGGAAGCTCAGCCGGCCGTCGCGCATCGTCGAGATGCCGACCATGCCCTCCTTCTCGCTGCAGACAAGCAGAGCCGTGGCGCCGTTGCCGAGTGCGAGCGTCGCCAGCGACGAGATGCCCTGGAGCGACGGGAACTCGACCGGGCGACCGAACTCGCCGCTGCCGTCCTGCACGAAGAGGTGGATCGCGGCGCCGTTCGTGTCGGCCACGGCGACGTCGGGAAGACCATCGCCGCTGAAGTCGCCGACGGCGTAGAGCGACGGATCGACGCCCGACTTCGGAACGGGGTAGTTGCGGATCGCCAGCGACGCGCGCCGTCCGATCGAACCGGCCTCGCCGGACAGTGGCGTGAACTGCAGCTCCGAGCGCGTGCGCTTGATCGTCACGAGCTCGGTGCCACCGTTCTCGCAGGTGAGCACATCCCAGTCGGCCGCGCCGACCGGAACCGGCAGGCCGAGTTCGGGACCGAAGTCGCCCGCCGCATCCTGGTAGCGCACGCGCAGAGCACGGTCGCTGCCTTCGGCGATGTAGGCGAGATCGAGTCGTCCGTCGCCGTTGAGATCGCGCGCGGCAAGACTCTGCGGGTTCTCCTCGCTGACGCGGTACTTGTCGGGTCGCGGGAGGACGTCGAGCTGGCCTTGTAGCCGGAAGATCAGGATCGCCGTCGTCGTCATCGCGATGAGATCGTCACGACCGTCGCCGTCGATGTCGGCGACCTCGAGCGACCCGACATTCGCGTTCGGCGTGTCGCGGTCGTAGGCCCAGCGTTCGTCCCAGACACCGTCGCCGGTTTGCAGCTTGATCGCGATGCGATCCCGCTTGCCCGTGTAGACGAGGTCGTTCCGGCCGTCGCCGTTCACGTCGACGATGGCCGCGTCGTACATGAAGTCGCCCGTCGTGACGGTTTCCTTCAGGAACGGGGCATCCTCGATGATCGGCTCCCAGCGCGGCGACGACAGGCGCGTCTTGGCGACGGCCAGCAGCTCGTCGGACGTGCGCTGGTAGAGGAGATCGATCCGCGCGCGATCGTTGTTGACGAGCGCGAGGTCAAGGCGGCCGTCACCGTCGAGATCTCCGGCCGTCATGCCGCGCGTGTTCCAGTCGAGCTTCGCGACGCGCGGACCGACGAGGCGGAACGGGGCGTCATCACCCTGCAACGCTGCCGACGGCGGAACGATAAGCATGTTCGCGACGAGCGTCGCCAGCGCGATTGAGAAGACCTTCATGGAGGAAATCATCCGTCGAGGTTGGGCCGAAGGAGCATGCGCAGCACGTAAGCGTCGTCGGTGCGGTAGCCCTTCGTGACGAGGAAGTACTGGATGTCGGAGACATCCGGGAGCTCGTCGAGCTTTTCCTTGGCCTCGAGCATGCGCTCGAGGTCGTCGGGGTCCGTCGTCATCATCATCTGGTAGGCGAGTGCACCGTCGCCGCCGCGGATCATGTTGTTGAGGAGGTCGGCGACGTTGACGAAGCCCAGCTCGACGACGTCTTCACCGGGCATGTCGTCGAACGCGGCGATGAGGTCTTCGTCTTCAAGCAGCGACTCGCCGGGGTTCTTGATGTGCGCGATGAGGTTCTCGACCATCTTCGGGTCGCCCATCGAGAGCACGACGTTGTTCTGCACCACCGCGAAGGCGAGCTTGCTGTCCTTCTGGCCGGGCGCCATCCCCATGCCCATGGGCACGATGCGAATCGTCTCGTTCATGAACTCGACCGGCTCTTCGCCGGTGATGTCATCGCCCCAGCGCGCCAGGGCGTCCTCGAGCGACTGCGGATCCTTGACGCGGATCACGTAGGCCGTCGACGGATAGTCCTTCGGGCCGGCCGTGCTGGCCTCCGGGTACCCCACCACCGAGACGACGCGGCTGTCGAGGTTGCGAAGCAGGGCGTCGCGAAGCGGGAACGTCTCGGCTTCGAGCTGTTCGATCTGCGCCGTGAGCATCCCGTGCGCCATCGGCGAGATCGACTGCAACATCTCGTCGAATACCTCGTAGGCCGCTGCGGGGTCGAAGAGGCTGATCGACGCCGAGTGGAAGTCGGAGCTGAAGTAGTCGGGCAGGTCGACGCCGGAGTTGCCGTACGTCAGCATCCGGTGCAGGCCCTTGTCGCTGTCCGCGAGCGTCATCCCGTACATGAACCCGGCTTCGTCGTCTTCGACGTACGCGGCTGCGAACAAGCTCTCGAAGGCCTCGAGACGCAACGTCGAGATGAGGTCGTCGACACGCAGGAACATCTCGACCGACGGCCCTTGCTTCTTGAGCTGGTGGGCGATGAGTTCGTTGACGAGTGGCAGGAGCGCGCCCGTGTTGACATACATCAGCACGTCGTGCGGGCCCGCGCGGTCGAGCGTCTCGAGGTAGCGCGCATCGTCGCTGAGTCGGTCGCCTTCGGGCGCGCCCTTGTCGGCGATGTCGACGAAGTCGAGCAGCGTGTCCTCTTCGTCGGAGAAGAGCAGCACCTCGTCGATGAGCGCCAGCCACATGCCGCTGTCGACCTCGCGGTCCGTGCTCACCTGCTCGATGTTGAAGAGGCGCACGCCGTCTTCGTCATAGCTGAAGAGACCCGCGCTGTGAACGTCGTCTTCCTCTTCGAGCAGCTTCGCGGCGTTCTCGAGCAACGTCTCGAGCCGGTCTTCGGTGCCGTCGAAGTCGGCCATCATGACGACGCCGCGGGCGAGATCGAGATTGAGCTCAACGCGCGTCGACGCGCCGACCGAAACCTCGCTCTCCTCGAGCGTGATCTCGGGAATCGCGAACATGACGCGCCCGTTGAACATCCGCCCGATCTCACCTTCCTCGAGATCAAGCGCGAGGAGGAACTCCTCGTCTTCGAGCGTGTCGAGCATGTCGAACGCACCCTCGAACGCTGAACGCACGGCTTCATGCTTGAAGAGCCGCATCATCGCGCCGTCGGGATCGAGCAAGGCGCCCTTCTTCAGATCGTTGACCTGCACGAACACCATCGTGTCGCGCGGGAGCACCTCGGCGAGGTCGCCCGCGGGCATCTGCGCCTGTGCCGCGGCGGCGACCAAGGCGCCGGCAGCCAAGAGTCGAAGAGATGTCATGGGGTCTTCTCCAGCGCGTCGCCCTGCTTCGGCGGCGGGTAGTAACGGTGACCGCTGTTCGCGTTGAGCGTGTCGAAGGCGAAGGCCTCCTGACTGTCGATGAACGCCTTGACGCGGTTGACGGGGATGCTGAATGACAGACCTTCGGCACCTTGGGCGACGGCCTTCAGCGAGTTCACGCCGATGACCTCGCCGGCCATGTTGAAGAGCGGCCCGCCGCTGTTGCCGGGGCTCAGCGCCGCTGTCGTCTGCACGTAGGTCTGCCCCGAGAGCAGCCGCGACTTCAGCGCGATGATGCCCTCGCTCAGACTCCGTTCGAGCCCGAGCGGGTTACCCACGGCAAAGACACCCTCGCCCTGGACGAGGTGGTTCGAGTTACTCAGCGGCACCGTCACGAACTCTTCGGGTTCATCGGGTTCGATCTTCAGCAGCGCGAGGTCGAGCAGCGCGCTCGTGGCCACGATGCGGATGTTCTTGTACTCGTCCTTGCGCAGGCCGTCGGTGGCCTGGCGGTAGACGACGACGGTGAGCTCCGTGGACCCTTCGATGACATGGTCGTTCGTGATCAGGTAGCCCTCGGGGTGGATCACGAAGCCCGAGCCGAGCCCGACGGGCGTGCGGACGAGCACGACCGCTTCGCCGACGGCCTTGATGTTGTCGTCGAGCGAGCGGTCCTCGCCACCGACCTGCTCGTGGAAGAGGCGTGATGCGACCACATGTTCGATGCGCGCGACCTCCGCGCGGGGCACGGACAGCACCTCGAAGCCGAGATCGACTTCGACGGTGTCGTCGTTCTCCACGACGGCGTCCGACTCGATCACGGTGCCGTTCGTCAGCACGACACGCCGAGACTCCCGCGCCTCGTCGTCCTGTGCTGCGACCGCCGCACCGGCGATCGCCAGGACCACGCAGATCCTCAACCAATCCATGACGTTCTTCCTCGGGGGAACCGGGTCGCGGACCTCGCCGACCTCAATACGGGGAGGCCCTATCGTGCACATCTGCCCGCACCGCGTCAGGTCGAGAGTGTGTTCCATCTGCGGCGACTTCGGGACGCTCAGTGGTTCGGGAGGACGAACCGCTGTTCGGCAGGCCACGCCGCGATCTGCGCACCGACGCGGTTGACCGTCTCGTCGGCCTGGACGAAGTCCCAGTGCGTCAGCTGGTCGGAGCCGCCGATCGTCAAGCCCCGGCCCGAGGGGCTGAAGGCCATGCCGAGCACCGTGCCGGACACGGCCACGGACGCGAGTTCGTGGCGTGATGCGAGGTGCCAGACCTTGACCGTCCCACCCGAGTCGGCGGAGGCCACGAGCTGACCGTTCGGCGAGATCGCCACGGACAGCACGTCGGACTCGTGTTGCCCGAGCACGAACGCGCCCCACTCATCCACGACATCCACGACGATCACGTCGCCCCTATCACTCGCGATCACGAGCTGCGCTCCGTCGGGCGTCGTGACGACATCGCGGAACGAGGTGTCTGCGACATGCACTTTGTCGTGGTACGTCGAGACGACGTCACCCCGCAACGTCACACCGACGGGCACACCGTCGGGCCGCCATGCGACAGCTGGCATGCGCCCCAACCGCTTGGGATCGATATCCGCCACCGGCGTGGCGTCGAGCACCCCCGACTCCAGGTCCCAGACGAGGAGCTCCCAGCGACTGGCCGACATCGCCAGACGCCTCGTCGACGGATCGACTTCGATGTCGTTGAGGGGAGCGGCGTGACGGTAGAGCACGTCGGTCGAGCCGCGATCACGGTCCCACTCGAGAAGCGCGCCGGCGTACGTCACCGCGAACAGTCGGTCGGTGTCGTCTGGGTCGAAGACGACGCTCGGGATCACGCCGCTTCTGCCGCTCGTCTCGACGACGATCTCATCGACGAGGCGAAGCGTCTCGGCATCCCAGACGCCGATGTATCCCGCTCGGTCCTCCTCCGCCGTGCCGCAGACAGCGATGAGCGCGCCATCGTCGGAGTACGTCACGCCGTGATGCGAATAGCACGCGCCCTGTTCGAAGCCGCGCGACGCCGAACGGAGCGGCGCCGTCGCGAAGCGCTGCAGCCGTCCGTCGGCCGTCAGAGTGAAGAGGGCGTCGCCCGCCGGTGAGTAGGCGAGCCCGCGCAGGCTCGACCGATGGAAAGCAATGTCGTAGACGGGCTCGGTCGCTCCGATCTGGAGCACCACGACACCACCACCGCGGCGCATCTCCAGCGCCAGGTATTCGAGATCGGGGTGGACGTCGAACCGCCGCGCTTGCCGCCTCTGCGTAGAGACCCTCACGGCTCTCGACTCGCGCTCTCCCTCTTTCGGCGGCCAGAACATGATGAAGTGATTGGGCGCCGTGAGAAAGAACAGAGAGTCGTCGGGCGTCGAGAAGGCCACGCGAGCCTGTCCCTCGCGAACCGCGCCTGTGGCGCGATCGAGCGTGGGCGCCAAGCTGTGTCGACGTTGATAATACGACTCCCAACCGCGAATCGTGGTCTCCGTCACGCACAGCGACGTGAGAACACCGGGCAACGAACCGACGCGACGCACCTCCTCGAAGGGTGCCGGGTGTTCGTCGAACAGATACGTCACTCCGTCGGTCGACGTCTCGACGATGAGCACCTCGCCGCTCGGCGCCCACTCGATGTCGTACACCGACTCAGCCTGCAGCAGTGAATTCTCAGCCACCACGTCACCTGCGCGCCAGGCGGCCTCGTCCCAGGCATGGACCTGGAGGTCGCCGCCGATCTCTGACCAGATCGCGATGTGTTCCCCTGAGGGACTGAGCTCGACAGTGCGAATTGACGCCCCGTCGATCGACGTGCGTCCGAGGACCTCCAATGTCTTGACGTCGCGCATCTCAACCCAGTCACCGCGCACGCCGTAAATCAAGAGAACGCGACCGTGAGGATGCACGACGAGCCCCAACGGCAACGCCGAGCCGTGCCCCGTGTCGACCGAGCGCTCGAGTGGAAACGTCCCGACGAGTTCACGCAGCGCCCAACGCAGGCGCAGTTGCTCGTACTCCGAGACCTCCACGCCGAGCCACGACGCCGAGGGCGATTCGGTGTTCGCGAGGTTCCAGAGCAACTCGAAGCCTCGATACGGACTGCCGTTGGCGACGAGGTCGCGTGCCCGAGCAATCGTATCGAGTCGTCGCTGCTGCTCGAGCTCGATTCGACCGCGATGACCGAGCAGCGTCAGCGTCACCCCGAGCACGAGCAGGCCCGTCACCACGGCGAAGAGCCACGGGTGACGGCGCGCGGAACGGCGCAGGCGTTGAATACCCGAGTAGGACGCGACGGAGACATCCTTGCCGTCGCGGACGGCGCGACAGTCGGCGACGAGATCGCTGACCGACTGGTAGCGATCTGACGGTCGCTTCTCGAGTGCCTTGAGCAGCACGGCGTCGAGGTCGTGCGGGATGACTTCGCGTTCGAGCTGCCGACTTGCACGAAGCGGCTCGACCTTTCCGATCGTGTCGATCATCTGACCGGGGTTCGACGGAATCGGGTAGGCGTGCACTCCCGTCACCATGCGATAGAGCAGCAGGCCGAGCCCGTAGATGTCCGTACGCGTCGAGACACCGTCGCCCTTCGTGAACCAAACTTGCTCGGGCGCTGCCCAGATCAGGCTGCCGACGAACTGACCGCTGACCGTGAGCCCGCTGAGCTGCGACTCGTCGGTGAGCTTGGCCATGCCAAAGTCGAGCAGATGCGGCTCGTCGTCGGCATCGACGATGATGTTGCTCGGCTTGAGGTCGCGGTGAATCACGCCGACCTGGTGCGCGTACTCGACGGCCTCGCAGATCGTGATGAACATGGGCAGCGCGATGTCGACGGGCATCGGCTCGGCGCGTTCGTCAAGGAGCTCTTGGAGGCTTTGCCCCTCCACGTACTCCATCGCGAAGAAGTCCGAGCCACTCGACATCGTGCCGCGCGCGAAGAGCGTGACGATGTTCGGGTGACGCAGCCCCGCGATCACCTCGATCTCGCGCTCGAAGCGACGCCGTTGATTGGCCGTCACCCAGCGCCCGTGCAGCGGGACTTTCAGCGCAACGATGCGCGACGGCGAGTGCTCGCGCGCCTCGTAGACGACGCCCTGCCCGCCGCGGTGGATCTCACGCACGAGCGTGTAGCCCGCGGGCGCATCGCCGACCTCATCGTCGTCCTGCAGTCGCCCCGACGTCCCCAGGTCGCGCAGCGCGGAGAACACGCTGGCGTTCTCGCGCAGCTCCGTCACCCTGACGCGACACGTCGCACACGTCGCGAGGTGGTCGCCGTGACGCTCGTCGAGCACACCGTCTTCGGACGCAGCCAAGAGTTCCGTCCGCGACGGGCAGAGCGCGGCTCCGGCGGACGCGTCGACATCAACCTCGTCCATGGCGCTCCCCTGACGTCAGACGTCCTCGTACTCTTCGAGGAGCTGCTTGATGCGCTGAGCGAGACGCTGCCGAGTGTTGTAGACGACGGTATCCGTGACGCCGAAGTGCTCTGTCACTTCAGCCAGCGCACAGCCGTCGATGACCGACATGCGGAAGATCTCGTACGTGCGCGGATTCACTTCGCGCTGCAGTTGACGCAGCGCGCGCTTGTAGATCGCCGCGCGCCACTCTTCTTCCCAGACGGCCTCGGCGGGGTCGTCCTGCCCGAGCACGAGATCGGCGACGCTCGACGTCTCCGGGAGCGCCACGGTGTTTGCACGCTGGCGCATGACCTTCGAACGCGCGTTCTGTGCCTGACGATGGGCGATCCCGAACAGCCAACTCTTGAGGCGGCCTTTCGACGGATCGAACTTGCCGTTGCGCATCGAATCGGCGAAGACGATCAGCGTCTCCTGCGCTGCGTCTTGTGCGTCTTGCGGGGTGAGTCCGAGACGCACTCCGAGCCGGATGACAGGCTCGCGAAAGTGATCGACGAGGAGATCCCACGTCGTCCGGTCGTCGAACTTTCGCAGCCGATCGATGATCGTCGACGTCGTTCGCCATTCACGTTCGCTCATACCCAGTTCTCCACTCGGCGCCCCGCCGCCGTCCGTGACACTGTAGCGACAAGACCTGCAGGCGCACAGAGACGGACCCTTCCGATCGTGGGCCCGGACGGGCGCCGAATCAACGCCCCATGATCGGCCGCGCAGGACGGAGGCCCAGCGCGCGCTCCAGGACGTGCGACGCGTGATTGCCGCGAGAGGCCGAACGCGTTCCACCTGGCGACGTCAGGAACGAGCCGCCGCGGATCACGTACTCGAGCTTGTACATCTCCCCGAAGCCGTTCGGACCGGGCGTCGGTCGATAGAGCGTGCGACACCACTCCAAGACGTTGCCGTGGACACAGCTCAACCCGAACGGGTTCTCGCGTCCGTAGTCGATGGTCTCGTGGATGATCGCGCCGTCGTCGAAGCCCGGCCACATCAGCGGCGCATCGAAGTCCGCACCCCCGCGATCACCGGCCATGTCGAAGAAGTTCACCACGTCGGTCAGATCGTCTCGTGTCGAGCCGGCCCACCAAGGCGTCGTCGTTCCTCCGCGTGCCGCGTACTCCCACTCACTCTCCGACGGGAGGACAAGCCCGTACCACGTGAGGAGCTTGACGCTTTCATCCCACGTGACGTTCTCGACGGGACGCAACAATGTCCGCGCGCGCTCGCCCGCCTTGTTCGCCCCGGGCGGATAGTGCGCCGGGTTGTGGCCGGTCATGCGCACCCACTGTCCCTGTGAAAGCTCGTACTTCGACATGAAGTACGGCTCGAGCGTCTCCTCGTACACCGGCCCTTCGGTCTTCTCGGCCATCGGGTCGTAGTTGTGGCCTTCGGGATCATAGGACTGTGCGCCGAGCCAGGCCGTGCCGCCGGGGATCAGCACGAGCACGATGCCCGTGTCCAGGTCGAGGACGAGTCCACCGTCTTCGGCGCGCTGCGGTTCGGCGCCAGACATCGCGTGCCAGAACTCCCAGAGACCACTCTCGCGATCGCGCCCGATCGGGAGGAGCCCGAACTGCGGCGTGATGTCGAGGCCGCCGTAGATGTCGAGCGTGGCGATCGATGCGACGGCCGCGTTCCAGCGGCGACGCGCGTCACGGCTCGTCAGCGTCAGCTCTTCGAGTCGACGTGTTTCCTCGAGGCGCCGCGCGACGCCCCAACCGTGCGCGCGCGAGATTCCGTCGATGAGACCTTGCTCGGCGTCGCTGAAGCTCTCGATCTCGGCAATGATGCGCACGATCTCCCCGTGCCACAGGGCGTCATCGCCATCCTCGAACGTGAACATTCGCTGCTGACAGACCTGTGCAGCGAGGTCATCGCGCTCGACGATCACGGCCGGGAGATTCGTTTCGATCCGATCGCGTATCCGGGCTTCGGCGGGCGTGATCTTTCCGGCCTCGGTCTTGCGCCTGAGTTCGGACAGCACGCCTTCGAGCTCGGCGACGCCGTCACGCTTGTCCACCCACTCGGCGTACTCGGGGTGTCGCTGCCAGTCGAGTTGGAGAGCCTCGGCGCTGATGGGCAAGGCCCGCTCGCGCAGCGCTGCGAGTCGCTCGCGATGTCCGAGGACTTTGTGGTCTGGCGACGAATCAAGCGTCGCCACGAGCGCATCGGCACGCTCGAGCCAGTCTTCGTAGAGTGGGATGTCGTCCGGTGACAGCGGCCAGAGTTCGTCGGCCTCGGCGACAAGTCGATCGCGCATCGGCGAGACGAGCAACCGCAGCACGCGTGAGCGCTCCAACTCGGCCTCACGCCGTGCCTCGCGAGCATCGTCGAGCGAGATGGCCAGGTCGGCATTGCGCGACTCGAGCACCTCGCCCATGTCTTGTTCGCGATCGAGCGCCAGCGTCAGGGCCTCGTTCTGCACCCCCAGCTCGTTCGACAACTGCGCGAACATCGCGACGCCCGCAAACGCCACGACGATCAGTGCCGCGAGCGTGCCGGCGAGCCCGCGGTTGCGCACCACCCACTTGCGCAACTCCGCGACGGCGCCGGTTTCGTAGGCCGAAACGACGCGCTGCTCGAGAAAGGCGCGCAGATCGTCGGCGAGCTCAGATGTGTCGGAGTAGCGCTCACCGACGTCACGAGCCATGGCCTTGTCGCAGATGGCCACCAGCTCTTCCGGCGCATCGGCCGCGACACGGTGGAGCGGGTCGGGCGGCCCCTTCGTGAGTTCCGCCAAGACGGCCCGCACCTTGCCGCCCGTCTCCCGCGTGTACGGCGGGCGACGCGCGAGCAGATGATAGATCATCGCGCCGATGGCATAGACATCGTGCGCTGGCGAGATGAGTTCCCCGGCGCCGGACGCCTGTTCGGGCGGCATGTAGACCGGCGTCCCGACGACACGATGACCGCCCGTCGTGCGCGCCGTCTTCGACGTCTCGAGCGCATCCCCGTCGAACGCCGTATCGATCGAGACGGTCTCGTAGCCATCGGTGTTCCGATCGACGACGCACGCCAGGCCCCAATCCATGACGTAGACCTCGCCGAACGCTCCGACCATGATGTTCGACGGCTTCAGGTCACGATGGATCACGCCCTTCGCATGGGCATACGACATCGCTTCGCAGACGCGCAGCAACAGCCCCAGCACGCGCGTGCGCGTCCAGTCTTTGCTTCCCGAATGCACGCGCTCGAAAACCGCGCGCAGCGTCTCGCCCTTCACGAGCTTCATCGTGAAGAAGACGTGCCCGTCGTCGTCGAGCCCGACCTCGTGCACGGGCACGATGCCGGGGTGATCGAGCTGCCCGGTGATCTGCGCTTCTTCGAGGAACTGGCGCACCTTCGAGAAGTCCGCGCGTGGCACCGCGGGCGTGGGCGTGCCGTCGGATGCGTCTGCGCCGACGTGCCGACGCAGGTCTTCGAGCAGGCGGTCGACGCTGCCCGAGCCCATCTCGTCGCCCTGGACATCGGCGGGGACCGTGCCGTCGCCAATCTCCCCCTGCAGGACCTTCATCGCGAGATTGCGGCGCAGGTCCTCATCCCAGACGCGCAGCACTTTCCCCATGCCGCCGCGCCCGACGCACTCGTGCACGAGATAGCGATCGCCGACGACCTGACGCGAGGCGAGCCGTCGCAACACGTCGATCGCCTTGCGGGAGGCTTCGTCGGAGCCGGGCCCGTGCAGACTGATCTCGGGATCGACATCCCCGAAGAGCTGCTCAAGGCGCGCCCGCAGGCGCCCGTCCCCCGACACCGACGCCATCGGCTCGGTGCCACCTCCATCGACCATGCTTCGCTCCCGACGCTCACTCCACGCATCGGTGATCCTACAGCACGGCACGCGGGGCGAGGGTGGCGCACCACCCTCGCCCCGCGAAGAAACGCTTCTTCGAAATCAGTGCCGCATCGTCACGGAAGGCTGAACGTCATCTCGAGTCCGTTCGTCACCTGCCAGCCCGGTCCGGGCTTGTCGACGACCCACTGCATGTAGAGCGAGAGGCCTTCAAAAGTCGGCGGGATCGGACCCGTCGGCAGCGAGATCGCACCACCGGCCGGCACGATCAGCGGACCGATGGGCGTGAACGGGAAGCAGAAGCTGATGTAGAGCGGGTTGCCGCCGAGCCATGTGCCAGCCGGGCACAGCGCACAGAGGTCGAGCAGCAACCACGACGGGCTCGTCGGAACGGCCGAGCTCAGCTCGATCGTGAAGCCCGACGGGTGTGGCGAGACGGCCTGGCCCGTCGAGCCGAGACGCGGCCAGACGCTCGAGCTGGGATCGAACCCCGTGCCGTACGTGATCGGACGCGCCGAGAAGGCGAGCCCCGAAACCGGCTGGGCGACGAGTGGCACCGGGTAGCAGTTCGTGGGCGTGTAGAACTGCGGCGCGGCCGGGCCACCGAACGGGTCGAGGTAGAAGACGTTGAAGCCGTCCGTGGCGTAGAGCGCCAGGCCGGGGTTGACGGCGTTGCCGGTGCCCGTGTCGACGGCGATGCCCGTCACCATCGTGCCGAGCGCATTGAGGCACGCCGTCGGCGCGATCGGTGCGACCCCGGTGGCGCCGATGCCGCCGATGGTCGTGATGTTCGTCAGGAAGCCCATGTCGTCGACGCCGTAGAGCGTGCCGGTCGTCGGGTCCCAGTCGAGGTCGAGCAGGCGTCCGGGCGAAGGCGTCAGGAAGGGACCGGTGAGCAGCGGGCCGGGGACGCCGCAGGACGGCACGGCGATCTCTGCGACGAACTGGCCGTCGGTGATCCAGACCGTCTGGGCTGCCGTGTCGAAGCCGAGCCCGGTGAGCGGCCCCGGCATGTAAATGCCCGCGATCTGGATGCCGAAGAGCGGCACGCCCGTCGTCGCCTCGTGCGCCGAGAGGACGACGCCGTCCGTGACGTACGCGATGTCCTTGTGCTTGTCGATTGCCACGTCGCCCAACGGCGTTGCGGGCGGGTGCGGAAGCGGGTTCACCGTCGGGCAGAAGAACGGGATGTTCACGCCGAAGACGTTCAGCACGTCACCGTTGGGATACAGGCACGGTCCACTCGGCGGTCCGGCCCACTCCGTGAGGTAGATGTCGGGGTTGTTCGTGACGCCGTAGACAGTCTGGGCGTCGGCGAGGGGCGCAAGGGCGAGGCCGAGCGCAAGGCCGGCAAGGATCGGTGAGTGACTACGCTTCACGGCGCGTGCTCCGTCGGAGGGGAAGGGACATCACGAACCAAGGCGCAAAGGCGACGTCTGTCGTGCAATCACGACGCGAGAATCGGTCGTCTTTCGCAGCTCGGCCTCAGGGATGGCGCCGTGTGTCCCGGCAAGTCGGCCGGTGGATCAAGACCGACGAGCCACGCGAAGAGTCCCACCATCCTGGTGCGGTCGTCTCCTCAGCCTCGCTCGTCCGATGGGTCACGCGCGGGGGACGAGAGCTCACCCATCGAATCGACGTATCTCTGTGACGTCCAAGGAAGTATCCACAGGAACCTAAGCACGTTCGTCTCGCGTACGCCGACCGTCGTCTCGACCTGCTCCCGGTGTGCCTGGAGCAGTCCCCACAGGAAGGAGTTGAAGTCGTGGTGTTCACATAACTGGAGCTCGCTGTCATAGCGTTTGACGGTCGCATCGATAATCCCGAAGAGTGGGAGATACGCAGCGACATCCGCCTCGACGAAGCCACCGGGAACACCGTCATCGCCTGAGTCGCCAAACACGTTCAACCGGGTGCGCGTGAGGGGAATCACATCCAAGTCATAGAGCGCCCGCTCTTCATCGGTCGCCCTCTCATCCAGACCTTCCGCCAGGATCTTCCCCCTGGCGAGCCCCGTGACTTCGGACAGCGCATCGAAGTTGTAGTTGCTTGCAGCACATCCGGCACAGGCCGTGGCAAGCAAGAGGAGTCTGACCGTGTGGATTGTCTGCACGGCCCATGCGGCCCCATCCCTGCGCGCGCCCGATGGACGCGGCCGGCCCTCGTCGACCCTGTCCCCCGTAGCCGCTTTCACCGTGTGTGTCTCGACGTCCCACTCGGCTCTCATCCTCTTGCCTTTCGTTCGTGCCGAGCTGCGACGCCCCTGAAGTGGGACAGTCGCCGACTCGGCGGATTGTTCGTCACCCCCTCGGACCGGAAACAAGACCGTCATCGCTCCGGCGACAGACTCTGCATCGCTCCGACGGCAGGCAGCTCATCGCGCTGGCGCGCTCGGCGGTGGAGGATCCACTCGACGAAGGCCACGTTGATCGCCCATCCGGAGCCCATGAGAAGGGCACGTTGGAAGACGTCCGGGGCGCCGATCAGGAACATCCACGGAAGTGAGACGAAAACCTGGGTCCCGGCCCCCATCCCGATGGCGTACGTGCGCATCATCCAGGCGCCGTGCCGTGCGTAGTCGCGGCGCAACAGAGCGCGCACGCCGAGGAGCGTCGTCGCGATCATGGCCGTGCCGAAGGCCGCGCGAAACGCGGACAGCAGCTCACCGTCGTGCGCCGGCAGGTCGTAGGAAGCCTCCATCCACAGGCCCGTCGTCGCGACGACGAGCGCGCTCGGCACGAACAGCGCGCCACGTACGCGGTGGCTGCGTGGATTGCGACGGGATGCGGGCGTGAACTGGAACGCTCCCAGGACCGCGAACAGGGCGCAGGCCACGCCGTGCAGCACGACCGGAACGGGCGCGTCGAAGAAACGCTCGTTCGCGGTCGTGACCTCAGCGCCGAACGAGACGTGGAGCACGCGGTAGATGCCGCCGAGTACAGGAACGGCGGCGAGGAGGAGAAGCGAAGCGGGCACGAGCCAGTCGCGCCGCCGACGACGCGAGGCGTGTGCCCTCGAAGAGTGCGCTGTTTTCATGGGCGCAAACGGTAGGCGCCCGTGAAGACGACCACCATCGGCCCGGAGACTGGTTTTACCCCCTCCGCAAGGACCAGCTGAGGCTCGTCCTTTCGGACGAGGAGACAGTTCGAGCTACCGCATGCGACGGGTCTCGTAGGCCCAGATCGCGACCTCGACGCGGTTGCGCGCCATCAGTTTCGCCATCAGGTTCGCGACGTGTGTCTTGACCGTGCTGAGGCTGATGTGGAGCTCGCGCGAGATCTCGGCGTTGGTCTTGCCGCGCGCCACGGCGCGCAGGACGTCCTCCTCGCGATTCGTGAGCGGCTCGCTCGGTTGCACGGGCGGCACGGCGACCGCAACTCCCGCGAACTCGGTGAGCAGACGTGCGGTCACGCGCGGTGCGATGAGCGCGTCCCCCGCCGCGGCCGCACGGATCGCCTCGGACAACAGCGCCGGGCCCGCGTCCTTGAGCAGGAACCCGCGCGCGCCCGCCTTGAGCGCGGCGTACACGTAGTCGTCGAGGTCGAAGGTCGTGATCACGACGACGGCGAGCGGGTCCTCCACGTCAGGGCCGGCCAGCCGTCGCGTGGCCTCGATGCCGTCGATGCCCGGCATGCGGATGTCGAACAGGCAGACGTCGGGTCGCAGCTCGAGCGCGCGCTCGACGGCAGCGTTCCCGTCGGCGACCTGGGCGACGACCTCGATGTCCGCCTGCGCGTTGAGGATCATCGTGAGGCCGGTGCGGACGATCTCCTGGTCGTCGGCGATGAGGACGTGGATGCTCATGGCGTGGCGTCGACGCCGCCGTGAGGCAGGACGGCCGTGACCGTCCAGCCCCGCTTGGGTCCGGGGCCGGCTTCCAAGGTGCCGCCGAGTAACTGCGCGCGTTCCGCCATGCCGATCAGCCCGTACCCGGCCGGACGCGCGCCCGCGGTCGCGCGCTCCCCGTCGTCGTGCACGCGCAGCGTTGCCGAGCACTCGTCGACGGTGAGACCCACGGAGATGCGCGTCGCCCCACAAGCGTGCCGGCGGGCGTTCGTCACCGACTCCTGGGCAAGTCGGTAGACCGCGCCCGAGAGCGCCGGCGAGAGTTTGGCCGCGTCTCCAGAGAGCATGACCTCGACGCGCGTCCGACCGTCGCCCGCATCGGCGAGTGTCTCGAGGTCTTCCACCCGTGGAGCCGGCGCGAGCTCGGCCGCCTCGTCGTCGCGCAGCACGCGAACCATCTCGCGCATCTCGTCCAACGTTTGCGACGCCTCGTCCGCGATGACATGCAGGGCGTCCAATGCCGCCTGCGGATCCTGCGCCGACGTCACGACTCCGGCCTGCGCCCGAACGGCGATGGCAGAGACGTGGTGGGCAACGGTGTCGTGCAGCTCTCGGGCGAGGTTCAAGCGCTCGCCCGAGCGCACATCCCCCAGCTCCTGTACGCGCGCCGCTTCGCGATACCGGGCGGCGGTGCCGAGCGCAACGGGCGCGAGAAGCATCGCGAGCCCGCCGAGGAACTCGCCGGCCGAGAGGTCGTCGCCCGCGAGTCCCAGCGTCGCCGAGCCGAGGATGATCGGCAGCCCGAGCAGCGCTTCGCGCCCCGAGCCCCAGCGAAGGAGCGCGTAAGGCAGGATCAACAGGAAGGCGAGCGCGTTGAGGTCCGGAACGTCCCGCCCCGTGACGAGCCCCACACCCTCGAGGGCCCCCGTGATCGCGAAGGCAATCGCCGTCACCAGCAGCGGATGCGACCGTCGCCAGAGCACCGTCGGCGTCAGCGACAGGACGAGCAGAACCGACACCGAGGTGACGCCGAGGTCGTCACGCAGGGTGGCCTCGAGCAGGGCGACCGCGACCAGCGCGGCGAGCAGCCACCAGTCCGAAACGTTGCGCGGAACCGTGGCGGGTCTCGGCTCGGACCAGAACGATCGGAGGAGGCGATTCACGCGCGAGATCATACGGACTCGATGACGCAGCGTGCTGAAGAAGTGGCGCGAGCCCGGTGCGCGTGACCCGGTGTGCCCACCGGCCTGCGGATACACAGGGCCGGCAGGCACACCGGGGCGCAAGCAGCGCGCCGGATGTCGTCTTCCACGTCAACGCCCTGTCAGGTTCCACGTCAACGCCCTGTCAGGGCACGACGACCACGTGCCCGGCCGTTGCGGCGTAGAGACCGTTGGCGGCGTTCGTCCACAGCGCGAAGGCCTTGGCGACGCACGAATCGCGCGGCGCGGTCGAGCGCGTCGGGCGGCGAGAGTCGACCACCCACCGGCCTCGTGCCGTATGTTGCTCGACGTGACGCACGGTCGGTGCACTCGGGGGAGGAGACGACGATGGCGAAAGGGCGAGTCAGCATTGGCCGTGCGCTGCGCCACTTCTTCGTCCATGCCTTCGGCCTCGCGACGATCGTGATGTTCCTCGCGTTGCTGACGGCGGTCTTCTCGGTCGGGCAAGACGTGACCGACGGGCTGATCGGCGCAGCCAGCGCCTGGGTCATCCATCTGATGCTGTCGCGGATCGACGTCGACGACGACCCATCGATCTTTGCTGCCGCCGTCGCAGCCATGGCTTGGGCCGCGCGCACATGCGCGCAGATCGTGGTGCCTTCGGCGATTTTCGTCGCGGTCTACGCCGGGCTCTGGGAGCTCGGAAGATCGCCGTTCGTGGAACAGGTCGGCGCCTGGATCGACACCCCCGCCCTCGAAGCGACTTACCACACCCTCGAGACGAGTGCGCGCGACGTCGCGCGCATTGTCACGGGGTTCTTTGCGCTGGCCGCCCTCGGGGGCGTGATCGAGATGCTCCACGTCGCCGTGCTCGTGTCGCTCATGACGCGCAATGCGGCTCCGTGGCGACGCGCGACGACCGTCCTCCGCACGCGCCGCGCGGCACGTCGCGAACTTCGTCGCACGATCCACGGCCTCGGCGAAGTCACGCCTTCGCCCGCTGCAAAGCACATTCTCGCACGCAACCACCGCGCACGTATCGCGAGTCTCCGCACCACCTGCCTCGCGATCCTGGCGATGTTCGTACCGATCGCAGCCTTCCACCCCTACGCGCTGAGCGGCGCGCCGGATCCGACAGTGCTGGACATCTTGGAGTTTCTCGCGTTTGCACTCGTGGTCCTCGCACTCTTCACCCTACGTGGCCTCGGCACGCGCACGCCCTTCCGCCAGGTTCGGGTCGCACTCGGAGCGACCATCGCGCTGTTCGCGGTCTCCATCGTCGGCATGCTCAGCCTGCTTGCTCCGCTGGGGCTCTTCACGACATCGCGATCGCGCCATTGGCACCTCGTGTCGCGGGCCGTCTCGATCGCCGATCACGCGCTCATCTCCCGCCACGGGTACATCGCGCTGATGTTCATCGGCATCTGTCTCGGGTTCGACCCGCGCGAGGATCTCTTCGGCGCTCCCCTGGCGCTGACGCTCTGGTTCCTCGGGATCGCCGCGTACGCGGCAGTACACGTGACGCTTCGACGCGTTGACGATGCGACACGCGCGGCACCGGTCCACCTCATCCTGCTCCGCGTGTTCGGCGATTCCGACCGCGCCGGATTCCTGATGGAACGCGTCGTCCCCATGTGGCGTGGCATCGGCAACGTCGCCACGATCTGTGCGCCAGACACGGCGAGCTACACGCTGGACACGAGCACCGTTGCGCACATCCTCTTCGGGCAGCTCCGCAACCGCTTCGGCGACGACCCGGCCGTCCGCGACGCAGCGATCCAGGACCACCTCGGCGACGACCACAGCGGACAGAGTCAGCAGTTCCTCTGCTACGACGACACGTGGCGCGAGACGCTGCAACGCTTCCTCGACGTCGACGCCGTCATCCTCATGGACCTGCGCGGCTTCGGCCCGACGAACGCCGGATGCGCGTACGAGCTCGGGCAGCTCGCCGATCGCGTGCCCGTCGATCGCGTGATTCTCCTGACGGACGACACGACCGACCCCGCCATGCTCGATTCGTCGCTCGCAGAGGCTTGGCACGCCCGCTCGACGACGTCGCCGAACGCCGACCTTCCATTCGGCGAGGTGAACATCGCCGCCGCCGCGGACTCCGATGACGACACGACGCGTCATCTCCGGCCCCTCCTTGCGGAGGCCGCCGCACGCATCGATCGCACATCGTGACGAAATCGTGTTCGTTCGGCTCGCGAGCCACGCTCCCTGAAACAACCATGAGAGGCTGGGCATGACGTCGTCGAAAAAGCTGACCTGGATCGCCACTGTCGCGGTCGTGGTCGCGACCCTCGTGATCGTGAACTGGCCGCAATCAGCAGAGCGCATCGACGTCGACGTCGTGACGCCACGTGACACCATCGCCACCGAGGCGGCTGAGTTCGTCGACGGCGTCGCTCGAGAGGTCCCTGTCGACGACGGCACCTCGACAGCGCCTGACATCGCCCCCATGACGGAGCCTTCGACGACGTCGCTGCGGGTTCGTGTCGTCCACGCCGACGAGGAACCGGCCCGCGGCGTAATCGTCGTGCTCGCCGAGGGCACCACGCCCTTCGACCGCGGCGTCACGGACACTACGGGCGCCGCCGTGTTCGAGGGACGCGACGAACCCGCCACGGTGTACGTCGGAGGTGCGAGCTTCGGCATCGACTCGCTCGAGCTCGAAGCGTGCCATGGCGAGGCCGTCGTGCGCGTCGCCGGTAGCCGCGCCGAGGTGAGCGGCGTCGTGCTCCTCGACGGGGCGCCGGCCACGATCCCGCTCGGACTGCGTGCCATGGGCGACGTCACCCACGTCCCCTGGAACATCCGCGCTGCACTCAAGCTCGACCAGACCGGCATCGCGCGCTCGACGATCGACCTCGGGCAACACACCGATACCGAGGGCGCGTTCCGCTTCGCTGACATCCCCGCGGACTGGAACGGGCACTTCTCGTTCGGGCTGGCCTACGCGCTCGCCGGCGAGCTCGACGGCTGGGCGCGCCCCGAGGTTGCCGCCGGCGACCGCAACGTCGTACTCGACCTCCGCCGTATCCCCGTCCTGCGCGGCACCGTCGTGCTTCCCGATGGCGTGACGCCCGCTGTTCACGCCGCGGTCACGGCGAGAATCGAGCATCGCGACAGCAGTGTGGGAATGACGTGGTTCGCCGATGAGGCCGGACGCTTCGCGATGCCGATGGCCGATGGGCCCGTCGTCGGCTTCGCAGGCACTGTCGAGGCAGCCAGCGGCGACGCGCGCGCCACGTTCGAAGTCGGCGAGGTCTCCGACGCGCTCGATCACGACCTCGGCGTCATCACGCTCCGCGAGACTCGGAGCGTGACACTCCGCGTCATCGACGACGAGGGCAACCCCGTGCGTGGCGCGCTCGCGAACATGACATCGTCCGACACGGTCTCGCACCCCACGAACAACGACGGCGACACGGTCATCGAGGGCATGTCGGGAACACCGATCACGGGCATCGAGGTCTGGGCCCACCCATTCGCCATGGCAACGGTCGACATCCCCGCCCCGCTCCCGACGACGCCCTTCCCCGTGACGCTGACGCGCTGCGCCACGGTCGAGGTCGTAGCGGTCGGCGAGTCGCGTGGGTGCAGCGTGCGTCTGGCGCTCCGCGGGCCGCCCAGCGCGAGGTACGTGACATCATACCTCCGTCAGCGCGTCATCCGGGAAGCTACGGGAATCAAGCCGAACCGCGGCGGCTCCACGAATCGTCAAACGTCGCCGTCCGGTGTGCAGGTGCTCCGCCACCTCCCTTTCGAGCAGGGCCGCGCCATCTTCTCGTGCATCCCGCACGACACGACCGTCGAGGTCGAGGTCTTCGACCACACGGGGTCGATGGTGTGGACGAGTGGTACGACGGCACTGCGGCGCGGTGAGCAGCGACGTCTCGATGTCATCGTTCCTGAGCCCGGCGTCTTGCGCGGCCGCATCCTCGACAGCGATGGCCTGCCGGTTTCGGGAGCGAGGATCAGCTTGAGGGCGAGTCCGTCGGGCGGCGCACTTCCTCTCGCTGGCCAGCAGACGGCCGCCGCAAACAGTGACGCCGAAGGCCGCTTCGAACTCGACGACCTGCGCGCGCCGACGATCACGGCCGTCGTCAAACGAATGGGATTCGTGCGTCGCGAGATCACCGACGTGCCGCGCCCGGCAGGCGAGTGGCTCGTCACGCTCGAGACGGCGCGCATGGTCGACGTCGTGTTCGTCAACGCGAGCGGGAGCTTCGAACCCGTGACGTGGCTCCAGGCAGTCGATGGCGACACGCGCCTGCAGTGCGATGTCACCCGGTCCAACACCCTGCCAACCGCCGACAGTCCGCAGAGCGCACGACGCGCGCGCGACGCCCACTGGACGGCTCGTGACCTTCCGCGCCGTGACGTCGAGCTCCAGGTTCGACGCACCGACGGGACGACCCACCGCGTCAGCGCCCCGCTCGGCGAGGGCGAGCTGCGCGTCACCCTGCCCGCCACGGGCACGATCGAGATCACCTTCGAGCCCCCGCACACAGCCGTCACCCTCTCGGCGCAGATCGACGGGGAGCAGACGCCGCGCCGCATCTCCGCCGATGACACAGGACGCGGCCTGCTCGAGTGCGTCGCGGTCGGCACGCGCACGATCACGCTTCAGGAACGCCGCAATGACGCACCGCGCGACGCGCCCTGGACACGGCTCGCGGAGCTGCGCGTCGACGTCTCGCCCGGCGCTGCGCACACGGTCGAGTTCTGAAACGACGAGCGCCCCGACGAGCGTCTGTGCTCGCCGGGGCGCCCCATCACTTCACGTCACACGCGATCAGCGGTCGTCGAACAGACCGTCGAAGCGGAAGACGTGCGTCTCGCCGCTGTTGTCGTCGATGCCGTCGTTGTCGTTGACGAGGAACGCATCGCCGTCGGACGTCACCGCGAGACCTTCGAGCTTCTCGAAGGGAAGCACACCGATGGCCGCGTAGTCGCCCTCGCCGAGGACGTCGCGCACGATCGTCTTGCCCACGACCTCGAGGCCGAGCGCATCGCCGTTCGGACGGAAGTCGACGCCGTTGGTATCGATCGCCGTCAGCCACTTGATCGACGCATCGGGACCGCCCTGGTTGTCACGCTCGATGAGCGCGTACTCGCCACCGCCGAGCGGTGCGATCTCCGAGAGCCCCACCCAGCCACCGTTCGGCGACGTCGGGTCGGCAAGCTCGTAGAGCGCGAACGTCCACGCCGCGGCGGCCACGTCGTAGCGACCGATGCGCGCCGTACCGGCCGGGTCGCCGAGCCCAGCCCAGTTGCGCTGGAACACAACCGTCACAACCTCGGTACCGGCAGCACCTTCAACGGCCAGGCCTTCGAAGCCGAAGCGGAACTGCTCAGTGGTGACGTCGAGAGGCGGGAAGACAGCGCCGAGGATGACGCCGTCGGGCGCGACCTTCAGCACCGACGACCGAAGGCGCGACGAAACCGTGGCGCGCGCCCCAACCGCCCCACGAACCCCGGTGCACCCGCGTAGTGACCGTCCCTCAGGTCTCGGAGATTTCCTTGAACACGTTCGCTCGCCTCGCGACAGCGGCCCTCTCCGCAGCGGTGCTCAGCGCGGCGCCCTGCGCCCAGTCCGGCACCTACACGCTCGAAGTCTCAGCCGCTCCCGAGCCCCGCGTCGACGTCACACTCGAGGCGCCGATCACATGGGCCGGCCGCACGCTCACCCTTGCGACGCGCTACGCCTTCGCCACGTTGAGCGAGCCGGTGCTCGACGGTGAACCGCGCGTCATCGCGCCGGCCGGCCTCGAGCTCGTGCCGACGACGGACGGGCGCGACGGGGCACCGAGCTGGTTGATCCCCGAAGATCTCAGCGAGCCGCTCGTCGTCACGTGGTCGGTGCCCGTCATCCACCGCACGCTGCCCGAGGTGCGCGCGCGCGGTGCCAACGAGCACCCCTATCTCGCCGAGGACCACGGCCTGCTCGTCACGGCGCCGTTGTTGCTGCTGCCCATGTCGGTCGACGAACGCGACGAGCGGGCGCGCGTCGGATTCGTGCTCCCCGACGGCTGGGATCTCCACGCGCCCTGGCCGCGCGCCCACGACGGCGGCTTCACGCCGAAGGTCATGGACCTGCACAACGACCTCGTCGCCGTCGGCAACTGGAGCGTCGAAACGATCCGGATCGCCGACTTCGAGGGCATGATCGCCTTCGCCCCGGGACAGGAACGTCTGCGCGACCTCACGCTCCCGACGATCGAACGCGTCGTGCCGGCGATGCGCTCACTCTTCGCCTCCCCCGAACCGTCGCACTACGGTTTCTTCTTCGGGCGCCCGGACATGCCGAGCGCGGGCTACACGGGTTCGCCGAAAGCCAACGCCATGACACTCGCCGTCAGCGAGATGCTGCTCGACAACGTCCCCGAGCAAGTGCAGCTCGGCGTCGCACATCTCATTGCACACGAGTTCCATCACACCTGGACCGCAACGCGTCGCACGAGCGACAGCCTGCGCTTCTTCAACGAAGGCTTCACCGACTACTACGCCTGGCTCACGCTCACGCGCCTGGGGGTCATGAGTTGGGACGCCTTCGCCGAGAAGTTGAGCGAGAAGCTCGCTCAGGCCTCGTCGCTCGGCGCACGAACCGGCATGACGCTCGTCGAGTCGGGTGGACCGGCCTTCTTCGAGGGCGGCGACGCCTACAACCTCTGTTACAGCGGTGGTCTCGTCGTGGCGGCCCACGTCGACTCCGCGCTCCGGGCCGCGCCACGCCCCTCGTCGCTCGACGCCTGGATGCTCGCTTTCAACAACCGCGACCGCGACGCACCACGCGACCTCGAAACGTTCATCGCGCTGCTCGCCGACGCGACGGGCGACGACGTCGCACGCCGTATCGAAGCACTCGTCCAGGCGCCCTTTCCTGGTGACGCGGCGCCACTCCTCGCCACCTTTGGCGTGACATCACGCATCGAGCCGCGCGCGACGAGCCTGCGCGCCAACCTCGATGAGCTCACGGTGCGTGACATCGACCCGACGTGCATCCACGCCGAGTGGGGAGTGCGCCCGGGCGACACGTTCCTCGAGGTTCACGGCGACACCGTGCGCGACGCCGCGGCCCTGCGCCGCGAAGTCTCGACGCCACGCGACGGCGTCATCCGCTTCGTCGTCCAGCGTGGCGACGAACAACTCGTCCTCGGCGGCGAGGTCGGGACGACACGCACCTATCGCGTCGAGGCCGCGGCGCTGCGCGCGGGCACGGGCAGCTGAACGGCGCTCAGGATTTCTCGGCAAAGACAGCGAGGTCGGCCATGTCCTGGCCGCAGGCCTTGCGGACCGAGCCGGCCATGAGCTTGCCGAGCGGTGACATGAGCTTCGCCCCGAGCGTGTAGGGCGTGGCGCCGAACGTCATCGTGACGTCGGTGCCGTCGCCCTTGGGCTCAAAGACGAACTCGGAGCGGTAGAGACAGCCATGACTGTCGGCCTCGACGGCGTACGAACGGTTCGGCTCGAACTCCGTGACCTGCATCTCTTCGGTCGCCTCCTTGCCGAACATCACGCGCGTCTCGCGGAAGCGCGTGCCCGCACCGACATCGCCGGGCGACAAGACGTCGAGCGACTGAATCCCGGTGATGCGCTCGGGCGCCTTGCGTAGGTCGGTGAAGATCTCGAAGACGCGCTCGAGGGGTGCCTGCACGTGCTGCGTGACGGTCACGGTCGCCATGACTGACCTCCTGAGGTGGATCGCGCGGCTCACGATAACGAAGGAGCCATGCGCGAAGACGATGCGCCGCGCAGACCCGCTTCACGACAACATCCACGACGCGTCAGGGAACGTCGGCCCTGATCGCGTTGCTGGCCGCGAAACCCGCCGCTCCGGCCGCGTCGGGCAGCCAGTGCTGGAACCACAGTTCCGAGCCCGAGGGCACGCCGCTGGGCCAGGTGAAGGCCAGCTCTTGGTTGCCGGAGGCGTCCGCGCTGAGGCCGAAGAGAATGAAGTCCGGTGCCGGGACGAGCACGCCGCCCTTGAACGGCGCGTTGGCCGCCGTGCCACCGACTACGAGCGCCGTGGTCGCACCCGGGGCGACATTCGAGAGACCAAGCAAGCCGGCCTCGACTTCGCACAGACTCCCCGCGCCGACGAGCACCGGGTCGCCGAGCGAACCCGACAACGCCCCACCGAGGTCGGTCCACGGGGCGTCGGGATCGCCGAAGGGACATGGCGCGAGCGTGAGCGTGAGCCGCAGCGTCTCGAAGAATCCGTCGACGGGCACGAGCGCGACGCCGCCACCGGGCAAGGTCATCGGCGTGCCGCCTTGGAAGGTCATGAACCAGGCGTAGAAGGGCGCGCCGGACTCGACAACGAGCGCCCCGTTGAGCGCGTTGCTCTGCACCGTGGCGTGGAAAGTCCCGACACCGCTCCATCCTTCCGTAGCGCTCGAGACTCCGATCGCACCGCCCATGGGGAAGTCGACGAACGTGGCGGCCATCGTCCATGGCCCTGAGTCGTTCGAGACGTAGGTCACATCGAGACGGGCAGCGATGACCTCCCCTTGCACTGTTCCGACACCGAACACCTCGCCGACGACGCCCGGCGGCGTGAACGGCGAGAGATCGAAGACGACCGTGCGGTCGGCTTGCGCGTCGAGCGTGGCCGTGCAGGCGAACGCGATCAACATCGAGATGAATGGCCGTGGCGTATGCATCGCAGAGCTCCGAGCAGATTGAACGACAAGACGTGCGCGATAGTCAGGCAAGCGCGCGTCGTGACGCAGATGCGCCGAAGTTCCCACGGATGCACGGCCGCGTCCCTGAACCGGGCAACGCATGAGTGCGACATCGAGACGCAACGGGCGTCGACATGATTCCGTCACCGCACGACCGACGCGCGCCGCCTAGCCTTTCACTGACATCACCCCTCGTCGCTTCACGCCCCCCGACATCGAGCATCCCTTGGCACGACGCGTGACTGACGCCCTGATCCCGCGGCGCGCTTTCCTCGAAGGTGCCGCGCTCGGCACACTTCTCAGCTCACTCCGCACGCTGGGCGCCTCGCCTGTGCGATGCCCCGCTCCGGCACGCGCGTTCGTCGATGCGTGGCGCGAGATCGCAGAGCGCTCACGCGCAAGCGCTCGCTTCGACGAAGCGGCCTATGCGCTGGATGTCCGTCGCGCACTGCTCGACCTCGACGTCGAAGCGTGGCGCAATGTTCCGCGCAGCCCGCGCGCTGTCGATGGCATCCGGCGCACCGTGCTGTGGAGCAACGGCCCGCTGGCGCTGGAGGAACTCGTCTTCGAGCCGCGGGCGCAGCTGACGCCGCGCGTCGACGGCTCGCGTCTCACGATCTCACGCGCTGCGGCCGGCCTGGTGCGCTTCGAGCGCTTCGAAGCCGTGGGCGACGTCCCGGATCCCGACGACACGACATCGGTGTTCGTCGTCCAACGAACACGCGCGGGCCTGCTCGACGGCGCCCGTCCGAGCCACGCGACGTTCCCTCGCGCGACGCTTCGCACGCTGCGCGCCGGTCACGACGGAGCGACGCTGTTCGACGTCGTCACGACGCTGGCGCCACGGCCGCGCCGTGTTGTCGAGGCGGACATCGCCCACACGGCACACGACGCGCTGGACGAGCTGCATGCCGCGCGCTGGATGCCGCCGGCTCAGTAGCCCGGGTTGTTCGTGGGCGATCGTCGCGAGGTTGCAGCTGGGCCTTGCGAACAAGACGAGGCGCGGTTGCGGACCGGAGGCCGCCTGCTTTGGCCGTTGAGGATCAACAACATCGCTTCAACGCTGCCAGGAACGATTCGGATGCGACCGTAGCAACGTCCGTGAATCATCCGGGGTCGCGGCGCAAGAGCCACGTCACGAAGCCGAGTGTCCCGCGCCCCCATTGGAGATACGCGCGACGCCATGCGCGACGGCGCTCCGTCACCTCCGCCAGCGAGGGATCCGTGAGCAGGGCCGTCTCGGCACCGTGCCATGACGTCGACTCGAACGCGTCCCAGTCGGCAGCCTCGGCGGCGCGCAGCTGCAAGGGCAACCACCCACGCGACTCGGCGTCGATCGCCAACGAAGCCAGCGTCGCGTAGTCGTCGCTGCCGATGCCCGTCGTGGCGAGGTACTCGGGAGGCGGCGTGCGCTCCCAGAAACCCTCACCGATCAGCGCCTGCCCGTCGCTCGGGAGCGCCGCGCCGAGGGCATCGAGCGTGGCGCGCCAGGCCTTGCCAGGCTCGCCGAACGCATGCGTCGACCCCATGCAGACGATGACGCGCGGGTGATACGCACCGAGGTCGACGTCGGCAACGTCGCCGACGACCCACTCCTCGCGCTCGCGATGATCGACCGTCCGCGCGCGCGCCGCGGCGAGGGCGTCCTCATCGGGATCGATGCCGACACCGCGGCAACCGTGGTGCTCCACGATCCGCGCGAGAAGCTCGCCGTTGCCGCAGCCGACGTCGACGACGACATCGTCCGGCGTGAGCTGCAATCGAGCGACCAAACCGTCGATCGCAGCCGAGGACATCGGATTGTTCCAGCGCTGCTCGGGCACGTAGGGCATCGTCCCATCATGGCATCTCGATCACCGGCTACACTGCCTCCTTCTTCCTCTTGGGAGCAGCTCGCCATGGCCATGAAGCGCTTCGCCGACGTCGACGCCTACATCGAGCACCATGAACAGTGGGCCGACGGTCTCGACGCACTCCGCGCGGCCATCCGCGCGACGGATCTCGAAGAAACCGTGAAGTGGGGCGCGCCCTGCTACACGCACGCCGGCAAGAACGTCGTCGGCATGGCGGCCTTCAAGGACTACTTCGGACTCTGGTTCCATCAGGGTGTCTTCCTCGAGGACGACCTCGGCGTGCTCATCAACGCCCAGGCGGGCAAGACGAAGGCCCTGCGACAGTGGCGCTTCACTCGCGCGGCGGACGTCAAACCGCGACACGTCAAACGCTACGTGAAGGAGGCGCTCGCCCTCGCGCGCGAAGGCCGCGAGATCAAGCCGGCGCGTCACTCGCAGCTGGACGTCCCGCCGGAGCTGGCCGCCGCGCTCGACAAGCGCAAGAAGACGAAGACGGCGTTCGAGGCCCTGAGTCCAGGCCGCCAGCGCGAGTATTCGCAGTACGTCTCAGAGGCCAAACGCGAGGCAACGAAAGCGTCGCGCGTCGAGAAGATCGTCCCCATGATCGAGGCCGGTGTCGGGCTCAACGACAAGTATCGCAACTGCTGAGACGCGCGCGGCCATCCTCGTCACCCCACCTGCCTGAAATCGCGGCGGCCACAATCCCACTTCTTCGCATCGCCACTCTGGAGCAGTGCCATGAAGAAACGCCTCGCCGTGCTGTTCGGCCTCGTCTTGATCCTTGCCGGCTTCGCGGCAACGTCCATCTACATGGCATCCGAGGACGCGGCCTTCGAGCCCGTCGACCTCACGATGACCTTCGCGATGCCCGACGGCTCGACGCGTTCCCTCGATGAGATCATCGCGCTGACGGCCGAGCGCTTCCCCACCGAGACCGTGACGCCGGCCGACCCGACGGCCGAAACGACAACCGACGCCGCGCAGCCGCAGAACGCCGACGACTTCGTGCTCGATGAGAGCCTGCCCCTCGGATACGTCCACATCGCTCCCGACCTTCCGTCGAAGCGCATCATCCGCACGGAGAACGGCTGGCGCTTCGAGTCGAACCCCGATGACGTCTACGGCCTCGCATCGATCAAGATGGACGAGATGCGCGCAGGGACAGCGACAACCGAGGAGGTCCTCACCCTGCTGCGCTCGGTCCCCGAGAGCCACCCGATGTTCGGCCACGCGCAGCGCCATATCGGCTGGTCGATCCTCACGAAGCAGCAGAAGGAACCCGGCAAGGCTGTGCCGTTCGTGACACGCGCACTCGCCGCCGACCCGCTCGACAACAACGCATGGGAAGACGCCGCGCGCGTCTACGCCAGCACACTCGGCTTCAACCTCGACTTCGAGTTCTAGACCGGATGTCTCGCGGCGGTCGGCCGGGCGACCGCGCGCACACACACGACGGGCCCCCACACCCCGGGCCCTGTCACGAGCACTGCGCGGACGAATCCGTCTTCGCAGTGCTCGCTTCTCACCACTTGCGAATCGCCTTGAGGTAGCTCACGAGATCGTCGTACTGCCCGCCTTCGTTGGCGTACCGCGCGTGATTGCGCGCCGTGGCGAACCACTCGAGCGCCGTGCTCTGCGTCTTGCCGAGTGCGGCCTTGACGTGCGCTTGCGTGACGTCGTGAATCTCGCCCGACGTCAGAGACAGTTCGAGGGCCGCCTCGCCGGCTCGCTCACAGAGATGCCGCAGGTCGGCCCCGGTGTAGAGTTCGGTCTTCGCGACGATGGCGTCGACATCGAGAGCGCGACCGCCGGGCATCTCGGCAAGGTGCTTGGTGAGGATCTGTCGGCGCGCCTCGGCGTCGGGCGGCGTCACGAGCAGGACGCGGTCGAAACGGCCGGGGCGTCGGAAAGCCGGGTCGACGTTCCACGGCATGTTCGTCGCGGCGAAGAGGAGCACGTCGCGGTTACGACTGTCGACGCCGTCCATCTCCTGCAGCATCTGGTCGACGAAGACACGCCAGAAGGAGTTGTCGCCGCGACCGCGTGAGGCACCGAGAGCGTCGAACTCATCGAAGAAGAGCACGGTCGGGCTGTTGCTGCGCGCATCTTCGAAGAGGGCGTGGACATACTTCTCACTTTCGCCCCAGTACTTGTCGATGATCTCGTGGATCGACACCGACACGAAGCGCGCGGAGAGTTCGCCGGCCGTCGCGCGTGCGAGGTAGGTCTTCCCGCAGCCCGGCGGCCCGTACATCAGCAGTCCGCCGCCACCGTCGCGGCCGAAGGCGCGGTAGACGTCCGGGTTCGTGAACGGCGCGATGATGCGCAGGTTGATCTGCTTCTTGACGTCGTCGAGACCGGCCACGTCACTGAAGGTCACGCGCAGGTCACCCCAGTCGAACTGGTCGGCCCAGTTTTCATCGGGCTCGTCCGCGCCGGGTGCGGCGATGGGAGCGAGGGCCGGCTCACGTGCCTCCTCTTCTGCGGCCGAAGACTCTGCGGCGGGCTCGACGTCGTCGGCATCCTCCGCGGCGATCTCGGCAGGCGCACTGAGATCGGCGTCACTCGCCACGGCGCCGCCACGCAGCTCGAGGATCAACTCGAGTTCGGCGCGCAGGTCGGGGTCTTCGTCGTCGTCGAGCAGTGCCTCGGCGCGAATCAGCGCCTCGGCGAGCTGACCGTCTTCCCGCAGCAACGAGACGAGCCGCTTGCCCGCTGCGCGAGCCGTCTCGCGGATCTGCGTCGACATGCGCACGGCCTCGATCGCACCGGCACGATCCCCGCCTGCCATGAGCTGGTCGGCGAGGTGGATCCAGAGCGGACCGTTGCGCGGATCGGCGGCGAGGGCCTGACGGAGCGCTTGGATGACGGCGTCGTTGTTCATTGCGCGGGAATCACTTTCACCCAGAGCTTCGTGATGAGTTCGGCGAGCCACGTGTAGATCACGAACCCGATGTAGGCGATCACGAGGACGTTCGTGATGGCCTCGTCGACACCGAGCTGGGGCAGCCCGTACATGATGACCAAGAAGAGCCCCCAGATCGCGAACTGCCGGCCGGGAAGCCGTTCGATCACCAGACTCCAGTAGTACATCGGAAGGTACGGCACACGGCAGCAGAAGTCGGCGTGCGTGTAGGCCTCACGCAGGTTGTCGTCACTCGGATCGATGCGCAGCGCCTCGCGGAAGTGCCGGCGTGCCTCGAACGGGTGCCCGCTCATCAATGCCGAGACGCCCATCGTTGCGTGCGTCGCGTCGTCTTCGGGATCGAGCGCCACGCTCATCTCGCTGTGCACGCGCGCCTCGGCGAGCTTGCCCTGCGAGTTCAAAACGCTCGCGAGCAGCGTGTGCGCCGCGTCGTTCTCGGGATCGAGCTCGAGGGCTTTGCGCGCGAGCGCCGCAGCCTTGTCGAGATGTCCCGTCTTGTGCATGAGGGCACCGTAGACATGGAACCCCCACGACGACGTCGGGTTCTGGGACAACCCCGTGAGCATCGCCTCCTCGGCCTCGCGATGGCGTCCCTGATCCATCAAGACCGCACCGAGCAGGACGTGTCCGTCGGCGAAGCCGGGCGCCAGGGCCAGGCATTGCTTGAAGGCATCCTCGGCCTCCGCGTACTTGTCGCGGTCGTAGTGCACTCGCCCGAGGAGGAAGAGCAGGTTCGTGTCGCTGGGCGACTGGCCCAGCGCGCGCGTCACGATGTCTTCGGCGAGGTCAGGGCGACCGGCGTCGAGCATCGCGCGCGCCTTGTCGAACGCGTCCTCGTCGAAGATCCCGGCGCGGACGTCGTCCATCAGCGATCCGTCCACGTGCCGACGTCGACGCCGAACGCGGCGAACATCGCGACCATCACGCCGAACTCCACGATCGTCTTGAGGATGAACAGCGCGACGCCCCAACCGAAGAGGTGCCCGGCGTCGTCCGACGACGACTGCTCGAAGACGCCGAAGCGCCGCGCCTGCGTGCGCGCGAAGGCCATGGCCACGAGCACGGCGATCACGTCACCGATGATGTCCGCCATGCGCCGATGGTCGCGTGCCCAGTCCATGTCGGAAGAGACCACGGCGGCCCACGTCGCCCACAGCACGAGGCCGAGCGGCACGAAGACGAGCGCCGGAGTCCACATACGCCTGGGGCGCCCGAGGCGTTTCTCATTCCACCCGAAGAGGACCGCGCCCCCGAAAGGTCCGACGAAAAACGTCGCGAAGACGAGGCTCCAGGGCGCCCAGGGCCGCTCGAAGCCCATCGCGTCATCCTCTTCGGTGAGCGTCGGGGTGAGCAGATCTGCAGTATTCATCGACGAGCGGCGCGTGGAGGAGCGAGCCAGCGCCATGACGTGATGCGCCGAGCGGGCATTGTGCCGAGCGTTCACGGCCGATGCACGGATTCCGCCCTTGCGTTACGTTGCGGCGGCTCTGCTCTAGCAGTCTTCGAAGAACCCACGCGGATGTGTGGCACGCACTCAGTCGCCCTCGGCGGTGCACGACCCGCGAAGGGCTTGACTGCGCTGCAGGGCAAGGAGAAGCGGGGTTGCTGACCAGCATTGTGGCCATTGAGGAACAGAAACGTCGCTTCAACGCTGCGCGGAAGGGTTCAGACGCAGCCGCAGCAGATCGTCCGTGCATCATCCGAGAGGTAGGTCGATGACCGTCCCCTCGACGCCCCTCTCGGCGAAGAGACGGCACCGCCCTTGAAGAAGCTCATGATCTACGCACGCCCTCGGCACCTCGGTGGCCGGAATCTCGCACTCGCCGTGCTCATCGCGTTCCTTGCGTCGCTGCCCGCTCATGCGCTCCAGGACGGGGTTCGCAGCGGCTCCGGGAGAAGCGGGACCGGCCGCGGGACCAGCGAGCGAGGGTCGCGCTTCACGACGACGATCGAGCGGCTCGACAACATCAAGCCCGGCCTATGGGAAACGTGGTGGATCGTGCATCGCGACGAGATCATCGGTCGGACGATGGGCGGCGACCGCACGTTGACGGCAGCGCGCGGGCCACTTGCCGGGCGGGGACGTCGACACGAAGAGCTCCCGCGCGACCGCGTCGACGACGTCGTCTCGGAGATCTTGCCGATCCTGCTGCGCGTGGTGCGCTTCGAGGGCGAGCCCTGGATGCTCGAACGCGCGCTCGTCAGCGTCGCCAAGGTGACGCCGGTCAAGCACCGCAAGACGATCGCCGGCTACATCACGAACCAACTCGTGCACGATGATCTGAAAGTGAAGATCGCGGCCGCGCTCGGGCTCGGGATCCTGCGTGACATCGACTCACAGGAGATCCTGTCGGCGTTGGCGCGCGACTCCGAGGAAGGCCGTGAGTTCGCGAGCGGTCCCGTGCCATGGCAACTCCGATCGATCGCGACGCTCGGACTCGGCATGACCAGTCCGAGCCACAAGACCGGCGTGCTCGTCGCGCTCATGAACGACGAGTCCGCACCGATCGACACGCGCAGTTGTGCCGCGATCGCCTTGGGCCTCACCACGGGCGACACCGAGCGCCACGCCCTGCAGGCTCTGCTCGCGGCGGCCACGTCGGAGGGCGACGACCGGGTCCGTGCCCATGCCTTCGTCTCGCTGGGGAAGCTCGGCGACACGACGGCCATCCCGACGATCCTCGAGACCATCGACGAACGACGCGTCGACAACGGCGTACGTCAGTCGGCCGTGATCGCCGCTGGGCTCCTCGCCGACACGACGCACGCGTTCGTCGTCCACGCAGTGGCCGAGCAAGTACGCAAGGGCAAGAGTGAGGCCCTGCGCGGCTACGCGTTGATGTCGCTCGCGCGCATCCTCGGCCGCAGCGACGCGAACCCTGACCTCGACGAGGCGCCGCTCGCCGTGCTCGTCGACGGCCTTCGGCGCCCGCGCCGCCCCACCGATCGACCCTGGGCGGCCCTCGCCCTCGGCGTCGTCGGCTGGCAGCGCGGCCAACTCCCCGACTCGATCCGCGTGCACCTGCGCGCCGAGCACGAGCGCGCGACGAACCCCGGGATCAAAGGAGCGTGCGCCCTCGCTCTGGGGCTGGCTCACGACAGCGAAGCCGGCGACGACCTGCACGAGGCCTTCGTCGAGGAACGCCGCGAGGTCTACCGCGGCTACGCGGCGACGGCGCTCGGGCTGCTCGGTCACACGGCCGTCGAGGATGTCTTGCTCGATGAACTCGTGAGCGTCGGGACACCGACGGACCTGCGTCTGCAGCTCGCCACGGCACTGAGCCTGCTCGCGTCGCCCGAGGCGACGGAGACCGTTCTCGCCGTGATGCTCGAGGAGCCGTCCGACGAGATGGGGTGGGCGCTCGCGCGTGCGCTGGGCCGGCTCGACGACATGGACGCCGTCGCCGGGCTGTCCGAGATCGTCGAGAACCTCAAGGCCTCCGTGACGCCGCGATCGCTCGCATGTGCCTCGCTCGGCTTCATCGGCGAACTCGCGCTCGAGCGCTGGAGCACGGCGTTCGTGTCGGGCTACAACTTCGAGGTCCCCGTCGAAACGCTCGACGCGATTCTCCAGCGTTGACACTCGCGCGCGCTCTCACGCCCGGATCCAACAGCGCGAGGCGTGCTGCGTATTCCGCACATGAACAGCTCACGCCGCCGCCTCGCCCTGCTCCTCAGCAGCACGCTCGTCGCCGCCTGCGCGACAATGCCGCGCGCAGAGATCGTGCCCGCACAGGGCGCCGACACCTCGTACCGTCTGCGCTACGCCGACGGCAAGGTGTCGGTGAACACCCACTGTGCGATCCAGCTCGCCAACGCATTGAACCCGGCGATGCCGGCCCTCTACGTCAACGGCGAGCCGGTCGGCTTCTGCTGAACGCCGTGCCCCGACGTCTTCGTGCAAGACGTCCCCGCCGCTCTTCGTCGCCGTGGCTTGACGTTCACCTGTTACGAGGACCCCACGCGCCAAGCTGTGGTCGACGGCGAGCACTCCGTCCGCGTCAACTACGAAACATACCTCTTCGCCGACACGGCCGCGCGCGACCGCTTCCTCGACGCACTCGACGCGGCCTGTGGATTCGTCACCGACCCGGTCTCGAAGAATCGATTCACCCCCACGGCATCTTCACCGCGCATGCAGTTCCAAGGCGTCCACTACATCTTCGAAGACGCGACCAACGCCCATGATTTCAGCGTGGCGCCGCACGTCTATCAGCTCCCGCACTTCCGAATGTGACATCGTCCGACACGTGGTTGCTATCCTCGCGGGCTGCCGGTGCGGACAGCGCTTGCTTCCGTGATTGTTGGCTGCCGAGTCGGACCACGGGCCATCAAGAACGACGTGACTGTCGCGCGGGCTGCTCGTGGGGTCACTCGCGGGGTCCTCGGAACACGGAGTGAGCGATGGACGACGTCACGCCCTCGGGCGATCGAATCTTGGTCCGCGTCGCCTTCGACGCGCGCCTGCCGCACTACTACCTGCTCATGTCGAGCATCGGAATCGCCGCGACGATCGTCGGGATCCCGTTCCTGATCATCTGGTTGCTCGGTCTCGGGCAGTCGATTCACCGGCGCCAGTACGACGCGCTCGAAGCAGAACTCACCGAGCGCTCGCTGAACATTCGGCGCGGGTTCCTGTTCCGCTCGCAGAAGAACATCCCGCTCGACAAGATCACCGACCTCGCCGTCGCAGAGGGCCCCCTGCTGCGCTACCTCGGCCTGTGCTCCTTGGCCGTCGAGACGGCCGGCGGCGGCATGCAAGGCTCGGCCATGGGACAGGCGCAGCTTCCGGGCGTCGTCGATGCGCTCGCTTTTCGTGACGCCGTGATCAAGCAACGCGACCTTGTCACGGGTCATGGCATCGCGCGGGCCGTTGCTCCCGCGGCGGCGACGGCGGCGCCGGTCGATGATGTCGTGCTGCGCGACGTGCGCGACACACTCCAGCGCATCGAGACGCTGCTCGACGAGCGGCTGCCGCGCGACGACGCGTCGTGACTCGTGCAGCACTGGCGGTGATCGTCGCGGCACTCCTCGCGGCCTGCGCGTCTGACACCGCCGAGTCACCGGACACACCACAAGCGGCGCCATACGTGCTCGTCCTCGGCACGGCTCAGGACGCCGGCCTGCCGCAGATCGGGTGCTGGCGCGCCTGCTGCCAAGCCGCACGCCGCGACCCGTCCAAGCGGCGCCTCGTCTCGAGCCTCATGCTCTGCGACCCGGAGACGGGCGGACGTTGGTTGTTCGACGCCACGCCCGACCTTCCCGAGCAGATCGACGTCGCGCGTGGGCATCCCGCCAGTCGACCACACACCGCGAGCCCCGTCGCCGACGGGCCGCGCGCAGCGCTCGTCGACGGCATCTTCATCACGCACGCGCACATGGGCCACATCACCGGTCTGGCCCAACTCGGACGCGAGGCCTACGCCGCGAACGACGTCCCCGTCTACGGCAGCGCCGCGATGGTCGAGCTGCTCGAAACCGGTGGAGCCTGGGCGCTGCTCACGGAGCTCGATCACATCGAGCCGACGGCGATCGTCGATGGCGAACCCGTTGTCCTCGCCCGCACCGCCGACGGCACGGCGCGTCTCAGCGTCACGCCGCTGTCAGTCCCGCACCGCGCCGAACTCACGGACACCTTCGGCTTCCGCATCGACGGCCCGACACGCTCACTGCTCTTCATCCCCGACATCGACAAGTGGCAACGCTGGGAGCGCGACCTCGTCGACGAACTCGGCCTCGTCGATGTCGCGCTCATCGACGGCAGCTTCTCGGCCGAAGGAGAGATCCCAGGCCGCTCCATGGCCGACATCCCGCATCCGATGGTCAGCGAAACCCTCGCGCTGCTGGAGGGCCATCCCGAGCTCGTCCGCCGCATCCACTTCACGCACTTCAACCACACGAACCCGATGACCGACTCGGCATCAACCGAGGCGCGCGACGTGCGGGCCACAGGCGCATCGATCGCCAGCGACGGCGACGTCTTCGCACTCTGAAGCGGCGTGTGTTGACGTAGCGTTGACGGAAGACGGGTAGGCTGGCTCGGATGCCGCCACGCGCCCCAGCCGCCCCCGCCCCTCGCCGCACGCGCGGAGCCCGTGAGGCGGTTGTGCTCGTCGCGGGCATCGTCACGAGCGCAGCCCTCGTGGCCGTGTCGGGCCTGGGTGTCGCCGGGCCGCGGATCGAAGGCGAGCTGGAGTTGGCCCGCGTGGCCGGGGAAGTCTCGGATGCCGCGTTCGGCGAGTGGAGTCGGCTGCGCCGGGAGCCAACTCCGTGCGACGCGGTTGCGACGGTGCGCTGGTCACGCGCCGACGAGGACGTCGACCTCGCGCCAACCGTCGCGCAGCCCGTCGAGGACGAACCGGTCGGCCGCGACGACGGAGCTGCACGTGCCCTGCTCGCCGAAGCGTTGCGTCCCCCGCGCAACGAAGAGCGCCTGCGCGAGACGCTCGAAACGCTGGCCGAGTTCGACCTCGGCGCCGAACTCGCCGTCGAGCTCGCGGTCCAACGCCGGCGCGCAGGACTGCCCTCGCCCGCACCCACCAGCGCACTCGGCGCCACCTGGCGCGGGCTCCCCGTCCCCATCGCCGTTGCGCTCGCCTCCGGCGAAGAGCGCGCGGACGAACGCACCGCACTTGCCGACGCGTGGGCGCACGGCGAGCTGGCCTTCGAGAGCCCTTCATGGACATTCGCAACCGATCCGCCGACCTGCACACTCGACTCACGCGAGCGCGCCCTGCTCGAACGGCTGCTCACTCCTGAGCAATGCGAACGCGTGATGGCCATGAGCGCGCCTCGTGCGCTCGCGGCTGCGCTCGGCGGCTGGCCGACGCTCATGGACGACGAGCGCTGGCGCGTGCAGCCGCTGCCAAGCGACGCCGAGGGTTGGACGGGCTTGGCACGCGTCCAGGCCGGTGACATGCGCGAGTTGTCGATCGTCGCGCGTGAGGCACCGTTGCGCGCCGTGAGCGCTGCGCTCGCCCGCGCGGGCCTCGTGCCCGACGGCTTCGCCCTGCGGCCGAGCGACGAGCCAGGCGCTGGAGACATCGTGCGCGCAGCCGAGTCGACCGAAGGACTCACCTTCGTCGTCACCCATGCCGATGCGGCGGCCTTCGTCGCGCGCGCCGGCGACCGCGTGATCTGGCTGCGCAACGGGCTCCTCGTCCTGGCGATCGCCATCCTCGTGACCGCCCTGTTCCTCGCCCGCGCCCTGCGCCGCGACCGCCGGCTGATCGAGGCGCGCTCTGCGTTCGTTGCCAGTGTGAGTCACGAGCTGCGCACGCCCGTCGCGTCGATCTTGACGCTCTCCGAGAATCTCGAGCGCGGCCATGCCTCGGCCCGCAGCGCCAAGCGCTACCCGGGTCTGATCCACCGCGAGGCCGAACGCCTGCGCCGGCTCGTCGACGACGTCCTCGACATGTCGCGCATCGAACGCGGTCAGCTGCTCAAGCCGCGCCTTGCCGAGACGGAAACGCGCCCTTGGCTCGACGAGGTTCTGCTGGAACTCGAGAAGACCGTCGCCGGCGCCGGCCGTGCGTTTCAAAGCGACTCCGCCGAGCTGCCCGAGCACGTCTTCATCGACGCCGAGCTCATGCGCCGCGCGCTCGGAAACCTCGTCGACAACGCCGTCAAGCACGGCCAGGATCGCGTCACGCTGACGACGGGCGTCGGCGCGGACGAGCGCTGGTGGGTCTCGGTCAGCGACGAAGGACTCGGCGTTCCGCGCCCGGCGCGCCAGCGCGTCTTCGAGAGCTTCGAGCGCCTGGGGCGCAACGACGGCCGCGGCGCGGGGCTCGGGCTCGGCATCGTGCGTCAGATCGTGACGGCTCACGGCGGGCAGGTGGCGTTCCTCGACCCGGCGGACGGCCACGGCGCGCACGTTCGTCTCGAACTCCCCGTGCATGTGGAACCCAACATGGGAGCCGAGGCATGAGCACGAGTTTGAACATCCTCGTCATCGAAGACGAAGAGCCGCTGCGGATCGCGCTCGTCGATGCGCTCGAGGCCAAGGGCCACCGCGTGTCGGAAGCCGCTGACGGTGAGCAGGGCCTCGCGCTGGCACTCGCCGAGGGACCCGACATCGTCTTGCTCGATCTCATGCTGCCAGGACGCGATGGATTCTCGGTGCTGCGCGAGTTGCGCCGCGACCGACTCGCCGCGTTGGTGGTGATCCTCTCGGCGCGCGGCGAGGAGTGGGATCGCATCCAAGGCTTCGAGTACGGCGCGGACGACTACATGGTGAAGCCGTTCAGCGTGCGCGAGTTGATGCTGCGGCTCGACGCACTGGGCCGGCGCGCGAACGGCGATGTGCCCGGCGCGCGCGATCCGGTCGGTCGCGTGCGCATCGGCGAGACGCTCGTCGACATGGCCGGCTACACGGCGGAGCGAAACGGCGAGCGCATCGGGCTGTCGCGGCGCGAGCTGGAGCTGCTCGAGTACTTCCTGCGCAACGAAGGCCAGGTCGTCGACCGCAACGCGATCCTGAACGCCGTCTGGGGACACGACGCCGACCCCACGCCACGCACCGTCGACATGCACGTCCTGAAGCTGCGCAAAAAGCTCGAACTCGAGCCCGATCAGCCTCGCCACTTCATCACCGTACGCGGCGTTGGCTACCGATTTGAACGCCGTTGACCTGGCGTTGACCAACCCGCAATCCCACCGTGACGGATGAGCGCGCACGATCGACGACAAAGGGACTCGTGAGATTCGCAATCCGAACGAGAGGACATATGAAGACGACCTTGACACGCATCGCATCCACGGCCTTGGTGACGACGGCGCTGATCGCAGGCCCGGCACATCCCCGTGACGACGACCTCTGGCAGACGCTCGTCGACGTCGAGGTGGCGTTGACGATCGACCAAGACGCCGAGCAAGCCGAGACCTTGCTCGCAACCGTGCGCGCGGCGCTGGACGACGCTCCAGCGAACGAACGCGCGAAGCTGCAGACGCGCGTGACTCAGCTCCTCGAGCAGCTCGAGATGCTGCGCGCGAATGAAGCCGACGAGCCATCCATGCGCGAGTGGATCCTGCGGTCGCTCGGACAGCGCTCCCACAGCGACTTCTCCTCGGCTGGAACGGCCGGTGGCGTCGCGCTTGCCGAAGCTCTGCGAGACAGCGCCATCGAGTCGCCGGCCGAACGCTCGATTGCCGAAGAATGGATGGCCACGTTCCACTCGCCACTCACCGTTCAGCTCACACGCGACCTCATCAAGCGCAACGCCGGCGGCGACCTCGTCCAAGCGGCGCGCCTCATCGCCGCACGCCTGAGGATCGGGCTCATCGCGCGTGGACCGTCGGGTGCTGCAAGCTGGACCGAGCCCGACTGGCACGACGCCCTCGTCGCCTTGTTAGGAGACCCGCGCATCGCCGAGTCCCCGAACACCGTGGGACCCTTGAGCAACGCGATCACGACCGTGATCCGCGAGAACGCCGTCACGCCTGAACTGGCGGCCGCGATGATCGCGGCCCACTCGACGATGCCGCACATGCGCTCTGTCCTCCACGGCCGCTCGTTCACGACGCTCGAGGACAGCCTCGAACCCGTCTACGCTGCGCTGCTCGAGATCGGTGATCGTGATGACCGCCGCTTCGCCGCCGCGCGCCTCGCCGAGCTCGACGATCCGAGCGTGCTGCTCGCCTTCGCTGACGACAACGACGCCGCCGTGCGTCGCGAAGTTGCGCGCTCGCTGACGACACGCAAGCTCCCACGCATGATCATCAAGGGCCACGTCGGCAATGCGCAAGTCCCCGCGCTCGTCCGACTCGCCGCCGATGAGGACGCCACCGTGCGCTCGCTTGCCGTCGAGGCCGCGCGGCCCTCGCCCGAGATCCTCTCGAAGGAGCGCTGGCTCGAGTTGGCGACTGACAGCGACCTCGACGTCAAGCTCGCCGTCGCTGACTACCCGTTCACGCACCGATGGTCCGGGGAGGTCTTGGAGACACTCGCGGCGAGCAACGATCGCGCCGTCGCCGAGCGGATCGACGCGAACATCTCGCAAGCGACGTCGAACGCCATCCCGTTCGAGCTCGCGTTCGCGCGATTGAACCACCCGGCGCTTCCCATCCGGTCCATCGGCAAGGGCAACGAAGACATCGTGACTCGATTCTTCCTCGCGAGCGACACGCGCCTCCTGCTGTGGCTCGTCGACCAAGACGCCGAGACGCTCCGCGAGACGATCGACCTCTTCGACGACAAGTACCCGGGTAACGATGTCTTCCGCCTGCTGAACCATCTCCCCGCAGAGCACCGCGCCAAACTCCAACGACTTGTATGGGAGGCGACCGACGGCGAGCTGAACAAGGTCAGCCACATGTCCGACAACGGCGCGCGGAAGATCCTCGCGCTCGACAGCTCGCTGCCCTGGAGCTGGCGCTGGCAGGTCATTCCGCCCGACGGCCTCTCCGACGATGAGGCCCTCGCGCTCCTGCGTGAAATCATCGCCGACCCGAAGTCCGCAGAGAACGACAGCTCGCGAACGATGTTCTATCTCTTGAAGATGGCCGGCGGTCACAACGAAGCCCTGCTCACCCTCTGGACCGAGGACGGCCTGCCCTCCCACTCGCTCCTCCGCGCGGCGATCGACGTCGAGGTCGGCCAACCCCGCGATGTCGAGCTCGCCGAGAAGATCATCGCCCTCGGCGACGAGGCGCCGCGGCGCGCCTGGCGCAACGCCGTCATCGCGCTCGCCCGAGACGGCAGCGTCAACGACGACGACGTGAACGCGATCCTGCTTGATCGCGAGTACTACGAGAACCACAGCATCGACGACCGCGTGTTCGCCTACATCGAGCGCCAGAAGGACATGACACGCTTCCCGGCACTCGAGCAGCTCTTCCTGCTCGGCAGCGAGTTCAGCGCCGGGCGGTCTCATGAGCTTTCGAGCGTCTTGATGGACGTCGGGACACCGTCTGCGCTCGACCTCCTCATGAAAGGCGCCGCCTCTGCACCTTCTCAGCGCACGCGCGAGAGCTGCCTCAGCGCAGCGCGTACACTCCAGAACCACCTCGACGAACTCGAACGCTTCCGTTCCGGTGCCGACGCCCCGAGCACCGACAGCGCGGCGGCCGAACTCCTCGCCCTGCTCGGCGACGACGACCCGTTGATCCGCGCCGAGGCCGCTCGCGGGCTCGCCACGCTCGGCGCCGTCGAACACATCGCGCGGCTCGTGCGGATGATGCGCGACGAGGATGCCAACGTTCGCCAGGCGGTGCGCGAGGCGCTCGACAAGCTGCACACCTCGACGCCGTCGTCGGACGGCTGACGCTCCGACGACACCCCAGCAGCCGCGCGTGCGTCTCCGAGTTGGGACGTGCGCGCGGCCGTGTCGGGGCCGACGGCAGCCCGCGAGTGCAAGACGAATGTCGAGCCGATCGCCCGCGCCCCCGGGACAGCTGCGCCCTGCTTCCGCGCCACCCGACTTGCACTCCCCAGCGTCGGACGACGTTTCCAAGAGGAGCGGCTGCGCACGTGGCCCTCCACGACGTCCTGATCACGACCCACCTTCTCGATCGGTACGATCCTCCCCGTCCAAGAAGCCATCTGTGAGTCTCGTGATGACGCTCGTCCACTCGCCCCTCGCCCGCCTCGTCCTGCTCGGCTCGCTCGCGGGCGCCGCCCACGCGCAGGTCCCGCTCGCCGACCCGTTGCCCGACATGCCGTGGGGCACGACGACGGTGCGTCTCGAAACCGTCGCGTCGGGCTTCATCTTCCCGACGCACGTCGTCGCGGCACCCGACGGCAGCGGACGTCTGTTCGTCGTGGAGCTGAATGGCATCGTGCGCGTCGTCGAGAACGGCGTCGTGCTCGCCACGCCGTTCATCGATCTCTCGGCCGACTTCCACCCGAGCCTCGGCAGTGCGACGTCGACACTCGCCTTCCACCCCGACTTCGCGACCAACGGCCGCATGTTCATCGCAACGATCGAGAAGAAGGACATCGCCCTCGCCGACTTCGGGATCATGTCCAGCGGCGTCGACCAGCAGTCCGTGCTCTACGAACTCCAGGCGAGCGCGAACTACCCGGCCGCCGGCGCGAACGTCGCCGACACACTGGCGACGCGCGAGCTCTTGCGCATCAACGAGGACACACAGTTCCACAACCTCGACGACCTCGCCTTCGGCCCCGACGGGTATCTCTACGCCGCCAAGGGCGACGACGTCTTCAACACCGCGCCGCAGAAGACGCAGCACATCCACGGCAAGGTGATCCGGATCGACGTCGACTTCGCCCCAGGCAATCCGCTGTCGGCCAACGGTGAGTACGCCATCCCGGCCGACAACCCGTTCGTGGGCACCGGCCCGAACACCGTCGAGGAGATCTTCGCGATCGGGTTCCGCAACCCGTGGCGCATGACGTTCGACGGGAACGATCTCTGGGTCGCCGACATCGGCGAGGCAAAGATCGAAGAAGTCAATCTCGTGGTCGCCGGCGGCAACTACGGATGGCGCGAAAAGGAAGGCTCGTTCGCGTTCCTTGGATTCGAGGTCAGCGACGACCTGTCGATGCTGCCGCCGCTGCCGTTCATCGACCCGGTCGCCGAGTACGACCACGGCGAACTCGACGCATCGATCACCGGCGGCGTGCTCTACCGCGGCACGCTCTTCCCCGAGCTCGTCGGCAAGTACGTTTTTGCCGACTGGGTCTCCGCGCGCCTCTTCGCAATGACCCCGGGCACGGGCGAGATCGAGCGACTGCCTATCGACCCCACGGGCCAGGTCATTAACGGCCTGCTTGCGGACGACCCCGAGGAAGGTGTGATCAGCGTGTCGAAGGACGCGGCCGGCGAGCTGCTGCTCGTCGTCACCGAACGCAGCGCGAACCCTAGCGGTCGCGTGCTCTCCGTGACGCCGGGGCTCTGGGGCTCCGTCGAGAACGCCTTGGCCGGCGTGACAGGCGAACCGCAGCTCCAGGGAACAGGCGATTTGACGGCAGGCTCCACGCTCACCTTGAATCTCGCCAACGCCGCACCGAGCGCCCAGGCTGTCTTGCTCCTCGGCGACGCGCCGGCCTTCGCGCACGTGAAGGGCGGCGTGCTCGTGCCCGCGTTCGACCTCGTCCTCACGACGTTCACAACCGACACGTCAGGCGAAGTTCTGATCACGGCCGCGTGGCCGCCTGGCCTCCCGCCCGACTTCCCGCTCTGGTTCCAGTTCTGGACGAAGGACCTCGAGGCACCGTCCGAGTGGTCAGCATCCAACGGCCTATTGGCCGTGACGCCCTAATGGTGTGATTCAAGAGTACCGTCCGACTCACACGCCGAACTGACGTGCGTGGTGGTCGAGGTGCTTCCACATCAGGCGGTCCCAGTCGCCGGGTGTGAGTTTGCCGAAGAACGGGTGGGGTTCGTCGGGGATGCCGGCAGGCCCGGCCGACCCGAAGCGTTCGATGTCGGCGAGAAGCTGTGCGCGCTCGACGTCGAGCTCGCGGTCGTCAGCCACGATGAACTCCTTGCCGGTCGGCAGGTTCTTGCCGAACGGCTTGTCGTTCGCGATCGACCTGCGCACGATCGGCCCCAGCAGCCGCCCGATCAAGCTGCGCTTCACGGTCAGTTCCTTGGCCGCGATGCGAAGCGGGACCCGGCAGTGCGCGCACATCTGCGCGGCCGACATCTTCCCCCACTCGGGAGCCTTGCCCACCTCGATCGCAGAAATCCGCGCAACCAGGGCGGCGCGGGCGGTGGAATCGAACAGGGACATCGTCATCGCAGTACTCCGTGGTGCGTCGCGGGCAAGACCCGTCATGGTCCATACCACGACGTCATGCACCAGTCAGTTGAGTTGGTCCACCTGTTCCGGCGTGCCGTAACGTTCGACGAGGCGCCGCGTGTCATGGCGCAGTTGCGGTGAGACGCGCGTGTTGTGGATGTCGATGAGGACATCGGCGACGTGTCGGCGATCCGAGGGTTCTTCGATGCCGTAGCCCAGTCCCCACAGCGCCCGCCCGGAGTTGTTCGGGTCGGGATCGGTGACGGCTTCGATGAGCCGATCGACGACATCCGTGTTCTTGTTCGGCAGCGTCGAGAGGGCGAAGTAGACGACGTCGTGCCGCGTCGACCTGTCGCCTGACGCAAGGGCCTCGGTCTCGAGTTGCACGAGGCGCGACTGCACGGCGGCCGAGAGTTCGGCGCCCCAGAGGCCGCGCAGGGCCTCGCGCAACAGGCCGCCGTGCTGGTTCAGCAGCTCGAGGATGATGTCTTCGCTGCGTCCGTCGATCTTGCCGTTCCCGAACACCATCAGGAGGTGTGAAAGTGAGCGTGCCACGGCCGGGTCGTCGTTTGGCCAGAGGGCTTGGACGCGTGCGAGGTCGTCGGGTTCGCGATCGGGAATGAGGGCGTAGGCGGCCGCGGTACACGTCTCACCGGAGCCCTTCTCGAGCCAACGCACGAGGTCGCTGCGGAAGCGTGCACGATCGATCGAGACTTCGTGGGCCGCCGCCAAGGCGCGCATCGCGGCCCAGGCCTGCCGCGCGTCATCACCTCCGAGCGCCTTGCCGATCGCATCGAGGGCCGACTCGAACTCGGCGGGTTGATCGGTGCGCAAGAGCGCGCGGCTCCACTGCTCGACCCATTCGACCTGCTCGACTTGCTCGCCCTTCGAAGGTGCCGTCGACGCAGAGGCTGCGTTGGATGCGACCCGCGCCTGGAGAGCCTCGAGGCCTTCGCCGAGCGCGCTTCCGGCGAGCTTGACCTCGGCGAGGTCGTCCGGCGTGACCGTCTGCTCCCCGGCTTCGACGGCGGCGTCCCAGGCGGCGAGGGCGTTCTTGACGGCCTCCAGATGCGCGATGACGGCGTCCTTGCCCGGAGCGGCGTCTTGCGCTTCACACGGCGGGACAAAGGCGAGCACCGCACAAACGGCAAGTGGCGTGAACTGGAACATGGCAACCTCCTCCGAGCGCCGGGCGCGAACGCGGCGAACCTCCGCGCGTCATGACGATGGCGCCCTTGTTACGAAACGGCGACGCCCATTATCACCCGCATTGAGAGTTCGGTGAGGGAATCACGAGCCTGACGCCCGCGCCGCCCACACGCAGCGACACGCCGTCACTTCGTCGAGTCGGCCTCTTGGGGCACGAGTTCGACCGTCAGCTCGGCCGTCGCGACGGTGTGCGGATCGAAGCGCCCCGTCAGCGAGGCGTCGATCGCGGCGACGCGACGCTTCACGACACCTTCGAACACGGTCGCACCGTCGATCGTGACGCGGATCGGCTCGTCGAGATTCAGAAGGTCGTCACAGAGACGCAGTGTAAGTTGCCCGAGATCCTTCTCCGTCGTCACGACGATCGATTGCCCGTCGACCTGCGCCGTGATCGTCTGTCCCTTGCGACCACTTTGCGGTGGCACGGCGAGCCATGCGAAGCGGTCGTGCGTGCGCGCTGACTGGTGCCAGACCACGCGTCGCGGCCACGCGGCGCGCGTGTGCTCGGCCATCCACGGCACGGCGACGGCGTCACGGCGATCCATCCAGTGCCCGAGCCCTTCGAAGATGTCGACGCGATGCGGATACCCACCGGGATCGCTCGCCGCGAGTTCGTCGAGCTGCTTGCCCCAGTTCGCGGCCACCTTGTTGCGGTTGTAGGACGCGTCGTCCCCCCCCATGAAGATCGCGAAGGGGAGATTGCGCAGGCCAAGTGGCGAGGCATCGTTGGGATGGCCTGCCATCATGGACGCTGCCGCGAAACGGTCGGCCATGCGCGGGGCGAGCTGATAGACCCCGTCACCGCCTGCCGAATAACCCATGAGGTAGACGCGGTTGGGATCGACACCGTCGAAGGCGACGTGGTTCTCGATGAGCCGATCGAAGAGCGCGTCGATGTGTCCGCGATGCCAGAGATTCCACGTGTCTGTCGGCGCACGCGGCGCGACGTAGAAACCCTCGGCAGGTTCGTAGAGCCCGATCTGGTTGTTCCACTGCTGGTCGTTGACCTCGGCCGGCGCGCCACCGCCACCGTGCATCGAGATCCAAAGACTGCGTTCGCCGAACGGGGCGTCACCGAAGACGCGCCGCTTGTACTTCATCGTCGTGTCCCCGGCGCTGACGGTCTGCGCCTCGTGCTCCGCGACGCGATCGCGGCGGATCTCGTCGGCGCGCGCCGACGTGAGAGACTCGGCAACAGACGCAGCGGCTGCGGCGTCGAGGTCGACGTTCGGCGCGGCCCCTGCACGCCCCGAGGCGAGCCATGCCCGCGTCAGCGCCACGGCCACGGGCTCGTCGGACAGCTCGTTCCAGACGAGGTCGAGCGTCGCCTCCGACGCGTTCGCCAACGCCCCGACCCACGTGCGCTCGACGCCCTCGTGGCGCACGCGCAAGACGCGCTGGATGCCTGGCGCAACCCGCATGTCGGGCATGTCGTTGAGGTCGGCGCGGCCAGCGCGCGTCGTCACGGACTGTGACACGAGACCATCCGAGGCGATCAGGTCGACCTCGGCCACGAGGCGCTCACCGTTCGCGACATCGTGGACACGCAGATACCAGACACCGAGGGCCGAAGCAGGTGCCTCGGCGCCGGCCACGTAACGGTGCGTGACGTTCACGCCCGGCACGTCACGACTCTCGATGTTCCACACCAGCGGGAAGACGTCGCCCGTCGGCTTCCACGACGACGCCCAGATCGCGTGGATCCACTCGCCGGCCTTCGCCTTCGAGGCGCTCCCCTTGAACCATCCGCGATTGAGGCCCTTCTTGTTGTATTCGTCGGCCCCCGTGAAGGCCCACTCGCCGTCCCAGATCTCGACCCACGTGTGGTTGCCGCGCTTGTTCGTCCACAGCGCGGTCCCGGCGACGCGCGCGGGGACACCCACCGCGCGGCAGGCATCGACGAGGATGATCGACAGCCCGGTGCACGTCGCGCGGCCCTGGGCGATCGACTCGCTCGGGCTTTGGTTCGGACGCTTGCGGCCCGTGTTGTAGTGCACGTGGACGAGATTGAAGAACTCGCGGTTCAGCGTCTGCACGGCTTCGGTCGCCGTCGTGCAGTCGGCGACGAGCGCGCGCGCCTTCTCGTAGAAGTCGGGGCGCCACGACTCGCGCATCTCGTCGAGCGGGGCGTAGGGCCGCACGTCGTTGAGGAAGATCTCGTCGGGGATCGCCGCTGCCCACGGGAACTCGTCGCGCGCCGTCAGGGCGTACGCGAGGTTCTCGGTCAGCAGCTCGAGCGGGATCTCGGCGTCGCCCGCTGGCCGATGCGCGGCGAGGAACTCGGCGGATACGCGGCCGCGCTCTCCGTGTTCGGCAGCGGCCCACTCGACGAAGGTCGACCAGACGTCGGCGGTCGTCGCCGTCGCGGTCGAACCTGAAGAGACGATGAAGGCGACGAGGGTCACCAGCGTGAGGCGATGTACGTTCATGGGCGCCGAGGATAACAGCCCGCCCCACAGTGGGCCGCCAAGGGTCTGTCTCGGCTTAGCGCGAGGCGCCGACGCCACCGACTCCACCATTCACGACAGCGCACGTGCCGCCTCGCACAGCCCCGTCAAGCTGATCGCACCTCTCCCTCGATGATCGCCGTCATGCTCGAACTCCTCCTCATCCTTGCGCTCGCGTCACCGCTCCAAGTGACACCGACGAACGCTCGCGGCAAGAGCCTCGCCGAGCCGGCGCCGGCTCCGGCGGGTCCGCCGAACATCGTCGTCATCCTGGCCGACGACTTCGGCGTCGACCTCATGGCGGCCTACGGCGAGTCGCCCACACCACCGTGCACACCGAACCTCGACGAGCTCGCGAGTCAAGGCCTGCTGTTCCGCAACGCGTGGGCGAACCCCTCGTGCTCGCCGACGCGCGCCGCACTCCTCACCGGGCGCCACGGATTCCGCACCGGCATCGGCTCGCCTCTCGGTGGCAACGCGATGTTGCCGCTCATCGAGCGCACACTGCCCGAGATGCTCGTCGGCTACGACAGTGCCGTCGTCGGCAAGTGGCACCTCGGAAACCAACAAGGCAACCACCCGAACAACAGCGGGTTCACGTCCTTCGCCGGCGTGATCGGCGGTTCCGTCCCCAGCTACACGGCCTGGAACAAGACGACCAACGGCGTGACGATCCCCGTCACCACCTACGCCACGACCGACACGGCCGACGAAGCCATCGCCTCGATCGTGACGATGCAGGAGCCATGGTTCCTGTACGCCAACTTCAACGCACCGCACACACCGCTTCACACCCCGCCGGCCGGCCTGTGCCCACCGCCGCGCTGCCCGTCGTCGTTCTGCGGATCGCCTGGCGGCGGTCCTCCGGCACGGGGCAAGGCCATGGTGGAGGCCATGGACACCGAGATCGGCCGCGTGCTCACGCACATCGATGACCTCTACCCCGATGCCTGGGTGTTCTTCCTCGGCGACAACGGGACCTCGGGGATGCTGTCCGAGCCACCCTTCGCGTCGAACCACGCCAAGGGTTCGGTGTACGAAGGCGGCGTCAACGTGCCGTTCATCGTGCGCGGCCCCGGTGTCGCGCGCGGCGAGTGCGCGGGACTCATCTCCGTCACGGACGTCTTCGCGACGCTGGCCGACCTCGCCGGCGCCGACGCCTCGAGCGCCGACGACTCGGTCTCGATGGTGCCCTACTTCAGCGACCCGACGCTGTCGCTGCGCACGCACGTCTACGCCGAGACCTTCCCGATGAACGGCAGCTCGCCACCGATCGTCGACCACGATCGCACGGTGCGCGACGCGCGCTACAAGCTCATCCGACGCACCGGACAGCCCGACGAGTTCTACGACCTGGCGCTCGACCCGTTCGAGGTGACGAACCTGCTTCCCGCACTCTCCGCGCCCGAACAACAGGCCTTTGACGATCTCGAGTCCGAGCTGATCGCCCTCGGCGTCGACTGACCGCAGCGCCGCGCGTCCCAAGGATGAAATGCCCCGAGCGCGCGCACACGTGCTGCACTTTCGGCACGTGCACCCGACGAATCGGTGCGCTCGTGGGCGCCGCGACCTCGAGACGTCACAGCCCGACGACGCTGGTGCGATAGAGTCGCACGGGGGTCGTCGCGCTCGGCGGCGCCCCGCACGCTCTCGCCGCGGGAGGTCCAGCATGATCACGTCGCTCCGAATCGTCCTGGCGCTCATCGCGCTCACTCACCTCGTCACAGCCCAGACAGCGTTCCGGGACGAGCTCCACGGGATCGCCTTCGAGCTTCCCGACGACACCTGGATCCACGAGGTCAAACCGCGCACGGCCGAGGGCGGGTTCGTCGTTCAGGCCGGGCCGCCGTCGATGGGCGGACAGGTGTACGGGCAGGTGACGGCGACTGTGGCGAGCCCGACGCCGGGCCCCGAGGCCTTGCGCGACTACATCGTCGGAACACTCGGCGATCGCTCCAAGTACAGCGAACCGCTGCTCGTCGACGACACGATCGACGACATGCCCGCGCCGGGTGTCGTCGTCGAACTCGAGGTCGCGGGCGTCGGCCCGATGCGCGTACGCCAGCACTACGTCGTCGCGCACGAGACGCGCTTCGTCGTCGAGACTCTCACGCCGGTCGAGGACCACGCGCGTTGGGAGGATCAGCTCGAGCGCTGGATCCAATCCGTCACGTTCATCCCGCCGAGCGCGGACGCCGTGGCCGTGCGCAGCCTGATCGAAGTTGCCGCGGGCGTCGACGATGCGATCCCATGGGAAACGAGTTGGGACGATGCCGCTCGCCGCGCTCGCACCGAAGGCAAGCTCGTGCTCGTGCGCGTCTACCGCATGGGCGGCTTCGACTTACCCGACGGCGCCATCCTCGACCTCGCGATCGACGGCGACCTCCAGGCGCTCATCGAAGAGCGTTTCGTGCCGATGCGCTGGACGCCCGGACTCGTCGCACCGTTCATCGACGCCGAGAACTACGGCCTCGGTGAACGCGCCTTCGGCTCGACCTTCCTCGTGCTCACGCCCGACGGGCGCGTGCTGCACGAGGGCGAGCCGCTGCTCGGTGACGTCCTGCGCGAAGCGTGCGCGCTGCACGCCGCGCCGCCGCTGGCCGCCGACGCCGACCTCACGCGCGCCGAGCGAGCCGACCTCCACGCACGGCGCGGCGAGTTCGACGCAGCGCGCGCCCTGCTCGACAACCCCGACGACGCCCACGAGCACGTGGTCCTGGCGTCGATCGCGCGTCGTGAGCGCGACGGAGACACGGCCCTCGCGCACTTGGCGCAAGCGCGCAAGGCCACGGGCATCACGTCGGTCCGCGCGCGGGTCGACCTCGAG
>JAJDEO010000066.1 GCA_029259745.1 Planctomycetota bacterium
CGACGAGTTCCCGGTGACCGTCTCGTACCCGCAGGCGTCTGTTCGCACTCTTTGTTGGGACGGAGTGGGCCTCGGTCCCATGGTGCATGAGGGGGTCCGTCCGGTCGGAGCTGCCATCGGTTGCGCGAGCTCGAGGCTCAGGGCTGCTATCGCAGTCTCCGGGCCGGGCGGGTTGGAGTCGGTCGTTGGGTCTTGTTGAGTGAGCGAGTTAAGGGTGCGACGAGTTGTTCAGGCGGCGGCGAGCGGCTTGTAAACGCTGCCGGTTCGCCAGAGATAGGGCGATGTTCTCGAAAGTGAGCCGGCGGCGGTTGGCGAGGAGTGCGCGCTGCGCGAACAGGACGTGGCTGAGGGTCGACATCGCCTGATCGTCGCCCGGACGGACGTCTTGGCGGCGGCGCCTAGGTTACCGTTAACGTAAACCGATGGTGGGCAACACGTTCGAGTCAACGGTAGGCACAGGCTGTCGTCACGATCTTCGTCGTGCCGGTGCTCGCCTACCTCGTGGAGGTGCGGCGGGCGGACATGACTGGTGGCTCGTCGGATCCGGAGTCTTGGTGCTCTTGGTGTAAGACGGAGGAACCGGCGTGACGGCATGAGCCGGGTAAGGGAACGATCCTCACTGGGGTACACGTGGATGACCGACACGATCCGAGCCGGCGCGCGCGTCGGCGCCGTCCTGACGATGTTCTGCGCGTCCCTCGCGGCCGACGTCGTGTACGTCGACGCGGGCGCGCCCGGCGCCGCCACGGGTGAGAGCTGGGCCGACGCGTTCCCGTCCCTGCAGGACGGCCTCGCCGCGGCCGTGGCGGGCGACGAGGTCTGGGTGGTGGCGGGCGTCTACCGTCCCGATGACGGCGCGGGCGTCACGCCCGGGGACATCACCGCGTCGTTTGAGGTCCCGGCCGGCGTGTCGGTGTTCGGTGGGTTCGCGGGCATCGAGAGCTCGCTCACCCAGCGCGCACAGCTCTTCGACGCCACGGTCCTCACCGGCGACCTGCTCGGCGACGACGACGGCACGCTGGCGACGATCGGCGACAACGCCGAGCACGTCGTGCGCATCCCCGCCGGCGACGGCGCGCGGCTCGACGGCGTGACGGTTCGGGCCGGCGACGCCCCGGCGCCCGGCGGCGGCGGCGGCATCCTCGTCATCGACGGCGCGCCGCTGCTGCGGCAGGTCCGTGTCGTGGAGAACAAGGCGGCCGCCGAGGGGGCCGGGCTGTACGTGCTCGGCGGCGCAGCGCGCGTCGAGCGCTGTGCCTTCGCGTTCAACAGGTCGGGCGATCTCGCAAGAACCGGTTCGGGCGGGGCGGTCTTCGTCGTCGACGGCACACCGACGTTCACCGACTGCACGTTCGACGACAACCGCGCCGGCGGCGCGGATCTCGCGCGCGGCGGCGCGGTGTTCCTCGCCAACGGCGACACGACGTTCGTGCGCTGCGCGTTCACGAGGAACCTCGCGCAGCACGTCGACCAGATCTTCGGGACGTCCTACGGCGGCGCACTCTGCGCGTACTCGGGGGCGGTCACGCTCGTCAACTGTCGCTTCGCCGACAACGCGGCCGTCGCGGTGGACAGTGCCCACGGCGGCGCGCTGCGCGTCATCTTCGCATCGGCGTCGCTCGTGAACTGCGTCTGGAGCAGCAACGTGTCGCTCGGGACGCCCGGCTACGGCGGTGCGGTGAGCCTCAACCGCGGGACGGCGGAGATCGTCGGCTGCACTTTCTGGGCGAACCGCGCCGAGGCGAGCGGTCCGTTCGGCTTTGCCGTCGAGGTCGGCGGCGTGTTCGCCGAGACGGGCGCGGTCGTCGACCTGCGCAACTCGATCCTGTGGGGCAACACGGAAGCCGGTGCACGCGGCGAGGGCGCGCAGGTCTCGGCCGGCGTCTCGATCGACACGTCCTGCATCGAAGGCTGGACGGGCGGTCTCGGAGGCGTCGGGAACTTCGGTCTCGACCCGCTGTTCGTCGACCCGCTCGGCATCGATGGGACCGCCGGGACGCTCGACGACGACCTGACGCTCGGCGCGGGATCGCCGTGCATCGACGCCGGGAACGCCGCAGCGCTGCCGGCCGACGTCGCCGACCTCGACGCCGACACCGACATCGCCGAGGACCTGCCGCTCGACGCCGGCGACGCCGCGCGGATCGCCGCGGGGGCCGTCGACATGGGCGCGTACGAGCGCTCGCCGTGGGTGACCGTCGGAGGCGGCACGCAGAACCTCGCGGAGGCCCCGCGCCTCTACGTGTCGGGTCCGTTGACGCCCGCGTCGACCGTCACGCTCGCGGTGGGCGGCGCACCGGCGAGCGCGGCGGCCTTCGTCGTCCTCGGCACGAGCGTCGTCGACGCGCCGTTCAAGGGCGGCCTGCTGGTGCCCGCGCCGACGGTCGTCGTCGAAGGCCTGACGACGAGCGCGCTCGGCACGCTGGCGGCGTCCGGCACATGGCCGGCCGGCGCGCCGTCGGGCTTCGACGTCGCGCTGCAGGTCTGGAGCAAGCCGACGGGGAGCGCGTGGGTCGGCAGCCACGGCGTCGTCGGAACGACGCCGTGAGCGCGCGCGTCAGTGGGCGCCGCCGATGGAAGAACGCGTCGGGATACCATCGCGAACGAGTCGTCGAGAACTGTTGCCCACCATGGCTATACGCCAACGGCAACCGAGACTTCGCGCCCCAGCATCGTTGGTGTACTAGACCTTGCTGATCGTGCCGTGTTCCGTCACGGCGAGGTGCACGTCGTAGACGTCGTACACGCGGCGCTCTGTGATCGAGCCGATGGCGTGACACGAGACGGGATTGCACTGTCGCGCTTTCATGCGCAAGTCGCTTCATGAGGCGAGACGTCCGTCGCGCCGTGACGACTCCACTTCTCGACAGGGATCCAGCCATGTTCTCGTTCGCCTCGCGTTCGCTCCTCGTAGCGGCTGTGCCTTTCGCAAAGCCCATCCAACGCAGCATGTTCCTGCCGGGGCGAGCGGAGCGCTGTTCTAGATCGGCCGCGAGGCACGACGTCGCGTCGTCTCGGGCACCGATACCTCGCCTTTTGCGACTCATGGAGACGAGCTGCGTGCGGGTTCTGTCGTCCTCCCGGTTACTGCTCACTCCGAGGGAGCCCCGCGCCATGCTCTCCCTGCCGACGGTCCGTCTCGTGCCCCTGCTGCTCGCAATCCTCGCGCTCACCGCCCATGCCCAGGCCGGCATTGGCTTGCCCGGTCGCGCGTGGAACGGCGACCAGAGCTCGAGCGCGATCACTTGGGACTACGACACCGGCAGCACCTGCACGATCCTCTGCAACGCAGCCGCCGACGAGATCGGGCTCGACCCAGATGAGTCCGACGACCTCGTGCCGATTGGCGACGAGTGGTACTACTGCTACGAGAACATCCAAGTGCAGTGCGAGGACTCGTACGGACACACGTGTTTCGGGCTCACGACCGTCTACGTGCTCGAAGTCCGGGAAGGGGGCTCGGGGTCGACGGAGAACCTGCTCGGCAACGACATTCGCCGGGCCTTCGAAGGCCTGTGGGACGACGAGACGGAGCGTGTCCTTTGGCGCAACACGACACCCGATATTTTCGTCGCTGTGACCGCGTCGGCCGCGACCGATTCGACCTCGGGCGCGCAGAAGTGGGTGCAAGACGTACAGCTCACCCACGGCGCTACCTCACTGGCGATGCAAGCCGCGTTCACCAGCGGCTGCAACCTGTCCTTCATCCCGCGCTCGGTCGCCGACGCGTTGGGCGCCGAGCCGCTCGGCACCGTGAATCTGCTGTCTTACGACCTCGAGTCGCTGTTGTCGATGACGCGCGGCCTTCAGAACGTGAGCGGCCAGTTCCTCTTCGACGTCGTGCTGATCGACGGCATCGACCTGGGCGTCGGCCCCGCCGTCGATGGCCCCGTGCTGATGTTCGTGTCCGAGGATGCCAACAGCGACTTCGGCGTACTCGGTACCGACATCGTCGATAGCTCCGGCCCCGGCGGCTTCCTCTTCTACGAGAGCGAAGACGTGCCTCACAACCTGTTCTTCCATGTCGGGCCGCATGGCACCGGCACCACGACGACGCGCGGTCTCTGAGGAGAAGCTCCATGTCCCCTACTACGAACAGTCTCAAAGCTGTGCTGTTGATCCTGACCTTTACTTGCGCGACACCGACCGCTGAGGCCGGCGTCCCCCTGCCCGGCAAGGCGATCGCCAACGGCGGATCCACGCCGGTAACCTGGAACTACGACACCGGCGCCGATGTCTCCACCGCCAGTCACGCGACGGCGGCAGCGATCGGCCTCGACCCGAGCAACGCCGACGGTTCGTGGTCCTCGTCGTCCGGCTATGAGTTCTGGTGCTACGAGAACGTCTGGATCTCGTGCAAGGACAGCGACGGTGACTCGTGTCTCGGCATCACGACCGTCTACGTCTCGAAGTCCGACGACGTGTGGGCCCTTAACGACAACCTCGGCAAGGAGATCCGCCAGAAGTTCCGCGGTCAGTTCGACGAGGTGACGCGGAAGGTCAACTGGCAGACGCAGTATCCCGACCCGTTGATGTTCGTGTCGGCCTGGTCCGAGCTCGACAGCCAGTCGAACGCAACGAAGTTCGTGCAAGATGTCGTCCTCGGCCATGCGGGCGGCACCGCCACGGCGCCGATGGCCTACGCAAGCGGCGCGGAGTATTCGTTCGTCCGATGCTCGGTGGCCGATGCCTTGGGCGCACGCACGATCGCGACCATCAACCTCGTCAACCTGTCCCCGAGCACCTACACCTCGCTCATCGACGGTTGGCAGGTCGTGAGCGGGCAGGTGTTCTTCGACGTCGTGCAGATCGATACGCTCGACCTCGGCGTGGGGCCGGTCCAGCATGACGTGATCCTGCTCGTCTCAGAGGACGCCAACAGCGACTTCGGCGTGATCGGCAACGACCTGCTGACGGGAGGCGGTCCCGGCGGCTTCCACTGGTTCGAGACAGACGCCATGCTTGAGAGCATCCTGTTCCTGAGGGGTCCGGTGCCCGTCACTCCGCCCGCCGCTGCTGGCCAATGAGCGCTTGAGCCGTTCGGAGGCGAGCGTCGGAGGGGCGTTGGTGCACAAATGCCACGAAGGGTCGTTCCTACCGACAAGTCCGCCCGGGCGGCAAACCAGATCGTGGAGGACACTGGGTCGATGAACTCCCGAGTGCACCCGACCTTCAAGGCTCGGCACCGCGTGACGAACTGGCCGGAGTACGACCGCGCGCTCGTCCTGCGTGGCGATGTCACCGTCTGGCTGTAGAGCGAAGCGATCGGTGCGTGGCGTGCTCGGCCGACCGGCAAACGCTGCGCGCAGCCCACGCTCTCCGACCTTGCGATCGAGACGGCCTTGACGCTGCTCCTTGTGGTCCATCTTCCGCTGCGCCAGACCGAGGGCTTCGTGCGCTTCTCTTCGCCCTTATGGAGGTCGAGCTGGACGTGCCCGATCACACGACGCTCTCTCGGTCGTCGGTGAGGGCGAGTGAGCCGCGGCAAAACACGGGGGCTCAGGTCGGCGTGGTTGGAAGAAGCTGCACCTCGGTGTCTCTGCGAACGGCGAGATCTTGCCCAGGTCCTGACCGACAGTGTCGGCGACGCCGCGAGCAACGGTCTCGACCGGATCGATCGTGTCGATGGGGACGTGGGATCGATCACGGCGGACGCTGCGTACGACACCGTGGCTGTGTACGACGCTGACAGCCGTCGCGGAGCAAGAGTCGTCATCCCGCCCTCGAGGACGGCATCCGTGTCACGGCGCAAAGCCAAGGGCGCGTGCGCGCGACCGCACGATCCGGCGTGTCGAGAAGCTTGGACGTCGACGATGGACGAAGGCGTCGGGCTACCACCGCCAGGGCACGGTCGAGAACGCGTTCTTCCGCTACAAGCTGGTCATCGGTGACCGGCTGCGCGCTCGGACGTCAGAGGCACAGGCGGTGGAGGCGAGGCTCGGGTGCGAGTTCCTGAACCGGATGGCGGCGCTTGGTCGACCGACCTCGGTGGCGATCAAGTCGTGACCAACATCGCGATGGTGGGGCTTTCACCCCATTTCGATTCGAGCACCAACCCCATACTCCGTCGAGGAAGCGTCGTGTGATCGGGCACTTCGTCACGCTCTAGCGGATCGCATCAACGTCGTAGGTGCGTGCGGTCTTGAGGCGAATGAGCGGAAGACCTGCGCGCGCGCACGCATGGTTGATGAACGGATCACGCTTCCGTCGCGCCGACAACAGATGCGTCTTATCGTCGAGCTCGACGACGGCCGCGACGTAGCTCGATCCCTTGGAGGCAAGCGCGACGTCGAAGCTCTTCTGCGCAACGCGTCGTCCCCAACGTTTTCGGCCCTTCGCGGGCACGGTGAGCCAATCCTCAGGCGGCCCGATTCGTTCCTCAGGCCCCGATCCACGGGGGTGGCTGGCCGCATCTCGGACGGCCTCGTACAGTGAGGGGCAGGACACGGTACCGGGAGACCTTATGTTGAACCTGACGTCGGGCCGCGCTGCGGCGGCACTCGTGACCATCGGTCTGATCGCTGTTCCTGTCGCGGCCCAGGAGACAATACGCGTCCCCCAGGACTTCGGCACCATCCAGGCGGCGGTCGACGCTGCGGTGGACGGCGACACGATCCAGATCTCGAAGGGCGAGTATCCGGAGTACGTGGTGATCTCGGGGTTCACCGATCTCACCGTGATCGGGAAGGGCAAGCCGGTGCTGCTCGGCCTCGACGTCGCGGACGGGGAAGAGAATCCCGCGGGAGGACTATTCCTCTTCGACTGCAGCAACGTCCTGGTGAAAGGTCTTGTCGCACGCGACACGGTCGACGCCAACGGCTTCACCGTGAGCAGCTGCTCGGATGTGACGCTCCAGTTGTGCCGGGTGGAACAGCCCGTGAGCGACGACGCGATCGGAATCTTCTCTTCCACCGACGTGATCCTCGATCGCTGCCGCGTGGAAGGCACGCCGGGCATCCCCGGCGGAGAACCCATCGGCGGCATCAACATCTCCAGCTCCACCGGCGTGTCCGTGCTCAAGGCGAAGATCGAGGACGTAAGCGACGGCGGCATCCACGTCGCCAGCTCGGGCGACGTGCTCATCCAGAAGTGCAGGCTGCAGCGCATCGGGGACGACGGCATCCACGGCTCCAGCGGAGGCACGGGCGGTCTCATCACCGTGGACCGCTGCAACCTGAAGGACATCGGCAACGACGGCATCGAGACATCCGGGAGCATGACCGACCTGCACGTGATCAAGACGCGCATCCAGCTCACCGGCGACGACGGCGTGAACGCGAGCGGACGCGCCGCGACCCTGGAGAAGGTCTCGGTGACCGGCGCTGCGGGAGCCGCCTTCAAGTTCTTGCCCATCGCCGGGCCGATTGATGGTGTCGGGATCGACGGCCCGATCCTGGTCACGAACTGCCGCGCGGCGAAGGTGGGCGACGACGGCCTGAACGTCGACGCGAACGGCGCGGTGATCGAGAACCTGAGACTGAAGCAGGTCGCGGAGGACGGCGTCCGCGTGACCGACTGCGTTGGCGTGTCGATCACGAAGGTGCGCATGTCCAAGGTCGATGGCAAGGGCATGCGGATCTTCGGCGTGGGGGACTCCGACTTCATCGACTTCCGGATGGCCAAGCCCGACGACGGCGTGTTCGTCGACTTCGCCAGCAGCGGGAACCTCTTCCAGGACTGGAAGATCACGGCGCCGGACGGTGACGGCTTCGACCTCGACGGGCCGAGCAACACCTTCGTCGACAACACCGTGAACAAGGCCGGCGGCTACGGCTTCAGCGTGATCACCGGGGGCAACACGTTCACCGGGAACAAGGCCAAGAGCAGTGGCCTCGCAGACCTGCAGGACACGGCCGGCAAGGGCGCGAACACCTACAGCGGCAACGACTTCGGCACGACCGACGGCCCGTAGTAGCCGTTGAAGAACTGCTCCGAGTGCGACGTGCGTCACCGAGTGTGCCTGTGCGCGTGTGGGAACGCAGGCGAATCGGTGAATTCGTCGAGGCTCCCGCGCTCGCACAGGCGCGCTCGTGTGCGTGCGGTGCGCCGGATGAGTTTTTCAACGGCTGCTCGTGGTGTGATTCAAAAGTTCGCGTCATTTGTTTCGCGCCCTCCTCGCCGCTGGCTGTGTTGCATCTCCTCGACGAAGCCCGCCAATGCGCCTGCGTCGACGCGCCTTGCCAGCGACGACGATCACACAAGACTAATTTCGCGAACTTTTGCATCACACCACGAGCAGCACGGCTCAGCGGGTGCCGCCGCGGACGGAATGAACCGGTTGGCCGGCGGCCTGAACGCAAAGGCGGGCGGGCTCTCCCGCCACTCGCGCTCGAAACCTACAGTGACGCCATGTCTCCTTCGCGAAACCGGCGCTCGACCCACGCCTGGCTCCTCGGTGAGCTGGCTGAATGGCGCGCCGAAGGTCTGATCGACGAGAGCGCGGCGCGCGCCATCGCGGCACGCTACGGTGACGACGAGGGGCATGTATCCGGACCCGTGTTCGCGATCTATCTGATCGGCTCGCTCCTGATCGGTGGTGGCATCCTCGCGTTCGTCGGCTGGAACTGGGATGCACTTCCGGACGCTGGCAAGCTTGCGCTCGGCGCGGGTTCGCTCGTGCTCGCGAACGTCCTCGGGTTCTGGATGTGGAAGGTCGACGGACGGCGCCCCCTGCTCGGCCAGGCGCTCGTGCTGCTCGGCAGCCTGCTCTTCGGAGCGAACATCGGCATCGTCTCGCAGGTCTACCAGCTCGATGGGGAGTTCTGGTCGGCCGCGGCGCTGTGGGGCGCGGGCGCCCTCGTCGTCGCCGTCCTCATGCGCAGCGCCGCGAACGCAATGCTCGGGACCTGGCTCGCCCTGTTCTGGGCCATCGGCTTCGTTGAGGATGCGCAGGTCTGGTGGCCGCCGCTCGCGCTCGCGTTCGTCGGCGTGCCGCTCGCGTTCTGGCTGCGCTCGTCGGCGTTGTTCGCAAGCGCCGTCATCGTCTCCGCCGTGGCGCTGGCCTGCGTTCCGATCGGGTTCAATCAGGGGGAGGCGGTCGTCACGAGCCTCCTTGCGACGTGCGCCGTGCTCGCGATCACGCCGTTCGCCCTGAGCCGGAGTCAGCACGCGTTCGGGATGGTCGCGCTCGTGCTCTCGACCGTCGGGCTCGTCGTCCTCGGCTACCTGCTGTCCTTCCGCGAGGTCGCGGACGAGGTCTCGATCGCGGACATGACGGACAACGTCTGGTTGGCCGGTGTCGCGCCGCAGGCGGTGCTCGCGCTCCTGCTCGGACTGCGCACGGCCCTGACTCGACCGAACGCGTTCGGTGAACGGCCCTACGGAGTCATCCTCTTCATCTGCACGCTGCTCGTGGCGGGCGGGACGCTTCTGCCCGAGCCCGAGGTCCCGCTGGCGATGCTCGCGAACCTCGCGCTGGTCCTTGTCGCCGGGTGGTCGATCGTCGTCTCGATGAACACGTTCGATCGCCGCGCCTACTGGGCCGGGGCCACGCTGATCGGGCTCGTGATCGTGTCGCGCTTCATCGAGTACCAGACGGGCCTCTTGACGAAGGCTGTCGTCTTCACTCTGTGCGGCGTTGCCGTGATCGTTTTTGGCCTGGCCTTCGAACGTCGAGCGCGCGCCGCGGGGCTGGGCTCAGGCTCGGAGGGCTTGAGATGAGCAAGTGGTGGCCGATCGTCGTCGTGCTCGCGCTGCAGCTCGGTGCGCTCGCGCTCCTCCCGCAGGGCGCGGCCAAGGCGCGTGCGAGCGGTGCAGAGATCACGCTGCGAACCGTCGCGGTCGATCCCTGGGACCCGCTCGCGGGGCGCTACGTGGTTCTGCGCTACGCCGTCGAAGAACCATTCGACGGGCTCGTCGGTCCCGGAGTTGTCGACGGGGAGACAGTCTGGATTCGCGTGGGACGTTCCGAGCCGTCCTGGGAGCGGACAGACGTCACGCTCACGCCCGGGCCGTGGAACGAGCGGCAGCGGTCCCTGCGAGCGACGTGGCGCGGGGGACGGCCGGAACTCGACGGTGCATCCCGGCTGTACCTCCCCGAGGAGGAGTGCCTCGAGGCCGACAGGCTTCTGCGGAACAACCCCGAGAGCTACGTCGATCTCGCCGTCAGCGAAGACACCGCGGTGCCGCTCCGGCTCCGCATCGACGAGCGCACGTTCGGCGCGCCCTGACCCGGCGCGTTCTTCGTCGCGGCTGTGCCTGCCGGAAAGTGTGCCACGAAGACAACGAAAGGAAGTCGTGATGACTCATGGGATGATGTGATCCGTGCACTCGCTTCGGATGGTTCCAATGGCGTGCTCCGCGAACCCGTTGCAGCAGGGGCTAGCCTTTGGCGTGACGATCTCTTCGAGGCCGAGCGCCGAGCCAGCGGTCCTCGACGAGGAGGGCGCATTCTTATCGATCGGAGTCACGTCTGAAGTGTTTTCACGGATTCGATCATCGGCGATGCCGAAGTCGCCCAAGTAGAGGGACCATATTTTGCGAGACATATTTTCCTGGCTGAACGATCAATTGCTGCGGATGCAGTGGTTGTCAGATCTCGTCGCATACCTGTTGCGCGATGGTCTGGGTCTGGACATGAACAGTCGATCTGTGGAGAGCGTCCACTTCTTTATCTATGACGTCATCAAGATCTTCACTCTCCTGTCGGTACTTATCTATTCTACTTCGTACGTGCAGAGCTACTTTCCGCCCGAGCGCACACGCCGCATTCTTGGGCAACGGACGGGCTTGGGGGCAAATACACTCGCGGCTCTTCTGGGCACGCTGACACCCTTCTGCTCCTGTTCCTCAATCCCGCTGTTTATCGGCTTCACCGGTGCGGGCCTTCCGCTCTCGATTCGCCCAGGAGGTGCAACACAGCCAGTGGCGAGGAGGGCGCGAAAACAATGGCGCGAACTTTTGAATCACACCACTCGCTTCGGGCGGACAGCGCAAGCGCCTGAGCGTCTCGTTTACTTGGAAGCATGTCCCGTGAATGAATCTAATGGAATCCGAAACGCGTTCGCCATGGCGCCGAAGGTCTGGGCGAGCCCCATCAACAATGTGAGGGCGACGATTTCCTGCTCGCTGTAATGAGCGCGCAGTCGATCAAACAGCTCATCCGAGATGAGGAGCGAATTCTCTACCCACTGGTCCACATACTCAAGCACGCAGCGCTCCTTCTCTGGGAAGCTAGCGTGTGTGGGGTCTTTCATGAGCTGGAGGATCGCGTCCATTGGCACGCCGCGCTCAAGCGCGAAGGCCTTGTGCAGCGTAAGGCAGTAGTCTGACTGGAACGAGAAGGACAATCGGACGACGGAGAGTTCCACCAGGCGCGGATCGAGGCCTGATTGGTCGAAAGTAGAGGTGAAGAGGCCCAGCAAAGGCTCAAGTGCCGGCGGGTGGTTGGCGACCGAGGCGAAGATGTTGGGCACCTTGCCGAAGCGCGCATTGAGAGTGTCGAAAATAGCGAGCACCTCGTCCGATGCGTCTTGACGTCCGACGATGGAGATGCGGTTGCCTTCGGGCATCACGGTGTCCTGGTGGGAGGGAGTTCAATGCTCCGGGGGAAGCTCCAGTGAGACAGTATCGCCTGTCAGGCCCTGGAGATGTCAGGATACGCCGCGCCACCGCATGACCGCCTGGTGAATGATGCGATTGAGCGGCGGTGGGCGCTCCACACCGGCCCCGGGGGCCAGCCGATCGAGTCCGCGTCGTCGCCCGCATGGAGACCTGAACGGATCGCCCGCCTGGACGCGCTTGAGATGCTCTACGCGAAGGTAGGGGCCGAGACACTCACGGACTTGCTCGGGTCGAGCGCCTTCGATGGGCTGGCGGGACGACGAGCGTGTCAGGCGACTCCTGAGATCCTGATCGTCGTCGACCGGCAGGACGATGGGCTGTCTCTAGCTGGGCAATGGCAGATGTCGTTACCAAGAACCTCGTCCGCGCGACGATCGTAGTCGACGACCAGGCTCCTCGAGGGGCGGAGGTGCGGGCAGGGGATGAGGGTCCGCGGGGCGCGGGCGACGCCCACTCCTACCTGGGGAGTGAGCACCCGGCCCAACAGCCCGTTGAAAAACTCATCCGGCACGCCGCACGCACCCGAGTGCGCCTGTGCAAGCGCGGGAGCCTCGACGATTCCACCGATTCGCCTGCGTTCCCACACTCGCACAGACACACTCGGTCACGCACGGCGCACTCGGAGCAGGTCTTCAACAGGCTGGTAACGGTGGGCAACACGTTCGAGTGATCGGTAGGCACAACGGACGGGCAAGCTGTCGCGCCATCTCGATTCGTGCAACAGCGCCCTGGGTCACCGACGGTCTGAACCCGTCGTGGGCACAGCGTCCACGAGCTCGCGCAGGCGGGTGACATTGAGCTCGCGCGACTCGAAGCGCGCGTCGCCCGGGTGGAGTGTCGCCAGTGCGCTCTCGGCGCTGGCGAGCGCGCCCGTCAGGTCCCCGGCGCGCTCCTCGAGTTCGCACCGGGTGGTCCAAGCGCTCGACATCCAGCGCCGGTCCGCGGCCGTTCTCGAGCATTGTGTGCCCTCCTCCAGCACGCCTAGCGTCGAGGCGCGCCGCGCGTAGCGCAGAGCCCGTTGCAGCTGCGCCTCGTCGCCGGTGACGAGGTGTGCGCGTCCAAGGAAGTGCGCGGCGTCGTTGAGCGGGCGTAGCTCGAGGCCGTGACAGCCGACCGCACTCTCGAGCGGGATCAGGATCTCCTCGAGGGTGGCGAGCTCGAGCTTCGACTCGTCCCACTGAACCGCTGCGAGCGCGCGCGTGGCCAGGGCCGTGGCGAGGTTGTAGTGACACTCCCAGTACTGCGGGTCGATGGCCACGGCGCGACGTGCGAAGTCGACGGCGTCGTCGAAGTGTGAGGCTCTGTTCTCCGGGTCGTACGCGGAGCGCGTCAAGGCCACCGCCGAGAGGCCGACCAGCGCTTCGAACGCCGCTGCGTCTTTGGCGAGTACCGCATGCCGTGCGCGATCCTCGACCTCGAGCCACGCGAGGGCGTGCCTGGACCACTGCCCGGCGTCCCAGCTCTGACCTTCCGCCGCGCGTTTGGTGCTCTGCGTCTGGCAGAACGCGAAGCGTCCGTTGGCCAGGTACGCGATGAAGCCGAGCACATCCTGCGCCGTGGACTCATCGACGACGAGGGCCGCGAGTTCCTCAGTCGGACCGACGATCTCGCCGCGCAGCGCCTTGGTGACGTACTCCTGCCAGAGCGCCCGGCCCTCGTGACCCATCCGCCGCAACGCGGCGATCGACGACGCGACGGTGTCCCAGTCCTGCTTGCCCTTCGCGATCTCGATCATCATCCGCTGCGCGCGGATGCTGTTCGGCCGCCACTTGATGAAGTCATCGACGGCCTCGAGTGCCTCGTCGGGCTGGCAGAGACCCTCGTAGGCGCGCGCAAGGGAGAAGTTCAACTCGTCGCGGTCGGCGTTCTCCTGACGGCCCGCATGCATGTAGGCGTCGCGGGCTTCTCCGAAGCGGCCCATGCCGAGCAGCGTGTCGCCGACGACCGTCCAACTCTCCGCGTCGGCGGATGCGCTGGCGTGCTCGAGCAGACGCAGCTCGGCCTGCCGGGAGAGCTCCGCTTCACCCAGTGCCCAGTGCACGCTGGCTGCGAGCGCTGCGTCCAGCGGTTCGGTGTCGGTGAGCCGAGCGAGCCACTGGGCCGCGAGCACCGGGTGTTTCCGCTTCAGCCAACCGCTCGCGAGGAGTCGCGCGTCTGCAGCGCCGAGGCGTTCGGTCCACGTCGCGGCGAACGCGCGCAGGTCATCGCCGCTCACGCGGTCACCGGGTTCTTCTTCGCTCAGCGTGAGCGCGAGCGCCGCGCGGTCTGCGTCGTGCAGCTGCGAGATGCGCTGCTCACGGATGCCGAACACGGCGAGCGCGCCGATCGTGAGGACGGTGAGCGCTGCGGGAATGCGACCGACCGCGCGCCCGCGCGCCAGGCGTATGCCGAGCATCATCGCCGGGTAAATCAACAGCAGCGCAGCCCCGAGGACGACGGCCACGCGCGCGTCGTGCAGCGTGACGTCGTCAACGGCCTGCCTGCGGAGAAGCAGGTCGGCTGCGAACGCCGCCGTGGGAACCAGCAGGCAGGCCGTCCCGAGAGCTGGCGCCGATTGGCGGCGTATCCAGCGGGCCGAGCTCCCGATGACGGAGATCGGCCGCGCTCGCGTGGGTTCGCCGTCCAGGAAGCGTCGCAGGTCCTGTTCGAGTTCGGCGGCACTGCCGTAGCGCTCTTGGGGCTGCTTCTCGAGGCAGCGGAGGCAGACCGCTTCGAGGTCCGGGTTGATGCCCGGCTGGAGAGCGCTGGGTGGCTTCGGCGCACGGCTCAGGATGTCGACGAAGATGCCCTGCACCGAGTCGGCGGTGAACGGCACACGGAAGGTGAGCATCTCGTACAGCATCGCGCCGAGGCTGTAGATGTCGGTGCGTCCGTCGATGTCTTTGCGCGCCGCGACCTGCTCGGGGCTCATGTAGTGCGGCGTGCCCATGAGGGTGCCGGTGACGGACAGGCCCATCTTGTCCTCGACCTTCGCCAGGCCGAAGTCCGTGATCTTGGGCAGCCCGTTCTCGGTCAGGAGGACGTTGGCGGGCTTCATGTCCCGGTGCAGGACGTGGTGCTCGTGCGCGTGCGCCAGCGCATCGGCGAGTTGGCGGCACACCCCGGCGGCCCACGCGCAGTGCGCGCTGTCGGTGCGCGTGCCCTGCTCACGATGCCGGTTCAGTACGGCGTCCAGGTCGCCGCCTGCGACGAACTCCTGGCTGATGAGATTGTGACCTCCCTGCTCGAGGAGCGCGTGGACGGCCACGATGTTGGGGTGGTTCAGCCGCCCGGCCGCTTCGGCCTCGCGTCGGAAGCGATCGATCTGATCGTTCGTGTACGTGAGCTCGCGCGGAAGGATCTTGACCGCCACGGGCCGATCCATCGTCTCCTCGCGCGCCTGGAACACGATGCCCTGGGCCCCGCGCCCGATCTCGCGTGTCAGCACGAGATCGCCGAGTCGTGCGCCGGGCTCCAGGACGGTCGTCGCGCCCGTGTCGTTCTCGATGTCGGTCAGCTCACTTCCTCCGTTCCCACGAGAGCGGTCAGTCCACGATCGTCAGTTCGAGGCCGTTGCTGGCCGAGATCTTGTTGGGAGCGGGCGGCCCGGCGTCGAAGTCCTGAAAGAACATCTGCATCGTGATCGCCGCGCCCACGGTGGCCGGGTCGGTCGGGAGTGTCGCCGGCAGTGTCAGCGTGCCGGCGCCGGCCTGTCCGGGTGTGCCACCGAGCGGCAGTACGAGATCGAACAGCACCGTGGTCACGTGCACGAAGCCTGGTTCGATCTTGCCGATTCCCACCTGTAACACGCCCAGTGCGCCGCCCAGGCCCTGCGTCAGGCGGATCTCGATTTGCCCGCCGGGCGTCGTGTAACCGATTCCGGCGAGGTTCGGCGTGAGGCCGCCCTTGCCGGGCTTTCCCGAGCCGTACTGCGCGAAACCGTTGAGCTCGTTGAGCAGCAGCGAGACCTTGTTCGCGTTGCCGTGCACGAGCACCATGTCGGTGGTGCCGTTCCCGTCGAGGTCCGTGAGGATGGGACGCAACGCGCTGCCGTCCGCGGCGCTCGCGCTCAGGCCGCCGAGTGTGTCGACGCCGAACGCGCCCGGACCTTGGTTGAGCAGCGTGCGCACGAACGCCTGGTCGAGCGAGCCCGCGACGATGCCGGCCGACGAGGCGAGGTCCGGCCGCGCGTCGCCGTCCAGGTTGCCGAAGACCAGAGCCGAGCCGCCGACCGCGGCGGCCTGACTGCTGGTTGGCAGGGGCTCGAAGCCGCTGGCGCTATTGCTGGCGAGCACCAGGCGACCGTCGGCGACGCCCACGGCCGCGTCGAGCTGCCCGTCGCCGGTCAGGTCGCCGACGGCCACGCTGCGCACGTCGCTCCAGCTCGTGCCGAGGTCGTGAGTGACGGGCGTCAACACGCCTGCCACGTTCTCGTAAACCAGCAGGTGACCGGCGCCGCCGTTGGTCGACGTGGTGATGGCATCGAGCCCGCTGTCACCCACGACATCCGCCAGCGACAAGCCGCCCGAGAGCGCGTGGCCGCCCGGGACCGCCACCGCGGCGGGGGACGTCGACAGCGCGCCTGCGCCCGTCCCGGCGAAGACGAGCAGCTGGTCGGTGCCGCCGGTGCCAAGGCGCTGGGTCACGACGACGTCGTCGGTGCCGTCCCCGTCGATGTCGCCAACGGAGAACTCACCGCCGCGCGCCAAAGCGACGGTCTGCGTCACGCTCATGTTGCCCGTGCCGTCGCCGTTGAGGACGCTGAGGCTCGCGAACACCTGGCTGAAGAGGTTCGCGGTGTCCTCCCAGTCGTTGTAGACCACCGCGTCGAGGTGCGCATCGCCGCCGAGATCCGCCGTGAGGAGCGCTCGCGGGCCGCCCTCCCAGACGCCGCCGCCCGGCAGCGCACCTGGGTCCTGCGGATCCACGTCGTTCACGGTGAGGGCCGCCAGCACGCCGCCGGCACCGTCGCCGAGCAAGATCGTGACCGAGTCGCCCTTCGTGTTCGGGATCAACAGGTCGACGCCGCCGCCTCCGCCACCGCTGTCGGCACTGTCGGCGCTGTCACCGTTGACGTCGCCCGCGTCGCCGTCGCCGGGCTCGTCGCCGGTCAGGAACTGGTTGGGCGACGGATCGAAGAAGCTCCCCGTGCCGTCGCCGAGCAGCACGGCCACGAAGCTTTCGAAGCCGGCGCTCGAGCCCTGGCCTGCGAGCGTGTCCTCGTACCAGACCAGCGTGCAATCGAGGTTGCCGTCCTCCGGGTCGGGCGCGATGTCCTCGAGGATCGGGGCGACGCCCTTGCCCGCGTACGGCGTGGCCAGCTGGCTGACCGCAAAGCCGCCCGCCTGGTCGTTGAGCAGGATCGTCAACACGATCGGCGGGTGCTCGTCAGCAAACGTGTCCGGCGCGAAGGCGACGTTGTCGGAGTCCGCGTAGACGAAGTCCGGGAAGGTGTCGTTGTTGATGTCGCCCACGGCGCCGGAGGTGGGGTGGATGCCGTCCGCCGCGGGCATCGCGAAGCCTGCGAACACGCCCGACGGCGTGAAGCCGCCGGCGCCGTCGCCGAGGTGCAGCGTGAGCGTGCCCTGCGGGTCACCGCCGGGGCCTGCGTCAAACTGGTGGGTGGCCACGAGCGCGTCGATGTCGCTGTCGCCGTCGGTGTCGGCCAGCAGCACCGAGGCCAGCGCTTGGCCGGTCGCGAACGTGCCGTTGTTCGTGAGGTTGCCGGCGCCGTCGCCGAGCAGCACCGTGGCGAAGCCCTGCTCCAGGCCGGAGCCCAGCGCGACCGCCGCGCTTGCCGTGACCACGTCGAGGTTGGCGTCGCCATTCACGAAGCCGACCGCGAGGTCGGAGAGCAGCGTCACGGGCGCGAAGCCCGCGGCTGTGAAGTTGCCCGCGCCGTTGCCGAGGAAGATCGTCACGCCGCCGTCGCCTGCGACCACGACGTCAGGGTTTCCGTCGTTGTTGAAGTCTGCCGTGGCGATCGCGACGGGTGCGCCGTCGTTGGGCAGTGCGAACTCGACGTGGGTGTCGAAGGGCGGCTCACCGGGGATGTCCTGTGCCGGTAGGTAGGAGAAGCTGTCGCCGCCGGTGTTGGCCGTGAAGATGTCGTCGAAGCCGTTGTTGTCGCCGTCGGACTGTGCCGCTTGAGTGGGGAAGTCGCCGGTGCCGAAGTTGAAGGTCTCGCCGACGCCGATGATGGCGTCGGCAAAGATCAGTTCCCCGACGAACACGCAGCTCGCGCCCTCGTCGGGAATGATCACGACGGGCTCGAGGATGGCCTCGTCGCCGTCGCTGCCGGACGGCTTGATCAGCGTCGCGCGCCCCGAGCGACCCAGCAGAGACGAGACGTAGCTGGGGATCGGCTCGGGCTCGGGCGGGCCGACCATCGCGAGGATGTAGACCGCGCCGCGATCTGTGCCGCCGTCGTCATCCCGGAAGGCGCCCGCCACCAGGTCCATGACGCCGTCGCCGTCGAGGTCGCCGGCCAGGGACATCGTCGTGCTGAAGCCGTCCTGGATGTCCAGGTCGCCGGTGAAGCCGCCGACGTTCTCGGCCACCTGGGCGACCACGGTCGGCGTGCCGTCGTCGGCGAGCAGCAGCGTGTAGAAGCGGTCGTTCTGCCTCGTGCCGACATAGAGGTCGCCGTTGCCGTCACCGTCCAGGTCGCCCGGGCCGGCCATGTCGTAGCCGAAGTTGTGGTTCTGGCCGGTGAAGCCGGCCATCTCGGTCGTGGTGTCGATCTGATGGTGGGACTGGACGGTGCCGTCGCTCTCGAGAAGGAGGATGAAGACGCTGCCTTCCTGGGACAAGGTGCCGAAGTGCCGGCCGGCGCCGCACGCCACGTCGGGCACGCCGTCGTCGTTCAGGTCGCCGAGCGGGGCGACGGAGTCGCCGAAGCTCGAGAGGCTAAAGAGGTCGGCAGTGAAGTTGCCGGCGGTGTCGCTGATCTTCTGGACGCTTCCGACGGTCTCGTCGGCGTTCATGAACATGATGTAGAGCGCGCCGGCAGCGTTGTCGCCGTCGTCGTCCGACCAGGCGCCCACGGCCCAATCGTCGATGCCGTCGTCGTCCACGTCGCCGATCACGGCCACGCTCGAGCCGAACGCGTCGCCACCCTGGAGCGGGCCGGCGGGGAAGCCGCCAAGGCCCGCGCTGATGATGTGCTCGGACTTGACCGTCCCGTCGGTGTCGAGCCGCAGGACGCGGACGGCGCCCGGGACGCCCGGGATACCGGGACCGCCCAGGATCTCGCCGACGGCGAGGTCGATCACGCCGTCACCGTCGAGGTCGCCGAGCGGCGCGAGTGCATAGCCGAACTCGGCGCTCGCCGACGGCGCGCTGATGTCGCCGCTCAGGCCGCTGATCTTGTGGTGGCTCTTGACGGTGCGGTCGGCGTTCAAGAACAGGATGTAGACGGCACCCGCATTCCCCGCGCCATCGTCATCGCCGGGCGCACCGATCGCGACGTCGGGGTTCCCGTCACCGTCGAGGTCGCCCAGCGCGGCGCCCGAGAAACCGAACTCGTCACCGTTATCGAGCGTGGCCGAAAAGCCTCCGACCGTGTCGCTGATCTTCGTGAACGTCGACACCTCGCCGAGGTTGTCCTGGGCGGCCGGCGAGGGGGCAAGGGCGGCGGCGAACGCCAACAGCAGGGCCGCGGACGTCGCGATGCGGGCACGGGGCTGCGGAACGGTCAGGTGCGGGACGTGCATGGATGGAGCTCCGAGGTGTCTTCCTGTCCGAGACCTCGCAGCCGAGAGCGCCTTCGCGGCGCTTCACGCAGGAGACTCTGGACGCGGCGATCTTGTTCATCGAGTGAAAGGTGTTGGCGCCAGGCCGCATCACGGCCGCACCCTCCGAAACGACGTCTGCAGAAATGAGCGCCCAGAAACTCGCGAGTTCCCGCGCGCGAGCGACTGGGCTGGCCGGGCCGCGATCGTCGCGCGTGGTATGATCGTCGCGTTGCAGAATCCTGATCCAGCGCCGCATGTTTACGCCGAGTTGCGGCGGCTCGCCGCCGCGCAGATGCGCGCGCAGTCCGCCGGTCACACGCTCCAGCCGACGGCGCTGGTCAGCGAGGCCTGGCTGAAGCTCGCCGCCAATCCCGACCTGCGCTTCGAGGATCGTCGCGCGTACCTGGTGCTCGCGTCGCGGGTGATGCGGCAGATTCTGATCGATCACGCCCGCGGCAAGCGGCGCATGAAGCGTGGTGGCGGCTGGCAGCGGCTCACGCTCGCCGGCATCGAGGCGTCCGGAGGCGATGGCGACGTCGAGCTGCTCACGCTCAACGATGCCCTCGCAGAGCTCGAGGAACTCAGCCCCGACCGTGTCCGGCTGGTCGAGCTGCGCTTCTTCGGCGGCCTCACCGAGATGGAAACCTGTGAAACACTCGGGATCTCGCGCCGTCAGGCCTCGGTGCAGTGGCGCGCGGCGCGGGCCTTCCTCCGCACGCGCCTGAGTCTGGGCGACGACGCCCCGGACACCGATTCTGAGCCAGGGTGACGGAAGCGGTCGAGATCACTCCGTTGAGGAAGTCATCCTCGCGCTGCACGCGCTCGAACGCGCCTGCGGTCGAGCGCGCGCCTCGACGAATCCACCGATACGCCTGCGTTCTCGCACGACCGCAGGCACATCCGATCGCGCACATCGCACTCGGAGCACTTCTTCAACGGACTGAAAACTCCGGGGGTCCACCTTCGCGGATGTCGTTGACTGTCTCGGAGCGTCCGTTGGCATTCATCGACATTCTCGAAGGTCCCGCACGTGGAGATCGGTTTCGCCTGGATCGGCGGAGCGTCATGATCGGTCGCGACGAGTCATGCGTGCTCCGCATCCCGGACCGACGAGTTTCCCGCAGGCATCTGCAGATCGCCTACGATCGGCGCCGCGACACGCACTTCGCACTCGACGTTGGGAGCGCCAACGGTGTGACGGTCAACGGCCAGCGCCTGGTGCGTGGGGCTGAGCAGCCGCTCGACGATGGCGATGAGATCCGCATCGGTGGCTCGCGCTTGCGGTACGCGCGAGGCGGCACGGACGCTGGGAGCGAGCAAGCCAGCGCGCTGCCAGCCGGTGATCAGTGAGAATGGGGCCCCGTTGACACCCGAACAGTACGAACGCGTGGAGGCGATCTTCTCGGAGGCGTGTGAGCTTCCGGCGGAGCGTCGCGCGGAGTTTCTCGACGAGCGTTGCGCGGGCGACGCACTGGTGCGTGCGGAGGTCGACGCGTTTCTCGCGGCCGATGACGGCATCGAGGACCGTGGAGACGGCGACGGCCTCACCGCGCCCGCGTGGGCGCTCGCCGGCGATGTCACCGTGATCGACGCCGAGAACGCCGAGTTCATTGAGCAGTCGATCCCCGAGCGGCTCGGGACCTATCGCATCCTCCGCGAGTGTGGGCGCGGCGGCATGGGCGTCGTCTACGAAGCCGAGCAGGAGAGCCCGAGCCGTCGCGTCGCCTTGAAGGTCATCCACTCCGGCGTCGTCTCGCGTGAGGTGTTGCGTCGCTTCCGCAACGAAGCCGAGGTCCTCGGCCGCCTGCAGCATCCCGGCATCGCGCAGATCTTCGAGGCGGGCAGCTTCGACGTCGGCGACGGCGGCCAGCCATACTTTGCGATGGAGTTCATCGACGGGAGCGAGCTCCGCCGTTACGCCGCTGATCAAGCGCTCAACACGGACGCGCGACTCGCGCTCTTCGCGCGCATCTGCGAGGCCGTGCACTACGCCCATGAGCAGGGCGTCATCCACCGCGATCTCAAGCCCGAGAACATCCTCGTCGTCCGTCCGACCCGGACGACACCGGGGGCGGCCACGCCGCGAGGTCGGAGTGACCCCGCTGTGATGGCGGCGGAAGACAACGCAGAGGGCGTCGGACAGCCCAAGGTCCTCGACTTCGGCGTCGCGCGCATGACCGATGCGGACGTGCAGATGACGACGATGCACACCCTCGCTGGGCAGATCATCGGCACGATCCAGTACATGAGTCCCGAGCAGGCCAGGGGCGACTCGCGCGAGCTCGACGCGCGCTCCGACGTGTACGCGCTGGGTGTCGTGCTCTTCGAGCTCCTCGGCTCGTGCTTGCCGTATGACGTCCTCCGCGGTTCGATTCCCGATGCGATTCGCGTCATCGTGGAGGAGGAGCCGAAACGGCTGAGCTCGATCAACCACGCGTATCACGGCGACATCGAGACGATCGTCGGCAAGTGTCTGGAGAAGGACCCGGACCGGCGCTACCCGTCGGCGGCCGAGCTGGCCGAAGACATCGGGCGTCACCTGCGTGACGAGCCCATCGCCGCCCGGCAGCCGAGCTCGTGGTACCAGATCAAGAAGTTCACGCGCCGCAACCGCGCGCTCGTCGGAGGGGTGATCGCCACGGTCGTCGCGCTGGTCATCGGCCTCGTCTTCACGACGGTCTTCGCGGTCCGCGCCAACGAGAACGCCGCGACCACGGAACGCCAGGCCTACGTCGCGCGGGTGATGGCTGCGGCTGCACTCGTCGACACCTCGCCTCAGTCCGCGCAGGATCAGCTCGAGGGTGCGCCGGAAGACTTGCGCGGCTGGGAGTGGCGGCACCTGGACATCCGGCTCGAGCGCTCCGTGCGCACGTACGAGGCCGACGCCCCGGCGACGGGGCCGATCGCCTACCTCCGCGGTGGGACGCAGCTGGTGTCCGCATTGGTCGACGGGCGCATCGCTGTCTGGGACTCGGAGAGCGCGGAGCTCGTCCGCCTCGGTGTCGAGCTCGCCGGGTCGGACATCACGTCCCTCGACGTGCCCACCGAAGGACCTGCGCTCATCGCGTGCGGCACCCGGGACGGCAAGCTGCGCGTCTGGGACCTCGACGCCGACCGCTGGTTTTACGCCTCCGCAGAGGGAACGGCGATCCGCGAGCTGACATGGGATCGTGCCGGCGAGCGGTTGCTCTTCGCAACCGAGACAGGCGTCAGTCTCTGGCAGCAGGGGCACCCGATCCGTGAGCACTTGATCGAGAGGGTCCCCGGCGACGCCCCACCGAGCATGGTCGCGTTCAGCGCTGACGAGACGCGGTGCGGCGCGTCGACGTCGACCCTGAACGCGGGACAGCACTACTGGTGGGATACCGTGACGGGGGAGCGGGTCAGCTCCCCGGGTGGGATCCTGCCGTCGCTCATGAGCGTGGTACCGGCCAGCTTGCCTGTGCCCGTTCATCTGGGGGCGCATCGTCAGATGAAGCTGTCCCACGACTCCACGCGCCTCGCCCTCCCAGGGCTGGCGGGCCCGCGATCCTGTGTTCTCCTGGACACACGGACGCGCGACGTGCAGTTCGTCCTCCGGGGGCACAACGACCCTGTCGTGCACTGCGCGTGGACGCCCGACGACACCCTTCTGATCACCTCTAGTGATGACCAGACGATCCGGCTGTGGGACACAGCGACGGGAGTGTCGCGGGCAGTCATCGATGCGGACACGCAGTCGCCGATCGCGGTGATGCCGGACGGATCAGGGGTTGCTTACCGCGTGGACGGGACGCTGCGCTTCTGGGACTTCTCGCTGGCGTCGACGAGCGTCATCCATCCGGAGGTGAGCTACGTCTACCACCTCGCGTACTCCGAGGACGGGGCGCGCCTTGCCGCGGCGTCGAACCACTCCACGCACGCGACGTTGATGGACCCGCTCCTCGGCAGGATCGTCCGCAGCGTCGATGTCAGCACGGTCTTCTCACCAGACATCACAAGACAGTTTGGAGGGCTCGGCTTCGGCGTCGCTTTCTCGCGCGACGGTGCTCGAGTCGATGTCGGGTCGGCGAGCATCGACTTCGCCACCGGCGCGATTGTGCCTAGGCCCAGGCAGCAGTGGTATCGCTGGAAACGGACGGACCTGGACGATTGGGGCGTGCGCTTTGGCCCCGAGGAGGTGCGGAGCATCGACGGAACGCTCCACGTGTCGACCTCCAACGACAGCAACCGCGGTTCGAGCGTGCTCGTGCGGGACGTCGCGACAGGTGAGACGACCTTCGAGGTGGAGGGTGGCTTCTGGGGGGTGGCCTTGAGCCCGGACGAAACGTTGCTTGCGGCGGCCCACGACAACCCGGGCCGCGTGGACATCTGGAGCTTCCCCGACATGCGCAAGCTCGTCGAGCTCCCGGCCCATGGCAACACCGCCTACTGCGTCGATTTCCACCCGGACGGGACGCGGCTCGCGTCCGGTGGCAACGACAACGCGATCCTCCTGTGGGACACGGCGACATGGGAACCGGTGCTCGAGCTGCGCGGGCACGACTCGTACGTGAAGACGGTCGTCTTCAGCCCCGACGGCACGCAGCTCGCCTCGGGCTCGGGCGATCTCACCGTCAGGATCTGGGACACGGTGCCGCGCGCCGAACGGCATCGGCAGGCGACGGCCGCGCGAAGCCGCTAGTGGTGTGATTCAAAAGTTCGCGAAGTTAGTTTTGGGTCATCGTCGTAACTCATCCGGCACGCCGCACGCACCCGAGCGCGCCTGTGCGAGCCCGGGAGCCTCGACGAACGGAGCCTCGACGAATCCACCGATTCGCCTGCGTTCCCACACTCGCACAGGCGTACTCGGTCACGCACGGCGCACTCGGAGCAGCTCTTCAACAGACTGCTAAACCCATGGTGGTTAAGGAGTGCGAGTTTAAGGCGGGCAAAGTGGTCCGCCATGTGCCTGGCGACGGCCGGTCCGCGGGAGTGGGTCCATGACATGATCGGAGCTTGAGATTTCCATTTGCCCTCCGGTTGTGCTTGCATGATCACTCTTCCCAACCCCTAAGGAGGTGAAAAGAGATGCATCGACTCGCAGCTCTGTTGCTCTGCTCCACCATGCTGGGTGCTTGCACTGTCGTCGACGCGGGCATCGGCCGTGGTGACCATGATTGGTCGTGGGGCAATACTGGCACGGCTTACGCTACGTACGGCTGGCCTGACAACGACCACCTGCTCTCTGCCGACCTGATCGGCGGCCAGAATGACGGCACGCTGGCGACGATCGACGTGTGGCGCCTGCTGCACCTCGAACTCGGCGCCTTCGGCATCGGCCTCGGCGTGGGTCCGTTCCAGGTCGGCGCGGGTGTCGGCTGGCATGACACCGAGCCCCCGGTGATGATGACGGGCGACAACCCCTTCGCTCGCTGACACAGCACGGGACGCCTTTGGGCATCCCGATCGAACGACGGCCACCGGTCGCGCATCGTTGCGCCGGTGGCCGTGTCGTTTTCGGCGCGCTGGCGACCGTCACGTTGACGGGTTGAGCGCGCCGAGCAGCCTGTTGAAGACCTGCTCCGAGTGCGCCGTGCGTGACCGAGTGTGTCTGCGCGAGTGTGGGAACGCAGGCGAATCGGTGGAATCGTCGAGGCTCCCGCGCTTGCACAGGCGCACTCGGGTGCGTGCGGCGTGCCGGAGACTTTTTCAACAGGCTGCTACGGTAGGCGCACTCGTGTCACGCGTTGAAAGGCCGCGCGCCCGGTGCTTCCGGACGCGCGGCCGATGATGTTGCAGCGCGACATGTTTGGGACTCTGGCGGTTCAGCCGCGCGAGCAGCGAGCCACCACGATTGCCACGTCGACGCAATGGGTGAAGATCGGGTCGGACTCATGGCACGGCTTCGTCCAGGTGTGTCCAAAGCAGTAGCCACCTGTGTTGCAGACGACGTCGTCCTTGTTGGCGAACTCTTGTGCGCAGATGAGGCCGACGCCCCAGAGGCGAACGCACTCGCCGCAGCCGTTATCTCCCGGCTCGATGTTTGCCGTTGTGGACATCGACGTGCTGACGCTCACCTCGCCGCCGACTTCGCCGCCCTTCAACTTCGCGGTGACCGAGAAGCTGGCCGAGGTCGTGACGCACAGCTCCATCGAGCCGTTGGTGTCGCAGAAGATTGGTGAGGTCGGGATACCCCACTGCTCGCAGGTCACGCCACCGACCTTGTCACCGTCACCCGGGCAGCCGTAGTTCCAGAACTCGGTCCAAGCACTCGGTGAGCCGGGATCGCAGGTCCACCCGTCGAGTGCCGGGGGGGCACCTGGGTCGCAGTTGGCGCAGGCCAGGGAGTACGAGGGCGTGTCGAGGGTCATGTCGACGACGTCGAAGGCTGCGTCCTTGTTACCGACGAACTCGGGAGTGTCGAGGGGGAATCCGACGACCTCTGTGATGTCGGTCTCCTTGTTGTCACGCCAGAGGAAGAACAGGTAACCCTCGGGCATGTCGCCGCCGAGGTAGTACATCGCCATTTCGGTGCTGTCGAGCGCCTTGTATGCGACGTGGAATGCGGAAAGAGCGGCTGTCGCTTCGGTGGCGCGTCCGCTGTCGAGCTGCGTCTGCACGCCGTTGGTGCCGAAGTGGACGACGTCCAGTTGCATGGTGTTGTAATCGAGTTCGTCGTAGTTGCGCATGACGAGGGCGATGCCGTCGTCGCCGAGCGTGGCGCCGCCGGGGGTTCCGACGCGCATGACGAGGCCGCGTTGAAATGCGTCGGTGTCTCCGGGGTATCCGTAGTAGTCGAGTGTCTCTTCGACCACGCCGCCGTTGACGAGCATGCCGATGTCGGCCTCGAACTTAACGCCCGTGCCCGGCAGGACGTTGAGGTCCCAGAAGGGAAACGAACGATCTTCGGGGTAGAAGCGCGTTTCGGACGTGCCATTGTCGTCGATCACCATCGAGTGGGCCTTCGGCTGGGCGAACGACTGTTGGTACGAGAGAAGTCCGGTCCCATCCATGAACACGTCGAAGTCGCTGACCGTGCCGAGTGCCAGGCCTCCGGGAATGGGGGTTTCCTGCAGCGCGACATCGACATGCGAGCCGTTCTTGAGGATGTAGAAGTCGGTATTGCCGTACTCGCCGGTCGTTGCCAGCAGCGGGCCGCTCTCGGGTGTCGAGAGCTGGATGTCGATGCCGCTGAGAGCGTCGAGCTTGGCGTTGTCGTACACGGCGATCGAGGTAAAGACTTCAGGCGTGGGTTGGGGTTTGACCTTGCCCTTCGCGACGACCACGGGTTGCTGACCTGACGCCGAAGCGGCCAGGATGAGCAACGGGGCGACGGCAAGCGCAGCGATTCCGGGAAGCGTTCTGATCTCGAACATGGGTCCTGCTCCGTGAGTGGGTGGGTCGATTCACCCGGGAACCGGGATCCCGGCGGAGCTGTGACGAGAAGGGTTGGGAATGTGGCAACTTTCTCAGTCGTTGTGTGTTCTCGCGTCGCATACCGGGGCCGTCCGGAGTGCGCTCGGGCGGCCCCCTGGCAGCACATCGGGTCGTCAGAGATCCCGAGCGCGTGTTGCCCTGACAGCCCGTTGAGAAACTCATCCGGCACGCCGCACGCACCCGAGCGCGCCTGCGCGAGCGCGGGAGCCTCGACGAATCCACCGATTCGCCTGCGTTCTCGCACTCGCACAGGCACCCTCGGTTACGCACGTCGCACTCGGAGCAGTTCTTCAACAGGCTGCTGACCCTATCAGCCTCTGTGAGACGGCCTTGGTCAAGAGGTCATGGTCGAGTTCCGCCGTGCCGCTTCAGCGGCAGGTCTTCGTAGGTGGTCTCGTTCCCGCAGGCGTGTGTTCGCACTCTGGAGGGGGCATTCGTCGCCCCGCGGCGCATGCGGGGGTCCGTCCGGACCGAGGCTGCCATCGCGCTGTCGAGCTCGAGGCTCAGTGCTGCTAGAGCACGCGCTCCCTCGAGAACCCTGCGAACAGAACACGGCTGAGGAGCGACATGGCCCGATCGTATCGCGCTGACAGGCCTCTCGGCGCATCACGACGCCACGGCTACCGTCCGGCGTGAACCGCTCGTGCGTCACATGCTCGAGCTTGCGGGAGGCACAACGTCCGCATCAGTTCGATAGGTACAACAAGGCCGCGGCTCGTCGCGACGTGGCTTACGTGAGCTCACCGCTGTGATAGACCTGCTGCACATCGTCGCAGTCGTCGAGGAGTTCGACGAGCTTCTCCATCGTGGCACGGTCGTCGCCCGCGAGCACCGTCGTCGCCTGCGGGACGAACTGAATCTCGTCGACATCAAAATCGATCTCGCCCAACGCCTCAGCGAGAGCCTTCTTGGCTTTGCCGTACTCGTTGCTCGGACAGAACACGGTGACTTTGCCGTCCTCGAGCTCCGTGTTCGTCACATCGACATCATGTTCGAGGAGTGCCTCGAGAGCCTTCTCTTCATCCGCTTCGTCGTCGCCGTCGAAGACGAAGATTGCGAGATGGTCGAACGTGTGCGCGACCGAGCCGGCGGTGCCGAGTGTGCAGTCCGCCTTGGTGAAGCAGAGCCGGACGTCGCTGAACGTTCGGGTGGGATTGTCGGTCAGGCACTCAACGATGATCGCGACGCCGCCGGGACCGTAGCCTTCGTAGCGTGCGGGAGCGTAGTCTTCGCCGCCGCCGCCGCTGGCCTTCTCGAGAGCACGATCGATGACGTGGGAGGGGACTTGATCTTTCTTCGCGCGAACGATCAGCGCCTTGAGCAGCGGATTCGTGGCAGGGTCGTGGCCGCCGCTTTTCGCACAGACGTAGAGCTCGCGCCCATACCGGCCGTAGATCTTCGTCTTCGTGGCCGCCGTCTTGGCCATCGAGTCCTTGCGGTTCGCGTATGCCCTGCCCATGAATCTGCCTGAATCGTGTTGAGTACTGGAAGAAGCGGATGCGCAGCGTCCCGGTTTGCGGGGCGGCGATCAAGCAGAACAGCATGCATGCCGGGCGTGCTTTGAGCGAGCTTCCCGGGAAGGCTGTGTCTACCCACGAACGGGGCCCTGCTTGGCGAGCAGAGGCGCTGGTGCATGAACCTCATGAAGTGGGTCTGTGTGCCGAGCTTGGGGGCCGCTCGGTGGACGTACGACGATCGGGAGCGTGGGGCCGCGCTTGAAGAACGAGCGCACCTTCATCCACCCGAAGTGCATCACGAAACGCGGGTAGCGCGCCCAGCCGATGTCGTAGCCATGCTGCGCACGCGGGAAGCGGCGGATGTTCACTGTCGCCCGCAGCGCGTGGAAGAGACGGATCCAGCGCGGAAGTCCGAGCTTGTCGACGACGCGCCACGCGCCGCTGTCGAGCAGCCAGTCCGCGACGCGCGGGCTGAAAACGTTGCGGATCTTGAGCCGGTCTGCGTACTTGCGGCTGAAGTTGTTGCTCCAGGCGCGCTCGTTGCTGATGCAGCCATGCTCGTCGGTGTCGAGTCCCGAGTGCTTCGCGATCGTGTCCGCCTGTTCCTGCGTGATCGTCCCGGCGTTGACAGCCTGCTGGAGAATGTCGGCGCCGGCCCAGATGTCGAGGAAGTAAACCGACACGACATCAGCGCGATGCGTGCGGTAGAAGCTCTCGATCTTCTTGCAGTCCTCCTCGGTCTCGCCGGGAAGTCCGAAGATCTGGTCGACGTAGAGACCGATGCCGTGCTGGCGGCACTGCTCGATGGCGTTTGCGATCTGACGGTCGCTGTTGGGGCGACCGATCAGCTTGCGGATCTTCGGATTGAGACTCTGGACACCCATCTGCAGCTGCTTGCAGCCGATCTTCTTCAAGTAGCGGATCGTGCGCTCGTTGATGTTGTTCGGGATCGCGAAGGCCTTGAAGGGGATGCGCTCGGCATCCGTCATCTTCTCGGCCATCTCCTTGAGGAACGCCTCGTCGGCTGCGATGTCGTCGTCGTTGATGCGCATCAGCGGCGGATCGTAGCGGGCCTTCACGTCGCGCAACTCGGACAGGACATCGTCGACGCTGCGACTCCTCAAGAAGTCGCGCGTGAACATGTAGTCCTTGCGGTCGGGGTAGTAGATGCGGCGGTAGTAGTTGTTGCCGCAGAACGTGCAGCCCCACGGGCAGCCGCGCCGCCACTCGCTCATGTGCGCGACGCGGAACGGCCCGCCGAGCTCCTGAAAGAGCTCCTTGTCAGGCATGCCGTAGCGGTCGAGGTCCGACTCGTACGGTCGCAGCGGGTTCTCGATGGTGCTTCCGTCGGCGTCGCGGTAGGCGAGGTTCTCGATCGAACGGTCGACCTCGCCGTGCTGCAGCGAATCGACGAACTCGACGATCGCGTCCTCTGCCTCGCCGCGGATCACCCAGTCGAACAGCCCCGATTCGAGGACGCTCGCGGCGCTCGACGTGGCGTGGTACCCGCCCGCGACGATGACGGTGTCTGGCAGGTGCTCACGGATATGACGCGCCAGCCGGCAACACCACTCATAGTTGGCCGTGAGGATCTGGAAGCCGACGACGTCGGGTGCGTACTCGACGATCCGCTGCAGGACCTGCTCCTCGAACGAGAACAGGCGCTTCAGCAGGCTGTTGTTGTAGTCGTGGTGGAAGAAGTCGAAGAGCTTGGGATCGAACACCAGCGCGGTCTCGTGTCCCGCCTCGCGGAGGGCCTTCGAGAGGTACTGAAGTCCGAGGCTTTCAACCTCGTTGTACGGAAAGAGGACGCGCACGGATTCGGTGTCGGTGCGTTCCCAGGGAAGGTGGGGACGCTCTCAGCAGGGCGGGGGACGGGCGATCGATGGTGCTCGGGAGGTTAACACGAAGCCCTCGCGGTGGCCGTCGTCCGGGACGAGACGGCACCCTGGGGACGTTCGAGGCCATGAGGCGCATGGAGATCGTCCTGCTCGACGACGGGCACGGCGGTCGCGTGAAGACCCGGCGGATCAGCGAAGCTGCAGATCTCGGCACCGGGTGCGGCACGAGCCGTCCAGCGCGGTGCCACGGGCTCGACGATCAACAGCACCACGTGTTTATTCGTGCAACGGCACCGGGGCCCGCGATCGCGCGACGTTTCTCAGGGAACCGTACCGACTTCGGCGTTGCTCAGGGACGCGCCCTTCGGCACGGAGGCGTCGACGATCCCTACCTGGAACCAGAACTGCGTGCCCGCTGCGACGGCGGGGAAGGTGGAGCCGCCAGAGAGCCCGCCCAACGCATCGGTGCTTACGGCGATCGGATCATTGAGGAATGGGATCGCGTGGAGCGTCCCGCCGAGGAAGGGCGTCGGCGTCGAGCTGGCCGAGATGAAAACCAACGCGAAAGCGGAAGGCGCTCCGTCGACGAGGTCGAGCTGCAGCGTCGAGCCGGCGGTTAGCGGACCGGACATCGTCAGCGTCGGTGGGCCGGCGACGCCGGTCGTGCCGCCGCCGAGGTCGGTCCAGGGTGAAGAGCTCGCCAACGTGAAATCGAGGGCGAAGGGGAAGGCGCCGTTGATGGGGGCGACAGAACCACCCGGAAGAGGGTTCGCGAGGAACCAACTCGACCCGCTCCGGATGAGCGTCTCCCCGTACAGCGATGTGGCGTCGGAGGAATGCCAGACTTGGCCTACGGTGTGATCGAAGGTACTCGTGGTCGTTGTGAAGCGCAGGCTCGTGACTCCCCCGACACCATTGAGCTCGGCGGCCACGGCCGCGACCGCGGCTTCCGCCTCAGCCTCGCTGCTGAAGTCGAGCTGACTCACCCATGATGCGTGGGAGATGTTGCCGACGAAGGCAACGTCATAAACGTTTCCGCCGACAGTGAGGTTCGTCACGCTGCCCGCCACGCCGGGGGCGACGAAGTGCACCTCCGCGAACGCCTCGGGGGAGACCAGTAGCGAAGCGAGTGAGAAGGCGGCAAAGCAAGTTAGCTTGGATATGAACATCGCAAAGTTGTCTTTCATGTTGATGGAGAACGTTTCCGCATGAGGCGAGTGTACTCGCATCAGAGAGTCTCGGGGTGGTGGAGGCCGTGGCGAGGCGGGCCATGCGCCCGACGATGTCTTGCCGAGCGTCTTCCAAGCCCCCGGTCCTCGGGATGAGATTTCCCTGCATGACTCAAGATCTGTTCAACGTTGCTGTTCACGTCAGACGGACCTTCCTCTCTTGGATCAGCCGCCTCTCGGACACGCACTGCATGCACCGCGTCGAGCGTTCGCGTCGCGTGCTCGACTCCGTGCTCAGCGTGCCTTGCGTCCCGCTTGCACTGTCACGCGCCCGATCTCGTCGATGGCCGTGTTCAGGCCGTCGCTTGCCATGGCACGGAGTCGACCCGTTCCCGTGTTCGCGGTATTCTCGATTTGCGCGGCATCGAACTGGACGGAGCCGGCGTCACCCGCGACGTTGACGGCGACGGGGACCCAGCGAGTGCCGTCGGGGCTGTATGCGAACTGCACGCGGATCTGCTCCAGCGGCGTGTCTGGGTCGTTGACCTTGAACGGCAGGGTGATGAGTCCTTCGAGCGTGAGACCTCCCGACGGATCTTCGAGCTCGACGGTTGGCGGTTCACTGAGACGGAGTTCGCCGAGCTCGCTCTGGTCTTCGAGAGATCTCACGCGCACGACGGCAACGCGGCGGTCGGCGGGGACGGCGACCCGCACGGCGAAGAAGCCGAACGTGTGGCCGATCTCAGACTCGCTGTCGTCGCCGAGGATTCCGTTGAACGTCGTGTCGTAGACATCGCCGCTCTCGTCGACGACTTCGACGACGTACTGCCCCGAGCTGGCCGGCTGACTTGCCTGCGAGAGCCAGTTGTAGCGGAACGCGGGGTTCAGCCTCACGAGCTCTCGCCCGTCGACCGTCAGCACACCCGAAATCGCGATCACTCCGGCCACCATGCGATCGCCCTTGTCGGGACCGCTCCCTGACGGATCCAGCACGGCGTTGCCGAGGAAGGACGCGTAAGTCGTCTCGTCAACCCAGGCGGAGTCGGTGAGCTGTCCGCCGCGCATGACGTCGTTGAGGGTGCTCGGCTTGACGCGACCCGTCGTGTTGTTCGTTCCAGGGTTGCCGTCGAGCCGTGCGCCGGTGTCCCAGCCGACGTCGGGAGCGAGCGTCCGCGAGTTGTGACTCAAGCCGAAGTTGTGGCCGAGCTCGTGCGCGTAGGTGCGCTGGTGTCGCGAGTGTTGCGTGTTGCCGAATCCGACGCGCCCGCCCGTCCGTGCCCAACCGTTGCCCGAGATCGGATTCCCCTCGACCCAGCCGTACAGGAAGATGTCGTCGCCGTTGCCCCCGTCGGAGCCGACGATCAACTGGCGGCACGACTCGAGCCAGTCGAGAATGTCGCTGTGCTCGCCATCGGCGTCGACCTGGCCGTTCCCGTTGGGGTCGTTGTTCCACGACAGGGTGGGAAACAGACCTTCGAGATAGAGATCGGGATCGCTGTCGTCGACCGGGTAGATCCCGCGCACGAACGTATCGCCAACCCCTGCCTCGCAGTCGGCCAGCGCCGGAAGTCCCGCTCCTGCCGGCGTGTAGTTGATGCGGGTGAAGAAGAGCTGCGGAGAGAGTCGCTCGACGACGGTCAGGTCGTCGACGCGGCCGGTGTTGTCACTCGTGTCGGATTCGCCGGGCTGGGTGTCGAGGACGACTTCGAAGTCGACGTCATTGGAGGCCGGGATGCCGGTGGGGGCGGCGAGTTCGAAGACGAGCGTGTGGCCTTCTTGATCGCGGTCCCACGTCGCGCTGGTCGGAGCGTCGAAGGGTGCGTTGATCGGCGCCACTCCGCCCGACGGTGTGACCGCGGAGCCGTTCGCGAAGACGTGCAGTCGGCCATCGACATCGAGAGCCGCGTCGCCCGTGTCGGTGACGACTTGCACGCGGACCGTCGTGCTTCGATCCGAAACGAGGTCGATCGAGTTCGCCGCCGTCTGAACGGCTTGCGTGATCTCGATCGTTCCCACGCCGATCTCGACGGAGTCGGGCTCGTCGCCGCCGCAGCCGCTCAGCGCCGCGACGAGCATTGTCGCGATCCCGCATGTCTTCCACCCGAACATCGGCCGTGTCGTCCTGTTGTCATGCATTTCTCTTCTTCCCCAGTCATCCGAGTTTTTCTCTCGGTTTGTTAGTTCTCAGGTGCCGCCGCCGAAGACGGCAAGCGTCCGTTTGATCACGGCGGGAGGTCTGCCGAGCCCCACTCCGCGAAGACCTCATCCGAACGCACATCCTCGATCGCGACGCGCGTCGGGCGGGTGTCGGCACGCAGCAGCGCCTCGAGAGTGAAGCCGCCGAACGTCGTGACGCCGGCTTCGTCATCCCCTTCTTCGTAGGCATCGAACGGGATCGTGTCGCGCACTCCACCTTCGTACTCGAGGACGAGCCGAAACCGTCCGTCACGGGCGAACGGCGTCGCTGGCTTGTGGTTGCGCATGACGCGGAGCGGGTGCGTCCGTCGCAGCGCGCTCCCGTCAGGAGTGAAGACCCCGCGCACCTGCAGCACGGTTCCTTTCTCACGCGTCACGTCGACGCTCGGCACGAAAGCGGCATCGTCCGACGCGCGATCACGTGCATCGCCGTTCTCGCCGACGCACCCCGTCGTGCTCCATGCGAGGCACAGCAGGACGATGAGCCGAACGACCGGTGTCGCCATGCCATTCGAATGATCGAGTCGCGATGTGCGCATGCGGAATGAGGTGTTTTCAAATACGGAACGAAGGAACTTCTTCTCCTGGGCGCCCGCGATGTCGAACTTCCCACGGGCATCTTTGACGCACCGTTCTCGCTATGATCGCCCGTCCTCATCCCCCGACGAGAAAACACCCGTGGACAGCGAAGCCGAACTCGTTGCGCGCTTGAAGAAGGTCGAGGCGCTCTTCGCCGGCACGACCTTCGACGGTGAGCGCACGGCCGCACAGAGCGCGCGTGAGCGCATCCTAGCGCGCCTGCGCGCTGTCGAGGAGGCCGAGCCCGCCATCGAACTGCGCTTCTCGATGCCCGACGTCTGGTCGCGCTCGTTGTTCCTCGCGCTGTTGCGCCGCTATGAGATCCGGCCGTATCGCTACCCGCGACAGCGACGCACTACCGTCATGGCGCGCGTCACTCAGACGTTCGCCGAGGAGGTTCTCGTGCCAGAGTTCCAGCAGCTCCAGGCAACGCTGCACGAGCACCTGGCAAGCGTGACGCAACGCGTTGTGGCCGAGGCCATGGAGGCCAGTACCGAGGAGGCCGACGAGAGCGACGACCAGCGAACGCTCGGCCCGGGGTAGCCTGCGTTGCATGCATTCGACAAGCGTCGCAACCCGCGCTCAGCTTGCTCGCCGACCTCGTCGAGCGACAACGACCCGCCGGCAACGTTCGTGCGTCAATCACCGATCGTCATCGCCATACCCCTTGTGAGTGAGATGCCTGCGATCGCACCGGGGTCGACTTCCGCGACCTGCGCGTAGAGCACGACGCCGCAGAACGTTGGATCGGCGGGGAAGGGCAGCGCGACGAAGCTGCCGGCGCTGGGGAGCGCGATCGTGAGGAAGAGCAGCGGGTCGACGAGCAGCTTTCCGCCCTTGAACGGTGCGTTCAACTGTTGGATGCCCAATAGAATGTAGGCCGTCGTGTTTTGCCCGAGGGAGTTGAGCACCGTGAGTTGGAACGTGTGCGCGATTGCTGGCGTGCCTAAGCCGCTGAAGCCGGGGACGCCGTTCGTCCCGGCGAGGCCTTGCCCGTACAGCGACCATGACGCGGGCGCCGGGCAGTCTTCCCCTTCGTAGGTCGTCACGGTGCCGGAGTTCGTTCCGCCGATGTCGGCGCGCGGGGCCGCGATGACGACCTCGTCGAGCCCCAAGCCTTCCAGGTCGCCGGCCGCGACGTTGTCCCCGAAGTGGTCACCGGCGTTGGCGCCGACGTAGGAGCGGACCAGCGTCCCGTCGACACCCGAGTGCAACTGCACGACACCGACATCCGACTTGATGAGCGGGAAGGTCCCCGTGTCGGCCAAGGGTGAGCCGATGAGCACGTCGGGCAGCCCGTCACCCGTGACGTCGTGCGCGGCCGCGACGGCCCAGCCGATGGGGCGTGACGACAGGCCGGTGAACGAGAGTCGCTGGGTGAGCCCGGAATAGACGTGCACCGCGCCGTAGCTGCCCGCGCCTGGAAGACCGACGATGAGGTCGCTCTTGCCGTCTCCATCGGGATCGCCGAGCCCGTCGATCGCGGCCCCGAGTAGGTCACCCTCCAGGCCTCCGTGATGAAGAATGATCTGGCCCGTGACGGGCTCGATCCGGACGAGCAGGCCGTGATTGAAGGTGGTCCCGAAGATCCCCGAGAAGTGTGACGTCGGTGCCCCCACGGCGATCTCGCCACGACCGTCGCCATCCGAGTCTCCGACGTACGCGACGCTCCGTCCCCAGGCGCCGCGCGTGTACGTCGCGAACGGGGCGGACGAGTAGGTCGTCCCAGCCTGCTTCATCACCAGGGCGCCGTCCGAGCAGCGATAGACGTGGATGTAGCCTTCCTGGAACGGGCCGCCGAAGGGATCGTCGAGGTCGTAGTCGGGGCTTCCGATGACGACTTCGTAGATGCCGTCTCCGTCCATGTCCCCCGCGGCGATGGCTTGACCGAAGCGGGCATCGGTTTGCAGACCATAGAAGGTGCGCAGAACGCTGCCGTCAGCGCCCGAACAGAGCTCGACGATGCCGCCGTTGACAGCCGGGCCGGTGGCGCGCGGGATGCCGACCAACACGTCGTCGAAGCCGTCGCCGTTCACGTCGCCCGCATCGCAGATCGACGCGCCGTACTCCTCGCCGTTGGTGAGGCTTCCAAGGAGCGTGCGGATGAGTCCGCCGGTGCTTCCCGAGTAGATATGAACGACCCCGACGTTCTGGAGCAGACTGCCGAAGGGCGGCGGGATCTGGTGGTCAGCCATCGGTGAGCCCACGGCCACATCGCGACGCCCGTCGCCGTTCACGTCGCCGATGACCGCGACCGTGGAGCCCCATTGATCGCCGGCGTGCAGGCCATTCCAGGAGAAGAGGGAGTCTTGACCCGCCGCGCTTGTTGCCGCCAGGAACAGAGCCGATCCGCAAGCGAGGTGTCGCGCGACGTTGAGCGGGGAGAACGAGTGATGATGCGGACGCGTGCACAGCATGGTGAGTGACCCGGCGAGTGATGCCGGCCGGCAAGGAGCACAAGCCCTTGGCAAACGTCCGGCGGCTCTTCACTCATCCGGATCGCATCGAGGAGGTCGCGCACGATTCCTCGAAAGATGACGTCTGTGTCCCGTGGCCCGGATGTCCACCGGAGCGTTGGTACCGAGTGACGGGAGGTACCGGGGCTGGCGAACTCGTGCGACCGGCACCGGGCGGCTCGTGCTCCGAGTGCGACGTGTGTGACTGAGTGTGACTGAGTGTGGCTGTGCAAGCGTGGGAACGCAGGCGAATCGGTGGATTCCTCGAGGCTCCTGCGCTCGCACAGGCACGCCGGTCAGGAACCTCGCGTCGCCTTGCCAGCAAGGCCCAGCTGCGCCTTTGCGACGGTCGTCTGGGCCACCACGCGAGTCACTGCGTGAACGCCGCCGCAAGGTCCTCTCGACCCAGCGCCTCGAGCACCTCGGCGAGCGCGGCCTCCGTGACGGCCAGCGCTTGCTCGTCGCCCGCGTACAGGAGGTCGCGCAGTGCATCCACGTGATGGAGACGTTCGCTCGCGGCTACGGCGCGTTCCGTCTCGAGCTCGATCCGCGCCAGGCCGCATGTCGCGCGCGTGAGCAGGTCCATGGCGCCGTGGGGGTTGGTCGGCAGGGCGGCGAGCACATAGCGGTAGGCTCCCTCGGCCAGTTCGGGGCGGCGGGTGTCGCCGTACAGTTCGGCCAGCTGCAGCTCGCACTCGAGCGCCTGCCGTGAGTCCCAACCCGGATTGATGCGCAGAGCCTGCAGACTCGTGACGAACAGGCACTCCGCCTCGTTCCAAGCCCCGGCGCGTACGAGGTCGGCCGCGAGGAGATTCCAGTAAAGCCGTGTGGTGGGGGCGCTGGCTCCTTGGTTCTCGGCGTAGGCGGCGATGGCTCGACGTTCGAGCGCCAGCGTGGCGGTGTTCGGCGCCTCGGTCGCATGCAGGGCACCCAGCAGCGAGACGATGCCACGCACCGTGCGCTCGTCGGAGGCACCCTCGTCGAGCCGCCCGGCGAGCGCGGCCAGCAGCTGCTCGAGCGACTCGCGCCGCTCGCACGCCTGGACCAACAGCCCGGCCGCCGCCAGGGCGAGGTCACTGCTGTCGCCGAGCTGCCGGCGCGCGCGATCCAGCACGGCCTCGAGCACACGCGCCGCCTCATCCGTGCGCCCGGCCCGCACGTGCAGGCGCCCCGCGACCATGCGCGCAGCGAGCATGCGTTCGTCGTGGGGCTCGAAGTGTTCGTGGGCGTGCTGGTCGAAGTGGACGAGCAGATACTCGGCCTGCGCGACGTCACCGTGCCGCTCAGCGAACTCCGCGAGGTCGACCAGCGCCGAGAGGGTGCGCGGATCCTCGTCGCCGAAGGCGAGGGCCTGCATGTCCAGACCGCGTCCGAGCGCGTCCCGCGCGCGCTGACGCTGCCCGGGAAGGACCTCCACGTGCGTCAGGTGACGGCCCACCATGGTCCACAGCGAACCCTCCAGTCCGACGTCGCCGCGCGCGTAGTGGGGGACGAGGACGTCGGCCCGTTGCATGAGCTCGGCGACCGTCTCGTCGCCCGGCCAGCGACCCATGCCTGTGTTGGCAAGCATGTCGGCCATGGCGGCTTGCGTGGCGCGCTGCTCGGTGGTCTGCTGCTGGAGCGCGCGCGAGGCCCGCCGCTCGAGCAGCGTGCTGGCCAGCAGTGCGAGCACGAGCAGGCCCGCGGAAAGCGTCCACAGCGGGTGACGACGTGACAGCCGCCGCACCTGACGCCAACCCGACTCGGGGCGCGCGTGGATGGCCTCGCCGCTGAGCGTGCGACGCAGGTCGGCCGCCAGGTTCGCGGCCGAGTCGTAGCGGCGGTCGGGCTCCTTCTCCAGCGCGTGCGCCACGACGATCTCGATGTCCCCGCGCAGCCGCGCGTCGAGCTTGCCCAGCGGCGTCGGCAGCTCCTCCCGGATCACGCGGCTGGCCTCGTGCAGCGACAGGCCCGTCACCTCGTACGGCGCGCGGCCGCTCAGCACGCGGTACGCGAGCACGCCGAGGGCGTACACATCGGCGCGCGTGTCGAGTGCCTCGGGGTGCGCCCCGACCTGCTCGGGGCTCATGTACGGCAGCGTGCCCACCACCTGACCGGCACGAGTCACCAGCGTGGTCACCGAGTCGTCGTCACGCGCGACACGTGCGATGCCGAAGTCGAGCACCTTGGCCTGGCCGATCTCGTTGACCAGGATGTTCTCGGGTTTGAGGTCGCGGTGGATGACGCCGCGACCGTGGGCGTGGCTCACGGCGTCGCAGATCTCGGCGAGCAACGCAACGCGCTCGGGAAGCGCGGGCGCACGCTGCTCGACCCACTCGTCGAGCGGTCGGCCGCGCACCAGCTCCATGGCGAGGTAGGGCACGCCCCCGGTCGGACCATCGTGCCAACCCGCTTCGTAGACGTGCGCGATGCCGACGTGATCGAGTCGCGCGAGCACCTCGGCCTCGAAGCCCAGGCGACGTACGAGTCGCTCGTCGAAGTTCATGCTGCGCAGCAGCTTGACGGCCAGTTCGCGGCGTGGCGTCTCCTGCTCCACGCGATAGACGATGCCCGTGCTGCCCGCGCCGAGTCGTTCCAGCACGCGGTAGCGACCAATGCGCTCGGGGAGTGTGTTGGCATGGGCCTCGGCTTCGGCCAACAGGCCGGACACGCTGCGCCCCAACGCCGTGCGGTCGAGGAGGCGCGCGCCATCGTGAGCGAGCAGGCGCCGCACGGCCTCGAGCAACGCCGCGTCACCGGCGCAGGCCTGACGCACGAACTCCTCGCGCTCCTCGGCAGGCAGATCGATGGCCAGCAGGAAGACGTCGCCGGCCCGCTCGTGAGCGGACACACCGGTCATGGTGACGAGGCCGAAGGTGAGCGCGGCCCGTCGTGCAGGCGCGCGGCCAGCCACGCCCGCGCCACGCGCCAATCGTTGTCGACCGTGCGCGCGGACACGCCCAACACCTCGGCCACCTCCTCACCCTGCAAGCCGCCGAAGAAACGCAGCTCGACCACGCGCGCCTGCCGTTCGTGCACGCTGGCCAGCGCACTCAACGCCTCGTCGAGGCTCATGAGCTCGACAGGGGGTAGGCCGTCCGCGATGGGCATGTCCACCTCGACGCGCAGCGCGTCACCGCCTCGCTTGGCGGCCGCGTGGGCGCGGGCGTGGTCTACGAGCACGCGCCGGATCGTGGACGACGCGGCCGCGAGGAAAGTGGCGCGATCGCCCGGCACGCCGGCGCGCTGGCCGTGCAGTCGCACCCAGGCCTCGTGCGCCAGGGCTGTCGGTTGCAGGGTGTGCCCGACGCGCTCGCGCGCCAGATGCGACGCGGCCAGCCGGAGCAGGTCGTCGTACAGCGCATCGAAGGGCACGTGCTGCGGAGGTTGCCGTGACATGACCCCAGCGTACCCCTCACGTTTAACAGCCTGGGGTGATTCGTGCGGGCGAAACCACGGCTTGGCACGTCATCTTGATTTCGGTTGCGCTCGCGCGGCGTCGAATCCGCGAAAGGGGGGACTCTCACAGTGCGTGGCGAACGTCACTCCGTCCGAGGCGGCGCCCGCTGGGCGGATCTCTGCGTTCCAAACCCTCGACGAATCCGACGATTCGCGTGCGGTTTGGCGTCTTGCTCGCGACCCAGCGGAGACCACCACGAACAAAGGACGTCCGCCACGCACTGCACGCCGCGACCGACTGGCCCGCCACATCGGCGTGCAGAGGGCGCGGTCCGCCCATCCCGAGGAGCACGTTTCCGTGTCGTCCTTCTCCAACCTCGATCGCCTGCTGCGCGGTGATCTCACGACGCCGGACGCCCTGAAGGCCGGGCGCGTCGACGTCTCCGTGCCGCGCTTGCTCGTCGCCACGCTCGTCTGCGGAGGCGCCTTCGGTGTCTGCCTGGGGCTGTTCGCGGCCACGGGGCAGACGCCAGACGGCTGGTGGCAGATGGTCAGCTCGGCCGTGAAGGTTCCGCTGCTGTTCCTGCTCACGCTGCTCGTGACGTTCCCGTCGCTGTATGTCTTCGCCACCCTGGCCGGCAGCCGGCTGACGCTCATGCCGACGCTGCGCCTGTTGGTCGGCGCCGTCGCCGTGAACGTGGCCGTGCTGGCCAGCTTCGGGCCTGTCGTGGCGTTCTTCACGCTCTTCACGACGAGCTACCCGTTCATCGTGCTGCTCGACGTGGCCTTCTTCATGGTGAGCGGCGCGGTGAGCCTGGGCTTCCTCTCGCGAGCCGTGAGCGTGCTGTTCGGCGACGCGAGTGCGGGCGGTTCCCAGAAGCGCGCGCGGCTCGTCTTCCGACTCTGGTTGCTCATCTACGGTGTCGTCGGCGCGCAGATGGGTTGGCTCCTGCGACCGTTCATCGGCAACCCCGGCCTCGAGTTCGTGCTCTTCCGACATCGGCGCGAGTCGACGGTGTTCGAGGCGGTGATGAACCTGGCGCGGGACGTCGGCGGAGGCTGGTGACCGGTGGCAGGCTTCCGGCTCGGCACGGCCCGACGCACAGTCGATCACGCACAGCGCGGATGAAGCGCGTCGTCGACAGCCTGCTGGTGCTCGACGGGCTGCTGCGCGCGACGGGCGTCTTCGCTCCCGACGCCGAGCGCGTCCCGCATCGGCGTTTGCTGACGGTGGTATGCCTGGGCGGCGCTCTGCACGGCGCGATCATGGGCAGTTTCGCCGGGCCCTCCGGTGCGCTGTACGCCGCGCTGAAGCTGCCCGTGCTGTTGATCCTGGCGCCGCTCGTCTGCGTCCCCAGCTTTCGTGTGGTGCACACCGTGTTAGGCCTGGCCGAGGACGAACCGGCCGCGCGACGCGCCGTGATGTGCGCCCAAGCCACGTTGGCGACGGCGCTGCTCTCACTCTCGCCGTTGATCGTCTTCACCTATGTAAGCAGCGTGCACTACCACCAAGCCAAGCTGGTCAACATGGTCGTCTTCGGACTGGCCAGCCTGGCTGCGCAACTCACCCTCGCCAGGCACTATCGGCCGCTGCTCGCGAAAGACCGTCGCCACCGTCTGGCCCTGATGGCGTGGCCCACGCTCTACCTCTTCGTGGCGCTGCAGCTCGGCTACGCGCTGCGCCCGTTCATCGGCAATCCCGACTTCCCGACCGAGTTCCTGCGTGCGGACTGGATGGGCAACGTGTACTTGGATCTCTACTGGGCCGTGCGCGGCGTGCTCGAGGTTTGAGCGGATGTCGAGTGGGAAACAGCGTTCGACCGCGACCGCGTCGTCGGTCGTGGCGTGGCCGGTTGGGCCGTCCACCTCTCGACGCGTCTCTCGCGGAGGTGCCCGAAGGTGTCTCGTTGCGGTCCGTGACTCGGCTGATGGTCGACACGCGCCGATCGGAGTGCATTCCCGAAACCGTCTTCGTCAGAACAGTGCGAGGTAGGTGATCTGGCGGAGCTGCCAAGCGCGCAGAAGTTCGTCAGCCATCTGTTCGGGGCTGGATGCGCTCTCCCACGATGCGGGCAGCATCATATGTCGCCGCAGAATCGAGAGGGCCGTGGCTCGATCGGCGTCCTTGAGCTCTTGGATCGTTGCGTAGCGGAAGTACGAGATCGGAACTCGACGATCCCTCAATGACGTCAGCAACTGTGCTCCCCAAGGTTCGCGTCCTCGGGAGCCGAAGGACTGCTCGAGCACCTGCAAACGATCCTTCACGATGGCGATGGCGAGGTCTTCGGGAGAGCGGTCGTCGGCACCTTGCAGCGCTGGCGTCATGCCCAGAGCCGGCTGGGCCTGAAGAACTTTGAGGGTCGCGTCAAAGTCCTTGCCGTGAAGCTGTTTCATCTCGGCGGGGTCGAGGTCGGCAAGGTAGCGCTGAAGCTGCTTCCAAGTTTCGGCAAACCTCTCCCCGTAGGAATCGGTGGACTCGGCCGATGGATCAGACAAGGGAGACTCCTTGATGTGGGGGGCGCATGACGGTGTCGGGTTTGATGGTCGGCAGCGTCGCGCAGCAGGTGTCGAGTTCATCAGCGCGCTGATGAACCACTCCGCGCTCGGCTCGCACCCAGTCGCGCTCACCCTGGCGTGGACGTTTCGACGAATCCACCGATTCGCCTGCGCCTCTCCACCCGGCAAGGGCGACGCGGTCGTCACCATCCATCCGAAGCGCGGCTACTGGAACAGCGCCTCCATCGCATTCGAGAGACCGACGCCCAGGGTCGCCGAAGCATCGGCCAACGCGCACTGGAAGTAGATCGGCACGCCGGCGAGGCCAGTGGGCGCGACGAACGGCAGCGCGAGGTTGCCGCTCGCGTCTGACGTGAGGTCGATCTGGAGCAGGATCGGCACCGGCACCAGCGTGCCGCCCTTGAACGGCGCGTTGCCTTGCACGAGCCCGGCGAAGAGCACGGTCAGCGCGTTGCTCGGCGCGTTCTCGAGCAGGATCTGTCCGCTCGAACCGGACGTCAGCGGCCCCGCGCCGTACAGCAACGCCTCACCCAGCACGCCACCCTTGGCGGAGCCCAGGTTTGTCCACGGTGAGTTCACCTGAATGGACCCCGTCATCCCGAACTGCGCATGCGGTACGCACACGTACGGGTAGAAGTGGCCGGGGCGGGGATGCTCGAACAGGAACTTCGTGTCGAAGAGGTGGGTGGCGGTCGGGTTGAAGCTATCGAGGATGTAGCTGAACGCGTCGGTGGGGTCGATCGTGTCGTCGGTGCCCTCGGTGGCGGTGTGCAGGTTGCCCCCGGTCCAGTTCCACATGACCGAGTCGCCGGCGTCGATCGTGATGTTCGCCGGGCTGAACGACAGCGACTGGGTGAAGACCTGGTGGGTGGTCTGGCCGAGGCCGTCGCCTGCCAGGGCGCCGATCGCGATGAGGAGGGCGGATGTGCGCACGAACGACATGGTGGAAGTCTCTCAGGGAGGGCCGGCACGAGAAGAGCGCGCCGGCAAGCGGGCCAGTCTAGCAGCCCGTTGAAAAACTCATCCGGCGCGCTGCACGCATCCGGGCGCGCCTGTGCGAGCGCGGGAGGTCTCGCAAAACAGACACGCCCTGCGGCCAAGAACCTTGTGACGCGGCTCTCTCGGCCAGTTCGGATGACCACAAGAGAATCGTGCTTTGATCGTAGATCGTGCAGTCAGTGACCGCGCGACGTGATCACCCGCGGCGTCCCGCGCGGGGTCGGAACCGCATGTTCGTACATGCGATTGCCGCCGTGCGTCGAGACGCCGCAGGTCAACGTGTTCAGCGAGTGCCGCTGCCGAGACGATCACTGCTCGACGCGCCATCCCACTCCATCGACTTCATGGCTTCCTTGCTGAGAGCGGCGAAGACGTCATGCCACGCGACGCCGTTCGAGTGCGTGCCCGATGACGTCGTGTTCTCGCGATCGTTCATCGACGTCTTCGACGATTCGAGCGTCGTGCGGGCAGCTGTCACGCCGTTCTTGCCGACGAGCCAGACCGACGTGCCCGAATGCTTCACTGCGTACACGCCGGCACTGAGCGACGTCGTGCTCGCCTTGGCCGTGCGGTCTGCCGTGCGGTCGTTCATGCGCGTCGCGCCCAAGCGTTCCGACGGCTTCGAGCTGGCTTCATGGATCAGAACCATGCCGATCGTGCGCCCGTCCATCGAACGCGACGTGCTGTCCGATGAATCCTCTCCATCGGCGGACTGCTCGCGACGGTTCACCGAAGGGTCATCGGAACGAGCGGAGGCGGATGTGGTCGTCGTCGCTTGACCAATCGGCGCGCCCGCGATGAGTCCCTTGGAGCATACGCCGATGATCAGCTCGCCATCGTCAAGCGCCATGGAGCCATGGGTCTCCTTGTCGGTGTCCATCTCGTCGTCCATTTCATCGCCATCTTCGGTCGAGGTCGACGTGTAGAACGTCCGCGCGGCATCGTTCAACGACTTCATCGTTGCGTCGTGAAGGTGCCGGTATGCCTCGTCGACGTCCTTCATCGACGTCGTGCCCGGGCGGTTGCGATCGAGCTGGCGTGCTTCGTCGGACTTGCGCGATGTGATCGTGTCTTGAGCAAACGCGTCCGCGGACAAGAGGCAGACAAGTGCGCTGGCGGCGATGCTCGTGCTGAAGGTGGGGAGCTTCATGGTGGGTGTTCCTTTGGTGGGGGTAAGGAAGAGGAAGTGCGGAGTGCTCGGGCCGTGACATCCGGCGGTGTGGGGCGAGCAGAGTCCTGCGAGTGTGAGAGCGAGTACCGCAAGCGGCGTGCCAAGCAGGGAGCCTCAGAAGGGCTCCGAAACGCCCTCTTCAAGCATGCAGACGAGTGTCTTTGAAGAATCGTCTGGAACGCTGTGGCGCCCCGGCTCGCGCCGAGCAGCGCGTTGAAGACCTCGATGCGGCGCGCCCCAAGCAGCCTGTTGAAGAACTGCTCCGAATGCGACGTGCGTGACCGAGTGTGCATGTGCACGTGCGCGAACGCAGGCGAATCAGTGGATTCGTCGAGGCTCCCGCGCGTGTGGTCGCTTGGGCGCTGGAAGAGAACGAGATCCTCTTTTGTACACGGGGGCTGCCAAGAACGTCTTGCCAGTCCGTACTCGTCCCAAGTCGGCGAGTTCAGCGTTGGAGTCCATGGCAGCTGATTCGTGATCTTCGGCGCCGACCGAAGGTCGAGATATCGGCAGCAATCGAGGGTTTGATGCGCGATCGCGTCGTCGGCGTGCGTGCGAGCAGCGCCGAAGGACGTCACGGCTCGAATCCCGGACCCCAGGGCATGAACTTGGCACGGCGCTTGCATATCTAACGAGTCGAACGACGCGCGCGACTCGCGCGCGACCGGCAGCGCTTTCGGAGCTTCCTACAATGCTCGCAGTCCGCACTCCCTCACTGCACCTTCGTCTGCTCGTCCTGTTGCTCGTGACGTTGGCGCTCGTCGCGACGGCACACGCTCAGGACGTCGCCTCTCCTTCGGCCGCCAGTTCCGCACTGAAGAAGGAGTTTCGTGCGCAGGCCGCGTACCACAAGGGCACGCTCCTCGAGGCGTACAAGGCGCTCGTCGACGAACTCGACCAGATCGAAGCCGACACCGAAAGCGGTGACTACGACGCGCTTGCTGTCGCCACCCGCACGCACGCGGCATTCACCGAACTCCGCGCGCTGATCCAGTCACTGACGATCGCGATTGCCGACGAGATCGCGATCGAGGCGAGTGCGATCCTCACGAACCTGGAGTCGAACTCCAGCGGTGACCTCCCGCCGACTTTCATCGCGGGCATGGGCACGGACGTTGATCGGGGCATGGAGACCCTGCAGGAGCAGAATGCACTCTTCATCCGCAAGTTGACGCGCAGGACGGCGTCGTATTCCAGGCGGCTCGACAAGCACGGCTTCAACGTGACCGTGCGCATCTTCGGAATGATGCCAGTCGCGATCGGTGCAAACGGTGACTCGGCGTTCACGACACTCAACTACGACACGATGATCGATGTCCTCGTGGGAGTTCGAAAGCACTCCACGACGAACGATGCCGCGATCGTGGTCGGTGGCATCTCGGACCCGGCGAAGGGCCCCTTCGTCGATGTGCAGCTCAACGACGGCGTAGGCGGTATCGAGCATGTCGTGGCAACTCCCCTCGTCGACGAGCGCTGGCTGGCGACGTTTCCGGGGGCAGCCTTCCCGCTCGATCAAGGGAACTTCCGCGCGATCGCAACCCATGGCAAGACACGCGTCGGTGCCACGATCGGCTTGCGCTGATTCTGCCAAGATGAAGCGCCGTTCCGGGCGAGCCGAGCACTCGTTTGGGCGCTGCTGCCGAACGTGAGATGTGACTGCCGCTCATCGTGCTCCGCGGCGAGATCGCGCGCGCTGCGATCGACGACCGCGCTCTCCTCACGCAGCACGCGTGTCGACGTGACGCACACGTGCTCACAACGGCCGGCGAATGGCGCGCTCGGCGAGCGCTGCGAGCGCGAAGGGCGCGGCGGTGTACGCGCTGCAGAGTTTCTCGTCCACCTCAAGGTGCGCCGGGACGAGGGTGAACTCTCGATCGAGAGCGCACGCTCGCTTCTCCCTCGGGCATCTGACGAGCGACTTCGCGAGTAAGTCGGCGACGACGTCGATCAGACCGTCCGCCGCTCGCCGAAGATCGAGCCGCTTCTCGTCTGAGCAGCGCAGAACGACGTGAGGGGCCGTCGAGCGTTCCCTGTGCTCGACGGACCCGAGCACGAGATGGTCGGGCTCAGGCGACTCGGTAGGCCGGCGAGCGAGGTTGGTCGATGCTCAGAGTTCGCGCGGTCGGTGCGAGTCGGCTTGGGGATCGGACGCCCGACGGTCCTTTTTGGCGGGCGGGCAGGGCCAATCCCGTGTCCTTTCTCGACGGGCGGCACCGCGCCGCCCCCAGGGTTGTCTGCGACGGCGCGATGCTCCACGATTCATCTGGACGTCGTTTCGAAGAGGGTGGGACCGTTGATCGATTGGGACAGGGTCGCTGAGATTGTCGACGAGGCGCTCGCGCTGAACGACGAGCACGCTGCGCACGCGCTGATTCACGATCGCTGCGCAGGTGATGCGGAGCTCGAGGCCGCTTGTGCGGCGAGCTACCGGGGTCGCCGGAGTCGGAAGAGCACGTCGTCGCCCGATCCGCTGATCGGTCTGGAGCTCGCCGACTTCCAGCTCGTCGAGCGGATCGGTAAGGGCGGTATGGGCGTGGTCTACCGTGCCAAACAACGAGGCCTCGCGGCGCATTCTGGCCGGGGAGCGCGCGACGTCGCGGTGAAGCTCCTTCCGAAGATCGACGACGCTCAGGGCCACGATCTCGCGCTGCGCTTCCGGCAGGAGGTCGAGGCGTCGCTCGCGCTGAGGCATCCTCACATCGTCTCGGTGCTGACGTCGGGGGAGACCGACGATCACCTCTGGTTTGCGATGGACTTTGTCGACGGTCACGATCTGCACACGGAGCTCGAACGCCAGCGCGACGTGCGTGACGGCCGCGGCGACGCACAGACGCTCTGGCCACGCTTCGGGAGCGACGGCTACGTGCCGGCCGTCATCCGTCATGTCGCAGCAATCGCTGCCGCTCTCGACAGCGCGCACTCGCTGCAGCAGCCGCTCGTTCATCGCGACGTCAAGCCGCGCAACATCCTGCTGAGCCACGACGGCACGCCCATGCTCGCCGACTTCGGCCTCGCGAAGTTTCTCGGCGAGAGCGGCCTCACGAAGGTGACGACGCGGCTCGGCACGCTGAACTACATGAGCCCCGAACAGGCCCGTGCGAAGTCGATCGAGATCACAACGCGCTCCGACCTGTACTCTCTCGGCGTGGTCCTTTTCGAGGCGTTGAGTCTCACGCTTCCCGTCGCCGAATCCGACTACGCGACGGCGATGCAGAAGATCACGACGGGCGACATCACCCGCCTCGACGACGTCTCGCACAAGATCTCCCGCGACCTCGTCACGATCTGCCACAAGTGCTTGTCCCTGAAACCCGACGACCGCTACGCGAGCGCGGCCGACCTCCGTGCTGACCTGCTGAGGTTTCTGCGCCACGAAGCGATCACGGCGAGGCCGCCCTCGCTGTGGAAGCGCGCGACGGGCTGGGTGCGGAGGAGGCCGAAGACGGCTTGGAGCCTGGTCGCGGTGGTCGTCATTGCAGCGACGGCTGGCCTGGCGCGCGAAGTGTCGCGCGCGGCGCGACTCACGCACGTGAGGGAGCGGCTGCAGGCCGTCCTCGCCCTCGACTCACTCGAGGCAGACGTGTCCGCAGCACAAGGGGCGGCCCAGGCGCTCGATGCCCTCGAGCGCGAAGACGCGCAACTCGCCTTTGATCTCCGTGAAGTCTCCGGGGTCTATCGAGAGCGAGTGGCGGCGGAACTCAGACGCTTCAAGGCCGAAGTGCGCCGTACGGCTCGCACGGTGACGACCACGCGCTACGGAACCGTCATGGTCGACGCCGACATCGGGGCGTTTCATGCGCGTGCCGTCGCGCTCGCGACCCTCTTCCCGGACGACGCAGACCTCAAGGCATGGTCCGCGTCGTGCAAGGTGCACATCACGTCGACTGCGCTCCGGGGTGCGGAAGTCTTCGCGACACGAGTCATCCCGTCCACCGGCATCCTCGACTCTGTTGCGTCTCTCGGCACTCTCCCGTTGCGCGCGGAACTCGCTGCCGGCAACTGGCGTTTCACGGTCCGCGGGGATGAAACGCGCGCGCTCGAGTTCGATCGCAGTCTCGTCGTCGGTGACGAGGTCGTGATCGACGTCGAGCCACCACGGGGCCCTCCCCCGGAGTTCGCGACGATCCCCGGTGCGCAGATCAGGCTCGACGAGCCGCGGGGTATCGCGTGCTGTCACACCGTCGAGAGTGTTGACGTCGCGGCGTTCGCCCTTGCACGCACCGTCGTGTCGAACCGTGAGTACGTCGAGTTCCTCGAGGACACCGGCCACCGCCAACCTCTGCTGTGGCGCAGTTGTGGTGCGAAGACCTGGCGTGACCTCCCTGGACTGACAGACGATGAATCACGCGAGGCCTTCCTCTCACGGCCCGCGGTCGGAATGGGTCAGGGCGACATGCGCGCCTATGCCGAGTGGCGAGGGTGTCGGCTCCCGACGCACTACGAACTCGAGTTCGCTCTCCGGGGGGCCGAGATGGTCAAGAGTCCGACTTGGCCGACGTCGAGCGACGGAGAGGCCTCGGACGACAAGGCACCGGCCGCCAACCGGTTCGCTCTGTACCTCGCGTCGACACTTCCGGTCGACGCGACCGGTTACGACGTCGGTCATCCGTTCAAACTCTTTCACGCGTTCGGCAACGTCCACGAAGCCACGTCGTCCTCACCGGCCGTGATCGTCGACGGTCGATCGATCACGTACACGCGCCAACGCATTTACCTCGGTGGAGCGTGGGACGCGACTGCCGATCGATTCTCACTCGACGACCATGGGTTCCGTGAATTCGCAGAGCAATCTGCGGCGGCTTTCCTCGGTTTCCGCGTCGCGTCGAGCTTCCTGCAGGACTGAAACCCACCGTTGGAGATCAAGCCATGCCTACGGCCACACCCGCACTTGTTCGCATCACGTCAGATCCACCGGCCACGTTCCGAGGTCGTCTCATGGACTACCCATCGACCATCGTGAGCGAAGAGCGGATCAATGCGATCTACGCGCGCTTGAGCACGGTTACGAGCGTGACACCGATCGACCGCGAGCTCCATGCAGATGCTCTTAGACGAACGGTGACCGCCGCGCTCAACAACGTCGGGGGAACCACGGGTGACCTCGACGTCGTGGTCGAGAATCACGAACCCGTCGAGAACGGGTGGGCCGTGATCGAGGGGCGCCTCTACGCCTATCCGATCACGATCGAAGTACCGAACGCTCCCCCGCGAGTGCCGATCGCTGTCGACGGCCCGGACTGGCTGATTCCGCTCGTCTGGATCCCAGCATGAGCGACACCGTGATCCCGACGCTCGGCGTCGTGAGCCGAGGACGAGTCCCCATCACCAAACGGCGGGAGGTCGGCGCCCTCGAGGACAACGACGATTCCATCGTTGTCGAGTTCCTCCTGCACGGACGCAACCCGCCCGTCGACGTCCGCGTCGACGGGCGCGCACCCGACCGGTCAGGTGCCTCGGGGCCTCGCACCTGGGCGGCGGTTTTCGAGACCGCGGGTGACAATGCGGAGTGGACGGCACCAGCAACCGGCGCCACGATCCTGCGCTCCGAGTACACACCTGCCCCTCCCGGGCTGAAGACCATGCTCGAGCTCTTCGAGATCGCGATGGGCGAGGTCGAGGAGTGGGAGCGCCCAGAGCATGAGAAGGCGGCGGCGCGTGTGTGGCTTCGAATCGATCTCCTCACGACGCGCTCGGATCGCACGTTAGACGAAGCCATCGCGAAGGAGACGGGCGTCGCGCTGGACGTCCTCGATGCGATCGACCCGACGCAACGCGAGATGCTGCAGTCGATCCTGCTCGAGCGTGTCCGCGTTCGTGCCTGTCTCGCGGCTGCACGAGTCGGGCCGCGACCGTTCCTTCCTGGCGTGGGACAACTCCGGCGACAAGCGTCGCTGATCGCCGACGCGATCGCACACATCGTTGTCACGGGTTGTGCGACGGACGACGATGCAGCGTTCACGTTCCTCGCGTTCGGCAACGGTCAGCTTCGTCGCCATTCACCTGGCGAACGGCTCAATGTCGAGCCCGACAGTTCGGCAGTGGCCTGCCTGCCGGAGCTGTTCGACGTCACGGCACGGCGTTCGAACATCGACGCCGGCCCTCGCTGGTGGGAGCAACGTCGGTTCAAGACGTACTGCGTCGCGATGCTCGAGAAATGGCGGCTCGCTTATCCGCCGCCGATCGGCCGGTGCGACCGTCACAGCTACGGCCCTCGCAACTTCCGGAGGAACGCCGACGTGACTCAGGACGAACTCCAGCTCGTGACGCCTTCCGAGGAAGACGAGCGGGGCCTCGACGCGCTCTGGGGCTCGACTCTCGAGCGGGCCTTCATCGACGAAAGGGCGGTGGTGATGGCACGCACGCGACGGCCGCCTCCGTCATCCGGCCGCGAAGCGGTCTCGAAGCCAGCCTGAGAGACCTTCCCATCGACGTTCGACGGTGCGCTTCGACATGTCGAGGACATCGGCGATCTCCTCGATCGACGCGCCGCCATGAAACTTCAAGAACAAGAACTTCCACGCAAAGTCGTCACCCTTGGCCTGGAACTCGCGCAGCAACGCCTCGAAGTCCATCACGCTCGCCTGGACGCCGGGCTCGATCTCGATGACGTAGTCGCCCTCGATCGGACCGGTGTCGGGGCGAGTGCGCTTCTTCGCGCGGCGCCGTTCCTCGTGGTCCATGAGGAGCCGACGCATCGTGAGTGCGACGGCGCACAGGAAGTGTGAGCGGCTGTTGAAGCGTTGCTCGGTCTCGGCAAGTCGGATGTACGCGTCGTGTACGAGGGCCGTGGCCTGAAGCGTGTGGTTCCCGCGCTGCTTCGACATCCGTTTCGCGGCCATCGCTCGAAGCGTGTCGTAGAGCGCCTCGAACAGCTCCGCGGCCGTCTCATCGCTGAGCGGACGCTCGTCGCGGAACGGATCGATGAGGTGGTCGATCGCCTCGTCGAGTGCAGCACGCCTGCCATCGGTGTCACCGCGGCTCAGCACATCTTGATCGGGCTCGTTCGTGCCCTCGTGCGCGCCGTCGAAATCGGTCCCTTCGTCCATCGGGTTCCCCACGTCTCTCGCGTCCCTTTGACTCGTTTCCAACGTACCACGGGTTGTCGACCACGCCTCGCGCCGAGCAGAGCCGAAGCGTCGAGGCATCGATTCGACGCTTGCACAGCCGTTCGCCGGTCTGGCGCCAAGGAGTATGGTTGGGGGAGACTGAGGCGATGAACTCCCGAGTGCCCCCACCGTCAGGAGAAGCGACCTCGTGACGAACTGGCCCGGATACGAGTGCAGGCTCATCCGACGAGGCGAAGTCGCGGTCTGGTTTCCGAAGAAGGCGAGCGCCGGATGGCGTGTCCATTCCATCGGTGAAAGCGGTTCACGGCCGAACTTCTCTGACCACCCCGCGAGCGGAGCGTCCGCGTCGGCATCGTCGGCAGTTCCTCGATGGTCAGCGAAGGCGGAGGGGTGGCGGGACCTGACTACGCGCGGCGCCGGTGACTCGCCGTCTGGCGGCGCCCGACGACGACGTGCGTCCTGCGCCGCACGCCGAGGTCTCGTGCTCGAGATCGCACGATCCGGCGCGTCGATGGGCTTGTGCGCCGGCGATGGTCGAGGGGAGACTCGGGTGCGAGCGCCGGACGCGGACCGCGGCCCTTCGACGGCCGTCCACCGTCGTGATCGCGTCAGCAGTTTCGAAAGCACAAGACTGTCGTCGCACGCCGGTTCGTGCACAACGCCGCTCGACGGCGGCAAGGAGGGGACGCTTGACGTCTGAGCTTTGGACCCAGCGCCTCGAGCGGACGAGTGTGGTGTTGTCGGCGGTACTGCTTGCACTCGGAATCATCGTCCAAGCGGGCTGGGCCCTGGACGTCCCGCTCCTGCAGAGCGCGGTGACGGGTTTCGTCACGATGAAGCCGAACGCAGCCGCGTGCTTCATCCTGGTCGGCGCGGGCATGCTCGCGTTGCGATCGACGGCTCCCGAGTGGCTCGCCAAAGTGCTCGGCTCCGCGCTCATGGTGATTGCCGGACTGACCCTCTCACAGGATGTCTTTGGCTGGAGTTTAGGCATCGACGAGTCCTTTTACTCGGATGCGTCGGGCGCGGCGATGACGGGGGCTCCCGGCCGCATGGCTCCCTTTTCTGCGATTGCTTTCTTCGTGACGGGCGCGGCGGTGTTCAGCGCGCGAAGAGCGACAATAGCGGCGCAAGTCATGATGCTGATCACCGGGCTGATCGGCTACTTCGCGCTCTCCTGCTACATCCTGGAGCGAGTTCCGGCCACGCAGTTGGAGTCGTTCTCTGCGATGGCGGTCCACACGGCGGCCGGGTTCATACTTGCCGTGCCGGCGCTGTGGTTTGCCCAGCCGCGCGCCGGGATGGCGGTTGTCTTCTGCTATGTCGGAATGGCCGGGCGGGTGGCGCGGGGGATCTTCCCGACTGCCATTGCGGTTCCGCTGCTGGCCGCCGGACTCACCGCGTTCGGAACGCGGATGGGTTGGTTCTCCCTGTCGGTCGGTAACGCAGTGGTCGTCTTGCTTTCCTGCATCCTCTACACCTTGTTCGCGTGGGCGCTCGTAGGCGCGCTGCGAGCGTTTCACGTCGAGCGCTCAGGTTTTCAGTCTTCTTTGGGGAAGGCGGGAACAGCGCTGGAAAGTAAGCGGCGCGAACTCGAGCAGTTCGCTTTCACGGTATCGCATGACCTCAAGTCGCCGCTGGTGTCCATCCGTGGGTTTCTTGGTCTCATGAGGCAAGACCTTGCGGCGGGGCGAATGGACGATGCACTGGATAGCGCCCAGGATGTAGATGAGGCCGCGCAACACATGAGCGCGCTCATCGATGATCTCCTGTCCTATAGCCGCATCGGGCGCAGCGATGAGAAGCTCGCGAGGGTCAACATGCGTGAGCTGCTCGAGGATCTTGTCGAACTCCACCGAACGCAGAGCGAGAAAGCTGAAGCGCGGGTGAGTGTGGCACGCGACGTGCCGGCGTGCTTTGGCTACCCTGCTTCGCTTCGGCGTGCGATCGAGAATCTTTACATCAACGCCCTGCGCTACGGCCGAAAGGCCGGGAAGGCTCTGACCATCGAGCTTGGGGGTGAGCTGCATGGCGATGAGAGACGCTACTTTGTGCGCGATCATGGACCAGGGATCGAGCCCCAGTATCACGAGCGGATCTTCGGCCTTTTTCAACGTCTCGACACAACGGATCAACGCGGCACCGGACTCGGACTGGCGTCTGTTGCGAAGGTTGCTGAGCAGCATGGCGGTCGTGCTTGGGTTGAATCTGCACCTGGTCAGGGGGCGACATTTTGGATGTCAACCAATCTCGAGAAAGAATCGAAGAGAACGCCATGAACAGTGATCATCTCATTCAGTTTCTACTCGTAGAAGATGACGATCGACACGCCAAGCTGGTTACGAAGTGTCTGGCGCAGAATCGAGTTCAGAATGAAGTCCATCGCGTGCGCGACGGCGCCGAGGCGCTTTCGTTTCTGCGGCGAGAAGGGGCGTACTCTAAGGCGGTTGCGCCGGACGTCATCCTCTTGGATCTAAAGCTTCCCAAGATCGATGGCCTTGAAGTTCTCGAGCAGATCAAGGCGGACGAACGCCTTGCGGTGATCCCGGTGGTGATGATGACGACGTCGAACACCGAGTCGGATCGCGTGCGCGCGTACCAGCTCAAGGTCAATAGCTACCTCGTCAAGCCCGTCGACTTCGACAAGTTCCAGCAGATGGTCTCTGATCTGAGCTTCTATTGGGGTGTTTGGAACCGCCCCGCCCAATGAAGCTCCTTCTCGTTGAGGACACCGACAGCCACGCTCGCCTGGTGCAGCGCTACATCGAACATTTCGAAGGGGCAGCGGTTGAAGTCGTGCATGAACGAACGCTCGCCGGTGGACTCCGTGCGCTCCGTGATGGCAGTTTCGATGCGATCATGCTCGACCTGAGCCTGCCTGACAGTGCATGGGAGAGCACCCTTTCGGTCGTCGTCGAAACTGCCCCGAGAACTCCGACCGTGGTTTTGACATCGGTGGGCGACCTGGAACTCGCCGCACACGCTGTGGCCCAAGGAGCCGACGACTACGTGGTGAAAGGGTCGATGAATGCCGAGATGCTGCAACGGGCGCTTCGCTACGCCATCGAACGCAAGAAGGTCCTCGAGAAGCTCAGGCGGCGGACGGAAGAACTCGAACAAAGCAACGAAGCCCTGAAGCACTTCGCCCACACCACGGCGCACGAGCTGCGACAACCACTCAACAGCTCATCGCTGAACCTGGGGTTGATCAAGGTGTTCCTGGATAGGGGCGAGTCGGGCATTCCCCTTGCCACTGAGTCGGTCGATCGCGTTTCGGTGGCGCTTCGTGACATGTCCGACACGATGAACGATCTCCTGGCGTTTGCGAGCCTCGAGAAAGCCGACAAGCAACGGGTAGATTGCGACCTAGGAGCGCTCCTTCAAGACGTCTTGGACGATCTTGCCCCTCAGATACAGGAGTCCGGGGCGAAGATCACAGCGTCACAGCTTCCGCACGCACCTTGTAACCAGCGCCACGTGCGTCATGTGTTCGGCAACTTGATCTCCAACGCACTCAAGTATCGGAGTGACCGCCCGCTCGAAGTTCAGATCGATGGTGAAGATGATGGCGACGCGTGGAAAGTGACCGTGAAGGACAACGGTGTCGGCATGGAGACCGATGAATGTGAGTCTGTGTTCGAGATGTTCAAACGGCTACCGTCGCAGGCGCACATCCAAGGGAATGGTGTAGGTCTCGCGCTTTGCCGTAGCATCATCGAACACCACGGCGGCAGGATCTCCGCGCACTCGAAACCTGGCGTGGGGAGCTCGTTCGTCTTCACGCTTCCGAAGATGGCGATGTAGAGGCCGGATTCGGCACCAGCCGGCCGGTTGGGCTGGGGGGCGGGTCGTGGCTTCCCGCTTCAACGAAGCGATGGGAAACTCGTGGTGTCCGCACCATGGCCGTTGCGATCCGCGGATCTGCGGAGGCGTCCACTACGCGCCGGGTGGAGATCCCGCTGATGTGATGTGATCGTCGAGTTTGGGCGCTCGACCGACCGCGGCACCACGGCGCGGGGTCGGCGCGGGGGGCGTTCTCGATCGTATGCCAGCGGTGTTCAACGACGAGCGCGCGCAGGGCGCGCGACGCGGCTCCCCGCCGCGCGCGCAGGATGCGTACGCCGACCCGCGTGCAGCGGGTGTCCGTGAAAGTCAGTCAGCGCGCGGCGCGCACGTCGGCGGACCGATGTGCGCGTCGCGCGCAGCGCCGACTCAGAACGTCTTTTGCCAGGCGAGCGTGGCGACCCAGTCCATCTCCATCTGCGGGCCGTCGAGGTCTTGGTAGACCGGCATGCCGACCTCGAACGCGAAGCGGCTGCTCGCCGAGCTGGCGCTTGAGTCGACGTAGTTGACGCCCCAGAACAGATCGATGCGCTCGCCGCCGGACAGATCGGGGTCGGCGGTCGGGACCATCGCGGGGTTCAAGAGCGGGTCGGCGCCGTTGATGTCACGCCAACGCGAGTAGCGCAGGCGCGCCGAGGTGCTGAAGTCCTCACCGAGGCGTCGTGCGACCCAGGTCGACACCTCGCCGCGCCCGCCGAGGCGGTAGTCGTTCGAGTTCTCGTCCTCGAGCGGCAAGCGCATCAGGGCCTGCATGCCCCATGACATGTGCGCGGCGTGCCCTGTGTACGTGATGCCCGGGAGGAGGTCCCACGTGCCGCTGCCGAGCTGCATCGGGTAGGGGAGCTGCACGTCGTTGCCGCCCGACGCGGGCGTGACGTCTTCCTCGTCGATCGAGCCTGTCGGCGCACTGATGCCGATGTTGAAGTGGACGTGGTGGTTGTTGTGATCCCAGGCGCGGATGAGCGCCGTGAGGCTGACGTCGCCGAGCCCTTCGGATTCGGTCGTGAACTCCGTGCCGTTCATCGTCACGTGGTCCATCGACCGCTGCACGTACGGGACCATCGCCATCAGCGTGACGTCGTCGCTCGGCGCCCACATCGCGCCGGCCATCAGCATGTCGGTGTCCATCTCGGTCGGCGTCACCATGAATCCGCGCGAGAGTACGTCGGACGACGATAGCGAGTTCGTGCCGTCGCGCATGCCGTCCATGTGCATGCGCATCGCCCGCAGCGAAACCATCCACTCGCCCTCGGCGTGCAGGTGTTCACCCATCACGCCGATCGGCGCGTGCGAATCGGGACGCGCTGTGCTTCCGTGGTGGTGGCCGTGATCGTCGGCAGGACCACCGCGCACCTCGAAGCCGCGACTGAGGCTGCGGAACAGCTCGCGCATCGAGTCGGAGGAGGCGACGGGTTCTTCGAAGGGGTCGTTGCCCGTGGCCATGATGGGGTGGGCGACGAGAGTCAGGAGGAAGGCTGCACGCAGTGTGCGCGTGAGCGACGGACGGAGATCGGACGAGGCGCCGTGCGGCGCCCCGGGGAACACTGAGACGGAGTTCATCGGAGTTTGATTTTCTTCAGGTCGTGTGGACGACGTGCGGGCGCACCGACACGACATCGCCGGGGACGGCGCGGCGGAGTCGGTGACGCGGAAACCCATCCCGCGGCCGTCCCTTGTGCGCACGAAGCTGCACTGGCGGGGAGGCCGTCGACGGACGGGAAGCGGGACGCGCCTCAGGCGGCGCGCGTGACGTCCGCGACCCGGGGGACCGGCGCCGGGGTTTCGCGACCGGCGTCGTCGGGACGCAACGCGTCGCCCGGCGACCAAGTGCGTACCCGCGGGAGGAACACGCGTACGGCTGCGCCCGGCACAAGCAACACGCGCGCGGCTGACGACGCCGCGATGGGCGCATGCTCGCCCCCGCTGCAACACCCGCTCACGAGGGACGGACCTTCCGGCGGTGATTCGCCCGCGCCGCACCGTCCTTCGAACAGACAACAGCACGTGCCTGTCGCGGTCGTCTCTGAGCAGCGGCACCCGGCCTTCGCGCCGAGCGCGGTCGGTGCGCCAACGCGGCCGTTCGTCGTGAGCGGGAACAGGGTCCCGAACACGGCGAGGACGAGCACGGCGACGATCGATGGCTTGGAGCGTGCGGAAGACATGGCGTGATGCGGAGCATTCGGATTGCCTCGTCCCGTCGCTCCATCCGAGGCACCGATGGCGAGACGCGACAGACTCTACCATTGGCGGCGTCGTCGCGCGTGGGGCCGGTGGCGGTGACGATGCGCGGGTTCGCGGCCGCGCCTACGGGCCCTCGCACCACGGCACGCCGTGAACCGTGGAGTAGGTGCTCGCCCACACTGCGCTCGTCTCTTTCGCTCTTCCCGACGACGGTTTCTTGGCGGCTGTCGATCGCGGCCGTCCCTGTGGTGCGCGTTGGTAAGTAGAGCTATCAATCGTCACCACCAAGCGAGCCCCGCATGCCCGAAGGACCAGACATCCGTCGCGTTGCCCATACGTTTGCCGACGCGGCGCACCAGCGTCCGTCTTGCCGACCGGCTCGATGACACGACCGCTGATCACGGCGACGCGTGACGGTTTGGCATGTGAGCGCGGCGAGTTTGTCATCGACCCGTGGCGCGAGGTGGAAACGGCCCTCATCTCGCATGCCCACGCGGATCACGCCCGAGCTGGATCGCAGCGCTACATCGCTCCACATTCCAGCGTTCCCCTTCTACAGCGTCGTCTCGGCGCGAGTGCCGTCATCGAGGGAGTTCATTACGGCGAACAACGCTCCTTTGGCTCCACGACGGTGTCGTTCCATCCGGCGGGGCACGTGCTTGGTTCGGCGCAGATCCGCGTTGAGTGCGAGGGCGATGTGTGGCTCTTCACCGGAGACTTCAAGCGCGCCGCCGACCCCTCGTGCGAGCCTTTCGAATCGGTCTCCTGTGACACACTCATCTCGGAGGCGACATTCGGTCTTCCGATCTATCGCTGGCCTCCCGGTCACGTGGTCGCCGAGCAGATCTTGGCCTGGTGGGACGAGAACCGCGCGGCCGGTCGCCCGTCTGTGCTCTTCTGCTACGCACTCGGCAAGGCCCAGCGCGTGCTCGCCGAACTCGCTGCGCTCACTGATCGCACCGCGTTCCTCCATGGCGCCGTGGCGCCACTCGTCGACATCTATCGCGACGCGGGCGTCGTGATGCTACCCACAGAGAAGGTCGATCTGCGCGCGAAGCGTCGCTACGACGGAGAGCTCGTGGTGGCTCCGCCAGGCGCCTCAGGTTCAACCTGGATGCGTCGCTTCGCGGGGGCAAGTACCGGGTTCTGTTCGGGGTGGATGCGCGTGCGCGGCAACCGTCGCCGTCGCGGCTACGACCGCGGCTTCGTCCTCTCGGACCACGCCGACTGGGCTGAGCTCCTCGCGACGATCGAAGATGCCAGCCCCACGCGCGTCTTGCTCACGCACGGTCGCACGGACGTGCTCGTGCGCTATCTCCGCGAGCGCGGTTTCGACGCGGCCGCGCTCGAGACGTCGTACACCGACGGCGATGGGTCTGTCGACCACGAAGCGGAGGTCTGAACGATGCTGCGTTTCACACGCCTCTACGCAGAGTTGGATCGAACGACGTCGACGAACGCGAAAGTCGCAGCGATGGCGCGCTACTTCGCTGTGGCTTCGGCAGCCGACGCTGCCTGGGCTCTGTCGTTCCTCTCGGGGCGCCGCATCAAGCGCCTCGTAGGCCCGGCGCTCCTACGAACGTGGCTCACGGAGGCTTCGTCGCACCCGTCGTGGCTCGTCGACGAGTGTTACGAGTCTGTGGGCGACCTGGCCGAGACGATCGCCCTTCTCATGGACGACGGCTCGCACGAAGGCGCGACGCTCGATGTCTCGCTCGGTGAGTTTGTCGACGAGCACCTGCTGACGCTGCGTCGCCTCGAGGTCGAGCAGCAGCAGGCACGTGTCACCGCGTGGTGGACTTCGCTCGACGCCGAGACATGTTTCGTCGTCAACAAGCTGCTGACCGGCGCGCTGCGCGTTGGTGTTTCTCAGACCCTCGTAGCGCGCGCTGTGGCCGAGGTGGGAGATCTCCCGCGTGATGTCATCACGCATCGACTCATGGGGCCATGGACTCCAACCGCGGAAGCATTCGAGGCCCTGATCGCGCCCGACGACGGCTCCGCGGATGTCTCGCGTCCCTATCCCTTCTGCCTTGCGCACGCCCTCGATGGCGACGGTGATCTCGACGAAACTCTTGGCGCCACTGATGCGTGGCAGGCGGAATGGAAGTGGGACGGGATCCGCTGCCAGCTCGTGAAGCGTGTGGGCCAGATCTTTCTCTGGTCGCGTGGTGGTGAACTCCTCGGTGAGCGCTTCCCGGAAGTGATCGCGGCCGCGGCGGAGCTACCCGACGGTGTCGTCGTCGACGGCGAACTGCTCGCCTGGGCAGAGGCCGGCGTGCTGCCCTTCAGTGAACTTCAGCGACGCATCGGGCGTAAGACGGTCGGGAAGAAGCTGCTCTCCGACGTGCCCGTCGTGCTGCTTGCCTACGACATGCTCGAGCAGGACAGTGACGATCTGCGTGCGCTCGAAACGAGTGAGCGTCGAGGTCGGCTCGAGGCGCTCGCCCGCGAACATCCGCAAGCGTTCCGCCTCTCGGAAGTGCTTGATGGAAGGAGTTGGGACGACCTTGCCGCGCTGCGTGCCACGAGCCGCGAGCGCCGCGTCGAGGGGCTCATGCTCAAGCGTCGCGATGCCCGGTATGATGTCGGTCGCCGCAAGGGCACTTGGTGGAAGTGGAAGGTCGAACCGCACACAGTCGACGCGGTGCTGCTCTACGCTCAACAGGGCCATGGCCGACGCAGCAATCTCTACACCGACTACACGTTTGCGGTCTGGAGCGGCGAGGAACTCGTTCCCTTTGCCAAGGCGTACTCCGGTCTCGACAACGCTGAGATCGGCGAACTCGATCGTTGGATCCGGAAGCATACGAAGGAGCGTTTCGGGCCCGTCCGGTCCGTCGAACCACAGCACGTCTTCGAACTTGCGTTCGAAGGTATTGCGTCGTCCAAGCGCCACAAGTCGGGCGTCGCCGTGCGGTTTCCGCGCATCGTGCGCTGGCGGCGCGACCTGTCCGTGGAGGACGCCGACCGGCTTGATGATGTGCGTCGCCTCGCTGAAAGCGTCTCGTGACGTCGGCACGCCAACGAATCGAGAGCTGGTACGAAGCGCGCGGCTGGGACGTCCTCCCTTTCCAACGTCAGGCGTGGAGCGCATTCGACCGGGGAGCCTCGGGCTTGATCCATGCGCCGACGGGAACGGGCAAGACGCTCGCGGCATGGCTCGGCCCGGTTGCAAGTGCGCTCGACGCCGTGGATCCCGGACGCGGACTGCAAGTGTTGTGGATCACTCCGCTGCGCGCTCTTGCAGCCGACACGCGGAAGCATCTTCAGGCGAGCGTCGATGAGCTCGAACTCGATTGGAGTGTGGGCCTGCGTACGGGCGATACGACGGCCGCCGAACGCGCGAAGCAACGCAGGCGCCTGCCGCATGCGCTCATCACGACGCCCGAGAGTCTTTCGCTGTTGCTCAGCGACAAGGATGTCGCGGGACGCTTCGGTGCGTTGCGCGCCGTTGTCGTCGACGAGTGGCACGAGCTTCTCGGCAGCAAGCGCGGAGTGCAGCTCGAGCTGTGCCTGTCACGCCTTCGATCCGTCGCGCCGGCGGTGTGCACGTGGGGTCTCTCCGCGACTCTGGGGAATCTCACGGAGGCGCGTGACGTGCTCCTCGGAACGCAGGCCGGTGAGCGGGTCATGATCGACGGACCGCGCGGCAAGAACGTCACCATTCGATCGGTCATCCCACCTCGGATGGAGCGGTTTCCCTGGGCTGGTCACTTGGGGCTCACGCTTCTCCCGAGCGTGCTTCAACGGCTCGACTCGGCAGAGACGACGCTGCTCTTTACGAACACGCGCAGCCAGGCCGAGGTCTGGCATCGAGCGCTCATCGACGCACGTCCCGATTGGGCCGATGACATCGCGCTGCACCACGGGTCGGTCGATGGCGAGCTGCGACGCACCATCGAGCAGCGTCTTCGTGACGGTGAGGTTCGTTGCGTCGTCTGCACGTCGTCGCTGGATCTCGGCGTCGACTTTCATCCCGTCGAGCAGGTGATCCAGGTCGGAAGTCCGAAGGGCGTCGCGCGACTCATGCAGCGAGCCGGGCGCTCGGGGCATCGTCCTTTTGAAACGTCGACGGTGCACTGTGTCCCGAGCCATGCCTTTGAGCTCGTGGAGATCGCTGCGGCTCGCCGTGCGCTCGATGCGGATCGCCTCGAAGCTCGCCGACCGCTGCGCCGTAGCCTCGATGTCCTCGCGCAGCACCTTGTGACGCTTGCCCTCGGCGATGGCTTTGATGTCGCGGGGACGCTCAGAGAAGTCCGGACCACACACGCCTTCGCAGAACTCTCGGATGCCGAGTGGATGTGGGTGCTCGACTTCATCACGCGCGGTGGTCAAGCGCTCCAGGGCTATCCGGAGTATCGGCGCGTGGAGATCGTCGAAGGGGTCGGGCGCGTGACGGACAGAAAGATCGCAACGCGCCACCGCATGACGATCGGAACGATCACGAGCGACGCCGACATGTCGGTGCGTTGGGCTTCGGGAGGTCGGCTCGGGTCGATCGAAGAGACTTTCATCGCGCGCCTCCGACGCGGCGACACGTTCCTCTTCGCCGGGCGCACCGTCGAGCTGGTGCGCATCAAAGACATGACGGCTTACGTTCGACGTGCAAAGAAGCGCACGGGGTCGGTGCCGCGCTGGCAGGGAGGGCGGATGCCGCTCTCCTCGCAGCTTGCACGCGCTGTGCTCGAAGTGCTCGCCGATGGTCTCGATGCTGATGATCCCGAGCTCCAAGCCGTGCGCCCGATGTTGGCGCTCCAAAGTGAAGTCTCGGCGCTGCCGGCGCCGGATGTTCTGCTCGTCGAACACGTGGAGTCGCGTGAGGGACACAGCGTGTTCTTCTTCCCGTTCGCCGGCCGACTCGCCCACGAAGGGCTCGCCTTGCTCGTGGCCTACCGCCTCTCACAGCGGCGGCCGTCGACGTACACCTTGGCCGTCAACGATTACGGCTTCGAACTTCTCGGCGACCAAGCTTTCGCGGAGGACGAGGCGGACATCCGGTCGCTCTTCAGCACCGACAATCTCGTCGAGGATATCCTCGCGTGCAGCAACATGACGGAGGCTGCACGGAGACGCTTTCGTGACATCGCGCGCATCGCAGGGCTCGTGTTCCCAGGGTATCCCGGACGCGGGAAGACGGCGCGGCAGGTGCAGGCGTCGAGCGGATTGCTCTTTGATGTCTTCGAACGCTACGACAGCGAGAACCAGCTGCTCGAGCAGGCCCGACGCGAGGTGTTGGAAGACCAGCTCGATCTCGCGCGGCTGGGTCGCGCACTCGCGCGCGTCGACGATCAGAGAGTTGTCGTCACTCGCCCCGCGCGGCTCACGCCGCTGGCGTTTCCGCTGTGGGCCGAGCGCCTTCAGAGCACGGTCGTGTCGAGCGAACGGTGGCGCGATCGCGTGATGAAGATGGCCGCGAGGCTCGAGCGCGCCGCCGAGCGTTCCGTGCCGAGGGCGCGCGCATGAACGACGTGACTGTCGAGCACGGTGGTCAGGAGCTGCGGCTCAACAGAGAACGCGCAGTGTTCTGGTCGTCATGCTCGACGCTGCTGGTCAGCGACGTTCACTTGGGCAAGGAGTCGGTCTTCGGTCGCCACGGACTCGCGATCCCCGATGGCGCGACGAGTCGTGACCTCGACCGTCTTGCGGAGCTCGTCGCGTGTTATCGCGCTGAACGGCTCGTCGTGCTCGGCGACCTCGTTCACGCGACACCGAGTGGCGATGCGCAGTGGCCGCAGCTGCTCTCCAGTTGGCTCACGAAACACTCCGAACTGAGTGTCGCTGTCGTGGCGGGCAACCACGACCGTCGCGCTGCCCGCGAGGCGCTCGACCGTCGCATCGAGTGGCATGTCGCTCCGCTTGTCGAGCCGCCGTTCGTGTTCGCCCACGAGACGGGCGACGCGCTCGACGGCTCAGGCTACGCGCTCACTGGCCACCTCCACCCCGTCGTGCGGCTCGGCGACCGACGCGGCGACCGGCTCCGATGTCCCGTGTTCTGGTTCCGCGACGACCACGCAGTGCTTCCGGCATTCGGCACGTTCACGGGCGGGTACGCCGTGCGACCGGCGGCAGCGGATCGCGTCTTCGCTGTCGGACCGGACGACGTGCTCGAGCTCTGACGGTGACGCGTGCGGTGCTCGGTTCCCTCATCCCATCGTCGGGAACACGGGGTGTCGAGCGGCCCATTCGGTCTGACCACGTTTTCGAGATGTCGGCGGCCGCGCTCCGGTTCCGGGAACATGGTCGTCCCTTGATCTGATCGTGGTCGTCGATGAGCTCGGCGGCGAAGGGCATGCACCACTCCTCGATCACCCGCTTGCCCTCGGCTTCGTCGTGCCGATCGGTGCGCGGTTGCAGGTGACTTCGGCGAGGAACACCGGACGGCCATGGCGATCGGTCTCGCGCAGGAACGAGTGCGCCTGCGGAGCGGTGAAGATGCCCTTCTCACCGAAGATGTCGAGCCCGAACCCGTCGCCGACATCGTCGCCGGGGTACCAGTCCATGAAGCGCTCGGGCCCGGCGCGCGGCTCGAAGCACCAGCAGAAGGCGGCCACGTCGCCGGCGCCGGCCAGCGTGGCTGCGATCGGATCCGTCGCTCGACGAGCACGAACGCGCGATGGCGCTGATCGCCCTGCTGCGCGAGACGGCGACGCGGGACTGACGGCGGGTTGGTGGTCGGCCGGAGGGCACGGCTCGACGCGTGCTCGGTGCGTGCTGCGCGAGTGGATGACTTCTTCAACGCCTGCTACGGGCAGTTTCTGCGCCCTGCGACACTCCTACGCGTGTCGCCCGGGTCGGCCTCGCCCGCGCTTCCCGGTGGCCCGGTAACATGGTCCGTCCTGTCGCTCTCGGGGGTTGTCATGTCGTCCATCCGTCCGCCGCGCGCTGTCGCGCGCCTGATCGTCGTGCTGTTCGTGCCCCTCGTGCTCGGGGTGCTTCCGTCGTCCGCGCAGGCTGCTGCGCCCGGCGACCCGCTGTCCGGTGCGTTCAAAAAGGCCGCCAAGACCGAGGTCAAGGACCTCAAGGCCACCGGCAAGGCCGTGCTCGGGGCCGTCAAGACCGCAGTCAAGGCCGCGCCGAAGGACTACGCCGGCGGAGCCATCAGCGCCGAGACGGCCATCGCGGATGTCGTCGCGGCCTTCGCCGAGCAGCGCGACGTCCTCGAGGACGCGGCCTTCGCGGCGGCGACGGACCTCGCGACGGCCGGGACGACGCTGCTCGCGTCTGCCGATCCACCGCGTGACTTCCAGGCCGGCGGCGGCGGCGTCTGGGACGACGCGCTGTTCGACATCGAGGCCGAGCTCGACAAGGTCGACGCGAAACTCGTCAAAGAGATGGACAAGTTCCTGGCCGCGATGGCCAAGGCGTCCAAGAAGGCCGGCGACGACCTGGTCATTCACTACCGTTTGCCGCCGCACGGCGAGTCGTTCTGGGGTGTGGTCTCGCCGGGAGCGAAGTCGGCGATGAGCGGCGCCGACTTGGACGAGGTGCGTCCGAGCCAGGTGCTGATCGCGGTGCGCGTCCTCGAGACGAGCGGCGACGACCGGCTGACGATCGGCGTGCGCAGCGAGCTCGCCGAGATCTCGCTCGACGTCTCGACCGACGCCGAGGAGAACGTGGTCGTCGACGAACTCGCAATCGATGCCATGACCGGCGTCGGCGTCCATCAGCAGCTCATGAACGACCTGCTCAACACGAGCTTTGCGCGCGTGCGCCTGAACTTCGATGCCCTGCTCGGCTCGGACGCGGTGATCACCCTGTCGGCACCGCGCGTCATCACCGCGTCGCCCGAGCAGGCCGCGATCGCGAACGACCTGCGCAAGAACGGCAAGCAGTACCTGGGCTTCTTCAACAAGGACAGCGCCCGCGCGGTGAAGGACCTCTCCAAGGCGCTCAAGTCGCACGAGAAGGCGCTCGCCTCGGGCTTCGTCAACGCCAAGACGGCGCTGAGAACGGGCTTCTGCGATCTCGAGACGGCGCGCTCGGACATCAACTTCTGGCAGCGCAGCCTGCACGGCAACGCCATCAGTGGTGCGCAGTTCGCGCTGAGTCAGATCCCCTTCGTCGACGAACTCGTGAGCGGTGACTTCAAGCAGGACGCCTCCGGCGTCCACGCCGACTTGGTCAAGAAGTGGAACACGGCCGCTGCGCGGCGCCAGGGTCAGGCCACGCAGAAGTTCGGGAAGTTCGCGGCGAAGATCGCCAAGCTCGCGGAGAAGAAGGGTGATACCGCCGAGTTCAACGTCCTCACCGGGAGGGACCGCCCGGTCGGCCTGCCGATGATCACGACGGCCGGCAGCGACGCGCCCGACCAGGTGCTCGTGCTCCCGCACCTGACCGACGCCTTCGTGTTCGTAGAGAACACCTCCGCCGACGGCCTGGGCACGGCGACCTCCGAGGTCATCGCGGTCGGCCCGAGCAACAGCACCATCCAGAGCAAGGTCGAGATCCTCGACGGCGACACGGCCGTGATCGGCGGCCTGTTGACCGACAACAACGGCGTCACAAAGAGCAACGTGCCGGTGCTCTCCGACGTTCCACTGCTGGGTCTCCTGTTCCGCGCCGGCGAGAGTCAGGACCGCCCGAACTCACTGATCATCATGGTGACCCCGATGATCGTGGAGTTGGGGAAGGAGTAGGGGCCGGCTAACCAGCGTGCCGCGTTCGCGAACTCAGGAACACCAGGTCGCGGTGGTACTCGAGGTAGGGTCGCTGGGGCGGGTCGAAGGATCCCGCGTCGAAGCGACCGGTCACAGGTACGCCCATGCGCTCGAGCGATGGGGCATGTGCGACGGGTGAGACGAGGAGTCGTCCGCCGTCGTCGAAGGAGATGAACCCTCGGTCGAATAGGTGGTCGATGCTCGGTGTGAGCAACAGACCGTTGTGCCCATCAAGGCGCTCATCGTTCGTGGCGTCGCGCCATGGCTTGCAATGACTCGCGCGCAGATGTTCCGGCCTGGAGACCCCGGTGACGCGGCAACTCGACTCGTACATCTGGACGTTGGCGCGAAAGCGTCCCTGACCACGGCGCGCGACGATGAGGGACGTCTTGTCCGTCTCCGAGACGTGCGAGCTGCGTGCGATCTCTTCCCGCAAATGCTCTTCCCACAGCACCTGATCGTCGGCCGCAGTCTCGTCCATCGACTCGGCGTGGGCCTCGGAGCGCGCGAACGCAGCGACCCTCGTATCGAGCAGATCCGCTAGTTGGAGGGCGAACGGCCGCGGCAGCTCAGTGAGGTAGACGGGCTGCATGCCCGTGCCGTCAGGCCGCAGGGGCGAATACCTCGCGGGAAGAAGAGGGCCAAGTACCTCCATCCAGTGTTTCGGGCGGAATCCTCCCGAAAGGCGCTCGAACGAGACGTCCACCCTCCAGCCGATGTCGTCCCAGTTACGCCCTGCAGCACCGAAGGCTTCGGGTTTGGGGGCCTCGTAAGCGAATGAGCGAGCGATGCCATACGCGGGAATAGCTGCATTGGCATACGAGAAGACGAGATCGCCCGGCGAGACCTCGCGCATGAACTCGTAGAACGGGTTCACGCTCCCATCCGACTTGCGCTTCGGAGACCACAGGTAGCCTCCATCGACTTCATGTCGGAACGTCTTCCTCTGATTGACCCACCAGTACCGCACGCGTCGCATCCGGTGCTGAGGAGGATTGCGTTCGCACGATAGTCTCGAGTTTCACTTGAGCACGAGCAACCCCTCAACCCGCCAGAGCGTGGCGCTCGTTCGCGCCGCGGTTTGCTCGGATTCGCGTGCCGCGAAGGACTCGCGCGGGTTGGGAAACGCGCTACCTAGTCGTGCGGAGGGTCTGCGGCGCTGGCCGAGACGTCGACCGGAAAAGGTCGGCCCTCCCGCCCCGAAAGTCGCTCCCGTGCGAAGCATCTTGCCTGGTGCCCCTCGCCGGCGAGTATGTTCGCGGATCCATCGTCCACGTGAGGCTTCGCCATCGCAGACATCCTTCCTTCCTCGCCCCGCCGTGGTCCCGACCGGCCGCAGCTCCCGAGCGTCGGCGTCCTCGCCGCGGGTGCGATCGTACTGCTGCTCGTCGCCACGAGCTGGACCGCGTTCTACACCGTGCCGGCCGAGTCGGAGGGCGTCGTGCTCCGCTTCGGGCGCTTCACCGGCACGCAGCCGTCGGGTCTGCACTTCAAGATTCCGCTCGGCGTCGACCGCGTGCTGGTCGTGCCCGTCCGACGTCAGCTCAAGCAGGAGTTCGGCTTCGGCACGGCGGGCGCGTCGAACCCGTGGCAGTCGACGTCGCGCGACGACTGGGGTGACGAGAAGTCGATGGTCACCGGCGACCTGAACGCCGCGCTCGTCGAGTGGGTCGTGCAGTACCGCATCGACAAGCCGGAGCACTACCTGTTCAAGGTGCGCAACGCCGACGCCACGCTGCGTGACGCGTCGGAGAGCGTGATGCGCGAGGTCGTCGGTGATCGCACGGTGGACGAGGTCATCACGGTCGGTCGACAGGAGATCGAGGACGAAGCGCTGCAGAAGCTGCAGCAGCTCGCCGAGAGCTATGAAATCGGCATCAAGATCGACCAGGTGCAGCTCAAGAACGTGAACCCGCCCGAGCGCGTACAGGCGTCGTTCAACGAGGTCAACCAGGCTCAGCAGGAGCGCGAGCGGGCGATCAACATCGCGAACGGTGAATACAACAAGGCGATCCCGCGCGCGCGCGGTGAGGCCGAGCAGCGCATCTCCGCCGCCGAGGGCTACGAGCGACAGCGCATCAACGAGGCCGAGGGCGACGCATTCGCGTTCAACGCAAAGCTGGCGGCTTACCTGCAGGCGCCCGAGGTCACGCGGCTGCGGCTCTACCTCGAGACGATGGCCGACGTCCTGCCGCGTGTCCGTGACAAGGTGATCCTCGACGACACGACCGCGGGAGGCATGCTGCCGCTGCTCGACCTCGACCGCTTGCGATCCCCCGCTGCCGGAGACGGACAATGAAGCGCAACGTCGCCCTTGCCGTGACGCTGGTCGCGGTGCTCGTCGTACTGGTCTTCGCGTCCGGTGCGGCCTACACGGTCCAGGAGACCGAGCAGGTCATCCTCACACAGTTCGGCAAACCGGTCGGTGAGCCGGTCACCGATGCCGGGCTGCACTTCAAGCTCCCGTTTGTCCAGGAGGCGAACCGCATCGACAAGCGGATCCTCGAGTGGGACGGCCAGCGCACCGAGATGCCTACGAAGGACAAGCTCTACATCTCGGTGGACACCTTCGGCCGCTGGCGCATCACGAACCCGCTCGAGTACTTCCGTCGCCTGCGCGACGAGCGCAGCGCCCAATCGCGCCTCGAAGACATCCTCGGCAGTGAAACCCGCAACGCGATCGCCAAGCACGACCTGATCGAGGTCATCCGCACGACGAAGGGTCGCGTGCCGACGCGCGACGAGAGTCTGGTGGAGCTGCGCGAGGCGTCCGAGCTGATCGGCGTGCTCAACCCGATCGAGAAGGGTCGCAAGCGCATCGAGGAGGAGATCCGTGAGTCGGCCAAGGCCAAGCTGGCCGAGTTCGGGATCGAGTTGCTCGACGTGCGCTTCAAGCGCATCAACTACAACCCGAGCGTCGTCGAGAAGATCTACGAGCGCATGATCTCGGAGCGTCAGCAGATCGCGTCGCGCTTCCGCTCCGAGGGTGAGGGCGAGGCCGCCAAGATCCTCGGCACGAAGGAGCGCGACCTGGCCGGCATCGCGTCGGAGGCCTACAAGAAGGAGCAGGAGATCCGCGGCGAGGCCGACGCGCGCGCTACGGAGATCTACGCGGCGGCCTACGATCAGTCGCCCGAGGCGCGAGAGTTCTACGCGTTCCTGAAGACGATGGACACGTACGGCCACATCCTCGGCCCCGACACCACGCTCGTGCTCTCGACCGACAGCGAGCTGCTGCGCTACCTGCAGGACGGCGGCGCCGCGCCCGTGCTGGCAACACCGACGAGCGACGAAGATCCTTCCGACGACGACCGCTAAGACCGCGGTTCGGCTGATCGACGCTCGCATCGGACCGCGTCGTTTGTGTCGCGACGACAGCCACGAGAGGGCTTGAACGCGGCACAGTCGCGATCCTCGACCAGGAAGCTCGCCGAGCGTCCCGCTCGTTCAGCGCTCCTTCTGTTCCGTCACGTCCTGACGCGCTTCGATGCGCTCGTGCGGCGTGCCGTCGCGGCGGTAGGCCTTGCGCGCTGCGAGATCGAAGCTGTCGCCTGCGCCCAGGAAGTAGAACGGCGAGCCGTTGTCGAGCACCGCGTCTGGGTCGGTGACGACGACGTAGTGTTCGCCGACGACCTGGAAGCGATCGCCGGCTACGACGATCGCGGTGTTCTCGTCGATGCCGAGGCCGAGCAGCTCGGGGCGCGCGCGGACGATCTCGAGCAGATCGGCGTGGCGGTTGCGCGCCAGCACGTGCTGATCGACGGCGACGTTCTTCAGGAAGCCGAAGCCCTGCTCGTGGTCGCCCATCATGATCGTGTTCGTACGCGTGTCCCCGCGGGCGAGGTACGAGCCCTGGATCGTCGCGCCGGCCGACGTGCCGCCGATCACGCCGCCGCGCTCCAGCAAGGCCCACAGTTCGCGCTCGGTGCGCGTGCCGAGATAGGCGTCCGCGATGCGCCACTGCCGGCCGCCCGTGAACCACACGCCGCGCGCGCGCCGCAGCGGCTCGATGAACGCCTCGCTGTCGGCCTCGTCGCGGTCGCGCGTGTGCAGCATCGTCAGGTCGGTCGCGCCGAGCTCCTCGCGGAAGTAGCGGATGCCGACGCGGTCGGGGTCGTCGGGCACCGGCTCGAGCGCCGTCGGGATCACGACCACCGGCGCGTCCATGCCGCCGGCCAGCGCGAAGAACGTGTGCCAGAGTTCGTTGGGCAGGTTGCCGCCGCCCACCAGCATCAGCGATCCCGCCGCGGGACCGACCTCCGGTTTCGATGACGCAAGCACCGACGTCTCTGCCTTGGCGGGTTGCGTCGTGGAGGTTTCAGTCGTGGTCGTCGGCGCGACGGTCTCCTGGTGGGGCGTCGCGGGGTCACCGTGCGGGGCGGGACAACTCAAGGCACGTGGCTCCTCGGCGAGAGGCGCTGCGAAGAGCAACGCGGCTGCGATGAACATCGAGAGATGCGACACGAGGTCTCCTGTTGCGGGGCGCTGCAAGGCTGCGTGACAGTAGCGAAGGGTCGGGCGCCGCAACGACGGTGGCTGACGGCTTGTCGCGCGTCGCGCGTGCGCCATTGCCCGCCGTCCGGCTCGACGCCATCAGCGGCGCACCGGGGTCCATATTTGCAACGACGATAGCAGGCACCACACCTCGCCAACGCGTCACCGCACAAGAGTCGGCACGAGCGACCGGCAGACGCCCGCTCTAGCGGCCGCCCGGTAGCAGTGCCTGGAGCCGTGGGAGGAGCTGACGTCGTTCGTCTTCTGAGACGCCGTCACTCTCGAACCAGTCGATGACGCTCGGAAGGATGGCCGCCGCCTCCGGGCTGCCGAACGAAAGAGCGCGCTCCAGCAACGTGACGCCCTCATCGAGTGCGTGAACGTTCAGTTGCGCTAGGCCGAGCATGTACGCGGAGCGTGCCATCTTCGACGCGTCGCCGATCGATCTGCTCAACTCATCGCAGCGCGTCAGGACATCAAGGGCCTCTTCATTGAGCTGTTGTTGGAGGACCGTGTCCCCCGCGGCTTCTGCAGCTTCGGCCCGCTTCTGCAGCTCCGCGCCGAGGTTGTTCAAGGCGTTGAAGCGTTGGCCCGGGGTGCTGTTCAAGGCGTTGAAGCGTTGGTCCGGTGTGAGCAGTTTGCGGTTCTGTGGAGCGCGGCGATCTGCGGCGTCCGCCGTACGGTACAGCTCGATGCGTCGATCAAGGTCTTCGTCGCGGACCTCCAGGCAGCGGGCGAGCTGGTACAGCAGGCGCGGGTCGTTGGGGAAGCGCGCCACGGCCGCTTCGTTGAGTCTGAGCCACGCATCGTTCAGCCCGACGCCCGACAGTCGATTGGTTGCATCGAGGAACAGCGACGCGGTTGCGGCATCGTGCTCGGCGGCGTGCCCCACGAGGGTCTCGATTGCGTCGGGCCGGACAAGGCGCAGCAGGTCGACGTCTGCCAGGCCCAGCCACGGTGCGCTTTGGATCGATGCCTCATAGAGTTGCCGCGCTGACTCGAAATCGCCCTGGCCGAACTCCGCGTTCCATCCTGCCCGGTGGAATGCCCGAGCGTCGACGACGTCGCGCTTGAGGGCGAAGCCGGGGCCGATGGCGACCAGCGTGACGATCACGGCCGCGACCAGTGCGAGAGCGGCTGCTGTCCCGCGGTTGCGGCGCACCCAAGCGCTCAGTTCGGCTGCCGCGCCGGTCATGTACGCAACAACGACGCGCTGGTCGAGGAACGCGCGGAGGTCTTCGGCAAAAGCGCCAGCCGACGCGTAGCGATCTTCGGGCTCGGGCGACAAGGCTCGCAGGCAGATCGAAGCCAGCGGAGCTGGTGCGGAGCGCAGTGCGGAGGTGTCTGCGGGGTTCCCATCGTCGGTCCCCGGCGCGGGTGGGCGACCGACGAGGGCGTGGTGCAGGATCGCGCCGAGAGCGAATACGTCGGAGCGCTCGTCGACGTCGGCCATGCCCGCACGGCGTTGTTCGGGCGGCATGTAGAGCGGTGTACCTACGACATCGCGGTGGGATGTGATCCCGTCGGGCTTGGCGTGGATGTCGACGTCGGAATCGACGGAGGCCTGGATTGTGTCCGGGCGTCGCAGGTCACGGGCCAGGCCCCAGTCGAGCACGAAGGGTTGACCCTCCGATGTCACCCTGAGATTCGCCGGCTTGAGGTCGCGGTGGATGATGTTTCGTCCGTGGGCGTGGCCAACTGCCTCCGCGACGGTCACGAGCGCCTCGATCAATCGGGCCTGGGTCCAGCGCGCTCCCGTGGAGTGAGCGTCTTTGATCGCCTCGGTGAAGTCCTCGCCTTCGATGAGCGCCATCGTGAAGTACGGCTCACCCTCTTCGTCGACCGCACGCTGGATCAGCGGGGGGATCGCGGGGTGGGAGAGCGCGGCGAGGATTCGGCTCTCCTCGAGCAGGCGCTCTTGTACGACGCGCCGGTTCTCCGGCGAATCGACTGCGCTGGCAGCGACGCGCGGACGCTTCAAGGCAACGCGCCTTCCCGTCGAGCGCTCGACAGTCGCGACCACCTCGCCCAGACCGCCGCGACCAATGAGCTGCTCTTCGCCGAATGGCCAGTGCACAGGGCGGTAGGCGTCAAGCCCTTCGATCACGGCATCGAGCCGACGCGTTGCTGACGAATGGAACGCCACCCGCGTGTCGACTGGCCCGAGGTCGAGATGCGATTCGAGCGCGTTCATCCGGAGCATCTGCGACCAGAGCGATCGCACGTCATGGCGCAGGTGCTGGTTGTCTACGCGCGAATCCGCGAGCTCTGCATCAAGAAACACCTCGAGCGCCTCGGCGTCCGGTTGCCCGACCCGTGAGAGAAACGCGTCCAGCAAGTCCTCGGTACGGTGCTGGCTCGGCTCGTCAACGTCTCCGGACTTCATACGCACCCTCCCTTCGAACCCACCTTACGGAGGTATTTTACCGCAGTTCCCATTTTGCGCGGAGACTCGGCCCGGGCGCTACGCTCCTTTGATGGTAAGCCCTCGACGCCGGAGTTGCTGAATCCATGGACACGCTGGACTCATCGCTGGGAGGATTGCCCGAGGCCGGGCGTTCGCTGCAGCTATTGGCGGAGGCACGGGGCGGCGACGCGACGGCCATGGGCGAACTGCTGCAGCGCTACGAGGCGCGGGTACGGCGGATCGTCAGCATTCGCACGGGGGCCTCGTTGCGGCGGCTCGTCGGCTTGGATGACGTCGTGCAGGAGGTCTTCTTGCGAGCGCTACGTAGCCTGCATGAGTTCGAACCGCGCGATGACGCCGGCATCATCGACTGGATGGCCTCCGTTGCTCAGCATGTGATCGTCGACGAGGCTCGTCGCTGGCGCGCACAGAAGCGCGACCCGGAGCGCGTGCGCTCAATGGACGCGTCAAGCGAGATGGGGCCGCTCGCGGGGAGCGTGCGTACGCCGTCCTCGCTGGCGCATCGGTCCGAGGCTGTGCGCCTCGTCGACGAGGCGCTGGAGAGTCTCGAGCCGCCCGAGTACCGCGAGGCCATCCTGCTGCGCGACTACCACGACGGCGACTGGGAGTTTGTGCGCGCGAGGCTCGGCAAGGACACGGTGAAGGCCGCCCAGCAGATGCACCGCCGTGCCCGCCTGCGTCTCGCGTCGAAGCTTCAGGGCAAGCTGGGGAGTTAGCGCCGCTCGTGCGAAGTCCGAGGCCGCGGGGGAAATCCGGTCACTGAAACACACGCCGGTCATTCCTCCGGCGCCGAGCGGGCGTCGCCCGTTTCCGAGTCAACCCGAAAAGAGGAGATGTCATGTCGAGACTGCTGTCGCTCAGCCTGTTGTTGTCGGGTGTATTCGTCGGCCCGGTCCACACTCAGTGCGCCTCGGCCTGGTGCCCGGGTGTCGTGCTCCCCGTTCCGGCCGAAGAAATGGTCGACGCGACCTATAAGGGAGCCCTCGCAATGAAGGAGGGTGGTGCGTGTCCCATGTCCGTGACGACCACCTGCGGTTTCCTGATGCGCTACATGCGGGATCCTGTTCCGGACGCTCAGTCGATGTTCGCCGTTGGCTCCAGTCTCTTCTGCGCGTCGCAAGCGGCCGCCCCAGCGGCTGTCCGCGCAGCGGTGATTGCCGAGGGGCTCGCGGCCGGAGTCCTGGAAGCGTTCTATGTCGCGGTCGTCGACTACGGAACCACAGACATACTCCTGATTCCCTTCTCCGAACTCCCTGCTTGTTGTCTGACGCCATATGGGACCACGACGCCGTGCGGGACGCAGGGCAACGTGGCATCCCTTTCCGGTTACGCGCCCAGCATCACACCCGGGGCGACCGTCACACTTGAGTTGACTAACCCCCAGGTATCCCAGGCGCTGTCACTCATCCTCGTCTCGACGCAGCCCGGTGTCACGCCAACGGCTGCTGGTTATCTGCACCTGGCATCGGTCGACGTTTCTTTCAGCACCGGGCTCGTTGGCGCGGGACCGGTCCAGGCGCCGATTCCAGCCAATCCGATGCTCAGTGGGGTCACGCTCTTCCTGCAGGGCGTGTTCATCGACACGCAGCTCGGCGCCGCCGAGCCCAAGCGACTGACGAATGGACTGGTGCTGAGCATCGAGTAAGCAACGCGGTCGACGTGTGGGAGAGGCAGACCACACGACAAACCGAAAGAACAACGTGGTGTTCGCACTGGCAATCCGCTCAAGCCTTTTGAACGGGCGTTCGTTCGTCCGCCAGTGAATCAAGCTACCGGAGAGAACCATGCAGGTCCTGCTTTCAGCGATCGCCTTCTTCCGCACCATCGGGATCTCTGAGGAGAGTTCGAGACGTGCGGCCAATCGCGATGTGTGGCCGTGTCTCGGCCATATCGCTCGCGCCGCGTTTCTTAGTCTCACCGTCGTGATGGCTGGGTCGGATCTCCAAGCGCAGTACCTAGGTCCGACGCCATATCTCAGCGCAACGGACAGTCCTTGGAGCGGGCTCGACTTCTCGGATGGATACTTCCATCTTGAGGACTTCGAGAGCGCGCCCGCCCTTAAGCCTGGACTGTCGCTCGACACGTTTGACTTCTCAGTCCCGCTCTTTCCTAGCGCGGACTCTGTCGATGGTGACGATGGCGATCCGACGGACGGCAACTGTCACCCCTGCAATGCCTGGTGGTCGGGCGGTGAGGGAGGGGTGATGATCACGTTTGATGTGGAAACGCTTGGTAGCTATCCGACTCACGTCGGTCTCGTTTGTACTGATATTGTTCCAGGGGCAACATTTATCATTGAGGGATTCAATCCGTCCGGGGGGACTCTTGGCCAGCAGGCAAGCACGGGCCTCGGCGATGACAACTTCAGCGGCGGTACGGCCGAGGATCGCTTTGTCGGTCTTGTGGCACCAGAAGGCATATCAGCGATGCAGATCAAGGCTGTTGGGAGCGGCTCGGGCGGCCTCGAGATCGATCACGTCCAGTATGGCGCGGGGCTCGTCCCCGCCGCACCTGCCTCCTGTATCGTCGATCGAAGCGAGGAAGTGCTGGCAGTGGCGGCTGGGATGCTGCCGGGGTCCGCTCTCATACCTGGGGCCATTGAGTCGAATGAGAATGTCAAACTTCTGATCGAGCGCGAGGTGTGGGTGATCGACGACGTACTCAATCTCGATGCCGCAGCGCCAGGAGTCTATGCGGACTTCGGTGATCTTGTGCCAAGCACGATTCCTGGTGGATCGGCCGTCAGCAGCTACCTCGTTCACTTTGACGGAGTCGATGTTGGTGTGTTCTTTCAAGATGTCGAACTCACCTTTGCCGTTCCGATTCTCGGAGTGATCGCGCTTGACGTGAGTCTCGATGTATCTGATGCACTGCTTGGCGCGCCGAGCATCAGCTACCCAACCGGGGAGCCTACTCGTGGGCTGGAGATGCACGCGCAGTTCGACGCCTTCGAACTCTCATCAGACATGCGCACCATCCGGTTCGATCTAGAGCTGACGGGCAAGATCGATCAACTGCGGATCGTGACGGCCGCATGCGACTCGGATCCGTGGTCCAACGAGGGCTGTGCGCTCGACGGCCTCAATGGACCGCCGCTCCTTATGGGGACCGGTCCACTCGTTGCCGGGTCTGTTAACACACTCGCCCTCATGCACGCAGCAGCGCTTGCTCCCGCCGCCATCTTTGCCAGTCTTACCGAGTCGCCGATTCCGTTTAAGGGAGGAACCCTTAAACCGAGTCTAGGTCAGCTGTCGACGTTGGTCTTAGCGACGGACATGAATGGGGAGTTCACGATCGCGTTTGTTTGGCCGGCGTCCGTGCCTGGCTCAACGAACATGTACGTCCAGTTTGCTGTTTTGGACGCGGGAGCAGTCCAAGGGGTGGCGCTGAGTAACGCCTTGAGGGGGGTGTCCCTGCCGTAGACTGTGGGCGAGAGGCCAACGAACGATATGGCTGAGCGAAGTCGCGTAGAGAGAGGCTTCAGAGGTGATGACTCGGGAAAAGAGGATTCGGATATGGATGTCGAGAGCCTGGTAGATTCATCCGGAGGCAGTTCCGGCTACGTGTCTCGATTGACATCATCGGTGCGCTGGAAGTGTATTCTTGTTGCGGTCATTGCGCTGCTAATGGCTCAGGGGATCGTAGATCTCGACTTGGTGAGTCTCTGGGGTGACGCGGTTGCGATCAAGGAAAGCCATCTGATTAAGCTAATCTTTGGGGCCCTACTATACTACGTAACAGGCTTCAGCGCGAGCTTCTACTTCGACCGGCAGCGAGATCGACGAGCGACGTCAAAGCAGGAGCTGAACCAGACGAAGTCACTTCGAATGGCGCTCTTTGCGTGGACGTTCTGTGTGCCGATCGCGCTTGCGGCCTATTCCGGAAGCCTGCTCTTTCCTCTTCCGCAGTACGGGAACTATGGCGGCATGGTCATTGAGAACAAGTCGCTTGCCCTCCAAGAAGAGCGTGCTGTCATGGTCGACGGAGATTCTGACTCGTGGGCATCGCTCGCCTATGCCGTGAAGGACGTAAAGGCCCGCCTTGCGCTCCTGCCCGGTAGGCCCCTGCGCGATCTCAAGCAACGGAAGGCCGTGGAAGACTGGAGGGATGCCGCCGGGTACGTCCACGGCGTCGCTCTCTCTATCGAATCGAGCTTACGCGCGGGCGAGGATGCTGCGACGGACGTAGACCTGGACCACCTGAAGGCGGCCGCCGCCGAGTCTGCGATTCGCGCGGTGGCGATCGTCGAGGCGTGCGAGACGTTCCTAGCGAAGTCCGAGCCATGGATCGAAGATGAGTACGCGGAATTTGAGGTTGCAATGAGAGAGAAGGCAGCTGCTCTACGGCTGTCCCTCAGCTCCGTGCTCCAACCGGTGGGAGGTCACGACGCGTCCAAGAATGACGTCTAACGAGGGCCGTTTGGGAGCGAAGGGTAGATGGCAAGCGATGTCGGGCTTTATGCGCGTGGTGTCCCACCGCGCGGCTGCGTTGCGACCCACTTCGACAGCGTGGCTTGAGGACCTAGCACGCGAACTCAAGCCGTCGAGGGGGCGCGTCAGCGCTAGCATCAGCGGAGACAATCAGATTTCATACAAGAATAAGGAGGGAGTAATAGACAGCGGAGGCAAGGTAGTAATTGCGTTGATGGCACTATGCGTTGAAGCTGATGCCGCGTTGGCGAGAGGAGATGTTGGGGGTGCCAAGGCCGTCCTGGCCAAGCGGCCGAACGTATCGGCAGCCACCTCCACGATCGTCGACGGCACGAGCGCGACAGTCGTCATGCTTTCGCAGATCATTGAGCAGGTAGACACCGAGCTCGATCACGGGAGAGCTGATGAGGCGCGTGGGTGGGTCCATCAAGCGCGCCGTTTAGGCGAACGGTGGTGCGAGACACGCTAGTGGCATCGGCATCGGCAAGGAGTGACTCGAGTCACCGATCGTGACGCTTGACTGACTCTACAATGGGGGTGATCGCCGTGAACCGTGTTCGCGGCGGTCGGCCGACGCGATCCCACCAGCGCTCCGGCGCAACGCGCACGTGAGCGCCCCACCCGCTCAGCGTTCCTTCTGTTTCGTCGCGTCCTGACGCTCCTCGATGCGCTCGTGCGGCGTGCCGTCGCGGCGGTAGGCCTTGCGCGCTGCGAGATCGAAGCTGTCGCCTGCGCCCAGGAAGTAGAACGGCGAGCCGTTG
>JAJDEO010000067.1 GCA_029259745.1 Planctomycetota bacterium
CGACCACATCAGGCCGCCGCCGGTAAGAAGACCCCGCTTCGCCTTGCCAGCAAGGTTCAGCTGCAACCTCGCGACGATCGTCCATGAGTAACCCAGGCTAGGTGGTGTGATTCAAAATTTGGCGAAAAGAGTTTTTGGTGATCGTCGTCGCTGGCAAGGCGCATCGCCGCAGGCGAATGGGTGGATTCGTCGAGGAGATGCAACACAGCCAGCGGCGAGGAGGGCGTGAAACAAATGACGCGAACTTTTGAATCACACCACTAGCCGCGCACGGCGACGCGTTGCCGGACGGCTGGGGTCTCGAAGAGCGCCATGAGGCGACGGACACGCTCGCTCGTCGGCGGATGCGTACTCAGCATCGACGAACGCTCCGGCCGCGCGCCGAACAGTGCGCGCTTCCACCACGGACGCGCGACATCATCGAGTCGCTCGAGCGCGGAGGCCAGTGCGGACGGATCACCCGTCAACCGCGCCGCCTCGAGATCAGCGTCGAACTCGCGCGTGCGTGACAGGGCGAACTGCACGAGCGTCGATGCCACGGGAGCGCAGGCGAGGAAGAGCAGCGCCGCGAGCGGCACGGTCGTCAGCCCGAAGAGGATCAGCGGGATCGACAAGATAACGAGGAAGCACCCGACGGTGGAGATCGCTGACGTCAGACGATGCGCGATCGAGGCAGCGCTGAGGAGCCAAACGTCACCGTGCCGGATGTGGCTCATCTCGTGGGCGATGACGCCGATCACTTCGCGCGCGCTCAGCGATCGCAGCAGACCGTGGGACACGGCGATGACGGCGTCGTTGCGGCGACCGACCGTGAACGCGTTCGGGCGCGCGTCCGGCATCAGCCACAGCGACGGGACGCGCGAGAGCCCCGCACGCTCGGCAAGGTCGCGCACGGCAGCGTGGAGATCACGCGCTTCATGCACCTCGAGCGGTCGCGCGCGCGTGGCACGCAGCATGACCGCCGGCGCAGCGACGGGCCCGATGACGATCGACGAGACGGCGAACAACCCGGTCCAGATCAGGCCGACCGGGCCGCCGACGACCCACCCCGCCGCCGCGAGCAGCAGCACGGAAACCGCGAAGAGGAGCCCTGTGCGCAGGAGATGTCCGGCGCGATGCTGGAGATAGGTGTCGGCGTTCATCGAAGCGCTCCCTTGCGGAGATGCCCTTCAGATGACGCGGACACCGGCGATGTCACGTGGCGCCGGCTCGCGCCACGCCCGCGTCACGCATCGAGAGCGGCTGCGCGCATGGCGCTGAACACATTGCGCCCTTCGACGAAACCGGCGAGTTCCTCGAGGAACTCACCGCGGCGGATCCCGCGCGCACCGAAGCGCGCGAGATGATCCGTTTCCATCTGACAGTCGATCAGCCCGCCGCCGGCCGTCGCGAAGGCGTCGACAAACGTCGCGAACGCGACCTTCGACGCATCGGGCTCGTGGAAGAACATCGACTCACCGAAGAACACCGAGCCCATCGCGACGCCGTAGAACCCACCGACGAGTTCGCCGTCCCGCCAGCTCTCGATGCTGTGCGCGAATCCGCGCCGATGGAGGTTCACGTAGGCGTTGCACATGTCGCGCGTGATCCACGTGCCGGGACCGTCTTCGCGCGGCACGGCCGCGCAGGCTTCGATGACGCGCTCGAAGTCCGTGTCGTAGCGAATCTCGAAACGCTGCGACCGCATGCGTTGTCGCAGCGAGCGCCCGACGTGCAGCTCGTGCGGGTAGAGCACGAAGCGCGGATCCGGCGACCACCACATCAGCGGCATGCCCTCGTCGAGCGGCCAGGGAAAGATGCCGCGACGGTACGCCTCGATCAGGCGTTCGGTGCCCAGGTCTCCCCCGACAGCGACGAGGCCGTCGGGAATCTCGACCTCGGCGCCCGTGGTAGGCGTCGATCCGGACGAGTCTGAAAGCGGTTCGGCACGTGACGGCATCGCCTCATCGTCGCCCGTCTTCGCGCGTTTGGCCAGTGCCGAGCCGCGCCCGCAGCGCTCCGGTGACGCGCCGGTCTACGCGTGAGACGACCCAGGCCGTGGAGACGGTGAGCGCGAGCGTGCCGGCAAGGGCGAGGTCACCGAGAGGAAGGCCCGCTTCGTTCCGCGCCGTGAGAGAGGCGATCGCGCCACCGGCTACGGGGAGCTGGACGATGAAGAGCGCGAAGCTCGCGCTCCCCAGCGCCCCCAGCACCCGTGTCGACATGACCCACGCGACGACACCACGCCGCCGTTCGAGATCGATCACACCAACGAGCAAGAGCGGCACGGCGAGGCCATGGCGCGCGAAGAGGTAGGGCACTTCGGGCAGCACCGCGAGCAAGACGATGAGCAGGCACCACGCCGCATCGCCCCAACCGGGAGTGAGACATGGCGCCTGGGAGTCCGACTGCGACCACGGACTGCGCGCGAGAAACACACCCACGAAGAAGATCGGCATCCAGACGAGTGGATGGAACTTCGCGAGCATGATGTCGTTGCCGGTCGAAAGAGACGACGGCGCGTCGGCACGAAGCGCGGCGACGAGTGCTGCTGGGACAAGGGCAATCACGAGGGCCGCGACGATGCGCGCCGCGGCCTCGCGACGACTGAGACGTCGCAGCCAGCGCGGCCGCCACGCAGCGACGAGCGCAAAGGCCGCATAGAACGCCACCACCGTCGAGAGTGCCCACGTCGGAACGTTCCACGACATCACGAGCGACGGGAACCAGGCCTGCACGAGGAAGAACGAAGCGACGCCCGACGCCACCATGTCGGATGCGGCGAGCGTCTCGTCCTGCCTCACTGCCCAAACGACGACCGGCGCGAGGAGCAACAGCACCGCGGCGTGCAGCGGCCAGACGCGCGTCACGCGACGGAGGAAGAAGGCGCGCGGACTTCGGTCCAGACGTGGAACCCCGTCGGCGCCCTCGACGAGGAAGTGCCGGGCGAAGACATGCCCGGACAGCAGGAAGAAGAGCCCCGTCGCGACGTAGCTTCGCTCGAGCACGCGACCGATCCACACCGGCGCCTCTTCGAAGAACGTGAACGTGACCAGGCCGAGGCGGTGTCCCTCGCGCACGTGGAAGACGAACAGCGCGAACGCCGCCACGAAACGCAGGCCGATCAGCGGCGACGGTCGCGCCTCCGCCTCATCAGCGCGAATGGGTCGGCTCGGCGATCCCGTTCTCGTCGACGCGCCACGGCGCCCATGCGAGCACGAGTTCATCGATCGTCAGGTCGGACTTGCGCGCCCGCAAGACCTTCTCGCCGATCTCGTAGGTGTCGATGTCGTGCTCGTCCTGCACCGCCTCCACCTCACCTTCGAACTCGCGCTCCAGGTCGACATACTTCTGCTGGAGGACCTCGAGCTTCTCCTCGGCGCGCGCGATGTCGCGCTTCTCCTTCTCGACCTTCCCCATTCCCTTCGCCGCCGAAGCCGCGCGCCCGACGTTGCCCGAACTCGCGAGCTTGCGCCCGAACATCGCGCTGAGCAGCGTCGAACCCCACGACATCAGATTGCTCTTCTTCTTCTCCTCGTACTGCGCGCGCTCCTTGTCGATCGATGCCTCGGCGCGCGTCATCTGGTCACGCAGGCGCTGCAGCTTCGGCGCATACTTCTTGCGCATCTTCTCGACGGAGAGGTCGCGCGCCTCGCGCGCACCGTCGCGCACGCGCACGCGAAACTCGCCCTCCGACTCACCCGCTGCTGACGTGAGCTTGAGACGCTTGCAGCGGTAGAGCGTGAGCGGTCGTTCGCGGTACATGTGAGTGCCGAGCATCTTGCCCCACTTCGTGAACGTCGTGCTCTTGGACGCCGCCGCCGGCAGGTCGCCGAACGAGGCATCATCCTCTTCGGGCTGGTCGTCGAGGGCCACGGGCTCGTTCGACGCGCGAGCCTCCGTCCACGGGGAACCCGATTCGCGCGGGTCGAGGTCGGTGTGCGCATGCACCGTCACCCACTCGTCGATCCCAGCGCGCGAGTCGGCGTAGTGCAGCGTAGCCGTCGCCGCGAGCGACGGGCGGTAGACGAGTTGACCGCCCGTCGCGCCCGGTGCGGTCTCCCGCACGAAAGCGTCGATGACACCCTTGGGCAAGATCGGACGCGCGCCTCCGAGCGCCGCGGCCGCAACACGCTGAGCGGCGGCCGCGGCACGTCGTCGAGACGTCACGGTCGCCGGCTTGGCCGCCTTGGCTGCCTTCGCAACTGTGGTGGGCGTGGTGGCTCGCGGCGACATCGCGTGCAGACGTTTGATGTGCTCGCGCGTGAGCGGCCCCGCGAGATACGACAGCACCCAACGCGTCTGGAACAGAACGGGCGCGTCCTCGTGCACGTTGTTCATGAGGAACACGCGACTGCCGAGCCCGGACAGCAGACGCTCGATGTGAGCGCGGTCGAACGTCACGCCAGCAGCCGCCGTTGCGCCTTCAAGGCCGTCGATGACGCGCAGCTTGTCGCGTTCCGTCTGCAGTCGCCCGAGGAACCAAGTCCCCGTGTTGGAAAGGCCCTTGTAGTCGAGGTCCACCGGGTTCTGCGTCGACAGCACGACGCCGACACCGAAGGCGCGTGCCTGCTTGAGCAGCGTGAGCATCGGCTTCTTCGACGGCGGGTTGGCCGTCGGCGGGAAGTACCCGAAGATCTCATCCATGTAGAGCAGCGCACGCAGGCTGCGCGAGCCCGGCTGGCTGCGCACCCAACTCAGCACTTCGTTGAGCAGCATGGTCACGAAGAACATGCGCTCGCTGTCGGAGAGGTGCGCGATCGACAGCACGGAGATCTGCGGCTTGCCGCCTTCGCCGTAGAGCAGTCGCCCGACGTCGAGCGCCTCGCCCTCGGTCCAGACGGCGAAGCCCGGCGACGCGATCAGATTGTTGATCGTCATCGCGAGATCGAGACGGTCGTCGGCCGGGAAGAACGCATCGAGGTCGAAGACGCCGACCTTGCGGAACGGCGGGTCTTGGATCGCACGGATCAACGACGGCAGATCGAGGTTCTCGCCGGCGCGCCAAGCGCGATCAAAGAGCGTCGAGAGCAGGATGTGTTCGCGACTGCGCAGCGGGTCGGCGTTGACACCGAGCAGCGACAAGACACTCGTGGCCGTGGCCTCGATGCGGTCGCGTAGGGCGTCCTCGTCCTGGAGCACGGCGGCCGGCGGCGCACCGAACGAACGCAGGACGTTGATCGGGATTCCTGCGCGGCTTCCGGGCGTGTAGACGACGACCTCGGCCGCGTCGCGGAAACGCTTGATGCGCGCCGGCTCCTGGTGCCAGTCGCCCAGCCCCTTGCGCCACATCTCGGCCGTTGCGCTGGCGTGCTCGGCGACAGTGCGCCCTTTGCGCGCGGCCTCACCGGCGTCGATCCACGGCTCGAAGTCGCCCGGCGCGAGCTTCGGGAAGCTCAGCGCGAGGTTCGCGAGGTCGCCCTTGGGATCGATCGCGATCGACGGAATGCCATCGATCGCGGCTTCCTCGAGCAGCCCGACGCCGAGCCCCGTCTTGCCGCTGCCCGTCATCCCGACGATCACGGCGTGGGTCGTCAGGTCCTTGGCGTCGTACAGGAACGGCTCGTCGACCGTGCTGCGGGCGTCCATGTCGTAAGGACGACCGAGGTAGAACGCGCCGAGCTTCTCGTAGTCGGTCATGTCGTGCTCCGGAACGTCGTGTGGCCACGCAGCATACTGCCACGCGCGTCGAGGCGCGATGCGCTCGCCAGGCTCAGCGGTACGTCTTGCCCTCGTGACGGATCCAGCCGTCCTCGTGGCGCCCACGCGGGTCGTGGTGCGTCCAGTGCAGCACGCCGCCGCGGTCGTTGTACTCGTACTCGCCGTGCATCTGCACGGTGTCGCCTTCGCTCAGCGGCACGCGCGGAGCGAGGTCGATGTTGTGCGACACGAGCACCGTCGCGCCGTCGTCCAGCTTCACGATGAACTTCTGGTGCCGCGAACCGTCGTTGTCATCGGGCAGCGTCTTCACGACGCGCCCCATGAGCGAGACGATGAGGTCGGATTCCTGGTTCGCGACGGCCACCGCCACGCGCTCCATGCCCTCGACGTAGACGTCGAGTCCTTCGCTCGTAGACGCCTGCGTCGTGGGCTCGTTGGCCGTGACGACATCACTGAACTCATCGGGGTTGAGGAAGCCGAGCGCGTACGCCAGAGCAACGATGATGAGCAGGACGAGCGGACGCTTGGGGAGCGACGACCCGGGCGTTTTCGGAGCAGTCATGGTGAGCGGGCGCTGTGGAGGCCAGGAAACGCGTGGGGAGGCGCGCTGTTCGACAGCGTCGCGAACGTGCAGGAAGCGACGGGGAGGAGCTGACGCGGCGCTAGATTACCGAACGAGAGCGCGCTGGCGAGCCTGACGACTTGTTCACCGCCCCGATCAGCCGCCGGCGCGTTTCACGGTGTAGCCCCGCGCCTCGAGTTCCGCCACCAGGGCGTCGCGCTGATCGCCTTGGATCTCGACCACGCCGGCCTTCACCGTGCCCCCGGTCCCGCAGCGCTTCTTCAGAACCTTGGCGAGCGCGGCCAGCTCGGCCGCACCCAGGGGCAAGCCCGTCACGAGCGTCACGCCCTTGCCCTTGCGTCCTTTCGTCTCCCGTGACACGCGCACGACGCCGTCGCTTGGATCGAGGCGCGGCTCGACCGCCTTCGCCTTCCGCTTGGACGTCTTTCCCGGCTTGCATCCGCAGCTTGCCGCCGGACGCGCACATTTCGGGCAGATCCGGCCCTGCTCGCTCGAGAAGATGAGGTCGCCTTGCGGCGCTTGCCTGCGGGCCATCCGCCAGCTCTCCGGTCGAATGCACTTGTCGAGTCCATCGTAACGCGAACTCGGCATCGGAAATGCCGCGACAACGCCTGCGCAGTCGCGGCTGAGGAGGCGTCCGGGCTCGTGCTGGCCGGACGATATGCTTGTCGGCATGTCGAAGCACAGCGAACACCGAGCACTCGCGCGGCTGCGCGCGGTCGCCAGGCGGCTCCCCGAGACCGAAGAGTTCGAGACCTGGGACCACCCGACCTTCCGCGTCGCCACGAAGATCTTCGCGACGTTCGGACTGCACGAAGGTCACGCCGTGATCAGCGTCAAGCAGACCAAGACGCAGCAGGCCGAGTGGATCCAGGACCCGCGCTTCTTCGTCGCCTCGTACGTCGGACGCTTCGGCTGGATCACTCTCTACGCCGACGACGTCGAGCAAGAGACGACCGAAGCACTGGTGCTCGACAGCTACCGGCAAGTGGCCCCGAAGCGCCTCGTGAAGCTCCTCGACGCGCCCTAACTCAGGGCCCAACTCCTTCTCAGGGCCCAACGAGGTGCACGACGTTGGACGTGTTCCCGCGCCCGCTGAGCGCGTCGATGCCCACGGCTTGGAGTTCGAACTCGATCGGCGGCATGGCCGCCGGGAGGGGTACGACGATCGACGAGGGAAGCATGCCGACCGGGGCCATGTCGAACGGCCCACCGAAGTCGATGAAGAACGTGCCGAACTTCTCGAGGCAGGTGAGACCCGGTTGGAACCCCGCGACGAGGACCACGTTGAGTCCGGCCGTGCCTGACGTCGTGATCGTGATGTCGGAGCCGGTGACGGATGCATCGAGGGAGATGTTGCTGAACTCGATCGCGCCCATGTCGACGCGCGACGCTCCGCCGAACGTCCCGTCGAGGCGACGCGGGTTGCCGAGCAGATCCGCGCCGCAGACGAAGTCGGATGCGAGGCCTGCGTCGATGCAAGGCGAGCCTGACTGGAGCGAGAAATCGCCGTTCGGCGCATCGACAAAGAGTGGGTCGACGTCGATGTTTCCAGGCCCCGGCACACCACCTTCCACGTTGCTCGACACGAAGGAGATGGCCGAACCTGCGATGGGCACCGGACTGCGCACGATGCAGCTCTCAGCGATGGTGTTTCCGTTGTAGGTCTCGATCGGCGCGAAGCTGCTCGAGATCGTGTTTCGCGCGAACACGGTTGTGTTGAACACGCTGACGCCCCCCTTATCCCATACGACGTTGTCCGTGAACGTCCCTCCAGACAGGTACACCGTGGAGTGCTTGAAGACGTTGCGGATGACGTTCGCTTGAGACGAGTGGAGGGGCCCCTCGTTCTCGAAGACGTTGTCAACCAGCGTGTGGACGATCTGCGTTCCGAACACGCTCTCGACGTAGGGCGTGCTGTTGTTGTCCAGGAAGTAGTTGCCCTCGATGAGCGACGACGTCCCTGCCGCGTAGAGCCCCGCTCCATCGAGCGCGCTGTTCTTCGTGAAGAAGCTGCGACGGAGCGTCAACGAGTCACCGATCCAGAAAATGCCGGCACCGATCTCAGACGAGAGGTTGTCGCGGAACTCACAGTCCTCGACGAGCGCTGGCGTGTTCGAGAACTTGATCCCACCACCGTCAGCGCCGGTGTTGCCTTCGAAGACCGTGTTGAGCACGGTGATCGAGGTGCAGTCTTCGACGAGCAGCCCACCCCCTTGGCCCGCCCCGAGGTTCCGGACGAAGGTGTTCCCCGTCACGACGATGTCCCCGCCGTTGCGCAGGTGTGCACCACCGCCACGACTCGCACCGGTGTTGTCATCGAGGATATTGTTCTCGATCCGCGGTGACCCGCCGTCACTGTAGATTCCGCCGCCCCACGTCGTGAAGACGTCACGAATCAGATTGCCTCGGATCGTCGGCGACGAGCCGAGGCAGAGAACTCCTCCCCCTGCGTACGTCGCGCCTGTGCCCGTGTCCGGGAGAATCTCCGTGCCGCCGCTGTCGGCCAGCGTGAACCCCTCGATCACGGAGTCGGGTCCCTCACCGTTGACGAAACTCACGAGGGACACTCTCTGGAACATCGACACCGGCGCGAGCGCTGTCACGTCTGGCCCGCCCGACGACACGACCGTGATCGCCTTGCCGAGGAAGTCGATGGCCTCCACGTAGGTGCCCGGCGCGACGAGCACGGTATCGCCCGCCATGGCCGCGTCGATTCCGTCCTGCACCGCGCAGAAGGGATCCGCAAGCGTGCCCGTACCAGGACAGACAGCTTGACTGGCATCCACGTGGACCGTGTCCGCCGCAGCAAACGCAGCCAGCATTCCCATCGCGACAACTGCACGCATTCCTATCTCCGCACTCTCTCGCAGGTTGAGTCGACGCCGCGCGCACGTGCGCGCCGGCCGCAAACGGCAGTGCCGCAGCGCCTCCCGGCATGCGCCTGCTGAATACCGTTCCGAGCCATGACACTACCGGCGGAACGTGAGGGCGTGTTGACGTTTCTACTGATTCGGAACGTTGAAGCGCTTCCGTGCAGCGTCACAGCGCGCGCGTGCCGGGCACCCCTCGACGTGATCGTTCACAAGCCCCATCGACTGCATGAACGCGTACATCGTCGTCGGCCCGACGAACTTCCATCCGCGCTTCTTGAGCCCCTTCGACAGAGCGACCGACTCGGGCGACGTCGGAATCGCCTCGACGGCGGCACGCGTGACGCGGCTTGGTCGCGACGACGACACAGGCTCGTGACGCCACACGAACGCTGCAAGCGAGCCGCACTCGTCGATCAACTCGCGCGCACGCTTGGCGTTGTTGATCGCCGCCTCGATCTTCCCGCGGTGCCGCACGATGCCCGCGTCCTTCAGCAGGCGCTCGACACTACGCGTCGTGTAGCGCGCCACGCGTTCGATCTCGAAGCCGTCGAACGCCGCACGGAAGTTGTCGCGCTTGCGCAGGATCGTCAGCCAGCTCAGACCCGACTGGAATCCCTCGAGACAGAGCTTCTCGAACAGGCGCCTGTCGTCGTCGACCGGCATGCCCCACTCGTCGTCGTGGTACGCGATGTAGTCGTCGTGCTCCCCGCACCACCAACACCGTTCGGTTCGGGCCATCGATGTCTCCTCGTTCGCCGAGTCTCGAACTTTGACAGATCACGAGGAAAAGCAAAACCGACGGTCACGCGCCGAGATCGATCCGCGCACCAAGCATCGGGGACGCGGCACGCCCATGACGAGCGGCGTCCTCATCTCTCGCGTTGCGTGAGCACCCGCGGCTGCGTTCCGTTCCCCGGTTGGCTCGTCTCTTCCCTCGCAGCCGCGACGACGTGGGACGGCCCCGATCGGATCACTTCGGTCCGGGCATCCTTCGTTCGCTCGACCGACCGCCAACACCACACTAAAGGAGGCCGACACTGGGCGCCCTGTGTCGGCCTCTATGGGGAGTCGATGCCCCACGCATCGGCTCCCCGGTCGTCACGTGACAGTGACAAATGTGTGGTCGGTGCTCCTGCAGCAACAAGCGGTGTTCCTGCAGAGCCCGAAGATGCGCCGCAGGGAGGGGGCGCATCCGCCAACAGCATGCCACGTTTCGCGGCCCGGTGGCAGCGTGCAGATCAGTCCAGATCGGCGATGAGCGCGTCGACGCGGGCTTTCTCAGCCTGGAGTTCTGCAAGGCGTTCCCGCTCGCGGGCGACGACCTCCTCGGGTGCCTTCGCCGTGAACCTGGCGTTGCCGAGCTTGCCCGACACGACGGCCAAGGCCTTTTCGATCTTGCCCAGACTACGCGTCAAATCGGCCTTCTGGGCCTCACGATCGACGAGTCCTTCGAGATCGAGCAGAACTTCGAGGCCCCCGATGACGTCGACGGCCGCGCCCTCGGGACGCGGAATGTCGCGCCCGATGGCAAGACTCTCGAAGACCCCCAGACGCGTCATCATCTCCCGTGCGGACTCGAGTCCGGCAGCCGTGGCATCGTCGTCGACCACGACCGTGACCTTGGCGGGCTTGCGTTCTGCAACACCACTCTGCTGCCTCAGCTTGCGTGCTGTCGACACGATGAGCTGCGCGCCGTCGAGCGCCGCCTCGACCGATTCGTCGCGCGTGAGGTCGTCGGCGCTGGGCCAACTCGTGAGCGCGATGTGCTCGTCGAGCGTCGCCTCGCTGGCGGCGCGCACACGCTGCCAGACAGCCTCCGTGACGAAGGGCGTGATCGGATGGAGCAGACGCAGCATGTCCGTGAGCACGCGCCCGAGCACGGCCGCCGCGACGGGGTCGCGGCCCTTGCCGTCGTCATCACCGAGGCGTGCCTTCACCGCTTCGACGTACCAGTCGCAGACGTCGTTCCAGACGAAACGATAGAGCGCCTGCGCCGCGTCGTTGAACGCGTACGACTCATAGCGTTCGTGCACTTCCTCGATCGTTGCCGCGAGACGCGAAAGGATCCAGCGATCTTCCACGGCCGCGACAGCACTCGCATCGAACACAGGCAACGTGCCCGCCTTGCTCAACACGAAGCGCGACGCGTTCCAGAGCTTGTTGACGAAGTTGCGGCCCATCTCGAACTTCTCGGGCGCGAGCTTCGTGTCCTGACCTTCCTTCGTCAGCATCACGAGCGAGAAGCGCACGGCGTCGGCACCGAACTGATCGATCATGTCGATCGGGTCGATGCCGTTGCCGGCGCTCTTCGACATGCGTCGGCCTTGGCCGTCGAGCACCGTCGCGTGGATGTAGACCGTGGAGAACGGGCAGCGCTCTTCGACGGGAAGATGATCGCAGAACTCGTAGCCGGCCATGACCATGCGCGCGACCCAGAGATAGATGATCTCCGAGGCCGTCGAGAGGAACTGCGTCGGGTAGTAGCGCGCGAGGTCGGCGGTCTTCTCGGGCCAGCCGAGTGTCGCGAAGGGCCAGAGGTTCGAGCTCGCCCATGTGTCGAGGACGTCGTCGTCCTGACGCACGATCGGCTTGCCGGTTTCGGGATGCGCGTCGCCGATCTCGAGGTCGGTGATGCTCGCGATCGGTACGCCGTCCTCGTCGTACCAGACCGGAATCCTGTGCCCCCACCAGAGCTGACGCGAGATGCACCAGTCGCGCACGTTCTCGAGCCAGTCGAGGTAGACCTTGCTCCAGCGCGCCGGCTTGAACTCCAGCGTGCCGTCCTTCACAGCCGCGATCGCAGGCTCGGCGAGCGGCTTCATCTTCACGAACCACTGCTCGGAGACAAGCGGTTCGATCGGGCTCTTGCTGCGATCCGACAGTGGCACGGAGTGCTCGAAGTCCTCGACCTTCTCGAGCAAGCCGAGGTCGTCGAGCTTGGACACGATGGTCTTGCGCGCCTTCTCTTTCGGCACGCCGGCATACTCGCCGGCCGCCTCGGAGAGGGTGCCGTCGCGTTCGAGGATGTTGATGATCGGCAGGTTGTGACGCGCACCGCGCTCGTAGTCGGCCGGGTCGTGACCGGGGGTGACCTTGACCGCGCCCGTACCGAACTCGGGGTTCACGGTGTCGTCAGCGACGATCGGGATCTCGCGATTCACGAGCGGCAGCATCACGGACTTGCCGACGAGGTCGCCGTAGCGCGGGTCGTCGGGGTGCACGGCCACGCCGGTGTCACCGAGCATCGTCTCGGGGCGCGTCGTCGCCACGACCACATGACGCCCGGGCTGACCGGCTACCGGATAACGCAAGTACCAGAGGTGACTGCGCACCGTCTTGTGCTCGATCTCGTCGTCGGAGATCGCCGTCTGCAGCACGCAGTCCCAGTTCACGAGCCGCGCACCGCGGTAGATGAGCCCCTTCTTCCAAAGCCGCACGAAGCTTTCGCGCACCGCGTGCGACATCGTCGGCTCGAGCGTGAAGCGCGTGCGCGTGCGGTCGACCGACGTGCCAAGCCGGCGGAACTGCTCGAGGATCTGGTTGCCGTGCGTCTCCTTCCACTCCCAGATCTTCGCGAGGAACGCCTCGCGCCCCATCTCCTCGCGCGTCTTGCCTTCCTCGGTGTAGAGCTTCTTCTCGACGACGGCCTGCGTCGCGATGCCCGCGTGGTCGGTGCCGGGCAGCCAGAGGACGTCGAACCCGCGCAGCCGTCGGTGACGCGCCACGATGTCCTGCAGCGTGCCGTTGAGCGCGTGGCCCATGTGCAGCACGCCCGTGACGTTCGGCGGCGGGATCATGATCGTGAACGTCGGCGCGTCGGGGCGCTTCCCCGCGACGCTCGCCTCGACCGACTCCCAGAGGTCGAGGATGTCGCTCTCGACCGCTTGCGGGTCGTAGCGGGAGGCCATGTCACCGGCGGGCGTCGTGGTCGTGCTCATGATTCGGTCTTCGAGAGATGCTCGGGATTGAGCGGAGCTAGCCTGGACTTCTCACAAGGATCGTCGCGAGAGCGCGACTGTGCTCTTGTGGCAAGGCGAAACGGCGTTTCTGGTCGGAGGCGACCTGTTTTGGTCGTTGAGGATCAGAAACGTGGTTTCAACGCAGGTCCTTGTGACAAGTTCGGGCTAGCGTGCCAGATGGCCGCGGGCTGTGCCAAGAAACGACGACGGCCGGCGCTCCGAGCAGGAGGCGCCGGCCGTCGAGGGCGGAGAGCTGAGGTTCAGTTCAGCTGCCGTACTTCACGCTGCACCCGAAGTTCTTCGTCTCCTTGACGGTGACTTCCTTGCCCGCGAGCAGCTCGTCGAGAGCCGTCTCGAGCGCCGAGGCACTGGCGCCGCGCTCGGCCGGAGCGCCGACGTAGGCCAGGCGGCCCTGCGGGTCGATGACGAACATGTGCGGCGTCGTCGACGCACCGTAGGCCTTGCCGATCTCGCCCGACTCGTCGTGCTGGATCGGGTGCGCGTGGCTCCGCTGCTCGGCGGCGCGCTTGGTCGTGTCGGGGCGTGTGGGCTGGTT
>JAJDEO010000068.1 GCA_029259745.1 Planctomycetota bacterium
CGCCGGCGGGCAGTGACATGACGACGCCGTCGACTATCTGCGCCTCGCCGTCGACGACGATCGAACGTCGCACACCGTCCTCGTGATGCGTGATCGTGCGCCCCGCGTCGCTCGACACGTCTTGACTCCACGACGTGCGGACGGCGTCGCTCGCGCAGCCGGCGAGCAGGGCAGAAAGCGAGAGAGCGGCGAGCAAACGGCACATCATCGGATCGACTCCTGGAGGGCTTCCGGGTCGAGGATAGACGCGCGCCCGTCCCGCGCGCCGCGACGTCACGGATTCGCCGTGCCGGCCATCGCGTCGAACATCGCGTCGACACCCTTCGGACGCGGCGTCACAAGGCTGACGACGATCGTCACGACCAGACCAATGCCGAAGCCTGGCACGAGTTCGTAGAGGCCCATGTACCAGGCCGCGATCTCGTCGGTCGTGACGGCGCCGAGCCCGGCATCGCGGCCGTCGAGCCAGGGTCGCCACGGGATCCAGCTCAGCAGCGGCGCCAGCCAGTCGATGACCTGCGCCAGGGATGCCGCGACCGCGTCGTGCACGCCGAGCACCCAGGCCAGCGCCCCGCCTCCGAGCAGCTCGTCGTTGCCGCCGAACTCCCAGAGGAAGACCGCGAACGTGCCCGCGAGAACGCCGGCCACGACGCCGCTGCGCGTCGTGCGCTTCCAGTACAGCGCGAGCAGGGACGTCGGTCCGAACGCGGCGCCGAGCCCGGCCCACGCCAGCAGGACGAACCAGAACACGGTGTCCTCGGCCTGGGCCAGCACGACCGCCGCCAGCACCATCACGACGATCACGACGCGACTCAGCGTCACCATGCCCGTCTCGCTCACGGTATGCCCGCGGCGCAGGATCTTCTCGTACACGTCGCGCACGACGCCCGAGGCGGCCACGAGCAGCTGGCTGTCGGTCGTCGACATGATCGCCGCGAAGATCGACGCGATGACGAGGCCGAACACGACCGGCGAGAGGTACATCTCCGACAGCGCCGGGTAGAGGTTCTCGCGCGAGGCGTCGGGGAGGTTGTCGACCGACGTGTAGACGGCGCGACCGACGAGGCCGATGAAGAGCGCGCCGCCGGCCATCAGTGCGTTCCAGACAGTGCCGACGACGGCCGAGGCGCGCAGCTGCGCGGGGTCGCGGATCGACATGTAGCGCACGAGGATGTGCGGATTGCCGGGACTCCCGAGGCCGATGCCGAGGAAGCCGATCAGAACGCCCCACGTGATCGCCATCGGATCGGTGAGTGTCGCGTCCTGCAGGGCGAGGGCGTCGAACGTCGCCGCGAGGCCACCGAGGTCGAGGATGACGACGATCGGGAGGACGACGAGTCCGACGACCATGAAGCCCGACTGCAGCATGTCGGTCATGCTCACGGCGAGGAAGCCGCCCGTCACGGTGTAGACGAGCACGATCGCGGCCGTGAGCCAGAGGCCGGTGTCGAACGAGACGTCGAAGGCCGTGGCGAAGGTCGTCCCGCCGGCCTTGAACTGCGCGCCGACGTAGGTCGGGATGAAGAGCATCAGCACGACGACGAGCAGCGCGCGCAGCAGGCCGGGCACGCGTGTGCCGGTCGTGTCGTCGTCGAAGCGGGCCGCGAAGAAGTCGGGGACGGTGAGGCAGTCGTGACGCTCGGAGAAGCGTCGCAGGCGCGGGCCGTAGAACCAGAACAACAGGAACTCGACGACGATGTACCCGACAGCAGCCCAGAGCGCCGAGGCTCCGCGCACGAACGCCAGGCCCGTCAGCCCAACCATCAACCACGAGCTGCGTCCCGACGCGACGGCCGACAGCGCGACGACCCAGCGGTTTAGCGAACGCCCGGCAAGGAAAAACGCGCCCATGCCGCGCGACGAGAAGCGCGACGCCCAGATTCCGATGCCGATGACGACGGCAAGGTAGGCAACGAACGCCCAGACGGCCGGACCGTTGGCCTGCAGCGAGACAGCGGAGGACTCTTCCATGCGCGGGATGTTAACAGCGCACCGCGGGCGCTTGTCACCCCGCGGGCAAGCGGCGCCCAGCCAGCGTCAGCGTCGCTGCGCGTCACCGTGGTTGCGCGGCGCGCTCCTTCGTCGCCGCGAGCCAGCGCGACTAGACGTCCTTGCGGGCGACCGTCGAGAGCACGCCGTCGTCGAGGACGAGGTGCTTGTTCTCGTACTTGGCCAGCTCGGCGTCGATGCGGTACGTCGGGTGGAACAGGCGGAAGTGATCCTCGGTGACGGACACGCGCGCGTTGTCGATCTGGAACAGCGCGATCGGCACCGTGAATGCACCCGTGTAGCCGGACATGTCACGCAGCACGACGCGGCGGCCGTTCGACATCCAGGTGATGACGGTGTCGTTGCCGACGGTCTCGATCCGGTAGCCCTTGAACATCACGCAGTCGCGCGTGTCGACGAGGACCCCTGGGGCATCGGTCTCACAGGGCACCTCGAGCTTCTTGTGGTAACTCGAGCAGGCCGAGAGCGCGATCGCAAGGACCGCCAGCGTGAACAGCTTCATCGTCGTCTCCACGTACGGACGTGTTCGGAGTGGTGATTCTCCGACGAACCGGATCGGCATCTCCTTCCGGAAACTCGAGGAATGCCGCCGACTCTTTCTGTCCCCGATCCCGAGCATGCGCGCGCGCTGGCTCCCGTGAACCCTCGCAGGCGCCGATGGCCAGCGAATCGGTCGATTCGCCCAGCTTTGGGGCGACTGCGTGGATCTGCGGGTGTCACCACGGGCGAGGTCACGTTCGCCGGGGGGTCCTACGCCTCGCAGGCTAGCCTGCGGGCCCTCGCACGTCGAGAACCGAGCGCCGGCTCTCGGATCGTTCACGTGTCGCCCGAGCCAGGATCGCGGACACTCACGGGCAGCGCCGAGTCACGCACCCGTCCGGGTGGTGGTTCCGTCCGCCCGCGCGGGCTATCGTCGGCGCCTGTTTCGATCAGCCGGCCTCCCGGCCGGCGGCACCCGACGACGCGTGGGAGCGCACGAGCCGAATGTTTGCACAGAAGTGGCGAGAGTACTGGGGTCTTTCGAGCGACCCCTTCGCGTGCGAGGACGCCGACAAGGACATCATCCTGTCGGAGATCGACCTCGGCGCTGTCCATTCGGGCTTCGATCGGATCTTCGGTGACCCGCGTGCACCGTCGCCGGGCATCGTCTTCGGCGAGAAGGGCAGCGGCAAGAGCGGCCTGCGCCGGATGATGATGCGGCGCCTGGAGACGCACAACACCGACCACCCCGCCGAGCGCGTCTTCGTCGTCGAGTACATCGACTTCAACGGCTACATCGACGAGGTCTCGAAGTCGGTCAAGTCGTCGAACGCCGAAGGGACCACGGCGGCCGGCGTGATCGGTCAGTGGGAGATCGCCGACCACCTCGACGGCATCCTGTCGATCGGCGTCACGCAGCTCGTCAACGAGCTGCTCGACGGCGGGAACATGGAAGCCGCAGCCAAGCTGTCGCGCAAGCAGGCGCTCGACGCGCAGCTCCTCGCGGGCCTCTACTACCGCTCGCCCACGCGCACCGTCGGCGAAGCCGTCCACCTGCTGCGCTCGCGCATCCGCAACGCCCCCACCACCTTCGTGGCGACGTTCAAGAAGGTCTTGGTGACGCTCGTGGGCGCGGCCATCGTGGCACTGCCGTTTCTCGCACCGCAGTACGACACTCTCGCCGAGTACGATTTCCTGCGCGACGAGCAGAGCGTGATCTTCGGCATCGGCTTCACGATCGCGTTCCTGCCGTGGACGCTCGGCTGGGTCTCGGGGCTCTTCGCGAAGTCACGCGCGAAGAAGGCGGCGCGCAGCGTGCGCGTCCTGCCCGACGACGCCGCGCCGCTCGCCGAGCTGCTCGCCACGCTGTCGTCGAAGGAACGCGCCGAGCACGTCGTCCCGACGGACACGAGCGAGACGAGCCGCTACGAGCTCCTCCAGCGCTTCCTCGGCCTGCTCGACGGCCTCGGCTACAAGGGCCTCTACGTCCTCATGGACCGCGTCGACGAGCCCACGCTGCTCAGCGACAACGACCAGTGGATGCGCGAGTTCGTCGCGCGCATCCTCGACATCAAACTGCTCCAGCACCCGAACCTCGCGCTGAAGATGTTCCTGCCGATCGAGATGGAGCCGCTGTGGCGCAACGCGTCGCCCGAGCAGCTCAAGCGCATGCGGCTCGACAAGTCGAACCTCATCGCGGAACTCAAGTGGACGGGACGTGAGCTCTACGAGATCGCGAACCAGCGCTTCGGCGCATGCCTGCAAGACACGGCCAAGGCCCAGACGCTGAGCGACCTGCTCGCCGACGACCTCCCGGTCGACTACGTGCTCGACACGCTCAACTCGCTCGGCACGCCGCGCTACGCCTTCGGCTTCCTGTCCGAGGTGTTCCTGCAATACGTCAAGGACCTGCCCAACGACCTCGACGACTCGAGCAACGCGTGGGCCCTGCCGCGCGGCGCCTTCGACGTCGTGCGCGCCGGGTGGATCGACAAGGCCGGCCTGCTGCGTCGCACGCTGAACTGAGCGACGCCGCGACGACAACGTCGTCCGACACAGAACCGGCCTGCGCGTCACGATGCGCGGGCCGGTTCGCGTTTCATCAACGCCCTCGTTCGCACAAGGGGGCAAGCGCGCTCAAGGGAGCAAGCGGTGAGCCCAGCGCGCGGCTGAAGTCGACGATGAGCCCGCCCTCTCAGCGCGGAAGCGCCGTCTCTTCAGGCCACGGATCGACCCCGGCCGACCTGCGACGACGTCACCGTCGAGCGCGACGTACCACTCGCTCGCGAACGTGACGGTTCATGTCTAGCCTAGACACGTGTCCTGTGCCTCGGCACTCGCCAGTACGCCACGCGGAGCTGCCGACCCGCAGGAACAAGCGCGCTGCTCCCGCCTTCAAGGACGGTCGCATCCGAGCGAGGTGACGTGAAAAAAAGGCGCGCCCGGCTCTGTGGGTATGAGCCGGACGCGCCTGAGCGGGCGGACGCTGATGGTGTGGGGGCAACAGCGTCCATTTTTGGAGCGGGCCGAGCGTCAAGCGCTCTCGTTCGACGATGACGCGGCGTGTCGTCCGCGTGGCGTTGTCTCTGTCAGGGGACCGCCGAACGTGGCCCATCCGGGTGTTGATCGAGGTGTGAAGCCCTGCGGCCTCATGGGTGATAACGTCAATGCCGGGAGAAGAGTGCAGCGCGTTGACAGGAATTTTTTCCCGCGGCCGTCTCATGGACTGTCGCCGATCCCCAGTTCGAGACAGCCTGCGGCGTCGATTCTCTCGACGAGCGTTCCGCAGAGCGCGCGAATCGCCCCTACGCCGCTATGGTGATGGGTCGAAGTGCCCCGCCCCGGGCGCATCGATTCTCTCCATGAGGCACGCTGACACTCCGATGCCGCCCACGCCCCCAGCTCAAGACTCGGCCGCCACGCCGAGCGACGAACGTCCGTTCGACATCCGCAACACGGACGTCGAACGGCTTCTCGACGAAGTCGGGCGTCAGGGCGCCGACGCGTCGACGGAGATCTACGCGCTGCTCTACGAGCGCCTCCGCCTCATGGCACGCAGCTACCTCAGCTCACGCCGCGACCGCCACACGCTTCAGCCGACGGCGCTCGTGCACGAGGCCTACCTCAAGATCGCCGGCAGCAAGGGCGAAGGCTGGCAGAGTCGCTCCCACTTCCTCGCCCTCGCAGCCACCGCCATGCGACAGGTGCTCGTCGACTACGCGCGCGCGTCGTCGGCGGCCAAGCGCGGTGGCGACTGGGCGCGCGTGACGCTGCGCTCCGGCGTCATGTTCCAGGACGACCGCGCCGTCGATTTGCTGTCGCTCGACGAAGCGCTCAAGCAACTTCACGACATCGAGCCGCGCAAGGCGCGCGTCGTCGAGCTGCGGTTCTTCGCAGGCCTGAGCGTCGAGGAGTCGGCCGACGCACTCGGTGTCTCGCGACGCACGCTCCTCGACGACTGGCGCGTGGCTCGGGCATGGCTCGCCGCCGCACTGTCGGACGAGCCGCGGAAGCCAAGCTGAGGCGATGGACACCGAAACGCTTCGTGACGTCCCGCAGATCTTCCTGAAGGCCTGCAAGCTTCCGACCGCAGCGCGCACCGCCTATCTCGACCGAGCCTGTGCCAACGCCAGCGTCCGAAGTCGAGTCGAAGCGATGCTGCGCGCCGACGAGTCGGTGCACACGTTCCTCGACGGGTCGGCGCTCGACATCCTGCCCGGCATCGCCGACGACGCCACGCTCGTCGACGAGGTCCCGCACAGCATCGGCCCCTATCGGATCGCCGACCAGCTCGCGCAAGGCGGCATGGGCACCGTCTACCTCGGGCTGCACCCGAAGACGGATCGCATCGTCGCCATCAAGGTCATCCGCCGGGGGCTGGCGACCGCGCAGATGATGCACCGCTTTGCCTACGAAGCCCGGCTGCTCGCGCGTCTCCATCACCCCGGCATCGCGCAGATCTTCGAGGCGTCCACGCACGACTCGGGTCACGGTCCTCAGCCGTACCTCGCCATGGAGTTCGTCGAGGGCTTGCCGCTGCTTGATTTCGTGGCCGACGCGAAGCTGCGGACGAAGCGTCGGCTCGAGCTGCTGCTGCGCCTCTGTGACGCCGTGCAGCACGCGCACCAAAAGGGCGTCATCCATCGCGACCTCAAGCCCAGCAACATCATCGTCACGGGCAACGCTCAGCCGAAGATCCTCGACTTCGGGGTCGCACGCGATATCGACGTCGGCGTGGTCGGGGCCCAGACGCTCGTCGACGTCCACCAGGTCGCCGGCACCGTGCCCTACATGGCGCCCGAGCAGATCTCGGGTGCGGGCGACGACATCGACACACGCTGCGATGTCTATGCACTGGGCGTCATCGGTTACCAGATCCTCTCCGGGCAGCTTCCCTATCCGCTCGACGACACGTCGATCGCCGAAGCCGCGCGCATCATCCACGAAGAAGAGCCCAAGAAGCTCAGTGCCTACAAGCGACACTTCAGCGGTGACATCGAGAACATCTTCGGCAAGGCGCTGAGCAAGGACAAAGAGGACCGCTACCCGACCGCGCAGTCGCTCGGCAACGACATCCGCCGCTTTCTCTCCGACGAACCGATCACGGCGCAGCAACCGCCGCCGATGACGCGCGCGCGCAAGTTCATCCGACGCCACAAGGCGTTCGTCGGCGGTGCCGCTGCAACGCTCGTGGTCTTCGCGCTCGGCGTTCTCGGCATGTGGTGGGAAGGCGAGAAGGCCGACCGCATGTCGGAGGAGGCGACGCGCCGGCACAACGCGGCGTCGCTGGCCCAGGCACGCGTCGACGTCCAGGCGGAGCAACTCGCGCGCCGCGAGATCAAGCTGATGGAGGCAGAGGAGCGCGCGGACCTCGACGCCGAGGCGGCAGCCGATGCGCGCGCTCAAGCCGAAGCGAACCTCGAGGTCGCGAAGACCTACCACGAGAAAGTCGGCGCGTCGTTCCAGCAAGCCGAAGCCGCGATCGCTGTCGTCTTCCGCAACGACGAACGCCTCGAGCTTGCAGACACGCTCGCGAGCGAAGTGCCCGACGCTCCCGATCTGGTGCCGACCGTACGTGCGATGTGGCACGACGCGCTCGGCGGTGCATTCGGCAGGGCCGGGAGCGTCCGCCGCGCGGACACACAGTTCGCGGCAGCGCTCGAGATCCTCGATGCCGAGTATGCGGAGTGGGAAGCCCGCAACGCCTCGACGATCGCCGAAGTGCAGGGCGACAGCCCCGAAGAGCCATCGCTCGAAGCGCTGCGTCCCTTGCTGGACGGCGATGACCCGTGGCTCGGACGCCACGGACGTGTGCTGCTGCGCCAGGCCGTGCACTTCCTCGGCACGGGGCGCCCCGAGGCTGCGATCGCGAGCGCCACGGCGTCCATCGAGAAGTTCACGCGGGAACACGGCCCGCTCAGGCCGCCGCAGACGGCGCCATTGTTGGTGCGCGCCCTCGCGCAGCTCGATCTCGAGCAGTTCGCTGAGGCGCAGAGCGACATCCTGCGGATCGAAGCTCTCGAGCAGAGCGACGAAGTCTCCCCCGCCGTCGAGCGGGCGACGCTCGCCCACATCCAAGCGGTGATCGCACTGCACGACGGCGATCCCGAACTGGCGCGTGAGCGGCACGACCTCGCCACGAAACTCCTGCCCGACAGGAACCTCGGCACGGGCCTTGCGCGTCGACACGGTGCGTTCGAACTCGACCTGCTGCTCGCGCAAGGTGACCTTTTCAACTACGCCAACTCGCTCGGCAGGCTTTACGAAACTCGCCTCACCGAGACGGGTCCGACGTCACCTCAAGCACTCAAGCTCGGTGTGCAGCTCGCCGATGCGCTGCGCCTCGCGGAACGCCCGCTCGAGGCCTACGACGTCCTCGCCAGGATGGTGGACAACGTCAGCAGCGCGCAACGCAACGGGGAGTTCCTTCCGATCGACGCTGGGTGGACAGCAGCACGGCGCGTCGACATTGCCGAGCTGCTGCTCGAACGGGCGATCCCCGAGGACGTCGGCGAAGCGAGCATGGAGACGAGTCTGGCCCTCGCCGAGCTCAATGTCCTCGCGGATGCCAAGCCAGAGGTCGTGGCGCGTGCGCACATGATGCATGGGCGCGCGCTCGTCGCCGAAGGTTTCCCGCTCGATGCACCACAGCACCTCGCGCGGGCGTTCGACAAGTCGCTCGACGCACCGCTCGACCTCGAGCGCCGGCGCCTCGCCCTCGAATGCCTGTACGGTCTGCATGTCGGCAGCCAGCGCTGGAGCGAGGCCCAGGAAGCCGCCGAAGAACTCGCCCATGTCGTCACGCGACAAGCGGACGACCTGCGACGCGCGAGCGCACAGATCAAGCTCGCGGACGTCCTGCACGCACGTGAGCTGTTTGCCGACGAGCGCCGAGCACTCGAGCTCGCCGCCGATCTGCGCGAGCAGGTCTACAACAGCCGCGACCACTCTGAGGTCGTCGAGATCACGGAGCGTCTCGAGGAGCTGCGCGCGGAGACAGAACCCGTTGCGACGGCGGGCGATCAGGGCAACGGCTGAAGGTAGGCGTTGCGCACCCAGACGGCTGTGTCGCCTTCGACGTCCGGAGCCGAGTAGCGCTGCATGCCGAAGAACCCGTGGGCGACGCGCTCGGCAAACGGCGGCTCGGCCGTGACGGTGTGCGTGTCGACGTCGTACAGCACGTGACCGTTGAGAGCCACCGCGAGACGCGAACCGCGATAGAGCAGCTCCATCGTGTTCCACTCGCCGATCGGAGCAAGCACCGACACCTCGGGCGCCACGGCACCGTAGAGACTCCCCGTGAACTGCCACTTCTCGAGCGTCGACCCCGTGACGCTCTCCCAGTTGTGGTCGTCGAGGAGCTGCACTTCGGCGCCGGTGTACGACGGGTTTCCGCCTGCACGGTCCGAGCGCAAGAAGACGCCGCCGTTCGCCATGCGCGCGAGCTTGAAGTCGAAGCGCATGCGCGCGTTGCGAAGCTCGCGACGCGAGATGAGATTGCCGCTACCTCGCGACGGGACATGCAGCACGCCGTCCTCGACGCGATAGCCGGACGCAAGCGGCGGTGTGAGCTCGCCGCCCGCCGAGCCCGACCACCACTCACCGAGTTCGTCGTCGATGAGCGCAACCCAGCCGGCCGAGCGTCCACTGACCGAGAGCTGCGTGCGTTGATCACCGCCTGCGACGTGCGGTGCGAAGGCGTCGTCGCCGAAGACGTCGAGGCGTCGGACGCGGATGGACCGGAACTGCGCGCGGTGGCCCGGCGGGTCGTCGCGGTTGCCGTGTACCTGGATGCCGATGCGGCCGCGCGGCGCGTAGCCCGCCGTGTTCGGCGCCAGCGTGTGGTCCGACACCTTCACGCCGTTGACCCAGGCCTCGATGCGCATGTCGAAGCCCGTGCAACGCACGCGAACATCGTTCCATTCCGCGCGCTTCCAGACAGTGTCGCGCGCCCACGTGTTGTGCTGCAGGAAACCGTCGGCGTAGATCGCCCCGACTTCGCCGCCGCGCGGATGGGCGTCGAGTGTGACCTGCCCGCCCTTGCCTTCCGGCCACATGCGCACGAAGACGCCCGAGTCGAACGGCCAATCGAGGCGCGCCTGGAGCTCGACATCGAAGCTCGCGAAGACGTCGGTCGTGTAGAGCAGCCCACCGACTCCGTTGGCGCCGACGCGCCCCGTGATCGCGCCATCCTCGACGGTCCACACGGCGTCGCCGTCGTAGCGCCCACCGCGGTCGGTCCAGCCCTCGAGCGTCGAGCCGTCGAAGAGCGACTTCCACTGCTGGGCAAGGGGCTGCTGGGCGATGAGCGTGGACGACGCGACGACGAGCGCCGCACAACAACGGACGATGAACGGACGGAGTGACATGAGCGGCGACCTCGCGGGGGACGGGGTCGACATCATGGCAGATCGAACGCGTGATCCGGGACGGCCGTGTGGGACGATGCGGCGCCCCGTTGGAGCCTCACCGATGCCCGACCCCGCACCGTCCTCGCTGCGCGACGTTCTCGTCGAAGTCTGCCTCGAGTCGATCGACGGCGCCGTGATCGCCGCCCAGGCCGGCGCCGACCGCATCGAACTCTGCGCCGACCTGCTCGAGGGCGGCACGACGCCGAGTGCCGGCACGATTCGCACGGCGCGCGCCCTGTGTCCCGCACCGCTGGGGATCATGGTGATGATTCGCCCACGCGGCGGCGACTTCGCCTACTCCGCGCGCGAGCTCGACACGATGGTCGACGACATCGCCTTCGCGAAGGGGACGGGTGTCGACGGAGTCGTGTTCGGGATGCTCAACGCGGATGCCACGATCGACATCGACGCGACGGCGCGACTCATCGAAGCGGCGCGTCCGATGCAGGTCACGTTCCACCGAGCGTTCGACATGTCCACCGACCTCACGGCGTCACTCGAAACCCTCGTCGACCTCGGCGTCGACCGCGTGCTCACATCAGGCGGGCGCGCCTCGGTCGCCGACGCACTCGACGTCCTCCGCGACCTCATCGCCCAGGCCGGCGATCGCATCCGCATCATGCCGGGCTGTGGCGTCATGGAGGACAACATCCGCGACGTCGTCACGACGACCGGCGCGCGCGAGATCCACTTCGCGGCACCGGGGCGCGAAGACAGCCCGATGACCTACCGCAACCCCCACTGCTTCATGGGCACGCCGACTCCGCCGGGCGAGTACGAGCGGGCCGTCACGGACGGTGCGCGCGTGGCGCGCTTCCTCGCGCAACTCCGTCGCTGACGTCAGCTCGCCTTCGCGACGCCGGACACCTTGCCACCGAGCAGCGCTGCCGGCAGGTAGACCACCACGGCGAGCGCCGCGACCCAGAGCGGTGACGGCGTGACGAATGCATCGAAGAGCCCCACCACGGTCATCACGACACCGACGCTGACGGCCGCGCGCATCGACTTCGCGAGCTTCGCCGCGAGCAGCGCGCCCAAGAACGTCCCGACGAAATAGCTCAGCGGGATCCAGAGCTTCGCCATGAGGGGCTGGGCTTCGGCGAACGCCGCTCGCTCAGCCTCCGTCATCGCCATGAAGCGGTCGTTGAACTCGGTCATTCCGTCGAGCGACGAGAGATCCGGAACCGGGTCCATCCCTTCGACCGGGATCAGCATGTGCCCCGCGTACTGCATGGCCGCGATCACGACGAACGTCACGACGGTGCCGACGATCACAGCAAGCACGATCTTCATGGCCTTCTCCGGGAGGTGCGGCGAGTGTACTCCTTGGTGCGCATCGTTGAATCGGGCCTCGCAGATCTCACAATCACGTCATGGACTCACGCCCCCAGCGCTGTGTGCACGACGTCGGCGGTCTGCCTGACGGGCCGATCGATCGATCCGAGCACGCGCTCACGTTCTGGGAGTGGCGGATCGACGCGATGATCCGCCTGCTCTTCAAGGCTGGCATCCTCGTCGACTTCGCCGAGCTGCGCCGCGTCATCGAAGACCTCTCCGAGACCGACTACGGCGAGATGTCCTACTACGAACGATGGTCAGAAGCCGGTGCTGCCTTGCTCATCGAGAAAGGCGTGCTCACGCGCGCCGAGATCGAGGCACGCATCGACGAGCTGCTCGCTGACGCCTCTGGGAGTGTTTCGCCATGACGTGTCCCCCGCCCATCGAAGACCCGAGCATCGTCGCGCGCTTCGCCGTCGGCGACCGCGTGCGCATCGACGACCGCGACCCGGCCGTGCATCATCGCGTGCCGGCCTACGTGCGCGGACATGTCGGTGAGGTCGTGCGTGTCATGCGCGCCTTCGGTCAGCCGGAGCTTCTCGCGTACGGCGGCGACGGTGAACCGCGGCAGGTGCTCTATCGGGTGCGCCTCGTGCAGTCCGACCTCTGGCCCGGCGACGCGAAGAGTGGTGACACGCTCGACGTCGAGATCTTCGAACACTGGCTCGGCCCGGCGTGAGCGACCACGCGCACCAGCCCGACGACCCCGAACCCGCGACACGCCGCGCGCTGCTCGGCGTGGCACTGCGCTCGCTGCTGCTCGAGAAGCGCGTGTACTCGGAGGACGACGAACGCCGCGTCGTCGAGCGACTCGAAGCGGCGTCTCCGGCGCAGGGCGCGCGGGTCGTCGCCAAGGCCTGGACCGATGACGCCTTCCGCGATCGGCTGCTGGACGACGGCAGCGCGGCGATCGCCGAACTCGACCTCGATGCCGGCGCGCCGCTCGTCGTCGTCGAGAACACCGAGCGCGTACACAACGTTCTCGTCTGCACGCTCTGCTCTTGCTACCCGCGCATGCTGCTCGGGCCGCAACCGGCCTGGTACAAGAGCGTCGCGTATCGCTCGCGGGTCGTGCGCGAACCGCGCGCCGTGCTGGCCGAGTTCGGCACGACGCTGCCCGACGACACCACGGTCCGCGTGCACGACTCAACGGCCGAGCTGCGCTACCTCGTCCTGCCCCGCCGCCCAGCCGGCACCGAGGCGTTCTCACTTCGCGACCTCGAGGCGCTCATCACGCGCGACGCCTTGATCGGCGTGACGACGGTCCCCGCCCCCTGAGGTTCACGAAAAATGCCTCGTCTTCAGGCTCACTTCAGGCCGACGGGCGATCTTAGGAAGGCGTGGCGGACGATTCTCGTCACGCGATCTGCTCGTCACACCTCCCGGAGCAACCCGATGACATCCCTGAAACACACAATCCTCGCCGCTACCGGCGCCCTGCTGTTCACCCTCGCCACTCCCGCAACGGTTGACGCCCAGGATGTCGGCACGCAGGTGAAGCGTCCCGCAGCCGAACGCGCCGAGAGCCAGGCCACCAAGAAGGCCGAACGCCTCGAGGCCCGTAAGGGCGACCGCAAGGTCAAGCGCGCTGAACGCAAGGTGAAGCGGGCCGAGCGCAAGGTGAAGCGCGGCGAACGGAAGATCAAACTCGGCAAGGGCAAGCTCGAACGCGCGAAGACCGATGCCCGCATGAAGGGCAAGGCCGACAGGAAGAACAAGATCGGCAAGAGCAAGAAGGTCAAGCGCGAGGCCGCGAAGATGCGCAAGGCCGAGCGCGCGCCGAAGGCCACGCGTTCGGGGCGCGGAATGCTGCGTGCCGAGAAGAGCCTCGAGCGCGCGACGGAACGCAGGGGACGCGCACAGCGCGCACCCGTCGACCGCATGCCGCGCAAGCAGTCCAAGCCAACTCGTCGCGCGATCTGAGCTCGCCCTGCATGCGACTTCTGATCATCGAAGACGACGCCGACCTCCGCAGCGTGCTCGGTGAAGCGCTGCGTGAGGCCGGCTACGCCGTCGATGAAGCAGGCGACGGCGAGGACGGTCTCTTCAAGGCCACACAGGTCGACTACGCGGCCGTCATCCTCGACTTGATGCTGCCCGGCATCGACGGCTGGGAGCTTCTCCACCAGCTCCGCAAGACACACGACACGCCCGTGCTCGTGCTCTCGGCTCGCGATCACGTGCTCGACCGCGTGCGCGTTCTCGACAACGGTGCCGACGACTACCTCGTCAAGCCGTTCGAGCTCGCCGAGGTCTTCGCGCGCCTCCGCGCCCTGACGCGCCGCTCCGTCGGCCACGCGCACCCGGAGATCCAGATCGGTGACATCGTGATCGACACGGCGGCCCGCACGGCCACGCGTGCCGGGCGTGACGTGGGCTTGACGGCCCGCGAGTACGCGCTCGTCGAACTGCTCGTGATGCGCGTCGGCGCGCTCGTCTCGCGCATGTCCATCCACGACCATCTCTTCGACGAGAACGAGGAGGCCAGCTCGAACCTCGTCGACGTCCACGTCTCGAACGTGCGCAAGAAGCTCGGCAAGAGTTTCATCGTCACCCGGCGCGGCGAGGGCTACCTCGTTCCACGGCGCGAGCCGACGACGTGACCCGTCCGTCGTCGCTGAGCTGGCGCTTCCTGCGCTGGCTCGTGATCTTCCTCGTCCTGGTGCTCGCCGGTTTCGGATCGACGCTGTACGCCGTCACGCGTTCGAGCACGATCGACGAAGTCGACGTCGAACTGAGGTCGGCCGCCGAAGTCATCTCGCTGCGACTCAAGCGGAAACTCATCCCCTGGCCCACCGGCCGGCGTCCGCTGCGCCAGTCCGCCGGCCCTGCCCGTGTCGAACCCGACGGTTCACAGCGCATCGAGATGCCGAAGAGCCTCGCTCGCCATGCGAGCGCCTGGTTCGTCGTCTGGGGACCGGACGGCGAGCTGCATGCCAGCGGCGGCGAGGTCCCCGAGCAGCTGGCGTGGGACGGCGTCCGACGCTGGTCGCCGCGTACGACGCCGATGGCCGAGGTCGCGCAGCGCATGCTGACCGTGCCTGGCAATCACCGCACGTCGATCCAGGTCGGACGCAGCGTCGCGCGCGAGCTCGATGATCTGCACTGGCTCGCGTGGCGTATCGGCGGCGTCGGCGTCGGCGTGCTGGCCGTGGGCATCGCGAGCGGGTGGTGGCTGACGCGGCGCATGCTGCGACCACTGGACGTCATCGCCGAGGCCGCGGAGTCGATCTCGGTCGAGCAGCTCGACGCGCGCATCGACACGAGCGAGATGGACGACGAACTCGCACGCCTCGGACGCGTGCTGAACACGACGTTCGCACGCCTCGAGTCGTCGTTCGACCAACAGACGCGCTTCACGGCCGATGCCTCGCACGAGCTTCGCACGCCGCTGTCCGTGCTGCTGACGCGCTGCGAACTCGCCCTCTCGCGCGACCGCGAGTCGGGCGAGTACCGTGACGCACTCGAGTCGATCCACGGAGCAGGGAAGCGCATGAAGGCGCTCGTCGACGAGTTGCTCCAGCTCGCTCGCCTCGACGCCGGTGCGCTCGAGCTCACGCTTGCCGAGTGCCGCCTCGACGATGTCGTGGCCGAGGCGCTGACGTTGGTTTCAGCGGCGGCCGAAAAGGTCGGCGTCACGCTGGCACCCGATCTCCAGGTCGTGCTCGCGCACATCGACGAGCAGCGCATGCACCAGGTCGTCGTGAACCTCGTTCGCAACGCCATCCAACACACGCCGCGTGGCGGTCGCATCGACGTGACGCTGCGAACGGCCGGTATCGACGCCGTGCTCACCGTGACGGACACCGGCGCCGGCATCCCACCCGAACACCTCAGCGCGATCTTCGCGCGCTTCCACCGCGTGGATGCCTCGCGCCAGCGAGCGCGCGGCGGCGGGACGGGCATCGGCCTCGCGATCACGCAGGGGATCGTCGAGGCGCACGGCGGCACGGTGTCGGTCGAGAGCGAAGTCGGACAGGGCACGACGTTCCGCGTCACGCTGCCGCGCAACGCCGACGGACGTCACGCTCAGTCGCCGAGCAGCTCGCCCCCGAAAGCGATCCGACCGCGCGCGGACGGCTCGAAGAGAACGTGAACGCGGTCGGCGGCGCGGTTGCAGGCCGCCCCGACGACGTCCGCGAGCTCGCGGGCCTTCAGCGCGCGCGTCTCCCTCGGGAGCGCGTCGGCCAAGAGAACGGAGACGAACACAGGCCGCGCGCCGGTCCCGCCGTTCTCGGCGTAGTGCTGGGCCTCCAGCGTTCGCAGGCGCACCCACGTCCGGCCCGGCCCCGTCTCGAACACGCGCCCGGCGGCATCGGCCAGCGTCGCGGCGAGCTCGGGCGCGACGACCTCGTCGGGCGCACGCACCAGTTCGACTTCGAGAATCGGCATCGCCACGTCTCCCAAGAGAACAGTCGCCGTCAGCCCGGATCAGGCTACTCGACGCCACAGGAGTGCATCGCCCTGCTATGCTCGCGGGTTCTTCCCGGAGCCCTGTCATGTCCCCCACGCCCTCGCGTCGTTCGTTCCTCAAGCATGGCGCAGCCGCCGCGGCCGCAGCGTCGACGGCACTCGCAACCGGAGCGCGTGCGCGCGATGCCGAAGAGCGCGGCCCGCTCAAGGTCGGGCTCGTGGGTTGCGGCGGACGCGGGACCGGCGCGGCATCCCAGGCGCTCTCGGCCGAGGATGGCACCGTAGTGCTCTGGGCGATGGCGGACGTCTTCTCCGACCACCTCGACTCGAGCCTCCGCAACCTCAGCCACGCGATGGGCGAGGAGCGCGCCGACCGCATCCAGGTCAGCGAAGATCGGCGCTTCGTCGGCTTCGACGCCTACGAGAAGCTGCTCGCCAGCGGCGTCGACGTCGTGCTCCTCGCGACGCCGCCGCACTTTCGTCCCGCGCACCTGCGCGCCGCGATCGAAGCCGGCAAACACGTCTTCACGGAGAAGCCGATCGCCGTCGACTTCCCCGGCATCCGCCACGTGCTCGACACCGTCGCCATGGCGGAGCGTAAGCAGCTCTCGCTCGTTTCAGGCTTCTGCTGGCGCTACAACACGCGCCACCGTGCGTTCTACAAGCGCCTACACAACGGACACCTCGGCGACCTGCGCGCCGTCTACGCCACGTACAACGCCTCGCCACTCGGCACGCACGAGCGCAAGCCGGAGTGGAGCGAGACGGAGTTCCAGCTGCGCAACTGGCAGCACTTCACGTGGCTGTCCGGCGATCACCTCGTCGAGCAGGCCGTGCACAGCGTCGACAAGCTCGGCTGGGCGTTCGGTGACGAAGCTCCGCGTCGCGTCGTCGCCGTCGGTGGGCGCGCGCAGCACGAGGGCGAAGCGCGCGGCAATGTCTTCGACCACTTCAGCGCCACGTTCGAGTACGACGAGGGCATCAAGGGCTTCTTGATGTGCCGCCAGTGGGCCGGCGCCTCGTACGAGAACAGCGACTACTACTACGGTGCCAAGGGCCACGCGATCATCAACGGCTGGGCCGAGCAGCACGAGTTCTTCGGCGACAACCCCTGGCGCTACGACGGCGAGGGGAACGACATGTACCAGCAGGAGCACGACGTGCTCTTCGCCTCGATCCGCGCCGGTCGCCCGATCAACGACGGCCGCTGGATGACGAACAGCACGCTCATGGCCCTCATGGCACGCGCTGCGGCCTACACGGGACAGACGATCTCCTACGAACAGGCCATGGAATCCGAGGAGCGCCTCGGGCCGGACACCTACGCGTGGGGCGACTTCGCGGCCCACCCCGTCGCCATCCCGGGTCAGCGCAAGTTCATCTGAGCGCGCGATCCGCACCCGACCAGATCGTGAAATGTCACGATTCACTGTGGAAAACCCGCGGACAATGCGGGGATTTCCAGGTTCAGAGGTCGACCGAGTGACCGAGTTCGAGACTCCTCGCCTCGGCTTCGAGCAGTCGTGTCACCGAGAAAGCATCGACGACGGTCGGTGACTCGGCCTCGACGGGTGTGGCGACACGGGCCAGAAGGTGGTCGATCTGGCGGCGATATCCGGTGACCGGGCCCAGCGGGAGGTCGTCGGCCTCCCCGTTCCGACAGACCCGGAGGTGCGGCCCGCTTCCGTCGTAGAGCAGCGTGGCGTCGGCGAAGACGGCCGTGAAGGTCATCTCGAAGGGCGTGCCGGGGGCGTGGTCCCAGCCACCTTCAGCCGTCACGTGGACGGGCTGTCCGCGCGCAAAGCGATAGGACGCCGTGACGTGGGCGCGATCGCCGGCCGCGAAGACCGACGTCGGCATGCCGAGGCACCAGACCACGAGATCGACATCGTGGACATGGAGGTCGAAGAGTGCACCGCCGCTGCGAGCCTCGTCGTCGTAGAAGGCGTTCCACGTCGGGCGCGACCCACGACGTCGAAACGCGAGGCTCCGCAGCGCTCCGTAGCGTTGGTCCTGGACGGCCGCGCGCAAGGTGTCCCAGCCCGGCCAGAAACGCATGCACATCGCCGGCATGCACACCAAGCCGTGCTGCGCGTGGGCACGCTCGGCCGCCTCGGCGAGCGTCGCGACATCGCGCGCACGCAGCGCCACCGGCTTCTCGAGCAACACGTGCTTGCCAGCGCGCAGGGCCTCGATCGCGAGCTCGACGTGCGACTCGGTGGGCGTGCAGATGCTGACGACACCGATGCCGTCATCGGCGAACAACTCTGCCGGACGAGCGAAACCGCGCACGTCGTCGACGTCGAACAAGGGCCCTTCGCCGGCGACGTCGAGGTTCCCGCCCGCCGTGCCGCGCCCCGCGCGTCGCTCGGCGTCATGGTCGGACACCGCAACGAGGCGTGCATCAGCACCGTCCGCGATGGCGTCGAGATACGCCGTGACGTGCGTGCGTCCCATGAAGCCCATGCCGACGACGCCGATGCCGATCGTCATCCTTCGCCCGCCGCAAAGCCGCGCTCGGCCATCAGCGACTCGACGAGCTCGCGCGCCCGCGTGATGTCGGCAACGCGCGATGCGCCGGCCTCGCGCTCGATGACGAAGTCGACGTCGAGCTTGCGCGAAGCGACCACGTCGAAGAACGCCGGCCAGTCGACCTCCCCGTCACCGGCTGGGACTTCCGTTCCCCACGTCCCGGCAACCGACGTGCGGCGCGCATCCTTGATGTGGATCTGGAAGACATCGTCGGCGAGCGTCGACAGCGCCGCGACGGGATCGCCCATCGCGTAGAGAATCATGTTCGCGGGATCGAAGTTGATGCCCGCGCCACGGGGACGATCGAGTTCTTCGAGCACGGCCTTCATCGTGTCGGCTGACTCCTGCCCCGTTTCGAAGCCGACGCGCACGCCCTCGCCGACGTAGATGTCGACGAGCTCGCGCAGACGGCCGATCATCGTCGAGCGTTCGGTGCAGGCGTCGTGCGGCATGAAGCCCGCGTGGAACGTCACGAGGTCGAGCCCGAGCGTCCGCGCCAGCGCGGCATCGACCGCCGCCGCGTCGAGGTTCGCGGCCCACGTCGCGTCGGGACGCACGCCCCCCGTGCGCTGGATCGACTCGAGCGTGGAGTAGTCCTCGGCCTCCATCGCCATCATCCCCGAGCACAGCGAGATCCCGGCCGCATCGACCGACTCGATGAGTTCGTCGATCGACCATTCGCCGAGCCGGATCGGATCGAGCGCAAGTTGAAGGTGACGCACGCCCGTCGCGCGAACTTGCGTCACGAGATCGTCAGGGGACTCGGGAGCGAGTGACCACGAGCAGACACCGATGCGATGAACCATGGGGAGCGGGCGACTCCGAGTGCGAGGGTGAAGGGCGCTGGGGAGAGGGAAGCGCGCGCGGTTCGAGAGTACCATCGCCGCGAGACGTCACGAATCCACGAGGCCTCCGATGACCGACACGCCGTTCGCACCGGACCTGATGCGCGGGTCCCACATTCTCGTCACCGGAGGCGGCAGCGGCCTCGGGCGTTCGATGGCCGAGCGGCTCGCGCGGCTCGGGGCGTCGATCAGCGTCTGCGGTCGACGCCGCGCGCGGCTCGACGAAACCGTCGACGCACTGCGCGCGGTCGGTGCCGACGCCGTCGGTCACACGTGCGACCTCAAGGAGGCCGACGCCGTCGAGGCCTGCGTCGCCGCCGTCGAAGCCGATCTCGGCCCGATCACGCACCTGATCAACAACGCGGCGGGCAACTTCCTGGCGTTCACCGAAGACATCGGCCCGCGCGGCTTCGACGCGATCGTGCGCACGAACCTGCACGGAACCTTCTACGCGACGCAGGCCTGCGGGCGTCGCTGGATCGAGCGTAAGCATCCCGGCGTCGTGCTCTCGATCGCGACGACCTATGCCGAATCCGGCAGCGCCTACCTCGTGCCGAGCGCCGTGAGCAAGGCCGGCGTTGTCGCGCTGATGCGCAGCCTCGCCGTCGAGTGGGGCCAGTTCGGGATCCGTCTCAACGCCATCGCCCCGGGCCCGATCCCGACGAAGGGCGCGTGGTCGCGGCTCGTCCCCGAAGGGCTCGACGAACAACTCCAACGTCGCGTACCGCTCGGCCGCTACGGCACGCGCGACGAACTCGGACACCTCGCGGTCTTCCTGCTCAGCGAGCTCTCGGCCTACGTCTCCGGGGAAGTCATCGCACTCGACGGCGCCGAGCACCTTGCGTCGGGCGGGTGGTTCAACCAGATGACGCAGCGGCCGCGCGAAGAGCTCGAGACGTGGTTCGCGTCGCTGCGGCCGACGCCGAGCGATGCGCCGCGTCGTTCAGTGGACGGGCAGACCGAGTGAGCTGCCCCACACGCGCGCGGCGTCTTGCCAAGCGTTGCCGTCCGTCACGTCGCTGCGCAGACACTCATGGACGTAGGCGAGGCCGCGATGAGGCTGGCCCTTGTGCTTCGTGAGGATGTCCCACCCGATGCGCCGCTGGGCACGCGCGTAGCGGCTGTCCGACTCGGGGATCGACCGCAGCAGGGCAAGGGCCTGGTCGACGTCACCATGGTAGAGACGACTCACCCCGAGCTCGTAGAGGTCGTTCGGGTCGGGGTTCCTCATGCGCTCGGCGCGCTCTTCGCGCATGCGACGCATGACCTCGCGCGTGCCGAGGGCATCGATTTCCGCGCGCAGCGTCTCGGACGACGATTCCTCCGCCACGGCCACACGCAACTCGGTGGGCTCGACGACGGTGTCAGTCGGCTCGTTGGCCTGGGCGACGAGCGCCGACAGCGTGCGCTCGCTGCCGTCCGGCATCACGATGAGCATGTCGGGATCGACTGGCGCCAGGGGCTCGGCGCTGTTCCCGAAGGAGACGATCATCGCGGCGAGGACGCCGAAGATCAGGAGGACGCCCAGGAAGAGCCAGAGTGTGCGCTTCAGCATGGCAGGTTCAGTTCCGTCCGAGATCGAAGGAGTGCGACTGCTCGTCGGTGGGAAAGGCCGGGCTGCTCTTTCAGCTCACGGCGACCTCGCCCGTCTGGACGGCCCAGAGCTGGGCGTAGAGTCCGTCGTGCGCGATGAGTTCGTCGTGAGTGCCCGACTCGACGACCCGCCCGCCATCGAGCACATGGATGTGATCGGCCGCCCGGATGGTCGAGAGGCGATGCGCGATGACGATCATCGTTCGCCCGCGTGCGATGCGTGCCACGCCGCGCTGGATCGCCGCCTCGGTTTCGTTGTCGACCGACGAGGTCGCCTCGTCGAGCACGAGCACGGGCGGATCCTTCACGACGGCACGCGCGATCGACAAGCGCTGGCGCTGCCCCCCGGAGAGCTTCTGCCCGCGCTCACCCACCACCGTGTGCACGGTGTCGCGCAGCGCGGCGACGAATCCCGACGACTCACTGGCGTCGAGCGCCTCCGCGATCTGTTCGTCTGTCGCATCGCCGGCACCGTAGGCCACGTTCTCGCGGACGCTCCCGCCGAAAAGGTAGACGTCCTGACTCACGAGCCCGACCGCATCGCGCAGGTCGGAAAGCCGCAGTTCGCGCACGTCGTGGCCATCGAGCGTGATCGTCCCCGACGTCGCGTCGTAAAAGCGCAGCAGCAGCTTCACGACCGTCGTCTTGCCCGACCCCGTGCCGCCCACGATCGCCGACGTGCTGCCGGCCGGAAAGCGCAGCGATAACCCGTCGAGCACCGGCGCACCGTCGCCGTAGGCAAACGACACGTCGTCGAACATGATCTCGCCCCGGACGTCGTCGCGCGCCAACGACCGCTCGCCGCTGAGGATCTTCGGCTCGGTGTCGAGGAGGTCGAGCACGCGCGTCGTCGACGCCATGGCGCGCTGGTACATGTCGAGCGTGGCACCGAGACGTGTGAGCGGCCAGAGCAAACGCTGCGTGAGGAACACCATCATCCCGTAGAGGCCGACGTTGAGCTCGCCGCTCAGCGCGAGCCTGCCGCCGTGGATCAGCGTCGCCGTGAAGCCGAACACGATCACCATGCGAATCAGAGGCGAGAACGCCGACGACAGGCGAATGGCCTCGTAGTTCGCGCTGCGGTACTCGTCGCTCGCCGCCTCGACGCGCGCGACCTCTTCGTCCTCGGCCGTGTAACTCTTGATCGTCGCGATGCCGCCGAGATTGTTCGACAGCAGCCCCGCGAGCCGCGCCGCCTGCTCACGCACGTTGCCGTAGCGCGGTGCGAGCCGGCGCTGGAACCAGAGCGACCCACCGAGGATGAGCGGCATCGGGATGACGGACCACCACGCGACCTCGGGCGCGATGGCGAAGTAGGCCACGCCGATCACGACCACGGCCGTCAGCATCTGGATGAGTTCGTCGGCACCGCCGTCGAGGAAACGTTCGAGCTGGTTCACGTCGTCGTTGAGCACGGCCAACAAGCCACCTGTGCTGCGGTCTTCGAACCACGCCATCTCGAGGCCCTGGACGTGGGCGTAGGCGTCCATGCGCAGGTCGTGCTGCACCGTCTGGGCGAGCGATCGCCACGTGATCCGTTGGGCGTACTCGAGCACCGACTCGGCAGCCCAGACGGCCACGGTGATCACGGCGAGCACGATGAGCTGGTCGGAGGGATCCGGCCAACCGAGCTGCGCGAGGAACGACTCTTCGCGTTGGACGACCACGTCGACCGCCGTCCCGATCAGGAACGGCGGTGCGAGATCGAAGACCTTGTTGAGCACCGACCAGACGACGCCGCGTCGCACCGCACCGCGACGCGTGCCGGCGTATGCGAGGAGACGCGCGAGGGGTGAGCGCTGCGTCGTGTCAGCGTTCATCGAGATGCTCGACGCAACGGACCCGGGCCAATGTCAGGAATCCACCGGGTCGTCGCCGCGCTTGGGCGGCTCGAGGTAGCGATACCCGCTGTTCGGGTTGTCGCGATCGAACGCGAAGGCATCACGATTGCGGATGAAGTGCTTCACGTAGTCGACGGGAACCGAGAAGCCGAGCCCCTCGGAGTAGAGGTAGCCCCAGGTGTTCACGCCGACGACCTCGCCTTTGCTGTTGAACAGCGGTCCGCCGGAGTTGCCGGGGTTGATGGCCGCCGTCGTCTGCACGTAGACACGCCCGTCGTTCGAACGATTCTTCGTGGAGACGATACCCTGCGAGACGCTGCGTTCGAGCCCGAGCGGCGCACCGACGGCAAACGTCGGATCACCCACTTCGAGTTCGTCGATATCCCCAAGAAAAACCTTCGTGAGCTTCGTGTCGCCAAGCTCTTCGTCGGAGACCTTCAACAGCGCCAGGTCGACGTGCGGGTTGACGGCGACGATCTCGACATCGCGGTAGACCTTCTTCTCGAACGTCGACTCGTTGGCCTTGAAGACGGTCACCGTCACGTCGAGTTCTCCCTGCACGACATGACTGTTCGTGATCACGTAACCGTCTTCGCTGATGACGAACCCGGAACCCAATGCACTCGGGACCTTGACGACGACGACGGCTTCCCCGAATCGTTCGACGGCGACATCGATCGGCAAGACTTCGAGTTCAGCCTGCGAATAAAGATCCGTCTTCACCTCACTGTCGGTCGGCCCGCCTTCGTCGGCGGAACGGCTCAAGATGCGTTCCTCGGGAATGCGGAGCACCGTGAAACCGAGGTCGACGTAGACGAGTCCCTCACTCTCCTTGAGGACGTCGCCACGCACGACACGGTTGCCAGCGAGCAGGAACTCGTCGGCGGATGCCGAAGCGGCGCAGAGAGCCATGGTCATGACGACTGACTGACGAAGCGACATGGGTTCGACATCTCCGAGCGGGAACGAGCTGCGGATGATAGCAGCCGCGCCGCGCCTGATGTTCGACGACGCGCCGCCCCACAAGTAGACTTCGCGCTCGCGACCCCGTCCGTCCATCTGCCCCACGGAACCCCGGCACATGTCGACTCGCACGATCGCCGCGATCCTCGCGTCGCTCGCCGCCGCGCCGCTGCTCGCTGGCGACGAGCTTCTCCACCGTGACTACGGGTTCGACGGGTTGATCCTGTCGAAGTTCAACGACGGACTCGCGCAGCTGCGCTCGGGCGACGTCGACGGAGACGGCCAGCGCGACCTCATCGTCGTCAACAACCCGAAGTCGAAGATCGAGATCCTCGTGCATTCGAGCACGCCGGTCGAGCCTGACATGGTCGGCGACGGAGTGAACGAGCTCGCCGACGAAGAAACGTTCCGACGCGAAAGCTACGCCACCGACGAGCGGGTCGCGAGCCTCGCCGTCGCGGACATGAACGGCGACGGACGAGCTGACCTCGTCTACACCGGTGACTCGTCGAAGGTGTCCGTCGCGCTGCGCGCGGGCGCGCGCTTCGACGACGCGATGCAGGTGCGTGTCACCGAGCCGGCAGCCGGCGTGACGGCGGTTCAGGTCGGCGACATCGACAGCGACGGACGGCCCGACGTCGTCGTCTTCGGTCGTACGACGACATCACTGTTCCTCAACGAAGGCGACGGCCGCCTCGCGGAGGCACGCGAACTCCCGAGCGGCGTCGAGCGTGTCGATCAGTTCGCACTCCTCGACATCGACGGCGACGACCTCCTCGACCTCGTGTCGATCGTGCTCGACTCGGAGACGCCGCTGCGCGTGCGACGCGGACTCGGCGGCGCGGCGTTCGGCGCGACGACACCGATCCGCGTTGCACCACTGCGCTCGATCGCGATCTCCGACGTCGATGCCGACGGACGTCCTGAAGTCTTCGCCGTGCGACGTCGCAGCGGCCGCGTCACGATGCTGGCCCTCGACGCGGGCGTCGTCGACACGTCCGAGCTCGCGTTGAGCCCGCTGCAAACCGTCCCGTTCCCGAAGATCGCCGAGGGCAAGCCGCGCGAGTATGCCGTCGGAGACATCGACGGAAACGGCACGGCCGACGTCCTCGTGTCCGAGCCGTCGGCAGCACGCGTGATGCTCTACCGCGGCACGACATCAGGCACGTTTCTCGTCGGTGAGCCCCTGCCGTCGTACGTGGGCGTGACGTCGCCGCAGCTCATCGCGCGTGACGGCACCTGGCAGCTCGTCGTCGCGGCGCCCGATGAGAAGGCGATCGGGATGGCGACGGGCGACGCCGATGGGACGTTCGGCTTCCCGCTCCCCACGGCGCTCCCGCCCGAAACGGAACTCCTTGCGATCGACGCCGCGGGCGACGAGATCTGGACGATCGTCGAATCGGGATCGCGCCGCTCGAAGAGCTACCGCCTGCGCCGCGCGGATGCCAACGACGAGGGCACGGAGCTCGACGTCGACTCGGCTCCGTCAGCGCTGCGGATGCGCGACATCAACGGCGACGGGCTTCGCGACGCGCTCGTGTTCGTGCCGAACAAGATGCCCGCGATCCTCGTCGCAACCGACGAAGGCTTCCGCGACACGGCGGCCAGCTCGCTGCCCGGGGTCGGCATCCTCGAGGACATCGATCCCGCGTCTCTCGATCATGGCGACGTCGACGGCGATGGCCTCACCGAACTGCTCGTGCCCGGCCCCAACTTCGTGCGCGCGATCGGGCTCGACGCCGAGGACCAGCCGCGCATCGTCGCGCAGTACAACGTCGCCGACGCCTCGGCGCGTATCGGCGCCGTGGCGGCAGGCGATCTCACGGGCGACGGCAGCGTCGAGCTCGTGATCGTGGAGCGCTCGACGGACACGCTGCAGGTGCTCGACGTCGGCGGCAGCGTCCCGCGTCGCATCGCGTCCGTCGACCTCGCCGGCTTCACGCCGAACCGCCTCGCCGTCCGCGACGTCGACGGCGACGGCCGCCAAGACGTGCTCCTGTTCGCCGAGAACTCCTTCGGCGTCGTCCGCCAGGGCACCTCGTCGCTCACGTTCCACGCGGTCGTCGACTATGAGCTTCCGAAGACGGCGATGCGCTATGCCTACCTCGACCAACTCGCGGTGGGCGACGTCAACGGCGACGCCATCGCCGACCTCGTCGCCACAGAAACGAGCAAGCACTCGATCGTGATCTCGCGTGTCTTGCCGCCCGCCATCGACTACGCCGTGAAGTTCCAGGTCTTCGAAGAGAAGCTCTTCGAGTCGAACCGCGGCGACCGCGAGCCTCGTGAAGTCCTCCTGGACGACTTCACGGCCGACGGTCTCACCGACATCGCCGTCCTCGTGCACGACCGCATCATCATCTACCCGCAGGAACCCGCACCGTGACCCGCCTCACCACCATCGCACTGGCAGCCCTCGCGGCCGCGCCCCTCGCCCAAGAGCGGAACCTCGCCGAGGCATTCCCCGCGACGACGATCTTCTATGGCGCGGTCGACGACATCGATCAGCTCGAAGAGAACCTGAAGCGCATGGACGTCGGTCAGCTCTTCACCGACCTGAGCCAGACCGACCCCGAACTCATCGACGCGATTCTGTCTCCGCTCCACGAGGCACTCGACGACTTCGAGGCGAAGACGTCGATCGATGCCGTCGAGATGCTCTCGATGCTGAAGGGGTCGGCCGGATTCGGGCTCATGGGCCCGCTGGACCCCGATGAGAAACTCATCGCCATCGGCTTCCTCGTCGAACTCGGTGAATCCACCGACGAGTTCGCCGAGAAGTGGGACGAACTCTGGAACACGAGGGTCGAGAGCGCCGACGTGTCGATCACCTACGAGGAGCTCGACGGTCTCGACGTGACGCTCGTCGAAGCCTCGGAAGGATCGCTCTTCTCGTACGCCTTCGCAGGCGACGTCATGATCGCCACGCTCGAGTCGGAGTCGGCGCGCAAGAGCGACTACTTCCTACAGCTCCTCGATTCCTTCGAGGGCAAGACGGAGGCCCTCGCCGAAACGGATCTCTTCGCTGCCTCGACGGCGAACGCAGAGGGCGCCTCGCTCAGCGTCTTCCTCGACACGGCGACAGTCCTCGACGCGCTGCGCACGGACGATGGTTGGCGCGACGACCCCACGGGCAATGTCGCCCTCGTGATGGACACGCTGGGCGTCGCCGACATCGGGTCTCTGGCCACGAGCGTGCGCTGGGAAGACGACACCGTCGTCGGAATGACGACGCTCGGCTGGGGCCCCGGCGGCCGCATTCACGACATCGTCTCGGCAGCGCTTCTCGAAGGCCCACCGGCGTTCGCCGAGGTCGTCCCCGACACGGCGCTCCTCTACACGTCGGGTCACTTCGACCTCTACGAGTTCACGAACAACGTGCTGCGCGCATTGATCGACTTCGAGCTCATGACTCCCGCGGAGCTGGCCGACGGTCTCCAGCAGGTCAACCAGAGCGCTGGCATCGATCCGATCGAAGACATCGTGGCCACGTTCGACGGGCGCTTCGCCTTCATGATCGACAACGTCGACGAGATGTGGGCGATTCCGGAGACGGCCGGCACGTTCGTCGGACCGCTGAGCTTCGGATTCCTGATCGGCCTCGAGGATGCCGACACGATGCGCTCATCGCTCTCCACGGCGCTGCGCAACTCGGGCGTCTCGCCGTCGCTCGTCACCGAAGACTTCCAGGGCACCGAGATCACGTCGCTCAAGCTGGCCGGCGTTCCGTTCCAGCTCACCTGGACCATCACCAATGATATGTTCGCCGTGGCACTCGCCCCGGAGATCGTCCAGAACGTGTTGCGCCGTCGAACCACGCCCGATCTCCCCAGCATCGCCACGCTCGACGACGTCATCGCGGCGCTCGAGCGCATCGGAAACACCCACTCGACGTTCACACGCACGTCGCCCGAGTACTCCGGCGCCTCGATCTTCGCGAACATCGAACTCATGGAACAGCTGCTTCAGCGGCCGTTGCCTCTGCGCGACCTCGACATCGAGGCGCTCGTCGACAAGCACTTCGATCACTCGACGATCGGCGGGCTGCGCTTCATCGACGACACCTTCGTCATCCAACAGATCGGTGGCTGAGAGAAGCCGACGCTACGGCGGACACAGCTCGCGATGCTCCTGTAGGTACGTTTGCACGTCCCTGGGAACGCGACGGTCCAAGTAGTACTCGGCCGTGCCGACGGTGTACTGCATGAACTCGAGGGTGCACCCATCAACGGTCGCCCGTCCCGTACTCCCGGCCAGGACGAACACGCCTTTCAGGGCGCGATGAGCAGGCGTATCACTGAGGCCACCGCCGAGACGACTTTTCAAGCGCGTGCGTCGACCAGCCGCATCCACGTAGTGGAACTGCAGGGCGTCGCCAAGCCAACGTCCGGTATCAATCGGCTCCTGAGTGTGAAGCACTCCGGACTTGCCGACCCTGAAGACACGGAAGTCGCCTTCGACAACCGGCGGCGACCCGGAGGCCACCGAGTGGACGATCAGGACGTCACCCATGAAGCCGTCCGGGATGAGGTGAATCCGATTCGGGGCCCGCTCAGCACAGCTCGCGAGCACCAGCCACACAATCAGCAGGAGCCTCAGCGCATCACTCCGACATCTCCTCGAACATCTTCGCCGCCGCCGCCTCGATCTCACTCGAAGTCATCTCGCGCAGCTTCGTGGTGATGCCCCATTCGTGTCCGAACGGATCGCGAACGCGAGCAAACCTCTCACCCCAGAACATGTCGGCGGGGTCCATGAGGATCTCGGCCCCATGCTCGGCCATCGTCTTCACGAGGGCGTCGCAGTCGTCGACATACACGTGAATCGCAACCGTCGTGGCCCCGAGCGTGCCAGGGCTCGGCGTCCCACCATGCTCTGGAAGCTCTTCACTGACGAAGAAACGGCCACCAGCAACGTGGAACTCGCAGTGCATGACGCGCCCGTCCGGCATGTTCAGCAGCAGGCTCGGTTCGACACCGAAGACTCGTGTGTAGAAGTCGACGGCCTTGTCGGCTCGGTTGACGCTGAGATAGGGAACGAACTCGTGCGCGGACATGGCGAAAGACTCGCAGGGCGAAAAGGAACCGACATCCTAGCAACCCGTTGAAGAACTCATCCGGCGCGCCGCACGCACCCGAACGCGCCTGTGCGAGAGCGGGAGCCTCGACGAATCCACCGATTCGCCTGCGTTCCCACACTCGCGCAGACACGCTCGGTCACTCACGGCACACTCGGAGCAATTCTTCGACAGGCTGCTAGCGCGCGTTCGAAAACTCATTCATCGAGGCGCCCGCATTTCAGCGGGGCAGCTGGGTGCGGACCGCCATGCCGCATGAGCTAACACGCTGCGAGGATGACGGCTCGCGCGGCACGTCGTGACACGGATTGCCCGCGTCTTCTCGCAAGCTGACTCAATGACCGGTCTTCGTAGACGTGACGACATGCCCAGCCATCGGGATCGCGACCGCGCCATCACTCATGACGTACGGCTCGAGCCGGTCGCGCGCAGCGGGAATGAGGGCATCGACGTCGACACGCCGATGCAGCACCCATCCGTCGACCTCCGTCTTCACGAACGCCTCGATCGATTCGTAACGCGCCGCATGTTCGTGCGTCTTCCATGTGGGTGCCTCGAAACCAGCCTGTTCGAAAAGCTCGCAAACACCCTGTGGGTCCGCCATCGAGAAAGGAGCCCGGAAGATGTCTGCCACCTCTGTCCCCACAAGCTCGCCGAGGAGCTGCGCCATGGCCTCGTAACCCGCGCTCTCACCCCAGACCAACGTCGCGACCACGCCGCCAGGAGCCAACACGCGGTACATCTCGCGCGCCGCGGCAGTCGGATCGGGAAAGAACATCATCGCCGCTTGGCAAAGCACGGCATCGAAGCTCGCGTCCGCGAAGGGCATGTCGGTCGCATCGCCCTCTTCCCAAAGGATGTCCGGACGCAGACGACGCGCAACGCCGAGCATGCTCGCGTTGAGATCAAAACCCGTGACGCCGTCGGGCCCACCAAGCTGGTCGGCGGCGACGCGCGCCACGATCCCGGTCCCGCAGGCAACATCGAGAACACGCTGGCCGGCAGCAACACGCGCGGCGTCGATCAGGATCGGCGCCCAACGCGCAAAGATCGCGGGCACGAAGTGCGCTTCAAAGTACTCGGCAGCTGAATCATCCAACCGCCACTCGGTCGAGTCCGACATGTCAGCTCCTCAACAAGGCACGCGCCAACGAACACGCGTCCCGGCTCATCTTAGGACCTCATCGAAGTGTCCACGAAACCGGGGCAAGATCACGTCGCCAGCGTCCAGCGGCCAAGCACCTCAACGCCACCTGCGCAGCACCCTGAGATCTCCCCGCCAACCGTCCCCGAGGATCAACGACCCCGCGTGCCCTCCAGCCCACCACGAGCGAACCTCCGACCCGAGCACCACTCTCTCCAACGCCCTAACGGGGCCGGCCATCCGCACGTCCGGCACCCACCGAGCTGGACGCTCGCGACGAGGACGGCGTCAGCGACTTCACGCCGCCGAAGCCACCGTCACGCGATCCCACAATCGCCAACAGGCGTGCCCGAGCGACGCCGTCCTCGTCGCCAGCGTCCAGCGGCCAAGCACCTCAACGCCACCTGCGCAGCACCCTGAGATCTCCCCGCCAACCGTCCCCGAGGATCAACGACCCCGCGTGCCCTCCAGGCCCTACCGACCGAACCTCC
>JAJDEO010000069.1 GCA_029259745.1 Planctomycetota bacterium
CGCGATCCCACCGTCGCCAAAAGGCGTGCCCGAGCGCCGCCGTCCCTGTCGCCCGACGTCGGCGTCCCAGCACCCGAAGCACCTCTCCCCAGCACACCTCAGATCCCAGGAGCATCTGCAGGCTCGAGATGACACCGATACTCGTGTCCATCTCCCATATCCCGCATCGGCGGCTCCTCGACCTTGCACAGATCGAAGGCCACGGGACACCGCGTGTGGAACGTACATCCGGGCGGCGGGTTCATCGGACTCGGCACATCACCCGACAGGATGACGCGGTCGATTTTCGCTTCGGGATCGGCCCGCGGCACAGCCGAGAGCAGCGACTTCGTGTACGGATGTTTCGGCGCCTCGAAGACCGTCGTCGTGTTCGCGATCTCGACGATGCGTCCGAGGTACATGACCGCGACGCGGTGACTGATGTGCTGCACGACGGAGAGGTCGTGCGCGACGAAGAGATAGGAGAGCCCGAGCTCGTCGCGCAGGTCCATCAGCAGGTTGATGATCTGCGCCTGGATCGACACGTCGAGAGCCGAGACGGCTTCGTCGCAGACGATGAACTTCGGGTCGAGACTCAGCGCGCGCGCGATGCCGATACGCTGGCGCTGGCCCCCCGAGAACTCATGCGGGTAGCGGTTCACGTACGCGGGATCGAGTCGTACCTTCTCGAGCAGCGCGGCGACGCGTTCTTCGAGGTCTTTGCGCCCCTTGGCGATGCCGTGAACCTTGAGCCCCTCGCCGACGATGTCCGCGACGGACATGCGCGGGTTCAGCGAAGCGTAAGGGTCCTGGAAGATGATCTGCATCTCGCGACGCAGACGACGCAGCTCGGTCGAACCCACGCCGGTGACCGGCTTGTCATCGAACGTCACCTCCCCTGACGTCGGCTCGATCAGCCGCAGGATCGAGCGTCCGGCCGTTGTCTTGCCGCAGCCCGACTCGCCCACCAGCCCGAGCGTTTCACCCGGCGCCAGGTCGAAGGACATGTCGTCGACGGCCTTGACCTGCGCCACCACGCGCGACAGCACCCCCTTGCGCACGGGGAAGTACTTCTTGAGGTTCTTGACCGACAGCAACGGTGCGGTCATCAGCCCACCTCCTCGACGCGCACTTTGGCGCTGCTGTGTTCGGCTTTGTCCTGCTCGTTGACGGGCGCATGACACGCAAGCCAATGCCCCGGCTCGATCTCACGCAGCTCAGGCTCCTCGTTCGTGCAACGATCGTGCGCCTTGAAGCAGCGCGTCCGAAACTTGCAACCCGACGGGAAGTTGAGCGGGTTGGGAACGGTACCGGGGATCTCAGCGAGGCGCGCATCACGCGCGTCGTGCATCTCGGGCAACGACTGGAACAGGCCGAACGTGTACGGGTGGCGCGGATCCTTGAAGAGCACCTTCGTCGTCGCGCGTTCGACGATCTTCGAGGCGTACATGACGACGACGTCGTCGCTCATCTCGGCGACAACGCCGAGGTCGTGCGTGATGAGCAGAATCGACATCCCCAGCTCCTTCTGCATCGAGCGCAGGAGGTCGAGGATCTGCGCCTGGATCGTCACGTCGAGCGCTGTTGTGGGCTCGTCGGCGATCACCATCTTCGGGTCGCACGCCAGTGACATCGCGATCATGACGCGCTGCTTCATGCCGCCCGACATCTGGTGCGGGTACTCGTCGACGCGCTGCTCGGGCGACGGGATGCCGACCTTCGCGAGCATCTTGATCGCGTACTTGTGCGCCTCGACCTTCGACATCCCGCGGTGCAGACGCAGCGTCTCGCCGATCTGATCGCCCACGGTGTAGACGGGGTTCAGCGACGTCATCGGCTCCTGGAAGATCATGGCGATCTCGTTGCCACGGATCGACCGCATCTCGCGCTCGCTGAGCTCGAGGAGGTTCTTTCCCTCGAAGAGGATCCGGCCTTCCGGATACATCGTGGGCGGCTCGGGGTTCAGCCGCAGGATGCTCATCGCGGTGACGCTCTTGCCACAGCCCGATTCGCCCACCACGCCAAGCGTACGCCCGCGCTGAATCGAGTAGGTCACGCCGGACACCGCCTTCACGACGCCTTCGTCGGTTTGGAAGAAGGTGTGGAGATTTTGGATCTCGAGGATCGGGTCGTCGGCCATCTCAGCGTGCCTTCTGGCGGGGATCGAGGGCGTCGCGCAGCCCTTCGCCCAGGAGGTTGTAGAGCAGGATCGTGATGAAGATCGCGAAGCCCGTGAACACCTGAATCCACCAGTGCTCCGCCGAGCGGCTCTCTTGCAACAGCGAACCCCACGAGGGAATCGGCAACTGGATTCCGAAGCCGAGGAACGACAGGCTCGACTCGACCAAGATGCCCGTGGCCACCGCGAAGGTGAAGCTCACGAGGATCGGGCCGAGCGCGTTCGGGAGCACGTGGCGGAAGATCGTGCGTGAGTTCGAGACGCCCAGCGCCTCGGACGCGACGACGAACTCCTGGTCGCGCAAGCGGATGAACTCACCGCGCGCCAAGCGCGCCGTCGTCGTCCAGCGCAGCAGCCCGAGCACGACCATGATGTTGAAGATGCCGGGCCCGAGGAACGCGACGATCACCATCGCGAAGAACAGCACCGGGAAGCACTGAAAGACCTCGATGATGCGACTGATGATGATGTCCGTCCAACCACCGACGTAGCCTGCGATCGAGCCGATGATCGTACCGAGGATCACCATGAAGGCGGCCGCGACGAGGCCGACGCTCAGACTGATGCGCCCGCCCCAGATCATGCGCGCAAGAAGGTCGCGACCGAGACTGTCCGTGCCGAAGATGCGTCGCAACGGCGCGTTGCGGGTGGACTCGGCGTAGTTGATTTCCACGGGCTGGGAGACGGGCTGTGTGCCCTCTGCCATGTCGTCGCGCGGCGCACGCGGCCCCGTCTCATAGAAGCCGTCCTCACCGATCGACGAGTCGTCCGACCATGTCGGCGGACGGTACACCTCGGAGTCGTTCTGCTCGGCGCGGCCGTACGGCACCGGCGCGAAGATGGCCGTGGTCGCGACGATCGTGCCGTCGGTGAGGCCCTTCTTGTAGCCACTGATGAAGAGGTCGCCGCTGTCATCCGCAGCCCAAGCCAGTGCCGGGAGGAGCGGAAGCAGCGCCATCGTCAAGATCTTCGCCTTGCGTGCGACGCGGATGCGGTGACGCGACCCACCGAGCAAGATGCGATTGACGAACGCATTCCAGAGTGGCCACGTCAGCACCAAGAGCCACAGGACCATGAAGTAGACCTCGGCGCCCGACAATGCAGACAGTGCCGGATAGCTCCGCGTCGACCGCAGTGGGACACCACTCGTGGACGTCCCATCGGCCTTCTGCGCGCGCAACGCCGTGCGCACCTCCTTGGTTTCGTCGACGATGCCAGCGGCCCGTGCGACGAGCTGTGGTGACGACGCATTGGACGCCGCCGCGAGCTCGTCGCAGAACTCCTGCACACTCACTTCGAGCGCGTCGAGTGCAGCGGTGTCCTCTGCGGCGAGGAACCGCTTCATCGTCTCGGCTCGCAGGACGAACGCCTCGCGCTCAAGGTCGACGACCTGCTCCCAGCTGCGACGCTCCTCGCGGAGTGCATCGATCTGCACACCCGCCTCTTGCGTGATGCGGTTCGTGCGCACGTCGGGGTACTTGTCGCTCACGGCCTTCGCGACGTCGCGCCCGATGCCCTTGAGCTTCGAGAAGTCACCCGACACGAGCGCGGCTTCGACACCGTCGTTCCACGGTGCGATGAAGGCGTCGAGTTCGTTCCCGCTGATGCCGATCGCCTGATCGGTCACGGCGGAACTGATGCGCCCGCGCACCGCGGCCTCGGCCGTGGGCAGCAGACGATCGACCTGACGCACGTTGTAGGTGTCGGGTCCTTCCTGCGAGAGACTCTCGAGGCTCATCGCGATCGGCGCCAAGGTCGTGCGCGCCTTGCGGTACGCACCGTAGTCGGTGCCATCGAGCACGAGCGGTCGATCGTTCGCGAGCAGCGGCGCGTAGATCGCCGTCGCATAGATCAAAGCCAGGAGCACCGCCGAAACCGTGATGGACGGCCGGCGGCCGATCTCGCGGATGACGTTGTCCCAGTAGTCTTTGCTGTAGGGCCTCTCGACCCCGCCGTCCGGGTCAGTCATATGCGATCCGCGGGTCGACCACCGCGTAGGTGATGTCCGAGAGAAGGAAACCGAACATCGTCATCACGGCGGACACCGTCGAGGTGGCCATGACGACGTTGTAGTCGCGAGTGACGAGTCCGTCGTAGGCGTAGCGCCCCATGCCGGGGAGCCCGAAGACGGCCTCGACGATCAGCGACCCGCCGATGAGTGTCGGCAGGATCGATGCGAAGAGTGTGACGACGGGGATCAGCGAGTTGCGTGTCGCGTGCTTGAGCACGACGACCTTCTCGGAGAGCCCCTTGGCCCGCGCCGTGCGCACGTAGTCCTGGCGAATCACCTCGAGCATGCCGACACGCATGAAGCGCGAGATGTAGGCCAGCGACCCGTACGTCATCGTCGTGACGGGCAGGATCATGTGTTTGATCCAGTCCCAAGCCAGTGCGCCACCCGACATGCCGTCGACATCGACAGAGTGCATCCCGAACACCGGGAGCACGTCCATCCCGGTCGGGCCGAACAGGAGGATCAACATCAACCCCGCCCAGAACGTCGGGACGGAGAAGAGGATGAACACCAGCACCGTTGTTATTCGGTCGAGGAGTGTTCCTTGCCTGACCGCCGAATAGATCCCGAGCGGGAGCGCGATGAGGTAGGCGAGGATGATCGAGATCGCCGCCAATGGAAGCGTGACGTTCTTGAGCCGCCTGATCATCTCGTCCTTGATCTGGACGCTCGGCTGGAACATCTCGGTGCCGAGGTCGAGCTGGACGATGTCGCTGAGCCAGTAGCCGTACTGCACCGGCAGCGGCTCATCGAGATGGAACTTCTCGCGGAACTTCTTGATGGCCAGGCCCTTGTCGACCTGGCCCGCGTCCATCGACGCCCCGTCAGCTCCCGACGAGCTGCCGAACTTCACGGCAGCCGGGTCACCCGGAGCGAGACGGATCACGCAGAAGAGCATGATCGAGATCCCGAAGAACGTCGGGATCATCAGCAAGAGACGGCGAACGACATACGCCAGCACGCGGTGGGCCCTCCTCGAGGCAGCAACCGTGATCCGCCCCTGCCCAGGGACGACTCACGCGATGGTTCGGATGGTCGGGCTATCTGGACCCGTCGTCGTCTTCGCCCTTGAACTCGGGCGGAAGCGGCACCGTCCCTTCGGTGCCCGCCTCGTAGTACACGTCGCGCATGCTGAAGCCCGGCTCGAAGTTGTAGAGCTTCACGCCGCGCAGCTTCTTGTTGATCGCCAGCTTACGCGGCACGTTCCAGCCGAAGAGATACGGCTGCAGCTCGTAGATGCGCGCGTGCAGCTGGTGCCAGATCTCGGCCCGCTTCTCGGGGTCGAGCTCGCGACGCCCGGCGTCGATCAGCGCATCGACCTGTTCGTCCTGCAAACCAGCATGGTTCGAGCCCTGGTTCTCGTAGGCACCCTCGGTGCTGTACCAGAGCTGGAAGGGGTCCGACTCGGGCGTCGGCAGGGTCCATGCGAGGTTACCGGCGTCGAACGTGCGGTCGTGCAGACGCTCGAGGAACTGGGCCCACTCGAGGGCCGTGATCGACACCCCGACGCCGACTTCGGCGAAGGAGTTCTGCAGCTTCTGCAGGAACCGCTCGGAGGCCTTGTTGCCCGAAGGCATGAGCGCCTCGATCACGAGGTTCTGGCCGTCCTTGTCGACGATGCCGTCACCGTCGCGGTCGTACCAACCGGCCTCGGCGAGCAGGTCGATCGCGAGGTCGGGATCATAGGCGTTGTTCTCGACGTCGGTGTTGTAGCCGATGCCCATGCGGAACATCGTGCCCGTCACCGGGACGGCGAGGCCGAGGTAGTTCGTCTGGATCCAACCACGGACGTCGAAGGCGTGCGACAGGGCTGTACGTACGCGCACGTCCGAGAGGTGCGGCTGGTACATGTTCCACGTCGTGTAGCCGACGTTTCCGACGTACGTGTGCGCCTTGTAGAAGTTGTCCGTGAACGCCTTCTGCTGTGTCAGCGCGCCCTTGTAGTCTTCCGTTTTGACGCGATAGAAGATGTCGAGGTTACCGCCGAGCAGGGCCTGGAAGGCCGTGTTGTCGTCGTTGATGAGCTGCCAACGGATCCGCTGGAGGTAGCCCGTCTTGCGTGGGTCTTTCTCCCAGAATCCGTCGTAGCGCGTGGCCGCGATGAACTCGTCGCGCTTGAAGTCGGTGATCTGATACGGCCCGAGCCCGACCCACAGCGTGTTGTTCGGGTGGTCGTTGATGTACTCGCCCTGCTTGGCGCCGAGCGGGTCGTTGTTCGGATCGAAGTCGGCGTTGTCCGGGTCGGACAGGTTGAAGCGGTGGCTCGGCAGCACACAGAAGTCGAAGCCGAAGTTGCCGCGCACGTCGAAGTACTGCTCCTTGTAGAAGAAGCGCACCGCGTGGTCGTCGATGACGTCGCAGCGGAAGACGTCGTCCTTGTATTTGAAGCGCTTCTCGTCGCAGTCGACGGTGCCGTTCTTGTAGATGTCGTACGAGAACTTGACGTCGTGAGCGTTGAAGGGATGGCCGTCGTGCCAGGTTGCGTCTTCGCGCAACTTGAACGTGAGCACCGTGCCGCGCTCGACGCGTTCGACGTCGCCCTTCGCGATCGTGAGCTCGCCCTGCGTGTTGAGTTCGCTGTCGGGCGTGATCTTCCACGAGTCGCCCGCATCGGTGACCTTGCCGTAGCGGAGGTTGTCACCCTCAGCATCCTTCAACATCACCATGTCCTCGATATCGAGGTTGGTGGCGAGGTCGTAGTCGAAGTCCCACGTTTCCTTGTTGAAGCGCAGGAGCGCGGAGTGGACGTCGAGCAGGATCCATCGAACCGACGCGGAGTTCTCGAGCGCGAAGTTCAGGTTCGGCGGCTGCGCGGAGATGTGCATGATCGCGCGCCCGCCCATGCCCGGCTCGACCTTGCGCTGATCGGGGTGGTAGAGATCGATCCCCACCTTGCCCGGACCGTTGACGTCCTCGGGCCGCATCCCGCCGTCGGTCACGTCGAGAATGGGCTCTGCGGCGCCCTTGGTAGGTCCGCGTTCCTCCTCTTGCGAACTACAACCGACAAACGCTGCGGACGCAACGACCAGCCCGAAGGCCAGTTCTGCGCGGATGAGGCGACGCTTCATCGCGAAAACTCCAAGGAACGGGACTCAAAGTCGGAGAGGAAGACGGATCCGCTCCGAACGTTATAGACACCTATGAGGGGTGTCAATAACGGGCGAGGCGCACAAGCCTCTGCGGTTTCTGGGCTTGCGTTCGACACGAACGTTCGGATGCGGAACGAGCGGGACACGGCGGTGCATCGACGTCACACCTCAGCGCGTCATGTGCTGAACGAGGTCTCCGAGGAGCGGTTCGCGCGGCACGAAGGCCAACGCGATGAGCAGGCCTCCTTCGACGAGACTCGTCCAGCGTGCCGACGTCAGCGTCCATGGAAGTGCGCCACGTGACAGCCGCACGAGCCCGAGCGCAACGAGCGTGACGCGCGGCGCAGCGAGGTAGGTCCACATGGCGACAGCCTGCGTCGCGTAGCGGATCGCATCGTCTTCCGACATGCCGTCTTCGCCGCGCGGCGAAAGCAACGTGGACGTGCCGAGCAATCCGCCGAAGAACGCCAGCGTTCCGCCAAGCCATGTCGGCACGGCGAACGTCGGTTCGTTGAGCAGTAACGCCTTGACGGCAAGCAGCCCCACCGCTGCAACGACGGCCGACAACCCGCCGCCGACGAGCATCGCGAGGCGCCGCACGGACATCTGTCCGTCGCTGCCGATCACCCCGCGTACGAGTGGACGGATCGCGACGAGCATGGCCACCACCGCCAAGACCCGGTCGACGATCACGTCGGCAGCACCGCCACGGCATCGATCTCGACGAGCGCGCCCTTCGGAAGGTCGAGCGCCGCGACACATGCACGCGCTGGTGCCTGGCCCGTGAACGTCTTCGCGTACACCTCGTTGACGGATCCGAAGTCGTCCATCGTGCGCAGGTAGACGGTTGTGCGAACCACGTCGGCCGGCGTGCATCCGGCCGCCGCCAGCACGGCCGTGAGATTGGCGAGCGCGACCTCGGCCTGCGCGGCCGCCGTCTCGCCCCGCAGCTCCCCGCTGCGCGGGTCGAGTGCGATCTGCCCCGACGTGTAGACCGTGCCGTTTGCGATCACGGCCTGCGAGTAGGGACCGATCGCCGCCGGCGCGTCGTCAGTGTGAACGATCGTCTTGTCGACCAAGTGAAGCTCCTACGACGGGGGATGACTCTCGAGGTACTTCACGATTTCTGGCGGGACGAATGCCGAGACATCACCGCCCGAGCGGTGAATCTCGCGCACGAGGCGCGAGCTGACGTGCGAGACGCCCGGCGCGGCCACGAGCATGATGGTTTCGAGGCCCGGCGCGAGTTCCTCGTTGGCGAGCGCCATCGGCATCTCGGAGTCGAGGTCGGCGGCGTTGCGCAGCCCGCGCACGAGTAGCGTCGCACCGGCGGCCTGCGCGGCGGCGACGGCGAGCCCCTCGAACGCGATGACATCGACGCGCTCGGGCACCATCGACTTCAGCAGCTCGATGCGTGCGTCGACGGGAATCCAGCCCTGTTTGTCGGCGTTGCGCCCGACCCCGACACACAACCGATCGACGACGTGCAAAGCGCGCCGAACCAGCGCGAGATGGCCATGCGTCGGCGGGTCGAAGGACCCCGCGAAGAACCCAATTCGTTCCATGGCGGCCAGTCTACGAACTCGCGCGGCGCATTCATCAGAATCTACGACGGCAGCACCGTCGCCAGCGTGTCTGCGCGCCAAGGCAGGCACGTGAGCGCGAAAGCCGCGGCACCGAATGCTCCGCGCGCGCCCGCCGCGTCAAAACTGGAAGTACACGAACGCCTGGCTGTTGGTCGGCGCGAAGAGCACGAGGCCCACGATCAACACGGCGTAGCCCAGCGTCACCCACACCGGCCCGGCCGACTCCGAGACGCGCCGCGGAAGCTCGAACTCGCAGGCGATGTTGGACAGCAGGACGCACGCGAAGGCGAACAGCTGCCATGCGAGCACGAGTCGCGCCCCGGCGTCGTCGAGCACGAGCATGCGCCCCACCATCTCGAGCGCCTCGGGTGCCGACGCCGAGCGGAAGATCGCGAACGAGATGAAGAAGAGGAGGTTCGTGAGAGCCACGCGCGCCACGATTCCTGGCGTCGACTCCAGCGCCTTCACGAGCGCCCTGCTGCGAGCGATCATGAGCCCCACGAGCCGGTGTCCGATCACGAGCACGCCGTTGTAGGCGCCCCAGAGGACGAACTGCCAGTCGGCGCCGTGCCAGAAGCCCACGAGCGTCATGGTGATCATCGCGTTGACGAGCAGCCGCACCGGCCCCACGCGCGACCCACCGAGCGCGAAGTAGAGGTAGTCACGCATGAACGAGTAGAGCGTGATGTGCCAGCGCCGCCAGAAGTCGGCGACGTTCACGGCCGTGAACGGGAAGCGGAAGTTCTCCGGCAGGCGGAAGCCCATCACGCGCCCGCAGCCGATCGCCATGTCGGTGTAGCCCGAGAAGTCGCAGTAACACTGGGCTGCGAAGCCGATGGCACCGACCCAGAGCGTCACGCCGTCGAAGCCGCCCGGCGCGTCGAAGATGCGGTCGACGTGCGGCGCGATGTTGTCGGCCAGGAAGACCTTCTTGATGAACCCGATCGTGAAGCGCCGGATGCCCACCGAGATGTCGTCCCAGCGCACGCGCAGGCTGCGCTCGAGCTGCGGAAGAAGCTCGACGGCGCGCACGATCGGACCGGCGACGAGCTGCGGGAAGAACGCCACGAACAGCGCGAACGTGACGAAGTCGCGCTGGGGCTGGAGCTTGCCGCGATAGATGTCGAGGCTGTAGCTCATCGTCTGAAACGTATAGAAGCTGATGCCGACGGGCAGCACGAGGTCGAGCAGACCGTTGGCGGGGTCGATCGGGATCGCAGGGACGAGAGCGTGCAGCGCGCCGGCGGGGTCGATTCGCACACCGGCCGTGGCGAACAACGAGCGCAACGAGTCGGCGAAGAAGTTGAAGTACTTGAAGAATCCGAGCACGCCGAGGTTGGCGATCAGACTCACCGTCAGCCAGAGCTTGCGCCGCCCCGCGTTCGTCTCGCGCCCGAGCTTTGCACCGACGACATAGTCGACGAGCGTGGAGCCGAAGATCAGCGCGAGGAAGCGCGGGTCCCAGCTCGCGTAGAAGATGTAGCTCGCGATGAGCAGCAGCCACTGTCGGTAGCGCAGGTTGCGCGACACGAAGTACAGCAGCAGGACGACGGGAAAGAAGACGAGGAAGCGAAAGCTCGAGAAGATCACGGCTCGTCGTCCTCGTCGAGGAAGCCCGAGGCGAGCAGCAGGCGACCGAGCACGCGGCTGTAGCGGCGCGCGCCGTTGACATCGAGGTGGTTGACGTCGGTGTACATGGCGTCCGTGAGGAACGTGCGCGAGGGCGGCATCGCGATCCAGACGATGTCGAGTTCCTCGCACAGCTCGGCGGCACGTTGCCGGAAGACGTCGCCGTGCAGCACGGGGTTGAGCGCCTGGAGATACGGACTCGTCGGCATCTCGACCAGCGCCACCGAGCAGCCCTGCGACTTCAGGTCCGCGACGAGTTCGGCGAGCACCTCGAAGGAGCCTTCGCGCATCTCGGAGTCGCGCACGAGTTCGCGCTGAGGGATCGAACGTTGGACGTCGCGTTCGTCGAGCTTGATGCTTTGCGCGAGCGAACGGGCCGGCGCGTCGGGCTGCGGCGCGTAACCGTCCTCCGACATGATGAAGTCGGTCAACCAGGCGCGCGTCGCCGCGCGTCGCTCGAGCTTGCCCGCGTCGTTCTCACCGAGACCGACGGTTTCGAGCACTGTCTCGACGAGACGCTTGCGCAGGGGGAGGCGCTGCTGGAAGAGATACCAACATTCTCCCAGCAGCGACTCGAGGAACGACTCGACGTTCGCGACCTTGAAGTCTTCGTACGACGTGCGTCCCACGTAGTCGACGAGATCGGCCGGGCGCCACAGGAACCGCGCTGCGTACTGGAAGCCGTGGACGCGCACGAGCTCCGACCCCGTCACACCGATCACGACGCGCTTGGGCGCTGGGTCGGGTAGGTGCGAGCGGGCGAAGGCCCGCCACTCGGCGAGCTTGGCGTTGACGAGCCCCAGCGAATAGACGTCGAGCTCCGGGCCGCCGCGCTTGACGATCTCGCCCTCGACCTCGTCCGGCACGACGCCATCGCGCACCCGCGAGGACCCCAGTACGAGCACATCCGGTGCCGGACTGCTGGCGAACCGCTCGACCTTCGCGATGTACGCCGCCGGTTCGGGCGCCATCCACGGCACGAGGTCCTCGACGGGCATCCAGTGCCGCAGGGCAACGTCCGTGACGACGAGCAAGGCGACCACACCGAGCACGAGCGGCACGAGCCGTCGCGCAATCGAGGGGCCGGCTCCATCGACGCCCGCGTCGGCCAGGTCGGCGACGTTCTTCTCGCGAAAGAAGGCCTCCGCGAGGAGGTCCGCGTCATCGGCCGGCGGCGGAGGATCGGCGGGAGCACCCGAGGTCATCGTGGCGACCGGAGCAAGGACGGAAGGGCAGAGTGGCGGGGCAGACGATAACAGGCGTCGGGGTCTTCATCGACGCCGGCGGGCGGCGGCGTGAACTGGAACACCCGATCCGTGTCACATGAGATGTGTGCGCCCGTCATCCCTCGCATGTCTCGAGGCCTGTTGATCGTCGTCGCATTGTGGACCTGCTGGAGCCCGCCGGCCCTGGGATGGCTCGGCGTGCTCGCGAGCGCCCCATGGTGGCTGAACGCGTGGCGGCGACGCTGGCCCGCGGCGCTGGGCTTGGCCCTCCTCGCGGCGGCCGGGTCGATTCCCGCCAGCGCCGTCGCCCTCGATGTCGACGAGGGCGCCGTGGAGATCATCGGGGTCGTGCGCCAGACACCCGGCGAGCGCGGGCCGTGGCTCATGGTCGCTGGGCAGCGAATCGAGCTGAGCGAGGGTCACACGGCGGGCTTGCCCGAGGCCGGCAGGATCGTGCGCGTGATCGGGCGCGTCTCTCGTCGGGGACACGTGATGCCCGTCGTCTGCGACGATCTCGGCGCTGCCGGCGCCGCCCACCCGGCAAGCTTGGACCGACTCGCGATCAACTGTCGCGCCCGGCTCCGTACCGTGGTCCCGCGTCCCCAACGCGGGCTCGTCGAGGCGCTCGTGCTCGGCGAGCGCGGCAACTTGCCCGATCCGCTCCGACGCGCAGCCATCGACAGCGGAACGTCGCACCTGCTCGCCCTGAGCGGACTGCACGTGTCAATCGTGGCGTCATGGTGCACGCGCGTGCTCCCGGTCCTCGCGTTGCCCGCGCGTTCAGGCACGGGCCTGGCGCTCATCGCGTTCGTGTTCATCGCCGGCGCGCGGTCACCCCTCTTGCGCGCCGCGCTGACCTGGTGCGTCGGGGCAATGGCACGCGGGCTCGGCCGACGCTCCGATTCCCTCGACCGCTTGGCCCTCGCTGCGATCGCGTTGGCGAGTTGGTCGCCTGGCGTCACGCAACAGCTCGGGGCGCGGCTGTCTTTCTGCGCCGTGGCTGGGCTGATCGCCTTCGGTCGCATGCTTCCCCGCACCCTGCGCGCACTTGCACCCGTCGGGGCCTTCGTCGCCACGGCACCGCTGTGCGTGGAGACGTTCGGTGTCGCGCAGCCTTGGGGCGTGATCTGGTCGTGGATCCTGGCCCCACTCGTCGCCGTCGTCATGGCATTGGGACTCATCACGCTTGTCACGAGTCATCCATGGATCGACGAGTGGCTCTCGTCGGCGCTCGGACTCTGCTCCGAGGCACTCGAAGCGGCGTTTCACTTCGCCGCGCACTACAGCCCTCTTCCGTGTCACCCCTCGCCCCTGCCGGTGTCGGGTTGGCTCGGCTCGGTGTTGGTCGTCGCAGCGCTCGTTGCGCTTGCACCACAACGCCGAAGTCGCTGGGAGGACAACACGTGAACGATTCCGTCCACGTTCACACGCTGTGCCTCCACGGGCTCAGCGCCGAGCTCATCGAGATGGAGTTGCAGTACACGGGCGGACTGATGCAGCGCGTCATCATGAGCGGCCTGCCCGGCAGTGCAATCAAGGAAGCGCGCGAGCGCGTGCGCGGCTGCCTCGTTGCGCTCGACCTGCCCGTGCCGCGCAAGTCGGTCTTGATCAACTTCGCCCCCGCCGACCTCCCCAAGGACGGCAACTCCTTCGACCTCCCGCTCGCGCTGGGACTCCTCGCCCTGCAAGGCGAGCTCGACGCGCGAGCCTTCGAGTCGACGATCGTCGCCGGGGAGCTCGCGCTCGACGGACGCGTCCGCTCGGTGCGCGGCAGCTTGGCTCTCGCACTTGCCGCGCGGCGACGAGGTATCGCGCGACTCGTACTCCCCGCACTCGGCGCGGCGGTGGCGGCGCGCATCGAAGGCGTCGACGTGATCGGCGTCACGTCGCTCGGCCATGCCATCGACGTGCTCGCGGGCCGGGCTGCTCCCGCGCCCTTGGCCGATCTCGAGGACGATACCCAGCACGACGTCGGCGATCTCGCGGACGTGGCCGGCCTCGACACTCCCCGCCGGGCTGCCGAAGTCGCCGCCGCGGGGCCGCATCACTTGATGCTCGTCGGCCCACCGGGCTCAGGCAAGACGATGCTCGCCCAGCGCCTCGCAACACTCCTCCCCCCGCTCGAAGAGGAACGCGCCCTCGAGGCGTCGGCCCTACATGGACTGGCCATCGGCGGAGAGGACGCGCGCTGGATCTCACGCCCACCCGTGCGCGCTCCACACCACACGATCAGCCGGGCCGGGCTCGTCGGTGGTGGCCGCCCCTTGATGCCCGGCGAGCTGAGCCTCGCGCACGGCGGGGTCCTGATCCTCGACGAGATGCCCGAGTTCCCGCGCGGACATCTCGAGAGCCTTCGCCAACCCCTCGAAGACGGCGTCATCCGCCTGGCGCGCGCCGGCCGTGCTGCGACGTTTCCCGTCAAGCCGCTGGTGGTCGGCACGATGAACCCCTGCCCGTGTGGATTCCATGGACATCCCACGCGCGGTTGCACGTGTACACCCTTCCAGCGCAACGCGTATCGCCAGCGGATCAGCGGACCGCTCCTCGATCGCTTCGATCTCTTCGTCGAAGCCCCGTCGCCGTCAGCGCAGCGCCTGCTGTCACCCGGAGCGCGCGAGACGTCCAACACGGTGGCTGCGCGGGTTGCCCGCGCACGCGTGCAACGGCGCGCGACCGCGCCCTATCCGCGCGACGCCGGAGCACACGCCGCGCTTGAAGCCACGATCACGCACTTCGCCCTGTCGGGACGGGCTGCCACGCGCCTCGTCGCCGTCGCGCGGACGATCGCCGCGCTGGATGAACGCGAGGAAGCCTGTGCCGAGGACATCGAGGAAGCGACGGCTCTGCGCCGAGCGGGTTGGGTTCCCGCCGAGGATGCCGCGTCATGAGGTCGCTCGCAGAAACAGACCACACCCCGTGCGCCTTCCAGCTCCGCACCCCAGCAATCCGATGGGTAGCCAGAGCCCAACGAGCGCGTAGGTCGTGGAAGTCTCGCGAACGTCTCGCTCGTGAGACACGAGGCACCCACATCGCCGCGAACCACGGTATTCTGAATGCCCCCGAAATCGCAGCCGCCCACTCTCCCGCTCCCTCCGGGCTCTGCTCCTCTCTCCCTCCCGCCCAAGGTCCCTTCATGCTCGGACCCATCCTGGCCCTCGTTCTGTCGACAGCTTCGGCTTCCGACGTCGACCCCGCGACCTCCCTCGTCCTGCTCCCCGAGCCCTTGCCGGCCGGCTCGGCGCAGACGCTCCCACGCCAGCTCGACTACTACGGCCACTACGGCTCGGCCGCGATCGGCGAAGCCACCGACTCGCAGCTCGCCGCCCTCGAGGCCCGCGGCATCGTCGTGCGCAACCTCGGTACCTGGCCCGACGACGCCACCGTGATCGTCACGCCGCGCCGCAACCGCCCCGCGCCCGGTGTTCGCATCCTCGGCTCGACGACGATTCACAACATCGTCGCCGTGCCCAACGCCGTGCGCGCCGAACACCCCGAGTGGTTCGCCGGCTGCGGCCACACCCAGGCGCACGTCACCCGCTCGTCGTGGTTGCCCCCGACGCCGTTCAAGTCGCCGGCACGCAAGGCCACAGCCACGTCGGATTCTCTCGCGTCGTCTCTTGGCCAGCTCGGCCCCCAGGCTGCTCTGAGTGTCGACCCGCGTGTCGCCACGCTCGTGGCGCCGATCACGGGTGCGAACATCTCGGCCACGGTCGACCAGCTCTCGTCGTACTTCACACGACGCGCCGACAGCGCGCAGATCCTGCAGGCGCGCGATTGGATCATCGGCGAACTCAACGCGATCCCCGGGATCGACTCCGTGACGACGCAGACGTTCGACAACAGCCTTGCGCCGAACATCATCGCCGAGATCACAGGGTCGGTGAATCCCGACCGCGTCGTGATCCTCGGTGCTCACTACGACTCGATCAATCTCTCCGGCTCGCAGTTCACCGCGCCGGGCGCCGACGACAACGCGTCGGGTTCGGGTGGCCTGCTCGAAGCTGCGCGCGTTCTGTCGGAAGGTGAGTTCGAGAACACGATCCGCTTCGTCTGGTTCAGCGCCGAAGAGTTCGGGCTCGTCGGTGCCGGTGAGTACGCCGACTTCCTGAACAGTCAGCCGAGCATCGAGGCGCTGGCGATGTTGAACATGGACATGATCGCGCATCGCACGAACGGCGATGCTTTCGACGTCGATTTCGTCACGAACAACACCGATGCCGCGCTCACGGCGTTCTGCATCGAGGTGACGGAGGCTTACACGCCGACGCTCGGCATCAACACCGGCATCCTCAGTGCCGGCTCGTCCGACCACGCCGCATTCCAGGCGCGCGGGATCCCGGCAGCGTTTTTCTTCGAGGACCTCGACTCCTTCTCGTCCGTGATCCACACGTCAGGCGACACGCAGAACAGCAGCGCGAACGACTACGTCCTCGCTGAGCGCATCGCCACGGCTGTCAGTGCCTCGGCGGCACTGCTGGCCGAGCCCGTCGACCTGATCCTCGCGCACACCGAGATCGCTGACACGGTCGACGCCGGCGGCCCCTACGCCGCCTCCGTCACGGCCACGTCTCTGAACGGCTCGCCGGTCACGGGTGTCGATCTCAACTGGAGCGTCGACGGCGGTGCCGTGCAGACCGTCGCCATGATCCCCGGCAACGGCGTCGACGAATGGGTCGCCGTCATTCCCGGCGTGGCTCCGAGCGGCAGCGTCGACTACCACTTCGTCGGCACGAACGCCGAGGGCCAGCAGGACTGGCTGCCCGAGGGATCGTCGCCAGGCGCCTCGACGTTCGACTTCGAGGTTGGCCTCGTCACGAACATCTTCGCGCAGGACTTCGAAGGCCCGAACGACGCAGGCTGGAGTCACGTCCAGCTCGCCCAGCAGGACGACTGGCAGCGCGGTGCTCCGCAGGGCAACGCGGGCGACCCCGGCAGTGCCTTCGAAGGCTCGAGCGTCTGGGGCAACGACCTCGGCGACGCGGGCTTCAACGGTGAATACCAGTCGAACGTCAACAACTACCTCGAGTCGCCGGTGATCGACTGCTCGGCGGCCTCCGACGTGCAGCTGCGTTTCGCGCGCTGGCTCACGGTGGAAGATGCGACGTTCGACCAGGCCACGCTCAGCGTCAGTGGCACGCAGGTCTGGCAGAACCCGGTCGGCGGTGGATCGGATCATCTGCTCGACACCGATTGGACGGTCGAGACGTACGACATCTCGTCGATCGCGGACGGGAACTCCAACGTTCGGGTGCGCTTCCAGCTCGAGTCCGACGGTGGCCTCGAGTTCGGAGGCTGGAACATCGATGACTTCTCGCTGCGGACCGTCGACGACGGCGTCGCGCCGGCCCTCGTGACCGACACGGTGTTCGTGTCGGCCGCCGCGGGCGCAAGCGTCTCATTCGCGCTCGACGATCCGGCCCTCGCCAATCGCAACTACGCCATCCTGATGGGCTTCTCGGGCAGCACGCCCGGCACGCCGATCGGGTCGACGGTGTTGCCGGTGAACTTCGACGCGCTCACGTCGCTGGGCATCAGTCTGCTCGGCTCGCCGGTGCTTCCCGGTTGGACGGGAACGCTGTCGCCATCGGGAACGGCGAGCGCCTCGCTCGTCTCCCCGGCCATGCCCGGCATGGGCATCGAAGGGCTCGAGCTGACGTTCGCCTTCGTCGTGACGGGCCCGATCAACGCGGCCTCGAACGCGACGAGCGTGACGTACGTGCCCTGACCGCAGCAGTCACAGCAACGATCAGGTGACAGCCGGCGCGTCGGTTCGCTCTTCCGAGGGCGGGCCGGCGCGTCGGCGCATCGCGGCAAACCCCACGCCGATCCAGGCGGCGACGCCGAGCGCCAAGAGTACGCGCGCGAGCGGCCAACCGACGGGTTCGTAGTCGAAGGTCACGCGACGTTGGCCGGGCTGCAGCACGACGCCCATCAACGCATGATCCACGATGAGGAGTTCGGCAGGCTCGTTGTCCACGGTGGCACGCCAGCCGGGATCCCAAGCTTCGGAGACGACGAGCATCCGCGCTCCACTCTCGCTCGGACCGAGCCCTGCCACGATGCGCAGGCCATTCGGCACGACCGAAACCTCGGCCCCGTTGGCCCCGTCAGGGCGGTCGGCCTGTGAGAACGACGAGACGTCGATCGGCACTTCGACGACGACTTCGGCGTGCCCCAGTCCACCCGACTCACCGATCGTCGCGAGAGCTGCGAGTCGCTCGTCGCGGTCTTCGATGACGCGCACGGACCCCGTCGTCCAGGCACGCGGGTAGGCGCCCGGGCGAGTCATGCCCGCCAACGCCGACTGCTCCGATGCGAAGGCCACGCGGTCAGGATGGGCCGCGACGAGCGCGGCATCGCCGTGGACGACCAGGCCGATTCCGAGCCGGTCGGCGAGGGGATCCTCGAGACTTGCAAGCCGCTCGAAGGGCTCCACGATGCGCGGGTCGCGCGGGTCGATGAGCCCGCGCTCGACGACTTCGAGCAACTCGGTGACGCGCGCCGAAACCATCGGCGCGGCGCCGTGGATGCTGCGCACGCCGAAGAGCGTCATGGCCGTCGGGGGCGCGAGGTTGCCCTTTCCGAGCACGGCGACGCGCTCGTCGCCCGCGGCGTCGATCAACGCCTCGACGACGGGCGTGGCCGGGAAGGCCGTCTCCTGCAGCGGGAAGGGATTGAAGCGCCGCGCGTGCCAGCCGAGGTCGCACGCGAGCACGAGCGCGGGGATCCACAGCGTCCAGCGCGCACTCACATCGAGGCGCATGAGCGCGACGAGCCCGACGATCATCCAGGCCACTTGAACGCCGACATGCGTCCAGAGGCGCTCGGCATACTCCACGGCTCCGGGAACCTCGAGGAACGTGACGCCGAAGGGAACCATCGCGACGACGCCAATCGTGATCGCCGCGCCGAGAGCGGGAACCGCGACGCGTTCACGCGCGATGGCCTCGAGCGCCAGGGCCCCCGCGAGGGGCAACGCGCCGGCCCAGAGGATCAAGATGCGCTTGATGTTGCCTGCGCCCAGCGACGCGGCTCCGGGCACCTCGGAGATCGCCGACCAGGCCAATGTCACGAGGAGCGCTGCGGTCGCGATGAGAAGCAGGCGCCTTGCGCGACGGTCCACACCCTTGCGCCAGGCCACGAGGAACAGCAGCACCAGCAGCGCCCCGGGGTAGAGCGCGTTCTCGACGACGTTGTCCTGGAGGTCGTCCGACCAGAACTGCCGCTGCGGGAAGTAGTCTTCCATGCGCGGCGCGGGGGCGGTGTCGGGTTGCGAGAAGTCGGACGGCAGCCCGAAGGCCTCGGGCAGCAGTGCCCCAGCGAGCGCCGCTACGGGAAGACTCTGCTGGGCCGTCGCCGCGCGCGTGGCTTCCGTGGCGCGCAAAGACGGCGCATAGGCCGCGGCCGCCGTGACGAAGGCCGGCGCGGCGAGACACGCCGCGATGAGCCCCGCAAGCACGACGCCGCCAATGTTGCGCGGCCTGCGCAGCGTCGCATCGGACAACGTCCACAGTCCCCACCCACCTGCGAGAGCCACAGCCACCTGCGGAAAGCCCGACACCATCGATAAGCCCAGCGCGAGCGAGCCCTCGGCAACACCCCGCGACCAGCGCCCGCGTCGCAGCCACTCGGAGGCACACAGCAACCCCGGCCACCAGGTCGAGGTGTGCTGGATCTGCGGCAGGTGCCAACGCGTCACCATCCACGTCGAGAGGGCGAAGCCCACGCCCGCCGCGGCCGCAAAAGACGACCGCACGCCAAACAACCGTGCCGCCCGCCACGCCAGCCACATCGCAAGGGCCGTGTGCAGCCAGAGGGTGACGTCCATCGCCGTGATCGGGTCGAGGGCGAGCGCCGGCCAGGTCAGCGGCGACCACAGCGGGTAAGGGACGTTCCCGGCGAGCGGATAGCCGAGCAGCTGGTTCGAGTCCCACCAGGGCAGCGCGCCTTCAGCGAGCATCTGACGCATGCGCATCATGCCGGGCAGCACGAAGAGGTCGGCGTCCGGCGTGATCGGGTTGACGGGCGCGACCTCGGCGCCACCGGGGATCGCCCAGGGCCGGATGTCGAAGCGGGGATCGTCGAGTTCGAACGACAGCACACAGCGCTCGCCGATCAGGACGGGCGCGAAAAGCAACGCCGAGGCGACGAGCGCGACGAAGAACGCCGCCATGCTCTCGCGCCACGTCAGGGCACTTGGCTCGCCCGGATCAACAGGCATCGGCGAGGCCTTCGAGGATCGAGCCGGCCGGTTCGATCGGTGACGCGATGGACGAGATGAGGTGTGCCATGGTCTGCTGGTACGTGTCCCTCCGAGACAGCCGAGAGTAGCAGCCAGCTCGCGTCGAGCACGCGTGACCTCTCACAGCATCTGGACCTGTTCATGCCCAGCGCCTCGACGCCGACCGACCCCGTGCCTTCCGACCCCGTGCCTTCGTCGCCCGGGGCCTGGTTGCGCGAAGGGGGCCGACCACTGATCGCGCTGCTCATCGCCATCGCGATCCTGAAGCTGTTGATCGTCTCGACGCACGAGGCGAGCAACCCGCTCGCGCGCCACCTCACGAGCGATCAAGCCTACTACGTCGATCGTGCCGTCGGCCTCACAGGTGCCGCCGAGGACCCGCGCGCCACCGAGCCCTACCACCTCCCGCCGCTCTACCCCGTGTTCCTCGCCATCACACCGGGCATCGAGTTCGGTGACGGCACATGGGCACGGATTATCCAGTCCACGCTCGGACTGGCGGCGCTGGTGGGCGTGTATCTCTTCGCGCGCCGGCGAACGAAGCGACTCGGCGCCCTCGTCGCGACAGCTCTGACGGCGGCGTACGGCCCGATCACCTTCTTCGAGCTCAAGCTTCTCGGCGACACGCTGGCCTTCGATGCGCTCGTCGCGCTGCTCGTCGCTGCCGACGCCTGGCACGCTCGCCCGACGACGCCGCGCGCGGCCCTCGTCGGGGTCCTGACCGGCGTCACGGCCCTGCTACGCCCTCAGGCCCTGCTGCTCGCCGTGCTCCTCTCGCCGTGGATGGCCCGTCGCGCGTGGCCCGCAGGCAGCGCGTTCGTCATCGCGTTCGCCGTCGTTCTCGCGCCCTTCGCAGCGCACAACCTGTCCGCGAGCGGCGATCTGATCCTCGTCTCCGACAACGGCGGCGTGAACCTGTGGCTGGCCAACGGCGAGGACGCCCCGGTGAGCGGGACCTTCGCGACCAACGACCGCGAGTTCGGCGACATCGCTACGCAGTCGGACATCGCCAAGCGCAGGGCCGAGCGCGCACTGGATCGCTCGCTCTCGGCCGGCGAAGTGTCCGCGCACTTCCGCTCGCGCGCCCTGTCGGCCATTGCCGCCGAGCCGCAGACCTTCCTGCAGCGACTCCGCTGGCGCTCGCTCGCGCTCGTCGAGTCGTTCCAGACCGGCATCGTCGCGGTACCGGCCACCGAGCGCGACGTGATCGCGCCGCTGGCCATCCTCGCGTTGCCCTTCGGGCTCCTGGCCGCGCTCGCCGCGGCCGCGACGTTGCTCCTCGGTCCGCGCCCGTGGGTCTCGCGCCCCACCGACGACAGCCCGCGCCCGTCGTGGGTGCCGGCGCTCGCCATCGTGGCAATGGTCGTCATCACGACGCTCGCGTTCTTCCACTACGAACGCTTCCGGCTCATCGTCGTGCCGCTGCTCGCAACGCTGATCGGCATGGCGACCGATCGCGTCGTGCAGCGCCAGCGCGTCAACCCGGCGCGCGCGGTCGGCGCGGCGCTGGTGGCGATCGCCGTCGTGGTCATCAGCTTCCTCGATGCACCGCACCACGCGCCGACGCTCGCCAACGGTTACACGAGCCTCGGTGCCGCCGTCCTCGCGGACGCCTCGGAAGCCGGCATCGCGGGCCGCCAGGCGCGGGCCACGGCCTTGGCGACGGGCGCGCGCGCGTGGGCCGAAAAGGCTCTCGAGCACGACCCTGGTTTCTTGCGCGCCCTGCTCCTGCACCTGCGCGCGAGCTTGTCGTCAGGGGACGGCGCGGGAGCCCGGCGCTCGCTCGAGACCCTCGACCGGATCGCGCCAGGACTTCCCGACGCCGACGCCCTGCGCCCGTTCGTGAACGCCCTCCCGCGCTGACCCCGCGCTCCTCAGCCGGGCGAGACACCGAACGCATCGGCAATCCGCGTCGCGACGTCGGCGTCGAGCCCTGCCTCGCCGAGCCAGGCGGCAACGCCGGGCGCGAGCAACTCGCGCGCGCCAGCGCGCCACGCACCGAGCTCACCGTCGAGCCATGCCGCAAAGTCACCGCTGCGCGCCCGCGACTCGAACACCGGAACGAGTTCTTCGGCGAACCGTCGACGCTCCTCGACACTCAGCAACGGCGAGGTCGCGAAGGCATGGTCCGGAAGCACGATGCCGCCGCGCTCGAGCATCATGCGCTGGAACGCCGCGCCCAGGCGCTTGACCTCCGCCCGCGCCGCGCCGCGATCATCGGCGAGTTGCTCGGCCGTCAGAAGCGTGCCGGGATCGGGGCGCCGCCCCGAGGTCTCGACGTAGACCTTCGTCTTCGGCTCCGTCCCCGAGGGGCGCACGACCACGCGCGAGCCGCCCTCGAGGTGATAGACGAGCACGTCGCGCGCGCTGCGATCCGTCGCCGACCGGAAGGCGCCACGCCAACTCGTCTCGTCCTGCAGATCGACGACGCCCGAAATCTTCAGCCCGCCGACCGCGCTCGGCGGATCGTCGCGCAGGCTGGCCTGGATCGCGCGCATCGTCGCCAGGCCGCGCGCACCCGGCATGACCGTGTTGACGAGCACCGTTTCGATCACGCCGTGGTGGCGCGCAAGAACGTCGAGGTGCGCGGCGATCGTCGTGCCGCGCGCGCGCAGCTCGGCGGCGAGTTCGGCCAGCGCGAGGGCCGCGCCGGCGCCGTCCTTGTCCCGCAACTCGTGCGTGAGCAGCACGCCATGGCTTTCCTCGCCGCTCATCACGAAGCTGTCGTAGCGGGCCTCGAGGTCGCGCCACTTCCCGTTCTCCTCGAGCGCTGCGACGACCTCCGCCATCCACTTGAAGCCTGTGAGCAGATCGTCGACGGCATGACAGCCGTAGCTGCGCGCGATGCGTCCGAGCAGACGCGTCGTGACGAGTGTCGTGAGAAGGTAGGCATCGTCGGGAAGTTCGCCGCATTCGCGTCGCGCGCGCAGCACGTGGTCGGCGACGAGGCACAGGATCTCGTCGCCCGTCACGAAGCGCCAGCCGTCGGTGCCGCGGACCTCGAGCCCGATCCGGTCGGCGTCGGGGTCGGTCGCGAGAATCATGTCGGCGCCGACCTCGTCGGCGCGCGCTTGGGCTGCCGCGTAGACCTCCGGGACCTCCGGATTCGGCGACGCGAACGGCACGCCGGGAAACGCCCCGTCGAGCGCCGCCTGGCTGGGCACGACGTGGACGTCGAACCCCTCCGCCTCGAGCACGGTTCGCACGGTAAAGATTCCCGCGCCGTGAAGATTCGTGAAGACGATCGGTCCCGCGTCGCGCGCACGCGACCACGCACCGCGCCGCACGAGTTCGACAAAGCGCGCGTTCTCTACCTCGGCGTCGAGCAGTGTAATCCGACCCGCAGCATGCGCCTCGTCGAACGGAGTACGGCGCACGTCGTCGATGGCCTCGACGCGCTTGCAGAGAAGTTCGTCGTCGGGCGGTGTGTCCTGCGCGCCGGCGGCGTTGTAGACCTTGCTGCCATTGTCGTCCGGCGGATTGTGCGACGCCGAAACGTTGAGACCACCTTGCGCGCCGTGGTGCCGGATCGCGTCGCTGAGCTCGGGCGTCGACATGAGACGCTCGCCGCCTGGGTCGATCAGCGCGACGTCGACCCCGTTGGCCACGTAGACCTCGGCCGCGGCGCGCGCGAAGTCGCGTGACGACAGCCCGCGCACGGACAACGGCAGCGCCGGGTCGTAGACTCCGCGCAGGTCGTGGAAGACGCGCACGTCGAATGCGATCACGACGCGGGGCGTGATGCCCGGATAGCGTTCGCAGAGCGTCTCGGCATGGCCCTGGACGGACGTCGTGAACGTCCACATGTTGAAGCGATTGGGGCCGATGCCGACGGCCCCGCGGCGCCCGCCCGTCCCGAACGGGAGCGTGCGCCCGAAGGCGTCGAGGAGTTCGGCGGCGGCGCCCCGCGCGAGCAGCGACTCGAGCTGCGAGACATCTCCGCGATGGCGTGGATTCGTCGCCCAGCGCTCGAGGTGCTCGCGCGCGTGGAGCTTGGCGTCGTCAGTGACGTCCAGGCTCTCCCAGGCTCGTGCGGCGTCGTCCCACAGCGTCATCGAGGCGCTCCGATTCGCTCGACGCGACCGGGATGGCGGCGTTCGGCGAGGCACCTTCAGTGTCGCATCGTCGATCCGCGACTTGCACGGCTCGCCTCGATGGCGATCCTGGAATCCATGGAAAGCGAGACCACGCTCGACGCCGGCCCGCCGCGCTCCCTCTTGGCGGTGTTGCTGGCGGCTACGGTGCTGCTGCACGTCTTCGGGCTCGGTGGCCCGCTGCACGACGGGCAGCGCGGCAACTGCGGCGCGATGTTCTCGCTCTTCGCGCGCAACGTCGAGGCCGTCGGGTGGGCGTCGAGCGGCGGCGTGCCGATCGTCAACCCCGTGCCGCCCGCGCCCGACGTCACGAAGGTTTTCTACACGCATCACCCGCCCGGCCTGCCCTGGCTCGTCAACGTCGCAGCGATGGTGGCGGGCGAGGCGATCGTCAGCGCGCGGATCGTCGCGCTGCTCCTCACGCTGTGTTCCGTCTGGCTCCTCGCCGACATCGTCACTCGCGCTGCCGGGCCAGCCGCGGGACTTGCGGCCGGGGCGCTGCTCGCCGCACTTCCGTCGGGATGGCACCACGGCGTGCTCGTGAACTACGAGACCGTGGCGCTTCCGGCGCTGCTGCTCGTCGTGCGTGTGACGGTGCTCGGGCGCGGATCGCCGTGGCTCGCTGGCGCGCTCGCAGGACTGACCGACTTCATCGCTCTCGTGCCGCTTCTTCTCGCGCCGCGCTCGCTGGTCGACGGCGGGGAACGCGGGCGCCTCTGGCGACGCACGCTGGCCGCGGGAGTCTTCATGGTTCTCGCGTGGGCGCTTGCCGCGCGCCAAGTCGCCCCCGGATCGCTCGTCGAAACCCTGCACCAAGCCCTGCGGACAACGCCCTTCGCCCCCGACTTCACCTGGACGCTATGGCGCGACGCCGCGCACTCCCACCTCGGGAGCCTCTACGGGTGGGCGCTCGCTCCGGGCGCACTCGGGCTGCTGACCCTGCCGTGGCAGACCCCACGCCTGCGGCGCCTCCTGCTGACGCTGGTCGGCGTGGGCGCGTTCAACGTCCTCGTCTTCGGACGACACGCCATCGGTCACGAACACTTCTGGCTGATCCTGTCTCCCGGCATCGCCACTGCCGTCGCAATCTGCATTCCGGCGAAGACATCCCGGTCGGCGGGCCTCGTGCGGACGATCATCGTCGTGGCCGTGCTGTCGATCTCGGCTTGGCAGGCGTTGGGTGAACGCGAGGCTCGCTCGCAAACGCGTCAGTCCGCCCTGGGAAGCGACCTCGCCGCCCTGACACCGCCGCAGACGGGCCGCGCACGCCCCACCATCTACGTCGCCCCACGCGGTGTCCCGCTCGTCTTCCTGTCGGCCTCGGCGCGCTACGCCGCCAACCAGCCCGTCAGCGACCGCCCCTCGGCCCGCGCCGTCGCTGACGCCCTTCGCGCGCGGCTCGGCCTCGCCGAAGGAGACGTCATGCTCGTCGTCCCCAACGATGAGCAGACGCCCGAGTGGGCGCTCGCTCTGCCGGTGACCGCAGCATCGGACCTGCTGACGCTACGCCGCGTGACGGACGAGCCGTAGCGCTCGCGGTCGGTCGGCACGCGCACGCCGCGCGCGACACCTCGGTCACGAAACGCCCGAACGCCGTGCCTCGCTCAGCGCTCGAGCCCGAGGGCGGCCCACATCACGTGGCGCGCGATCTCGGGGTTCTTGGCGAGACGGCGCATCGAGTACGCGTGCCAGTCGGCGCCATAGGGCACGTAGATCGACGTGCGATGACCGGCGTCGCGGAGTGACGCGGCGAACGCCGAGCGCACACCCATGAGGCACTGGAACTCGTAGCGCCCCGCGCGCCCCTTCCCGACCGGACGCCCCGCCACCTCGAGCAGCGCCACGCAACGCTGCGCAACCTGCTCGTCGTGCGTCGCGAAGCTCGGATACGCATTGCCGGCGATGAGCTGCTCGGCGCGTTCGATGTAGCGATCGCTGATGTCTTGGGCGTCGGTCCAGGCAACACTTTCGGGCTCGAGATAGATGCCCTTCACGAGGCGAACATCGAGGCCCTCGCCGTAGCGTTCGAGCAGCGACGCCAGGTCGTCCTCGGTGCGAAAGAGCCGCGACTGAAGCACGATGCCGAGGTGCGCGTGGCGATCGCGCACCGTGCGGAAGACGTCGAGTGTCGCCGTGACGGTGGGATGGTCTTCCATCTCGAGACGCACGCGTCGGCCTGCGTCGACCGAACGCTGGCAGATGCCGTCGAGCAGCTCGATGCAGACGTCCTTGTCGAGCAGCAACCCGAGATGCGTCGGCTTGACCGAAATCGTGCATTCGTCGTCGACGCCGCTCAGCCCGTCGATCGCGCGGGCATACTCGGCCGCCGCGGCACGCGAGGCGTCGAGGTTCTCGACGGCCTCGCCGAGTACGTCGATGATCGTCGCGAAGCCCTCGGCCCGGAGCGCTTCGATACGCTTGAGCGCGTCGGCGAGTTCGTTGCCAGCGACGTAGCGCCGTGCGACCGTCCAGATGATGCTGCGCGGAAGGCGTGGCAGCACTGCGCGCATGATCCCATCGATCACTTCGAGTCGCTCCTCTCGGCCGACGGGCGAACCATCACTTGCCGATCTCGAGCCGCGCGGCGCAGAGATCGGGGATGTTCGGGTTGTCGTAGATCTTCCGCTGCACGGTGGCGATGTCGTAATCGACGCGCAGGAAACGCACGACTCCGTCCTCCACGACGACACACGACGCGCGCGGGTCGCCGTCGCGGGGCTGGCCCACCGAACCCACGTTCACGACGGCACGCTCGCCATCCCACTCCCAGCGCTGGTTGAGCTGGCCGGGGTCACGGAACTGCAGGTCGGACGTGAAGACGCCCGGGAAGTGCGTGTGGCCGACGAAGCACAGACCTTCGAAGTACGTGAAGATGTCTCGGATCTTGTCGGGGATGAAGATCACATCGGTCTTCATCATGTACTCGTGGATCGGGTCGCGCGGCGAGCCGTGCACCATGAGGAAGTCGCCCTCCTGGTGCCGCTCGGGGAGCCGCTCGATGAAGCGCCAACGCGCACGCTTCGCCGCGCCCGCCCAGAGGTTGGGCTTGAGCATACGGCGGTTGTATTCGATGACCTGGCGGGCGACCGGGTTGAAGTCGTGGGCACCCTTGAACAACGCCTCGTCGTGGTTTCCACAGATCGTGAGATCGCAGTTTTCCATGACGAGGTCGATGCACTTCTCGGGATCGGGTCCGTAGCCGACGACATCGCCGAGGCAGAGGATGCGGTCGACGCCCTCGCGATCGAGGCGTGACAGTACAGCCGAGAGAGCTTCGATGTTCGAGTGCAGATCGGAGATGATTGCGAAGGACGTCATACGTGTGCCATCGCCCGTACGCCGCGTCGCACCGTGTCGATCAACTCGGCCATTTGTGTCTGGGCGTGTTCAGGACCAAGCGTGAGCCCGGCCGCGTAGGTGTGGCCGCCCCCGCCGAACAAGCGCGCGATGCCGTTCACGTCCGGGTCGCCGTATGAGCGCAAGCTCACGGCGAAGCCGCCGTCGTCGAGCTCGGTGAAGAGTGCCACGGCGCGAACCTTCCCGCCCGCGCGCAGCACGTCGAGGATCGGGTCGACGTCGAAGTGCTCGACCTCGAGGTCGCGGAGGAACTCGCGCCGCACCGTCGTCCAGACGAAGCGCCCGTCGCACTCCTCGTTCATGCTGCGCGTCACGTGCCCGAGCAGCCGCAAAACGCCTGCGCTGTGACATTGGTAGATCGCGCGGTGCATCGCCGGAAGGTCGAGGTGGTGCTGTGCGAGTTCGGCCGCGAGTTTGAGCACGGAGGCGTCGGTGTTCGGGTAGCGGAACCAACCGGTGTCCGTGCACAGCGACACGAACACCGACTCGGCGATCTCGCGGTCGACGCGTCCTTCGACGTGCTGGATGTAGTCCCAGACGATGCGTCCCGTGGCCGTGGCATCAGCGTCGATGAGGTTGATGTCGACCGGGCCGTCGGCCGTACCCGCCCAGGGGTGGTGATCGATGCAGATCTTCTTGGCCGGCGAGGCGTCGAACGCCGGCGCGATGCGCCCGAGTCGCTCGGGTGCCGCAAGGTCGCACATGATGATGACGTCGGCTGCTGCGACGACCTCGTCGTGACGCGCCGGATCGTAGATCTCGTACTTCCGCTCGAACGTCATGAACGTGTAGCGCGGACTCAACGGCTCGTTGAGCAGCGCCACGACATCCTTCCCCTCGAGCTCGCAGTAGCGCCGCAATGCCGCCACGGCTCCGACCGCATCGCCATCCGCTCGCGCGTGCCCCGTCACGACGACGCGCTCGGCGTCCTCGAGGACGTCGCGGAGCACATCGAAGCGTTCGGCGAGCACACTCATGAAGAGATCTTCGCAGCCAAAGGGAAAACCGAGAACGGCGACTGCCGTGATCGGCAGGACATGCCACCGAACGTGAACCGGGACAAGGGCGTTAGCCCTGCCCTGAGACAGTGTCAAGGAACGTCGAGACACCTGCAAGTTTCGCGTGCTCACCACTGACGAGATCGACACCATCGCAGCAGAGCGCCACACGCGAGTCACCGAGCAGCGCCCACTCGGCAACAGCCTCGGCCGACCAACCCTCCACGTCGAGCGGCGCCTCACCCACCACGAACCCCGTGGCCGGTGCCCCCGACGAGAAGAGTCCGGACTCAGTTGAGCGCCCAAGCGCGCGCCAGCCGCCAACCGTCGCGCAGTGCAACACCTGGAGCGGCGCGATGTCGGGGCGGTCGCGGACAAGCCGCCGCATCTCGCCCCAAAGATCGATTCCAGCGTTGGACGCCGCCGAATCCGTACCGAGCGCCACGTTGACGCCCGCGGCCAGAAGGTCGAGGAAACGGTGCCGAGGGCGCTCGAAGTGTTGGTGCGTCCCATGGCAGTAGACGACCGAACTGCCGCGCGCTGCCAGCCGCGCGATGTCGTCGTCATCGAGATCATTGCCATGGATCACGAGCCCATCGGCGGCCAGCAGACCGGCATCGTCGACATAGGCTATGGGGCGCTTGCGCGGCACGCGTCGGAACGGCAGCCCCTTGCCGATTGCCTCGAGGAAGCCGAGAAACGGGCCGTCGCCGCGGAGCATGAAGCGCGTCTCCTCGGGCGTTTCGGCGACGTGCATCGCCAGCGGAAGGCCTTGCTTGCTCGCCGCCGCGACGATCTTCGGCAGCGCATCGGCGTGCACCGAATACGGCGCGTGCGGAGACAGCCCGCACGTTGTTCCGAGCGCCGCCGCGTTGGACAGCGCGCGGTCGAGATTCACGAGTGCGCGCTGCTCGTGCACGCCGACGATCTCGAGGTATGAAACGCCCGTCAACCCGCCGCGCGAACGCCCGCGCGTCGCGGCCCCGGACGTCGCGTCGATGTCCCCACTCGCCACGACACCGCGGGCCCGCAACGCACGCGCCTCGACCTCGGCCGCCAGCTCGACGTCACGGTCGGCTGCGCGTGTTGCACCGATCGTGAGCAACCAGTCGGGAAACGAACCCGTCGCCGCGACCGGTTCGACACCGCCGAGATCGTGGTGACTGTGCGCGTTGACGAGCCCGGGAAGGAGGACGCCGTCGACGGCCTGCTCGGCCTCGCCCCGGGTCGCGATCTCCAGCGACATCGTGCGCCCGTCGACGACAGTCCAACGTGCGGGCGCGACGAGTTCACCGTCAGCTCGCAAGGCCGCACGAACAACGAGGTCGAAGTTCATCCGGTCACCGTCGAGGCGTTCCGTCGGGCAGGCTCAGAAGGACTTGTTCTCGAACACGATCCGCACTTCATCGATCCGCACGAGGTCGAACGTCGTGCCGTTGTCCACAGCGTCGGGATCGAGTGTGATCTCGAAGCGCACGAACTGATCGCCGTCACCGGACGCCTGCGCACCTTCCGGCGCCTGCGGGCCGAACTCGGCAACCACCACGGGCGCTCCGATCGAACCGATGTCACCGGGCGCGATGGTCGTGATCGACGTGTCGTCCTTCGCGACGGCGTTGACGAGGAACAGACTCGTCCCGTCGAACGCGACCGACGACGGCAGGATCCCATCACCCGAGGCGAGTTCGAGGAAGCCCGACGGCTCGATGCCCGTCGTCGACGAGGCCGTACCGCCCGCACCGAGCGTGAGCACGAAGATCTCGGACGTCGTGGCGTCGACGCACCAGAGCAGCGTGCCCGTCGGGTCGAGTGCCATGCCGGTGACGTTGAGCGAAACCGCGAGGTCGTCGCGCAGAATCGGCGAACTCGCCTGGGCCTCGGTCAGCGTGAAGCTCGTGAGCTGTGGCTCGGCCGCCCCGGGATCGATCGACGCATAGAAGTCGAGCGTCCCGGCGATGTTGTCAATGACCAGCAAGCTGCCCGCACCGTCGATGGCCATCGCACCCGACACGGCCTTGGGAAGCGTGACGATGCGCTGGAAGACGCCGGCGCGGTTGAGCACGATCACGCGCCCCGTGCCCGCCTCGAGCAGGTAGATCTCTGCCGCGTTCACCGCGATCGACACGATGTCGAACTCGTTCGCGCCTTCCGAAACGATGAACGGCATCGGGATCGTCGCGGGCGTGGCCGGCGTCAAGTCGGCGTTCAGGCGATGGATCTCCGAAGTCCCGATCCCGGGCACGTAGAGCAGCACATCGTCGACGTCATCCCAGACGAAACCTGTCCGCCCACCGATCAGATCGGACGGCGCGACGAAGAACTCCGTGATGACGTTCGTGTCGAGGAAGCCCTGCTCGTTGGCTGGCACCGTGTTCAACGTGATGTCGAACGGCGTGTTCAAGATGCCGGCGGTGCCGCCGTCAGAACCCATCTCGTCGAACGCCCACGTGAACTCCTCGACGATGCTGTCGCCGTTCGTGTCGGCCACGTAGTCGACTTCGATGCGCGTGTACGCCGTGTTGACGAGCATCGTGTCGTAGAACTTGCTACGGCCCACCCCTTGGGCATCGCCAAGCGAACGCCCCACGTTGGGTTCTCCGACCGGGGGCTGCGTGAACGCACTCAGCAGGACGGCTGAGAGCGTGTCCTTGCTGTTCTCGATGCGAATGAAGCCACCGCCGCCGGCACCGCCGCGACCGAACCCGTCGACCCCACCACCTTCACCGCCGAGGGCCGAGATCACCGCGCCTTCGAAGATGCTGAGCTGCGAGCCGCCGCGAATGACGATGTTGCCGCCGGCACCGCCGCCGCCGCCGGCGTAGCGCGTGCCCTGCGTGTCCGAGAACGACGCGCCGTTGCCCCCGCGCGCGAGAACCTGCGCCGTGGAGCTGATGATCATCGTGGAGGCCGTCTCGAGGACGACCGACCCGCCACCTGCACCGGCGCCCGCACCGGGCGTGACCGTCGGCAAGCTACTCGATGCGAAGTTGAGCGACCCGGTGATCGAGGCGCCCGAGCCACCTCCGCCGGCGCCACCGATGTCGAGGCGCGGGACGATGAGGAAGTCGACGACGACGCCGACACCGAGCCCGGGACCGTTGGCCCCGGGGCCGTCGGAAAGTCCGATGTCGACGGCGTCGGAGACGATGCGGTCGATCACAAGGGTCGTGCCGTCGAAGCTCTCCACGCGGAACATCCAGCCGTCGAACTCGCTGTTCGGGATCAACAGCGACCCCTCGAGCGCGGTGCCCGTGAGACCTGCGAGGTCGAGCCCGGCGCTCTGCGAGAGCACGTCGAGCTCGATGTCGGACATGACGCGCGCCGAGCCGGCAATCGCGCCGAGCCCACCTTCTGCGCCGGCGGACTCATCGAGCGACATGCCGTTCGAGGTGCCGCGCTGATCAGTGAGCGGGTTGGCCTCGGGACCTGACGTGCCGCCCTTCGAGCCTTCTTCGAAGCCGCCACCACCACCGGCACCACCGCCGGTCGTCGTGATGGCCGTCGCATTGACGACCATGTAGGGCTGGGCGCCGAGCCCGCCACGCCCCAACGGCGTCGCGTCACCGCCCTGCGAGCCGGCGAAGCGTCCGAGGAGGTACGAGTCACCCGCCGCCGCGATCGGCGCGTAGTCGTTGCCGACGTTGTCGGAGACCTGCGTCAGCGAGCCGTTCTCGGGTTGCACGGTGATCTTGGTGACGCCACCGGTCACCTCGACCGTCTTGACGACGAACATCGGATGGTTCTCGTCGATCTCGACGTTGTTCGTGCCCGCGTTGCCGAGCTGCTGGCTCCCGACGCCGACGTTCGGCTGGATCAGGATCTCGCCGGCCGCGAGCGCCGCGCTGAGCACACCGTCGGTGTTGAGCACCGAGAGGTCGCGGTTGGCGTCGGTCAGAATCGTGCTCGAAAGCCCCGTGCTGCGACCCGTGACGCCGCGGATCACGCCGTTGGCGTCAGCGGCCTGGAAGCCACCACCGGGCGGTGAGACGAGCGGCAAGGCGACGTCACCCTCGGAGAGCAGCAGCGAGTCACCGCCGCGTCCCCCGTTGCCCGCTGCGAGGAGCGGCTCGGCACCTGGGGCACCGACACCGAGGAAGTCGGCGTAGAGGGCACTGATCTCGCTCGGCGGACGCACGCCGTCGACTGCGGAGACACCGCTGACGTCGACCGTGCCACCAAGCGTGAAGTTACCCGACGAACGCAGCACGAGCGGCGCGCCCAGACCGTCGAGAGGATGGCCGGGACTCTGAACGATGAACTCCTCGGGATCCGGCGTGTCGTCGTCGTCGCGGTCCGTGAGTACCTTCACGGTCCACGACGTCGGAATGTCGACTTTGGAGAACTCCCAAGCGCGCGGCTCGAAGACGCCGTCGGACACCTGACGCACCGTCGGTAACCGCAGCTCGCGCGCCTCGATGTCGACGACGGCAGCGATCGGAAACACCGACGTGCCCAGGCTCTCCGACGTGGCCGTGTCATCGAGGATCAACTTGCCGTCGGTTCCCGAGCCACCGCCGAACACCGGGCCGAGCAAGCCGGGAAAGCTGTTCGCCCAGTCGGCGGAGGAGTTGTTCTCGTCTTCGTTGGCGTCGTTCGTGAAGGGCTCGACGATCGGGTCGAACTGTTCGTCGATCGCCGAGTCGACGAGAACGCCGATGAAGAGACTGGGGTCACCCGACCCCGAGAGCGACAGCTTCGAGTTGCAGGCGAGGTCCTGCACGAGACCGTTGACCTGCACGAACAGGAACCCGTTCGGCGGGAAGGCCTGCACCGCCGGCACCCACCGCACGATCGTGAGATCGTTCTGCTGGTGGAAGAGCTGCAGCGTCGCCGGCGCCACCTTGGGCGCGAAGCCCGGCAGTGCGACCGTGTTGAAGAGCACTGAGATCGTCGGGCTCGAGCCATCGAGAACGTTCACCACGGACTCGGGGATGACGGCTTCGTCGAAGAGGAACGCGATCTCCTTGACGGGCGCAGTCGGCACGAGTTTCGTCGGCGTCTGCGTGAGGATCTCGTCGGCGCCGGGCAGGAGCGCGAGCGCCTCGGCGACGGCGTCACCGTTGGCGTCCGAGTCGGCGATGACTTCGGGTAGATCGAGGCCGCCGAGCGAGTCGACGAAGAAGGCGCGCACCTTCGGGAAACCGGGCTTGCCGTCCGAGCCCTTCGTGGGCGTGCGGAAGAAGTAAGTGACGTCGGGGTTCTCGAGGATGTCACCCGAGGTCGACTCGACGGAGTTGCCCGACGTCGCCCCCGCGAAGGAGATCTCATAGAGGGCCTTGGCGACGAAGCCGTACTCGATGTTGCTCGGCGAGAACGTCACCGTCGGACGAATGGTCACCTTCGTGCCCGAGACCTCGAGCTGCACGCTGGCGACGATGCCGGCCGGAACGCTCGACAGACCAGTGGCATCATTGACCGTCACGATCTGGATCGCCGAGAGGTCGACCGACGCGGGATCGACGGTCTTTGAGAACGTCAGCGAGAGTTCACTGTTGAGGCCGCCGATGACGCCGCCGTTGGGGCCTGCCGTGGTCTTGAAAGCCCCGCCTCCGCCACCACCGGGGTTGCCGGGACCGCCCCCCTTGGTGGCATCACCGCACGCGGTGAGCGCGAGGGATGCGAGGACGGTGAGGCCGAAGGCGATGCGTGTCGAAATAAGCATGCGGGGATCCACGGGCCGAACACCAGCGGCCGTCTCGCGTGGAGACGCTGCGGACGATGGTCGCGACCAGGACGAACTCGGGGTCTTGCGGGGCGTGGCTTCGAAAATCGGGGTGTCAGGCACGGATTGAACGACTTTGACCACGTCCTGCTTGGGGTCGTGGATGCGGAACGGCATCCTCGCCACCGGCCGATAGACACCGCTATAGGATGCCATCTGACCACCAGACAGGCGACGGATCGGTCAAAATGCCCTCGGACTCGCCCCGAGTCGGCCTCCGCGCCCCGACAACACCTGGATACTGACGAAACCGTCATGCCTGAGAGCCCCTCCAAACGCGCCTCGGCGCCGCTGATCGACACCCACTGCCACCTCGCCTTCGACGCCTTCGACGACGACCGCGAGGACGTCATGGCGCGCTGCCACGAGGCTGGACTCGTCGGGTGCGTCGCCGTCGCCGTCGACGCCGCGAGCGCCGAGGCCGCCCGCCGGCTCGCGCAAGCTCATCCGGGGTTCGTCCACGCCACAGCCGGGATTCACCCCACCGAATCGGTTTGCGGCGACGAGCGCGAATGGGCCGCCGTGCGCGAGCTATTGGCGACGGACGCGTTCGTGGCCGTCGGGGAAACCGGGCTCGATGCCTTCCACGACACGGTCCCGTTCGAGGTCCAGACAACGTCGCTCGTCGCCCATCTCGACCTCGCCCTCGAGCTCGAACTCCCCGTCATCCTCCACTGCCGCGACGCGTTCGCCGAGCTCGCGGCCGTCCTCGAGCGCTACCGCGGCCATCCGATCGCCGGGGTCCTGCACTGCTTCACGGGCACCGAGGGCGACCTCGACCCACTGCTCGACGCCGGCCTGCACATCGGGCTCGGGGGCATCGTGACCTTCAAGGCGCGGGCCGATCTCCGCGCGGCGGCTCGGCGCGTCCCAGCCGAACGACTGCTCGTCGAGACGGACGCACCGTGGCTGGCCCCGGTTCCGCGCCGCGGCCGACGCAACGAACCCTCGTACGTGCGCTACGTTGCCGAGCGACTCGCCGAGGAGTTCGAGGAGCCCTTCGAGGTGCTCGCGCGGCGCACCACCGACAACGCCGTGGCCCTCTTCGGCGAGCGACTCGCGAGCTGATGCTCCACACTCAGCCGGCGACCGGCCCCGCCATCTGCTGCATGAAGTTCCACGCCGCGAGCGGCTGGGCAACCTCGACGAGCAGCGCGGCGCCGAGGAACGGGCCAAACGGCAGCCCGAGCACTCCGTCACCCTTGCGCAGCTTCGACCAGACGATCATCGCGACACCCACCACCGACCCGAGCAGCGCGGCCACGAAGAAGGCATCGAGCGCGAGCGTCGGCCCGAGGAAGGCGCCGCCGAGCCCGAGCAGCTTCACGTCGCCGAAGCCCATCGCGTCATCGATCCCGGCCTCGTCCATGCGCTCGCGCATGCGACCGTTCCACTTCGCATAGGCGTTGCCGAGCAAGCTGATGACGAGCAGCGTGCCCGCACCAGCGAGGATGCCGGCGACGGACACGACGAGCCCGGAAAGGTGCGGACTCTCGGGGCGATAGAGCGAAGAGGCCGTGTGCAGGCTCGGAAGCGCCGTCGATGTGACGACGCCGAGCCCCATGCCCGTATAGGTGATCGAGTCGGGGATGATGAGGTACTCGACGTCGATCCAGGTGACGATCACCCACGTGGCCGCGAGGTACCACGCCACGCCGAGCACCGCCGCGGCAGTGAGGTCGACCGGCGGGAGCATCCACCAGGCGAGCGTGAAGAGCAGTCCGACGAGGAGTTCGACCGCCGGATAGCGCGCGCTGATCGGCGCGGAACACGATCGGCACTTGCCGCGCAACATGAGCCAGGACACGACGGGAATGTTGTCGTACCAGGCGAGCGTCGCGCTGCAGCTGGGACACATCGAGCGCGCGGGGTTGAGCGACGACGTGCCCTCGCGCGGGGCGCGGTGGATCACGACGTTGGAGTAACTCCCGACGCTCAGACCACAGACCATCGCTGTGGCCATGCCCAGTCCACCGTGTGCCAGCTCGTGCATGATCGGAGATTCCGAGATCACTTCTGCGTCACCATCGAGGAGCGCCGATCGTCGACGCATCCCAGGGCATCGAGCTGGCCGGAGTCTAGCCCGGACTTCTCGCGACGATCTACTGCGGTCGTGTCCGAGCCGGCAGGCCAACCTTCTCGCCTGCAGACCCGGTCGCGTCGGCGCGCCGATCGTCGTGAGAAGTCCGAACCTGCCAGAGCGCCTCACGAGCGTCGTCAGAAGCCACCGTCGGCCTCCTCGGACGAAGTCGTGCGACACACCGTCACCGCTGATCGACTCCCGTGAGACGTCCTGGGCCCGCGAGCCGCAAGCCGGAGTGCTCTCCGACCCACCAGCTCACGATCCGGACATCTCGATGTCCACCGGAGAAGTCGACCGCAGCCGACGCCCCAGCACGTCCTTCCATCGGACGCGGCGTGGGTCGAACTGGAGCTGCGTCGTGGCGGCGACGACGGGCACGGGGATGCGAATCTCGGTCTGCTCGCCGACGATGTGCCACGCGAGGTCACCGAGCGCCTGCGCGTCGAGCGCGACGCCGTCGACATACGGCACCCAGGCGGCATCGTCGGCGCTGAGCGTCGACACATCGAGAACGCCCGCGACACTGAGCGCGAGCCAGCGCGCGCCGGAGGCTTCGATGTGAGTCGAGACGGCGCCGAGCGCGGGCTGGCCGGCCGAAGCCTGGAGCGTGGAGTCGTCGAGCGCCCAGGTCAGAGTTGTCGAGGCGAGCCGGCGGCCGCCTCCCCACGTGACGCCGTGCACGGACACGCCCCCGTGCACGGTGATCTGCACGCTCGTCGGAGGGGTTGCGAGGACGAACGCGTCGACCACCAAGCGCACGCCGACGCGCGGGCCCTCGACATCGAAGGCCAGATCGAGCGGCGCCCCGGATTCCGACCGAGCTCTGATCGAGCGCGCGGTCACCGACAGCGGCGTGACGTCCCCAGGGAAGATGAGCTCGCAGCGTCCGTTCAGACCCGACGACGCCTGGACGAGCCGCACGGCCTCGGGCTGCGCCTCGCCACAGGCTCCGGACACGACGACGCAAGCTGCGACGATCCAAAGACACAGCGCCCGCCTCGAGAGGCGGGCGCTGCATCGCTCAGTGTTCGTCGCCTCAGTACTCGGCGCGGACACGCACGTAGTCGACCGACGGGCGGAAACTGTCGAGCCCGAACGGGAACTGCGGGTTGCTACCGAGGTCGAACGTCACGCGGAAGCGCACGAGCGGGAAGCCGCTCAGATCGCGCAGGTCGGAGACCCACTCGCTGCGCGTCGACGGATCAGCGACGCTCGAGCCCACGCGCACACCGAAGGCGCCCTGGAACTCCAGGCTGACCGTGGCGTTGTTCGTGATGGCGTCCTTGATCGAAAGCTCAGGCGCGTTGACAGCGACGTCATTGAACTCGACACCCGCCGGCTGACCATCGACGAGGAGCCCCGGATCGAACGGGTTGCCGGGCGTGTTCTTCACGTAGCGCGCCGGCTTGCCGGGCACGTTCGAGACGGCGATGACGAAGCTCTCGTTGGCCGGGTCGAAGCCCGAGACGAGCGCATTGTACGTGCCGTTGACACCCGCGAAGAACGGCGGCGAGACGCCCTCACCGTCGCGATCGCGAAGCACCGCGCCGTTGAAGTCGAGCCACTTGGAAACACCGCGACTCGCCGCACCGAACGGTGCCGGCGCGAGCGCCGGGTTCACGACCGGCAGGCGATCGACGACCTGGAGCGGGTCGACGGCCATCTGACCGTTGATCTCCTTCATGATCGGCGTGCCATCCGGCTCGTTGAGCTTGATCGACAGCGGGATGATCGCACCCTGACCGTAACGCGTGCCGGGCTCACCGAAGGGACCGACATCGATCTCGACGAAGTCCTCCTCGGGCACGAACCCCGCGTAGGTCTGGAAGATGTAGTCCGGCTGCAGCTCCTGAACGACGTACTTCTGGAGCGGCTCGTAGAAGAACATCTTCGTGTCGAGCTGATGCGAGCGCAGCACACCGCCCTCGTCTTCCTCGATGATCGGCGGGAACGAGCCGTTCAGGAGGATGTAAGGCTCGGCCGACGGGACCGTGGCCGTTTCCTTGTTGTCGTACAGGAAACCGCGGTAGTGGAGCATGTCGATGTAGCGCAGCGCATCCGGCGGCTTGTTGTTGCCGGTGAAGTCCGGGTGGTCGCGCCGCGGGTCGACGGTGACCTGCCCCGGCGGTTCGGTGTAGTCCTCGATCCACGGACCGAGCTTGAGCCACGGACGCACACCGGCGAACAGGTACGCGCCCTGTTCGATCGTCGGTGTCCCGTCGGCCGAACCCTCCTGCAGCTGGATCAGACCGAAGCCGCCCTCACCACCGTCGCTGCGCGAGATCTCCTTCTGCAGCGGACGCTTCGAGAACGTCGTGTCGGTGGGCGTGCGTGCATCGAAGCCAGTCCCGCCCGAGACGACGATCGCTGCGCCGCGCGCACCGTCGGTGTCGTCCCAGTACGGCGTGAGGTGATCGGACTCACCCTTGATGATGATCTCGCCGCCAGCCTGCAGGATCACGGCACCGCCGCTCCCGCCACCACCACCGGCTGCCAGTGTCGAGTTCTGCACGACCTCACCGCCGTTGCCTTCACCGCCCGAGGCATCGATGTGCCCCGTCTCCGTGAGAACGATGTCACCGAGTGAACGGATCAGGAGTCCACCACCGCCGCCACCACCGCCGCCACCCTTGGCGTCGTAGAAGGTCGGCGCCTGGAAGACACCCGCGAAGAGCGCGGGGTAGAACGGCGGCACGCCGGGGCCCGGCGGGAGCGGCAGACCGCGGTGCGGCATCGTGGGATGGCTCGACCAGATGTTCATGGCCACGCTGTCGATACGACTGCCTCCGCCGCCACCACCCTGTCCGCCGATCAGGAACGGCAGCTCGCCGCCCTCACCGATGAAGTTGTTGCTCGGGTCGGAGTCGCCGAAGAGCACGTCACCGAACATGCCACCCGCCTTGAGCGGCGTGTAGGTGCGGTAGACACACTGAAGTGGAGTGTTGGGCGCGATGCCCTGGGCGAGGTTCTCGTCGTTGCCGTAGAGGACATCGTCGATGCCGTTGTCGGTCGGGCACAGCGAGAAGGGGAACCACGTGCTCGAACTCTGCACGAGGTAGTCGCCCGAGCCATTTGGCGCCTGAGTCCCGTGGAAGAAGAACGAACCGCCGCCGCCACCAGGTGGGCGATTGAACTCGTTGTTCTCGCCGTCGTTGAGCTTCGGGAACAAATGGTTGTCTTGTGTGGGATCCTCGGGGCTCTTCGGATCGTAGCCCGTCGACGAGCGTCCGCCGCGTCCACCGACACCAGGTTGGATCTTCACGTTGCCCAGGACGTCGATCACCGGACCGAAGCCGTGCTCACCGGTTTCGGGCGTCACGTACTGGTTGAGGTTCGGCTGGCCGGGCGTGACCGACGCGGGGTTGAAGAGCGTCGGGTGACCGTTGCCACCGCGACCTGCTCCGGGGCCACCGGCACCGCCGGGGACCGGGACGAAGCCCGTGTTGAACGTGTCGTCACCCAGCCCGTCGACACCGGAGACATCGAGGATGCCTGCGATCTCGACGCGACCGGTGGCCGTGATCTTCAGCGGATTCGAGCCCGACACGCGCACCCACACCCCCTCGGGGATGATGAAGTCGCGGAAGCTGAACTCGCCGCCTTGGACGGTCGTCGGCGTGGTGACACCAGGCGTGGCGCCACTGGGGAGCGGGAAGTTCTGGAAGTCGGTGTCGAGGAAGATGAAGCGGAAGTTCGCGGCGAGCTGCTGCGTCGCGCTCGAGAACGCGTCCGTCGGGTCGTACGTCGCGTCAGCGAGCGGAAGGAAGTCACCGAGTGCGGCGTCGTCCGACTCCACGCCGATCGATGCGCGCAGGACACCACTCGATGTTCCGTCGAACGACGGCGCGGCCCAGATCGCCTTCGGCGTGAGTGCATCACCGCCGACGCTCTCGTTCTCATCTGTCGTGAAGGGCTCGAGGAACACATCGTGCACGTTCGCGACCACCGGCGCGGCCGTCCGGACGGTCACGAGTTCGATGGCACCGAGCGGCAGCAGCTGCGTTTCCGCCGAGTTCGCGAGACTGACACCTACGAGGGTCTGCAGTGAGGTGCGCTGCATGAGCGTCACCTCGCGGTCGATCGGAAGCACCCCGACCGGAACAGCCTGGACGAGCGCCACGGGCGTTGCGTTCGAGAGCAGCGTGACGTCGACGTCGTGATCGGAGAATCCAACCGCCATCGTCGTGGCCGGGCTGAGCCCGTCTTCCTGGCTCGCGAGCGACGTGCCATAGGCCGCCACGTCGCTGACGACCGTGGTCGTCGCGCCCGACGCGAGTTCGATCTCGTCGATCGAGTCGAACGAGCGGTTCAGCGCCCAGACGACGCCATTGCGTGCAAACTCGATCGCGGCGTACTGGTCGTTGAGCGGAAGGACGATGTCGCCGATCTCGTCGAGGAAGACGCCGTCGTCCTCGCCGAAGATCCCGTCGAGGTTTGCATCGATCTGCGCCAAGCGCACGATCGACGGAGCCGGGTCGGACGGCGTGACCTTCGCGAGCGCGTAGAAGTCACCGTTCGGTGCCTCGGCCAGGTCGAGGACTTCGAAGCCTGACGGCATCGGCTCGCTGCGGAACAGGTCGCTGTTGCCTTCGATGTCGGAGCGGATCGCGACCGACGTCAACGTCGGGGTGCCCGACGGGAGGTCGCGCGTGAACTCGGGCTCGAACTCGAAGAGGCGACGCGAGGTCTTCTCGAAACCGACGAGACGCCCGTTGAGGAGCTCGGTGAGCGCAGTGAACTCGCCGGTGAACGGGAAGACCGTGCCGCTTTCGAGCACCTCGACGAGCGGGATCGTGACGGTCGTCGAGATCTTCGCACCCGACGGGTCACCGACGACGTGGTCGATCATCCCGAAGAGTCCGCCTTCATAGAGGGCGAAGGCACTGTGCTGGCTCGGGCCCATCGTGAGCGCGAGGGGACGACTTGCGAGGTCGCTGGCCGGGTTCGGCAGCGTGTCACCGTTCTGGAGCACGATATCCGCGCCATCGGTGGACACGAACTGACCGGGATCGATGCCGGAGATCGCGTCGAACTCATCGCCGTTGCCGATCGTCGACCCCGCCGGAATGCGGCTACCGACGAGCAGCTTCGTCGCGCGCGAGCGCAGGAAGAAGGTCGGGTCGATGAAGCCGTCGTCATCGATGTCGCTTCCGTCGATGTTGTCAGCCGTGGGCGAGAGGACCGAGCCGTAGCTGACCGTGAAGATCTCGGCGCCTGCCGGGAACGTCGGTGTGCTGGCGTTGTAGGGAACCTTGTCGAACGGGTTCGGCGAGAAGCCTTGAGCCCCGGCCGTCGGCGTCGTCGCCGTGACGGCGGGCGGGTCGAAGTCGCTACTGCCTGCCGGGAAGTATGCTGCCGGGTTCGACGTGGTGCCGAACTGCACCGAGCCGCCGTTCCCCACGAGGTTGCCGAGACTCTCGCCCGGAGTCGTCGAGACCGACGCCGTGTAGACCGAGTCGGGCAGCAAACCGGGCACGGCCGCCGGGGCAGCCGAGAGCTTGATCTGCAGCGGCGCCGTCGGGATGAACGGCGTGAACTCGACCGTGTCGCCGACCTTCGCGTAGGTGCCCTTGGCAAGCACCGTCGAACCTGGAACAGCACCAGCAACCGGCGTGATGTCGGCGGCGTTGGCACGCACCGGCAGAGTCACGGAGTTGAAGGGCCCATCGGGCTCACCGTCGAACTTGAAGACGATGACCGTGTTCAGCGGCGCACCCACCGACGGCGGCGTCGACTGCAGGTTCTCGATCGGCGGGTTCGTCGTCTCGACGCCTGCCACGATGAACGAGAAACCGAGGAACGAAACCGTCTCTTCGCCGGGATTGCCGGGACCTCCTCCGCCACCGCCACACGACGCGAGCAAGAGAGATCCGAGCAAGACTGCGGCGAAGCTAGGACGCATCAAGGGAGAGGATGCAGTCGTCATCAATCGACCTTCTCGTAAGGGATCACCACCAAGTCGAGCGTGGGGCCCTGTGTCTGACCCGGCGCGATGCCGAGCGAGGCGCGGAACTTGACGTACACGTTATCCTGACCGAAGCCTGACAGCGTCGTCGACAAGTCAGGGTCGGTCGACGGGACGTAACCCGAGTCGAGCGACGCGATCGAGAAGTCGAGCAGTGTGCCGGCGAGGAACTCGACACTGATCCCAGCCGCCGGATCAACCTCTGCGATCGGCGGTTGGATGATCGGCTGCAAGTACTTCAGCTTCGAGCCTTCGGGGAACACCTGCCACGTCGGCGACTCGATCACCGACACGCGCTTGTTGTATTGCCACATCATGTAGTAGCGCTGGTTGTCGCCGAACTCGTTCGGCTTGATCTGGTAGCGCGGGTAGTACAGCGCGGTGCACGGCTGGGGGACCGTGCCGACCGGGATGCCACCGTAGCCGTACAGCGACGTCGGCGGCTGCCCGGGCGGACCCGGGTAGCACGCGATGTTCGGCAGCGGACGGTCGAACATCCCGTTCGCAAAGTAGAAGTTCATGTCCGGGTTCGTGTTCGGCTTGGGCAAGGTACCGTTGCCGAAGTTGCCGTTCGTGAAGTCGTCTGGCGGCTGGTTCGAACCGAACGGAACACAGCTGAAGACCGGCGGCACGATGTACTCCCACTCGGACACCGGAAGCGGCTGGTACGGGTTGTCCGGATCCGACGGGATCGGCGGCTGGCCGTTGCCCCAGATACCGTTCGGAGCGGTCGGGAACGGGCCGCTGAGGAACGGCGGGAACGGGCCGTTGGGGATGAACGGGAGACCACCCTCGGGGTTCGTCGGGTGCGGCTTGCCGGGGATGCCCCCAGGCGGCACGAACGAACCCGGCTCGATGAGCGGGCCACCTTCACCGGCGCGCCACGAGTTCTCCTGCTGGGCGCCGAGAGTCCAGTTCGCCACGCCGTGCGCGAGCGGGTCCTGCCCGAGGCTCCAGACGCGGAAGCGCGGGAGAGCCGACGACAGGATGCCCGGCGAGAAGCGGTAGACGTTGATGCCCGGCGGGATCTCGTTCTGGCGGATCCGGTACTCGAGCAACATCGGGAACTCGCTGTCGTACGGGAACGAGAACACGTTCGACTTACCGAAGAACGGATCGAGTCCCGTGTTGAACGTCGGGTACGGCAGATAGTTGTTGAACGTCCCGCTGCTGACGGCATTGGCGGGCGAGAACAGCGACGTCGTGTTCATGACGTACTGCGTGCCCGTCTTGACCACCGGTGTCAGCGGCGGCTGGTCGTCGAAGACATCCTTCAGGTTCAGCGAGAACGAGTCGATCTCGCACGTGTTCTCGGCGTACTCGAGCAGGTTGCTGTCGAACTGACGCCCGAGACCCGAGTTCTTGGCCGCCGGAATCCCTGCGCTCTGGTTCGTGTTCGGGCCGCGCCCCCCGTTGACCTGGCTGAGGCCGACGAGCAGCTCGAAGTCGTCGAGCGTGCTCGACGCGAGACCGAGCGGCGACCACGCGAGCCCGACGAGGTCGAGCACGACACCCTTGAAGTCGAAGTACGACGGCGAGGCGTCACCTGCGCGGTAGATGTGCTGGAAGCGCGCGCCGTGGGCGGCGCCGATCGGCGTCGTCGAACCGAAACCGAGCTGGATCAGGAAGTCTTCGCCGTTGGGGCCGGCGAAGGCCGACGGCGCCGGCTTGTTGAAGTCGTCGATGAGATGTTCGATCGCGACGCCCGGCGCACCCACGAGTTGCCCCGGGATGTTCAAGCCGATGTCGAAGACGTTCGGGCCGTAGATGTAGCGACGCGTGACGGTGCCCTGTGCGTTCGTCTCCGGCGGGAAGTCGAAGTACTCGACGCCCTGCTGGACAGAGTCGGCGGGACCCGGCGGCGGCGCGAACGACGACGACTTGGGCTGGCCCATGAAGCGGTGCACGACAGCGCCGTAAGCGGGGTCACCCGACGACGACGTCTGGAAGACGACCTCGAAGTCGACGGCCGAACCGAAGGCGCTCCGGCCGACGCTGTTGTTGTTGAGCAGGAAGTTCGTCGCGTCGCTCTGGTTGAGCAGAGCCGACGGCAGGCCGAGCCCACGACCGCCGAGGTCGCTGATCCCCACCACGCCCGCAACGTCGAGGTCGACGATCTTCGCGAGGTTGTCGGGCGTTGCGTTCTCGGTGATGGCTTCGATGTCGGAGGCCTCGGGCTTCGAGCGCACCACGAGCTTCAGGTTCGATGCCGTGCCGCCGAAGCCGATGAAGCTCGACGCCTCGGGGTCGAGCTGATTCTCGAGGAACGGTTCGAAGATGATCTGCGTGTCGTTGAGCTCCGAACGCGTGATGCCGATGCGCATGTCCTGGAAGGACGGGTCGGTCTTCGCGTTGGCGGCCGACGTGATGTAGAACGACTCGTAAGCCTTGAAGGTGCTGACGTCCATGGCCTCGCTGAAGCGCAGGCCGATCGACGACTTGGGCGGGATCGGCGCAAAGAGATCTTCGAGCGGGTTCCAGACGTCCGTGCGCGGGTTGCCCTCTTCGTCGAAGACGTTCAGGAAGTAGCGCAGGTCGTGGTTGACCGCGTCGGCCGGGTCATTCGGATCGCGCGGGCGCGACTCGGGGTCGACCGTCACCTGCGCCAGCGCGAACGGGTTGGTCGGCAGCGGCGGCGGGATCGGCTCGAAGAACTCCGAGCGGCGCACGGTGTACGTGTCACCGACCGCCACGATCGGGGCGAGCGTGACGCCCGGCGCGAGTTGGAAGATCGGTTCGAACGGCGCGACGGCCGCGTTGAAGTTGGTCTCGACGACATACACCGTGTCCACGCCACCCGCCGACGTGATGGTGAGCAGACCGTTGGCCCACTCGCCCGCTCCGTCGTTGGCCGTCGTGTTGGGCACGTCGGTCAGCGTTTCGTCGTGAATCTCCACGACGGTCTCGCTCCCGACCAACCCAGACGTGATCGACGTGATCTCGCCGGCGACCTCGAGCCCGCGAATGATGCGCGGCGCGGAGAGGTCGGGAAGGAAACCGTTGAAGCCGATCAGGCTGTTGTCCGTCTGAAGTTTGATCGCGTCGAGCTGGCTGTTGCCCGGGTTGAACGGCAGCGGCTTCTGGATCGTGCCGAGCTTGTCTGCACGCGGCTCGAGCACCAGGTTGCTCTTCGACTGAAGCGGGAAGATGGCGTCGTTCGTGACGATCCGCACCGAGCCGGTGGGATCTTCGACGAGCTCACCCTGCGCGTCGAAGACGAGCGGTGAAGCAGGCCAACCCGCCGTGCCCGACGTGATCGGAGAGAGGATGAGATTCTTGCCGTCGACGAGTGCGATGGTCGGCACCATCGAACCGTTCTTCCGCAGCACCTTCACGGGGCTGGCGGCTGTGAGCAGACCGGGGTTGTCCGGATCGGCGTTGCTCGTCTTGAGGGTGGACGCGTTGATCGACTGCGAGAACCCGAGCACGATCACCGCGTTGCGCGGCACGACCGGCACCTGCGGCGTGAGCGGGTCGAGGATCTGTTCGAAGTTGAACGCGACGAGCTGCGCAAGATTGACGTTCGGCGTGAGCGGCTTGGGGAAGCCTTCGACGGGCACGTTCGTCAGAGGGTCGACCTCGAACAGCGACGCCGGATTGATGACGTCGACGAGTTCGCCGGTCACGTCAAAGATCGGTCGCCCGAACTCACTCGTCTTCAGGAAGAACCCGCCGTTGGGGCCACCTCCACCGGGCCCGCCTCCACCCGACGATCCCGAGCCACAGGCGCCGAGCACCAGGGCGGCCATCGTCGAGACGACGAGCAGTGCGACAGAAGACACGTTGCGACCACGCATACCGAGGATCCGAACGTCTGAGGGAGAACTGACCGTCACGCGGGGAGACTTCGGGACCCCCCAGCCGAGGCGATGCGATTCGCTTGATACTACCCGATTCGCCATCTGAATCCCTTTGCTTGCGATGCCCGTGACGATCGTCCGTGACGGCCCACGGGTGAGGCCGATGCTGCATGGACGCGTGAAAACGCGGGCCCCTGACGAGCCGAATCATGAATCTGAACGACGCATGGAGACCGTCCGAGGGCATCAGGGCCGCGGACCATTCGCAACAAGAGACGTGTCCCGGCCCGATTCTCTGGCGGTGAGCTACCCAACAGCCTCGAGAGTGAGCGTCCTTGTCTCGGATCAGAACGCCCCACAGTGCGTTCGACCCACAGCATCGTCAGCCCTCGGCGACGTTGCTCGACGCCGAACACAGGGCGACCGAACCACCCGTCAGGGCTCGAAACCGGGCGCGTAGCCGTGAATCCGACAGGACGGGAACGTCGGCCTGGATGTGGCCCGTCAGGCCTCGGCGGCGGCCCACGTCACGAGCTGCGCGCGGTGCTCGGCCCACACGGGCGCCCAGCAGTCGTCGGCGGTCGACGCCGGAATGGCGAGGCGATCCGCCACCGCGGCCTCCAAGGCCGCGACGCCGGCACCAGTCAGTCCGGACACATCCAGGGCACCATAAGTGGCGGCCCGGCGCTGATCGGCATGGCTGCGGACGACGAGCGCGCCCGGCGCGGCCTCCACCGACGGCGGCGATGCCGTCGTGACGAGGAGCACCAGCGCTGCCGCCCCGACAGCATCGACGTCGCCGAGAGCCTCCACCCCGGCCGTGTCCTCGAGCTGCACGGGAACTCCGCGCACCAACCACGGCGCGCGCACGGCGTCGCGGGTCGTTCCGGCCACGGGCGAGACGAGTGCTCGCCGGCGCCCGAGGAGCGCGTTGAAGAGCGTGCTCTTGCCCGCGTTGGGACGACCGACAAGGCGCACGACGGGCGGCTCGTCGAGGCATGCGCCGAAGGGCAGCAGCGCACAGGCACGGCGCGCGTCGGCCTGCGTCGACGGCGTGCCTGCTGCCGCGCCGTCGAGACGCTCCATGAGCTGTGCCAACGCACCGCTGCGGGCCGACGCCCAGGCCACGGCCGCACGCCAACAGCGCGGTCCGCTCGCCGGCGAGGTGTCGAGCGCCATCACGCCGCGCCGTGCGAGCGCCGCGCCGAGTGCGCGCGCGACGCCGTCACCGCCGTGCAGGAAGACGTCCGCCGCACCGTCGGCACGTCCCACGACGACACCCTCGTCGAGACACTCGTCCCCGTCGAAGAGCCGCGCGACGATGACGTCGTCGCATGCCGGCCAAGCGAGCCGCCGTCCGTTGCGCGCCTGCAACGTCAAGCCGCACGTCGTCGGGAGACACCACGCGCTCAACGCCGAGGCACCGCGGGGACTCGTGCGCCGCGCTGTCGGCGGCTCAGCCACCGAGGCGCGCCCAGTGCCGAATCCCACGGTGCACGAGATCGCTGTCGAAGGTGACATCGCGGCTCAGCGTGTCGGCGACCCAAGCCGCTCCCCATCCGCCCGTCGCGATGACGGGTGCGTGCCCGAAGGTCGCGCGAATTTCGGCAACGAGACGATCGACACCGCCGACACACAAGCCCCAGACGCCGCGACTGATCGCCTCGTCGGTGTTGCCACCGGGGGCGAGCGGCACGCGTACGCCGGGCAACTCCGGCAGCTGTTCGGCGTGCACCGACAGAGCCTTCGCCGCAATCGCCGGCCCCGGTGCGATGTAGCCGCCGCGGTAGACGCCGGCCGCATCGACGACATCAAGCGTCACGGCTGTGCCGGCGTCGACGACGATGCCGGGCCCGGGCAACATGGCCGTGGCCGCGGCGAGACGATCGGCACCCGCTGTCGTGGCCAGCGCGGGCGGGTCGAGCCGGCAGCGCGGCTCACGCAGCACGCGGACGTCGACGGGCAGCGCGTCACACAACGCCGCGAGTCGAGTCGGGGCCACGGAGATCGCCACGATCTCGCCTTGACCTTCGGCGACCCAGCGCACGACGTCTGGCAGAGCCGCCGACGACCGCACCGTCACCTCGTCGTCGCGCCAGTGCCCGACGCTCCACGTCGAGTTGCCGACGTCGATCGTGATCACGCGCGCAGCGCTCAGTTCGGCGGGTAGAGCGTGATCGTGTCGATCTTGCCAAAACGCTGGTAGACGATCGTGTACGACGGCTCGTCCGGGTTGGCCTGGTACCAGTTGATCGCCGAGCTGATCGACGACATCGGCACGCCATTGACGGAGATGATCTGGTCACCCGATTCGAAGCCGACCTCTTCGGCGACCGAACCCTCTTCGACGGCCGTGAGCTCGAGCAGCGTCTTGCCGCCGCCTGCCGGTGTGAACGGACGCGTCCGAATGTCCTTGAGCACGTGCTTGGAAGGATCGGTGCGGATCGTCTCGATCGTCTTGCTGCCCAGCAGAATCTGGGTCTTGCCCTCGCTCGAGAGCAGCCGCTGGGTCTCCTCGGGCCACTCCTCGAGATCGGCGCGCGGGTCGTCGGCATCAGGGACGCTCCAGCCGGCGAGCGGTCCATCGTTGCCACCGGCGCCGAGCTTCGGCGTGATGCTGACTTCCTTGCCGCCCCACGAGAACACGACCTCTTGCGTGCCGATGCGCACGACCTCACCGAGGTAGGGCTCGACATCGTAGGGAGGTTCGAGCGTGGTGCCTTCGGTGACGTGGATGCGCGCGGCCTTGCTGTTCGACGTGATGTTCGCGGCCGGCAGGTAGCTCACGGCCGCAAAGCGTGCCAGCGGGTCGCCGCTGTGCACGATAAGACCGATCTCGAGCACCTGAGCGATCGGCTTGATGACGACCTCCTTCTTCACCGGCTTATCGTCGTCGGGCCCCTTGACCACCGGCACCGGACGCAAGGTGCCGTCGACGATGGCATCCCAGATCGCGTTGCGACGCTGCTCGTCGTAACCGATCACGACGGGCTCCCCGACGACACGGGTCTGCTTCATCAGCAACTCCGAGTACTCCGCCGACGGCGGCGAGTCGTAGATGCGTTCGACCTTGGTGTTCTTGTAAACGGTCCAGAAGGCCCAGCCGGCGCCACCGAGGGCGGCCACGCAGAGGAGCCAGATGAGCAGTTTGACCTTGCGGATGTTGAGGCGCATAGCGGCGTTCCGGGTGCGGTGCGAGCCGGTGAGACTCGCCTGGACTCACGAGGATCGTAGCGAGGACGTGCGGCAGACGGCAGGGCGAGGCGAGTCAGCTTCTCTCGGCACGCCCGGTGATGTGACACGAGCCCCGTTCTCGTCGACGATTCGGTGCCACCGGCACTTTCACGAAGAGTTCGAAGGGATGCAACTTTGGACGACGTGCCCGCCGGAGTCTTCCCGGCGATGGGCGCGGCTCAACCGGCGTCTTCCTGCCTCGGATCCGTGTGGCCCAACTCGTGAGGCGGAATTCGGCGCGCAGGCGCCGGCTCGCGCGGGCGGGCCTCGTCGACGAGGTTTCGCAGCCGGCCCATGAGAGGTCGAATGCCGTCGCCCGATTGAGAGGAGAAGGCCAGAATCGGCTGACCGCTGGCGGCCTCGAGGGCGGCCACGATCTCGCCGGCGTCGGGCATGAGGTCGGTTTTCGAGACGACGACCACTGTGGCCTTCGTGTCGAGGCCCAGGCCCGACTGCTTCAACTCGGCACAGATCGTGTGGTAGCCCTCGACGGCTGCCTCGACGCCGTTCTCACACGAGACGAGGTGCAGCAGCGTGCGCGTGCGGGCGATGTGGCGCAGGAAGCGGTCGCCGAGCCCGGCGCCCTCGTGCGCACCCTCGATGAGCCCGGGGATGTCGGCCATGACGAGGCTCGAGTCGAAGAAATCGACGAGCCCGAGCACCGGCGCCAGTGTGGTGAAGGGGTAGGCCGCCACCTTGGGGCGGGCCGAACTCAAGCGACGCAGCAACGTCGACTTGCCCGCGTTCGGCAACCCGACGAGCCCGACGTCGGCCACGAGGCGCAGCTCGAGCTGAAGCGCGCGCGTGGCGCCTTCCTTGCCCTCGGTGATGCGCGTGGGCGTCTGGTTCGTGGCGTGGGCGAAGTGTTTGTTGCCGCGGCCACCGGCACCACCTTCGACGATCACACACTCGAGGCCGTGCTCGTCGAGGTCGCGCAGGACGTGACCGCGCTCGGCATCGCGGATGAGCGTTCCGACGGGAACCTCGAGAACGATCGGCTCGCCGGACGCGCCGTGCTTGAGGTTGCTTCCGCCACCCTCGCCATGCGGGGCGCGGTAGTGGCGCCCCGACGTGATCGCCTGCAGCGTGTCGATGTGCTCGTTGGCGCGCACGATCACGTCGCCGCCACGCCCGCCGTCGCCACCGTCGGGGCCTCCGCGCGGGATGTACTTCTCGCGCCGGAACGACAACGCTCCGTCGCCCCCCACCCCGGAGGACACCGTGATCACGACTTCATCGATGAACAACGAACCGCACCTCTCGCAGTTGCGACGGAATCCGCGGTTCGCTCGGCGTCAGGACGCCGCGACCGCCGGCTCGTCGATGTGAATCCGACGTTGCGTGCCGAAACGGACGATGCCGTCGGACTTCGCGAAGAGCGTGTGGTCGCGCCCCTCGCCAACGTTGTAGCCGGGACGGAACGTGCTGCCCGTCTGACGCACGAGGATCGTGCCGGCCGTGACGACTTGACCCGCGTAGCGCTTCACACCGCGGTGCTGAGGGTTGCTGTCGCGACCATTGCGCGAGGAACCCTGTCCCTTCTTATGTGCCATCGGTCTTTCTCGGGATCAGCCGACCGAGCCGATCGTCACGCGCGTGTGCGCCTGACGATGACCCTGCTTGCGGCGGTAGTCTTTGCGACGTCGGAACTTGTAGACGTGGATCTTCTTGCCCTTCTCGTGGGCTTTGACGGTGGCCTTGACGGAGGCGCCGTCGACCAGCGGAGCGCCGATCGTGTCGCCCAGGGCGAGCACCTTGTCGAAGACGACCTCATCGCCTTCGGCGACGCCGGGAAGGTGGTCGATCACGAGTTCTTCGTCGGCTTCGACGACGTACTGGCGACCGCGGTCTTGAATGATGGCCTTCACGGCGACGTCCGCGCCCGTGCGGCGCGGCTCCGGAGGAGGAGGGTTTTCTAGATCTAGAGGGGCCATAGCGTACGGGCCGGGCGCCGCGGGTCAAGCCCCGACGCCCAGCCCATCAGTGCTTCATCAACGCTTGGGATCGAAATCCGTCATCAGGCCCGGCGGTGGTCGCTCTCGGGCAGAGTGACCATGGCGCGAATCTCGCAGTCCTCGTAGGCGAACCGATGGTCGGCCCGCACGAAGATCGTCTTCCGGGATTCTTGCTCGAGCTGCGCGATCAGGGCCCGCTGCTGGTTCAGGACGGCCTCGGCGACCTCAGGCCGCACGGTCACGACGAGCACCGCACCGGGCTTCGAGAGATTCTCGCGGATCTGACGGATGACCGACAGCCACGATGTCTCGTCGGACGGGATGAACCCCGTCCCCGAGCAGTAGGGGCACTTCTCGTGGACCGAGCGCTTGAGGCTCGGGCGGACACGCTGACGCGTCAGTTCGAGGATCCCGAACGGCGAGATCCGCGCGACCTTGATGCGCGCGCGGTCGTTCCGCAGGCGCTCCTTGAAGAGCCGCTCGATCTCCTTGCGCTGCTTCTCGGCACGCATGTCGATGAAGTCGATCACGACGACACCACCGAGGTCGCGCAGACGGATCTGACGTGCGATCTCGACGGCCGCCTCACTGTTCACCTGGAACGCCGTGTCATCGATCGTGCTACCCGGCGGCGGCTTGTAGCGCCCCGAGTTGACGTCGATCGCAACCAGCGCTTCGGTCTGTTCCATGACCAGCGAGATGCCGGACTTCAGCTCGACGCGGTGATGCAACAGCTCCGCGATCTCCTTCTCGATCGCGAAGTGGTGGAACAGTGGTCGCTGGTCCGTGAACTCGACGACCTTCTCGACGGCCTCGGGCATGATCTGCGAGACGAAGTCACGCGCCTTGGCGGCCGTGGCCTTGTCGTCGATGACGATCTCACCGTCGCCGTCGTAGAGGTCGCGCAACGTGCGGATGACGACGTCGCTCTCTTGGTAGAGCAGCACCGGTGCGTCGTGGTGCGAGACGCGCGTGCGCATCTGCTCCCAGAGGCGCAGCAGGTAGTCGAGATCGCGCTGCAGGTCCTCGGCCGTGCAGCCGTGCCCCGCCGTGCGGACGATGAAGCCGAGACCCTCGGGGCACTCGAGTTCACGCACGACACCCTTGAGGCGATCGCGTTCGGCCCCGTCGGTGACCTTGCGTGAGACACCCCGTTTCTGGATGCCGGGCATGAGAACGACAAAGCGTCCGGGCAGCGAAAGGTAGGTCGTGAGAGTCGGACCCTTCGTCCCGATGCCGTCCTTGATGACCTGGACGACAATCTCCTGCCCCTTGTGGAGGATGTCTTCGATGGCCGGGAGGCGACGCTGCTCGCGACGTCCGCCGCCATTCCCGCCATTCCCGCTTGTGCGCTTGGCCGGCGGCGTGCCGCCACGACGACCACGCCCGCGCCCGCGGCGACGACCACCGCGCGTGACCTCCTTGGCCGCCGTGCGCTCTTCGTCGTCATCGTCATCGTCGTCGCTGTCGGACGACTCGGACTCGCCCTCGCCGTTCTCGTCGCCGGACTCGGACTTCGAGCGCCAGCCTTTGCGACGTCCGCGACGCGAACGCCTGCGACGACCACCACTCGACTCGCCCTCGTCGTCGTCATCCGAGTCCTCGGAAGACCGCTTGGCGTCCGACGACTGCTCAGAAGCGTCGTCGTCGTCCGAGTCGTCGTCGTCGGACTCGTCGGAATCGTCGTCGTCGCTGTCTTCGTCGTCGCCATCGCTGCTGGACTCCCAGTTATGGATGTCCTCGACCGTCAGCTCGTCGTCGTCGTCAGAATCCTCGTCGTCGTCTTCTGAATCGTCGTCATCTTCGTCATCGTCGTCGTCATCCGAGTCGTCGTCGTCCTCGAGATCTTCGAGGAGTTCGAGCGCCTCGTCCTCGGCACTGCCGTCGTGATCACGGGCGTGGAGCTCGTCGTGCAGCTCGTCAGGATCCAGCACGGGGGTGTCGTCGTCGTCATCGGCTTCGGCCACGGCGACCCCGTCGCCGCGACCGTTGCGCGCGCCGCGGACGTCGTCGTCGGACGACTCGTCGTCCTCGGAGTCGTCCTCCTCGTCGTCGCCTTCACCGTCGGCCTTCGACCGCTCCCCACCACGGCCGCGACGACCACCACGGCGACGACGACGCTTGGGCGCATCCTCGTCTCCGTCCTCGTCCTCGCCCGCGGCGCTCTCAGCCGACTCGTCGTCGCCTTCGTCGCCGTCTTTCTTCTTTTTCTTCTTTGGCTTCATCTCGACGACGTCGTCGTCGTTTGCCGACTCACGGGCCTCTTGGACCGGAGCGAGCAGCCCGCGCTCGTCCTCGCCGACCGCTGCCATGCAGAGATCGGAGACGTGCAGGAAGCCCTGGCGATGGTGACCAAACTCGACGAACGCAGCACCAATCGACTTCTCGATGTTGGTGATGCGGGCCTTGTAGATGTTGCCCAGCGTGCTGCCGAGGGACTGCCGCTCGATGTAGTACTCCTCGAGTCGGCCGTTCTCGATGATCGCGATGCGGCTCTCTTCGAACTCGCGCGCGTTGATCAGCAGTTTGCGGCGGGCACCTCCTGATCCTCCTCCTTTCGAGCTCCCCGAACGGCGGGAACCTCGTCCTCCTGAGCGTCGGCGGCGTGCCATGAAGCTTCTCCTTCATGACGCACCGAAGCGCACCTCTTTGTCGCGGGACCAAAGGTCGGTGAGGGATGCCCTGCCTGTTCAGCGAGAGCGACCAACGCCGTGAGCACGGGGCTCGGGCGCGGGGGTTTTCCATCTAGACGTTGGAGATCCAGCACCATCTGTGAGCCGGCAATGGAGCCGGCAGCGACCAGCGGACGGATGTCGAGCGACTCGCCCGGCTTACGCGGATGATCGATGGTGAAAGACGACGACTCGAGCAGTGCGGTCAGTGCGTCGGCGGCGGACCCTGCATGCGATGCGATGTCCACGAGCCAGCGCGTCTGCGCAGCCGGCTCGGGCATGGCACCACGGACGACGGACACCAGGCGCACACACTCGGGAAGAGCTTGGCGCAGTGGTTCGGCGACGTCCTCAGGCGTGAGGTCCTGGGTCAGTGTCAGTCCGATGTCCTCACCCTGGGACGCAGTCCCTACGGGCAGAGCATCGGCGAATGCGATCTTGATGCGGGGATGAAATCCCTGCGTGGAAAGCAGCGGAAGGCCGCTGCGCCGCAGCGAACGCTCGACGAGTCGATGGAAATCGAGATTCCCCAGGAAGCGGGCATCCCCGTCCTTCGAAATGGAAATCGTCGTCGGATAGCGCGTGTCGGCGGCGGTCATCTTGAACTCGATGAGTCCGGGAGGAGCCGCATCAAGAATGTGCGCCTCGTCGTGGGACTCGATCACGAGTGCGAGCGGTTCTCATCGAACCACGTGCTCGCTGCGACAGGGTAGCGGCAAGCGTGCGCCGGACCAAGCCCCCTGCTGCGTCCCCTCGTGGACCCCGCCGATTGCCCGTGCGCTCGGCTGCCGATGGTCCACGACGCGCCGTGCTCACATCTCGTCGAACCCTCGTGCGACCAGCGCCACGAGGTCCTCGAGCACCGCATCGGCACCTTCGCCGTCGGCCTCGAAGACGAGCTCTGAGCCCTGGCCGGCCGCCAACGTCATCAGCGAGAAGGCCGAGCCACCGTCGACGGGCGGACCGCCCTCGGGCCCCACCACCTGGACGGGGCACTTGTGCTGCATCACCGTCCGCACGATCAGACTGATCGGGCGGGCATGCAGTCCCTGCGGATTGACGATCGTCGCCGAGGCTCTCACGGAGACGGTCTCAGGAATCGCCAACGACGCGGAACATCAGGACGCTCGTTCCTTGAGCACCTCGAAGATGTCCGCTGCCGTGGTCGACTGACGGATGAAGCTCGTGAAGTCGGGATCGCGCGCAAGCGTCGAGATGAAGCGAAGCATCTCGAGGTGCTCTTCGGCACGGCTGTCGGGCGAGATCAGCATCACCATGGCGTAGACCGGCTCGCCGTCGATGGCTCGGAAGTCGATCCCGTCCGGCGACCGTGCAATGACGCCTCCGTGCCGACGCAGGCCTTCGATCTTCGCGTGCGGGATCGCGATCCCACGGCCGAGTCCCGTGCTTCCGCGCTCTTCACGCGCCAGCAAACCCTCCAGCGCCTGCTCCTTGCGGGCCTTGGGCAGCACGCCTCCCTTGACGGCGACGCTGACGAGTTCCTCGAGAACAGCGTCACGCGTCGTCGCCTGCAGGTGCGGCACGCAGGCATCGACAGAGAAGAACTCCATACAGTCGGTCACGGACGAACCTCGCCACGGTGGTGATCGCGAAGCCGCTCTTTTGCCTTCTTCACTTGTCGCTCCAGCTTGTGGACCACGGAGTCGATCGATGCCGTCACGGAATCGTTCGTGGCGTGGCCGACGAAAACGAGGTGAGGCGCCGCAGAGACGATCACCTCTGTCGTGTGCTGCTGGTGTTCCTTGTCGAGCACGATCTCGATGCGCTGCACCCCATCAAAGAAGCGCGTGATCTTTTGAACCTTCTCGATCGCGTACTGCTTGACGGACTCGGGATGCTGTTCGTGACGGTCGGTGAAATCGACGCGGAGTGTCATGAAATTCGCCGGTGGGTCTTGGGGAACACAGCTGTCGCGCGCGGTTCGCGTTCGTCTTCCCCGACGATCGCCAGCCAACCGCAGCCCGACGTGCCCCAGGATAGCAAGGACGGCCTGTTCGCGCCTCGCTTCGCCATCAAGACAGCCCCTCGAAAAGAGGACCGCGACTCGGGCGCCAGGTCCCGAAAGGAGCCGGATAGTGGACTCGCCACAGGAACAGCCCGTGGGCCGGGAGGGACGGAGAGCGATGGCCGCGGCTCCGAGCTGCCAGGAGCTGGGGGACTGCAGCGGCCGCGACCCGCCCCGTCCCGACGTCGACGAGCAATCCCGCAAGAAGTCGCACCATCCCGTAGAGGAAACCGTCGCCTGACGCGACGATGCGCAAACCGCGGGAAATCCGGAGGACGCGCAGCGAGCGCAGCGTCTTGGTCGTCGACCTCCCGGCCTCCATGACCTTGCTCAGCGATGTGAAATCGTGCGTTCCGACGAGGTGACGGGCCGCGCTGCGCATCGCCCCGACGTCGATCGACGTGCGGACGGTGTGGAATGTCGTTCGGCGCCAGGGCGGCACGGACGACTCGACGGCGCCCAGCCCACCGGGCGCGTCCGAGAGGTGCAGCTGGTAGACGTAGGTCTTGCCGACGGCACTCTGGAGGGCGTGGAAGGTCGGCGGGACGACGTCCACGGCGCGCACGCGCACCTCGCCCGGGAGGCGCGCGTTGAGTGCGCCGAGCCACTGTCGGGCCGAGAGCCCGCGGTGGTCGTCGACGTGGGCGACCTGGGCGTAGGCATGCACGCCGGCATCCGTGCGTCCCGATCCGATCACGCGCCCACGTTCACCGCCGACCGACGCGATCGCCTCCTCGAGCGTGCCCTGCACCGTGCGCGCGCTCGACTGGACCTGCCAGCCGGCGAACATGCCGCCGTCATAGCCGACGACGAGGCGCAGACGCTGCACCGGCTGCTCCGTCACACGCTGTAGTCGCGACGATCACGCGACGAACCGAGGCCGAGCTTCTTGCGGTACTTCGTGACGGTGCGCCGCGCGACTTCGAGACCGTGGTCATCCTTGAGAATCGCCACGATCGCCTCGTCGGACAGCGGCTTGGTCTTGTCCTCGCCAGCGATGATCTTGCGCACGACTTCCTCGGTGCCGGCACGCGAGGCGCCGTCGCTGCCGTCGCTGCCCGTCACCTCGCCCGTGAAGAGGTCGCGCATCGCGACGATACCGCGGTCGGTCTGGATGAACTTTCCGTTGATCGCGCGACTGACCGTGGAGACATGCACACCGAGGACGTCGGCGATGTCCTGCATCTTCAGCGGGTGCAGCGCGCTCTTGCCGCGCTCGAAGAACTCGGCCTGGCGCGTGACCAGTTCGTTGGTGACGCGCGACAGCGTGTTCTTGCGCTGTTCGATGGCGTCGATGAGCGACCGCGCCCCTTCGATCTTGCCGCGGATGTGCTTGCGCAACGCGGGGTCGACCTGGCGATTGGAGACCATGTCGAGGTACGACCGCGACACCGTGAGGTCGGGGATCCAATCGTTCTCGAGCGCGATCTCGAACCCGTCGCCGACCTTGCGCACGACGACGTCGGGGCGCACGTGCGGCACTTCGTCGCCGCCGAAGCTGCGGCCGGGAATCGGGTCGAGATGGCGGATGGTCTCGATGGCGGCGAGCACGCTGGGCGTGTCGGCACCCGTCGCGCGAGTGATCTTCGGGATGCGATTGTGCGCGATGTCGTCGATGTGGTCCTGGACGAGCGCCGAGAGCAGGCTGAAGTCCGGGTCGTCCTCGTCGAGCTGCAGAGCGAGGCACTCGGTGACATCGCGGGCGCCGACCCCGCGCGGATCGAGCGACTGCACGACCTCGAGGGCCCGGTCGCGCTCTTCGGCGCTCGCCGGCGGTTCGATGTTGATCGACAGCTCGTCGAGGTCTTCGGAGAGCCAGCCGCGGTCGTCGATCGCCTCGACCACCGCCGCGACGATCACGGCCATGCGTTCGTCGAGATCGACGAGCGCGAGCTGCTCGATGAGATGATCGGCGAGCGTGACGCGCGCCTGGGCCGTGGCCTCGAGCACATCCTGGCTGCTGACGGCGTCGGGTGAGGGCTTCGTCCAGTTGTCGGCATCGTCGGGGTAGAGATCGTCGTAGGCGCTGTCCTCGTCCGTCGGTTCGGGCTCGGGCTCGGCGTCATCGACCTCGTCGGCGCGCTCGAGGGTCTCGTTCTGCTCGAGCTCCTGCTCGACCATCTGACGGAGGTCGAGACTGTGCAGCTGCAGCACTTCGATGCGCTGCAGGATCTGCGGCGACAGGCGCAGCGACAACTCGGGACGCAGTGACTGCGAGAGGCCGATCTGCATTACGAGCGATCCATCTGCGAGCGACCGGACAGGGCGTCGGACAACATCGACGCGTTCGAGTACTCGATCGCCGAACCCGACGCGATCCCACGCGCGATCCGGCTCACCGACAGCCCCTCGATCGCCTCGAGACGTTTGCGCAGGTGCAGGGCCGTCGCGTCACCCTCGTAGTCGGGATTCGTCGCGAGGATCACCTCGGAGAAACCGTCCGCCGAGGCGCGCTGGACGAGACTGTCGAGCGTGAGGTCACGGGCGTCGAGCCCTTCGAGCGGATTGATGTGACCGAGCAACACGTGATAGCGACCGCGCCAGCCCGCCGCCTCGAACGCGGCGAGGTCACGCGGCTGCTCGACGACGAGGAGGCGCGAGGCGTCACGCGCGTCATCGGAACAGATGCCGCACGGATCGGACTCGTCGAGGTTGTGACACACGGAACACGACAGCACGGAATCGATCAGCCCCATGATGGCTTCCGAGAGTTCGCGGGACTCGTCGCGCGGTGCGCGCAGCAGATGGAACGCCAGGCGCTCGGCGGTGCGCGTGCCCACGCCGGGGAGACGCTTCAAGGCGTCGATGAGTCGTGTGACGGACGCGGGATAGGACATCAGATATCGGGCAGCTTGAGGCCGGCGGTGAGCTTCATGCGCTCTTCTTGACGAAACGCACGACTTTCCTTCAGCGCGCGCATGAAGGCCTCCTTGATCGTCGCTTGGATGTGCGCCGCGTCGCCGGTGGCCGCGAGGTCGACGGACACTTCGAGATCGACGAGATCGCCCAACCCGTTGACCGTGACGTTCGCGGTCAAGGGCTCGGCGCCCGCGCTGGCCGCGCGGCGTTCGCCGGCAAGACGCTCGTCGAGGGCCTTGAACGCCTTCTCGAGCCCGAGGACCTGCTTGAGCATGTGCTTCGGGTCGATGTTCATGTCAGCGCCTCGGACGGAGATCGGATGGTCACGTTTCCGATTGTAGCGCCGCATCGAGGCGCGCCACCATCACGGTTCGAGACGCTCGGCCCCGGGGAACTGTCGACGCACGCGTTCGTCGACACCTTCACGATCCGACACACCGTCGTCGTCGCCTGCTGGCGCGCTGGCTGCCGGGCGGACCGCCGCCACTTCGAGCCGCACGGGATGGCCGACCATCTCGCTGGCGATCGACTCGAGGCGCTTCTTGTTGGCCGCCTCGGTGGGGTCGATCATCGGCGAGGCGCCAGCACTGGGCGGCTCGAGAATAAGGCGATCGTCTTCGACCCGAATCGAGTAACGCTTGAGTTCGACGGAGACCGAACGCGCGCCGCGAGCGACCGCGGCGATGAAGCGATCGGAAAAGGCCTCCGGCGGCTTGCCCTCTTCGGGTGCCGGAACTGGATCGGCGGGACCGGGGCCCTGGCGTGGTGACGACGGCGGCGCGTTGCGAGCGGTCGACGGCGGTGGTGGTGCTGAAGGCGCGGGGGTCGGCGCGGGTGCACGGGGAGGCGCTGGCGCGCGCGCCGGCTCGGTCGCGACAGCCGCCGCGGCCGACGCTTCGGGGCCAGCCGAACGGGGCGTCGCCGTCGGTGCCGAGGGGCGCGTGCCTGCCGGCGCACGCGCGGACGCGCTGGCCGACGGCCCAGGCGGCGGCGACGCCGGTGGCGCACTCGGACGCGTCGGTGCCGGCGGCGACGCCGAACGCGCGGGGGCCGCCGAGACCTGGGGACGCGCAGGCTGCGCGGGCGCGCGCGGCGCTGATCCAGCGGGCGCTGCGGCGGGCGCCGGCGCTCCGGCAAGAAAGGCGTCGAGCGACTGCAGAGCCGGCAGCCGCGCCGCCGTCAACATCGCCATCTCGACGACGAGTCGGCCGTCGTGACGCTGCTTGAGTCGCGACGTGGCCTCCATCATCACGTCCAACATGGCCATCACGTGGTCGACGTTCGTTCGCTCGGCGAGACTCGCGAGCTGCACGCGCTCGTCGTCCGTGCGATCCGTCGGGATCCCACCCACGGCAGCGACGAGCAACCCTTCGAGCACCTCGGTGATCTGAGCGACGACGTCGGCGGCTCGTGCGCCCTGGTCGAACGCGCGATCGACACCGGCCATCACCGGACCGACATCACCGGCGAGCGCTGCCGCGATGATGCCGTGCAGGAGGTCGGGGCCGAGGCGGCCCGTGAGACGTTCGAAGTCCTCGATCGTCGGCGAGCCGTCACCGAACGTCAGCAGCTGGTCGAGCAGGGAGAGCGCATCGCGCATCCCGCCGCGCGCATGGCGCGCGACACGGGGCAGCAGTCCGTCCGGCACGCTGGCGTTCTCCTCGCTGCAGATGAACGCGAGGTGCTTGGCGATCTGATCCGCGGAGAGACGTCGGAAGTCGAACTGCTGGCAGCGTGAGCGGATCGTCTCGGGAACCTTGAGCGGCTCCGTCGTCGCGAGGATGAACTTCGCGTGCTCGGGCGGCTCCTCGAGCGTCTTCAGCAGGGCGTTGAAGGCCGCCGTGCTGAGCATGTGGACTTCGTCGACGATGTAGATGCGGTTGCGCGCCTCGACCGGACGGAAGCGCAGGTTCTCGATGAGCTCGCGGACGTTCTCGACGCGGTTGTGCGACGCACCGTCGATTTCGACGACATCGAGCACCGTGCCCTGCTCGTCGATCGCCGCGCAGACGCGACACGTGCCACACGGCTGGCCGCTGTCGTTCTCGAGACAGTTGAAGGCCTTCGCCATGATGCGGGCCATGGATGTCTTGCCGACGCCACGTGGGCCGCAGAAGAGATACGCGTGGGCCGCGCGGCCCTGCGCCACGGCGCGTTCGAGCACGCGCGCGAGATCTTCCTGGCCCACCACGTCGGCGAAACGACGCGGCCGATACTTGTTCGCGAGGACGGTGTAAGCAGACATGCCGAAGAGCGTACCAAGGCCCGCCCCTCCCATGCCGCGTCCAAGCAACGAACGACAACGGAACGCCCGCAGACCACACCTGCGCGCCGCGACACACGGCCTGCACGCGAGGGCGAGTGCTCCAGCCCCGCCGGCCCTCAAGGCACCGCAACCGCCCCCGACTGTCTCACAGAACCGGGCGCCTCGCCGGAACGAGATGCCCCGCGGCAATGAGAAGAAGGAAGTCCGTACGAAGGAACGCGCCCCGGGTTCACCGGAGACTGTTTGCGTTGAGCCCTCGCGCAGCCCGACGGAACGCGCGGCCCCCGCTCAACACATCGGCTCCCACGCCCACCACCGATGCGCACCCCGCCACCCGTACCACTGCGATGAGCCCTCACGCAGCCCGACGGAACACGCGGCCCCCGCTCAACACATCGGCTCCCACGCCCACCCCCACGCCCACCCCACGCCCACCAGCGATGCGCACCCCGCCACCCGTGCCACTGCGATGAGCGCTTGCGCGAAGAGCCAAAAAAACGCGCGGGACCCGCGCGCAAAGCGCGCGCCCGGTCCCTCTGCCAGCACGCCCCGCGTGCTGGCAGAGGGACCGGTGGCACAACGCGGGGCACGCTTAGGGCTGCTCCCGTCAGGGCCTGACCCGGTTCACGCGTCGCGCTCGACACCGGCCCCACTGCGAGCACGCCAAGGCGGCGGTGCTGCAAGGCGCTGGCTTCTTCAGACAGTACGTCTGAACCATCACGATTGGCGGAGAGGGTGGGATTCGAACCCACGGACCAGGGAAAACCTGGTCAACGGTTTTCGAAACCGTCGCGATCGACCACTCTGCCACCTCTCCGCAGTCGAGATGGCCGGACGACGCGCGGGGCGTCGACCGAAGCCGAGGAAAATACGGATTGGCGGACAGCGAACGCAAGTCCGGTCTCGAAGCAGACGCCCCTCGAGGGAATCGTCGCCCCACACGCTCAGCGTTCCTATAATCCCCGCCCCAACGATGTGCGGTCCGCGGAGAGGTGACAGAGTGGCCGATTGTGCTTGCTTGGAAAGCAAGTGTGTTCGCAAGAGCACCGAGGGTTCGAATCCCTCCCTCTCCGCCATCGTTCATCAGGGCCATCGTTCATCAGGGCCATCGTTGGTCAGGGCCCACCGCCACCGATCGCCCGCGTCACGGTTCGGTCGACGAAACGGTCGATGCGCCGGCGGCACGGACGACGGGCTCCTGCTCGCAACGCGTGCACGGCGAACCTCGGAACGAGCGCCGCGCGCTGCCCCCCCCGGCGGGTGACACCTTGCTTGGAGATAGGCGCGTGGAAACGGCGGCGCCCCGCTCGCGTGCGGTGAGCGTCAGCGCCGCGCGGCGAAAAAAGCCCGTAGCAGCTGCGCCGACTCCTCGGCACCCACGGCCGGATGCACGGTGCAGCGGTGGTTGAGGCGCTCGTCACGCACGATGTCGCGCAGCGACCCACAGGCGCCCGTCTTGGGGTCGCTGGCCCCGAACACGAGGTGCCGCACGCGCGCGAGAACGATCGCCCCGGCGCACATCGAGCAGGGTTCGAGCGTCGAGGCGAGCAGAGTCCCCTCGGGCAGCCGCGGAACGCCGAGAACTGCGCAGGCCGCGGCGATCGCCAGCCGCTCGGCGTGTCCGGTGGGATCGCTCGCCGACGTGATCGCATTGCGTGCGCGCGCCAGAAGAACCCCGTCTGGACCCACGATCACGGCGCCGACGGGCACTTCCCCGGCCTGATCGGCAGCGCGCGCCTCGTCGAGCGCAAGGTCCATCGCCCAGGAGCAGGCCTCGGCCGACGGCGCGTTCCGGCGCGTCCAGGGCAGGTCGTCACCTGCCCAATGCGGCTCTGAACAAGGATTCATGAACACTGAGAGCCCAGGGGGACCGCTCGTGCCTCGCGAGCCGCGCCGTCTCCAGCACCGCCAGCCCAGGGACACGCTGCGACGAAGCGGCGTCGAACGAAGACCGCCGCCGCCCGCTCTCTTTCCGTGACCAGCCTCGCCGCACCGGCTCACCTCGAGGAAGCAATTCCTGAGGAGCAGTGTGGAGAGTGGTACGCCCGGGAGGGCTCGAACCCCCAACCTTCGGTTCCGTAGACCGACGCTCTATCCAATTGAGCTACGGGCGCACACCTTCGCAGCGACAGCGAAGAAGGGCCAGATGACACCCTTTGGATGGCGCGATGTCAACGCCATCGTCGTGCAGATAAACGTCTCCGTGTGTGCTCGAATCCGCCAACGCAGCCCCGCGCGGGGCGAAAAAATCGGGTTTCGCGCAAAAAAAATTCCGCTTCCCCTTCACTCCCGAAACGTGCTGCCGACATCGACGTCGACGCCCGGAATGCGACGTTCTGCCGCTGACACCGACGTTGCGGGCACATCACGTTTTCCCTTTGTTTTTCGGGTGTTTCGTCACTTGCCAAAACTGCACGGCGTGTGTTTACGACACCAACGCAAGCGTCGAGCGCACGCCATGGCACGTCATGTCGAACGACGTGCGCGCGCACGTCGTTGCATGCGTGCACGCAAATACCCCTTCATTCCATGTGTGATCCGCCGATATCCCACGTATGCGGTGTGCCGGAGCACACTGCATCCTTTGCAAGGGAGAACACGGCAACATGGCCAAGAAGAAAGCGACACGTCGCGCTACCACCAAACGTAAGGCGACGAAACGTAAGACGACCAAGCGCAAGGCTGCCAAGAAGAAGACGGCTAAGCGTAAGGCGACCAAGAAGAAGGCAACGAAGAAGAAGACCAAGCGCAAGGCGAAGAAGAAGACGGCCAAGCGCAAGGCAACCAAGAAGAAGACCAAGCGCAAGGCAACGAAGAAGAAGGCCAAGAAGAAGGCCACCAAGCGCAAGGCAACCAAGAAGAAGACCAAGCGTAAGGCCACGAAGAAGAAGGCCACCAAGCGTAAGGCGACGAAGAAGAAGTCCGCCAAGCGCAAGACGACGCGCCGCAAGAAGCGCTGATCGTCAGCTCGGTTTTATCGAGGTGATCGGCGGGTGCTCCCCCTCTCGTCCCCGGAGGAGCACCCGCCGTCTCTATGGGCTGCACAGTTGGCCGCAAGCCTGGGCTGGGTCCTCGACGCCACAGACGGCGCCAGGCGCGCTCTAGCAGCGCGTTGAAAGACTCATTCGACGCGTCGCACGCGCCCAGTCGCCCTCGATCAGGCGCAGAAGCCTCCGCGAGTCCACCGATTCGCCTGCGTTTCCGCACCTGATCGAGAACAACTGGTCACGCGCTGCGCACTCGGAGCGAGGCGCCACCAACGGCTCTTCAGCCCCTGCGCACCGCCGCAAGTGCGCTCGCGCAGCTCCCCGACAGCCGGATGCGCGTCACGCGCGAGCGTCGAGGCGTTCGAGCAGTTCCTGGTCGAGGCTCTCGAGCGACGCGAGCACGGCAGCGGCACCCGCGCGACGGTGTGCCTCGCCCGCGTCCCCCGCCCGCGGCAAGGCGAGCGCGAGCATCTCGGCCGACCGTGCAGCTTGCACACCGTAGGCGGCATCCTCGACCACCGCGCACGCACTCGGCGCGACACCCAGACGCCGCGCTGCTTCGAGGAACAAATCCGGCGCGGGCTTGCCGCGCGCCACGTCGTCGATCGCAACCGTGGCACGAAACGTCCGCTGCAGCCCGAGCTTCGTGACGACGATGTCGACCTGCTGCCGCGTCGCCGACGATGCCACGGCCAACGTGTAGCCGTCGGCCCCGAGCCGCAGCAGGCATTCGAGCACGCCGGCCTGCGGCGCGAGTGGCTCGCGCACGAGCCGCTCGACGTAGAGTCGTTGGCGCTCCTCGGCAAGCACCGCGGCCGAGATGTCGAGATCGACGTGCGCGACGACATCCTCGAAGAACGCCACCTCGTCCATGCCGATGCGCGGCCAATAGAACGACTCGTCGATCGCCTTGCCGTGCGGCGCGAGGACTTGCTGGGTCGTCGCGAAATGCAGCGGCTCGCTATCGATGAGCACACCGTCCATGTCGAACACCACGGCTTCGATCATCGGTCTCTCGGGGTCGTCCGTTCGGGGTCGTCGGTTGCCCGCGCTCAGCGCCTCAGGGCGGAGCGCGACACGATAGAACCGCACTTCGGAGCGACGCCACCCTCGTCTTGTGCTGACGAATCACGCGCGCCGAAGAACCGCGCCACGTCAGTGCCACACGCATCGTTTCCGGTCACATGACGGCAGCGCGCACCGCCCCCGCGAACCCGGATTCTTCACGGACTCACGACAATCCGGCCCCGCGGCCGAGCGACGACTGGATCGCGCCGCCCCACCGACGACAATGGCGCCCCTCGCCTTTCCGACGGAGACACGCCTTGTCAGCCAGCGACGCCGTCCCGGCGCTCGACGAACGCGACCACTGGGGTTCGCGGCTCGGCCTGATCCTCGCCATGGCCGGCAATGCCGTGGGCTTGGGCAACTTCCTGCGCTTCCCGAACGAAGCCGTGCGCGCGGGCGAAGGCTTCATGACGGCCTACTTCGTCTGCCTCGTGCTCCTCGGCCTGCCGCTGATGTGGATGGAGTGGAGCCTTGGCCGGCGCGGTGGACGGCTCGGCTATTCGACGGCGCCGGGCATGTTGCAGAGCCTCACGTCCCTGCGCGCCGTGCGCTACCTCGGCGCGATCGGCATCGTCATGCCGCTGCTCATCGTCATCTATTACGTCTACATCGAATCGTGGACGCTCGGCTACGCCTACCAGGCGGCCACCGGTGAGCTGGGGGCATCGATCGGCGCCACGCAGGCGCACCTCGCCGAGTACACGGGCGCGTCGGGCGGCTTCGCGGGGCACGCCGAGTGGATGGGCTCCACGACGGCCTACACCTTCCTCGGCATCACGCTGCTCGTGAACTTGTTTGTGCTCTCGCGCGGCGTCATGAAGGGCATCGAGATCGTCGCGAAGGTCGGGATGCCGCTGCTCGTGCTCATCGCCGTCGCGCTGACGGCGCGCGTGATGACCCTTCCCGATCAAGACGGCCGCGAAGTCGCCGACGGGCTCGCGCTCTTCTGGACACCGAACATCGAGCGGCTCTTCAGCTCCGGCGCGGAGGTCATCTGGCTCGCTGCCGCGGGACAGATCTTCTTCTCGCTCTCGGTCGGCTCGGGCGCCATCGGCACCTTCGCGTCGTACCTCACCGACGACGACGACGTCGCGCTCACGGGCCTCACGACGGTGTCGGCGAACGAGTTCTGCGAGGTCATCCTCGGCGGGACACTCGCGATCCCGGCCGCGTATCTCTTCTTCGGCAGCGAGCAGGTCGCCGAGATCGCGCAGAGTTCCATGGCCCTCGCCTTCGTGACCATGCCGGACATCTTCGCGAGCATGCCGATGCTCGGAGGCGAGGCCGGCCCGGCGAGCGTGCAGGTTTTCGGAACGATGTGGTTCGGGCTGCTCTTCGTGGCGGGGATCACGTCGTCACTCGCGCTGTCACAGCCTGCGATGGCGTTCTTCCAGGACCTGCTCGGCATCTCGCGCGGCGTCGCGACGCTGATCGTCGGCGCGATCATCACGCTCTGTGTGCAGCCGATCGTGCTCGTCCCCGGTGTCCTCGAAGAGGTCGACTACTGGGCCGGGACGTTCGGGCTCGTCGTCTTCTCACTCGTCGAAGTCGTGTTGCTCATGTGGGTCTTCGGCGCGCGACGGGCATGGGGAGAACTCCACCGCGGCGCCGAGATCCGCATCCCCCGCATGTTCTTCTGGATCATGACTTGGGTGACGCCGGCGATCCTGTTCGTCATGCTCGGCTTCTGGGGCTGGAACCAAGCGCTCCCGATCCTCTCGATGGAGCGCAGCCCAGGCGGCGGGGACTACTCCCTCGCGGCGCGCCACGGAGCCTGGATCGCGCGCGGCATGATGATGGGGCTTCTGGCGTTCGTCGTCGTGTTGATCGCCGTGGCGAGCAAGCGAGGGCGGTTCGACGCCGTCATGGCCTTGCATGACGAAGAGGATGGCGCGTGATGACCACTCCCGAGCCGCAGATGACGATGGGCGCGTGGATCTTCCTCGCGATCGGATGGTTCGCCGTGACCACGTTGGCCGTGTGGTGCTTCCGACGCGTCTTGCGCCCCGACCGTTCCGATGACGACGGCTGACCGCCGCGCGCGTCAGGTCGCGGCCGTCGCGCGTCCCGCGGCACCCGAGGAGCCCGACGCCCCGCTCGTCGTGTTGCGCCGTTGGCGTGACGACGACCTCGTCGATGACGCGGCGCTCGACCTCCTCGACGACGTCGCACGCGCCCACGGGCAACTCCGCGAGCTGCGCCTCGAGAGCGCCTGGCAACGCTCGTTCGGGTGGTTCGTCGCCCGCAGCGTCGTCGTCTTCGGGATGCTCGTCATCTTCGCCGTCGCGTTCGCCCCAGACGCCGTGCCGTTCGCGTCGATCGTCGCCGCGCTTGCCGGGGTGGGACTGTTCTACGTCGTCATCGTCCTCACGGCGCCGTTCCGCCTGCGCCGGCACCGACGAATCCGCGCGCACTGCCTCGCGACGTTCCATGCCGCCCTCGACCGACACCGCGACGGGTGAACGTCAGGCGGCGTCGGAACGCTCGCCGACCTCACGCGCGACCTCGCCGTCGCGCGCCACGATGCTCAGCAGGGCGTCGCGTCCGTCGAGCCGCGTGAAGAGCCGCACCGCACCGCCCCACAGCGCTTGGACGTGACGCAGGCACTCCTCGGCCTGGTCGAGCTGCAGTTCTGAGCCGCTCCAGACGTGCACGAGTTCGAGTTCGTCGTCAGCGACATCGCTGACGCGCTCGATGATCGGCTGTCCGGCGTTGGCCAAGCTCGCAACGGTGGCATGGCGCGCCTTTGCGCACTCCTCGCTCGACACCCCCAGGCCGTGGGCGCGACAGAAAGGCTCGTCGAGGTAGCGGTCGACGAACGTCACGTCGTTGTGCGTGCGACGGGCATCGAAGGCCACCTCCATCGCCGTTCGTCCGTCGCCTTCGTCGGCATGCCCCTCGGCGATCCAACGGAACAGTTCGATCCCGAGCTTGTACGGATTCTTCGGGCCCTCGTCGCCGCCCATCGCGCCGCTATGGGCGTCGGCGTAGTCGACGACCTCGGCGTCGTGGAGCAGGTCGTCGGTCATGAGTCGGCTGTGCCAGAACGACGCCCAGCCCTCGTTCATGATCTTCGTGAGCATCTGCGGCAAGAAGTAGTACGCCTCGTCGCGCAGCAGCCCGAGCAGCTCGCGCTGCCAGTTGCTGAGATCGCCTTGTTGCGCGAGGTGACCGAGGATGTCGCGCGGCGTCGACTCGCGGTCGAGCGGCGGCGCGTTCCCGGGGCGCCCACGCGCGCGCGCCATCGCGCCCGAGTCGACGAGGTTGTCGATCGAGTGGATGCGATCGATGAACGTCTCGACCGCGTCGATACCGTAGCGGTCGGAGATCGTGCGCACGCGTGCGCCGTGACTCGCCATGACGTCGATCATGTTGCCGTCGGTGTGCGCGAACCAGGCGTTGTTGCGGAAGAAGTCGGCGTGTCCGCAGACGTGCGCCATGACGAGCTTCTGATCGAGTCGCGAGTTCTGGCTCAGCAGGTACGCCACGACAGGGTCGGTGTTGATCACGAGCTCGTAGATCTTCTGCAGGCCGTACTGGTGCCCCTTCACGAGACGGTCGTACTCCATCCCGAAGCGCCAGTGCGGATAGCGCACGGGGAAGCCGCCGAACGCCGCGATCTCGTTGAGCTGCCGATAGTCGACGAGCTCGTAGCGGATCTCCGGCACGTCGAGGCCGCGCTGCCTCGCGCGCGCCTCGATCGCTGCCTGCATGGCTTCGAACTCGGGGCCGATCGCAGCCATCAGACGCCCTTTCCGAGGAAGGACTTGATCGCCGGCAGGATGCCGTCGCGGTCCGGGATCTCTTCGGTGATCACGAGCTCGTCGTGCTCGAGTGCCGCGTCGAGGTCCTTCTTGAACTGGCCCGAACCGTAGGCACTCTTCACCTGTCCGTAGCAGAAGAGGTTGGCGCCGCCGAGCAGCCGTTCGCGCAGCAACGACACGCAGCGCTCGGTGTCGCGTCCACTCCAGTTGTCACCGTCCGAGAAGTGGAAGATGTAGATGTTCCACTCGGACGCCGGGAACTGTTGCTCGATGATGTCGGCAGCCAGCGAGTAGGCCGAGCTGATCTTCGTGCCGCCCGATTCGCGCAGCCGGTAGAAGGTGTCCTGGTCGACTTCCTTCGCGACGGCATCGTGCACGATGTAGCGCGTCTCGAGGCTGTGGTACTGGCTGCGCAGCCACGTGTCGATCCAGAAGGACACGAGCCGCACGATCTCCTTCTGCTCGCGCCCCATCGAGCCCGACACGTCCATCATGTACATGATCATGGCGGCGTGATCGGGGCGCCACGTGTCCTTCCAACTTCGGAAGCGCATGTCGTCGACGACGGGAACGATCACGGGGTCGTCGGGGTTGTACGTGTCGGAGGCGATCTGTCGCTTGAGCGCCTCCTTCATCGTGCGGCGCATGTGACGCAGCGAGTGCGGGCCTTGGCGATGCATCGAACTGAAGCGGCGGTTCAACGAATCGACGCTGGCGCGCCCGCGTGGCTGCACGTTCGGAAGGGCGAGTTCGTCGCCGAGGATGCGCGCCATCTCTTCGAGCGAGAGTTCCACTTCGAGCAAGTGCTGACCGGCGTGCTCGCCGGCCTGCCCCGCGCCCGGGGCCTCCCCGCCCTGCCCCCTGCCGTCGGCGTCGCCGTCACCTTGACCCTGCCCCTCACCGTTCTCACCGTGGCGAAAGCGTGGGAGCTCGATACGCGGCACGGGGATCGAGACGAGCTGCTTGCCCTTGCGGCCAATGAGTTCGCTGCCCGTCACGTACTTCTTGAGGTCGCGCTTGATGTGGCCGCGGACGATCTCCGAGAAGCGGCTGCGATCGCGCTCGATGCGTCGGATGTTCGAGCGCTCGTCGGTCATCCCTCGGCCTCGGTGCCCGGCGTCTTCGTGTCCCCGCGCGCAAAGATCCCGCCGACGAACTCGAGCGTCGAGCGCCCGCAGGCTTCGCAGTAACCTTCGTCGCGGACCAGTCGGCTGACGACGACATCGACCTTCGATTCGACGTCCGGGTCGACGACCGAACTCGCCGACGACGTGATCTTGAACGTGTCCCGGCAGTCCTCGAAGAGTTTGAGTTCGAGGGCCGCACGCAGGCGCGGGTTCGAGGTGTACGTGAAGCGTTCGCTGCGCGACGAGAGGGCCTCGATGTAGTTGACGATCTCACGCCGGAAGTCGCTCTTGCGCGCCTCCGTGACGCCGATCTTCTCTTCGATCGAACGCATGAGACGCTCGTCCACGGACGAGTGGCCGTCGACCGACTCGGTGACGGCATCGACGTAGTTGCCGCAGAGACGCTGGACGGCGTCGGTGTCGGCAGCGACGGCGAAGCGGACTTCGTTCTTGACCGTCTCCTCGACCTCTTCGCGCACGAGTGCGAGCAGCTCGCGATAGCCGGCGCGCTGCTCGTCACTCTCGATCAGCGGGTGGTGTTCGAGTCCCGCATCGAGCGAGTCGAGCACGGCGAACGGAGTCACGCACGGACGCCCGCCGACCTCGACGAGTGCTGCGGCGATCCGGTCTTGGATGAAGCGCGGCGAGACACCCGTCATCGCTTCCCCGCGTGCCTCGTGACGCAGGTCGCCGACCGTCGCCTCCGTGAAGCCGGGCACGTCTTGCCCGTCGTACAGACGCAGCTTCTGGATCAGACTCAGGCCCGCGTGACTCGGCTCTTCGAGGCGCGTGAGCACGGCCCACATCGCGGCGGCCTCGAGGGCGTGCGGCGAAAGATGACGCCCACAGCAGCCATCCGAGCCGAATGTCTTCTCGTAGATCCGCACCTCGTCGCGCAGACGCGTGTTGTAAGGGATGTCGATCCGCGTCGTGCGATCGCGGAAGGCCTCCATGAGCTCGTTGTTCTGCAGACGCCGGAACTCGGGTGAGTTCGTGTGTCCGAGGATGACCTCGTCGATGTCTGTCTGCGCGAACTTCTTCGGTTTGACGCTGTGCTCTTGCGTGGCGCCGAGGAGGTCGTAGAGGAACGCGACGTCGAGCTTGAGGAGCTCGATGAACTCGATCATGCCGCGGTTGGCGACGTGGAACTCACCGTCGAAGTTGAACGCGCGCGGATCGCTGTCCGAACCGTAGACGGCGATGCGCCGGTAGTTGATGTCGCCGGTCAGCTCCGTGCTGTCCTGGTTCTTCTCGTCCTTCGGCTGGAACGTGCCGATGCCGACGCGATCTTGTTCCGAGAACACGACGCGCCGCACTTGGATCGCCGCCTCGACGGCCGCGAAGTCGCCGCCCGACTCGGCCAGCAGGTGATCGCGCCAATGGCGGCAGATCGGACACAGGCTGCCCGTCGGTTCCAGCGTCACTTCCCCCGTCGAGCGGGCGTTGAGATCCGCGAAGACGTCGGGCAGGACCTCGTCGGGAAGCAGGTGCAGCGGGTCTTCGTTCATCGGACAGTCGTGCCACTCGCCGTCGATGTGCCAGCGGTACGAATAGACGGCGCCGGCCTCGGTGCGCGAGGAGCGTTCGAGGCCGCGCTTCATCAGTCGCGCGATCGTGCTCTTCGACGAGCCGACCGGACCGTGCAACAACAGCACGCGGCGTTCGGGGCCGAGACCGAAGGCCGCGGCACGCAGGTGCGAGACGAGATCGGCGAGCGGCTGTTCGAGGCCGAAGATGGCTTCCCGTCCCCCGTCGTCCGGGTCGTCGAAGAAGCGGTAGTGCGGCGGACGTCCACTGCCGGCCGGCGCATCGTCGACACCCGATGCGACGAGCAGGTCGTACATGCGTTGATAGGCGTTGCGTGCGAGTTCGGGACGACTGCGCACCATCGCGAGGTAGTCCGCGAGCGAGCCGGTCCAGTGCAGATCGGCCCACGTGCTGCGATCGACGCGGCGCGCCATCTCGATGTAGCTTGCCGAGGCGCCGCCTTCGTCGGGGCGCTCACGGGGTGGGCGAACGGGTTCGCTCTGGCGGTCGTCCATGGTGCATCTCGCGCGGAGTTGGACACGCGCGAGGGAATGCGCGACGCGTCTTGGCAGACGACGCACCGCTCACGGTCGGAGACGGAGGCGCCTCTGCTCCCTATCGAGACGACGCCGACCGCGCCTTTAGGACACTCGAAACGTGGACCAAACCCGAGACCCCGCGCGAAACTCCCCCGACCTCGACATTCGCCGGAAGACGAGGCTCTGCCTCCGGAACTCGTCGCCTCGAGCGCGCGTGTGACTCCGCTCCGAGCTGCGGGAAGCGTGTTCAGCGAGTGCGACCTCGCGCCTCCAGGCGTGCCTCGTCGTCACGCTGGCGGGCGGCGCTGCGCTTGGCGTGTCGTTCGGCGGCCAGGCACCGTGCCAGATGCAGACCGTGCCGTCGCCGGGCGCCGAAGCAAGGCCTCGATCCGTCGGGGCTCGGCTTCGAATCGCGACGATCGGGCGCTGAGGACGGCTCGTGGTGTGATTCAAACGTTCGCGAAATGAGTTTTGGGTCATCGTCGTCGCCGCAAAGGCGCATCGCCGCAGGCGAATGGGTGGATTCGTCGAGGAGATGCAACACAGCCAGCGGCGCGGAGGGTGTGAAACAAATGACGCGAACTCTTGAATCACACCACTAGGCCAGCGACCGGCGTGGGCGTAGCCACCAGAGGCTCAGCACGAGCGCCAGGATCGACAGACGCGATCCCCAGCGCCAGGACGCCGGGTCGTAGCGGAACTCGACGCGCGAACTCCCCGCGGGAACGACAACCGCCTGCCACGAGACATTGCAATGCAGCGGGGGCTCGAAGTCGCCGCCGTTGACGGACACTTCCCAGCCGGCGGCGAGGTTCTCGGCGAAGACCAGCAGCGCCGGTCCGTCCGTCTCGACATCGATGGAAACCGCCGACGCCGCGTACTCGACGATCGTCGCCGTGCCGGTTCCGCCGAGTTCGAGTGGCGGTTCGTCGGAGCGCTCGAGCACGCCGACGCGCCGCGGATCGGAGACGGCCAGCGCGTCGACCGACTCGCGGCCGATCGACATCGTCTCCGGCAGGATGTAGACGCGCCCGAGGTTGTCGGTGTTCTCCCAGACGCGACATTCGCTCTCGTGCACGAGCACCATGCCGGGGACGTCGGAGAGATCACTCTCGGGGCCCGTCACGACGTAGCGCACGTCGATCGTGTCGAACCGCGGATTGCCGTAGTCGACGTTCTCGCGCGAGAAGGTGAACGTCGCGAAGTGGTCGGTCGTCACGCCCGCCTGGGGCAGCCACTGCCAGGTGCGGTGATAGCCGATGTTGTCGTAGCTGAGAATATGATCGACGCCCACGGCGTAGTTCGTGTCCGGCGGCAACACCGTGCCTTCGGTGAAGATGCGGAACGGACCGGGTTGCTCGGTGAGGAATGTCGTCGTCTGCGTCGGCGGATAGAGGCGGTCGGCGGCCGAGGGCGCGTTGTAGCCGTAGCCGAACGAACCGACATCGAGCGTGACGAGAGCCAGGGCGACGACGGCACCGGGCGGCCCGCGTCGCTTGGTCACGAGCCACGCGAAAACAACGAGCGAAGCGATGAGCGCGAAGAGGTCGCGCCTGGAGACGTGTCGCTGGCGGCGGATCGAGAGCGGCTGGTCGGCGAGCACTTCCGTCTGCCCGTCGCGCACCGTCTCGACGACGAGTCGGTGGCGTCCCTCTTCGGCGCGCTGCCCCGCGAACGTCACCGTGATGGGAGCGCCGCCCGTCGTCGCCTCGTGCGGCCCCGTGGGACCGATGCTGCGGCGATCGACGAGCACGCGCACCTGGTCGACCGGTTCGTCGAGATGGAACGCGATCTCGATCGGTTCGGTGCCGCCGTGCACCACGCGGTAGTCGGGCGCCACGACGCCTTCGACGATCGTGCGCCCGCCATGCGGGTCGGTTTGCAGGCCGAGCACGCTGTAGGCCAGCACGACGACGAGCCCGAGATTCACGGCCATGCGACGCAGTCCGGCAAAGACGCCGGGCTTGCCGACGCGCTGGGCGAGTTCCTCGAGCACGATCGCCCCGCCGCAGGCCGCCATGAAGGCGACGGGTCCGAGCAGGCGCGTCGGTCCCATGTCGGCGAAGCCCGGGACCATCCGCACGACACTCTCGACGAGCGGCATCTTGTAGGCCGCGCCCCAGAGCACGAGGCTGCCCCACCCGAAGAAACGCACGAACCCGCGCCCGATGCCGAGCAGGAACCCGACCGCGAGCAGGAGCACGGGGAGCACGCCGACGTAGCCGGCGTTGAGGCCGGGGAAGTCCTGGGCGCCCGTGAACTCGCCGCCACCGACCGGCGTGCCGTAGAGCTCGGGCATCACCATCACGGCCCCCGAAACCGCCATTCCCATGCGCCGCGCGACGATGAGGGCGATCGTCGCGAACGAGATCGCCACGAGCTTCTTCAAGATGCCGCGATCGGCCGAGCCGCGCAGCATCGCGAGGACGAGCACGACGAGCGCGCCATAGACGAGGCCCGCGCCGATCGTGACACCGCTGGCGTCGCGTGCGGCCTCGAGCTTGCGCAGGTGCAGACCGTGACTGCCCGACAGCGCGTAGTCGAGGAACGGCCACCACTGGACCGCCGACATCGCCACCGCCAGCAGCACGGCGCCGATGACGAGGCTGCGCCCGTGCGGGTCCCAGAGGCGGTAGAGCGCCCAGAGGCCCGCGACGGCACCCGATACGTAGGCCGTCTCGGGATGTCCCGCCACGACGAGCAACGCAAAGCCGAACGCCAACACGACGACGCGCCGCGCCGAGCGGTCTTCCTGCAGGCGCTCAGTGGCCCAAAAGCAGAAAGGCAGCGCCATGAGCGTGTGTGAGAGGGCGTACTGCAACCACAGCACCTGATGCCCGCCGAAGCCGAACGCGACGGCCCCGAACAGCGACGCGGCCACTCCCAGACCGACTCGCCGCAGGAACAGAAACGTGAAGAAGCTCGACAGCAGCAGGACGAGCAGCCCCTGGAGCAGCGGCACGATCCGCATCGGCAACACGCCCGCCAAGGCCGTGAGCGGATGGAAGAGCGCGCTCGTCATGTTGCCGAGGAACGGCTGGCCGCCCCCGCCGCGCGTCGTCCAGAGGGCGTCGGCCTCGCCGGCGTACACGCGCGCCGCCTCGATCAAATACGGATAGAAGATCCGCGCCTGGTCGCCGATGAAGCGATTGTGCGGCTCCTCGGCCTCCATCACGGCCGCCCACGGCAGCGAGCGCTGGAGCGTCTCGGAGGAGATGAGCACGCGGTCGCGCCCCACGGCGTCGTGCAGAAACACGAGGGTGAGGGCGAAGAGAATCCCCAGCGCCGCCCAGGCGGTGATGGTTCGCGGTGACGGTGGTCGGCTTGAGAGGTCCACGAAGAGCCCGCGGGGGTGTCGCGATGGTCGGAATGTTCTGTGCGACAGGTCTGCTAGGATCCGGCGCCCGTGTCGAGCAGCGAACGGACCCCGGACGTGCCGGGTCGAGCGCTGGGCCCTGTGTTCCCACCGAGTGCGCGCGACGATGATAAGCGTCGTCATTCCCGTCTACAACGAGGCCGAGTGCGTCACGGCGCATGTCGACGTCCTCCGGCCCCTGCTCGACGAGCTCGCGCGCGGGGCTGGCTGGGAGATCATCCTCGTCGACGACGGCAGCACCGACGCCACGCCGGACGTGCTGGCTGGCCTCGCCGAGCGTCCCGAGGTGACGGCCCTCACCCACGCCGAAAACGCCGGAAAAGGTGCCGCCCTGCGCACGGGGATCCTGGCCACACGCGGCGACGAGGTGCTGTTCTGCGACGCCGACATGTCCACGCCGCCCGAAACCCTGCGCCCCTTCATCGAGGCCCTCCGCGCCGGCGCCGACGTCGTGATCGGCAATCGCAAGAGCCGCGAGGCCCAGATCGAAGTCTGGCAACCGAAGCTCCGGACCTGGCTCGGGCTGAGATTCACCTGGCTCGCAAATCGCCTGCTTGGCCTCTCGGTGAGCGACTTCACGTGTGGATTCAAGCTCTTCAAGGGCGATGTCGCACGGACGCTCTTCGAGGCCATGGAAACGCCCGGCTGGAGCTTCGACGCCGAGATCCTGGCCCGCGCAGCACGGGCTGACCTCACGATTCGTGAGATTCCCGTCCGATGGAGGAACGAGGCAGACACGCGTGTGCGCGTCGCCCGTGACATCGTCCGATCACTTGCCGAGCTCATCTCCATCCGCCGTCGCCTCGGCCCACCTGGTGCCGGACCTGCTCGATGATGGACACAGGCCCTGCACTTGGGATGATGTCCGGCTTGCTCCCCTGCCCTCCCCACCCAGCCGATTCGACCCTCCATGAGTGAGTCCCCACGCAGCGTCACCATCCTGGGTGGAGGCCTGGCTGGCCTTTCTGCCGCGCAGAAGTTCTGCGCTGCGGGCTGGCCCGTCACGATCCTCGAGTCGGAGCCCGAAGCCGGCGGTCTGGCGTCGTCCTTCGAGCAGGAGGGCTACACGTACGACCACGGCCCGCACCGCCTCTACAGCAACCTCGAAGAGCTCAACGACCACTTCAAGGACGTCCTCGACGGCAACTGGCACTACCGGGATCGCCTGTCGCGGATCTACATGAAGAAGAAGTTCTTCGACTATCCGCTGAAGGCCACGAACGTCCTCAAGAGCCTGCCGCCGTGGCTGCTTTTCCGGTCGTTCTTCGACTACGGCGTGGTGCGCATGCGCAACCTCGTGAGCCCGATCCCGGACGACAACTTCGAGAACTGGATCATCAAGCGCTTCGGGCGCACGCTCTACGAGTTGTTCTTCGGCACCTACACGCGCAAGGCCTGGGGCATCCCCTGCACGCAGATCAGCTCCGACTGGGCGGCCCAGCGCATCTCGCTGCTGAACCTCTGGGACACGGTCAAGAAGACGCTCTTCAAGCCGAAGAACGTGCCGCGCACGTACGTCTCGAAGTTCCTCTACCCGAAGGACGGCGGCATCGGTTCGCTGGGTAAGGGCTACGTGCGGATGATCGAGGCAGGCGGCGGGAAGGTGATCGCCGGTGCGCCCGTCGTGCGCGTCGAGAGCGAGGGCGACAGGGTCACGGGGATCATCTACGAGAAGGACGGCGAAGAGCACCGCCAGACGTCCGACATCTACATCTCCACGATCCCGCTGACGCTCTTCGTGCCGATGTTCGGCGAGCGCGTCCCGGCCGAAGTGACGGACGCCGTCGACGGGCTCGTCCACAAGGGCATCGTCTGCGTCTACCTCAAGCTCGACCGCGAACAGCTCACGCCCGACCACTGGATCTACATCCCCGAAGAGCACATCGCCGTCCACCGCATCAGCGAGTTCACGAACTTCTCGAAGACGACCGCGCCCGAGGGCAAGACGCTCGTGTGCGCCGAGATCACGTCGACGAAGGGTGACAAGTACTGGACGATGGACGACGCCGACCTCGTCAAGCTCGCCGGCGAGAACCTCGTCACGCTCGGCCTGCTGAACGCCGACGACGTCGAGCCGGGCGGATGGGTGCGCCGCATCGACTACGCCTACCCCATCTACGACCTCACGTACCGCGAGAACCTCGGGACGATCCAGAAGTACCTCAAGGGCTTCGCAAACATGGAATCCACCGGGCGCCAGGGCCTCTTCCGCTACGGCAACATGGATCACTCGATCGCGATGGGTCACGCGGTCGCACGTCGCACACTCACGAAGCAGGGCATCGACCATTCGGCGATCGCCGCCGCCGACGAGTACTTCGGCTGATCTGACGTGTCCGACGCCGGCCAGGTCCCCGAGGAAAGCACACGCGACCTGCTCGCGGGGAGCCGCGACGTCGAGTGCTTCCTCTGCGGACGGCGCGACGAGGACGTCAAGTTCTACGACCCGCCGTTCCGCGTCGTGCGCTGCAAGCACTGCGGCATGACGTACGTGAACCCGCGGCTGTCGTCCGAGCGACTGCACGAGATGTACCAGGAGGAATACTGGGCCTCCGACCGCGCCAAGGAGTTCGGCTACGCGAGCTACCTCGCCGAGCGCGAGAACTACGAACGCACGTACCGGCGGCGCTCGACGACGATCGATCGCTACCGCAGCGAGCCCGGGCGCGTGCTCGATGTCGGCTGCGCGGCCGGGTTCTTCTTGTCGGTCATGAAGGCGAAGGGCTGGCAGACGTCGGGCGTCGAGATCAGCAAGCCGATGGTCGACTACGCGCGCGAGACGCTCGGCCTCGACGACGTGCGCCACGGCGACCTCACCACGCTCGACATCGACGAGGGCGGTTACGACGTCGTCACGATGTGGGACGTCATCGAACACCTCGAGGATCCACGCGCGCATCTCGAAGCCGCACGACGAGGCCTGCGTGACGACGGGCTGCTGGTGCTCGAGACACAGGACGTCTCGAGTCGCTTCGCGCGCCTGATGCGCCGCAAGTGGCAGCACTACAAGCACGAGGAGCACCTCTATCACTTCGAGCCCGCCACACTGGGCCGACTGCTCGACGAGATGGGCTTCGACGTCCTGGAGAACACGCCGCGTCACGGCGGCAAGTACGTCTCGCTGAACTTCGTCGTCGAGCGTGTGGGGCGCATCCATCCGATCATGACGACGCTCGCCTCGCCACTGCGACTGCTCGGCAACCGAGCTCTGTACATCAACCTGCAAGACGAGATGATCGTCGTCGCGAAGAAACGCTGACGGATGGAACGGAAAGCGTTCGAACAGTTCGTCAAGTTCGAACAGGACCACTGGTGGTTCCAGGGGCGCCGCGGACTCTACATCCCGCTGCTTGCGCAGGTACTCGAGCGCGACGGGGCGCTGCCGTCAGGAACGGCCGACCGCGCGATGCGCGGGCAGCTCGACCAGACACCGCCGAAGTCCGACTTGCAGGTGATGGACGTCGGCTGCGGCGTGGGGTCGTTCATCGGCCTGCTGAAGCCCTTCGGGACCGTGCGCGGCTGCGAGCTCGACCTCGACGCCGCCGCACACTGCCACGTGCGCGGCTACCCGAACACGAGCGTCGCCCTGTCCAACCAGCTCCCCGTCCCCACCGAGAGCCACGATTTACTCACGCTCTGGGACGTGCTCGAACACACGCCCGACGACCGCGCCGTGCTCGCCGAGTTGCACCGCACGCTGCGTCCCGGCGGGCACGTCGCCATGTCCGTTCCGGCCTATCAGTTCCTTTTCGCGAACAACGATCGCATCGCGCACCACCACCGCCGCTACACGCGCGGTGACCTCGTCGCGAAGCTGCGCGAAGCCGGGTTCGAGGTGCGCAAGGCGACTTACGTGAACGTCGTGCTGGGCCTGGCGATCATCCCGGCCGTGCTGGCGATCAAGCTCAAGGAGCGCCTGCGTCCGCGGGAGAACGACGAGACGACGAACCTCTCGTGGGCGCTGCCGCGGCGCATCAACCGCGTGCTCGCGAAGATCTTCGCCGGCGAGCGTCACGTGCTGCGACACGTCTCGGCGCCGTTCGGGCACTCGCTCTTCGTCGTCGCACGCAAGCCGCGCGGAGCCTGACGTCGTGTCGCCCGAGGCCCTCACGCTCGCCGCCGTACTCGGACTGCTCGCCGCCGTCGCCGCGCGCCTCTGCGGCGGAACGACCGTGCACGTCGCCTGGGCCTGTCTGCTCATCGTCGCCAATGTCCTCGCGGCCCAGACGGTGCTCGACCGCCTCCCGCCGACCGACGAGCTCACCGAAGCGACACGCCCGGCCGGGCCGTGGAGCGCCGGACACGCGGCCTGGTTGCTGTCGCCGACAGTCTTCGAGCCCCTGCCGGAGCAGGTCGACATCGTCGACTCCGTGACCGGCATCGGGCAGCTGCCGGCCGCCGTTTTGCTCGATGCCCGCGGCGCGACACCGATCAGCGGTCACGTGCCCTGGCTCGGTTGGACTGCCCTGTGGCTCGCGCTGATCGGCCTCGCGGCGCCCGGCGCGACGTCGGGCATCTGGCTGACGCGCCTCGGTGTCCTCGTGGCGCTCGGCGCGAGCACGCTGCCGAGCGCTGCGCCCTATGCGCAGGGAGTTGCCGTCGCGCTGCTCGCCGGTCTGGCCGGACGCGGCCTCGCGTGGCTCGATGCGCGCGGGGACGAAGCCTTCGGAGCGGCTGTCCCGATGACCGTTGCGGGGCTGGCCGTCGCGCTGGGGGGCGCCGCGATTGCCGCTGCCACGTGGGGTGGCATCGCCACGGATGCGCGCGTCGTCGACATCGTCGTGCGCGGGTCCGAGAACGGCGAACTCATCGCCCGCCAGCCGCTGCTCGTCGCCACGGCGGCCGAACAGATGCGACGCGTACTCGACATCGCGGCCGTCATCGGCGCCCTCTCGATGAGCGTGATCCTCTGGCATCTCAAGAGCCGCAGCTGGCTCAGCCGCACGGCCGTCGTGCTCGCATCACTGGCAGAGCTCGTCGGCGCCGTCTACGCCTTCCGCACGCTCTGACGTCGCGCGCTTGCGGCGAGCCCGCGCCGCGTGCCGCGGTCAGGAGCTCGCCTGGCCCGCACCCGCCACAGTGAGCAGACGAGCCTCGGCGAAGGCCAACGCGGCTCCGGCCCAGAGCAACGCGTGCACCAGCGCGAGTAGATCACCGCTGCCCCCGAGGCTCGGCAGGAGCCAGCCGACCGGTGCACTCGCGCCGTCGATCAACCACGGACGCAGGTGCCCCGCCACGATGAGACACCACAGCGCGGGGACGAGTCGTGCGCGATCGAACCACGCACCGAAGAGCAGCCCAGCCGACGCAAGCACGAAGATCTCTACGGCAAGCCCGAGCGGCTCGGGCGGGAAGACCACGCCACCGGCCCACGACGCCACGAGCACGATCGGCCACGTGGCGAGCGACAGGCCGAGCGCTCGCAGGACCAGCAACGGGCGGCCTCCGCGCACGAGCCTCAGCATGAGCAACCCGCCGCGCGCGTCGCGCCCCACTTCGAGCGGCTCGGCGAGCGACAGCGCCAACGCCGCAGCGAACAGCAGCGACCCGCGACGCACTTCGTCGACGAAGCCCTCTTGGCCACCGAGAACGGAGCGCGCCAGCATCACGCCCAAGAACGTCAGCGCAGCCGCGGCAAACGCCACGGGCACGACGGCGGGCGACATCAGCGTGCGCCGCAACATGGAACGGATGACGTACATCGGTGCGCATTGTCACCGCTGGATCGGCAACTGCAAGGCGGCAGCGCGGCGCTCAGCCGTCCTCGGCGAGCGCCGGCAAGGATGGCAGCGGCCCGACGTCGGCACCCGCCACGCACATCAGGACCTTCCCGATGAACTGCGAGGTCGCGACAGGACCGAAATCGCGACTGTCGACGGACACGCGCCGGTGATCGCCCAGGATGAAGTACTCGTCCTCGCCGAGCTGATATTGCGGGAACGTGTCGTCCCAGTCGAGGTAGTCCGGGATCGCTTCGTCGATGAGGACGTCGTTGAGCAGCACCGATCCGTTGTCCATCCCGATACGATCCCCCGGACAGGCGACCACGCGTTTGACGAGCACCTCGTCGTCGACCTCCACGATCACGGTGTCACCGCGCATGACGGGATGGATGAACCAGTCGATCTCACTCACGAGGATCCGGTCGCCATCCTGGAGCGTCTCGCGCATCGACTCGCCCGCCACGCGGTAGGTCGTGAACAACGTCACACGGGCGGCCGCGAGAGCCATGACCGTAAAAAGCAGCACACGCGTGAGCACGTGGATGAGACGTCCGTTGAAGGGCATCGGTCGACCTGGGTGAGAGGGAGAGCCCCCGGCTCATCGTCGATTCTGTATCGCGACATTGAGTCGGATTCGTGCCCGTGCAGCCGGAGGGAGGCACAAATGGGCGTCGGAAGGGGGAATGCGGCGCGTGTGTTCGTTCTGGGGCCGGCCGCTGAGTCGAGAACGGGACGCCAGCGCCGCCGGCGCGTGGCCCGATTCGACGTGGGCTGACGAGGCGCGACGAAGGGCCTGGCGGAGACCGTCGCGGGTGACCGACGGCGTGGACGCTGCCCGAGATGCTCGGGCGAGCGTTGAAGTCCACTCCAAGGGCCGCGACACTCGTGCCGATGGCCCTTCCGACTTCACGACGGCACCCGCGCTCGAGCGACGCCCTTCCGCTGGCGCTGCTCGTCGTCCTCGTGGCGGGCTTCTTCGCGCCGGTGCTCTTCGGCGACCGGGCGTTGCTCGGCGTCCACACGCACTCGCTGAGTCCGTGGACGCTCGCCTCCGACGCGCCGGCCCCACCGATCGTCGCTCCGCTGGCCGCCGACAAGACGCTGCATTTCGACCCTCAGGTCGACGCGGCGCTCGAGAGCCTCGCGGAAGGCGCCGTCCCCCACTGGCACGACGGCCAGCTGTTCGGCTTTCCGCTGCTCGCCCAGTCCGTGCACGGCATCTTCCACTGGCCGATGTGGCTCGGCCTCGTCATGCCGCGCGTCGAACTCTATGGCTGGGTGACGGCCATCCAGACGTTGATCGCGAGCATCGGGATGTTCCTGCTCGCACGCGCGCTGCACCTCGATCGCTGGCCGGCGTTCCTCGCCGCCGTGCTGTTCGCGTACTGCGGGTACTTCTCGGTGCGACTGCACTGGTTCCAGATCCAAGGCGCGACGGTCTACCTGCCATGGATGATCTGGGGCATCGAGCGGATCTTCCGCGGGGCGAGTTGGGGCACGGTCGCGACAACCGCCGTTGCCGTGGGGTGTTCACTGCTCGCCGGTTTCCCGCAGGGTAGCGTGCACGCGCTCTACGCGGCCGGCGTCTGGGGCGTGACGCGCTGGGCCTGGGGGCTCCGATGGCGCCAGCCCGCGCGGCCCGGTCGTGCGATCCTGCGCTGCGGCCTGGCACTGAGCTTGGGCATCGCGATCGGTCTTCCGCAACTCCTACCGGCTTTCACCTTCGCCAACAGCGATGCGAGCACGCGCTCGAGTGAGTCGCCGGAGGTCGTACGGAGCTTCGGGATGGGCCCGGCGGGGCTGCTGCCACTCATCGCGCCGCACGTTCTCGGTCACCCCCAGGATCTCGCCGCTCACACGCAGTCGCAGCTGCGCGTCGCCGGCAGCCTGCGCCCCGTGCTCGTCAAGCCACAGCTCACCGACAACCACCACGTCGAGACGGCGAGCACGATCTCGATCGCGGGGCTCATGCTCGCGATGCTCGGGTTGCGTTGGCGACACCCTGGCCGTGCGCTGGCCGCAGCGATCTTCTTCGCCGGTCTGATCCTGTCCTTCGACACGCCGTTGCTGCTCCTCGTCGCGCACCTGCCCGGGCTCGACCAAGGCGACCCGCGGCGGCTTCTGAGCTGGGTCGGGTTTGGCGGAGCTCTGCTTGCCGCCTTCGGGCTTGCACGTCTCATGCGCGACGGTCCGTCGGTGCGCTTCGGCTTCCTGTCGGCCGGTTGGGCCGCGATCACGGTTGTCGTCGCCGTGGCCGCGCATCAGATCTCGCCGACAGTGTGGGTCGAGTTCGTCGGGCCGTTGCTCGCCGAGGCGTACGGCATTCCGCCGCAAGAGGTCTTCCGTCACGCCGGCGACCTGCCGCTCGGCTTGACGCTCATGCTGCGCAGCCTCGACATCCTCGCCATGCTGTCGGCCGCCTCGGCTGGTGCCATCTGGTGGGCGCGTCGCAAGTCAGGGCGCGAGGCCGCCGGGACCGTGCTCGTCGGTTTGGCGCTGTTCGAGCTGCTCTATCTCGTCGCGGCGCGCGAACTGACCACCGAACCGGCCGCATCGTTCACGACACCGCCGCCCGGGCTGTCGGCCTGGACCACGGCCGAGCTCGGTGGAGGACGCGTGCATCGCCTCCTCGCAACGGACGACGGCCGCGTGCGGCGCGACGCCCTCGCCTACCCGCTGCCACCGGCCACCGGGATGCCCTTCGGCGTGCGCGACGTCTCGGGCTACATCGCAATGTCGATGAAGCGCAACGAGGCGCTGCACGAGCTCATCGAACCGGGCAGCACGTTCGGCGTCGGCATCGGTGCGCTGGCGACGCCGGCGGCGCTCGACGATCCGCTGCTCGACGTCATGGCCGTCGAGAAGGTCATCATCCCCGACGACCAGCGCGCACGCCTCGGTGATCGCGCGCTGAGTCCGATCGAAGAGTCTCCGGGTCTGTCCGTGTGGACGAACGTCGATGCACTGCCGCGCGCGTCGCTGGCTCGAGGCGCGTTCGTCGTCGCCTCGCGCGAGCAGGCGTACGAAGGCCTCGCGAGTCGGACCTTCGACCCACGCGTCGTCACCGTCATCGAAATGGACAACGACACGGCCCTGCGCGCTGACACCGTGCCCGCGAGCCGCGCAGCCCCGCCCGCGCCGATCGACTCGGCGCCCGGAACAGTCACGTGGACGCGCGACGATCCGGGCCACGTCGAACTCGACGTCGACGCGGCGCGCGCCACCTGGCTCGTGCTCGCCGACTCATGGGTACCGGGCTGGAGCGCCACGATCACGTCGGGCGACGGGACGTCCAGCACAGCGCCGGTCCTCCCGGCCCAGCTCGCCTTCCGCGCCGTGCCCGTACCGGCGGGGCGCTCGACGATCACACTCACGTTCGAATCGCCCGGCTGGTCGCTCGCGCGCCTCGCAGCGTTGATCGCGCTCGCGATCACGGCCGTGTTCTCGCTGCTCGGCCTGGCCTCACTCCGCAGCTGACACCGCACGGCTGGACGCGGCTCGATGCGGTGCCGCGCGTCGCGTGCGTGACGTGGCCCAGGTCGCCACGCATGCCGCGACAACGGCGAGCGCCGCGAACTCGGGACCGTGGCGCGGCACGCCCCACGCCATCCCGCCCACCGTCACGCCGACGAGCACGACGATCTCGGGAACGCCGAAGCTCCGCCGCCCGCGACCGAGCTGCGTGCACGCCCAGGCTGTCAGCGCCGCGCATGCCAGCAGCGTCACGGACGTCGAGCGCACGAGCATGTCGGCGTCGAGCGTCCGGCTCCCGCGTGTCCCGTCGGCGAGCGGATAGCTCACGCGCAGGGCGTGCTCGGAGATGCCTGCGACGGGAAAGACAGCTGTCACGACGAGCAGTGCTGCCGACAGCAACGCCACGTTCCGACCGAGCGGTCGCACGGGAGATCCATCGCTGCGGTCGACTCCCCAGGCGACGATCAACAGCGCCGGCCAGACGACCGTCTAGATCTGCAGGAACATGATTCCCGCAACGCCCGTGCCGCTGATCTGATCGCGCCACGGCTCCTGCACGGGGATCACGCGCAACGCGAAGAGCACGAGCGCTGGAAGCAGCCACGGCAGCGCGGCGTTGGCGACATCGAACGCGTCGGGAATGTGCCCTTCATCGGGCGCGCTCGACTCCGCCCGCGCGCGAGTGACGAGGAGCGACGTGAGAAACACGAAGGGCGCGACGAAGAAGACGAGCAACAGCGCGCCCGCAGTGGGACTCATTCCGAAGTCACCCGCACGTAACGCGATGATCCCCGCAGTGGCGACGGCCCAACCCAGCACCACGAGCGTCGTCGTCAACGCGGTCGGAAGGCCGAGCAACGGCCCCGCCCCGGTGCGCGCATCACGCCGTGCCTTGAACGGCAAGACGACGAGCGTCACGCCCAGCAGCCATGCCATGAACCAGGCTTCACTGCTCGCGAGCCCGCGCGCTGCGCGCCCGGAGTCGTGCGTCATGCCGAAGAGGAAGAACGGAGCCCCGAACACGAACGTGATGAGCACAGCCATGGCGTCCCCCCGCGAAAACGGCGAGTGCCCCCTCGGGGCGGCCGCTCCGCTCACGAGGGTAAACAACGATCGCGTGTTCGTGACGTCGCAGGGTGCAGGACGCGCCGTCGGCGACCGCCGCTACTGGATCGAGACGTCGAACGTCCCGTTCATGAACGTGAGATTGTCGGACGCCGGCATGACCGAGCCCGGCGGGACGTCGAACTCGAACGTGCCCTGGATCTGCGACGACGTGGCTGACGTGACCGTGAGCGTGCCGGGCACACCGTCGTCGGTGTACCAGCTCACGTCGGGCTGGGTCTGGCTCGCCGCGATGTTGAAGCCCGTGAAGACGTCGTCGACATCGATCGTGAACGGCGTGGGCGTGACGCCGGCCTCGAACAGGAACGCCATCGAGAAGCTGATCTCCTCGGCACCGACCTTCATCCCCGACGTGATGATCGTCTTCGGGCCATCGGAACTCGGAACCGAGAAAGCTTGGGCGACACCCGACCCGTTGTTCTTCGCCACATAGCTCGTGGTGACGAGTGCCTCACCGCTCGATAGCGTGGCCGTGACCATGTTGCCGCCGCCTCCGCCGGGACCACCACTGCCTGTCACGGTGAGCGCCGCGCTCGCCACGACATCGCCTACCGCGTTACTGACGAGCACGTCATACATGCCCGCCGTCAACTTCGGCAGCTTGACGACGAGCGACGCGTCACCATTCGCCTGCGTGACCGATGCCTTCTTCGCCTTGCCGCCGCCAACCGGCGCGAGCCGCACCTTGGGCTTCTTCGCTCCGCCGCCGAGAGCCGTACCGGTGATCGTCACCTCGCCCTTCGGCGCCGCCGTGTCGGGCGTGACACCGTCGATCGTCGGAGCAAGCACCGTGAACGCGTCGTCAAAAGCCTGCTCGACGAGCCCCTTGCCCTTCGGCTTGACGTGCAGGTCGTAGACCCCCGCCCCCGTCTTCGTGTTCTTGAAGGCCGCCACCAGGCGCATCACGCCGCCACCTTCGTCGATCACGTCCGTCACCTTCAGCTTCGTCTTCTTCGGCTTCTTCGATTCATCGCCCGCGAGCGTCAACCAGACCTTCGGCTTGCCTTTGCCGAGTTCGCCACTGAGCCGCAGCTCGAGTGATGTCCCGACCGTGCCTTCGTCGGGCGAGACCGATTCGAGGTCGGCCGCGACGAGGGTCGGCTGCAGGGCCAAGAAACAGGCAAGGATCGCGGGCAGGAAACGCGCGGCGATGGACAGGCGGGAAGTCACGGTGTCGCTCCGGAAGACGTGTGGGGCCGACCAGTGTAGTGGATGACACACAACCGAAGTGCACGTCAGCGAACGGCCCACTTTCCGAGCTGCGTTCTCATCACCTGTGCCGGCGGCCCACGAGTCATTGCGACGCTGAGGAAGTGGAACGCGTCGTCGCTCGCCAAGTCGGTGATGTCGTCCAGGTTCCCGAACAATCCATCGGGCCGCGCGAGGCAACCACCGAGATCCGTGAGGTCCCGCAGAAGCGTCAGCTTGTGGAAGATGTCGATGACGAGGAGCCACTTGCCATGCCCGAGCTCGAAGCGGCGTGTGTCGCGCTCGACGAGGCTGTGACGCGCGACCTTGGAGCGCTTGTCGAAGCCGTAGATGTACTCGGTGTCGAAGTCGTGAACGTCTTCATCGCTGCCGCCATATGACGAGCCAAGACACACCGAGCACACCCTCTCAACGTCACGAACCACGAACCGTTCGAGCTCACCACGCGTGAGCCCCCCGTGAGCCGCTCGACATGAGCACGACGTCAAGAGCGCGAGGACGAGTGAGAGGCACGCAGACGTCTCCAGCGCCTTTGCCACGCCACGGCCGTCACCCACCGAGCTGCGCGCGGTCGACGACGATGGCGCGAGCGACTTCACCGGCGGCCAAACCACGCCACGCGATCCCCTCAACCGTCACACGCCGTGCCCGAGCCGCGCCCTCGTCGTCGACCGCGCGCAGCGGACAAGCACCCCCTCAGCTCAACCCTAAACCCTAAAACAGGTTGTACCGCAGGATGCACCAAAGCGCCTGGAACCCATCCTTCACCCCGATCTTCTTGCCCTCGGCAAAGTCACGACCGAAGTAGCTGATCGGCACCTCGTACAACCGCACCTTCTTCCCGTCGACCTTCATGCGCGCCACCTTCGCCGTGACTTCCGGCTCGATGCCAAAGCGCGCGCTCTGGATGTCCAGCCGGTCGGCGATGTCGCGGCGGAAGACCTTGTAGCAGGTCTCCATGTCCGTGAGGTTGACGTTGCTCAGCATGTTGCTGAAGAGCGTCAGGCCCTTGTTGACGACGTAGTGCCAGAAGAGGTGACAGCGGTGGGCGCCGCCGCCGAGGAAGCGCGAGCCGTAGACGACGTCGGCCAGGCCATCCTGGATCGGCTTCAAGAGCGCCGGGTAGTCGTCGGGCGTGTACTCGAGGTCGGCATCCTGGATCAGGACGACGTCGCCCTTGACCTCCGCGAAGCCACGACGCAACGCCGCGCCCTTGCCCATGTTCTGGGGCTGGAGGAAGACACGCACCGTGCCAGCGTACTTCTCCTCGATCTTCGGGAGGATGTCGCGCGTACCGTCGGTCGACCCGTCGTCGACAAGGACGATCTCCTTGTCGAACGGCGTATCGATCACACGACCGACGATCTCCTCGACCGTCGAGCGTTCGTTGTAGACCGGGATGACGACGGAGAGCTTCATGGACTTGCAGCCGGGCGAGGCGAATCGGGACGGCGGATTATCAGGGCCTGCGGGTCGCAGATGCAAGGAAGCGACGTCCGCTTCGTCTTCATCGGTCGGAAGCCACCCGCGGGTCGACAGTGACTTCGCGAGTTCCGAAGATCTTGTCGAGCGCGAACGCGTCGATCATCGCTCGGACCAGATTGCTGAACTCGGGGCTCTCCTCGACGGCCCAGAACGGGATCCGGAACATCGGGACGATTTCCGAATCGGGACGCCGACGCCGGGCCTGGATCAGCCGGCGCTTCTTGTCCATGGCGTCCAGAAGCGTCGAGAAATCGTCGACGGCCAGCATGTCGGCCTTGGCGGGCGGCGGAATGCCGACCGACCGCTTCTTGGCCTTCGTCCGCAACAGAACCTCGTGCAGCCGTCCCTTGCCCCGGGCGTCGCCGGCATCGATCCGATAGCCATGGTCGTTGAGCTGCAGGACATACGCCATGCGCTTCTGGTGGAGCAACAGCGCCGCCGGGAGGACCCGGTTGAGGACGTCCTGCGAGTAGTTCTTGTAGATGAGCCAGAGCGGGTTGCGCATCTGGAGCAGTCGGATCTTGTGGACGCCGATCCGTCGGCTCGTCGACATGTGATGGTGGTACGCGACCGAGCTGGGCACGTAGAGCACGCGGTAGCCGAGCACCCAGAGGCGGAATCCGAGGTCGACGTCCTCGTAGTAAGCGAAGAAGTCCTCATCAAAGCGCCCGGCATCCTCGTAGACCTCGCGCTTGATCGCCATCGACCCACCGCAGGCGAAGAGCGTCTCGCAGGGCTGGCGGTAGCGGTCGATGTTCGGGTCGTCCATCCCGACCTGCCAGCCGATGCCGTGGAAGTTCATCGCCGAGCCGCCGAAGTTCACGGCCTGCCCGTTCCAAGCCAGCGTGAGTGAACTCGTGCAGTCGGCCTCCTGGCTCACGATCGGCGCGACGAGCTCGCGCAACCAGTCGGGTTCGACGCGCATGTCGGTGTTGAGGAAGACGAGCACGTCGCCCTGGGCTGCCTCGACGCCGATGTTGACGCCACCGGCAAAGCCGTGGTTCTGACGCGCGTGGATCGTGCGGGCGTCAGGAGCGTTCTGGTCGAGCCACTGCACCGAGCCGTCGACGGACCCGTTGTCGACCATGATGATCTCGAGCGAGTCGCTCGGATAGTCGACGGCACGCAGCGATTCGAAGAGCTTCTCGAAGTGATGCCGCCCGTTCAGGTTCACGAGGACGATCGAGACGGTGGGGAGATTCACGTCGACGCTCCTGCGCTGGGCGCGAGCTGGGGAGTGGCGCGGGCACCGAGGGCGGCGCTGACGACCTGGCGATAACGCCACTCGGCCTCGCGCGCCTCATCGGCGTCGGTCTTGATCGGTGGCGCGCCGGCAGCGAGCTGGGAGCCGAGGTTCGGCTCGGCCAGCAGGCGCTCGAGTTGGCGGCGCAGGTCGTCGGCGTCGTCGGGCTCGAAGACGAGGCCGTCGACGTCATGGCGGATGCCCTCGGCGATGCCAGCGATGTTCGCGCCCACGACGGGCGTGCCGGCGAGCTGGGCCTCGCGAACCGTGAGTCCGTAGGCCTCCTGCCAGATCGAGGGGACGACGAGGACGTCGAGCTGCGAGTGGATCTTCGCGAGGTCGTCGTGTGGGAAGCGCCCGTGGAACGTGATCGCCGCCCCACCGAGCCGCCCGGCCTCCTCGGCGACGCGCTGCACCTCGGCGGCCGCGAACGGGTCGGCGCCGCCCTCGTGATCACCATGCACGTGGAGGTGCGCGCGGCCACCCATGGCAGCGACAGCGCGGGCCACCGTGGCGAGGCCCTTGTACCAGACGAGACTGCCCACGAAGCCCACGCGCAGCGGCTCACCCTCGGCGCGCGGCGTGCGCACGAGACGCCCCGTCGCGGGGTCGATGTCTGCCTCCGCGACCCACCGCGTGTCGAGCCCGTAGGCCGACAGGCAGATCGACGACTTCGGAATGCCGGCCTCGACGAGCTTGGTGTGCAACGTGAACGACGGCACGACGATGCGGTCGGCGCGCGACAGCACGTCCTTCATCCAGCGCTCGCGCCGCAGCAGTGACGCCGCGTCTTCCTTGCTCTTCTGCCAACCGGGCGGATGAGCCGGGATCGTCTGCGGCACGCCCTCGGCCCACTTGGCGGGCAGCGGGCCGAGGATCCTGTCGAGCATCGTCAGCGGACCGATCAGGGCGGGCTTGTCTTTCACGCAGGCCGCACAGCCGAGCCCCGGCGGCGGCGCGTTGCAGTTCTGCTTGTCGGGGCGGATCAGCTGCACGCGCGGGCAGCGCGCCCAGAAGTCGCTCAGCGTCACGACGCTCGGCACGCCGTGCACGCGGCAGCGGTCGATGATCCCCGTGGAGAGGTGGATCATGTGCTGGAGGTGGACGACGTCGGGCTGCTCGGCCGCGACCACCTCGTCGAACGCGGCCTCGGCGTCGGCGCAGCGGTAGGTTTCGTCGACGCCGCTAAACGCGAGATGGTTGACGAAGCGGTGCACCGTGAAGCCGTCGAACTCGCCGACGTGCAGCGAGCGGTCGGCCTCCTCGGGAGTGCCCGGCGTGCGGATGAAGAAGACGACCTCGTGCCCGCGATCGCGCAGCGCACGCGCGAGGGTCAGGCTCAACACTTCGACGCCGGCCCAGCTGTCGGGCGGGAAGCCGTGCACGACCATGAGGATCTTCAGCGTCCCCTCGGCGAGCGGCGCCGGAACAGCCGAGCGCTTGCCCGGAGCCCCGCGGCCCTCGGCGATGACGTCCTGCCCGCCGGCGTAGAAACCGTAGAACTCCATGAAGTGGTAGATCGGCGACAGCGCCGTCCACTTGAGGCGCTCACCCATCGGCAGGCCTTCGGACGCAAGGAAGCGTCGGTCGTCTTTCCACGAACGGCCCGTCATGACGAAGGCGTCGCGCAGCGAGTGGATGCACGGACGACCGAGGAACATCATGTTCATCTCGGCGTCGACCTTCGTGCGCGCGAAGACGGTCTTGGCCTCGTACTCGTGGCTGTGCAGCACCTCCGAGCGCGGGTCGAAGACGATCGTCCAGCCCGCCTCGATCGCCGAGCGCGCGAAACGGATGTCTTCACCGAACATCCCGCGCACGAGCGGCATGCGCTCCCAGACCGAGCGCCGCACCACCGACGAGACGTCATTGAAGTTGCACTGCACGCGCAGCGAGTGCGGGTCGAGCGCAGCCCAGGTCGCGGGCGACTCCATGCGCGCCTCGACGCGCTCGGTGCCGTAGCACAGGTCGCCCTCGCAGCCACGCTGCACGAGTGGCCCGGCGTATGGACGCGGAAGGATGCGCGAAAAGGCCCCGGCGACCTGCGGATCGTCGAGGTTCGAGACGAGGTCGCGCAGCCAGTGCGGACCCACCGGCTCGGCGTCCTGGACGAGGAAGACGATGGCTTCGCCCGACGTCATCCCGGCGCCGAGGTTGCGCGTGTCGCCGTGGTCGAAGGCGGCCGGGTGGATGTGGTGGACGCGCACGCTGGGGTACTTCGCGTAGTCTTCCAGCGATCCGTCCGTCGAGCCACTGTCGACGACGAGCACCTCGACGTCGCCGTCGTAGTCCTGGTTCATCACGCCGTCGAGACAGCCAGCCACGAGCGGGCGGCCGTTCTTCGCCGGGATCACGATCGAGACCGACAGCGCACGCCGTGTCGCACCGATGGCCTCGAAGAGATGCTCGTCGTCGGTGTGACGGCGTGGGATCTCCCGGGTGTCGGTCGCACCGCGCGACAGGTCCGCGGACTCGGCCGTCGTCGTCTTCGGCGGCTCGGCAGTCATCGACGGAGTTCCGCGGGTGAGGGCAGGGGACGGGGCGTGGGAAGCGACCCGAGTACGCCGCGGCTGCCCGCTCGCTGAGCTCGGACCTGGGACCAGCGCACGGCGCTCCTGCGATCGTGCGTGGCCTTCACGTTCCACTCGGGGTGGGCCGCAAGGATACGCTCATCGCGCCTCACCTCCGAGAGGAAGCCTTTCAGCATCGAGAAGAACGACGGACGCACACGCAGTCCGAAGCGCTCTCGAAAGAAGATCGCATCGTCGCGGTAGCGACTATAGACGGACGTCGCGTCGTACTCGTGGCCGTGTGAAACCGGGGCTTCGGGGGCGTGGGCGATCGACCAGCCAGCCCAAAGCAGGTCGTAGGCGAGCAGGACGTCCTCGCCGTGCGGAGTGGCCGGGTAGCCGCCCACGGCCTCGAACACGTCCGCACGCACGGCGCAGGCCACGTCGTCGAGCAGCACGGCGGCGCGCCAGTCGTTCGGCGTCCAGGCGCTGAGCACCTCGCGCTCGAAGGGTCCGGTGCGGCGCGGCTCACTGCTCGCGAAAGGCGACGACGACACCGTCGCGTGGGTCAGGCCAGAGGCGTCCTCGGGGGCAACTTGGCGCGCCGTCACGGCCGCCACACCGGGCTCGTCGAGCGGTTCGGCGAGGGCCGCGAGGCAGTTCTCGCCGAGCGGCACGGCGTCCTGGACGAGGAAGACGATCGTGTCGACCTGCGGCAGCAGACGCGCCCCGAGCGTGCGCGTCGCGCCGTGATCGAAGTTGGTGCGCTCGATGACCTCGACCCGCGCCCCGTGCTCGCGCGCGAGGTCGGCCGTGCCGTCACGGCTCTGGGAGTCGACCACGACGACGCCGGCAATCGACGCCCGCTGCGTGGCAAGTGAACGCATGCACTTCGCAAACCGCTCGCCCCCGTCGAGCGTCGGGATCACGACGCCGAGAGTTCGAGTCACTGGCCGTCGTCGCGTCCGCGGAACGGTCGACGCAGCGTCTTGTAGATGCGGTACGGGAAGCTCTCCCACACGCGACTCAAGCGACTCTCGAGCCGCTGGATGTGCGTGGTCTTCTCGTTGAGCGCCTTCCAGAGGTCCTCGATCGTCTGCTCGAGCTTCCCGACGCCGTCCATGATCGAGTTCTTCTCACGCCGCAGTGCATCGAGCTCGCGCGTTTGCTCGTCGAGGTAGGCGATCGTCTGTTCGGCGGCGAGCAGCTTCGTGCGCGTGTCGGCCATCCACGCCGGGTCGGCCGTGACGGCCTCCTCGCGCGCAACGCCGAGCCACTCGCTGAGCTCGTTCTTCAGGGCCTCGTCCTCGGACCCGATCCGTTCCACCAACTCGCCGATCCGCGTCCAGGCGCTCTCGCCGCGCGATGTCGACGTGAGTTTGGGGCGCGCGATGTCGAACGCGCCCTGGGTCAGGCCCTTGCCGCGCAAGATGTCGGCGATCTCGGTGGCCTTGCTGAGGCGATCGACCTGCGTCTCGAGCGACTGGTTGGCCTCGATCAGGTGGAAGATCTGGCCGATGAGGTGGCTCTCGTGGCGGCGCACGACGTCGGGGTCGATCGGCCCGACACCGTCCCAACGCGGCACCTTGGGCTTGTCGTCTTCGCGCGACGGTTCGTCCGCGTCGGCGAGTGGTCGCGACAGGCGCGGCGCACCGCTCTCCGACGGCATCGAGTTCGGGGTCATGACGACACCTCCGTGACGCCGTTGCGAGAGGCGAGGGCCCCTTCCCAAAGCGCGAGAAAGTCGCGGGCATTCTCCTCGAGCGTGCGCACCTCGCCGATGCCCTGGGCGAGTTCGGTGACCAGCTCGGGGTTCTCGTCGAAGTCGGCCAGCACGGACACGAGGCTGCCCGGGTCGCCGGCCGTGAACGTGCGACCGTTCTTGCCGTCGACGACGAGTTCCGAGAGTCCGCCGAGATCCGACGCCACGACGGGGCGCCCGGCCGCGAAGGCTTCGAGCACCACGAACGGTGTGTTCTCGTACCAGACCGACGGCACGACGAGCACGTCGATCGACGAAAGAGCCGCCGACAGACCGGAATGGTCGAACGGCCCGAGGAAGTTGATCCGTGAGTCCATGTCGGCAAAGGCCCGGACGCGCTTGGCGTACTTCGGGAAGTGCTGCATGTTGCCGTGGACGATGAGCTTGAAGCGCTCGCACTTGTACTCGCGGAAGGCCGAGATGAGGATCTCGAGGCCTTTCTGCGGGTTGACGCTGCCGAAGAAGCCGAACGTGATGACGTCCTTCTCCACCGGGATCGGCGCAATCGGTTCGGGCAGCGGGTCGACCCCGTACGGCACGTGTCGCATGTGGTCCTCGTCGTATCCGTGCCCGGCAAAGAAGCGCCGCAGGAACAGCGACGGCGCGACGAGGCTCGTGGCCTTCTCGAGCACGCTGCGAATGAACTCCTTGCGCCCCAGCAACGCTTTGCGCGTGTTCGGCATGCCGGCGTTGTTGATGTCGATCATGCGCTGGTCGGGTTCGCCCACCTCCACGAACGTCTCACGCTTCGCAAACATCCGCATGAGCTGGTAGCCGTAGTGCTGCGGCGCCAGGCACTCGATGCAGCTCGACATGTCCGGGCCGTCACACAGCGAGCCGTCGAAGCGCAACATCTGCACCGTCGGGCAGAGGAACCAGTAGTCCATCAGCTGCACGTAGACGGGCAGCCCGCGCATCTCGCACTCCTCGATGCACGACAACCCGAGGCCCATGAGATGGAAGACGTGCACGACGTCTGGCTGGACCTGATCGAGCCAACGCCCGAAGGCCTTGCCCAGGAAGACGCTGTAGTAGCTTTGGAGCGAATGGTTCGGCGCGAGGCCCTCGAAGAACGTCTGGCGCGTGACCGGGACGCCGTCGACCACGTCGTCGACGAGCCCGTAGGACATCGACGGGTCGGGCTCATTCGTGAACACGCGCACATCGTGACCGTCGGCGCGAAGGGCGAGCGCCAAGCGGTGTGCGTAGATCTCCGTCCCGGTCGAGAACCGCGGCGGATACTGGTGAACGACGAAGGCGACCTTCAAAGGCTCGATGATTGTCCTGGCAGGTCAGGCGGAAGGAGAGTGTGCGAGTCGATCATAGAGTTCGAGCAGTTGCCGACCAGCATCAGCCTCGTCACGAACTCGTGACGCTTGGCCTGCGAGGCGCTGGCGGAGGCCCGCATCGTCGACGAGCCGCCTCAGGGCGCTCGCCAGGGACGCCGAGTCGCCGGCCTCGAAGAGCAGGCCGGACACGCCGTCGGTCACCGCCTCGGCCATCGCCCCGTGATTGGCCGTGATCACGGGCACGCCGGCCAGGAAGGCCTCGCGGATCGTCAGGCAGTAGGCCTCGTACCAGAGGGACGGGATCACGACGATGTCGAGTTCGGCGAGGAGTTCGGGCAGGACTTCGTTGTCGTAGGCCCCGTGGAGCGTGATCGACGACTCGTACCCGACGCGCAGCTCCTCGAGCCGCTCGCCGTAGGTGCGGTCGTTGTGGAAGGGCAGCACCTCGCCCCAGACGTCGAGGCGCATGGCCCCGGGGTCGCCCAGACGCCGGAACGCCGACAGCAGCAGGTGCACGCCCTTGCTCGGCAGCACGCTTCCGATGAACCCGACCCGCACGGGGCCGGGATGGTCGAGCAGCTCGGGCGCCTTGGGCTTCCAGCGCTGGGTCGGCAGGCCGTTCTCGACGACGTCGATCAGGCGCGGATCGACGCCGTAATCGACGTACATGCGCTTCATGAACGCCGAGGGCGTCACGAGCCGGTCGACCCCGCCGAGCACGCGCTGGATCGTCGCGTGATACTCCTCGAGCAGGGCCAGGTCGGACGCATCGCGTTCGGCGGCCGAGATCGACGAGTCGCGCTCGCGCCCCAGCAGGTGCGGCCAGAGTTCGCGCAGGCACGGCAGGCACTTCGAGAGGCGGATCTCAGGGCAGGTTTCCAGCGACGCCGTAATCCGCTGGCCGCGCGGACAGCCCATCCAGAAATCGTGCAACGTCATCACCGTCGCGATGCCGGCCTCGCGCAGTCGATCGAGGATCGTCGCCGACAGGCACGTGAGGTGGTGGACGTGGACGACGTCGGGCGCGAACCGGGCGACCTCGTTCATGAAGACGTCGGCGATGCCCGGGTGCGCGTAGAGAAGATCGAGCCGCGTGGCGTCCTCGAACGTGTTGGCCATGCGGACCACGGACACGCCGCCGACGTCGTCCGTGACGGTCTGGAGATGCTCGATCCCCGCGCGCCCGGTGCGCGAGAAGACCAGCGCCTCGTGTCCGGCCTCGCGCAGCGCGCGCGCGAGTCCGGCGACGTGCAGCTCCACCCCACCGATCGAATCGGGCAGGTAGCCAGCCGTGACGAACATCACTCTCATCGTGGATTCCTCGGTAGAGCGCTGCAGAACACCTCGCTGCTCATCGGTGATCCGTGCCCTCGGACTCGAGCCTCTCCGCGATTCAGGCCGCGAGCCAGCGTTCGAAGGCCTCGAACCCGAAGGGCCGCCCGAGGAAGTCCTCGACGAGCTCCTCGGCATCCTTGCTGCCACCCGGTGCGAGGACGCACTCGCGGTAGCGGCGTGCGATCTCGGGATCCATGACGTTGCCCTCGAACACGCTGAAGATGTCCTTCGCAAGCACGAGCGACCACATGTACGTGTAGTACAGCGCCGTGTAGCCGTCGAGGTGTCCGAAGGCAGCCTGGAACGCCGTGCCGGCCTCGTGCGGCGCGAACGGGATGTAGCGGTCGCGGAGTTCCTTCATGACCTCCGTCGTGTCGATCTCGGCCGGGTCGCGGCTGTAGTACGCGAGCGACAGCGCGGCGTAGAACATCTGGATCCGCGTGCGGTAGCCCTTGCCGTAGGCGTCGGCGGCGAGCATGCGCTCGGCGAGGTCGGTCGGGATCGGCTCACCCGTCTCATGGTGACGCGCGAAGGTCTGGAGTACGGGGATGTCGCGCGCCCACTCTTCGAAGAGCTGACTCGGGACTTCGACGAAGTCCCATTCCGTGGCGATCCCCGAGACAGCCAGCCAGCGGTGGTCGCCTGCGAGCAGGTGATGCAGGAGGTGACCGAACTCGTGGAAGTAGGTCGTGACGTCGCCCGGCTCCATGAGCGCCTCGTCGTCGTCGGTCGGCTTGGGGAAGTTGCAGACGAGACAGGCTTGCGGGACGCGGTCGCCCGTGCGGCCCGAGATGATGTCGAACATCGCGGCGTGCTTGAACTTGTCGGCCCGCGGATGCATGTCGAGGAACAGACGCGCACGCACCTCACCGGCTTCGACGAGGTCGTAGACGCGCACGTCCGCGTGCCAGACCGGCACGTCGACGGCGACGAACGAGATGCCGTAGAGCCGCGCGGCCGTGTCCATGACGCCCGTCGTGACGGTGTCGTAGGCGAAGTACGGACGGACGCTCTTCGTGTCGAACCCGAAGTTCTTGGCCCGCACGCGCTCGGCGTAGTAGACGCGGTCGAAGTCGCGCACGCGGTCGGCGTCGGGGACGTCGGCGCGCAGCTCGGTGAGCAGCTCCTCCATCTCACCTTCGGCGCGCGTGCCCGACAGCTCGATGACGCGCTCGATGAACGACGCGGCCCGCTCTGAAGTCTTGATCATCTTGTCTTCGGTGATGTACGCCGCCCACGACTCGTAGCCGAGCAGCGTCGCCAGCTCATGGCGTTTGGCGAGCATGCGGTCGAGCACTTCTAGGTTCGCCGGCGCGCCGCGGTTCGCGTAGAGACGATAGAGCGCCTCGCGGTGGCCGCGGTGCTGCGCGTACTTCATGAAGGGCATGTAGTCGGTCGGGTCGGTCGTGACCTCGACCAGGCCCTCGTCGTTCGGCGCATGACTCGCCACCCAGTCGGCCGGCAGGCCCTCGAGGTCGCCGGCCGGGATCGAGATGCTGCGCACGTCGCCGGCGATGTTGCTCGAGAACTCCTGGCCGATCGTCACGAGCTCCTTGCGCAGGGCGCGCACGCGGTCCCGCACGTCTTCGCTGCGGTCGACACCGGAGCGTCGGAAGCTGCGCAGGGCATGCTCGACGATGCGACGCGTGACGGCGTCCGGCGCGTCGTCGAGGTCGACTCGCACGAGCGCGTCGTAGACGCCACGGTCGAGCGAGAACTCGGTGGCAAAGCGACTGATGTCCTGTTCGAGCTCGGCCGCCGCGGCGCGGACCTCGGCGTCGGGATGGACCTGGAAAAAGAGCTGCGCGAGACCGCGAACGGCGTCGAGCGGGCGCGAGACGGAGTCGTAGGCCTCGACGACGTCTTCGAAGGACGCCGTAGGATCGAGGGACTTGAGCGCCTCGGCCGCAGCGCGAGTTTCATCGAGACGAGCACGGGCCGACGACACGAAGGTGTCGACCTCGGCGGCGAGGACGGGAGAGATCAGGTCGTTCATGCCGGGGATTGTAGCCATGCCCGTCCCCGAAGAAGCAGGCCGTTCAGCGCAGCGCCTCGAGCACCGCCATGATCTGCTGGATACTCCGCCGGCGCAGCTCGGGGTCGGCTCCGGCTCCGAGGTGTCCCCCTTCAGGCGACTGCCTCAGCCGTTCGGGTGGCACGATGCTGGCGATCCAGTCCGGATCGCCGTCGCGCAGCAGCGGATCGTTGTCGTGCGTGACCATGAAGATGCGGTCGTTGGCGCGCAGCTCGGCCGTGAAGGTGCGCAGATCGGACGTGGCGAAGAGGTCGGCCTCGGTCGCCCCGGGCTGCTCGGTCTGGAGCCACGGGAGCAGGAAGGCGAAGGCGTATTCGATGTACGAGTACTCGCGGATCTCGCGGTAGGCCGGCCCGCGGTCGTCATCGTCGAGCTCGGTCAGGAGGACCCCGAGGTCGTTGCGGCGCTGACTGGCGTAGATGATGTCGGCCAACGTGAGCCGGAACGACAGGCCGATCAGGAAACGCGCCTCGCTCTCGGCGAACTCGAGGTCGAGGTCGGGGTCGACGGCGCCCTGTCCGAGGTGCGAGGCCTTCCGCAGCGCGGCCAGCATGCGCTCTTCACGATCCTCGGCGGACCAGGCAAGCGGCGCGCGGTAGAACGTGTCGAGCGTCACCATGGCGTGACGCGTCGAGATCGGGGCGTCGACGGAGACGTAGAGGTCGAAGCGCACGAGATCGGGTCGGGCCTGCTCCGACGCCGCGATCTGCAGGGCCTGGTAGGCCCCCATCGAGAGCCCGACCAACACGACGTCCGTGACCTCGCAGTGACTGCGGACGTCGCGCACGATGGCGTCGAGCGCGTGGTGGAGGTCGGCGGCGTCACGCGGCGCGTAGCCTGGCGTGCCCGAGGTGGCGGCACTCTTCATGAACTCGGGGTGGAAGGCACTGCTCACCGTCACGGCGTGCCACCCCTCGTTGCACACGGTCTCGGCCAGGGCCAGGGCGTGGTTCGATGAGCGGTGCGAGCCGAGGCCGGGGACGCACACGGCGAGCGGCCGCGCGCCTTCGCTGAGCCAGCAGTTGTAGGGCAGACGCCGCCCGGTCGCCGGGATCAGCACGTCACGCTCGCCGGCGAGAATGTCGAAGTCGCCGTCCTCGGGGCTCAGGAATACGGCCTTCAGCGTTTGATTCGCGGCACCGTCGGTCGCGCGCGGAGCTTGGTAGTCGGTCGTCTCGCTGTTGCGGATCACGGACCAGACGAGGCGACTGAGCTCGTAGGCATCCGGCGCCGTCGAAGTGACGCGGCGGTAGGTGCGTTCGACGAGCGAGAGCTGATTGAAGCGCAGGAACGTCGATGCCGGCCCGCCGATGTAGTTGATCAGGTCGAGGAGCATGTCAGGCCCGAGGCCGGTGGCGTCGCGCGTCGTGCTCGGGCCGGCAACGGGCAGCATCAGGAAGGCCGGGTCGTCCCAGCCGGCATCCGCGAGCGTCTGGCCCGTGTCCTCGTCGCTCCGCCGCCACTTCCAGGTCGTGGCCGGGTCGAACAGACCGAGCAGCCCGACCGTCGTGTTGATCACGAAGCGCATCGACTCGCTGCCGGCCTCACGCCACTTGCCCTGCACGAGGCTGTTCACGGCGCGCTTCGGGAAGGCCAAGTTGTCGGCGGCCAGCCCGAGTCGCTCGCGCGCCGTCTCGGGTGTGATCGCGCGCCACACGACGCTCAGCGGCGTGACGACCCAGTCCATGAGAACGTCGTTGAACGCCGCGACGTGACGGTTGAACGGCTCGATCGGATCGCGGATCAAGTCGATCGCGGGTGGTTCGGGTTCAGCGAAGGCTCGCGCGCCGGGCCCGTCGTACGACGACCAGTCGCGGTGACGTGTCTCGATCGTCGAGCAGGCGGCGGCGAAGGCGAGTACGGCCGCAAGGGTCAGGAGGCGACGCAGGCCGCAGCTTGGGGTGAACGACAAGGCTGTCTCCGATTCGCAGAGGCCAAGGAGCCTCGAGTCACAGTGCGGCGCATCATGCCGACGTGCGCGCGGCGGTGCCACTCGTGCGCCCACCTTGGTCGGGTCCCGGCACGCGGTCGAACAACACATCGACACCCATGACCGCACTCGGCACGACCCCGTGGCACGGTCAGGCCGTTCGTGACGCCGCAGCCCGCGTGATCTACTCGTCGGCGCGGATCTCGGCCGTGAGCCGCTCGAGGAGCGCGACATCCTCTTCGACTCGGCGCACCGCCGGGATCGACGCGCGCCAGCCGTCAACGAGCGTCGGGTCGGCTGCCACCGACGACAACGCGGCCGCGAGCGCATCGACATCACCGACCGGGAACGTTTCCCCGCCGCCGTGGGCGACGAGTTCCCCCATCCCGCCGCGGTCTGACGTCAGCACCGGAACGCCATGCTGCCAGGCCTCGTGAATCGTCAGCGGGGAGTTCTCCCACCACAACGATGGCACGACGAGCAGGTCGAGCTGCGCGTAGATCGACGCCTTCGCATCGGGCGTGAAGGGCCCCGCGAGCGTCAAGGACTCGCAACGCGCCTCGATCGCGCGCAGCCGCTCGGTGACGTCCGGGAACCACGTCAGCGGCCCGTGGACCGAGCAAATGAGCGGGCCACTGGCGGCCGCCGCCGCCTCGGCAAAGACTTCGACGCCCTTGTAGTCGCTCAGCGTTCCCACGAACCCGACGCGCACGGGCGAACGCGTGGCCTCCCGCGCGCCGATCGGATCGATGGCCGGAAAGCCGTAGTCGGCGTGCACGACGGAGGCGGGTTCGAAACCGGCTGCCACGAAGCGGTCGTGGAGGAAGCGCGACGGCGCGATGAAGCGCTGGACGTGACTCTTTGCCGCGGCGAGGTCGCGTGCGCGCTGCTCGAGCGCCCGCGCAAACCAGCGCCGATCGCCGAGGTCGGCGTGCCGACCGTCGCAGCTGGCGTCGCTCCAGCGCTCGCGATCGATCGGATAGACATCGACGCAGCGCGCGCAGTCGACCGCTGTCGCCGTCTCGCAGGCGCGCCCGTCGGCGTCGTACATGAGCCCTCCGCGCGGGCACAGCCACCAGTACTCGTGCAGCGTCATCACTTGCGGGATCCCGCGCCGCGCCACCTCGGCGAGACTCGAGACCCCCCCGACGAACTGCATCCCCTGGACGTGCACGAGATCCGGCGACTCGGCCTCGAGCACCTGCGCGAACAGCTCCGCCATGCGCGGGTCGTCCCAATGCTCCGAGACGTCGCCGTAGATGCGATTGTAGATGGCCTCGTGGACCGTGTAGCCGTCGAACTGCCGCCGCGTGAGCGTGTGCTGCTCGAGCGCCCGGTTCTCCTCGCACGTGAAGACCACGACCTCGTGCCCTGCCTCGCGCAGTGCGCGGCAGAGATTCGCCGTGTAGATCTCACTGCCCGCCGCATGGTTCGGCAGGTAGTCGTGGATGACCTGGAGGACCTTCATGCGCGGGACCGTCGTGAGCGGGGGGCGCTCACCTTACCGCGCGGTCGCTCAGAGTTCTTCGGGGCGTGCCTCGACGCGCGGCGTGCGGTGCACGACGAGGAAACCCTGCTTGCGCAGACGCGTCGACGAGCGGTAGCCCGTACCCCACGAGACGTCGATGTCGGCGGCAAGGTGATAGTTGCCGGTGAGGGCGACGATGCGGATCGGGTCGGTGGGCGCCATGTGCCCCTCGAGCCGATTGATCTGGTCGCACGCGAGAAGCCCGTCACACCCGACGAGCTCGGCGAGGTGTCCGTAGCGCGTGCGCGGCGCCAGGACGATCAACGACTCCCACCCCGCGACCTCGAGGGCGCGCGAACGGAACTCGTCCTCGCGCCACATCGTGCCGTCGAGGGCTTCGAGGAGTGACGACTCGAGCACCGGGTCGTGGGCCGTGACAAGGCTGTCGAAGCCCCCCGATTGCATGCGGAAGTACATGGCTGCCACCACGCCGACGGCGAGGAGCAGCATGGCCGTGAGGACGAATCGGCGGACGGCCACCTGCGTGGCTTGGCGCTGAACGACCCCGGCTTGACCGTAGATGAGTTTCAAGGTGTGCGATCTCTGTAAACAACGTGGTCGATATCTCTATCGGCCGGTGGCCCCATTCCTGACAAGAGAACCTCTGAGGCTTCCCTCGTTGACACACGATGACGTGCGTCTGTCGTGAAGCTCCCCCTGACGGAGATCTCACAACGAGTTTGATGAGCGCTATCGACGCACCCACCGAACGTAGATCTTACGCGGAATCTCTCAACTGGTGGTGCGGACCCCTCCGTGACGCTCGGCTTCGACGCGCTCGGCGAGCCAGCCGGCCGCCTCTGCGAGGGGAACGAGTTCCTTCGTGCCATCGGCTCGTCGCTCGATCTCGACGTTGCCATCTGTGAGCGAACGACCGCAGATCACGCGATACGGGAAGCCGATCAGCTCCGAATCCTTCATCTTCGGACCTGGACGTCCCCAGCGATCGTCGAGGACAACTTCGACACCAACCCGCTGGAGCTCGACGTAGAGCTTCTCGGCAGCCTGCATCACGGATTCGTCGTTCATCTTCATCGGAATCACGACGCACTCGTAGGGCGCGATCGGCACGGGCCAGACAATGCCCTTGTCGTCGTGGTTCTGTTCCACGGCCGCCGCAGCGACGCGTGAGACGCCAATCCCGTAGCAGCCCATCACGAACGTGTCGCGCTTGCCGTCCTTCGTTGTGAACGTGGCGTCCATGGCTTCGGAGTACTTGCGACCGAGTTTGAAGACGTGTCCGACCTCGATCCCGCGCAAGCCGCCGAGTTCAGCCGTGCCGCAGCGGGCACAGGTGTCGCCCGGCTGGGCGGCGCGGAGATCGTGGAGCGGCGGGCGCTCGACATCACGCCCGAAGTTCACGTCTAGCAAGTGGTGGTCCGTCTGGTTGGCACCGCAGAGAAAGTTCGTCATGCCTTCGACGGAGTGGTCGGCGATGACGACCACCTCCGCGGCGATCCCGACCGGCCCGGCATAGCCCGGCGCGGCACCCGTCACGCTGCGAACGGTCTGTTCGGACGCGACGACGAGGTCGAGACAGCCGAGCGCGTTCGTGACCTTGATCGGCTGGACATCCTGATCGCCGCGAATGAGAACGGCGACGGGCTTGACCCCGTCGGCGTAGGTCGCCTCGAACAGCACCGTCTTGATCATGCGTGCGGCTGGAAGTTTGCAGAAATCGGTGAGCATTTCGACCGATGTGATCCCCGGCGTCGACTCCAAGTGCATCTCGACGGGCTCGCCACCCGGCGCGCCCTCGCGGAGCTTCGAGTCCGCTCGCTCGACGTTCGCGCCGTACCCGCAGTTGCTACACGTGAGGAGCGCGTCCTCACCCGTGTCAGCCGTCACCATGAACTCCTCGCTGGCCGCCCCGCCGATCGCGCCGCTGTCGGCCTCCACGACGACGAACGTCAGCCCGCAGCGTTCGAAGATCTTGATGTAGGCCGCGCGCATGGCTTGATATGAGACATCGAGCCCGGCCTCGTCGATGTCGAACGAGTAGGCGTCCTTCATGATGAACTCGCGCCCGCGCATGAGCCCGAAGCGCGGACGGAACTCGTCGCGGTACTTGTTCTGGATCTGGTAGGCCGTGACGGGCAGCTGCTTGTAGCTGTCGACCGTGTGGCGCAGGAAGTCGGTGATGACCTCCTCGTGCGTCGGGCCGAGGCAGAGGTGCGCGTCCTTGCGGTCCTTGAGGTGGAACATGATCCCGGCCGACAGGTAGCCGTCCGCGCGGCCCGACTCGCGCCACAGCTCCATCGGCTGGATGATCGGGAGCATCAGCTCCTGGCCACCGGCAGCGTCCATCTCCTCACGCACGATCTGCGAGACCTTGCGCAGCGTCCGCCACATCATCGGCGAGTACGCGTAGATGCCCGATCCGATCCTGCGGATGAAGCCGCCGCGTGCGAGCAGACGGTGACTGGCCGATTCGGCGTCGGCGGGATCGTCGAAGAGCGTGCGGTTGAGCAGCCGGGAAGCGCGCATCGGAGCGGAGCTCGTAGGGGTCGTGGAGTTCGCGCGGGGTGAGCCGCGGGCAAGCTGGGGATTGTACACACCGCCGCCATGCCGACGCTGCGGGTAGGATCGACGCCATGAGCCACGTCGACGAGTGCAGCGCATGAAGCGGTCGAAGAGCCAGCGAGCATCCGCACTCGCGCCGTGGGTCGTCGTAGCGGTGATCCTCGCCGCACCCCCCGGCTGCGGTGATGCGCCCGAAGTGCCCGAGACCCCGCTCGACGCCCTCGTGGCGCCGGCCGACGCGACGGCTGCACAGGACGCAGAAGCCGAGGCCGGGGCCCTCGACCTCGCCGCGTGCCTGGCGCTCGAGCCCGGCCGACGCTGGGAACTCGCCGTCCCCGACCGCCCCACCAAGCGCCGCACGCTCGAGGTGGCCGAAGTCCCGCTCCCGTCGGCCGGCGGTGCCGTCGCGCGCCTCGACGAGGTCGGCGCGCAGCTCGTGCGCCTGTCCGTCATCAAGGACGACGAGCGCAAGGACGTGCTCTTCGCCACGCGCGGGAGCGAGGCCTGGCTCGTCGGGCTCGACGTCGACGCCACCCCCGCCCCGCTCTGGTTCGAACCGTTCGTCCCGATCTACGGGCCCGGCATCGCGCCCGACGACGAACCGCGCACCACCGACGTCGTGACGTCAGGTCGTGTCTCGATCGATGCGGGACTCTTCGACACCGAGGTCGACGTCGACGCCAGCGGTTCCGTCACCATCACCTGGACACCGAACGAGCGCGCCGACCGTGTCACCCTGACGCTCGCCGTCGCCCTCGAAGCCGAGGCTTCGATCGCCGGCCTACCCGTCACGCACGCTCTCGACGAACGCCTGCAGGGCCTGCTCGACGAGTCGACCGGGTGGGTCGAACTCATCGACTCGAAGCGCACCTACGTCGTCGTCGAGCCCGAACGCTGACTCTCGCTCACTCGGCTGATGCGTCGTCTTGCGCGTCATCGTTTTGCTCGCCCTCCACTCCCGCGCGCTTGGCCGAGACGACCATCTGCCAGTACTCGTAGGCGCGTCGCTGCGCGAGTGCGAGCACCGTGCCCTGCTCGTAGCGGTCGTTTTCGTCGGGCGTGCCCGCGGGCATGTCGAGGAAGAGTTCGAGCGCCTCTTCGATGCGCTCGACGGCGAACACGCTGAACTTCCCCGCCTCGCAGGCCTCGACGATGTCGCTGCGCAGCATCAGCTCGGCCGCGTTGCTCGTCGGGATGATCACACCCTGCGTGCCCGTGAGTCCGCCGGCCGCGCACGTGTCGAAGAAGCCCTCGATCTTCTCGGTGACGGCGCCGATCGGTTGAATGTGTCCCTTCTGGTCGATAGCGCCCGTCATCGCCAGGTCTTGACGCATCGGGATGCCGGTCAAAGCCGAGATCAGGCAGACCATCTCGGCGCCCGAGGCCGAGTCACCATCGATGCCGCCGTAGCTCTGCTCGAAGGCGATCGACGCCGAGAAGACCAACGGGTGCCGCGTGCGAAGTAGATGCCGTAGCAGCCCGCCGAGGATGTAGAAGCCCTTGGTGTGGATCGACCCCGACAGCTGGGCCTCGCCCTCGACGTTGATGGTGCCCGCCGTGCCCGGGCCGATGGTGGCCGTGATGCGACTCGGGAAGCCGTAGACCAGCGAGCCGGCGTGGATCACCGCGAGGCCGTTGACCTGCCCCACGACCTTTCCGCTCGTCTCGATCCGGATCGTGCCGTCGACGAGTCGTTGGCGATACCGGCGTGCGGGGAGGTCGCCGCGCCGGCGCGCGCGCGCGATCGTGTCACGCACGTCCTCGGCGCCGACGAGCTTGCGCCCGTCCTTGCGGACATAGAACTCGGCCTCCCGCACGACGTCGACAAGTCGACCGAAGCGCGTCGTGAGCCGCCCGGCCTCGGCGGCGATGCGCGCACCGTGTTCGGCCAGTGCGCGAACGGCCGCGGCGCTGAACGGCAAGAGCTTCTCTTCCTCCGACAGACGCGCGACCACACCACCGTAGAAGCGCACGGCCTGCTGGTCGCGCGGGATCGAGCCGTCGAAGTCGGCGAGCACCTTGAACAGCTCGGGGAAGTCGGGGTCACCGGCGTCGAGCGCGTGAAAGATGCCGGGACTGCCGAGCAAGACGACCTTCACCCGCAGCGGAATCGGCTCGGGGTTGAGCATCACACCGCCCCACGGACCGACGAACTCGGGCGGGATCACCTGCAGCTCGCGCGAGCGCAGCGTGCGCACGAGGACCTTCCACGCGCCGGGCTCGGTGAGCAGGTCGCGCGCCTCGAGGATGAGGTAGCCGCCGTTGGCGCGGAGCAACGCACCGGCGCTGATCATCGTGTGGTCGGACCGGAACTGCCCGTCGCCGGCGAACTCCTTGTCGATGGTGCCGAGCAGGTTCGTGAGCGTCGGCATGTTCTCGACGATCACGGGTGCGGGGTCGCCGCGTTCGCTGCACGACACGACATTGACCGCGAACAACCGGGCAAGCACGGCCGGGGGACGTTCTTCGCCGCGCACGATGCGCGCCTCGACGACGTCGTCGACGACTTCGCGCATGAACTCATCGACACCAACGCCCGGGTTGGCGACGGCGATCGGACGCGTGACGCCGACGAGCAACGCCCGCATCTCGCGTTCGTAGAGGTCACGCACGGCTTCCTCGTGACGGCCCTTGATCTTACCCATCTGCTCCGACAGGTCACCGAATCGTCGCGCGTAGTCGTCGAGCTTCTTCTTCGTCGACGCCACCTCCTCCGCCGTGATCTTGCCCTCACCCGCGAGTGCCGCGTACTGCTCGAACGGCACGGGCTCGCCCTCGACGATCGGCAGCAACACGTACTGCGTCGCCTGGCCCACCTGCATCATCGTGAGCGCGAGCCCTTGCTCTTGCAGCTCGGCCTCGAAGGGTTCGCGCAGCACGTCGACCTGCCCCTGGAATCCCGTGTCGAGCGCCTCGAGGCGCTGCTTCATCACAGGCGAGGCCAGCGCCATGCCGAGGTCTTCGCGTAGGAAGCGAACGAACTCCTCGACGCGATGCTTGAACGCGCGCGCCTTGCCGGGTGGGAAGGTGAGCAGACGCGGGCGATCGGTCTGCGTGAAGTTGTGGACGTAGGCGTAGTCCGGCGGCGGCTTGATGTCGTCGCGCAACTCGGCGAGTACGTGCCGGACGAGCGTCAGGCGGCCCGTGCCCCGAAGCCCGCGCACGAACACGTTTTGTCCGTGGGCCTGGATCTCGAGACCGAACCGCAGTGCGTCGACGGCGTCATCCTGACCGACGATGCCCTTGATCGGCTGGATCTCGGACGTCGTCTCGTACGGCGTCCATTCGGGAGGACAGCGCCAGCGGAGCTTCTCGGACGCCACACGCGAAGACTGCGGATCGAACGGCATCGGCACGACACTCCCGTGAGGTTCAGGAACAAACTTTCGCCAGCATGCCACACCGAACGGCTCGTGCGTGCGCACAGGCCCCACACACTTTCCAGCCCATTGAAAAACTCATCCGGCGCGCCGCACGCACCCGAGCGCGCCTGTGCGAGCGCGGGAGCCTCGACGAATCCACCGATTCGCCTGCGTTCCCACACGGGCACAGGCGCACTCGGTCACGCACGTCGCACTCGGAGCAGTTCTTCAACACGCTGTTAGCACGGGTTATCGATGGAGAAGCGTAGCGAGGGAGTGGCTGCGTCTGCAGGGCAAGGAGAACCGGCATCTTTCGACAGGTCGGCGAAGTGACGCTTCGTCGAGCGCAAGCGGCGTGTTGTTCGACGCAGCCCTGCTGTCACCGCGTCCAGCTCAGCCACTTTTCGAACAGTCCCTTGACGAACGGTGTCAGGCGCGTGCGGTTGTATTGGTCGCCCGCCTTGCGGATCGCCTCGGCCATCGTCGGGTACGGGTGGATGACGGACGCCAGCGTGCCGAGGCCGACCTTGCCGACCATCGCCGTCGTGAGTTCGGAGATCATGTCGCCGGCGTGCGGGCCCACGATCGTGGCACCCACGATCTCGTCGCTGCCCTTCTTGACGTGGATCTTCACGAAGCCCTCGGTGTCGCCCTCGAGGATCGCGCGGTCGACGTCGGCGAACTCCTGGACGTACGTGTCGACATCGATACCGGCCTCGCGGGCGTCCTTCTCGTACATGCCGACGTGGGCGATCTCGGGCTCGGTGTAGGTGCTCCACGGCACGGTCAGCGCCGAGGTCTTCTTGCGCCCCTTGAAGAGCGCGTTCTGGATGACGATCCGGGCGAGGAAGTCGGCGGTGTGGGTGAACTTGTACTGCGAGCAGATGTCGCCGGCCGCGAAGATGTCGGAGTTGGTCGTGCGCAGCGTGTCGTCGACGGTGACGCCTTTGCGCTCGTCGAACTCGACGCCGACCGACTCGAGCCCGAGGCCGTCGACGTTGGGCGCGCGCCCGACGCCCACGAGGATCTCGTCGACGCGCAGCGTCTGCGGCTTGCCGTCGATCTCGTAGTGCAACACCTTGTCGTCCCCCTCGACTTCGACCGACGTCGTCTTGGCCTCGAAGAGCATCTCGATGCCGTCTTTCTCGAACGCCTTCTGCACCACGGCCGCGGCGGCCTCGTCTTCGCGCATGAGGATGTGCGGGTCCAGCTCGATCAGCGTGACCTGTGAACCGAAGCGCGCGAAGCTCTGCGCCATCTCGCAGCCGATCGGCCCCGAGCCGATGACGGCCAGCCGCTTGGGCAGCTCGGTGAGACTGAAGAGCGTCTCGTTCGTGAGCGGGTCGGCTTCGGCGAGCCCCGGGATCGGCAGCACGACGGCACGGGCGCCCGTGGCGATGACGGCCTTCTTGTACTGCAGCGTCTGACCGCCGACCTCGATCGTTCCCGGGCCCGTGAAGCGCCCGCCGCCGAGGTAGATGTCGACGCCGAGATCGCGGAAACGTGCCGCCGAGTCGTTCGGGCTGATGTCGGCGCGCAGCTTGCGCATGCGTTCCATGACCGCGCCGAAGTCGACGCGCACGCCGTCGGGAACGTGGACACCGAAGTCGGCCGCGTCGCGCACCTGCGCCGCCCGGCGGGCCGCAGAGATCAAGCTCTTCGACGGAACACAGCCGACGTTGAGGCAGTCGCCGCCCATCATGTGTCGCTCGATCAGCGCGACCTTGGCACCGAGCCCCGCGGCGCCGACGGCCGCGACGAGTCCGGCCGTGCCAGCGCCGATGACTACCATGTTGTAGCGCCCCGACGGCGTGGGGTTGGTCCAGTCGGGCGGGTGAACGTTCTCGATGAGACGGCGGTTGTGTTCGTCCTCGGGCAGCATCGTGACGTGTTCGGGCGCGTCGGTGACGGTCATGGGATCGGAGTTCCTGGGCGGTCGCGCGAAGCGTGCGCGACGGGATGGGATCGAACGGGAGCGGGACGGGCGCGGCGTCTACTCGGCCGCGCCCTCGCCGACGCCGGTTTCCTTGTTGAGGGCAGCGCGTGCGATGCGCGTCACGTAAACCGTGACGGCGATCGTCGCGAGGAGTCCGACGACCCTGAAGACCGTCTGCTGTGTGGACACCTCCTCGGTGGCCGCGTTGGCCAGGCTGCCGAGGTACACGTAGAGGATCGTGCCGGGGATCATCCCGATCCACGAGGCGAAGAAGTAGTCACGCAGGCTCACCTTCGTGACCCCGTAGGCGTAGTTCAGGAGCGTGAAGGGGAAGGCCGGCGAGAGCCGCGTGAGCAGCACGATCTTGAAGCCCTCACGGCCGACCGCGTCGTCGACGGCCGCGAACTTCTCGTTGCCTTCGATCTTCGCCTCGACCCAACCGCGCGCCAGGTAGCGCCCCACGAGGAAGGCCGCCGTGGCCCCGAGCGTCGCGCCGATCGACACGATGAGCGCCCCCTGCCAGAGGCCGAAGATCGCGCCGGCCCCGACGGTGAGAGCCGAGCCGGGGACGAACAGGACGCTGCACATGATGTAGATCGCGATGAATGCGATCGGGCCCCACGGTCCGAGGCCCTTGACCCAGTCCTGGGCGGCCTCGAGATACTCACCGACGGGCAGCAGCACGAGCGCCGCGATGATGCCCAGCGCAGCGACGGCGAGCAGCACCTTCTTGGAGGTGCTCGGCGAGCCGTCGTCGGCGGCAGTGTCATCAGACGTCGTGGCAGTCATCGAGAGGCTCCATGCATGAGATCACGCACTCGGATGCCCTTCCATGTCAGGGCGTCGCATTGATCTTTCGGTTTTCCCGCGGATCTTCGCGGGCACGCTCAACGCGAGGCGCCCCGGTGTCGTGCGGTTTTCACGAACACCGGGGCGCATCGATCGATCGGGCGACTCGTCGATCAGAGGCTTTTCTTGGAGAAGTACCAGTCGGTGACCTTGAGCGCCTTGTCGCCGACGCGCTCGGCAGCCGCCTGCTGCGTGGCCGGCGGCGGGACGATGACGTCGTCGCCGGGCGTCCAGTTGGCCGGCGTGGCCACACCGTGCTTGTCCGACGTCTGCATGGCGTCGATGACGCGCAGGATCTCGTCGATGTTGCGGCCCGTCGTGAGCGGGTAGTAGATCATCGCGCGCAAGATGCGCTTGGTGTCGATGATGTAGACGCAGCGCACCGTCGCCGTGACGGCCGACGGCTCGTGCACCATGCCGTAGAGCCGCGCGACCTTCTGGTCGAGGTCGGCGATGACCGGGAAGTCGACCTTCGCGCCGTGGCTCTTCTCCATGTCGCGCACCCACGCGATGTGCGCGAAGACGCTGTCGATCGAGTTGCCGATCAGCTTGACGCCGCGCTTGGCGAAGTCGGCGGCGCGCGAGGCGAAGCCGACGAACTCCGTCGTGCAGACCGGCGTGAAGTCGGCCGGGTGACTGAACAGCACGACCCAGGAGTCGCGCGCGTAGTCGGCGAAGTTGAGTTCGCCGTGCGTGGTGTTCGCCGTGAAGTCAGGTGCCTCGTCGCCGATGCGCAGGAAGACGTGGCCGCCCTCGGCCGATTCAGTGGTCATCGCTCGTGTCTCTTCGTGGAGGTCGACCCGGGACGGATTCCCGGGCGCTCGGAACAGCTCTCGGGATGATACGGAGCGACGCGGTCGGCGCGCTACGGCGTCGGCGGAGCGGCCAGCAGACCACGGTCGAGATCGGCGTCCGTCAACGACTCGAGAAACGCCACGAGGTCGTCGATCTGCTCGTCCGTGAGCTCGAGCGGCACGAGCGTGGCCTCGACGTGTCCGGGGACGGGATCGAAGATCGTGTCCATCTTCGAATAGTGCCCGATGACGTCGCGCAGCGTCTCGAAGTGTCCCTGATGCATGTACGGCGCCGTGACGGCCACGTTGCGCAGGCTCGGCGTGCGGAACTGCCCGCGTTCGTCGATCTTGGCGCGCAGGTAGCGCAGGTTCTCGGTGCCGACGTCCGGGGCGTCGCTGTGGGCGCCGCGCCCGTTGAACTCGCCGGCGAGCAGATCCTTGATGCCCTGCTGGCGGCCCTTGTCGCGCGCCAGGCGCTCGTCGCGCGGCACGATGCGGATCGAGTGGAACTCGCGATCGGAGAGCAGCGGCCCGCTGTGGCAGAGGACGCACTTCGCGTCCCCCACGAACAGAGCGAGTCCGGCCTGTGCCGAGGGCGAGAGCGCGTCGATGTCCTCTTGGCGTCCGGCGGCCAGTCCGCGGACGAAGCGATCGAAGTCCGACTCGCCGCCGACGAGCTTGCGTTCGTAGGCCGCGATCGCCTTGGCGACCTTCACGAACGTCGCGTCGATCGCGGCGCGCTCCGCTTCCTCGAGCGCGAGCCAAGCGACGTGTTCGGCACTCTCGGGATCGCGCGGCACCGGACGCGCTTCGAGTGCTGCGCGCGCGTGCTCGGAAAGCGTCGGCACAGGCTCCCCGAACGTGCGCTCGAACGCGGCGCTGAGCGCGCGGTCGTCGGCCAACGTCGCCACGACCTGCGTGCGGCTTGTGCCGTGCTCGCGCGGCTCTTCGAAAGGTTGGGTGGCCTGCATCCAGAGCGAGTCGGCGCGGCCATCCCAGAAGAACCAGCGGTGGTGCGTGGCGTTGATCAACGTCGGCGCGTGACGATCGAGTTCGGACAGCCCCTTCGCCAGGCCGAGGCCGTCCGTGAACGCGAGCTGGGGAACGTGACACGTCGCGCACGACACCTCGCCGTTCGCGCTGAAGCGTGGGTCGAAGAAGATCGCCTGACCGAGGCGTGCGGCCGCGGGGTCGTCGGCCCAGGCGTTCGTCGGATCGGCGGGCGGCGCGGGCAGCGGCGACATGCGCAGGATCGTGCGCACCTGCGCGGCGTCGAAGGGCACGGCCGTGCGCAGCGGCTCGGGAGCCGGGTCGGCACACGCCGTCAGGCCCAGCGCCAGCGCCAAGACGAGCCCCCGCCACGGCGTCCTCACTCGAGGTCGATCCGCATCACGGCCTGGTCTTGCTCGTCACCCGCCTGGACGTTGACGACGAGCTCCCAGAAGCCGGACATGTGGAACAGCATCCCGCTGGCCCGGAAGCGCCCGGGCCCCACGCGCTCGACAACCGGATAGCGGTTCATGCCGTGGTTGTGTTCGGGCATGCGCGCCGTGAGCTGCAGCGTGGCATCGGGTTCGAGCACGTCCGGGCTCGCCGCGCGCGCCACGTCGATGGCCAGCGCATAGGGTTCATTGAACGGGATCGGTGACGGCTCGGGCACGATCTCGAGCGAGAAGATCCCGCCGATCGAGACGACGGTGCCGCCCGTCGTGCCTTGCGCGGCAAACTCGCCGGCCTGCGGAACGACGTAACCGGGCGCCGGGGACGATCGATCCTCGGAGCACGCGACCAGACAGACGAAGACGATCACAACGCAGCGCAACATGGCGCAGAGTGTAGCAGCCTGTTGGAGAACTGCTCCGAGTGCGCCGTGCGTGACCGCGTGTGAATGTGCGAGTGTGGGAACCCAGGCGCATCGGAGGATCCGCCGAGGCGCTCGTGCTCGCAGAGGCGCGCTCGGGTGCTCGTGTCGCGCCGGATGAGTTCAACGGGCTGCTCGCGCCCCGTCAGTGTCCCGTCTGCGGTGCCACCTGACCGAGCACGCGCGGGTCGTCCTCGGGAGCCGGTTGGCCGATCACGACGTCGATGATGAGCATCAGGGCGGCCGTCACCGTGGCGGCAACGAGCGGGCCGAGGACGCCCAAGTACGGAGCCGCGAACCAACTGCTGCCCACGAACACCAACACGAGCATCAGAGGCAGGTGCCAGCCCATGCCGCGGACGCGCGGGCGACCGTAGCCGAGGTAGCGCAGCGAGAGCGTGGCGGAGGTGCCGATCATGAGCGTCGTGAGGCGGCAATAGTCTGCGATCGGGACGCCGAGGATGGCGACGTCGTTGCCGGCCAGCAGCGGCGTGGCCGGCAGCAGCGAGAAGCCGCTGCGATCGGCGATGAGTCCCTGCGCAGCGCCACTGACGCCGAGGGCCGAACCGAGTCCGACCAGCGGCCCATCGGGAGCGAGCAGCAGCGCGAAGCACTCGGGGCCGACGAGGAACCATCCCGCCAGCGCACCCATGCCGAGGAAACCCACCGTGCGGCCGCCGTGTCCGTCGAGCCGATCGAGCCCCGAGGCGACCATCGTGGCGCCGATCAACAGCGGAATGATCGAGAGGAAGACGAAGAGACCGAGCCAGACGTCCTGTGGGATCTGCGACGTGACGGCGGCGGTGTCCGAGAGCCACTGCTCCGTCGAGCCTGCCGGTGCGGCGACGACGTACTGCAACATCATCCAGACGCCGAGCGGCAACAGCATCGGGAGCAGCGCCAGACCGATGTTCTTTCCGTGGACGAGCGGGATGTCGGAGTGCTCGCGGTCGCCCTGGCCGAACACGGGCAGGACGAGGCCGACCAAGAGCGTCTGCGCGAGTCCGCCGGCGAGCAGGGCGATGCCGATGCGCGACATCTTGTCGAGCGCCAGCCCCATCCAGCCGAGATCGCCGATCCAGAAGCCGCCGAGATAGGCGGGCAGTGACGCGAGCAGGACGAAGAAGCGCGCTCCGCCGGGCATCTTGCCTGCCACGTCGGTGCGGATCAGCGGCCCCGCAAGGATCACGGCGGCGATGAAGCCGGTGACGACCATCTGCAGCCACCCCGACGCCGTGTCGACGAGGTTGCCGAGCGTATAGAACTCGCGCATGGTCACGAGCGCGTGCACAGCCAACGCCGCCGGGATCAGGATCTTCGACCAACGCCGCAGGACCTCGAAGCCCAAGATCGTCGCCACGAGCAGGCCGACGCCGAGCACGACGAGGTTCGGCTGCACGTAGGACGGCCCCCACGTCCCCGTCACGAAACCCGCGAGCACCGCGAAGAGGAACAGCGACAAGATCACGGGCGGCTTGGCGCACAGCACGCGCCCGCCGAGCGGGAAGCGCGGCGTCCGCATGCCGCCAGCCGTCACCGTGGCTCGTTCACCGACGGCGATCACCCACGCGTGGACGAACACGAGGAACATCAGCAGCGGTGCGTGAACGCCGATCGTCTCGGGCTGGAAGCCCGACGTGACGAGCAGCGCCGAGATGGCGAGCGCGGTCCCGGCGATGAAAGTGCGAAGACTGTGAAACATGAGGCAGCCCCGGAGGTCTTCCTGCTCTATCGGCAGCGAGCCCTCCGTGACTGTGGCTCGATTCGAGGCGCTTCAGTCGCGCTCGTTGAGACGGCGCTGGAGGTCGGCGACGACGTCTTCCCAGCCTTCGCTGCGGAGGAGTTCGGCGAGACCGGCCTCGCGGAGCAGGAAGAGCCGCTCGCGCAGGGCGAGCTGCGGGTCGCCGTAGGGCGCCGGGTCGGCCGCGGGGCCGGATGCGCTGCGGGCGCGAGTGTAGATCTCGTCGAGACGGGCGAGGTGTTCGGCGGCCGTGATCGTCGCGGGCGCCGGGGCGGCGGACATCGCGCGGCGCCGGGCAGGGTCGTCGGCGAGGGCGTCGAGCTGGGCAGCCAGGGCGCCGGCGTCGGCGCGTGGGAAGAGCGCGAGACGCTCCGTGGTCCGGTCGCGCAGGGCGCCGAGATCCGAGGCGAGGACCGGCACGCCGAGCGCTGCGGCCTCGTCGAGTGCGAACGAGTACGACTCGGCGCACAGCGTCGGCAGCACGGCGATGTCGACCGCGACACCGGAGAGGTCCTCGGGACGATAGGCGCCGTGGAAGAAGACGACGTGTCCGGCCGCGCGTGCGCGCAGGCGCTCGCCCTCGGCCGGGTCGGGTGCCTCGCCCCAGACGTGCACGGCCAGGCGCCGCGGATCACGCATGCGAGCCTGGGCATCGAGCAGCACCTCGAGGCCCTTGAGTTCGTGGAGGTGTCCGAAGAACGCGCAGTTCAGCGGCGCCTCGGCGCTCGCGCTGCGACCTTCGATCGGCGCCTTGGCCGCCGCAAGGCGCGCGGCATGCTCGGACGCCGGCGCGAGCGCTTCGAGTTCCACGTCCAGGCCGAGCCAATCGGCGATGCGCTCGCCGTGTCCGCGCGTGGGCACGACGACGGAACTCGCCGCGGCGACCTCGGCGCGTAGGTCCTCGACGAAGCCGGTGACCGAGGCGTCGATCTCGAAGTCACCCTGGAAGCGCCAGCGCGGTGCGCAATGTCGGCAGGCTTCGGGCGACGGCGCGACCTCGCAGAAGGACAGGTCGGGTTTGACGCGGTGATAGCGAGGGCACGAAGAAAAGAGATCGTGCAGCGAGAGCACCACGGGAATCCCGCGCGAGCGTGCCGCCCGCACGAGGTGCGTCGTGAGGCGCGCCCAGTGGTGCACGTGCACGAGCTCGGGCTCGAAGTCGTCGAGCCATTCGAGATATGCGCGTTCGACGAGCGGATTGTGGACCTTGTCCCAGCGCTCGAAGAAGAGATCGCTGCGGTGCACGCGGCGCGTCGGGGCCGCGACTCCGTCGTGCTCCGGTGTCAGGTCGACGACGGCCGGCTCGGGGCGCCACTCGATCGACCCGCTGAACACCGACACGTCGTCGCCGCGCGCGGCCAGCGCCGAGGCCAGATCGGCGACCAGGCGCTCGGTGCCTCCGACGAGTTCGGGCGGCTGACCATGGACGACGAGGCCGATGCGCACGTCAGCCGTTCAGCTTGAGGAGTTCTTTGTAGATCTCGACCATCGATGCGGCGTCGTCCTGCATCGTGCGCGGCGGGTCCATCGACACGCTCCACGTGCGCAGACGCGTCGGGTTCTCGACGACGTCGAGCATGTGCTCGGCCAGGCTGTCGACATCGCCGGCCGGGAAGAGGCGTCCGGAGCGTCCGTCGACGATCAGCTCCGCCATGCCGCCCTGACCCGAGGCGATCACCGGCACGCCGGCAGCGAAGCTCTCCTGGATCACGACCGGCGAGTTCTCGAGCCACAGCGAAGGCATGACGAGACAGTCGATCTTGCGGAACGCCTGGCCGATCTCGCTGCGATCGACGGCGCCGCAGAACGTCACGTCGTAGCCCTCGGCCAGGTCGCGCAGCATCACGCCATAGTCGCCGAAGTGCTGGTCCGAACCATAGACGAGCACTCGGTAGGAGCCCTTGGGCAGCTTCGCGATCGCCTGCAGGAACACGTGCACGCCCTTGTGCGGCGCGAGCGTGCCGACGTAGCCGAACGTCACGATCTTCTCTTCGCCGTCGTCGGGGTCGCGGTCGTGCGCCTCGCGCACACCCTCGAGCGGCGCCGTGTCGATGCCGTAGCGCGACACGCGCACCTTGTTGCGCGGGATCCCCCACGCCGTGACACGCTCGGCGACCGTGTTCGAGGGCGACAGGAACAAGTCGACGTTCTCGATCAGCAGGTTGACCTTGCGGATGCGGTGCTTGAGCTCTTCCTTGAGGTCGACTTGCGCTCCGGCCTTGGCGCTCTTGCTCGGCGTCTTCGTCTTGCGGCGCTTGAGGTAGCGGCTGCGATCCTGGGCCCAGTAGACGACCGGCGCGAGGTCGACGCCGGACAGCTCGCGCGTGGCGGCGAGCAGGCGCAGCATGAGCTTCTCGGGCTTGCCCTGACTGAACTGGAAGTCTTGGAGGCAGGCTTGGCAGTCGGGCAGGCTCGGTCCGCTGCACAGGGCACCGTTGGGCAGCAACAGCTGGCCGAAGCGCACGCAGAAGAGCCAGAAATCGTTGAGCGTCATCGCGACGCGCGCACCGGAGGCACGCGAGAGGCGCGGCAGTCCGAGCGAGAGCAGCATGAGGTGCTGCACGTGCACGATGTCGGGCTTGACCTTGTCGAGCACGCGCTGGAAGGCGCCCTCGGCGCGCGGGTTGGCGAACGTCTCGTGGAAGTGCTCGTGGTCGAGGTTGTTGACCATGACGTGACACTTCAAGCCGTCGACGTTCCGCTCGAACATCGAGTAGCTGCGCTTGCTGAGCACCTTCTCGCTGCAGAAGATCTCGACCTCGTGGCCGAGCTCTGTGAGCGAGCGTGCGAGGTTGTAGGTGTACACCTCCGTACCTGCCGAATGTTCGGGCAGGAAGAAGTGCACAGGCATGAGGATCTTCATCAGCCCTTCCTCGCGTATCGGGCAGCGACGTCCGCCGTGATGCGCTGCCCACGGAAGCCGTCCCAGACTCCCTTGAGTTTTGCGACGGCCCCCGCGGCATGACCGCGGACGAGCCCGCGGAGGAGGGCCGCGGGCCACAAGAGCAAATCAAAGACGATGAGTGCGGTCCAGCCTGCGAATCCGCCGTGCTTGCGGAGGAAGTGGACCGAGTTGACCGCCGTCATGTATTTCCGGCCCGGCGAATAGCCTCCGCCAGTGCTCGCCGAGAGACCGTGCTGCGCCACGGCGCCCGAGTACACAACGGCCCTGAGACCTGCTCGGCGCAGGCGCAGGCACCAATCGGCGTCTTCGAGGTAGCAGAAGAAGTCCTCGTCGAGGCCGCCTATGGCCTCCCAGGCTTCACGGGCGACGAGCAGGCACGTCCCGGGGACGTAGTCGACGTCGCGCGGTGGCTGTGGGCCGCTCAGAGGCTCGTCGTGCTCGAGCAGCTGTGTGACATTGATCCCGGGCCCGATGCGTCCTCCGCAGGCCCAGACGCGCTCGGGGTCGTCGAGGTAGACGAGGCACGGTCCGAGCGCCCCCACGGCACCCGAGCGGGTCGCGCGGGCCTCGACGAGCCCCTCACCGAGCCGCACGAAGAGCTCCGGCGGGACGACCACGTCGTTGTTGAGCAGGCAGACCCAGTCGGCGTCGAGCGCTCCGAAGGCCTCGACCATCGCGCGGTTGTTGCCGCCTGCGTAGCCGTGGTTCTCGTCGAAGCGCAGCACCGTGAGGTCGGGATCATCGGCCATGGCGGCCTCCACCGACCCGTCGCTCGAGGCGTTGTCGGCCAGCAGCAGGCGCGGCCGCGGCTCGTCGCAGGCGCGCAGCGACGCCAGGCAGCGGCGCGTCGCGTCGCCGCCGTTCCAGTTGAGGACGACGGCCACGACGTTCGACAGATCGGCGTCCTTGCGGGGCATCCGGACTTCGGCTCGCAGCGGGGAGGACGACGATGACGATACGGGATCGTCGACAGTCACGGAACGAACAGCCGCGCGATCCGCCACCACGTGGCCAGCACAGCGTTGAACGCCCCCTCGAGGCGCGTCTCCAGACCCGATCGGTCGATCACGGGCGAGAACGTGAGGTCATCCGCGACCAACAGCTGTCGATCGCGCACCCGACGGCGTCCGCGCAGCTTGCGGCGCCACCTGAGCGCCTCGGGAATGAGGCCGATGAGCTCGATGCGTCCGCGCAGGTAGGCTCCGAGGACGCCGCGCTTGGCCGCGAACACCATCCAGACGAACGCGTACGCGCAGCGCCCCGGCCACGTGACGATCAGCGCCATCACGCCGTAGTTCTTCAGCACGAGATAACCGCGGTTGCGAGCGTGCAGGAACGCGCGCGTCGCGGGGTACTCGGCCGCGCCGGGCCGATACGAGATGCCCTCGGTGCCGTGCAGATGCAGCACGCTGCAGCCGGGCACGCGTCGCAGCCGGCCGCCGCGCGCACGCAGCCGATAGCTGAGGTCGTGGTCCTCGAAGAGGATGAAGAAGGTGCCGTCGTAGCCGCCAGCGTCGAGGATCGCGAGGCGGTCCATCAGCAGCGCCATCGAGATGACGGCGTCGACGTCCTCGGGTTCGCCCGGCTCGTCAGTGACGCGCTCGAGCAGGTGGTCGAGGCACATGACGCCGACGTAGTGCATGCGCCCGCCGTCATAGTGGACCACCTCGGGGTCGTCGGCGAGGACGGCCCGCGGTTGCACGATGACGGTGCCCATCTCGCGCGTCTGCGGCCAGAGCTTCTCGAGCGTGTCGGGCTCGAGGACGACGTCGGAGTCGATCTGCAGCACCCACTTCGTCGAGGCCTCGACGAGCCCGCGGTTGCGCGCCGGGCAGGGACCTTCGTTGCGCGGCAGCTGGATGAGGCGGACGGGGTAGCGCTGGATGATGTCGATCGAGCCGTCCGTCGACGCATTGTCGAGCACGATGACGTCCGTCACGCGACCGCGCAGGGCTTTGACCGAACTCAGGCACGCGTCGAGGTAGGCCTCGCCGTTGAAGTTCGTGACGCAGACCGTCACCGGTCCGACATCGGACAGTCGCTCCTCGTCCACGCCAGTTGCGGCCGTGGTCACAGGCCCTGGATCCGGAAGATCGGATCGCGCACGACCTGCCGATGCGAGATGCAATACGGCAGGTTCATGAGCGCGTTGAGCGACGCTTTGACGACGATCCACTTCGCGCCGGGCGTTTCGCGGATCGCCTGGGCGACGCCGAGCGTGCCCGTCGCCTCGAGTTCGTGCTCGTCGGCGCGCGCCGTCGCGTCGCTCTGCACGCTTGCGCCGCCGCCGAAGAGCGCCTTGCGACCCAGCAACGACGCGGCGCGGAAGACATCACTCCACGCGGCGTACTTGAACGCGCAGAGCCAGAAGTTGCGCACGTGGTAGTAGAGGCTGCGCTTGCCGGCCTTCATGCCGAAGGGCGTCTGGTGATGGATCACCGGCTCGGGGTGTTGGAGGATCCGGTAGCCGGCATTGACGACACGCGCCGTGAGGTCGCGCTCGTTGCCGTAGATGAACAGTCGCTCGTCGTAACCGCCGCAGGCGCGCAGCACGTGCGCGCGCATCAGCGTCCCGCAGCCGCGGAACGTCGAGGCGTAGTACGGCCCGCGTTCGACCTCGGCGCGCTGGTAGGCCTCCGGCATGCCCGGCTCGATCACGCGACTCGACACGGCGGCGGTGGTGTCGGGCTCCGACTCGAGCACGCGCTCGAGGATCTCGAGCCAGCTCGTCGTCGCCTCGACGTCGTCGTCCATGATCGCGATCGCGTCGCCGCTGGCGCGCCTGAAGCCGACGTTGAACGTCTCGCAGGCGCCGAGCTTGTCGGTCGACATCTGCATGATGACGAGATCGGGGTGCTCGTTGCGCAGGTACTCGACCGTGTCGTCACTCGAGCAGTTGTCGACGACGACGATTTCGTCGGGCACACGGGTACCGGCCTTCAGCGCGCGGACATTCGCGTCGACGGCCTCGCGCTTGTTCCACGTGGAGATGACGCAGGAGATCTTCATCGACACCGGACTGAGCTGGGGAGAGCGAATCGAAGAGGATAGCGATCCGTCGATGCGTCGGAAGGCGCGAGCCGCTCGATTCGCGTCTTGCGCGCGTTTGCTCTCGATCAGGGATCGACGATCGCGATGCGGAGAGGCTGGAACGAGGCCACCAGGACGCGGCTGTCGGCACGCGCCACGACCCAGTCGGCAGGGAGGAGTTCGACCTCGCCGATGCCGTACAGATCGTCGTCTGGGCGCTCGGGCAGCTCGGCGTTGAAGCGTCCGAGGGAATCTGCGGGGATCGTAAGCGTCCCCAGGGACTGGCCGCGCCAGCGCACCTCGACGTCGAGTGGATAGAGGTCGGGACGGTTTTCGATCGGCGCAGCGACAACGAGCAGGACCCCGCCGAGCGCCGGCTCGGGCAGCGCGACGGCGAGGCCGGTGCGTGCCGTCCCGTTGGGATTGCAGCCGCCGAGCACCTGCTGGATCCCGCGGCCGCTCTGAAAGTCGATTTCGGGAAGAAAGTCGCCCGCGACCTCGGCGCGATGGAGTTCGGCGCGCGTGCGGGTCTGCTCGATCGAGAGGATCGCGCGCCGCTGTGCGGTGTACTCGCTGGCGACGCTCGGCCACGGGGGCGACTTCTGACTGTCGACCCAGCCGCGCTCGGCGAGGTCGCGCGCGATCCAAGTGGCCCAGACGGAGAGAGTCTCGGCGTTGGGGTGTGGGTCGTAGCCGAGCGTGAAGCGCGCGAGGGTGGCGCGCATCAAACCCATCGCGGCCGGGACGAGCGCAGCGGTGGCCTCGTCGAGCTGCGCGAGATGATCGTCGAGCAGACCGCCGAAGGGTGAGGCCCCGGTGCGCAGAAGTGCGAGCCGCGCGCCGCGCTCCTCGACCAGCACACGCAGCGCCTGCACCGACGCCGCCGCCTCGGCGTACTTGCGGCGCGACGTCGCACACACGTCCGACATCAGCGCATCGACGCCGAGATCATGGTCATCGAGCGGCACCCCTTCGGCCCGCGCGCGCTCTTCGGCGGCGCGCACGAGCTGCACCGAGCGCCCCACCGCGATCTCGATGAGCGGCTCGGGCGAATGGATCACGGGCTCCTCGCGCCGCGTGCCGCGACTCGTGACGCCGCTGGTGTCCGCCAGGTCGTTGTGCACGGGAAGGTAGAGGACGATGTCGGGGTCGAGCCGATCGATGTGATGCGCGAGGTAGGCGCGCGGGCTCTCGTGGTTCCAGCTCGGCACGGCGATCGTCGAGCACATGACGCGTCGGCCCGCGGCGCCGCGCACGCGTTCGTCGTCGAGCAACGTCTCGAGCGCGTGGGCGAGGCACTCGTCATCGTCGACACCGAAACCGAACGCGACCGAGTCGCCGACGACGAGGATATGGATGACGGCGGCGCCCGGCGGCACGCGTTGCGCGCGGCGACGCATGCCGTGCTCGTCGGTCGTGAAGGTGGATTCGAGCAGCGTCATCGTCGTGGACGGAGCGAGGACATAACCCACACGCGGATCGGGATGACGTTGGTAGAGCCCGAGCTGCTCGGCGTCGGCAGCGTCTGCGGGATCGACCTCGGCGGGCTGCGCGGGACGTTCGTCGAGCAGGCTGCGGCCCGTCGTCGCGTGCCACGCGCCCTCGACGGCCAGCGCGATCAACGCCACGACCATGACGCCGAGCAGCACAGCCCGCATCACGCGTCCGTCAGTCCTTGCGCACGCCCGATCGCGATGACGGATTCGAGCAAGGGCTCGATCCCCGCGGGGTCGACGTCCATGAACGCCTCGGCGTGCGTGATCTCCGGAAGGTCGACGTTGACAGTGCGAGCGCGCCCGCGCGCGTCACACTTGTCGACGATGTCGATCCGCCCGAGCTGACTCGCGAAGGCAGCCAGCGCACTCCGCTTGCGTTCGGCGACAGGCGTCGTGTCGAGCAGGAAACTCGCCATCGCCTCGGTGTTCACCTCGAAGAGCAAGAGCTTGGCGGGCGCGACGGACGACAGCGCGAGCGCGGCCGCCGTGGCCCGCAGCGTCGCCACGTGGTCGGGGTGCATCTCGAACGGCGACGGCGCATAGACCACCGTCGGCGCGAAGTCCGTCAGCAGCGTGGCGAGACGGTCGGCGAGCTCGACGTCGCCCGCCACGTCCCCGTCCGGCGCTCCGAGGCACGACACGGCCGCATCACCGAGCAGCGCCGCCGCCTCCCGCGACTCGTCGAGGCGCGTCGAGCCATCGCCGCCGTCTTCACCCTGCGTGACGAGCGCGACGTGCACCTCGTCGCCGCGCTGGACATGCAGCGCGATCGCCCCGCCGCAGCCGATGATCTCGTCGTCGGGGTGCGGTGCGACGACGAGCACACGCCCGGCCGGCACGTGATCGATGCCGTAGAGCGGCGGGAAGCGCTGGGCCGTCGGCGCGGTCATGGGAGCGCTGTCCCCAGCGCGAGGGCCTCGTCATAGATCTCCACGACGCGCTCGGCGTGCGTCCCGGGGTCGAGCACGTCGTCGCGCGGCGCGGCCGCCCAGCGTGCGAGGCGCTCCTCGTCGCCGGCCAGCTCAACGAGCAACGCGGCGAGCGCCTCGGGATCGGCGGCCGGCACGACGGCTCCGGCGGCGCCGACGCCTTCCTTCAATGCCCCGCGATCGGAAACGACGACGGGGAAGTTCACGGCTCGCGCTTCGGCGACAACAAGTCCGAACGTCTCCTCGGCACGGCTCATGAACACGGCGAGGTCGGCTTCGCTGCGCAGGCTCTGGATCTCGGCCGGGCCGTAGCGCCCGCGGAACTCGACATCGAGCCCCTCAGCCGCGTCGAGCAGCTCTTCGGCGTGAGTCGCGTCCACGGGCTCGCCGAGGATCAACAGGGCCAGGCGCGGATCATGGGCGCTGTGCAACGCGGCGAGCAGGTCGAGCACGCCCTTGGCCGGGGCGAGGTGGCCCCACGTCGCGAGGACGAGGCGGCCGTCGGAACGCTCGCGCGGAGCAGGGACACGGTGAGCGGCAAGCCGCGCGGCGTGCGGGAGGACGACGAGCGCATCGGCGAAGAGGCCACTGCGCGACCAACGCTCGTGCACCGTGCGGCTGGGGACGATCGCGCGGCGGATGGCCTTCGATTCGCTGGATGCCACGTCGCCGCGGACGACGAGTTCGCGTGTGAGCTGCTCGTCGGACATGTCGACGTCGGGACGCACGCAAGCCGAACAGCGTTCGAGGTCGGGCAGCGGGAAGGCGTCGGCACACGACGTGCCGTCGGGCCGCACGAGGAACTGCCGCGCGCAGACGAGCGTGAAGTCATGCAGAGTCGCGACGACGGGAAAGCCGGCCGCGTCGAGCCGCGTCGCGAGGTCGAGCGAGAGCGTCATCGTGTGATGGACGTGAACGATGTCGGCTCGCTCACTACGCGCGATATCGATGACACGCTCGGCGACGTCGTCGTAGCGATAGTCGATGCCATAGTTCTGCGCGGGCCGGCGGCGCACGCGATGCACGACGAGCCCCGCGAGGTCTTCCGTCGCCACGCCCCCGTCGGGTTCACGCTCATCGGTGCCGCAACACACCACGACGTCGTGCCCGATCATCCGCTGTGCGGCGGCAAGTGTCTCGACACATGCCTCCGTGCCGCCACGGAACTCCGGCGGAAAGTAATGCAGCACGTGCATGATCTTCACGCGCGCCCCCATTCGACGAAGGCTTCAGCGTAGAGCCCGCCGGGTGGCAGGAGCACGGAGCGGTAGCGGTTGAGACCGTCGACAGCGCGACAGATGTCATTGTGTTCGAGCTGGCTCGCGTAGCAGCGGATCGCCTCGAGCTTGACGTCGTAGACGTCGGCGACCTCGACGACGAGATCGGCGTCGAGTGGCGACCAGACTTCGTAGCCGTACGTCGTCGCCGAGCCGCCCCACTGGGCCAAGGCGCGCTGAACCATCAACGCCGTGACGTGGTGGTCGCTGTGACTCTCGCCGAGGTGCGGGACGTAGACGACGTCGGGCCGCACGCGTTCGAGCACGCCCACGAGCTGCCCGGTCGCGCCCACGAGGTCGCCCTCCGTCACGACCATGCTGTCGGGGTAGTCCCAGAACTCCGTCGACGAGAACCCGACCACCGCCGCGGCGGCCTCGGCCTCGCGGCGACGCAGGGCCGTGTACTCGCCCACATCGCGTGTCCCGCTGGCATCGCCGTGCACGCCGGTGGTCACCCAGAGCCCGTGGACAGGATCGCCGGCGCGCACGTGCCGCACGAGCGTCGCGCCGGGGCCGATGACCTCGTCGTCGGGGTGCGGAGCCACGACGAGCACGACGCCACGCGCCGGGAGGTCGGCGCAGGGCCTCGGCACTTTCGGGGCGGGAATCGGAACGTGGTCGGCAGCGTCGGTCACGACGGCGAGTCTAGCCAACGTGGGTGGAGCGGTCTCCCCACGGCCGCGGAATACGCCGCGCGTCCGAATCCGCAATCGCGCAGGCTTCGTTGCATGACCCGCACGGCTCGCGCCAGCTCGGCCCCAATGTCCGGCTGAACTGCACGGCGCAGGTCGAGAAAGTGCGCACCTCACGCGCTGCCGTCCGTGAAGCAACCCGTGACGAGCGATGCTCTCGTCACGGGCTGCTCGTGTCGCTGCTGACCGCAATACTCCGCAGTCGTGTCTCCTTGAGCTCTCGAGCTACTGGACGCGTACGCGCAACCAGTCGAGCCGCGTCTCAAAGCCCAGCGGACCACCGTTTGGAACGTCGTCGTGGCGGATACGGACGACGATCGTGCCACTGAGCGGGTCGATCAGTGAAGCCGTGTTGAGCGGCAGAGATCCGTGCTTCACATCTTCGATCCAATTGAGGTGGGCCGTTCCCAGCGCAATGGTGATCCAAGAGGGCACGAGGCTTCCGAAGTCCCTCACGTCGACGACGATCGCTGGTAGTGAAGGAGTGCCATCGAGGTCGCTGACGGCCCCCTCGACGATGAGGCGAATCTCTGTCGCATCCGAGATATCCGGAGCGAGAAGCGTTACCTCCACTTCCGTAGCATGCGAGCCTCCCACGAGGCTCGACTGGAGCATCACGCCGTCGAAGTTGTCAGGGTCGACGAGGCCTGCGACGGACGTCGACCCCGATCCCGTCGTGACTTGGATCGACAGGATCTCGGCGTCAAAGCGACGCGGGTCCACCGTGTGGACGAACACGTCGTCCACGAGGTTCATATCCGCTGCGTCGAGGTCCTGGGCCGCGCTACGGAACGCAATGCGTCGCCCGTCGGCGCTGATCGAGGCTTGTCTGCTGTCTGCGCTCCCGCTCGGCAGCAGCGCTTCGTCTTCATTGGAGGAGACGCTCACGCGCGACGTCTTGCTCTCATAGATGGAACGGACAAACACGTCGATCGAGTCGTTCGTGTCGCAGGCCACGAGCCGGCTCGACTTTGAATGGAAGGCAACGAAGGCGCCGTCGCTCGAGATGGCGGGATGCTGACACAGGCGTTCAGCCGTCGTGAGGTAGTGCTCGTTGTCAGCAGGTCGGTTCGCATACATGACGTTCGGCTCTAGTACCGCTGCCTGGCCGCGGACGCTGGCGAGGCGGAAGCGAACCGCATCCTTCGGCCCGCTTACATCGCCAGGGCCGCCGCGCTCGTCGAACTTGCCGTCGTCGGCCGGATCCCGGTCGAGCCAATAGATGTCGCGGAGCGAATCGTTGTCCGCCGCCGAAAGTTCCGACGAGGTCGATTCGAACGCGATGAAGCGCCCATCGTTGCTGATGGTCGGCATTGTGCTGTCGCCGGTGAGTTCGTAGCGCGTTCCGCCTAACATATTAACGGAGAGCCGGTACGAGTGAAGTTCGACCGTACTCGGCACGGGTGCTCCGCTCTCGTCACCGAGTTCACGCGTGAAGACATTCCATGCACTGGTGTTCGATTGGATCACGTCGCTCGGGATCAGTTCGTGACCGAGGCTCTGGAAGACGACGAAGGTCCCATCGCCGGAGAGTTCAGGCCAGTCGCTCGCTTGCGACGAACCCGGGCTGGCAAGGACCATCGCACCATTCGGAATGTCGGCGACGAACACGTCGCGTACGCCGTTGATGTCTCCGGACACGAGGTTCGGCTGGTCGCTCGCGAACGCCACGCGGTGCCCGCTCGCGCTGATCGTGGCGTGTTCGCTGTCGGCCTGCACGACCGCACCCGACGCTTCCGACACGCGCAACATACCACCCGTCAGGACGTCGTCGAAGATGCCGTTTCCGTCGGGATCGCGGTCGAGACGGAAGACGTCACGCGACATGTTCAGATCGCCGCTGACCAGGTTGTTCGCCACGCTCTCGAACGCCACGTAGCGCCCGTCGGCGGAGACGCATGGACGATCGGACCAACCGTTGCCCGCGGCGCCGCCCGCGATTCGGCTGACGAGGGTCACGGAACCCGCAGCCAAGTCGCGGATGTAGACGTCACGGACGTTGTTGGTATCCGCGGGAGACAGCGCGCTGGCAGTCGCGAAGGCGACGTAGTGCCCGTCGCCCGACAGACTCGGCAGCGCGGCATTCAGGTCGACGACACCCGACTCGACGCTCGCCACCTCGGTCACACCACTGAAACGCGTCACCGACGGCATCAAGCTCGCCTTCGCCTGCTTGGCATCACGAAGCTGCTGCGCGGCATTTGCGATCGGAGCGGGATTCGCGCAGTCGTCGCCTAGGGGAAGGACGTTGCTCGCGCTGTCGATCCACGAGAAGTCAGGGTTCGCAAAGAGCGGGAGCATCTGCTCGGGGGCCGTTGTAACGACGGTCCCGAACTCCAGGACACCTCCAGACGTGAGCCAGCCCGACGAACACACACCCTCGTTGCCGAGTGCATGATCGACTCCCATGTTGTGTCCAATCTCGTGCGGGACCGCTGCCAAGGTTCTGTAGATCATCCGGTAGCCCCCCAGCATTGCCTGGCCATTTTTTATCCCGGTGAACTTCCCATAGAGATTCACGAGGTCTGCCCCGACGGCCTCGCGCAAGTCGACGACGTGGTCGAGCACTAGATCGTTGTTGACCAGCTTCCCGAGCAAGTCCGATGCCGACACCGTCGAGGTGTCGAAATCAACCGGTTCGAAGTGAACGATGCGGAAGCGGAGCCCCTCGATATCGGAGTTGCCGACAGCGGCTTCGAGCGCTTGGTGTCCTGTCGTGATCGCTGCGTGCACGGCCTCGTGCGAGCCATAGTCGATCGCCAATGCCGGGTCGTAGAGGGCAAGCACATCGATCGTGTCGAGTTGCTTGGGCGGTTCCATCGGCTCGTCATCCAGCAAGGGATGAAACGTCGACAGGGTCACGAGGGCCACGAACGCCAGAGTGCTCATGCTGCTCTCCACATCGAGAAGACGAAGACAGGGGACGCCATCCGGCGCACCTCCGATCTCGGGAGCGGAGTCGGCGCGCAAGTGTTACACCGCCACGGCTCGCGCCCCGCGCCCGCGCGCGTTCGTGCAGCCAGATGCACAGTTCGTCGCGCGAGAGGTCTTGGCGGAGTGCCTCAGCGACGTGGCGGGAGCGCTTTGCTCACCACCGCGGACGCCTCGCCTGTGCCAACGCACCCTCGCAGAGCCCATGCAGGGCCGCTCGATGCGCCCACGCCCTCGCATGTCGAACTCGATGTCCCCTCGAAGTCGACCACAGGTGCGATCGGCTGAGGGCGTACTGAAACGAGCTGGCGTGCCACGTACTCGAACGACGTGAACCGGGCGGGAGCAGCGGACGTGTGACGCCTGCCGTCCACGACGGCGCGCCTGGCAACTCGCCGAGACGCTGCCACGTCCCAGAGGCAACCTCGGCGAATCCACCGCGTTGCTTGCGGCCTGTCGCCTGTCTTGCTCTCGCTCAAGTGGAAACGAATGCCCTGCGTGCTGCGCGGCACGCTCCCAGCGACGCCCTCTCTACGACTTCTGTGGCTTGATGCCGGCCAGCCGCCCCGCCAGGATCGCGAGCACGAAGACGCCGATCGAGAACAGCGCGCCCATCTTGGCCTCGCCCGTCAGGACGGGGTTGCCCGGGAAGGCCACGCCGCAGACGAACAGCGCCACGGTGAGTCCGAGGCCGGCGACGAGGCCTGCGACGACGAGGTGCTTGAGCGCCATGCCGTCGGGCAGCGCGAAGCCGATCTTCGAGCCGAACCACGAGAAGGCCGTGATCCCGAGCGTCTTGCCGACAATGAGCGCCGTCAAGACGATCCACGTCGTGGGGCCGATGTTCGCGAACTGCACACCCGCGTTGGCGAAGGCGAACAAGAACAGACCCCAGTCGACGTACGGCTTGGTCGTGTGCTCGTAGTTGTCGAGCGGCGAGTCGCCGTGACCGTGCGCGACGTGGGCCGCGGTCTCCGAGGCGTCTTCCTCGTCCTCACCGATCAGACCCGTTGACGGCTTGTGCTTCGGCAGGAACGGGACGATCGGGACGAGCGCCAGCGCCGGGTGCAGGTGCGCGCTGAGCAGTCCGTACCACGACAGGAAGCCGGCGCCGAAGATGTAGGGCCACCAGACGCGCACGTTGCCCTTGCGCAGCGCGAAGGCCGCGACCATGCCGCCCAGCACCCAGAGCAGGCCGCTGGCGTGGAAGGGATGCTCGGGGTTCGGGTAGGCGACGGCGATGATGCCGAGGCCGATCGCATCGTCGGCGATCGCGAGCAGCAGCAGGAAGGACACCGCCGGGTGCGTGGCACCGAACACGAGCCGCGCGACGAGCCAGGCGAGCGCGATGTCGGTTGCCGTCGGGACGGCCCAGCCGTTGGCGACGGCTTCGGCCTGGACCGGGTCGGAGACGAGCAGCGCCGTCATACCGAGGTAGACGCCCACCGGGCCCACGACGCCACCGATCGTCCCGAGCAGCGGGTTGATCGCCTTGCTGAACGGACTGAGCGAACCGCCGGGCAGCACGGCGTCGGTGATCTCCTTCGTCGCGATCCCGAAGAAGAACACCATGAAGATGTCGTTGGCGAACCAGTGCAGGTTCACGTCGTGACCGAAGACGCTGAACCCCCACGACGAATCCACGAAGTGGTGATACCACTCGTAGTCCATGTTCGCCGCGACGAGCGCCGCGACGACACCGAGCATCAAGGGGATCGAGAGCTCGGTGAAGAGCTGAAGGAGGCGCTTGCTGTTCTTAGGGTCGGAACTCACGTCGCTCGTCCGTCGTCGGGGCGGTCAGTAGATGTCGGAATCACCCATCGTGACGGCCCAGTGCTGCTTGGCCATCGCGGGGGACAGTCCCTCACCAAACGTCATGATGCAGAGGTTGAAGCGCGAGTCCTCGCGCGTCAGACCGAGGCTCGGGAGGGTACCGAAGAGAGGGGTCGGAGGGGTCGTCCAGGTTTCGATCCTCGTGCCGCCGTGGGCAAGCGTGGTCCGCCCCACCGAGGCGAGGAGCGCCGCCGTGACAGCCCGATCGCTGCCGTCGCCGAACCAGTCGACGATCGGAACGACGGGCTGCCCGGCCCATCCCAGACGGTAGATCGCGGCCCCGACCAACGCGCCGTCGCGCTGAGCGAGGGCCGCGCGATAGGTCACATGACTCGTCGCTCGGTAGCGCCAAGCGAGGTAGTCGGGGTCTTTCCAGATCGTCAGCGCTTGCGGGTCGAGGTGTCGCTCGAAGAGCGCGGCGAGCTCACCGATCACGACCTCGGGCGCGATGCCCGTGCCCGCGACGTCGGCGCTGCCGTCCCAGTCGATGACGTCGATGCCCGCGCCGGCGGCCTCGTCGAGCGTCGCGATCCATCCGTCGTCCACCGTCGCCACGAGGCTCGGCATCGGGCAGTGGACGGGCTTGTAGCCGATGATGCGTGTCCCGACGGGGAAGGCCTGCTCGTTGGGAAGGCCCCACATGTAGACGTCGAACGGATCGCGCCCCGGCGTGCTGTAGTACGCGATCATCTCCGTGGCAATCGTCACGAAGACACTCTTCTTGCTGAGCCGTCCGCGGTAGCGCTTGTCGACACAGGTGTCGACGGCTTGCATCGACATCTTGCGCTCGCCGCGATCGGCGCAATACGCGGGAATCGCCGAGTAGTTCGCGATCACGTCGCCGTCCGGGTCCGTGCCGACGAACGTCTGCACGCCGGCCGGATTGTCGAGGTAGATCGCGCGCCACTCCTCCACCGTGCGTCCCGCAAAGTCCGGGTTCCCCTCCGAGAACACAGCGTTGAAGAGGGACACGATCCCCTCCTCATCACCGGGTTCGTAGGGGCGGACGGTGAAGGAACTCATCGGACACGGGGCTCGGACGGGCAAGATCGGGGCCGGAATCGAGCCACGAAGAATGGGAATCCAGGCCGTCGAGGGCAAGGAGATCTCTGCCGGCGACACGGCGCACATCCGTCTGGCGCCGTTCGGCGTGAACCGAAGCGCCCGATCCGAGCGAGAACTGCGCGCGTCAGAGCGTCTGGAGGACGAACGCGACCGTGCCGGCGGTGGCCGCCACGCCGACGAGGGCGAAGAGTCCATCGCGCCCGATCAGCGCCAGACCGAAGGTCACCACGCCCAGCGCGGGGACCGTCGATCCCCACGGAACGAGCTCCAGCGGAACCATGCACATCCCGAGAACGCTCGCCGCCACGGCGATGGCAGCCCGCTGAGGCGCTTCTCTGGTGAGGAAGTTCAGGCGTGGCTTGAGGCAGGCATCGATTCGTGCGGCCCACGGGCGGCCCTTCTCGACGGCCGACCGGAGCTTCTCTTCGTCGACCTCGCGATCCCCCAGAGCGCCGGGCAGTCGGAAGCAGCCCTTGCCCACGAGCGTGCGCAGGGACATCGCGACGATGAGCAAGCCCAACACGACCGAGATCCCGGGAATGCCGCCGACGAGGGGAAGCGCGGCGATCGCGCCGAGCACCGTGAGGAGCGCGCCGAGGGAGCGATCCGCGAACGTGTCGAGGACGTCGTTGATGGACACCGCGCCGCCGTCGCCGGCCGACTCGAGTTCGTCGAGGATGTCCTCCAGCGTGCGCAGGTCGTCGCCCCCGCCCGACTGCTCGTCGTCTGACATCTCGCCATCTCTCTGGGGACGCGGACGGCTTCGATGCACGCCGCCCCCGCGCGTTTCAGCGCAGCGCCGGGCTGCAACGTCGCAGTCACGGGCGCAGGTGTTCGCGCAGGTGGTACGTGCCCGCGCGGACGACGGCCTCGAGGCTGCGCCAATGCGTCACGGCAACCGTGGGATCGTCGCCGAGCACGAGGATGTCGGCGATCGCGCCGGGCACGATGCGACCGAGATCGTCGCCGCGACCGATCGCGCGCGCTGCGTCGAAGGTCGCAGCACGGAGGACGTCGCTGGGCGGCAGACCCGCTGCCCCCATGGCCTCGAGTTCGGGGAACACGGACGGGCCGTGCAGCGTCAGCGGGTTGCCGGCGTCGGTGCCCATGACGATCGGAACGCCGGCGGCATGGAGCCGGCGGAGGTTCTCCGCCATCGTCCGAGCGGCGCGTTCGTCGCGTTCGGCCGAGGCAGCGCGTGCCGCGGGCGAACGCATGCGTGCGTCGATCGTGAGTTCGGTCGTCTCGCGCACGCGCGCCGCGATCGACGGATGTACGGCATCGAGCTGTGCCTGCAACTCGTCCGTAAGCTCACCGTGGCGCAGGGACGTGTAGCCGTCGCGAACGGTCAAGGTTGGGCAATAGAAGACGCCCGCGGCGGCCGCGGCCTGCACGAAGGCCTCGTCGACGAGGCGGTCCTCGACGGAGTGCACGAGCAGCCGCGCGCCGAGTTCGACGGCGACGCGCGCCGTCTCGAGCTGCGTAGCGTGAACAACGACAGGCAGCCCGACCGACGCGGCCGCATCGAAGACCTGCTCGACGAGCGGGCGGTGGCGCTCGACGTCGCCGGGCGTCCGGATGACGTACCAGATCTTGATCGCATCGCTGCCCGCAGCGAGGTGCCCGCGCACGGCTTCTTCCACGCGCAGCTCGGGCGCGAGGTACACGAACTGGCGCGCGTCAGGCAGCCAGGCACCGAGCGCCTCGCGCGTGACGTCGAACGTCGAGAAGAGCGCACCCGTGGCGACGACGTGCGGTGCGTCGGCAGCCAGCTCGGTGCGCTCGCCGAGCCGACGCGTCCACGGGTAGCCGCCGACGTCGAACACGGCCGTGATGCCGCTGTGCAGGAACGCACGGTGGAAGCGCTCGGGGTGGGCTTCGAGCGCCGCCATGGCCTCGTGGTACGGGTAGCGGTCGCGCATGTCGCGGGCATCGGGTCGCCCGTCGGCCCAGCCCGTCTGGCTGTAGTGGACGTGCGTGTCGACGAGGCCCGGCGTGAGGTGCTTGCCCGCGACGTCGACGACGTCGACACCGTCGGGCACTTGCACCGACGCAGCCGGTCCGACAGCCTCGATGCGCCCGTCGCGCAGCAGCACGACGGCGTCGTCGATGCGCGCCTCGCCCGTGCCGTCATGCACCGTGCCGCCGACAAGCGCGATCGGCGGCGCCAGGGTCCCGTCCCCCGCCTCGAAGGCCGTCGTGACGACGATGAACCACTCGCCGTTCGTGCGTTGGAAGAGCCGCTCGGAGAGACCGCTCGCAACCTCGCTGCCGCGCCACGTCGTGTAGCGATACGTGCCGTAGACGAGCCCCTCGCCGATCCAGCTCAACGAGACGTCGCGCGCGATGAGCGCGTCAGGCCACGAGTCATCGCCCGTCGCCGGTGTGCCGGCCGCCAAGGGTTCGAAGCCGAGGTCGAAGCCATCCGCGCCCGCGCGCACGAGACGCGCGTCGGGCCGGTAGCAGGAGAGGTACGCCTCGCGGTCGCGCTCCTGGATCGCCGTGATGTTGCGATCGAAGACGGCGCGCGCCGCGGCGAGATCAGCAGCCTCGTCGGCGAGGAGACACGGGGCGGCGAGGGTCAACGACAACAGGATGGACAGCCACGACATGATCACCTCGCTCGGGATGGAGAAGGGCGACACGATACACGTCGCGAATGTGCCATGCCGCTGGGCGGCGCCCTCGAGGTGCGCGTGCACCCCGAACGCGCGGCGCGCGCCACCGAACTCTCGCAGTCAGGGAACGCTGACTTCGACGCCGTCCGACGCGACCCAGCCCTTGGACGCCGAGGCATCGGGCAGCCATACCTGAAGCCAGAAACGCGTGTCCGCCGGAACGCCTGGCGGCCAGGGTCCGCTGGCGGACCATTGACCATTGGCGTCGGTCGCCACGCCGGGAATGAGGACATCGATGTTGGGAACGAGCACGCCGCCGGCAAGCGGCGCGTCGAGCTGCGCGAAGCCGAGCACCACAAACCCGCGCGCCAGTGCCGGGCCGCTGGTGACGACCAGCGCCGTATCGCTGCCCATCGTCAGCGAACCCTGGAGCTTCATCAGCGGCTCACCGTCGCCGCCTGCAACGCCACCGCCAACGGGCATGGTCGCAGGCTCCGCGATGAAGGGCGAAATCGTCATCTGGTTGTTCTGGCGCCCCACGGTGATGACGTCGAGGCGGCCGTCGCCAGTCATATCGGCGACTTCGAGATAGTCGGACCGAGCCGTGACGAGCCGCTCGGTCGCGCCGAAGCCCTCGCGCACGCCATAGAGCACGCGCGGCGCCTGGTACTGCCAGTCGGCGGCCACGAGGTCGAGATGTCCGTCGTTGTCCACATCGACAGCCGACATGTCCCGCAGCCGTCCACCGACATCGAATGTCTCGCGCGCCAGTTCGCCGCGCTGCCCGTCGCCGTAGTGCACTTCGATGATCCCGTTGTCCGTGCAGACCGCGAAGTCGATGTTGCCGTCGTCGTTGAAGTCACCCGCAGCGCCACCGCGGATGTCCGCGATCGAGTCCCAGATCACGATCTCCTCGCTCGGCTCGAGGTACACGACCCACACCTGCGCTTCGGTGGTTTTGGCGAGCATGACGTCGAGGTGGCCGTCGGCGTCGACGTCTGCCACGTCGACATCCATGCTGCTGCCGTACTCGGTCAGCGGCGAGAACCCTCCCAGCCCATCGCCGAGTGCCGTGCGCGTGGAGCCAACGAGGTCGACATTGTCGTCACCGTCGAGATCGATGATCTTCATGGCACCGACGCTGTCGATCGTCGGCAGCTTCTTGAAGACACCGTTGTCGGCCAACGCGATCTCCGTCTTCTCGCCCGCGATGACGACGTCTTGGTCACCATCGCGATCGAGGTCGCCGAGGCGTAGGTAGCTGGGAAACTGCATCGTGCTCTCGATGACCCAACCGAGTTCCGTCGCACCTGTCCCGTCGTTCTCGAGCCCCATGATGAAGTCGCAGACGTACTGGTGCGGGATCATCGCATCGATGTCGCCGTCACCATCGATGTCCGCGACGTCGAAGTTCTCTGGACTCATGTCGTACGTGGTGCTGACGTGTGCCTCGGCGAACGTGGCATCGCCGAGTCCGCGCAACCACGTCACGCCGATCGACGTCTGCATGACGAGATCGAGGACTCCGTCGCTGTCGACGTCCGCCGGTTCGACAAAGAACGAGCTCAGCGTCTCGCCAGTGAACACAGTCGTGAACACACCCGTGCCGTCACCGAGCGCCACGCGCAGGACGGGCTGTGCTTGGAAGGGCAGCGCTCGCGGTTGTGAGACCACGATGAGGTCGAGCAGGCCGTCGCCATCGGCGTCGCCGAGGCTGATCTCCGTGATCACGTCGCCGTCCCAGTCACCGGACACCGCGGCGGCCGGAAGCAACGTGCCCGACGGGTCGCCGACGAGCACGCGAACCGTCGTCAAGTCGACTTCGATCAAGACGTCGGGACGCGCATCGCCGTCGACATCACCGACCGTCAGGCAGCGGATTTGACCTCCGACGGGAAAAACCTCGGGCATCGAGAACTGTCCGGTGCCGTCGCCGAGGTGGAGGTTCAACGCATCGTTGTCTTCGTCGGTGATGAGCAGATCGTCGAACCCGTCGGCGTCGATGTCCGCGACGGCGAGGTAGGCGATATAGCCCGTGGCAATCTGCGCGACGGGCGCGAAGGCACCGGTTCCGTCTCCGAGTAGGATTGCGCAGGTCGAGCCTTGCTGAGCCACCGCGAGGTCGGCAAAGCCGTCGAGGTTGAAGTCACTCGAGAGGAAGTCGAACGACGTCGTGACGCTCGCCGACGACACCTCGGTCCATCCGCCGGCGCCGTCGTCGAGCAGCGAGAGCAACGTGAGGCCGGAGCCGATCGTGACGACGTCGAGTCCGAACTGTCCATCGACGTCGGCGGCCACGGCCTTCACGAGCCCACTGAACGGTGGATTCGTCACTCCGACGTGCTCGACGTCGAACGCTCCCCAGCCGTCGCCATGCAGCACCGAGATCGTGCCGTCAAACGGCGACGCGACGCCGATCAAACTCGGGATCACGACATCGAGTCGCGCATCTCCGTTGAGGTCGGCGAGCGCGAACTGCCCCGGCGTCCGACCCGATGCGAGCCGCGGGAATGCCGCAACGTCGTCAGCCTGTGCACCCAGCCCCAACGCCAGGACGGCGGCGACGATGACGTGCGCACGCATGACTCGAGCTCCCCAAGGGCTGGACGTTGCCGACCAGGATAGCACGCATGTTGCGGCCCTTGGTTGCGCTCCAAGCGCGGCGTCGCTCAGCCGCGCCAGACCTCGCGCACGACTTCCTTGATGCGGTCGATCGCTTCTTGCGGCTGCTCGTTCTTCTTCATCGTGCGCACTTCTTCCCAGCCGCGGATGGCCGTCATGATCTTGGCCGTCCACGTACCGCGCCACCCGTACGTCTTGCGGAAGTACGCGAGGCGGTTCTTGTGCCAGATCGCGCCGAACTCGGGGAACTGGCTCGTGCTCTTGCCCTCGTGATGCAAGATGCGAGCCTCGGCGATGTAGGCCACTTTCCAGCCGCGCTCGTGCGCGCGACGGCAGAGGTCGACGTCATTGAAGAAGAGCCACAGCGCGGGGTCGAAGCCGCCCAGGGTTTCCCAGAGCTCGCGCCGGATGACGAGTGCGGCGCCGGGTGGCTGGTCGACATCACGACTTGTCGTGTGGTCGAAATCGGCCATGAAGTAGCGCGGGATCTCTTTGTTCTTCGGGAACTTGCGATCGAAGATCGTGTCGAAGAAGAACGCTGTGCGCAGCGTGGGGAAGGTCTTGCAGGACAGCTGCGGCGTGCCGTCGGGGTGGTCGAGGCGCGGGGCGCAGATGCCGTGGCCGGGGTGGTCGTCGAGGAAGGTGACGAGCGTCGTGAGCGCGCCGGGCGGCACTTCGGTGTCGCTGTTGAGCGTCATCACGTAGTCGCCGATTGCTTCGCGCGCGCCGATGTTGTTGCCGATCGCGTAGCCGTCGTTCTGGCCGTTGCGGATCAGGCGGAACTCGTCGAACTCCGCAGCCACCATGTCGGCGCTGTCGTCGGCGCTGTCGTTGTCGACGACGATCACCTCGAACGGCAACTCGCCGGCAACGGCACGCAGCGAGGCCAGGCACGCACGCAGCAAATCCACCGTGTTCCAACTGAGGACCACGATCGAGAGGCGCGGCGCGCTGGCCGGGTGGACAGTCAAAGGCAGCTCGCCGTCAGGCGTGGACGAGGCCCGCCGACGCGATCGTCGCATCGGTGGGCTGCGATTCGCCGACCTTCGTCATCGAGACCATGTGGATGACCTCGAAGTCCTTGCGGCGCAGGAAACGCACGTAGTACGTGGCCGGCACGAGGCCGTCCCAGACCGACGCCGGGATCTTGAAGTTGCGCGTGATGTCGAGGCGACCGGCCGCGAAGACGAAGCCCGGATCGGCCGAGATCTCGGCGAGGTAGGCGCCGCTGCCCGGCACGTCGAGCACGGGTGCGGTCTCGCGTTCACCGAGGTCGACGACGTCGGCGAACGAGTGGCCCGCACCGTGACCCGAGCCGGTCCAGAGCTGGTAGGCGCCGTAGCCGAGGCTGCCGAGGACGCTGTAGCGGTTCTTGAAGAAGCGTCGGCGTGACACCTCGTAGCGGGACATCGACGCGGCCTGTGCCTGCCCCGCGCTGCGGTTGAAGAAGTGCACGGCCTCGGCGCGTGGCACGAGGTCGGTGGTGAAACCGCGACGCTGCAAGCGCAGGCAGAGGTCGGCGTCTTCGAAGTAGAAAGGGTAGTCGGCGTCGAAGGGCCCGAGATCGCGCGCGAGGTCGGCGTCCATCACCATGCAGAAGCCCGAGATCATCGAACTCGAAAGCGGCTCCGTGGCCGTCCACGACTCGACGGCGCGACGGCTGCGCTCGCGCGCGTGGCGCTTGCCCCACGACGTCGTCGTGCGCGCAAGGCCCTCGGACGTGAGTTCGCACAGCGACGGCAACTCGACGGGCGGCAGCAGGAAGAAGCGCTGCGCATCGAGGTAGCCGCGCGGGCCCACCAGACCACACCCGTCGGCCTCGCGCAGATGGTTCAACAGCGCCTCGACGGCACCGCGGAACAGCATCACGTCGGGGTTCGTCATCATGACGTAGCGCCCGCGCGCCGCCTCGGCCGCGAGGTTCATCGCCGCGCCGTAGCCCGCGTTCTGCGCCGAGCGGATCAGGTTCACGCCCCGGTCGGCATCGAGCGCGGCGAGGTGTTCCTCCTCGTCGGCACCCGACGCGTTGTCGACCACGATGACCTCGAGCGAGCCCGGCTCGCCGTCGTCACCGTAGAAGACCTGCTTGCGGAGGTTCTCGACGAGTGCGCGCGTCATCGCGCCACTCTTCCAGTTGACGATCAGCGCGGAGAGGACAGGAGCGGCCGTCATCACGGACTCTCAGGTTCAGGGGAAGCGTCAGGGGATTCGGAGGACTCATCGAGCGGAGGCACGAGCTCTTCATCGATCGCGAAGCGGTGATGGAGACGCACGAGCCCGGGCATGTTCACGTCGAGCGTCACGAGGACGTTCTTCTCGACCTGCCGATGATCGTACATGTGGACGCCGTGCTCATCGAACAGGTAGCCGACAACCGTGTATTCGCCCTCGTTCAGGCGCAGATCGGGCAGCTCGACGCGGGCGGTGTGCTCGCCGACGTCCCAGAGGGTGGGAAGCCCTTCGAGCATCGAGTTGAACGTGGCCGCGAGAACGTTGTCCGTGCGGAAGATCGCCGCCCCGACGTTGACGCCGTTGCCGGCCTGGCGCACGCGGAAGGAGAGCTCGAAGACGAGGTCGGTCCCGATCGGGACGGTGTCCGGCATCGGACGATGGGACGTCTCGTCGCGGACGTAGAGGCGACAGGAGTCGATGCAGGGCAGGTTGTCGCCCGAGGCCTGCTCGTGCCCCGCGACGTGCTCGTTGGGGTCGTTGTCGAGCGAGCGCTCGTAGTTCGCGTACTTGAGCGTGACATCCTGCGGCAGGCCGAGCATCTCGGCGCGACCGTCCTTGATCCAGATGACCTGGTCGCAGATCTGGCGCACGTCGTAGAGGCTGTGGCTGCAGAAGAGGATCGTCTTGCCGCGCTTGCGGAAGTCGAAGATGCGGTCGATGCACTTCTTCTGGAAGTACAGATCCCCCACCGCCAGGATCTCGTCGATGATCAGGACGTCGGGGTCGATCGCCGTGGCGACGCTGAACCCCAGCCGCATGATCATGCCGGAGCTGTACGTGCGGATCGGCTGGTCGATGAACTCACCGAGCTCGGCGAAGTCGATGATCTCGTCGAGCTTGTCTTCGATCTTGGCCTTCGAGAAGCCCTGCACCTGCGCCGCGAGGTAGATGTTCGCGCGGCCCGTGAACTCGGAGTGGAAGCCCGTGCCCAGCTCGAGCAGGCTCGCGACGTTGCCCTTGATCTCGAAGGACCCCTCGGTGGGCATCGATGTGCCCGCGAGGATCTTCAGCAGCGTCGACTTGCCCGCGCCGTTCTCGCCGATGATCCCGAGGGCCTTGCCGTGCGGGACACCGAAGCTGACGTCGGAGAGCGCCACGTGCGGCTTGTGGTACTTCTTGCGCGTGAAACTCAGCGCCTCCTTCATGCGCGCCATCGAACTCGGATAGAGCCGATACGTCTTGCCGAGGTTGCGGGCGATGATCGCGTAGTCGGTGTCGGCGTCGAGATCGAGCGCCAGACCCGGCTCCTGCGTTTCGTCGATGTTACGGATGCCGGCCATCAGACTTCATCCGCGAAGCGGTGTTTGCAGCTACGGAAGTACGTGTAGCCGAGCACGAAGACGATCACCGACACGATCGACACAGTGACGAGCTTGCCGACCGGGAAGGTCATGTCGCCTTCGGGCCCGCCGTAGGTGACCATCGCGCGCCAGAGGTCGAGGATCGACGCCATGGGGTTGTACTCCATCGCCGTCATGCCGAGCTCGACGCCGTCCAGCGAGGCCTGGGCCTCGGCGACGTCGGCCAGCGTCTTCTGACCGAGCGCCATGCGGTTCTGCACGTCGACGAGCTGGTCGGCCGCGGCCTGGCGAATCGCGCCGAGGTCGTAGAAGACGGGCGTCGTGAACATCCAGAAGGTCACCAGCACCGGCACGGCCTGGGCGATGTCGCGCACGAACACGTTCGCCGCCGACAGGAACAACGTGATGCCGCAGATGAACATCGCCTGCACGATCAACACCACCGGCGCCCAGAGCAGCTCCGGCGGCAGGCTGCCGTTCACGTAGAGCTCGAGCGGGATCAGGATCGCGAAGCCGATCAGGAAGTAGACGTGGAAGACGATCACCTGCGCGACGACGAGCAGCTCGCTCGGGAAGGCGATCTTCTTGATCAGGTTCGCGTTCTCGAGAACGATCCCGGTGCCGCGCGACAGACACTCTGCGAGCGCCGTCCAGGGCAGGATGCCCGTGATCAGATAGAACGTCGTGCGCCAGCCCTTGCCCGCCTCGTCGTGCGGCGCCAGCGTGTCCGTGAAGCCGATCTTGAGCAGCTTGCTGAAGATCAGGAAGTAGATCGCGAACAGGATCAACGGCTGGACGACAGGCCAGACCCGCCCGAACGCCGAGCCTTCGTAGCGCGCTTTGAGCTCACGCCAGACGAAGGCACCGACCAGCGCGCGGTGGCGCCAGATCACCATCGGCAGGGAGAATGCGGAACTCATGCCGGGGAGCGGAGCCTTGCGGGAAGTGGTGACATCGGGTGCCCATGTCGAAGCGGGAGAGCATACCCCGCCATCGGCCAGGGATCACTCACGACGCGAGTTCGCGGGCGAGCAACGCGGCGCCGATGATTCCCGCATCGCCGCCGAGGCGGGCGTGGTCGATCGCGATCGGTGTCAGATCCGGCGCGAGCGGATGGGGATCGGCGCGCCGCTGGGCCGCCTCGAAGAGTTCGGGACAGTTCTCGATCACCGACCCACCGAGCACGATGCGCTCGGGATCGAAGAGGGCCGCGAGGGTGTGGACCATGCGCTCCATCCCGGCGATCGCGTCGTCGAGGATCGCCCGCGCGACGGGCTGGCCCGTGCGCGCCGCGGCGATCACGCCGGCCGTATCCACGTCGAGCCCCGCGTCACGCGCTCGGGCCGCCATCGCGTCACCGCCCATGAAAGCGCTGAAGCTACCCGGCGGACTCAGATTGGGACTCGTCTCCCCGTGGCGATAAACCACCTGCCCGCCCTCGCCGGCCATCCCGTGGAAGCCCTCGACGAGCTTGCCGTTGCAGACGAAGCCCGTCCCGATACCGGTGCCGATGAAGACGGCGAGGAGCTCGTCGCACTGCGCTGCCCGCGACTCCGACCAGGCCGCCGACGAGACGTCGTTGACGAGGCGGATCGGGACATCAAGAGCGTCTCGCAAGGGCGCGACGAGGTCGACGTTCTCGACGAACATGCACGGCGAGCGGTGCAGCTTGCCGCGCCGACTGTCCGTGAAGCCCGCGATCGCGAGCCCGAGCGCCAGCGTCCCTCGCTGCGCTTCGTCGAGTCGTCGCAGGGCCTCGCTGCGGATCGCCTCGACGAGCGCGTCGGGATCACCGCGCGGCGTCGGAACGGACTGCCGCCCGGCGACGGAGCCGTCGGACGCAACCCACGCCGAGCGCAGGTTCGTCGCCCCGACATCGAAGGCGAGCACGGCAGTGGGGTCGGTCTTGGTGTCCATCTCAGTTCTCGATCGGCGGACGATGCCGATCCGCTTGACCCATCCCTCACCTCCGCCCCCGAAGGGCGGTCACGGTATCAGAATGAGCGTGTCGATCAGCTGCCGCGCCGATCACCCGTCGCGCGGGGTCGCCCAGGGCCAGGAAGCTCCCCAGCACGTGCGGCCCCAGCGCTGCTGAGCCTGGCGCAGCATGTCGAGCCGCAGGCGCAGCTCACCGTCCTCGGCCTCGGGCACGAGGTCGCGCAACTCGCCGGGATCCGCGCTGAGATCGAAGAGGAGCTCGCGCCCGGTGCGCACGTCGCGGTAGTACGAGTAACCGTCGTAGCGGGCCTTCCCAAGCCACGGAACCGTCGAACCGAGCGAGGGGACGAGCACCGACGACACCACCGGCTGGCTGCCCGGAAGTGACGCGAAGGGCTCGGGCAGCCGCCCTTGGAAGGCGTTGCCGGCGCGCAGGTTCGCGAGGTAGCCGACGAGCTGCGTGATGTCGACGAGCTCCGACGGCGTGTCGACGACGATCGAGCCGGCGCGCACTCCGGGCCCGGCGACGATCGCCGGCACGCGGGTGACCTCGTCGAACAGCGAGCGGCCGTTGCCGCGTCCTCCGTGCTCGTAGAACTCCTGACCGCACGACCCCACGAACACGACGAGCGTGCGGTCGAGCGTCCCGCGGGCACGCATGTGGTCGAAGAGACGACCGAGCGCGAAGTCGACGCGCGCGACCTCGTTGGCGTACAGCGTCCCGACCTCGCCGACGAGCGCCTCGGCACCGCTCGGGCGACTGTCGACACGGCGCATGCGCTCGACGAGTTCGGGGTCGAGCTCGTTGGGCATCTCGTGACCGTCTTCGAGGACGATCTGGTGCGGCGCCTCGGGGTCGTCGAACTGCAGCGTCAGGAACCACTCGAAGTCGCGCTGGTTCTCGAGCCAGTCGATCGCGCGGTCGACGATCGTCGAGGCCGGCAAGGACGCGGCGGCCGAGTGGACCTCGTAGCCGCGGTCGAGCCCGTGCACGCGCCCGGCCGACGGGCTCGAGCCGAAGAGCGCCGTGCTCATGCCGGCCCACTGCGCCGACTGCGCGAGCGTCACGGCGCGCTCGGAGAGGCGGATCCCGCGCACGACGCCGATGCCGTGCGAGAGCGGCGAGAGCCCCGTGAAGAGCGACGCGACCGACGGCAGCGACCAGCTCGACGGCGCATGCATGTCCGTGTAACGGATGCCACGCTCGGCGAGGGCGTCGATGTTGGGCGTGACGGCATAGTCGTCGCCATAGACCCCGAGACGATCGGGACGCAGACCGTCGACGACGACGAGCAGCACGTTCGAGCCGAACTCGGGGTCGAAGCGCGTGCGTGGCTGGAGACGCTCGGTGGTGAGGGCGACGTCACGCAGGCCGACGAACAGGTTGTCGCCCCCTTCGCGCACGAACTGCAGCGACATCGAACCGCCCGCCTGCTCGGCGATGTCGAGCGACACCGAAATCTCGTTGTGCACGCCGCCGGGTTCGCCCAGTCCGTCGAGGTCGAGCGCCATCAACTCGCCCACCGACGGGTCGATGATGCGGACCATGGCTGGCCGCGGGGTCGCGCCGGTGGACGCGGCGTGGATCGCGATCTCGGCCCGCGCGCCCTTCGGCACGACGTCGATGTCGATCTGCAACGGCCGGTCGCGCAGGAGTTCGACGCAGCCGGGTCCCGACTGCGAGAGGCTCGTCGCGATGGCGTTCGGCGGCGCGAGGCGACGCTCGGCCATGTGGTCGGACAGCAGATCGCGCTCGACGGCGCGCGCCTTGACGGGCACGTCCGTGCCGTCGACGCGACGCCCCTCCGATTCGAGTACGACGTCGGCGATGTAGACGGCGCCAAGCTGGCGGCGCGCCCCACCGTCGAGACACTCGAACTCGACGTCGACCGTCTCGCCGACGTCGACGGGCAGGGGAACCCGTCGCACCGTCCAGGTGTTCTCGGTGGCCGCGTCTTCCCAGATCAGCTCGCGCTCGCCGTCGGCGCGCACGACCGTGATGGCAAGACGCGGCCGCCCTTCGAGGTAGGCCTCGTGGAAGCGCAGGACGGGGCGCTCGCCGGGCACGGTGAAGGCGAAGAGCGCCGGGCGCCGCAGGTCGATCCGCCAGCCCGAGCGGACCCCGGCGTTGAGCGGCACCGAGTGCAGGGCCTGCAGGCGCGCCGCGTTCTCGGGCACGAGCGGCAGGCGCACGTCGGTGACGAGGTCGGGCTTGTGCTGGTGTTCCCACCAGATCCAAGCTCCGGCGACGATCGCCAGCACGATGACGAGTCGCCCGAGTGCGGCCCAGGCGTCGCGCGAGGGTGGCTTCACGGCATGTCCGCGCCGGAGCCGAACCGCTCCAAGCGGTCGTAGTAATCGTCGGACAGCTTGCGCCTCGTCGGACGCATGAGCGCCTGGAACTTCGTCATGAGGAACTCGGCGTCGGTGCGGTTGTCCGGGAAAGGCTCCCAGTCGTCACTGCGACGCACGTCGGTCGCCATGAGCCCGAGCTTGCGGATGACTTCCTCGCGCACGCGGACGCGCACGCTGTAACCCGGCACGCCCTCCTTGCTCGGCGCGCTCTCGACCTCGGCGAGGACCTTGCGACGTGACGGCCCGCGCACCTCGCGCTGACTCGTGCCGTAGGTCCATTCGGTTTCGACGATGCCCGTTCCCGGGTCGACCTTCACGACGGCGTAGCCCTCGCCCTCCACCGTGGCGCCGATGACGGTCATGAGCGTGTTGTACTCGACGTCCTCGAAGCGACCGTGCGCCCAGAGCGGCGGCGGCTCGGTGTCCGGAAGGAGTCCGCAGGCCGAGGTGAGCGTGAGCACGACGGCGCAACAAAGCACCCGCGCGGCGCGGCGCCACTCAGCGCGTGCGCTTCTCGTCACCGCTACGCTTCTGGAACAGCATTCGGATCGGGACTTCATCGAAACCGAGCTCCTCTTGCAGCTGGTGTTGCAGGAATCGACGCCACGAGTCTTCGAACAAGCTGGGATCGTTGACGAAGATGACGAGCGTCGGCGGATAGGTGCCCACCTGTGAGCCGTAGTAGATCTTTCCGATACGGCCGCCCTGCGGGCGCGGTTTGACGCGTCGGTAGGCGCGGGCCAGCACGCGGTTGAGTTCGCCCGTGGACACACGCTTGCCGGCCGAGTCGTAGAGTTCGGCGGCCAACGCAAGGGTGGGCTCCATATTGAGCTTCTCGGTCGCGGCCATGAAGGCCAGCGGCGCATGTTCGAGACCAGCGAGTGTCTTGCGGACATACGTCTCGAAGGCTTCGGTCGACGTTTGGTCACGCGCGAGATCCCACTTGTTGATCACGACGATGCACGGCACGCAGAAAGACGTGATGATTCCGCCGATCTGTCGGTCGATTCGACCGACATCGCGCGTGGCGTCCAGCATCAGCAGGGCGACGTCGGCGCGACGCATGGCGCGCTCGGCGCGGCTCTGGCTGTAGAACTCCACCGAATCGGCGATCGTGCGCTTCTTGCGGATGCCGGCCGTGTCGATGGCGACGAAGCGTCGTCCGCGCAGCGTGAACGGTGAATCGACGGCGTCGCGGGTGGTGCCCGGGACGTCCGAGACGATCATGCGGTCGTCGCCGAGCAATGCATTCGTGAGCGTCGACTTGCCGACGTTCATGCGCCCGACGATCGCGAGGTGGATCGTGCCGCCCGGCGCGCTGGGCATCATCGGCACTTCGCCGGCCTCACCGATCTCCTCGAAGATCTTCTCGCGCAGATCGACGATGCCGAGCACTTCCTTCGCCGAGACGCGGAAGGGTTCGCCGAAGCCGAGCGCGTAGCCCTCGGCGATGCCGGACTCGAAACGCGTCGACTCGCACTTGTTCGCGATCAGCATGATCTTGACGTCGAGCCGGCGCAGGCGACGCACGACGTCCTCGTCGAGCGGCGTGATGCCTTCGCGCGCGTCGTAGACGAAGAGCACGAGGTCGGCGAGGTTCAGCGCGAGGTCGATCTGGTTGTCGATCTCGGCCTTGAGCATCGCGTCGTCGACGAGACCGATGCCGCCCGTGTCGATGAACTCGATCGAGCGGTTGTCCATGTCGTAGACGTAGCTGACGCGGTCGCGTGTCACGCCCGCCATCGGATCTTCGATGGCGACGCGCTGGCGAACGAGGGCGTTGAACAGCGTGCTCTTGCCGACGTTCGGGCGCCCGACGATGACCACGCGCGGAATGCCCCCGCCGCGGGCCGGAGCGGCGACGCTGTCGTCGGGAGAGGAGGGAGTGTCGGCGGACATGGGAGCTGCTGCGCTGGGGGAACAGACGAGGACGACCCAAGAAGGTATCGAACTGCCCCCCTACTGCGCGCCCCCACGTTTCACCGGACTTTCGGGCGAAATGCAGCCCTTCAGTGCAAGTGCAGCACGAACTCTGCCTCGTCGATGAGTTCGCTGCCCACGATGCGCACCCGCATGACCCACTCGCCCGGCATGTGGAGCAGCACGCCCGAGAGGACGAAGACGCCGTCGTCGCGCCGCGTCATCTCGGGCGTCGTGACGAGCCCGTGCCCGTGCTGGGGCATCCGCAGCGTGGCAGCAACCTCGGCGTCGTCACCAACGACCGCGTCGCTCTCGAGTTCCCGCACGGTGAACTCCAGCTCGAAGCGTTCGTTGAACGGCGGCGGATCGGGTGACCGGCGCCCAGGCCACGCGGAAACCGCGCTTGCGCGATGTCACCTCCCGAGGTCCATCGAGCAGCCATGGTTCGGCTTCGAGCGTGGGTGGTGCGTCGCCTCCGCCTCCGCAGGAAGCGAGCACCCACGCCAGTGCGACGGCAGCACCCGAAAGCTGTCGGGTGATCACTGCACCTCGAAGGCGAGGGCCCCGGACGTCAGCCAGCCACCTTGCCCGTCGGGCCACACCCACTGGGCGTAGGCGACGGCCCCTGCGAGGTCGCGCGCATCGGGGATCGGGAGTACGCGCTCGGCCCAACCGCGTCCGTTGGCCTGCGACGGGATCGCCAGGATCAAGGCGTCGACATCGACGTCGAGCGAGGCGCCACCGACGGACGAGGGCTCGAGGTTCGTCGAGACGAGGAGCCAACCGCTTGCCCACGGCGGCACGTGCAGGCAGTAGGAACCGAAGTATCGCGCTCCCACGCGGGGTTGGCTGAGCACGCCCTGAACGAGCAGACCGTCAGGAGCCACCTCGGGTTCACTGACACGCTGGACGCCGAAGGGGAGCGGCGTGAGACGTAAGGCGGCCGCCGGGTTGCCCCACACCCCAGTACCCGGTGCTTCAGCGGCCGCGACACGCGCGTTCCGCTGCAAGCACCTCCGAGCCCGTCACCCTCACCGCACCTTCAACATCTTGTGGACCTGCGGGATCACGCGGACGTCGAGACCGGCCGCGAGGAGCACGTCGACCATCGCCTCGAGCGCCTCGGTGCCGATCGCGGGCGAGCCGCCCATCGGCGTGACGGGCTGCAAGAACACGGGCGCGTCGGGGTGGTGCGTGGACACGAGCTGCGCCGCGCGTTCGATCTCGGCGCGCGGTGTCGTGCCGTCGACGACGAGTTTGAAGACGGGTGACGACGCGGCGAGCACGCCGTCGGCGAAGACGGCTTCGTGCAGGTCGAGCGCGTCGGCGCGGCCTGTCGACGAAGGCAGCTTGATGTCGCACGACAGCCAGCGGCAATGCGGCGCGACGAGACGCAACGCCTCGGCGTCGAGCGCCGCCGTCTCGAGCATGACGTCGCGCGGCGCGAGCGCCGCCGCGAGAGCCGCCGCGAGAGCCGCGACGAACTCGGCCTGCTCGAGCGGCTCACCGCCCGTGATCGACACGCTCGTCGTCGGCGCGCCGGGCACCATCGGATCACTCGCCTCGACGAGCGCGAGCACATCGTCGACGGTCATCGGGTTGCTGACACGCTCACCGCGCGCGTTCGGCACGGCCACGTCGGCGATGTCCGCGAAGGCCCACTCGGTGTCGCAGTAGCGGCAGCCGACGTGACACCCGGCCAAGCGCACGAACACCTGCCGCCGCCCCATCAGCAGCCCCTCGCCCTGGATCGACCGGAACACCTCCGCGAGGCGCCCCGTCACGGCGGCGGTCGTCACCCGGCCAGCTCGTCGGCGATGCCGCACAGCGCCTCGATGCCGCGGTCGAGCACGGAATCGTCGGCCGCGAAGGAGAGGCGCAGGTGCGTGTCGCGCGCGCTGAAGGTCTTGCCCGGGACGACGAGGAGACGGCGCTTGAGCGCCGCGTCCATGTAGACGTCGGACGAGACGCCGTGCGGCAGCTGCGGCCACATGTAGAACGACCCGCCGGGACTCGAACACTCGTAGTGGTCGGCGATGCCGTCGAGGATGCGATCGCGCTTGCCGCGGTACTCGCCGATCTCCTTCGACATGTCGGTGCCGAGCGCCGCGAGGGCCGCCTTCTGGAACGGCGCTGGAGCGCAGACGAACGTGAACTGCTGGAAGCGTCGCATGGCGTCGATGAGGTCGTCGGGCCCGAGCGCCCAACCGAGGCGCCAACCGGGGACGCCGTAGGTCTTCGAGAACCCGCCGAGCAGCAGCAGACGCTCGGAGTCGATGCGTCCGCCAGCCGAGACGTGCGGGCCGTCGTAAACGAACGCGTCGTAGATCTCGTCCGACACGACGAACAGGTCGTGACGCCGCGCGACGTTGTTGACGGCCGTCATCTCCTCGACCGTCAGCGTGCGCCCCGTGGGATTGCTCGGCGTGTTGACGAGCAGCACGCGTGTGCGATCCGTGATCGACGCTTCGAGCAAGGCCTCGGTGAGCGGCGTGCCCGGGTAGTGATCGAACGTCTTCAACGTCGCCCCGCACATGCCCGCGAGCACGGCGTACATCGTGAAGTAGGGGTCGGGGATGAGGACTTCGTCACCCGGGTCGAGCAGCGCCATGAAGCCGAGCAGCAGCCCGCCCGAGACACCGCTCGTGATCAGACTCGCATCCGCCTCGTAGCCGTAGAGGTCGTCCATGCGACGCATGACGGCGTCGTTGAGCTCGGGCAGACCCTGCGTGACCGTGTAGCGGTTGAAGCCGCTGCGGATCGCGTCGCAGGCCACCTCGGCGATGGCGTCGGGCACGTCGAAGTGGGCCTGACCGATCGAGAGATTGATCGGGTCCTTGACCGACGCGACGAGTTCGAAGATGCGTCGGATGCCGCTCTCCGGCATCCCGCGCGCCCGCTCCGAAAGCCGCGCCCTGATCGATTCGACACCCAACCTCAGCTCCTCCTCAGACGACAACGAGGAGCCGCGGTCGAACGACCGGACTCCTCGCACTTCGTCTGCGTCATCCAGCTGATCAGCCGAGCGACGACAGACGCGGGACGGTGCGACTCAGCCCTTCGCTGCCTTGAACTTCGTGCGCACCTTCGGGAGGCCGTAGACGGACTCGCCTTCGCTCCAGGTGCCCTTGCGACGCAGCGCTTCGATCCGCTCGACGCGCGTGAGCACGCTTCTGGACCGCAGCAGGCCGGCCTTGACCTTGAGACTCCTGTGGATCGACATCGTTCGACTCGCGGGTATTCATCGGGCCGTCGTGGCTCGGGAACTCCGAGTACGACGCGGACCAGGCATGGTGGCCAATCCTTTCCGCCCGGTCAAGCGACCAGCCAGGGGACGCTATTCGGCGGCCGGGTGGCCGACGATGAAAGCCGTGTGGAAGGGGCGCTGCTCCTTGCCCAACGGCGTGGTCCGCAGCTGGGCGAGCAGCGGCTCGAGCTCGGCCTTCGTGGCGGCACGCCCCACGATCAGCGCGACATCCGTGAATCCGCCGTCGCCGTCGGGCACGCCCGTGACGTTGACCTCGGGGAACCCCAGGCTCTCGAGCCCATCGGCAGCCGCATTGGCCGCAGCGAGGTTCGAGCCGTAGCTGACGGCCTGGATCGTGTACTCGCTCGGCGCCGACGAGCTTCCCAGGGCGACGTCCGTGCCCGCATTCGCCAGGGCCGACTTTTGCAGCGACGGGTTGTCGCCATCGCCTGCGGCAGCGGCGTCGTCACCACCCAGCATCGCCCACAGAGCGAGCCCGACGACGAGCACACCGGCTGCGCTGAGCAGCAGATACGACAGCGAGCGCGTGCCCGAGGAGATCCCCGGCGGCAGGATCAGCCCGTCGCTCTGGGCCTTCTGCGTGAGTGGACGCGAGACGGCCGGCGCCTTGGCGGCGGATGACGACTTGACGCTTGGCGGCGTGGATGCGGCCGGGGATCCAGGCGGCTTGCCAACAGCCGGCGCGTCGAGCCCCACCGGGCGCAGCGGCGGCGGCGTCTCGAGTTCGACACGGCGCGTCGGCGGCTTCTCGTCGACAGGGGCGGCCGGCGCCTCGGAGGCTTCGAGCGCGCGGCGCTGGGCCAGGATGGCTTCGAGCGCGTTGCTCGGCCCGTCCTCGGCCTCGGTTTCGATCTCCTCGTCGTCGTCAGCCTCGCTGACGGGCTCGGGACGATCGTCGATCGTCTCGGCAATCACGGCCGTGGTCTCGTCGCTGTCCTGAGCCTCGCGCGGCGTGCTGACGAGCACCTTGCCCGCCATCGTGCGCCGCCGCTGTCGCGGGTCACGCGTCGCCGAGTCGAACCCCGCCTTCGACGAGCGGAACAGATCGAGAGGATGCTTGTTCGCGGCCATGATCCGACTCCACAGCGAAGCCCCGAGCCAATCGGCCCAGGGCACCGAAGTCCAAAAACCCGCCCCGAGACGGAGCGGTTCCACCCGCAGGCTAGGCAACGGAAAGGCCCGTTTCTAGCTTGTGGATGGATCGGGGATGGTCGCGGCGCCGGGCGGCGTCACGAGGATGACCGCCGCAGGGTGGCGATGATGGCCCCGACGGCGCCGCCGAGGACGAACGCGCCCGCCAGCGCGGCCCCGAGCCCGATGACGAGGCCCGCCTGCGGATCGGGCGGCGAGAGCACCTCGAACGCGATCGCCAGCCCGATGAGCGTCGCCCCACCGACGATGCCGGCGAAGGCTCGCCGAGCACCCACCACGGCGCCCGCGACAAGCAGCACGATCACGCCCGGCACGACGGAGCGCAGGTGGTCGGCCACGGCGATCGCGGCCACTCCCAACAGAAGCGCAACCAGCGCCCCGACAACACCGACACCGAGACGGGCGCTTTGTCGCGCTCGCGCAGACACGTCGGTCGAGGCGCTGTCTTCGGGTTCGTGAGACGTCACGCTGCGAGGTGTCCGTGTGAGAGTGCTGTGGCTCCGCAGCATGTCGCGCGCGAGACCGCGCGACGCCGACACTCCCTACCGCTCGGTGCGGACCTGTTCGCGGAAGAGGCGCTCTTCGGCCTCGAGCGTGCGGCCGTTGGCGCGCTGGTAGGCCTCGGCGAGCGGGGCGCCGTTGAGCTCGCGCAGCCAGCCCGTGACGCCGATCGTGCCGTGCATCGTGACGACGTGGTCGATGAAGGCGTAAGAGGTCAGGTAGGCGAGCGAGACTTCGTCCTGGCTCGTGAACTGCATGAACGTGTCGGGCAGTTCGGAGATCTCGGGGATGCCGGTGCGCGGCACGCCCTTGGAGTCGAGATAGTTCGTGAGGCGCGCGATGCCGACACCGCGTCCGTGTTGCACGTACTGGGCGATGCCTTCGTTGAGCACGGCCGGACAGCGCGGCGCGATCTCCGAGACGATGAAGTGCGCGTACTCGTGCCGGAAGGTCGACTCGATCTCGTCGCGTTGGTCTTCGAGCGGCATGTCGCGGATCGAGAGGCGGATCTTGCGATCGAACAGCCCGCCGACCCAGTCGTGCGTGCCGGTGACATCGCGGAACGTCTCGCGGTCGTAGAGAATCACCGTCGCACGCTGCTGCGGATGGGTGCCGAGCGCGTTGCCGACCTCGGCGCGGGCGCGCTCGAGCACGCCGGCGAGCTGCGGGCCCCAGAGCGGTGACGAGGGATCGTTCGGCGAGCGGATCACGAACGACGACGTCGTGTCGGTGAGGTAGTCCTGCTCGACGTCCCACTGACGCCGCGCGCGGTCGAGCAGCGTCTGGGCCACGTCGCGCTGCTTGTCGGTCGCGAAGCTGACGGCGCTCGTGTAGGCCTCGATCGCGCCGGGCAGGTCGCCCTGGAGCGTGAGCGTGTCGGCGAAGAGCAGCCAGAGGTCTGGGTTGTCGGGGTGCAGTTCGAGCGCCGGGGCGAGGACGTCGTGAGCCTCGTCGAGTCGGTAGCGGCGCAGCGCGAGGTTGCCCAGGTGCGCCGCGTAGCCGGGCTGCTCGGGCGCGAGCTCGACGGCGCGGACGAGGTCGCCCTCGGCGTGGTCGAAGCGCAGCTCGGCGCGCAGATCCTCGGAGCGCTTGTAGAGGGCGTAGGCCAGGTTGGCCATGAGCACGGGATGCTCGGGCTCGATCGCCAGCGCCGACTCGAGCGACATCACGGCGTCGCCGGTGCGCCCTTCGGCCAGCGCCGCCTTCGCGTCGTCGACGAGGCCGTTGACGCGCGCGCTGACCCCCGGCGTCTGCGCTCCGTCGGGCGCGCTCAGCTGCGGTGTGCTCGGCGTGGCACCCACGACGTCGACCGTCGGCTCAACTGGTGTCGTCTCCGGTCCGTCGCTCCCCACTCCCTCGGTGAGCGCCTCGGCGAACGACTCCCACTGCGCTGCACTCTGCTCGGTGTACTGCTTCCAGCCGAGCACCGCGACCGCGAAGAGGATCGTGAGCACGGACACGCTGACGAGCACACGCGTACTCATCGCGCTGCCTCGCGCCACTCGGCCGTGGCCTCGACGAAGCGCCGGTAGCTGTACGGCACGCCCCACCGCTCGTGCAGCGCGCGCAGCTCGCCGTGGAAGCGTTCGTAGGCGTCGGTCATGGCCTCGTCCCAATCGGGATCACAGAAGTACAGCCGGCAGCCGAGCGGGCGGCCGTCGCGGAGCTTACACAGACCGTCGACGTACCAGGGGCACTGACCTGAGGCCGCCTCGGGAACGGCGCCACCCGCGGCCGCGACGGCGTAGTCAGTTTCCATGTCGCTGCAGAACAGCTCGTGCTCGGAGCGCGGGAAGTCGCAGCAGCGCCCGGACATCTCGCAGCGCGGCGAGTGGGACGCGACGTGCGCGTCGACCCGCTCGTAGAACTCGCGCAGCGCCTCCGTTCGCTCGGCGTTCACTTCCGGCGTTGACGCTTGCGCCGCATGCGCTCGACGCGTTTGCGTGCGCGCTCGGCGGCCTCGTCGTCACCGCCGTCGGCGGCGTCGGCGGCCATCGAGTCGCGCCCCTCCACCTTCGACTCGATGTCCTCGATCAGCGCGGCCGGGTCCTGGTATCGATGGTCGCGATCCTTCGCCATCATCTTCTCGATGAAGTAGTGCGTGTACTGGCTGATGCGCCCATCCTTCGTGGCCTCGGCCGACAGCCCGTCGAGCACGGCCTTGCGCACAAGCTCCTCGTCGTCGCCTTCGAAGGGCAGCTCGCCGAGCACGAGCTGGTAGAGCGTCGCGCCGAGCGAGTAGATGTCCGAGCGCACGTCGAGGTCGGCCTGACCGCGGGCCTGCTCGGGTGACAGATAAGCCGCTGTGCCGCGCGCCGTGCCCTCGCTCTCGTCGACCTCGGTTTCGCCCGTGGCCGCGAAGCCGAGGTCGATCACCTTCACGACGTTGTCGGGCGTCACCATGATGTTGCCCGGCTTGATGTCGCGGTGGACGACGCCCTGGCTGCGCAGGTACTCGAGCGCACGCGCGGCCTGGAGAATCATGAAGAGCGCGTCGTCTTCGGGCACCGCGCCGTCGCCCTGGATCTTCTCGAGCAGCGTCTCGCCGGGAATGTCTTCCATCAGCGAGACGTACCAGCCGTCGATCCTGCCCGACTTCACGCCGCGCACGACGTTCTCGTGCTCGAGCGAACGCAGCAGCTTTGCCTCGGCCAAGAAAGCCGTGACCTCGGCCGGGTTCGCGGCGATCTCGGGCTTGAGCACCTTGGCCGCGAGCGTGACGCCATCGCCGCGCTTGACGCGGTAGACATGCGCCGTGCCGCCCTCACCGATCTTCTCGACGTAGCTGAAGCCCGTCAGCTCCGGTGCATCCTCGCCATCCGTGCGCACATATTGGATGAATCGGTCCTTCTCGATAAGACCACGGCGGATCGCCGCCGCCGCCAGCGAGACCGAACGCCCCTCCGCCTGGAGCTTCGCCGCATCGGCGAACAGCGTGCGTGTGGCCGCCTCATCGAGGATGCCACGACGAACGAGCTTGGCGAGGAGTCGCGCTTCTGTCTCTGGATCGAGGGCCATGGTGAGACGATCGTACCGCGCGATGAAGGGCACCGCCACGGCAGCTCAAGCTCGCGGCGAGCACGGGACGAAGAGTTGGCTGTTCATCGCCTCCCCCCTCCGGAGCAACACGGTGCCCGGTTCCACCGACAACGTCGTGCTCAAGTACTGCGAACTCCTCGATGAGTTCATCCGCATCCGCGTCGTGCCCGAGGAAGAGTGCGCTGCGCTCCTCGCCGGGCTCGAGGTGACCAACCGAGCGGCCTACCACTCGGTCATCGTCCATCGCTGTGTCGTCGAGTACCACGAGCGCGTGCTTCCGATGTTCGAGAAGCACAACAAGGTCTACCAGACCGAAGCGCTCGTCGAACTCCTCTACCAGATCTGCATCGAGGTCAACCCGCACCTCGAGATCCACTCCGTCACGCTTCCGACGGATGGCTCGGATCTGGCTCTCGGAGGTGACGCCGAAACCGAAGGCATGCTCGAGGCGGAGCGCGAAGCTCTGCGCGAGAAGGCCGACGACATCGACGTCATCCTCGGCCAGCGCGTGATCGGCCAGGACAACGCCGTCCGCTCGATCAGCCAGGCCGTGCGCAAGGCCGCCGTCGGACTGCGCGACCCGCGCAAACCGATCGGCGTCTTCCTCATGGTCGGCCCGACAGGCACCGGCAAGACCGAGATGGCCAAGGCCGTCACGCGTCAGCTCTTCGGCACGCTCACGTCGCTCGTGCGCATCGACTGCAGCGAGTACGCGCTGCCCCACGAGTACGCCAAGCTGATCGGCGCGCCGCCCGGGTACATCGGTCACAACGAAGGCGGGCAGCTCACCGAGTCGGTCAAGCAGAAGAAGACCTGCGTGGTGCTGTTCGACGAGATCGAGAAGGCTCACGAGAAGGTCCACAACCTGCTGCTGCAGCTCATGGACGAGGGCACGCTCACGGACAACAAGGGCGAGCGCATCTCATTCCAGCGCTGCGTGGTGTTGATGACGTCCAACCTCGGCGTCGACGACCTGCGTCGCTTTCAGGACCGCGTCGGATTCGGCGGCACGTCGAAGCCCGAACTCGCCGTCGACGCCGTGCGATCGACGGTCGGCGAGGCCGTCAAGAAGGCCTTCAAGCCCGAGTTCATCAACCGCATCGACGAGGTCATCCAGTTCCAGCCGCTGACGGTGGAAGACTGCGAGTCGATCGCCAACCTGCAGCTCCAGGAGATGGCCGGCTACCTCTCGCGGACCGGCGTCGACCTGCGTTTCACGCCGGCGCTCATGAAGTACCTCGCGCGCCAGGGCTGGTCGCCCGAGTACGGCGCGCGCGAGCTGCGTCGCATCATCCGCGACACGGTCGAGAACCCGCTCGCCGAGCACCTCATGAAGGGTGACTTCGCCCGCGGCGACCGCGTCACGATCTCGGCCCGCGGCAAGTCGTCGATCGTCATGACGAAGCGCGCCAGTCGCCCCAGCACCAAGGACGACCCGCAGCGCGAAGTCGCCTGACGACAACACCACCAGAGATCGCCACCACAGCGCGCGGCCCGGGACATCCTCGGCCGCGCGCTTGTCGTCGTGGTGGCTGGTATCCTCGGAGCCATGACGAATCCCCAGCGGTTTGAAGCTCAGCGTGTCGCCGGTATCGCCCAGTCGGACATCCGTTTGATGTCGCGACGCTGTATGGAGGTGGGCGCGGTCAACCTCGGGCAGGGCATCTGCGATCAGCCGACGCCGGACCTCGTCAAGGAGGCGGCCAAGGCGGCGATCGATGCCGACCAGTCGATCTACTCGAAGTACGAGGGGATCGATCCGCTGCGCGCGGCCATCGCGCGCAAGATGAAGAGCTACAACGGCATCGAGTGTGATCCCGACACCGACGTGATGGTGTCCGCGGGGTCGACGGGCGCGTTCGTCGCCGCCGTGCTGTCGTTCATCGAGGCCGGCGACGAGGTGATCCTCTTCTCGCCCTTCTATGGCTACCACCTCAACGTCCTCAAGCTCGCGCGCCCGACGATCAAGCACGTCACGCTGCGCGGGGACAACTGGGAGTTCGATCCCGACGAACTCGCGGCAGCCTTCACGTCGAAGACAAAAGCGATCATCGTCAACACGCCGGCCAACCCCTGCGGCAAGGTCTTCACGCGCGAGGAGCTCGCCACGATCGCGGGCCTTTGCCAAGAGCACGACGTGCTCGCGATCACGGACGAGATCTACGAGTACATCCTTTACGACGACCACGAGCACGTCTCGCTCGCGACGCTGCCCGGCATGGCCGACCGCACGATCACGATCAGCGGCTTCTCGAAAACCTACAACATGACCGGCTGGCGGCTCGGCTACTCCGTCGCGGCCCAGCCGCTCACCGCGCGCATGGGCGTGGTAGCCGACCTCGTCTACATCTGCCCGCCGACGCCGCTGCAGCACGGCGTCGTCGCGGCCTTCGACCTGCCGGCCTCGTATTACGAGCAGATGTCGGCCGACTACGCGGCCAAGCGCGCCATGACGATGGAGGCCTGCGATGCCGTGGGCCTGCGCTCGCTGGCGCCGCACGGGTCGTACTACCTCATGGTGGACGTCCGCGACGCAGGCTTCACGACCGATCGCGAGGCCGCCGACGTCCTGCTGAACCACTGCGGCGTCGCGGCCGTGCCGGGTTCGTCGTTCTACGTCGATCCGAAGGATGGGGCCACGCAGCTGCGCCTGTGCTTCGCCAAGCAGGATCACGATCTCGAACGGGCCTGCGCCGGGATTCGCTCGCTGCCCGACGTGATGGCATCTCGCTGACGGCCGCGAACGGCGGGGCGCCGTGCTGGGACCGGCTGCACACGTAGGCTAAGTTGCGAGCCGACGCCCCGAGCGCGGGGCGTCATCCCGGCCCCACCTCCGCCCAGCCCCGGCACGTGACCGACTCCCCCACCCTTCCCGACGACGACAGCGACGACGGCCACGACAGCCTCGCGCCCGCCGACGCGCCGCCGGCCGAGGCCGTGCCCGAACCCGCGCCGGTCGACATGCCCGGCGCGGCACCGGCCGTCGTCTTCGCCGAGACGCCCGAGCCGCTCCACCCGAAAATCCGCATCGCGTGGCTCATCGAGGAACTCATCGGCGCGGTCGTCCTCGGCGGCATCGCCTGGTGCGTCGACTTCCTCTGGCTCTCGCCGCACGTCGACTGGTGGCCCTTCGCGCGCGGGGTGCTCTTCACGGTCGTGCTCGTCGGTCAGCTGGTCTGGGCCGCGATCTCGCCCAAGCTCACGTACCGCCACTGGCGCTACGCCGTGCGCGCCCACGACGTGCTCACGATGTCGGGCATCTTCTGGCGCACGCAGCGCTCGGTGCCGCGCCTGCGCATCCAGCACGTCGAGCTCGAGACGGGCCCGATCACGCGCCGCCTCGGACTCGTCTCGGTCACCTTCTACACGGCCGGCACGGGCGCGGCCGACGCGAAGATCCCCGGCCTGCGCCCCGAGGTCGCCGAGGCGATCCGCGACCGACTCCTTGAACACGACCTGCCGTCGCTCGCGGCGCGCGAGGCCGTCGGCCACGAGAGCGACGCGGGCAACGAAGACGCTGACGACGTCAACTCGGACAAGCCCGCACCGAGCGCCGCGTCGCGCACGGCGCGCAAGCTGCGCGACGTCGAGGGCCAGCTGATGCTCTTCACACCCTCCGACGCGTCGTGAGCGTCACCCTGCCGCCGCCCGCCGAAGCGCCGCTCGACAAGAACGCCGTCGCGCAGTTCAGCGAGCCGCGCAGGCTGCACGCGATCACGCCCGTCGTCGAGGCCCTGCGGCGCATCCCGGCGTTCATCGTGCCCGCCGGCGCCTTTGCCTTCACGCAGGACCGCGACTCGGGCGTCTGGATCATCGTCCTCGCCATCGCGGGCTTGATGTCGCTGCTGCGCCCGACGCTGCGCTACATCGCCGTGCGCTACTACGTTCACGCGGGGCACCTCGTCATCCACGAGGGGCTTTTCATGAAGGTCGACCGGTCGATCCCCGTCGAGCGCACCAGAACATCGACATCAAGCGCGCCCTCGTGCACCGGCTGACGGGCGTCGCGGAGATGCGCATCGAGACGGCCGGCGGGTCGGACGCCGAGGCCGACCTGACCGTGCTGTCGATGGCCGACGCCGTCGAGCTCCGGAAGCTCGTGCTCGAGCTGCGCCACGCCAAGCGCGGCGACACCGAGACTCCCCGCGACGAGGACGCCACGTCAGCCGACGACGAGGGCGTCGACGTCGTCGCACTTACGCTCCCCGACCTGCTCATTGCTGGCGCGACGGCAAACCGCATCGGCGTCATCATCGCAGCGTTCTTCGGCTTGCTCGAGCTCTCGAACTTCGGCGTCGACGAGCTCCGATCGCTCAGTGAACTCCGCTCGCTCAGGGAGCTCGACGTCGTCGCGCACCAAGAGATCGCGGCCGCGCTCGCCATCATCGCGCTCGTGTTGGCCGGCTGGCTCGTTTCTATCGTGCTCACCGTCATCACCTACTACGGATTCCGCCTGCGTCGCACCGGCGACGACCTGCGTTCGCGCTACGGATTACTCACGCAGCACGAGGCCACGATCCCACGCGCGCGACTCCAGGCGTTGCACATCGAGGCCAACCCGCCCCGCCGCCTCACGGGGCACGTCACGGTGACGGCCCACACGGCGGGCTCGGGCGACGAGCAAGGCGAGGGATCGTCGCACCCGATTCTGGCGCCGATCCTGCGCGAGACGGACGTCGCGACGCTCGCCCGCGACGTCTTCCCTTCCTGCGCCCTTGACGCCACGCCCCTGCGCGCCGTCCACCCGCGCTCGCGGCGCCGCGCCTTCGTGCGCGCGTTCCTCGTCCTCGCCGTCCCGACGCTGATCGCCACGTTCGCGTGGCAGACGCGCGCCGCGTTCGGACTGATCGCCGCCCTGCCGATCGCGGCGCTCTACGGTCATCTACGCTACCGCTCGCTCGGCTACGCGCTGACGGCGCACCACGTCATCACCCGCAACGGCATCTGGACGCGGCGCATGTGGGTCGTGCCGCTCGAGAAGGTGCAGACGGTGGCCGTGCACAGCAGCCCGTTCCAGCGCAGGCTCGGGCTCGCCAGCGTTTCGATCGACACGGCCGGCGGCCACGTGTGGAGCCGGCCGCGGATCATCGACGTCCCGACAGCCGTCGCCCACCAGATCCTCGAGGAACTCTCGGTGGCGTCCGATCGGACGGGTTCGCTGCGAGGAGTCTGAGCGCACGCCCGTACCGGGCGCCGTTCGGCTGCGGGACTTCAGGCAAGACGTGCGAGCCGCTCCCCAAGAGCTCGCGCGCACCTTTCTCGCACGAACTTGAAGGTCGCCGGGAGCGCACGACGCACGGGTTATCATGCGCGGCGTTTTCGACCCCGTGCGCGGAGAGTGCGATGAGTGCAGGCGTGTGTGTTCTGTTGGCCGACGGCTTCGAGGAGATCGAGGCCGTGACGATCATCGACGTGCTGAGGCGCGCCGAGCTCGACGTCACGACTGTCGGCGTGAGCGCGCGTGAGGTGCGTGGTGCGCACGGCATCGCGATCGTCGCCGACGCGCTGCTCGAGGAGGTCGACGAGACGGCAGACTGGTCGGCCGTCATCCTGCCCGGCGGAATCCCCGGCGCGACGAATCTCCGCGACGACGTCCGCGTCCAAGCCCTCGTGAAGCGCCAGGACGCCGCCACGAAGCCCGTCGCCGCGATCTGCGCCGCACCGATCGCGCTCGAGCAAGCCGGCATCCTCGCAGGGCGCGCCGTCACGTCGTACCCGGCCTTCGCCGACCAGCTCACGAGCGCGAACTACAGCGAGGACGCCGTCGTCACCGACGGGCACATCACGACGAGCCGCGGTGTCGGTACGGCCCTCGCCTTCGCGCACCGCCTCGTCACCGAACTCAAAGACCGCACGACTGCCGACCGACTCGCCGACGCGATGCTCGTGACGCGCTGAGCCCACTCCTCCCGTCGAGACCTCCGATGCTCCGCTTCCTCGTCGCCCTGACTCTCACCCTCGCGATCACGCCCTCCCTCGACGCACAGAACATGCCGCCGGGCATGCACCGCTACATCTTCGGCCTCATCCGTCGCGGCCCAGCCGTGACGGAGATCACACCCGCCGAGGCGATGGACCTGCAGCGTCAGCATCTCGCGAACATCGAGCGGCTCGCGCGGCTGGGCAAGATCGTCGCGGCCGGGCCGTTCGAGGGTGGTGACGACTGGCGCGGGATCTTCATCTACAACGTCTCGACGAAGGCCGAGGCCCAGGCGCTCGTCGACAGCGACCCGCTCGTGAAGGCCGGACGACTCGTCGTCGACCTTGTCCCTTGGTGGGCGAGCGACGGACTGCTCGACGCCGCCGATGCGTGGATCGCGGAGAACCCAGCCGAGCCTGACGCGACGACGCCCGCGCCGACGCTGTCCGTCGAAGAGATCGCGCACACGTACCTCGATCACTACATGGCCGGGCGCCTCGACGCGCTCGGCGAGCACCTCGCGTGGCACGCGCATTTCGAAGACCCGACGCTCGATGTCACCGGCCGCGAGGAAATCCTCGAGGCACTGCGCGGCGTCTTCGCGACGCTCACCATCGAATCCTTCGAACGCGAGCAGGTGCTCGTGTCGGCCAAGCTCGTCCTGTTCACGGGGCAGGTGCGGTTCACCCAGGCAACGGCCGACCCGAATCGATCGCTCGTCTTTGACTTGCCGATGAGCGTCGGTCTGACGATCGAGCACGGTAAAGTCGTCTCGCACGTCGACTACCTCGACGACGACGCCTACACCGCACAGCTCACGGAGCAGATGTCTCGATGAACCTCTTCCTCACCTTGGCTTCCGTGATGCTCATCACTGCGAGTCTCAGCGCTCAGACCGATCGCATCGAACTCCCCGGCGGAAATGGCGCGGCGGCGGGACTGCACGTGGTGTTCGTGTCGGGCGACGAGGAGTACCGCTCCGAGGAGGCGTTGCCGCAGCTCGCGCGGATCCTGTCGAGACACCACGGCGCGCGCAGCACGGTGCTCTTCGCGCTCGACGACGACGGCACGATCAATCCCGACCGGCGCGACAACATCCCCGGCCTGGAAGCCCTCGAATCGGCCGACCTGATGGTGCTCTTCACGCGCTTCCGCGACCTGCCCGACGCGCAGATGAAGCACATCGTCGACTACGTGGAATCCGGGCGGCCGATCATCGCGATCCGCACGTCCACGCACGCGTTCGCCTTCTCGAACGAGAACCCGACGTCGTATCGGCACTGGACGTGGAACGCCGGGCAGCCCTGGTCGGGCGGCTTCGGCCGGCAGGTGCTCGGAGAAACCTGGGTGGCGCACCACGGGCATCACGGCAGCGAGGCGACGCGCGGCGTCGTGCCGGTGGCGGCGCGGCGACATCCGATCGTGCGTGGCGTCGAAGACGTCTGGGGCCCGACGGACGTCTACGCGATCCGCGACCTCCCGCTCGACGCCACGGTGATCCTCGAAGGCTCGATCGTCGACGGCATGACGACGGACGCCGAACACGTCAACGACGCGCGCAACGCGCCCCGCATGCCCGTCGTCTGGACACGCGAGCGCGCGGTGCCGGGAATCACGGCGCCCCAGCGCGTCGTCACCTCGACGATCGGCGCCGCCACCGACTACGAGAACGAAGACCTACGCCGCATCTTCGTCAACGCGTGCCTGTGGGCCACGAGCCGCGAGGCCAAGATCCCCGAACGCGCCAACGTCGACCTCGTCGGCACCTACGAACCCACGCAGTTCGGCTTCGGAGGCTTCGTGAAGGGCAAGCGCCCCGCGGACTACGCGCCAGCGACCAGCGGCGATCGCTGACGGCAGAGGGCAGACCCAACGTCGCCTCGGCGTTGCATGTGGCGGGCTCGGGGGCAAAACGTCGTGTCAGTTATGAACTGACCCCTCGGAGACGCTCGCATCATGTGGCTCGTCCTGCTCGAAACCGGCTTTGCCATCACGCTTGTCGTGGCGGGCACCGTCCTGACCGACGTGATCCAGCCCGATGATGGTCACTGGACGTTCCGCGGGATCCTGAAGAGCGCACGTCGACGCTGGCGACGTGTCCTCATCGTCATCTCTCTGTTCCTGGCTGCCGCATGGTTCGACAGCACTCTCGCGAGTGAAGAGGCTGCGCGGGAAGAGGCTCGTGAGCGATCGCTCCTCAAGACCTTTGCAGCGCTCGCACCACCGAACGAGCCATTCGCAGCAGTATCACTCCCGGCGCTCGAAGGCGAGTGGAACGTCGACGTCATGACCGATGGCGTCCTGGAGCAAACGGCCGACTGCAAGATCCGTCACGTGGCGGGGAGTCGCATCTTCACCCTCGAAGGCCTCGACTTTCCGTGGACGGGCACCGGCGAACTGCGTCCCGAAGGTGAGGGTGTGTCCATCCGCCTGAACTTCGATGATGGGTATGACCAGGGGACAGCGGCCACGTCCGCGCCGGTGGACAGCGGTGCCCTGTCCGTCTTCACGCTCGACTATGTCGACGCGCCGAACAGCCAAGACGTCACCCGCGGCTACCTCATGTTCACCCGACGCAACGGTGCCTGATGAGCGCCGGCTCGACGAGCGCGACGTTCTCGACCGTGCTCGCGTAGGGATTGATCTGGACCGAAGCCGTTGCGTCGTCTTCGGCGAGGACGCGGCCCGACACGACAGTGCCGTCAGTCAGAACGAAGATGTCGCTCGCGAAGCGTCGTTGGTTCGACTTCGTAACGGACGAGTCAACCTTCGCACGCGCCGCTGAGCCGCGGGCATTCCTACGTCAATCGTTGTCGCGAACTTGAGGTGTGTCCGCTTCCCCTGATGAGTGGGCACCACAACGGCGCTCGCCACACACCCCCACAAGTTAGGGATACATCATGCGCATCTTGACTCTGAGCCTGCTCTTGCTAATGGGCAGCGTCCCGCCGCTATCCGTTGCCGCACAAGACACCAGCGAACAAACGTCCGCCGGGCGCGCTGCAATCGGATACGTACACCTGAACCCTCGCCGCACGACGTTTGAGGAGGATGTCCTCGGCGTCGACCACGTTGTCTATGGCGTCGTGAAGGCCGTGCATGACACCCGCCGTAACGACTTCCCATTCAAGCAGTACGACGTGCATGTCTTGCGTGACGATGAGGGTGACGGAGACCACGTCATCAGTGTCATTGTGCCGGGGTCGCGTGACGCGACACCACCGATCGTCGTCGTTGGTGCCCCGACCTTCGGAGTTGGCGACGAACTCGTCCTGCTGCTGGATGACCTCGACGAGAGTCAGCATCACATCGTGCGTTCGGCCTCGAGCGGCGCCTACCGCGCCACGGGTCCCGAACGCGCGGTTCTCGGTCGCGGTGCCGGTGCCAATGAACCCGCCTGGTCATTCTTCCTGCGCCTGACCGCGATGCGCACCCAGGCGGCCACGCAGCTCCCCCGCTGAGCAGCCCAAGACAAGCCAACCCTTCGACATGAGAACCATCATGAACACCCGAACCCCGTTCTTCGCCCTCGCCGCCGGAATCGCCCTGGGAGCGCAAGCTCTTGCGGGTGGGCCCGAGATGCAATGTGATGGCACACCCGTGATCTGGGGCATCGCTCCCGGAACTACGATCCAGTGGAGCATCGCGCGCACGATGGTGAGCGCGACCGAGTGCACCGTCGTGCCAGGTTTCGCCTGCACGCCGTGCAGTACGGGCGCCGGCGCGCGCCCAGGAACCTGGAGCATGGTGCGGGCGGCCCGCCAATGGACGCGTGCTACGCATCCGTGGCTGCCAGCAACAGCCGGCGCGAGCAACGTGTCATTCATGCAACTCGACGACCCGTTCACGAGTTACGTCTCGACGTCTCCGGGAAGCAACCTGGTCGTCAACGATGGTACGAACGTCGTGACGTGCTTCCAGAGTGACAGCTACTGGGACGGCCTCGGCGATCCCTTCGGCATCACGGTCACCTGGCTGGATGCGAGCAATCAGATCATCGAAGCCGACATGGCGCTCAATGCGATCGACGATGACGACAGCGTCGTGCTGCTCGAAGAGAACAACTACACGGGCCTCACGTACGTCAACCAGAACCCCCCGACGGGCCGATTGGTCGATCTGCGAGGACTCGTCACGCACGAACTCGGACACTTCCTCGGGCTCTCGCACTCGCTCGTCGAATCCCAGCGCAACGCACTTGGATCCGACCAGCCCACGATGTTCCCGATCGCTGACGGCGCGCCGTTCACCGGCACTGTGACCGCACCCACGGGTAGTGGCTGTTCGACCACGACACTCAGTCTTTCCGACCGGGTGCTCTTTGCGCGCGCGTCAACGTCGGTCGAACTCGACGACATCATCGCCCTCGCGACTGCCTATCCGAAGCCGGTCTTCTCGGCGGCCCTCGGATCCATCGAAGGCACCGTATTGGACCAAGATGACAGCGGCATCGAGTCGCGCCTTCAGGCGGCACATGTCGTGGCCATCGCCGTGAACGACCCGACGACACGTGTCGGAACGTACATCACTCCGAACGATGGCACGTACACGATCCGCGGCCTCCGCGCGGGCGACTACCACGTGATGATCGAACCGATCGAGACGGGCGCCACGCCCTATGCCGGCATCATCTCGTCCATCCCGAGCGACACCTTCGTCTACGCGCCGACGTTCCTCGATGGAGACCTTCCCACGATCTACCAAGGCCAGTCGAGCTGCCCGGACGCGAACGACCCGCCACCTGCGTTCGCCGTCTTCAACGCCGAGATGCACAGCACGGCCGACACCGGCCCGAGCGAGTGTGAAGCAGATCAGATGTATTCATCCGCCATCTCTGTGAGCAACAACAGCACGACGAACTGCCGTTTCCTGGTTGCGCGAGGCTCGACGCCAGGACTGCCGGGGACCGGCACGGCCTGCCAGACCTTCCCACTCCTCCGGACGGAGAACCCCTCTGGTCTTTGGGTCGGACTTGCTAACGAAGTCAACGGCACAACACTTCCGGGAGCCACGTTGTCTCCTCACGGCATCGGATACGGAGATCTCGCGCAAGACTTCACGACGACGTTCCTCGTCGCGGCCGGCGGCACCACGAGCAGCGGTAACGACCTCGCTCCGTACTCCGGGCCGGTGACGCTGCGCTTGTCGACAGAACTCGACCTGAACGTGCGTGCCGACGGGCGTGTCGAACTCATCGACAATGGCTTGGCCTTCACGACCACGGGGACGATCCCGTCGACGAATCCGCGGATCGCCCGCTTCGACTTCCTCTCGAGTGAGTTCCCGCCCACGCAACTCGGGGTGACGAACTTCGTCGACATCTTCGCGCAAGCCGAGTTCGGTGACATGCTGACGAACATCGTCGTCATTCGCATGAACATCGAGAACCCGAACTGAGGCGACGCTAGCACTCGCGCCCCCGTCACACATCACGTGTGTGACGGGGGCGCCCACGCATCCACGCACACTTCCGGGAGTCGTCGGCATCGTCGCGGTGTCGCCTTGGGTCGGCTCGCCTCGTCGAAGGCGAACCGGAGCGTTGGTCGTTGCTGCGCCGAGCTGCATGAGCAGGTCACGAGTGACCTGGCATGGGAAGACCACCGTGCCGCTTGCCCACGTCTCGAGTTCATTCGCACGCCTCACTCTCGCGCACTCACTTCCTCTGCGCGGCGAGGTAGGCCAGCAGGTCGGCGATCTCTTCGCGGGTGAACGTCGAGAGCAGGCCTTCGGGCATCGCCGAGACCTGCGACGTCCAGCGGTCGTCGACGTCGGCCACGGCGACCTCTTCGATCGTGCTCGCGTAGGGATTGATCTGCACGGAGGCCGTGGCGTCGTCTTCGGCGCGGACGCGGCCCGACACGACGCTGCCGTCCTTCAGGACGAAGATCTCGCTCGCGTAGCCCGCGGCGATCTCGGCGCTCGGGTCGAGGAGCTGCGCGAGGAGGTCTTCGTTGCTCGTCCAGCGCGCGACGCCGGCTTCGATCGCCGGGCCCGTCTCGCCGCCCGCGCCGTCGACCGCGTGACAGAGGGTGCACGAGGCATCGACGAAGACATCGCGGCCGCGCTCGACCGAACTGCTCGGCACGTCGTCGAGGATCGGACGCAACTCGTCGAGCGTCCACTCGGCGACGAAGACACGCTCGCAGTTCTCGGCCATGACGGAGGCCTCGGCCGCGGCGACCGCATCGACGACATCGAGAGCCGCATCGCCGGGTGCGACGACACGCAACGTGCCGTTCATGCGCGTCCAGTGGCCGGGGACCGTGCAGACGAAGGGATAGTTGCCCGGCGCGCTCGGCGCATCGAAGCTGAGAGTCTGCGATTGGCCTGACGACAGCAGTCCCGTCGCGACGATCACGTCGGGGACGTCGGGGACGAAGGCCCGCTCCCAGGCGTCGGGCTCGGCCGCCATGGCTTCGGCCGCGCGCCCCACGCGCGCAAGTGCACCCGGGGCCGTGACGACGAGGTTGTGCGGCATGATGTCCGTGTTGTCGAAGACGAGTTCGATCGGACGACCCGCGGCGACGACGAGTTCGGTGCGGTCGAAGAGCAGCGCGTCGTGCACGGGACGCACGAGGAACACCTGCGGTCCGAGCGTGCGACGAAGGCGCCTGAATCCGTCGACGACGCCCGATGACATGCGCGGGATCCACTCGTCGGCGAAGGCCAGCACGCTGCGGCCCGTCGGCGTCATCCAGTAGCTCTCGGGCTTCGCGACGGCGAGCGTCTCGAAGAGCCCGCGCTCGAGCTCCTCGCGGTTGGCGTCCGACCATCGCTCGGCGTCGATCCCGCGCAGAGCGGCTACGACATCGGCGCGCAGCTCGTCGTCGCGCAGGCGATCCACGAGTGTCGTGATCGTCACCGGGACGCGCACGTCGAGCGCCCCCAAGGCGCGGACGGCCGCACGACGCAGCGTGAGGCGCGGCGGCTCGAGCGTCCATGACATCGTGGGCCCGAGCTGCCCGTCGTGTTGGTACGCGGCGACAGCTCGACGCTGACCGTCGAGGACATCGATGACGACGTCGTCGAGGCGGCGACCGTATGGGCCGTCGGTGCGATTCCAGAGCGCGATGCGATCGATGCGTTGCGTCGCGCCGAGGTCGAGCTCCCACCATGGGTTCGGCTGGTCCTCGAGCGTGTGCGTCTGCGCGCCGTCCAACCATGCGCCGCTCGTGATGCCGTCCAGTGCATTGCTCGGCACGCCGCCCCAGTTCGTCGACGACTGCGTCGCGCTTCCCGCCGGCGCGACGTTCGTGCCGGCCGCGAACACCTGCACCTCGGCCAGCGTCAGCGTGCGCTGATCGCCCGCGAGAGACACACGCACGTAGCGGCCGGCCACGGCGTTCGCGTCGCCGAGTTGCGTCGCGAGCGCGGGCGGCGGGCCGTCGAGCAACGCAGCGACGCGATCGTAGACCGTCGCTCGCGGGGACATCTTCGTCGTGTAGGCCAAGGCGTCGAGGAACTCGGTGAGGGCCCCGGCCGACGTGAGCCCCGTGCTCCAAGCCGACTCGATGTCATCACTGGCGTCGATCGCTGCCGCCGTGGCGAGGCGGCGCGTCGAGCGGCGCTGTCCCTCGCGCGCGAGGCGCGTCAGGGCAACCGCAGAAGCGCCCGCATCGACGTCACGCAGCGTCGCGAAGAGGTCGGACAGCAGGTGATCGGCGTGACTCGACGCCTCGTCCTCGCGATCCGCCGTGTCGATCGCAGCGAGCAACACCTCCACCACCGACTCGCCGCGCGCGTCGGCGAGGCGCTCTGCCGCGGCGCGATACGTCACGATGTCGAGGCCGTGGCGCGTGAGCCGCTCGGCGTCCGCGACCACGCTCGGCGCGACGCGCGCGAGTTCATCCGTCGTCAGCATCGACAGCAGGTGCGCCAGGCCCGTCGGATCGTCGGCGCAAAGCACCTCGCCGCTCGCGAGGGCCGAACGCCACGGGACGTCGAGGGTCACGAGTGTTTGGTGCAGCGCATCCTCGAGGAAGGCGTCCATCGGCTGGGACAGAACCGACACCGCGGCCTCGGCCGCCCCCGCCGTCGGCACGAAGCTCAGCCCCACCACGGCCTCGCAGCGCACGCGCGGATCGACATCACGAGCAGCCTTCGCGAGCAGCTCCGGCGCGTCATCGATCAGGCGCCGCATGTGACGCACCGCGCGCACGGCCGCTGCGCGCGCTCGGGAGTCGCGCGCGTCGAGCAAGCGCAGCAACAGCGGACGATCGACAACCGTCTGACCCTGCTGAACCCAGAGCGCCTCGAGCAGGTGGTGCTCGTGCTCGGGGTCGTTCGCATCGAGCGACTCGACCCAACGACGGGCCGCAACCACGACGTCGACCGTCGCGCGTCCACTGAGCTCGATGCGCGTGCGGTAGCGCACGCGATCTTCCGGCGTCCTCAGGTTCTCGAACAGCACGTCGAGCGGTTGGTCGGCAATCGGCACGGGGTCGAGCAGCGGACGTCCATCGGCCACCACGCGGTAGATACGGCCGTGCAGACGATCGCGGCTCGGGTCGCGCAAGTGATGTTGCATGTGCCCGATGATCGCGTTGTGCCAGTCGGCGACGTAGAGCGCGCCGTCGGGACCCACCTCGAGATCGACCGGCCGGAAGTTCAGGTCGTCGCTGAAGAGGATCGGTTCGATCTCGTCGGCGCCGAAGCCGGCCCCGTCGTCGCGCAGCTGGTACTGGAAGATGCCGCGGAAGCCGATGACGTTCGCGATGAGGTACGTGTCGCGGAAGGCCGTCGGCATGTGTCGACTCGACAGGATCTCCGTGGCCGCGGCCGGGCGACTACGCTGCGGGAAGAACGGTCGGCCGCGCGTGCGCTTGGCCGGGAAGATCGCGTGCCCACTCAGCGGCCCGACGACGTAGTTCTGGTTGCCCGTCCCATCGGTGACGAAGTCCTGTCCCCAGCGATCGAAAACGTGACCGTGCGGGTTCGCGAAGTTGAACGGCATGTAGCGTTCGACGTGCCAGGTCCGCGGATCGAAGCGCCACACACACGCGTTGTTGTTGCGCACGACGCCGTGGACGGTCTCGATCTGTGAGTGGTGGAAGACGCCTTCCTGGAAGTAGAGCGCGCCGTCGGGGCCGAGCACGAACGAGTTGGCGCCGTGATGCGTGTCGGCGCTGGAGAGACCGTGCAGCACGCGCGTGCGCTCTTCGATGCTCGCACGCCCATCACCGTCTTGGTCCTTCAAGAAGAACAGGTCGGGCGCCGTGGCCACGAAGACACCGCCGTTCCAGAACTCGATCCCCGTCGGGTTGTGGAGACCTTCGGCGAACGGAATGCACGTGTCGGCGCGTCCATCGCCGTCGTGGTCTTCGAGCACGAGGATCGCGTCGAGACCCTGGCCGATCGACGCACCGCCGACGTCCGCGGGCAATCCGTGCGGGTACGTCGACCAGACCGCCACCCAGAGTCGCCCGCGCGTGTCGAACGCCATCTGCACGGGGTTGACGAACTCGGGGAACATCGACTCGTCGGCGAACAGCTCGACACGCAGCCCGCGCGCCGGCGTCATGTCCTCGAGCGCGTCCGTGCCGTCGCGGTAGACGTGCTCGCCGTCGGGTCCGTCACCGGGGCGATTCGTCTTCACCGGGATCACCGGAGGGACCTCGACCTCGGCCAGCTCCTGGACGACGGCGATGAAGTCTTCCGCCTTGCCGGCCGCCACGAGCCACATGTAGCGATCGGCACGCGCGACGTGGGCATCGAGCACATCGAGCTCCCGCTGAAGCACCTCGTAGTTCGTGACGCCGTCGTACTCGAGCGACGAGCGTCCGCCGTAGACGTTGTAGCCATCGGTCGCGCGATAGCGGTTGAACCACATCGCGTTCTTCAGCCGCACGGCCATGCGCAGCTCGCCATATCGGTCGGACGTCGGCTGAGGCGTGCCGGCCCCTTCGATCCGCGTGAACAGCGCCTCGGTGAGGAGGCGATGACCGCGCTCGTTGAGGTGGATGCCGTTGATCGTGGTGTGGTCGGCGGCCGCGAAGTCGTCCGCGAGAAGCGCGGCGAGATCGACGAACGGCAGGCCGCGCTCGTCGGCGAGGGTGTGCATCGCGCGGTTGAAGGGCGCGAGGCGCGTCGTGTGGTCGAGCGCCGTCGGCACCAGCGGGCTTTCAGCGTCCTCGGCGGCACAGGGGCCGACGAGCAGCACGCGACGCGTCGGAACGCCGTCGTCGTCCGCGGCCTCGAGCATCGTCAGCCACGTCGCCAAGTCACGCCGGAAGTCGGCGGGCGAGCCCTCGAAACTCTCCGCGAACCCCACGAACGCCAGCACGACCGACGCACCGACGCGTCGCAGCCACTCCTCCTGGGAGCCGAAGCCGTCTGTGCGCTGACCGCCGCGCACGCCGTCACCCGAGAAGCCGAGATTGCGCAGCGACAGACGATGCTCGGGGAACGCCCGATGCAACGCCGTCTCGAACTGTCCGTCGTGTTGCATGCGCTCGGCGAGCGCGTTGCCGACGATCGCGATCCGATCCCCCGGCTGCAGCACGAGCCGCGCCTCGTCGGGTTCGGCAGCCACGAGCGGGACAAGACACGACAACAGCACGAGCGACAGACGAAGCATCGGCGCGACCTCGAGTGGAGAGGTCGACCACCTTAGCAGCCGGTTGAAGGACTGCTTCGGATGGGATGGGCGTGCCGGTTGGTTCTGGTCGTGCGCGGAAGATCGCCGCGGCTTGCCCCGACGCGTCAGCCGAAGCGCACGCTGTGGATCGGCGGCAGGTGCGCCGAGATGTGCGTCCAATGGTCGCCCTGGTCTTCGCTCACCCACAGCGAACCCGTGGTGCTTCCGAAGGCGAGCACGTCGCCGCTCGCATCGATGTCGAAGGCGTGGCGGAAGACGAGATCGTAGGCGTGCTGCTGCGGCAAGCCGTTCGTGAGGACGTCGAAGCTCTTGCCGCCGTCGCGCGTGCGCGTGACGACGACCTTGCCGTCCTTCGGATAGCGGGCCTCGTCCTTGACCGCCGGGATGAACCAGGCCGTATCGGGGTCGCGCGGATGGACGACGACGGGGAAGCCGAACGTCGACGGGCCGGCCTCGGCGACCTCGTTCCACGAAGCGCAGTCGTCGGTGGTCTTGAAGATTCCGTTGTGGTGCTGCGCCCAGAACACGTCGGGCGCCGACGGGCTCTGCACGACGCAGTGCGGGTCTTGGGTGTTCGGGTCGCCGGCGAGTTCGGGCGGCATGTACTCGGCGCGCATCCCGTCGGCGCGCAGCTCCCAGCTCGTGCCGCCGTCGCGCGTCTGCCAGACACCGCCGCACGAGACCCCCAGCGTGACACGGTCGGCGTCGTCGGGATGCACGCAGACGGAGTGGATGCCGGGCCAGTCGGCGCCGCCGCCGAACCACCCGGGACGCAGCTCGTGGTACCAGAGCGACTGGACGAGTTGCCACGTGTCGCCGCGGTCGTCGCTGCGGAAGAGGCCACCGGGGATCGTCCCGCACCAGAGCGTGCCCGGTTGCGCGGGGCCGCCTGGCGCGAGCGCCCAGATCTTCTTCAACGACCATGGAACCGGGCGCGCGTTGTTCTCGGTTGGCTCGGGCTCGGCGTCTTCGGGCTTGGGCGGGTAGATGGGCACGCCGACCTCCTCGAACGTGGCGCCACCGTCGGACGAGCGCTGCACCTTGACGCCGAAGTGTCCGTGATCGAGGGCGGCGTAGACGTCGCGCCCTTCGGTGCGCACATCCGACATCGCGAGCGAGACGTTGTCGCCCAGCATCGCGACGTCCGACACGCCCCACCCGTCGCTCCCGCGCGTCACCGTGAACAGGCCCTTACGCGAGCCGACGAGAATCCGTGCTGTCATCCGTTCTCTCCCTGATGCGCTTGCGACGCTGGACACTGCTCCGTGTCAGCCGCCCGACAACGCCTGCATGACGTCGATACGCCCGCCCACCGACACGCCGTCGCCGAGCGTCGCACGATCGCGAATCTGATGTCCATCGACGAACACGATCATGTGCTTTCGCAGAGCGCCTTGGTCGTCGAGCACGTAACTCCGTGCGCGCGGGGCGTGGCCGAAAACGGCCTCGAGACACTCGCGAACGGTGCGGCCTGTGACCTCGGTCGGCGGGCACTCCACGTGCCGCTGGATGTTCGCCGTGAACGTCACCGTCACCATCGTCACTCCTCCGCGTGGCGCTCGGCCGCCCGTCCCTCTGCATCAGATCGAGAGCGACGTTAGATCCACTTTGCGCGGACGTCAAACGCGCTCGGTTCGACGCCTGGATCGATCACGACGGTTGCCAGTCCTCCAGCCGGCCATGCGCAGCGTTTGCCGCCAGAACTGTGTGCCCGCCACGGGTCCCACGCGCGACTCGGCCACGCACAGGTTCGTGTGTGCGGGCGCCACGCCCCTCGGCGTCCCACGCCGGGACACCTCGTCGCGAAATCTCGTCCACAGGACAGATGCGCCGAGTGCCGATGCATCAGCACGACACCCTCGATTCGACATCCATGACTTCCCGGTTCCCAGACCGCATCCGCCCCGACCCGATCACGGTCGTGCCCGCCATCCTCGCCGCCCTGGCGACGCTGGCCGCGATGCCGCTGCTGATCGCCCGCGGCTGGACGCTCAAGGTGTTCGCCATCCCGATCGCCGAGCGGTTCTTCTCGAGCGATGGCGTGATCAACCCGTCCTCAGAAGTGTTTCTCGAACGACTGCTGAGCAACCTTGGCTGGATGCTCCTCGTCGTCGCGTGCCTCGTGATGGCCTGGGGGCGACTGGGACGAAGCCTTCCCGCCCAGCTCTCCGAGCACTTGCACGGCGCCATCAGCGAGACGCGCGCACGCGGCTGGTGGCTCCCCGCGCTGGCCTCCGTGCTGCTCGCCGTCCTGTCCGCGCCATACATGACCCGCGGCTTCGGCTACGACGAGATCTTCACGACGATTCACTTCATCGACACGGCGTCGTTCTGGGAGACGCTGTCGTCGTACAAGCTCTTCAACAACCACGTGGCCTACTCGCTGCTCGCGCGCATCGCACGCATGGTCGGCGGCCCGTCGGAGGCCGTCCTGCGTGTTCCGGCGCTGCTGCTCGGCATGACGACGATCGTGGCGACGTGGCGCGTCGGGCTCGCACTCGTCGGGCGACGTGCCGCCGGGCTGGCCGTGCTGGCCCTGGCCTGCTCGCCTACCATGATCGCCTGGAGCACGTCCGCGCGCGGCTACACGGGCCTGATGGCCTGCACGTCGTGGGCGCTGCTCGCCTACCTCGAAATCCTACGCGAACGTGGACGGCCGGCGACGCTGCAGCTCACCGTCGCCCTCGCCGTCGGCGCCTGGTTCCACCTCTACGGCATCCTCGTCGGTCTTGCGATCGGCGCGCACCTCATCTGGATGACACTCACGTCGCCCTCGCACGTCTCGGCACGGGCCTTCCGCGCATCGTGGTGGTCACTCGTGGGCGCCGGACTCGCGACATTCGTGCTCTACATGCCGGTGCTCCCGCAGCTCCTCTATCACGTCGCCCAGCGCCGCGCCGGCACCTTCCAGCCCGACTTCCCGATCACCGTGCTCACCGAACTCGTCGGTGCAGTTCCGGGGCCGCTGTTCGTCCTCATCTCCGTCTTCGCCGCGATCGGCCTCGCATCCGTCCACCGCCTGCAGGGCGCACGAGCCAGCTGCCTCGTCGCGATCTCGCTCTGCCCACTGTTGGTGCTGTGGCTCGTGATCCAACCGTTCGACCTCTACGGCCGCTTCTTCGCCTACCTCCTGCCGCCCTTCCTGCTGCTCGTCGCGCGCGGCTTGCTCGACGTCACACCGCAGCGCAGCACGGTCCTCGCCGGCATCATCTTCCTCTGGCCGATGGGCGAGTGGCTGGAGCGGGCCGAGAGCACGATCGTCGAGGAGGGCTATCGCGGCGCCGCGAGCGCTGTCTCGGGAACGGCACACCACGACCTGACCGTGAAGCTCAGGCCCGCGAACGCGCAGACGACCATCGTCGCGATCGGCGGCGGTGCCGAGTTGTTCGACTACTACTGCGACAGGCCTGTCGTCGTTCCGAACGACTACATCAGCTTCCTGGAGGTCGCGGCCGGAGCGCGCGAGATGCGCTGCCTCTACCGCCCGACGTCTTGGCAGAGCGACGACCACGACGCGATCTCCCTCTGGTTCGAGACGCACGGGCGCCGGTTCGATTTCGGGAACGTGTGCGTCTACGTCTGGGCCCGGACGGACGACTTCGCGGCGCACTGAACGGCGAGTCGCGCGCGCCCGCTGGCGCCCGAAGCACGCCTCGTCGCCGCCGCAGTCGGCACACAGACTTGCACGACCCGCGCGTCAGCCGACACGATGGGCCGATGATCACGACGTCTCTCCACTCGCGCCTGCTCGCCCTCGCCCTGACGACCGCCACCGTCATGTCCTCGGCAACGGCCTGCACACCGCCCGACCCGGCCAGCCAGCTGCAGGACGACGGAGTCCCCGACGTCGTCCTCGCCCCATCGTCCGTCGCATCCGTCGGCGACCAGCAGATCGGCTGGAACGAGCTCGACCGCTACATCTCGACGCTCTACGCACGTCAGCCGATCGGCGACGAGACGCTGCGCCAGATCGTCACCGAGCGCATCGTCGAACGCGAAGCGGGACGTCTCGGCCTCGAAATCAGCAACGACGACGTGAGCCTCGGCCTCGCGCGCCTCGACGCCGAAGCCCGCGAGCGCACCGGTCAAGGCCTGCACGAGTCGCTCGACGCGGCCGTGGCCGACTCCGACCTGCGCGCCGGCATGCGCACGCTGCTCGAACTCGAAGCCATCGTCCGCGCCGACAAGCAACTGCCCGAAGGCGAGCCCGTCGACCCGGTCGTCCTCTCGGCCTGGCTCGAGCCGTTCGTCGATTCGGCGGGGATCCAGGAGCGTCCCCTCGACGATCCGATCGCCGCGGTGTGGTCGGGCGGCGAGATCACGCGTGAAGAAGTGGGCCGGCGCGTGCGCTCGATCCTCCAGCTCGACGAGCTGCACGGCATCGTCTCCGAGATGCTCGGCATCGTCGTCGTTCGCAACGAAGCCGCCCGCCGCGGCATCGCCCTCACGCAGACCGCGGCCACCGAGGAGATCCTCGAACGCGACGCCCTGCTCAAGCGTCACGAGGAACTCGCCAACACGTCCTACGCCGACTTCATCCAGGCCAGCCAGAAGCGCTCCCTCGCGGAGCTGCTCGCCAGCGAGAAGTTCGCGACCGAGGTGCTGCTGCGCCTCTTCGTGGAGGATGACTACGACGACGCGGCCGTGCGCGCCTTCCACGACGCCGAGCGCGGCCTGTTCGTCCAGCGCTACGGCGACCAGCCCTTCGAGGACATCGCGCATCTGGTCCGCAAAGAGCTGCGCGAGCGCGTCTACCGCAAACTCTACGAGGCGGCGACGATCCAGCGACGCCTTTGACGCGGCGGGTCCGCCCGGGCTCCTCGGCGCGTCTTCTGGCACCGCGTCTCGCGGTCCTGCAGGTTGGCCCGGCGACCTCGCGACGCCCCCCGTGAATCATCCGGGCCTAGTGGTCCCCGCGCCAACCGTGCATGATGCGTCTCGGCTGCCTCCCGGCAGCGCTCGCCCCTTCACACGTCCAGAGTCCAGCGATGTTCATCGGCCAGGTCGTCGGCACCGTGGTGTCCACGATGAAAGACGAGAAGGTCTGCGATCTGCGGCTGCAGATCGTGCGCCAGCTCGACGAGAACAACGAGGCGCGCGGCGGGTACGTCGTGGCGGCCGATGCGATCGGCGCCGGGCACGGCGACCTCGTGCTCTACGCGCAGGGGTCGAGCGCGCGTCAAACCGAGCTCACCGATGGCCGCCCCATCGACGCGGCGATCTTCGCTGTCGTCGACTCTTGGGACGTCGACGGGAAAGTCGTCTATCAGAAGGAAGGTCTCGAGTCGATCGGCGTCGAGCCGGCCGAGGTCTGAGCCCATGTATCTCGCGCGAGTGATCGGGCGCGTCGTCGCCACCCATAAGCTCGAGGGCTTGGTCGGGCAGAAGTTGCTGCTCGTGCGGCCGCTCGACGAGCAGGGTGACGTGCAGGGGCCCGCCGTCGTCGCGTGCGACGTCGTGCACTCGGGGCTCGGCGACATCGTGCACGTCGCCGACGGCAAGGAAGCCGCCATGGCGCTCGACGACTCGTTCGTGCCCGTCGACGCAACGATCGTCGGGCACGTCGAACAGTTCGCGCACGACGGCCAGTTCGCGCACGACGACGAGGCGGCGTCATGAAGCTCGCGCGCGTCATCGGCACGGTCGTCACGCCTGTGCAACACAAGGCCTTCGACGGTCAACGCCTGCTCGCCGTGCGCCCGATCGAGCCCGACGGTACCGACGCCGCCGACCGCATGTTCGTCGCGATCGATCGCGTCGACGCCGGCGTCGGCGACACGGTGCTGCTCATGGCCGAGGGGTCGTCCACGCGCGACCTGCTGGGCATGGGCGAGGTGCCGATCCGCTGCTCGATCGTCGGCGTGATCGACGAGATCGAAGTGGCTGGCGAGACGCTCTACGGACCGGAGTGACGCCGGGCGTCAGCGCGTGCGCTCGAGGGGCTTCTCGACGAACCACGTGCGGCCTTCGCGCTTCAGCGACGCGCGCAGGGAGACGCCTCGTCGCGGCGAGTACGAGCGCCAGTAACGGTCGAACTCCTCGCCGAGGAAGCCGGAGCCGCCCGAGCTCCGCAGCCGTTGCGTCGGCGGCTCGACCCCCACGATCGCTGCGCGCGAGACCTCCCACGCGTCGGCGGGCGCGTCTTCATGGAGCAACGCGTCGAAGGCGTCGCGATCATCGTCGAAGGCAGCATGGATGGCGGACATCGCGACTCGGCGGATCGGGTCAGCTTGCGGAACGACGCGGAATCCACCTGGATTGCGATACGGCCGCACTCTGAGGTCGGGGACGACCCGCCGCTCTTCGGTCAGCGGGACCACGATCTCGTAGCCCTCCGTCGTGACGACGCCTGCGGCATCCTCGGAGACGTGGCCACGTGACATCGTCGACATGTCGGCGATCGAGACGACCTCGAGGCTTGCGGCGTAGGCATCGGCGCGCGCGTCGTCGACGAGCAGCTCCTCGAAGGCCGCGCGGTCCGCGTGGGCCAGGGCCGAGACCGCCGCGTGGGCCGTCTCGAAGCGCAGGTTGTCCTGACGCTCATGCCACGCCGGAAGCACGTACGTGAAGAAGAAGCCGACAACCATGGCGGTGGTGAAGACCCGGATCGCAAGAACCGAGCGCCTCGCCGCGCGACGTTTGCGCGCACGCCGGTCGGCGCGCATCTCGGCGAGGTCCGGTCCGCGCATCTCAGTCGCCATCGCCCTGCTCTTGCAGCTCGACTCCCGCGAACACGATGTCCGTCACGTTCGCCATGAGAAGCCGATCGACGACCTTGACGACTTCGGGATAGGTCAGCCCCTCACCGACATCGAGGACGACCCTGTGGCCTTGCCATGCCTCGGAAGCAGATCGCGCGTGCTCACCGAACGCCGCCAGATCGAGCACGGCGCCGTCCGGCATGGCGACGGTCGGCCCGGGACGCAAGCCAAGCGTCAGCTTCGGTCCGACAGCCGCATTGACCCCGACATCCTTCGGGAGCTTCGTCTCGAGCTTCGCCTCAAGCTGCTTGTACTTCGTCAGCGACATGTCCGCCATCTCCAGGAGGCTGAGATCCTCCCCAGCCGCTGGCGTGACCCGCGTGGCGAGCTGCGTGCGGAGCTGCGGGACGAACGCGAGGACGCCGTCGTTCTCGACGATCGGGACGATGACGCTCCAGCCATGAGCGAAGTCCGCGATGACCGTCAGCTCGTCCTGCTCGCGGATGCTGAGCGGCGGCTCTGAGAGGTCAACGTCCTCGACGGCCTCGAGACACGTCTCGTAGACCACGTCGACATGCTCGTTGCCCACGCATGGAAGCGCCGCGAAGGCCAGACGATCCTCGTCAGCGAGTGCCTCGAGCAGCGCAGACGCGAGATCCACCCGTGGTCCCGAGCTGCTGTCGACAGGTATGGGGGCAACCCCCGACAGGAACGCGACGAAAAGGACGGCGAGAACGCCGAGGACGCCGAGGACCACCAAGAGCGATTTCATGCGCCCCATCGTACCGCGGAGCCCCGCAGCCACACCTGCCCCCTTCCCTCGCGCGGGCTCTCGCGCAATCATGGCGGAATGCAGATGTCGCACGATGATCCCACTCCCGACGTCAACGACATCCCGGCCGTCGGCTGTGGACGTCCTGTCGTCGATCCCAAGCTCGTCGGTACGCCGATCGGTGCCACGCCCTACAGCGCGCCCGAGTCGCCGCCCGAACGCCGCGGCGTGCTCACGCAGGCCGGCATCGCCGACAAGGACGCCCTCGCGAAGCAGATCTGCGACGTGATGCGGCTCATGTATCAGAACGAGTTCGTCGTCGCGAACGACGGCAACGTCTCGTGCCGCCTGCCGAACGGCAACATCCTCATCACGGCCTCGGGCGTCCTGAAGGGTTTCATGACGCCCGACCAGGTCATCGAATGCGACCCACAAGGACGCGCGCTCGACGGCCGTAAGGTCACCACCGAGATCCGCATGCACGTCGACGCGTACAACGTGCGGCCCGACGTGCGCGCCATCGTGCACGGGCATCCGATCTACGCCGTCGCGTTCTCGCTCGCGGGTATCTCGCTCGCGATGTGCGCGATCCCCGAGATCATCGTCACCATGGGCACGATCCCGACGGCGCCCTACGCCACGCCGGGCACCGACGACCTGCCCGACGCCCTCGCGCCGTACCTCTCGAAGGGCGACGCGGTGATCATGGAGCGCCACGGCGTCATCTGCCTCGGCACCGACCTCTTCGACGCGTACAAGAAGATGGAGATGGTCGAGCACACGGCGAAGATCACGCATGCCGCGCGGACGATCGGCGAGGTGCGCCCGATCGCGCCCGAAGGCGTCCAGCGTCTGCTCGAGAGTCGCAAGGAGCTCGGCTTCACGATGAAGAACAACCTCTGCGACGGCTGCGGCGCGCGCGAAGTCTGCGCGTCACCGCTCTACCCGTAGCGCGATGGCTTGCGGCGCACAGATGGTCCACCGTAACGGCGCTGCGCCGCATGAGCCTCGGGGTGACGACAGCTCGCCGATGGGTCCGATGCGCACGCGCTTCGCGTTGCTGGCCCTCGTCGCCGCACTGATCGCGCTCGCGCGCATCGCGACGTCGTGAGCGGCCAGCCGGTCGGCCCCAAGCGGATCGTCATCGGCGCTGTCCTCGCGATCCTCGCGATGGTGTTTGCCTACGGCGTGAGCACCACGCGCCAGAGCGCGCGCTTGACGCACGGCACAGCACCGCCGACGGCTGACCAAGCCGTGCTGCGGGTCGTCAACGCCTACGGCCTGCCCGTGCGAATCGTCGTCACTCCCGACAACGGCACGCCCATCGAGTTCTGGCCCGTCGGCCCGGGCAGCGATCACCTCACGCTGCCGGGCAGCGCCGCGCCGGTCGAACTCACCGTCACGACGTACGCGTTCCGCGACAGGAACGACCTCGCCCCACGAGGAACCCATCGCTTCACGGCCCGCGCCGACGCCGCCGAACGCATGACCGTCTCCATCGACGGCGAGATGGAGCTCACGCCCTCCGACGAGGCGACGCCGGGACGTCATGCCTTCAGTGTGCGTGGTGACCCCGAGCGCACGATGCGCGCGTGGTCGTGGACAGAGGCCGAGCGCGTCAACCGGTCGATCTACACGTCCGAGCAGGGCATCGGCTTCTCGTTCGATCCGACGTTCACGCCCGGCGCAGACATCACGATCACATGGGAAGTCGCGAGCGTCCGCGCAGCGAGGTCGGCCGAGGTCGTGCTGCGCGCCGGCGACTGCGAAGAACTCATCGTCGATCGCGACGGCACGTGGACGACGCACACGCCGGGCGCCTGGCGCGCATGGTGGATGCGCCGCTGACCGGCACCGGTGCTGCTGTCTCAAGGTGGGCTTTGTCGGATTCATCTCATGCCCACATGTGATCTGCGTCGAAGCATGGCGTCCTCTGGGTTGTCCGACGTCCCCAGAGGGCACGTCGACCGATCGCCGGCGATGTCGCGCGATCACGACGCGCTCATCATCGACTCGACACCATGACGCTGTCGGACACCGGGGCGACGGGTCGCACACGCGGCCCGTTGCCTCATTCGCTCGCCAGCCAAAGAAAGGCGCGCGCGTCCTCGGAATCGAGCTCCGGGTAGCGCGTCATGCCGAGCTTCTCGGCAACGCGCTGCGACGCGAGGTTTCCCGGCGCAATCGTCGCAATGACGCGCGTCAGCCCGTGTGCACGGCGGCCGTGCTGCAACATCTCCGCACCGACTTCGGTGGCCAACCCGTGGCCCCACGCCGTCATGCGGTAGGCGTACTTGATCTCGGCGTCGTCCTGACCGCCTGGATGCACGAGCCCGCAGAAGCCGATCGTCTCGCCATCGGCGCTGCGCACGACGGCCGACATCCCGTACCCGCGCGTCGCGACGTTCGTGTTCGTGACCTCGACCCAGCGCGCGCACGTCGCGCGGTCGAGCGTCTCGCCGTCACCGAGCGCGGCCATCGTCGCGGCATCGCCGTAGACGGCGTACATCGCCTCGACGTCGCGTGCCTCGAGTTCGCGGACGCGACAGCGCGCCGTCTCGAAGAGCACGGTCACCAGCCCGACTCCCACACGACGTCAAGCGCCTCGGCCAGCGCGATGGGCGTCACCATGACGCGTTCGAGGGGAAGCGCCCCATCTTCCATGGAGCGGATGAACTCTTCGTAGTTCTGCCAGTCGAGCTCGCCGAGCGTCTCGCGCCGACCGAGCTCCTCGCCGGTGGCTTCCTCGAAGGCCTTCACGATCAGCTCCGAGCAGTAGATCGCCTCGTCGTCCCAGTCGTAGCGGATGTCGTAGGGCTTGCCGAGGTGGCTCCGCGCGCTCGCGATGACGGCGTCGATCTGGTCGTCCCAACGCTCGTCGAAACGGGCAGCTGTGAACGCACCCACCCGCCCGCGCCGCATGAAGTGCGTGAGCGGCGTCTCGCGCACCTCACCGAGCGCCTCGAGCACGACGAGTTCGTCACCGCGTCGGGCGACGAGACCGCAGTGCGAGAACGGACTGCCCGTCGTGCCCTCGATGACGTCGACGAGTTCGTTGCGCGGCAAGGCCTGGAAGATGACGTCGCCCACGCGCGGCACGTATCCCGTCGGTGCAGTTGTGCTCGTGACGGAAAGCCCCCACACGAGCGCCACGAGCATCGCCGCAGTCGCGACGGCGACGAACGTGGAGACCTGTGAGCGGCGAGCCATCAGGCTTGCAGCGTGGCTGCGGCGTTACGGTAGGCCTTGATCTCGAGCACGTGGTGACTCGGATCTTCGAGGGACAGCTTCGCGTGCTCATCGGGCGTGCCGCCCGCGAGGACCGTCGGCTCGCGCATGAACGCCACGCCGCGCGCTCGCAGATCGGCGGCGAGCGCCTCCCACTCCTCCCACGGCAGCACGGCACCGAAGTGACGCTTGCCCTGGGCTTCGCGCGAGAGGATGTCGTCGGGTCGATGGTGCAGTGTGATCTGGTGGCCCCAGAGCAGGATGTCGAGCCACGTGTCGCGCGTGCGGCCGAGTCGCGCGCCGAGCACGTCGACGTAGAAACGGCGCGCCGCCTCGAGATCGCCGACGTGCAGTGCGAGATGGAAGATGTGTCGGTCGCTCACGCTGCCGTCTCCGAGAAGACGCCCAGCCTACCCGCTCACGGGAGATCTGCGGAGCGCGCTCGTGGCAAGCTCGCGTCCCGCTCACGGGAACCGCGAGACTCTGCCCGCGCGCCGTGCGCCGCCGAGATGTCAGCACGCTGGTGGACGCCACCATCGACGCAGAGAGCAGCGCGCGGATCAGGTGTCGCGCAGTCGCAGCGCACCGGTTGCGTCGGGCACGAGTTCGTAGGTGAACCACCGCTTCACGCCGTTCGCCCGTTCGTAGCGGAACGCGATCACGATCGTGTGGCCGTCCGTGCGGACATTGATCGCACCGTAGACGCCGACGTTGCGCTTGAAGATCTGGTCGAGCAGCTCCGTACGCTCTGCGTTCAAGACCTCGCGCGCCTCGTCGTCGGCGACCTCGTCGAGCGCGGCCTCGAGCGCGTCGAGCCGCTTGCGCAGCCGCGGATCTTCACGCTCGCGCGTCGAGCGCGCCAGCTCCGTGCTGAGGATCAACGGGCGCGTGCCGCTGCCCTTGCTGCCGAGCAAGCCGAGCAGGTCGGGACGCGGATGGACGTAGCCCTCGTTGTCGCCCGACGACACGACGAACGCGGCGGCGTGCGTGGCGTCGAGGAACTCTTCGCTCACGTCTGAAGCGCCGTGATGGCAGGTTTTCATGACATCCACGGCGAAGCGTTCGCGTGCAGCCTCGATCATCGCGCGCGTCTCGGAGATCGTCTGCGGCGCCTCGCCGCCATTGCCGTAGTGCCGAACGAGGAAGTGTTCGGCTGGCGTGTTGAGGTCGCCACCGAAGAGGATCGAGACGTCGCGGTAGCAGAGCTTGAGCAGCACCGAGTGGCCGTTCTTCGTCTTGCCGTCGTCCATGGCCGTCGACGTCAGCTTGTCGCCGAAGGGTCGCAACCCCGGCGTTCCGTTCGGCGTGCGCTCGACGACCGGCCCGAGCACCTCGATCGTGAAGTCGTTCGTGTCCGACGGCGCGAACCCCGGCATCCACGTGCGACCGTCGACCTGCTCGCCGTGCTCCGTCGAGAGCATACGCACGTCGTCGAAGCGGTCGCTGTTCAGCGCCGTCCAGAGCAACTTCGGGTAGCGCTTGCCGCCGCGCACCGCGTCATCGGAGTACAGCGCATGCGCCTCGCCCTTCGTGACACGGATGTCCGTGAGGAGCCCGTCTTCGAGCGGGCCGAGCAGGTCGTCGCCGGTGCGCTCGAGCAAGCCGTTGTGATAGACGACGTCGAACGAGACCTGCTCGTTCTCGAAGATGTCCTGAAATCCGTAGTAGTGGTCCTTGTCAGGGTGCGTGACGACTGCGGCGTGGAAGCGGAAGGCCGTCTTGAAATCGCGGAAGCGCCACTTCAGGTAGCGATCCATGTTGTCGCCGACGCCCGCGTCGATGATGACGATCTGTTCGCTGCCCGTCGGGCGCACCGGCGTGGTCAGGATGCACCCGTCGCCCTGGCCGACGTCGAGGAAGATGAGTTCACAGAGACGCTCTTCCTGGTAGTCGGACTTCTTGATCGCCATGACCTCCTGCCCCCAGGTGATCTCCGACCACTCGGCATCGATGTCGTCCCCGATGCGCAGCCAGTCCCCCCAGAGCAGCTGGCGCGTTTTCTTGCTGAGATTCGCGCGTTCGTAGAGGTAGACCGTCGGCCCTTTGGCGTAGCGGATCTGCATCGAGTGCCCCCGTCGTCGTGTCGTGTCTGGCCCTCACTCGCTAGCGGATTCGAGGTTGCGAACGAAGGTGCGGCCGTCGCGGCGTCCCTCGCATTCGACGCGCGCGTAGCACCAACCGACTCCCGTGCCGGCGAGCATCGTCATCCGCCCGACGAGGTCGAAGTCGACGATGGTCGACGCGCCGTCGGTGTCATCCAGCGTTCCAGCCAGTCGCCGACGGCCCGGCGATACACCTCGCCGCCCGCGCGCTCGAGGTCTTCGTGCACGGCACCTTCGATGAGCATGACCTCGCGCGGGAGGTCCGCCGCCGCTGCCAGAGCGCGCGTCTCGGCGGCCGTCGTGTGCTCGTCGTCCGCCCCACCGATCACGAGCACGGGACAGTCCACCTCGTGGATGTGATCGATGGGACGCAGGACCTCGCGCGTGATGCCGAGCCGCGGCTCGAGCTGCACGAGCAGCAGTTCGGCGAGCGGCCGCGACCAGCCGCCGAGGCGCGCAGCGACGCGGTTGCGCACGGCCTCGTCGATGAACGGATAGACCGACTCGACGACGAGCGCATCGATGTCGAGCGGGCCCGCGAGGATCGCCGCCGCTCCGCCAAGAGAAACGCCGATCACCCCGATGGGTTCACCGGGATGCTGCGTTCGCGCGAAGTCGACGGCTGCGCGCGCGTCGTGCGCCTCGCGCGCGCCGAACATGATCGTCTCGCCGCTGCTCTCGCCATGACCCGAGAGGTCGATCAGGACCGACGAGTAGCCGAGGTCGCTCAACCAACGCGCCCGCTCGACCATCGCGAGCCGCGAGGTCCGGATCGGGTGCAGCAGCACGATGACACCCCGCGACGGCGCCGCTCGCACGTGCCAACCGACAATCGTCTCGCCGGATGCGGTTGCAACCGTGAAGGCGTTCGCGGGAAGCCCTGCGGGCGGACCACCGATCACGCGCGGCGCGGCTTCGATCAGTCGCCCTGCCACGACCCAGCTCGCGAGACCACCGAGCAACACCGCGGCAATCACACTCGCGCCGAGCCATCGCGCCGTTCGTTTCATGTCCCGATCGTATCAATCGGCTCGCGTGTGTCTTCAACGGGCGCGCGCCACAGCCAGCGCGTATCCTCTCGGTCATGCTCAAGATCTACATCGACGCCGACTCCTGCCCCGTCAAGGACGAGGTGTATCGCGTGGCCTACCGCCACACCCTCCGCGTGTACGTCGTCGCGAACCAGTCGCTGATGGTCCCCGAGGCTGACGCGATCGAGCTGGTGCTCGTCGGCGATCGCTTCGACGAGGCCGACGACTGGATCGCCGAGCGCGTGACCGCCGGCGACCTCGTCATCACGGGTGACATCCTGCTCGCCGCGCGCTGCCTCGAGCAGGGCGCCCGCGTGATCGGGACGCGCGGGCGCATCTTCAAGGACGCCTCGATCGGCGACGCCCTCGCGGCCCGCGAAGCCGCCGCGACCCTGCGCGAGATGGGCATCGACGTGAAGGGTCCGGCGCCGTTCGAGCCGCGTGACCGCTCGCGCTTCCTGCAGGCCTTCGAAGAGCTCATCCAGGCCATCAAGCGCGGGCGCTGAGGCGGGCTTCACGCGCAGCGAGCAGGTCGCCGTCGGGCTCCGTGGAAAACATCGCATCGGATGCGCGACGTGCCACTCCAGCAGGTCGACCGTATTCGAGACATCCCGGGCACCGCCGTCGGAGTACGGCAAGGTGCTGCCGAACGGCTGGGCGGTCACGCTCTCGAACGAGATCTACCTCGACCACGAGGGCGTCTGCTGGGAAGTCGCCGGCATTCCGCCGGAGATCGAGATCCCGATCTTCGACCCGGACGACCTCTATGTCGGACACGTCGAGGCGGTTCAACGCGTGGCCGAGATGATCCGCGCCGGCGCCGAAGACGACGCGCGTTGACTCGGATTCATGAACGATCTCCTGCGGTCGCATCCGAAGCCCTCCTGGCAGCGTCGAAGCGACCTTTCTGATCCTCCACAAGGCAGGCCGCCTCCGGTCAGAACCCTCGCTTCGCCTTGCCGGCAAGGCGAAGCTGCGACCTCGTGACGGTCGTCCATGAACAACCCGGGTCAACCCGGTCGTCGAGGCGCTGCCACGACACCGCCGTCAACGAGATTGAGATCCCCGGTGCGCCAGCGCGCGCAGAGGTCTCGCGCGGCCTCGCCCCAGTCGGGCTGCTGAAACGTGAACCCCGACTCGAGTAGGCGCGTCGGCACGACTCGGCGGCTCTTCAGGATCAGCTCCGTCTCGGTGCGCAGGAAGACGGCGCCGATCTCGAGCATCCACGCCGCGGCCGGCAAGCCGAAGCGCCGGCCCCACGCCGCGCGAATCGCGCGCATGAAGGCGGCGTTCGTCAGTGGGTTCGGTGAACAGAGGTTGATGGCGCCGTCGAGCTCGGCGTGCTCGAGGATCCAGAAGATCGCGCGCACGAAATCGGCGTCGTGGATCCAGCTGACGAACTGTCGACCGTCGCCCGACGCACCGCCGAGCCCACGCCGCACGAGCGCGAGCAAGACGTCGAACACGCCACCCTTGTCGGGACTCATGACCATCGCCGAGCGCAGCTTGACGACGCGCGTGTGGGGCAGTGTCACCGCGTCGGCGGCCGCTTCCCACGCGCGTGCGACGTCGATGCTGAAGCGCCACGTGTCGGGGACGTCGGGTTCGTCGCCGCCGAGGATGCCCGTCGCTTCGTCGTTCGGCGCGTCGTAGCGGTGGGCGTAGATCGTCGCCGTGCTCGACTGCAGCCACGTGTGCGGCGGGTGCTTGCTGGCTGCGATGACTTCGCCGAGCGCACGCGTCGTCGTGACGCGCGAGTTCATGATCCGCGCGCGGTTGGCCGTCGAGTAGCGACAGTTCACCGTGTGGCCCGCGAGGTTGACGACGACATCCGAGCCGTCGATCTCCTCGCACCAGGGCCCAGGAACAGTCGGGTCCCAAGTCTCAGTGCGCCAGGGAACGTCGGCGTGCCCCGGCGATCGACTGAGCACGACGACGTCATGCCCGAGACCGTGGAATGCCCGTGCGAGCACCGCACCCACCTGCCCTGATCCCCCGGGAAGAACCATCTTCATCGCGACGCCCCATGTGCTTGAAGTGCGACAGGTCGTGGCCTGTCGAGAGGCTTCATAGCATGCCGCGACCCGCTCGCCGCCCTCGTCAAGGCACGGTGGCCGTGAGTCCGTTGCTGGCCGAGGCGCCGAACGGGATCGACGCATCGATCACCCACCACTGGAAGACGAAGTCGGAGCCCGAGGGCGCGCCCGCTGGCCAGGTCCCGAGAAGTTCGAGCTTCTCGAACGCGAACACAGTGCTGAAGATGTCCACGAAATCGGGGCTCGGCACGAGCACGCCGCCCTTGTACGGCGCGTTGATCTGCGAGCCGCCTATGACGAGCGCGGCCACACCGTTGGCGAGCGCTTCGGGAAGCGCGTTAGAGATCGAGATCCGGAAGTCGGAGCCGGGGACGAGCGTGCCGCCGCCGTCGAACACGTGCGCACCCGAGGAACCCGGGTGACCGAGGCCGCGGTCGATCCAGAGGGCCTCGTTGAGCGACGTCACCCAGATCGATCCCGTCTGCGGTGGGTTGATGAAGTCGTTGTCGTTCGAGGCACCGATGACAAGCTCGGAGCGTCCGTCTCCGTCGAAGTCGGTCGACGCGAGGCTCGCCCCGAAGAACGCGTCTGTCGTCAGCGTGCCCTCGAACGTTCCCGCTGTGTCGCTGATCTTCTGGTGACCGTTGACCGTACCGTCAGGCTCGAGAAACAAGACCCAAGCTGCACCGTGATTCGAGCCTCCGTCATCATCGAAGACAGCCCCGACAGCGAGCTCCGCGACGCCGTTTCCGTCGCGGTCGGGAATCGCGGTCAGCGCGGACCCGAAGCGGTCGCCGGCCTTCAGCGCGCCTTCGAAGCCTCCGTCGCCGAGTGCGATGCGCTCGGCATCCCGCACCGTGCCGTTGCCGTTCAGGAAGACGATCCAGACCTCGCCGCGCAAACTGTCCGCCGTGTTCGCGCCGACAGCGATGTCGACGACGCCGTCTCCGTCGACGTCACCGATGTTGGCCACGGCGACGCCGAAGTTGAAGGCAGGCGAGACGGGCAGTCCACCGACGCCGTCCGCGATACGCACCGAGTTCTTCACGGTGCCGTCCGCCTTCATGAACAAGATCCAGACCGCGCCCGTGCCGTCCTTCCATGCGCCGATCGCGATGTCGTTGACGCCGTCGCCATCGAGATCACCGAGCGCTGTCGCCGAACGGCCGAAGCGTCCGCCGGGGCTGAGCTGCCCCGCCATGCCGCCGCTCGAGTTCCCGATCACGACGGAACTCTTCACTGTGCCGTCAGCGTTGAGGAACAGCGTGAAGACCTCGCCCGTCGCGTTGTCACCGAAGTTGCTCCCCGCGACGAGATCGAGCACGCCGTCACCGTCGAGGTCACCGACGTCGACGACGCTGGAACCAAAGCGATCGAACGGGGCCACGGGACCGACGAAGCCACCCTCCGAGGCCGAGATCTTCTGTTCGGCGCGGACGCTGCCGTCGGCGTTCATGAACAGGATCCAGAGCGCGCCGGTGAACGTGCCGCCGTCATCATCGAGGTTCGCGCCCACGGCCAGGTCGTGCACGCCGTCCCCGTCGAGATCACCGAGTCGCGCCGACGAGAAACCGAACGAATCGACCACATCGAGCGAGCCGCCGAAGCCGCCGAGACCCGCGCTGATCTCGACCTCGCCCGTCACGACGCTCGGCGTCTGCGCCACAGCTCCGACGCTCAGCGCCACCAGGGCAACGCCGAGAATGCACACATCTGCCGTCAGGGTTCTTCCCATTCTCTCTCTCCTCGTCTCGATCTCTTGGTCATGCCGCATGGGCGGAGAAAGGCTCAACGCCACCAACGCGCGAAGCGGACGGACCCGTCTCGGAAAAGATTCAAGGCAGGTGCACGGCGAGGGGCGCGCCGTCCTCGGTGATCTCGACTGAGCCGAAGGCGCGGCGCCCGGCGTCGTCGTCGAGCTGAACCTCGTACCAACCGGGCGCGAGCCACAGCTCGACACGGCGCGTGCCCTGCTGCATGGGAAGGCGACGCGAGTCGACGTTCTGCCGACGCTCGTTGAGCACCGTGACGTCGAGCACGCCGAGGCTGCGCCCGCCGTCCCCAGTGCGCACGTCAAGCGCGAGCGGGTAGCCCTTCTCGACACGCACAGCCAGCTCTTGGGCGCGGCGCGGATCGATCGTGACGGGGTACGCGGCCGAAGCCGCGCCCTTCCCACGCACGACCACCACGTGCTCGCCGGCGCCGCCCGACGCGCGGTAGATGCCGTCGTCATCGAAGACGAATCGCGAGCTGCGCGAGTTCAGGTCCGCGCGGCGCAGGGAGAGCTGGACGTCACGCTCCCGGATGCCTTCGGGGAGATCGAGCCGCACGTAGACGCCGCCCTCGCGTGGAATGACCTCGACGTCGCCGAGATCGAAGGTCTCGCCGGGTTTTACGATGAACGTGATCGCTTGGTCGGTGATGAAGCCGAACGTCTCGACCTCGACGTGATACTCGCCGGGGAGCAGCTCGACGTCGAAGCGCCCGTCGTCATCGACGGGCACACCGATCATCTTGTAGGCCCGCCGAAGGGAGATCGTCGGCCGCTCGTCACGCAGGCTGACCACTCGTCCGACCACGCGCGCGGGATCGAAACTCTCGATGTGGAGGGTGAGATCGCTACCGACCGAGACGCGCGACTGCGAAGCGACGGTGCCGAAACCGATCTTGTCGACATTCACGGTGTATAGGCCGTCGACCAGCCCGGCGAAGTGAAAGCGCCCGTCTCGCAGGCCCGCAACATCCACGTCTTGCCCGTCGAGCATCAGGTGCACGAGGACACCCGCGAGCGATTCGTCGTCTGGCGGCACGACGAGCCCCGAGATCTCACCGCCGCCTCGAAGCACGGGATTCCACTCGACGACGGGTCCTGGCACGAAGTCGACGCCTGCCCGGCCGAGCACGAAGTCGGCGCTCGACGCGGGAAGGTGTTCGCGGTGCTCGACGACGATGTCCTTCGTCGACGTGTGCCAGTCGGGCGGGAGCCGGTCGAGGCGGAAGCGTCCGTCGGCGCCGGTCGACCACTGCAAGTCGTTCCCGAACGACCAGTCACCCCAGCGTACGGTCGCGTGCTGAAGCGGCTCGCCGTCCTCATCCGTGACCGCGCCGTGCACGGTCCAGCCGTGGCGCAGCGTGATGTCCAGCTCGTGCTCGCCTGCGGACGAGAGGTCGACGACATCCGTCTTGCGCGCGAAGCCTGGTGCGCGGGCATCCACGGTGACCGGCTTGGCCGCGAGCCCTTCGAACGCGTAGCGCCCGGCCGAATCGGTGCGCGCCACGTGCGGACTGGCGAGGTGGACGGCAAATCGGCCGTAGGTCTCCTCGTGATGAACAGCCAAGACGACCAGCGCTTCGGGGACAGGCTCACCGGTCTCCGCGTGCACGACCCCTCGGAGCCGTCGCGCGCCTTCAATGAGCGTGACCGTGACTCGTTCGGTGTTCATGACATCCACGGGAACGGCGGCCTGGTAGAGCGGATGGGTCACGTAGATGGCTTGCAGCATGTGCGCATCACGGATCGCGAAACGCCCCTCGGCGTCGGTGACCGTGGCCTCACGCGTGCGTTCGAACAAGATCATGTCGAGCGCGATGGACGCGCCGGCAATGGGCTCGCCGCGCCGGTCGACGACGACACCGCTGATGTCGATGCCGTCGGGGATCGTGATCAGCGTTTCGGTCGGTGTGTCGGCGGCCACGTCGACGGGCTCGGTCACGACTCGGTCGAGCAGCAACGTGTGCACGCCCGGCTCGAGCGACGCAAGGCGACATTCCCCGCGGTCGTCCGTCTTGCCTTCGACGATGTGCGCGAACGGCCCGGCGTTCCAGTGCGGCGTGACGGCGACGTTGATGCCGACGGCCGGCGTTCCGTCCGACCACTCGACACGCACGAGCAGCTCGTCGACCGCCGGCGCATCGACGGGCGTCGAGGCCACCGACTCGCCCGTGTCCTCGCGGGCTCCGGTGACCAAGGCGACACCGCGTACGGCGGGCTCCACGGCCGTCTCATCGGACGCCAGCATCGCAACGACGATGACCGCCGCGGCCAACCCAAGGACGGCGAGAACGATGCGCGGCGTCATGGGAGGAACAGTGCCACGGTCGCCGGCTCAGCGTCCGTGACGTCGACCGTCGACGACACCGTCGGGCCGCCGTCCTCGGACACCGTCACGACGTAGCGTCCCGCGCCGACCCATGCCTCGACTCGCAGCGCGTCTCGCACGATCGCCGTCTGCTCTGACGTGACCCACACGCCCTCATCCGTTCGGACGACGACATCGACCGGCGCGCGCCTCGTCCGCGACGCAGCGCGTGCGACCTCGATCGTCAACGGCGTCCCGCGCCGTGCGACGAGGCTCACGTCGTTGTCGGTGTCGGGCTGCACGAGGAGTGGGAAGCCCGCCGCAGCAACGCCGTCGCCGCGCACGTGGAGCGTGTAGTGCCCCATCGGGACCGTGGGCGTCGAGACACTGCCGACGCCGAACGACAGCCCGACCCAGCCACCGTGCTGCGACCAGAGCCAAACGCGCACATCCTCGGGATCGACACCGTCCTCGGCCCAGATCGTCGGCACGACGCGCCCACGCATCGCGACCTCGACGTCGCCGAGATCGTGAGGCGCTCCGTGGTCGACCTTGACGTACATCCGCTCACTCCAAGCCGTCGTTCCCGCCGACATCGAAAGCAGATATCCGCCCGGTGCCAACTCGCATTCGAAATGCCCTTCGGCATCCAGGTCCAGCGCGATTTGGAACCCGTTGTCGAGATGCAAACGCGCACTGGAAGTCTTCAGTGCCCGTCCTGAACTGTCGACGAGCCGTCCCGTGACCGTCGCCGGTTTCTGCTTCAAGAGGACTTCTCGTCCGGGCCGAACACCTTCGGCCACAGCGATGGGCTTGGACTTCGACCCGGCCCGCAGCGTGGAGTCACCGTCAGGCACCCCGAGAAACTCGAAGCGCCCCTCGGCGTCTGTGACCGCCTTCCTGTCCCACATGCTGGGCTCTCCGAATCCGCCCTCGAGCCAGACCGACTGGCGCGGCCACGGTCGTCCATCACCGCGGAGCAGCACACCCGTGATCGGCGCGCCGACCGTGAGCACTGGGTTCCACTGGGTGTCGTGGTGAGCGTCGAGATCGCGCGCCAAGCTCGGCGCACAGTGAGCGTGGTCCGCGATCAGTTCCAGGTCGTCTTCGTTCCAGCACGGCGGCAGTCCATCGAGCACGTAGCCACCGTCGACACCTGTCCAGGCGCGCACGAGCGGCTCCCAAGGCGACTCCCCGAAGCTCACGGACGCAGCGCGGATCGGCGTGCCCGTCTCGTCCGTGACGATGCCGCGCACGGTCCAGCCTGGATCGAGGTCGACGTCGAGAACGGTGACGTCCTCCTTCCACGACGCGGGCTCCACGACTCGCCGATGCGCAGCGAGACCCTTCGCTCGCACGGTCACCTGCCAGGCTCTCGACGGCAGGCTTCCGAACTCGTAGCGCCCCTCGGCATCCGTCGTCGTCGTGAAGTTCACGCCGAACTGCAAGAGCCGCTCACCCACGCCTGCGCTGGCAAGGACGAGCTCCACCTGGGCTCCGGCGACGGGTCCGCCACCGACACGACGCACGACGCCGCGCAACGTCAGCGGCTCGGCGCGCAACCACGTGAGCTTGACCTTTCCGTCTGGTCCCATCGCGCAGAGCGCGAACTGGTAGTTCGGATGTCGGATGCCGAGCTTCGCGACGTCGGCAACGGCGCGCAGTCGAAAGCGTCCTTCGGAGTCTGTCGTCGTGGCGGGAAACATGCCCGAGCCGACCGAGCAGGCATCGAGCAGAACCTCGGCGCCTTCAATGGGTTCGCCGAGCGCATCGACGACGCGCCCTTCGCGGTCGCGATGATCTTCGATCGCAAGCGTGACCTCCGCGGCCGCGCCGTCCACAACGTCCACTTCTTGCATGGCGAAACGCTCGGCCCCGACGATCACCCTGCCGCTCTCGACGTGGAACGCGACGCGTCCCGCGGCGTCCGTGACCTTGCGCTGCGGGACAAGCCACGACGGGCGCTGCGCCTGGGCGACGCGGACACCCACGCCCTCGGCATCGGCCCCGTCAGCCCACGTCACGTGCACGAGGAGGTTGTGCTCCACGCCGGCACGCGCACCATCCCGCGCGAATGCCGACGCGATCGCAGCCACCAGGACGAGCGCGATCCCCCTCTGCTTCGACATCGTCCAACTCCCCTCTGCGACACGAACCTCGACACCCGACGCAAGCCCCATCGTAGTGGACGTACGCGAGGCGTGCCCTGGTAGCATCCGCTCTCCGCTTTCATCCCCACGAATCCATTTCCACGAGCCTTCCATGAAGATGTTCCTCCGCCGCGCCGCCCTGGCCGCGCTCCTTGCCACCTCGTTCACGTCCTGCATCTACCAGAACATCGTGATCCCGCTCGACACCGATCTCGACGTCACCGAACTCGGGACAAAGACGGGCGAATCGACGATGCGCACGTACTTCTGGGTCGTGCAGGTCGGCGATGCCGGTGTGCAGGCCGCCGCGCGCAATGGCCAGATCTCCGTGCTGCGCCATGCCGATCAGAAGCGCTTCAACGTGCTCAGCGTCTACCAAGAGTGTTCGACCATCGTTTATGGAGACTGACGTGCGTGCCTCATCACTGAACCGCGCGTCACTGCACCGGGCACGTTCACTGCTCGCGTTGATGCTGCTGACGGCGTTGACGAGCTGCGGCGCCGTTTACCAGCACATCGTCGTGCCGGTGGACGTCAACCTCGACAACACGGCTGTCTATGCGGGCGAAGGCCGAGCGGCAACGCACCACATCAGCGTCGACGCAAGCGTCGATTGGGGCGACCACTCGATCGGCGCGGCGGCACGTCGCGGTGGGCTCGATACCGTCCACTACGCTGACCTCGAAGTCTTCTCGGTGCTCAGCGTCTATCGCAAGGAAACGCTGCACCTCTACGGCACCGTCGCGCCGCAGCCCTGAGCGCGAGGTGCGGCCTCAGGAATCGTGACGCTTCAGCGTGCGCTTCGGCGCGCGGGCACGCCACGCGACCTTCAGCGCCGCGCGCATCATCGGCATGCGCGCGGCGCCGAGGTCGACTTCCGTGCAACCCTGCCGTCCCCACGCACCGCTCGATGGCGCGTAGACCTCCGGGTGCGACGCGAGCAGCTCCGTCTGGATGTCGGGCGGCAGGCGCACCATCGCGCGCGTGTCCGCCGGACCGAGCGTCGCGAAGATCTTGCCGCCCACGCGAAAGTCGGCCTGACCGTGGTGCGCGCCCTCTTCGGTTTCAGGCAGTTCCAGCGCGAGCTTCCGAAACTGGTCGGGCTTCACGACACGCCCCACCCCTCGCGGCGCGCGAGCTGCTCGATGTGTGCGAGGTGGTGTCGACCGTGCCAGCGATAGGTCGCGATGTTGACGCCGAGTGGCACCGGCCCCGAGTCGGGGTGGACGAACTCGCGCGTGAAGTCGTCCTTGCCGAGCGTGCGCAGCAGCACGCACCAGCGCGCGTGCAGTGCGTCGAGGAGATCGAGCGACAGGGCGATCGGCGCGCCGACCGTGTCGGGCAGCTCGGCCCAGGCCTGCTCGTCGTAGGCCTTGATGGTCGGGCGATCTTCCGTGAGCGTCCACTTGAAGCGCACGAAGCTGTTCACGTGGCTGTCGGCGATGTGGTGGACCACCTGCCGCACGCTCCATCCGCCGGGGCGATAGCGCGTGTCGAGCTGCGCGTCGCCGAGCGGAGACACGACGGCGCGCAGGTCGCGCGGCAGTGTCGCGATGTCGTCGATCCACGCCGCGACGTTCGCGGGCGACACCGATTCCGGCGCCGCGAACATCCCGATCGGATACCGAAGGTCTTCATCTTCCTGGGTCATGGTTTTTCGTCGGCGAGAATGCGTGCGAAGAAACGAGTGCTGTGCTCTTGGAGTGCGTGACGGTCGTGGCCGACACCATCGACGAGCAGGAAGGTGGCGTCGGCACGTGCGCGTTCGTGAAGTGCGCGCACGTGGTCCCAACGCGCCCGCGGCGTGTCACCGAAAAGGCGATCGACGACGTCGGCATGCTCCTCGTCCCAGCCATCGATGAAGTCGACGCTGTCATTGTCATCGAGCGCGCCGAGCACATGCAGCTGAGCGACGTCGCGATAGGCGATGCGATCGAAGGGTTCACCGGTCAGTGCTTCGAGGTCGGCCACGCCCACCGGATAGACGAGGCGCTCGCCGGCGTGCTCGGCCACCGGCGCGATCGGCCACCCGCCGGGCGACCCCGCGGCAACTGCCTTGACGCGCGTCGGGTGCAGCGTGGCGAAGCGGTTCGCGAACATGGCGCTCGCCGAGTAGCCCTGCACGAGCACGCGTTCGTCGACGTCGAGGCCGCGCTCGGCGAGCGTCGCACGTGCGACGTCGATCATCGCGAGGAGTTGAAGGTCGAGACGCGCGAGGTCGGCGCGCTCCGTGGTGAACGTGTCGCGGTCGAGGGCATGGGTGTAGACGTGCCAGTCGCGCGCGGGGCGCACGAAGGCTGGGACGAGCAGCGCGACGCCGAGCTCGTCGGCGATGCCTTTGCGTCCGAAGGTCGTCCAGAACGCGTCGTCGCGGTGGACCGACGCATCGTCGGAGTTCGTGCCCGAGTTGTTCGGCTGGACGAGCAGCGTGACCGTGCCGTCGGCGCCTGCGACGTCGCTTGGCACGTACAGGTAGAAAGGCGCGTGGTAGCCGGCCGCCAGATCGGCATCGAACGCCTCGACGCGCAGGAAAAACGGACCGACGACGATGACGGGAAGCGCGAACGCGAGTACGACGAACGCAATGAGCGTCTTCTTCAGCATGGCGTCGTCAAACGCTCGCCGTCGTCCAGAACCACACGCCACTCCCCGGACTACTTCCAGTGCACCTGCTTGCCAACCGGACACTCCACCGAAAACCCGTACTCGATCGTCACGCGCTCGCCGGCGTCAACTTCGAGCGGCCAGCGTAGCACGCCCGATTTCTCTTCGTGCCCCGGCTGGGTTGTCGACCCGAGGAAGGTGACCTGGATGTCGTCGGTCGTCGAGACCGGGATCTGATCGGCGACCTCGACCTCCACGGCGAGTTCGTCGAAGTTCTCGACCGTGATCTCGTAGTGGTAGCTGATCACCTGCGACATGCGGAACGCCTCGGGCCCCTTGGTGTCGCGCGAGACGAGTCGACGCTGGACGACGAGCGCGTCGTCGGGGCCGAAGCCGAGCATCACGCGTTCGTTCTGCGCGGCACCACTGACCTGCGAGGCCCCGACGTACGAGCTGTCGACGAAGAGCGACGCAGGGCCTTCGAGAATCGGATGGCCGGTCGTGTTGGTGATGATGCCGAGCAACATCACGGTGTCGCCGATGGCTGGCGTCGCGACGAAGCGCAAGTCGACGGGCACGCGGGCCGAGAACGTCACGACCTTGTGCGACGAGCTGTCATGCGGGATCGTCTCGCGTCCCTCGACCTCGTAGCGCACGCCGGCAAAGCGATCGACGAGGCGGTCGAGCGCGCCCTCGAGCGACTCTCGCGACAGACCGAGCTTCTCGAGCGCCGACTGCGACTGGCGCGCGAGTTGTTCGAGGTTGCGGCGGAAGGTCTCGCGCTCTTGACGACGTTGGAAACGCGTCTCGCTCCACTTCTGCGCCTGCCCGCGCGCCGAGCCGCTCAGGAAGGCGACATCCTTCGCGATCTGTTTCATCGAGCTGTCATCGAGGCTCGCAACCATGGGGTCGAGCGCCGGCAGGGACAGCTCGGCATCGGGACGACTCATCGCGAGCGTGAGCTGCACGTCATTCCAAGGCTCGCCGGTCCATTGCATGACTCGCCCATAGCCCGTGATGCCGACCTCGCGCGCCTCGCGATCGAGGTGTACGTCGTAACTCGGCTGCCAATGCACGGCGTCGACGATGTAGTGAATCTGCACGGCCACAGGTCCGGCTGAGTCAGCCTCGAAGGCCACCGTGGCTTCCTTCATCTCCAGCGGCTGGCGCCCGGCGTACTCCTTCCGTTCGGCTCGAAGCGTCGCGAGATTCTCCTCGAGCTCGCGTAGGCGCAGCTTCGTCGCGACGATGCCCTCGTCGACATCGGCAAGTCCGTCGCGAACGAAGCCGAGGACGTTCTTCCAGTCGCCCACCGAGACGGCGCCCTGCGTGAGTTCGCGCGACATGTCCGCCGACAGGCGCCCCTTCATTCCAGCATAGAACTCCGACTCCTCGTCGAGCCGCTTCAGTGCGAGCGACTCGCGCGCGTGCTCGTCGTCGATGTCGCGGATCTTCGCCTCGAGCTCCGCGATCTCGTCTGACAATGACGAGGTCAAGTGCACGGTGCGCAGCTCGGTCCCCGTCACGCGTCCACCTTCGGGCACGCTGGCCCGCAGCGAGTGCGGGTTGAGAATCGGGACGAGTGGCGTGAAGACGGCGCGGTTCTCGCCCGCCTCTGCGTCGACGACGATCTCACGCGTGACTTCAGCATGGTTGGGGAATGCGACGACCTCGGTGATACGCGAGGTCGGCGTGTCTTCGGCAACCGACTCGGCGGGAGACTGGGCGAGACACAGACTGAGCATGACGGCAGCGAACACGGGCGACTCCTCCAAAGGCGCGGATGACGAGCTGCGCGTTCAACAGGCGTGCGTTGCGCAAGTTTCGGCACGAGTGGCTCGAAATCCCGTCGTGCGGCGCGGCGCGTTCAGTCGGCGCCCGAGAGGCGACGGAGGCGATCGAGGCGCAGTCGGTCGCGCTCGTCGAAGAGCAGCCGTCGCGTTGCGAGGACGACGCCCGTCGTGCCGAGAGCCACGCCGCCGGCGATCGCGAAGAGAATGAAGAGTTGGTAGCGGGCAGCGGCTGCTGGATCTTCGCCGGCGAGGATCTGGCCCGTCATCATCCCAGGGATCGAGATCACGCCGACGGCCAGCATCGAGTTGACGATCGGGATCATCCCGGTGCGCACGGCACGCTGGACGACCTCGCGAGTGGCATCGGCGCGCGACGCCCCCAGTGCAAGCAAGGCCTCGACGCGTTCGCGCTGCTCGTCGAAGCCGGCCAGCGCCGTCTCCAATCCGAGCGAGACACCGTTGAGCGCGTTGCCGAGCACCATGCCGAGGATCGGGATCGACGTCTGCGGGTTCCACCAAGGGGTCGCGTCGACGCTGAGAAGCAGGCAGTAGGTCGTCACGCCGAGCGAGCTTGCGACCATCACGCCCATCGCGGCGGGCAGCAGACCCGGCGCTCGACGCGTCGCACGCCGCACGGCCTCCCATCCGGCGACGAGCCCCATGGCAACACCGAGTCCGAGTACGACAAGCGGTTGGTCGCGCGCAAAAACCCAGCCGAGGACGAGGCCGAGCAGCGCGAGCTGCAGCGCGGCGCGCAGGGACGCGACGACGAGCCGACGCCCGAGGCCGAGCTGGAACGCGACGCTGACGGCCGCGTTGACGAGGATCAGCACTGCCGCGAGGGCGAGGTCGACATTCGTCAGAGGCGGCGCGTTCGCCAACGCGAGCGCCGTCGTCATGACAGCCGTCGCACGCGGGCGCCGAAGCGTTCGGCGAGCTGTTCGTCGTGACTCACCCACAGCGCTGCGTTGCCGGCATCGACGTAATCACGAACCGCGCGCTCGGCCTCGGCGGAACTCGCCGCATCGAGAGCGCTCGTCGGTTCGTCGAGCAGCAGCACCCGCGCGCCGGTGCGCAGCGCGATGAAGAGCGCGAGCTTCTGCGCCTCGCCGCCCGAGAGATCGGCGGTGCGTTGGCCAACGTCGAGGCCGGCAGGCACGTCCGCCCCGTGAGCCGCGAAGGTTCCCGCCGGCACGGCCGAGCGCACACGTTCGAGGCTCTCGTACACCGTGGCCGCCAGCCGGGGCGCGCGCTGGTGCACGTACCGCACGCGCCGCCGCCACGTCTGCGGGTCGGTGTCCTCGCATGCCACGCCGTCGAAGATCCGCTGGCCAGCGTCGACGGGATCGAGATCGGCCAGGGCGCGCAGCAACAACGTCTTGCCCGAGCCACTCGGCCCCACGAGGACGACCAGCTCGCCGGCGTCGAGCGTCAGATCGAAATCGGAGATGACGGGTTTTCGGACGAGCCCCCGGGCTTCGAGCAACACCATGGCGGCCAGGCTACTCCGCGCGGAGCTCGGGACGAAGACTCACGCAGCGAGGTGCCGCTCGAATCGAGTTTGGCGAGTGAGTCGTGCGTGCCTTGCGAGAGGGATGTCGCACGCGCCCGGACTCTGTGCCAGAGGTCGGACTTCCGCTCACCGACGTTCACGAGTCGTCGCGAGAAGCCCCGGCTTGCGCAACACGTTCCAAGTTCCACGTGGCTGCGAATGATCCCGGTTGGCTCGATCGTCCGTGAGTCGTCCTGGTCAGCGGACAGAAAAGACCCGCGCGGTGCCGCTCGGCTCGATCTCGTGCTGCTCAATGCCGTCGACGCGCGCATGGTCGGGACCCTCGTGGGCCCAACGGACCAGCGCGGCAACGGACGACCTCGGCCCTTCGACCTCGATCTCGACACGACCGTCGGGGAGATTCCGCACCCATCCCGCGACGCCGCACGCGACGGCCTGGCGCCGCGTGCTCTCGCGAAACCACACACCCTGCACCTTGCCCGATACGAGCAGATGCCGACGGACCACGTCGTCGCGGCTCTTGGCTCTCATTCGACCCTCTTGATCTCGATCCGGCCGCGGGCATCACCGACGGCACGCCAGCCGCTCGCGAGTTCGAGCGTCCACCCCTCGCCGGTGAAGGTGCGCGTTTCGTTCAGCGCAGCGAGCGCCGACTCGACGACGTCGCCCGACACGCCGACGACGGTGGCACGGTCGAACGTCGACGCCAACAGCGCTCCCCCCGCCTCGACCGCGAGCTGGCCCCACGCGTCGACGAGCGTGATGGTCTCGTAGATCGTGCCGTGACCGTC
>JAJDEO010000070.1 GCA_029259745.1 Planctomycetota bacterium
CATCCCCCGTCACGCACGCCGGCGGTGCCCATGCCGGTAGCGCTTTCGTGTGTGGCGGTCGCCGCGGGCCGTCATCAAGTCCTTGGGTTCCAGCGCCCCCCTCAAGAGCACGACCAGCCACCAACCCCCGTCACGCACGCCGGCGGAGCCCATGCCGGAAGCGCTTTCGTGTGTGGTGGTCGCCGCGGGCCGTCATCAAGTCCCTGGGGTTCCAGCGTCCCCCTCAAAAGCACGACCACCCACCAACCCCCACGCACGCGGGCGGAGCCCATGCCGGAAGCGCTTTCGTGCGTGGTGGTCTCCGCGGGGCCGTCATCAAGGCTCTGGATTCCAGCGACCCCCTCCCACCCACCAACCCCCGTCATGCCCGCAGGCGGAGCGCATGGCGGAAGCGCTTTCGTGTGTGGTGGTCTCCGCGGGGCCGTCATCAAGGCGACGGAACGGAGGCGAATCCCCTGGATTCGTCGAGTTCCGGCAACGCCGAGGACGGTCCCGCGGGGGCCGCCACACACGGAATGGCTTTCGCCATGCGCGCAGCGAAAGCGCGCAGCGAAAGGAAGAGGCCCGTCGGTGCTCACTCACCCAGAGAGCACCGACGGGCCGGCAAGAGCAGACTCTGCCCTCACGCATGCGGGCCCATCGAAGGACTCGTGCGAGCACGGAGTACGGTGGCGGAACGAGATGCACACCGTCGTTCGGCCCCACTGCCTCGATCGACGCTGCGAGTGTGGTCGAGACGGACCCGGGCGCCCACTCACGGTGTCGTCAGTGGGCGCCCGGGGGCATACAAGCTCGTGTTCTCGCAGTCGCTCGCGAGCGCGCGACCGATCAGCAGAAGCTGTCGACCAGCGTGCCGAAGTCTGCCTCTGACATGCGCAGCTGGTCTTCGTTCATCCCGCACAGCGGTTCGTCGGCGAGGTTCAGAGTGCGATCGAGAGCCTGGGACTCGCGGTCGTAGTAGACGAGGCCCGTGAAGACGTGGCCCTCGTCGAGACGACTGCGCTCGAGCACGCGGCGAGCTGCCGCGGGGTCGGTCGGGTCGTGCTTCTCGTCGTCGAGTGCCGTGAGGGTGATGAAGCCGCCGTGGGGCATCGGCACCGTGACCGTCTCGCCGGCGCGCTGCTCGACCTTCTCGGCCTCGTACTCGGGCACGAACCCGACCTCGTGGAGCTGCACGTTGTTCTCGCGCAGCCAATCGAAGCCCTTCGTGGAGTCCTTGAGGTTGTTGAACGTCACGCACGGGCTGATGCAGTCGATCAGCGCGAAGCCGTCGTGGTTCATCGCTGCGCGGATGAGCGTCGTCATCTGCTTCATGTCGCCGCTGAACGAGCGCGCGATGAAGCCGCAACCCAGCTCGAGCGCCAAGGCGCAGAGATCGATGTCGGCGTAGTCGTTGAGTTCGCCGCCCTTCTTCTTCGCACCCTTGTCGGACGTGGCTGAGAACTGCCCCTTCGTGAGGCCGTACACGCCGTTGTTTTCGACGATGTAGACCATGTTCGTGTTGCGACGCATCGCGTGGCAGAACTGACCCATGCCGATCGACGCCGTGTCGCCGTCGCCGGAGACCCCGATCGTGATCAGGTTCTTGTTGGCCATGTTTGCGCCGGTGGCGATCGACGGCATACGACCGTGCACGGAGTTGATGCCGTAGCCGTTGCCGATGAAGTACGCGGGCGTCTTCGATGAGCAGCCGATGCCCGACGTCTTGACGACGTTGTAGGGATCGACACCCGACTCGAAGGCTGCAGCGATGATCTCGCGCGTGATCTGGTCGTGACCACAACCGATGCAGAGCGTGCTCTTGAGCCCGGCGTAGTCTTTCTTCTCGAGACCGGCGACGTTCGTGGTGTCAGACATGTGCGGGCTCCTTGACGTCGGCCATGATGGCGTCGACAACAGGTGCGGCAGCCATCGGCATGCCGGCGTAGTAGAGGGCTTTCTTGATCTTGCCGGCCGAGCCGGGCGTCTTGAGACGGATGAGGTCGGCGAGCTGACCGTCGCGGTTCTGCTCGGCGACGTAGACCACGTTGCACGAGTTGACGAACTCCACGACCTCGTCGTGCAGCGGCACCGAGCGAACGCGCATGTCGCGCGTCTTGACGCCGTTCTCGGCAAGGATGTCGCGCGCCTCCTCGACGGCGTACATCGTGCTGCCGTAGTGGATGATGCCGATCTCGGCCGACTCGTCGCCGCCGATCACGGGCTTCGGGAGATCGACGACCGAACCCGCGATCTTGCGTGCGATGCGATCGATCACCTTGATGTACGCCGGCGACTTCTCGGTGTAGCCCGCGTACTCGTCGTGACCCGAACCGCGCGTGAAGTACGGCGCCTTGGGATGGTGCGTGCCGGGCAGCGTGCGGTACGGGATACCGTCGCCGTCCTCGTCCTTGTAGCGACCGTAGTCTTCGACCTTCTTGAGCTGCTCGGCCGTGAGCACCTTGCCGCGATCGAAGCCGCCCTTCGGGTATTCGAAGCGGTCCGACATCCAGTTGTTCATGCCCATGTCGAGGTCGGTGAGGACGAACACGGGCGTCTGGTACTTCTCGGCGATGTCGAACGCCTGGGCCGAGATCTCGTAGAGCTCTTCGGGACCGGCGGGGATGAGGACGATGTGTCCCGTGTCGCCGTGCGAGAGGTTCACGCAGAGGCTCAGGTCGCCTTGTTGCGTGCGCGTGGGCATGCCCGTCGACGGGCCGACACGCTGGACGTCGAACACGACACCGGGAATCTCGGCGTAGTAACCGAAGCCCGCGAACTCGGCCATCAGCGAGATGCCGGGGCCGGCCGTCGCCGTCATCGAACGCGCGCCCGCCCAGCCGGCGCCGAGCACGAGACCGAGGCTCGCAAGCTCGTCTTCGGCCTGCACCGCGGCAAAGTTCTGCTTGCCGGTTCCGGCATCGATGCGGTGCTTCTTCGCCAGCGAGATGAAGTCTTCGCACAGGCTCGAACTCGGCGTGATCGGATACCAACCGCAGAAGGTGCAACCGCCCATCAGGCAACCGATCGCCGCCGCGGTGTTGCCCTCGATGAACATCTTGCCCTGCGTCAGGTTGCGCGCCTCGATCTTGAACTCGACGCTCGAGGCATCGCAGTGCTCGCGCGCGTGGGCGATGCCCGCGTTGACGACGTCCTGGTTGAGCTTGACCACCTTTTCCTTGCCGGAGAACTGCTCGGCAACCACGGACATCACGGTGTCATGGTCGAACCCGAGCATCTCGGTCAGCACACCGACGTACACCATGTTCGCGAGCAGCTTGCGCAGACGCACGTCGGGCGCGTACTCCTTCGCGATCTTCGCGAAGGGCACGAGATGCACCGCGATGTCGGTGCGCTCGATCGACTTCGCAGCCGGGATGCTCTCGTCGATGAACAGCACACCACCCGGTGCCAGGTCAGCGATGTCGTCGACGGCGGTGGCCGCGTTCATCGCCACCGTCACATCGTGTCGACCGCTGCGACACTGATATCCCTTCTCCGAGACACGCATGAGGAACCACGTCGGCAGGCCGGCGATGTTGCTCGGAAAGAGGTTCTTCGGCGTGATCGGCACACCCATCCGGAAGATGGTTTTCGCGACGATCGTGTTGCTGGATGCACTGCCGGAACCATTGACGGTCGCGACATTGATGGTGAAGTCGTTGATGGGCACGCGTGGCAATCTCAGGCGCGACGCGCGGAGCGACTTGGCTCCGGCGGTCGGCCGCATCGGCTAGGGGGACGAGCGTGGTCTCCGCCGAATACGCTGTTTCGACGGCGCAAAGAATCGCGAGATGGTAGCACGGGCCCCCGGCGCCTGGGAACCGACGACGGTTCGATCGGCGGGCTCCGCGGGGCTCGATCCGACTCAGTCTTCCGGCAGCTCGTCGAGGAGAGATCGAATCTCCTCGAAGGGCTCGTCGTGCCCCTGCTTCGTGGCCAGGTCGGCGCCGTGCTCGAGGGCCACCCGAGCTTCATCGAAGCGCTTCAGCTCGATTAGGCAGCGGGCTCGGCGGATCGACGCCACCATCCAGTTCGGGTTCAGCTCGAGGCAACGGGCGTAGGCCGCCTCGGCCTGGGTGTGCTTCTCGACCTCGAGATAGGCCTGGGCCAGGGCGAAGGCGTGCAGCGGATTGTCGGGATCACGTTCGACGAACGCTGCGAAGCGTTCGATCTTGTCCTGGCTCACGGCGGGCTCCGGCTTTCGAGGCTGGGCTTTCGGGGCTGGGGATTCTACGGGACTTGCCCCGCGTGGGCCCGCCGTGAAAGGGTGTCGCCCATGGATCTCGACGCCTTCACCAACGCCGTGGCCGTCGAGCTCGACGACGCCTTCGCCGACATGAACACCCGCTGGCCGGGTTTGCTCCCCGACAACGACGAACTCGGCCCCGACGCCCGCCACCAACTGGCGCGCTTCTGCGCTCTACTCGTCGCCGAGAACGAAACGCTCAACCTCACCCGGATCACGGATCCGCGCGGGATGGCCGTCCGCCACATCGTCGACAGTCTGGTCGCCTATCGCGCCTTCCCGCCGGCGCGCGGCGGGGCGATCCTCGACCTCGGCTCGGGCGGCGGGGTCCCCGGGATCCCGCTCGCGATCGCCCTCCCGAAGCGCCCCGTGCTGCTCGTCGACTCGCGTGGCCGCAAGGCCGAAGCCATGGGACGCATCATCGCGGCCCTCGATCTCGGCCCACGCGTCGAGTCGCTGGCCGTGCGCGCCGAAGAACTGCTCGTGAAACGCCGGGTCGACACGGTCGTCTCGCGCGCCGTCGGGACCGTCGGCAAGCAGCTCGACCTCCTGCGCCCCGTGCGCAAGAACCTCCAGCGCGTGGTCATGCTCAAGGGCCCCGCCGCCGACGACGAACTCGCCGCGGCACGCACGCCGGGGCGCCGACTGGGCTTCAAGGTCGCCGAGCGCATCGAAGTGACGCTGCCCGACGACGAGGCCGAGCGCGTCGTGCTCGTGTTCTCGGCCAAGCGCTGATCCGAGCTCGAGCTGTAGGCCCCGTTGCTGCTAGGCCTCGTCGCGCACCGGCGAGCGGAAGCCCGCAGGCTTCACGGCCAGGACCGAGCATTCGGCGCTGTTGAGCAGCTTCTCGGCCGTATTGCCGACCAGCGCACCGTGCAGCCCAGCCCGGCCGATCGTGCCGAGAACGACGAGATCGGCGCCCAGCCGTCGCACGGCCAAGGCCACTTGCTCGGAGGGCGTGCCCTCGGCGAGCCAGAGCTTGACCGGCACACCGCCGTCCTCGATCGGATCGCAGAGGGCGTGCAGCTCGTCCCAGGCGCGCTTGCGCTCGGACGCGCGGTATTCGTCGCGCTCGGCCTGCGGGACGTGCGTGAGGCGCATGTCGCCGATCTTCGGGTACTCGAGGCAGTGCACGACGTGCCACTCGCCACCCGACCGCTGGGCCAGCGACGCCGAGATGTCGAGCACCTCGGGCGTGAGTTCCTGCAGGGCCGCCGCCGAGAGGATCACCTGCGACGAACAATCACGCAGCTTCGAGCTCACGACGCACACCGGGCACTCGGCCTTGCGCAGCACGCGCATCGCCGTCGACCCGATCAACGTGCGCTCGAGCATCCCGGGACGGCGCGAGGCCATCAGGATCAGGTCGCTTTCGTCACGGATGCTCTGGCGGACGATCTCGACGTACGGCACGCCCTGGGCCACGGCGACCTTGACGTCGCTACGTCCGAAGGCGTCCTTGGCGACCGATTCGAGGATCGCACGTGCCTCGCTCTCGGCGCCGTCGGAGCCGACGACCGCGATCAGCGTGATCGATGCGTCCGAGGCGTCGGCGATCCAATCTGCCATCGCGACGAGTGCGCGCACAGCGCGAGAGAGGTCCTTGCCCGACACGACGTCATCATCCGTGACGTCGATCGGAACCAGGATCTTCGCGAAACGACTCAGACCTTTGGGCGCCATGCCGCGCTCCTCGCACCCTCGCAAGGAGGGAGAGTGATGGAGCCGGGGATGGGATTCGAACCCACGACCTCAGCTTTACGAAAGCCGTGCTCTACCGCTGAGCTACCCCGGCTCGGCTCAATCAGGGCGGAACACTAGCAAAAGAGGGACGGGCCGCAACAGGGCCGGGGCCGCCACGACCCCGGACTTCTCGGCACGATCCAGCGCGACCGAACCCGCCGGCGACCGTTCGGTCCGACAGGCTCATGCTCCTCGGGGTCGCACCGATCGTCGCGAGACGTCCGGGCTATCATCCCGGCGTGATCTATCTCCTCGACGGCTACAACCTCGCCCATTGGCTCGCAAAAGGACGCGACATGCGTCCCGAGCAGCTCCGTGGGCTGTTGCTGACGCGCCTCCGAGGACGTCTCCCGAAGGATGCGACGGCCACCAAGGTGTTCTGGGACGTCCGATCCGGGATTCCGCCAGCCGACCGCCGAAACTGGATCGAGATGGCATTCGTGCCCGACGCCGATGAGGCCATCATCGACGCCGTCTATGAGGCCGATCAGGCACGCGAGATCGTCGTCGTGAGCCGCGACCGCGAGGTGACGGGGCGCAGCAAGCAGCTCGGCGCACGGGCAATGAGTCCACACCAGCTCCTGGGCAAGCGATGAGCTACCGCGCCGGTTTGCTGCTGATCGTGCTCGCGAATGTGCTCGGCGGGATGTCGTACCTCTGGCAGAAGCTCGCCACGCCGGGCATGCCGTCGGCCGTGATTGCCACGGCCCGCAACCTCGTCGGTGTGCTCTGCCTGTACCTCTGGGCACGTCAGCGCGGGAAGGTGACATTCGACTACTCACGCAGCGACTGGATCCGGGTGATCGTCATCGGCGTGGTCGCGTTCGGCCTGCCGATGGTGCTCGGGATCATCGGCGTCGGCCTGTCGACAGCCTCGAACGGATCGATCTTGATCCTCATCGAGCCGGCCGCGCTGCTGATCTTCGCGCGCATCCTGCTCGGCGAACGCGTGCGGCGCATCCAGGCCGTCGGGATCCTGATCGGCGTCTTCGGCGCCTGGCTGATCGTCACGGACAAGGTCGACGTCGGCGCGCTGCTCGACCGCGACTACGTCCTCGGCAATGTGCTGCTGCTCATCCATGCCGTGCTCTGGGGCCTCTACTCTCCGCTCGTCAAACCGCTGGCCGTGCGCCACGATCCCGTCAGTCTGACGCTCGCAATCATGGCGACGTCGATGGTGCTGCTCGTTCCGATGGCGGGCTACCAGCTCGTCGACTGGGAACCGAACGAGTTCACAGGGCAGGCGCTGTTCTACGTCGTCGTGCTCGGTGTGCTCGTGTCGTTCGGCAGCACGGTGATGTGGACGCTCGCGCTGCCCGCCCTTCCGTCCGGCACCGTGGCCGCCTCGATCGTCATCCAGCCGCTCGCCGGCGTGCTCGCGGCCGTGCTTTGGCTCGACGAGTCGCTCACGACGCGCGCTCTGATCGGGACGCTCGTGATCGCAGCCAGCGTGGCCTTGGTCCTCGCCTCACGGCGCCCGGCCCCTGCGACGACGTGAGGATCGCCCGCGCTGCACGCTGTTCGGCGTGGCTGGTAGTCTGCTCCTCGACCGAGACGACACCGTGCGTCGTGCGACGCGCTTCGATCGAGACGGTGGGCCCGCCGCGATCTCCATGACCGAATCGACCGACAGCGACGACGACGAGGCGCTCGACGACCTCGTCGCGGCGTGCCTCGACCGCGCCGAACGCGAGGGCCAGGGTGCGATCGACGCGCTTTGCGAAGAGCACCCCGACCACGCCGACGCCCTGCGCGAGCGCATCGAGTTGCTCGAGGGTGCCGGACTGTGGTCGCCGCCGATGCCGGAAACGATCCCCGACCGGCTCGGCGAGTTCGAGCTCATCCGGCGCCTCGGCGAAGGCGGCATGGGCGTCGTCTACCTGGCCGAGCAGTCGTCGCTCGATCGACTCGTGGCGCTGAAAGTCGTGCGCCCCACGCAGCTCTACTTCCCCGGCACGCGCGAACGCTTCCAGCGCGAGGTCTCGATCGTCGCGCGGTTGCAGCACCCGAACATCGTTCCGATCTTCACCGTGGGCGAGGCCGAGGGACTGCCGTACTTTGCGATGGAGTACATCGAAGGCTGCACGCTGGGTGACGTGCTCGACGAACTCGGCGACCGCGCGCCGACGAAGCTCACGGGCGGTCACATGTCGCGCATCATCGGCGACCTCGCACCGCGCGACTCGTCGAGTCGACAGGCGAGCTGGGGATCGGGGCGGCGTTCGCGGCGCCGCTCGCGGGGCGGACGCGACGCTCGTGCGGCTTCAGGTGTCGCCGACAGCCAAGCGCGCACGCCGCCCGCCGCGAACACGGAACGGGATGCCGCCGACACCTCGTCATGGATCGAGGCATGCCTGCACATCGCCGTTCAGATCGCCGACGCTCTCCAGCACGCGCACGAGCGCGGGATCATCCACCGGGACATCAAACCCAGCAACGTCCTGCTGACCGCCGACGGCACGGCGCGCCTGACCGACTTCGGCCTCGCCAAGGTCGACGACCCGCTCAAGCTCTCCCGCACCGGACAGATGATCGGCACGCCGTACTACATGAGCCCCGAGCAGGTCAGTCGCGTCGACGCCCCCGTCGACGAACGCACGGACGTCTACTCGCTCGGCATCGTCCTCTTCGAAGCGTTGACACTCGCCCTGCCCTTCCCCGGCGACAGCGCGCCCGACGTCTTCGACAAGATCCTCACCCGCCCGCCGATCGCCCCGCGCGCGGCCAACCCGGCCGTCCCGCGCGACCTCGAGGCCGTCTGCCTGCGCGCCATCGCCAAGCGCCCCGCCGACCGTTACGACAGCGCCGCCGACTTCGCCGACGACCTGCGTCGCCACCTGCGCGGTGAGCCCACGCGCGCCCGACCGCTGTCGGCGCCGGTGCGCATGTTGCGGTCGCTCGAGGCCCTCAGTCCCGTCGTCCTGCAGCTGCTCTGTCTCGCGGTCATCGTGGGTTGGTGGTCGGTGGAGACGTTCGTGCTCGAGCCGGCTTCGGTGATCGATCCCGGCGTGCACGTCAAACGCCTTTGGGTCGCAGGGACCGGCGCGCTCGTTTTCGCGTGGCTCGCCTCGGCGTTGACGCGGCGACTGCTGCGTCCGCGACGTTGGGGCGCGGCGGTCGGCCTCGTCCTCGCGCTCGGCCTCGGCATACTCGCGTTCACGCACATCGAGGAAGGGCGTCGCGCCCAGCGTTACGAGGCCGAGAAGTCCGCGCTCATGAAGCAGATCGAGTTCGAGCTGCGGATCTTCGGGACGGCTTCACCGGAGCTGATCCACGACTTCGCCCGAGCGCACGACGCGCGGCTCAACGAAGACGACCTCGCCCTGACGATCGCCGCCCTCGGTCGCGATCGGCGCTACGACGACGCTCGCGCCTACTCCGCCCGACTCGCCACGCTCGCTCCCGACGCACCGGCTGTCCATGCGTTTGCGTTCGTCTACGCAGTGAACGCCGGACAGCTCGACGAGGCTGCGCGCCATGACGCCGCACTCTGGGCGACGACCGATGCGCCACCGACCCGCTGGCTGCGCGCCGCCGACATCCTGTCCTCCTACCGACGCCCGGACATGGCGCGCCGCGCACTCGAGCGCGGAAGCAAGGGCAGCGACAACGTCCTGCGCGACCAGTTCAACCTGCGTCTCGTCATGAACAGCATCGAGCTCTGTCGCGACGACGAGGCGCGACGCTTCCTCGCGCCGTACCTGGCCTACGGCGACCCGGGGCGCGACGCGTTGATGCTCGAACTCAAGCTCATGCGCACGACGGGTGAGCACGCCGTCACGGTCGAAGAACTGCTCGAACACGTCCAGGCGATCGAGGAGTCGGACTGGGTCACGCCGCACTACATCGCGCTCAATCGTAATGTCGCCGCCCGCTTGCCGGGTATTGCCGCGGAATGGCTTCTCGAGCTCGTCGACGAGTATCCGCGCGATGTGCAGGTGCTCGAGACGGTCGCCCAGTTCGCGCGTGGAACAGGACTCCCCGAGGCGCAACAGCTCTTCGAACGCCTGCTCGACGTCGCCCAGACGATGGCCGCCGACGACGTCCGCGATCACTACGCCGGCGTCGCGTTGCTCGGTCTCAGCGCGATCGCCATGAGCAGCAACGATGTCGACCGCGCGTTGGCGCTCGCGCGCGACGCCATGCAGCGCGTCCCCCATCGTTCCGAGGCCCACACGGCCCTCGCGAACATCCTCATCGTGCGTGCGCAGAACGAGCACGGTGAGATCCCTGCCGAGACGCTGCGCGAGTGCCTCGCCCTCTTTCGCGAGAGCACGCGACTGTCTGGCGAATCGCCGCAGGCGCTGAACAACGCGGCCTACGCGCTCGTGCTGGTGAACGCCGCAGAGCCCGACCCGGACTTGCTTACCGAGGCCCGTTGGATGCTCGAGCGCGCGCAGTACATGCTTGCGAGTGAGCGCGTCGGTGATTGCCCGGCGAGCGCCGAACATGAACACACGTTGGCGAAGGTCTGGTCGACCGAGGTGTCGGTGCTCGAGGCCCAAGGAGACGCTGACGGCGCCCTGCGAGCGGCCCGCACGCTGGAAAGGATCGCGACCGAAGCAGGGATGCCGTCCGTCGCGCGCCAAGCGCAGCAGCAGATCGAGCAACTCGAGATGCGCTGAGCCCGCCGAGGTTCCTCGCGGCGTGCGCGCTCGGCGTCGTCAGAGTTCCGCGAAGACTTCGCGGAGTTCGCGCTCGACAGCATGCGGCGCGTCGGGGTGGTGGTAGAGGATGACCTCGCGCAGGGCGCGTTCGAACTCCTGGCGCGCGCGGGCGTAGTCGCGATGGAGGCGCGTGGGGTCGACGTTCCAGCGTTTGGCGATCGTGCGGATCGGAAGATCCTCGACGAAACGCAGATGCAGCAGCTCCACGCGTCGAACGGCGTCGGTGCCCGCGTGCTTGGCTCGCTCGGCCATGCGCTCACGGGCGCGCTCGACGAGAGCCATCACCCACTGGCGATCGAAGATGTTCGCGAGTGTCTCATCGTCAGCACCTGCGTTCGCCTCGAGGACGTGGCGCGTCACAGGCGCATCGCGGCGACGCTGTGCGCGCTCTTCGAAGCGGCGCGCGACGTTGCGCACGACACCGAACAAGAAGGCACGAAAACTCTGGGCCTCGGCGTCCGCTGCACGACGGAGTGCCCCGCCCTCCTTCAAGCACTCGACGAACACCTCTTGCGTCGCGTCGTCGACCTCGCTGACGAGCACGCCGCCCCGCCAGCGCGCGCGCAGCGTGGCGCGCACCATCGGCGCATAGAGATCAGAGAAACGGTTGCAGGCCGTGTCTTGTCCTTCAGCGGCCTCTCCGAGGAGAACCCAGCAGGTTTCCGGCTCGTCCATCAACTCTTCTCACCCAACTCGACACACCCCGCAATCTTCGCGCAGAACACTTTCATCGCTGATTATTGATACGAGAACACCGCGGCGAACACAGTTCCTACCAGCCGTTGTATCTTGACACTTCGAGCCACGAGCGTGGGGGCGTGAATGAGCGAGAACGATGAGGGGGAGCTGCCGCTCACAGACCTGATGCGCGAGGCGTTTCGGGGCGAAAAGAGCGGCGAGAGCGCCGACCCCCCGCAGCAGTTCGGGCGCTTCAGCGTTCGTGAGAAGCTGGGCCAGGGCGGTATGGGCGACGTGTTCATCGCCTTCGACGAGACGCTCCAGCGGCGCGTGGCGCTCAAGACGATCCGCTCGATCCATCGTCTGAACGTCGAGACGCAGGTGCGCTTCCTGCGTGAGGCGCGGATCCTCTCGCAGCTCGACCACCCGAACATCTGCCGCATCCACGACTACGTGCGCGGCGACGAGGTCGACGTGCTCGTCCTCGAACTGATCGAAGGGCAGAGCCTCGGCGAGCACATGCGGTCCGGCGTGACGCGCGTCGAGGCGCTGCGCATCGCGACCGAACTCGTCGACGCCCTGTCGGCTGCCCATGCGGCCGGCGTCGTCCACCGCGACCTCAAGCCCGCGAACGTGATGATCACGCCCGAGGGGCAGGTCAAGGTGCTCGACTTCGGCATCGCTCGATCGATGAGCAGCGATGAGATCGAGGCGACGGATGAAGGCACACAAGACTCCGCCGAGACGGGCACGCAGATCGTCGGCCTGACCGGCCTCTACCAAACGCTGGAGGGATCGATCCTCGGCACGGTCGCGTACATGAGTCCGGAGCAGGCGCACGGCAAGCTCGTCACGGCTGCGAGTGACCTCTATGCATTCGGCTTGATCTTCCAGGAGCTGCTCACGGGTGTTGCAATCCAGCCGCGCGGATTGACCGTCAACGAGCTGCTGCGCCGCGCACGCGAGGGCATCCACGAGCCGATGACGTCGCGTTCGGCAGCGGGTGCGCGCATCGGGAAGGACCTCGTCCGACTCATCGGCGATCTCGAGAGTGTGACGCCGAAAGACCGCCCGTCGGCAAGCACGACGCACGAGCGTCTGCGTGCGATCGCCGGCAAACCGCAGCGCCGGATGAAGCAGCTCGCGGCGACGATACTCGTCGCGCTCGCCATCGGCGCAAGCGTCAAGTACACCTTCGACCTCGAGCACGAGCGCAGCCTCGCTGTCACGGCAATGAACGAAGCCGACCTGCGCCGCGGGCAAGCCGAAGAGCTCATCGACAACGTCGTCGGGACGCTACGCGGGCAGCTCCAACCGCTGGGACGCCTCGACCTGCTCGAAGATGTCGGGGTCCTCGCGCAGAACTACTTCGCGTCCGTCCCTGAGGACACGCTCACGGCCAACGAGCTGCGGCGCCGCTCGCAAACCCTCTATCAGCTCGGCGAGGTCGAGGCCGCGAGCGGCGATCTCGCGGCCTCACATGCGCTGAGCGAACAGTCGCTCCGCCTCGCTCGCAAGCACGTCGAGGCCGACCCGAGCGACGCCGACTGGCTCTTCGAGCTCGGGCAGAGCGAGTTCTATGTCGGCGCGGCGTTGCGCGATCAGGGACACACGGAGCGCGCACGCCAACACTGGCAGCACTACCTCGACGTCTCCGAACAACTCGCCGCCCTCGACCCTACGAACGACGCCTGGCAGATCGAGCTCGCCTGGGCACGGACGAACCTCGCCGTCCTCGACCTCGAACAAGGCGACGCCGTCGCAGCCGAAGCCATCTTCGGTGAAGTTCTCACCTACTGGGACGCACGAGCAGCCGAACACCCCGACGATCAGGACACGCAGGTCGAACTCGCGGACATCCTCTCGTGGTCCGCCGAGTCACTTCTCGCCCAGAATGAGTGGGAACGGACGATCGAACTGTTGAAACGCGAGCGCGACATCCGCATCGCCGTGCTCGAACACGAACCCGACGTCGCCGAATGGAAGCGCCGGCTCTCGACGACACACAACAAGCTCGCGGTGGCGCACAATGAGATACGCACACACTCGGAGACCGCGCTGACGAACATCACGCAGGCTCTCGAGCTGAGCGGCGCCTTGACGGCCCAAGACCCACGGAACGCCGAGTGGCTCCGCGAGCACGGGATGAACCTCCTGATGATCGCCAAGGCGACGCCGACGGATGATCCACGCGGCGCCGGTGCTGCCCGCGAGGCGAGCCGCATCTTCGAGTACCTGTCGTCACAAGACCGGAGCAACGTCGAGTGGCGAATGCAGTCGGCCAAGGTCGACATCAGCGTCGGCTACGACCAGCTGGACCGCGGAGACCTCGACGGCGCACTCGCGTCCGCCGAACGTGCCATGGCGCAACTCGAAGACAGCGCGGCCGCCGGTCCGAGGCCGCGTCATGCGATCGTCAATGCCTTGCGACTCGCGGGCAATACTCTCGCCCAGCTCGGCGACGAAGCACGCGCACGAGCCGCATGGCAACGAGGCGTCGACATCTTCGAACGGGGAACACTCGCTGCGCCGCTTCAAGTCCGGGACCTCGAGCTGCTGATCGAATGCCTCATCCGCCTCGAGAACCGCGACGCCGCCACAGGACACCTCGAAGCGTTGGTTGCGTTGGGCCCCATCACGTCGCCGACGCTGATCGAACTCTGTCTGACCCACGCCTACGAGGCATTCCTCCCGAGCCCGCCCGACGAAAAAAAGTAGGGAAACACTCCGCGATTCCGGTGTGACCGCGGATGACCCCATGCAACACATCGAATCGCTCGCACCGCCCAGTCTTGGAGTCCGCGATGTCCGACCTCAACCTCACCACCGTCGTGAAGTACCACCGTCCCAACACCACGAACAGTTGCAGCGAGGACTTCTTCTACAAGCTCATGGACATCCAAAGCGCACCACTCACGATCGGTGAGTACACGCGGCAAGGCATCGCCTTCATGGCCTCGGCCGCATCCGGACCGCTGAGCGACGGAACGCAGCTCATTCCGCTTTACTGCCGGAAGATGACCTACGCATCGACGGGCGGTGAGTATCACATCCTCGTGACGGACGAGCAGTGGGAGAGCCACCTGTGGACCACGGTCACCACGCTCTTCGTGTTCCCACCCAGCCTCGCTCGCTACGGGGCGACGAAGCTCCACGGGTGGTATTCGCTCGAGGACGAGAAGGTCCACTACTACGCGACGGACACCGAGACACCGGCAGGACGTACCTGGCGAGCCGTCGGCGCGAGCACCATGGCGTCTGTCTGTCCGATTCCGACCATCCGAATGCTCGGTGGCGATCGCTCGACGCCCCTCTCCACGTCCACCAGCCAGTTCACGAACGGCGCGCGCCACTTCGTGCCGCACAGTGACCTCAACATCTATCCGTCAACGGGGAACCTGGTGCAGTTCGAGAAGGGTTCCGGCGAGACGTGGTCGTTCAAGAAGATCGAACTCCAGCACATCGGAACGGGCAGCTCTTGGACATTCATGGGCTCGGCGAGTGGCCAGCAAGCACCCTTCGTCCGCTGCATCTGGAACGACGACTGCGTCATCATCGGCGACGACAACGTCGGCGCCCCGCTCCACGGCCAGTACAAGTACACCGTGACCGTCGAGGCGACGGACGGTACGGAGTACAAGTGCGACCCCAAGGTCATCAACCGAGCGGGATCGAGCACGACGCAGCCGAACCCGTCGTCATCGACGGAGGGTGCAGCCGGCGCCGGCGCTGGCGCCTGACCACGCGTGAGCGGTCCCTTCGAGCGTGCCACGCGGTGCACTCGAAGGGTGGCTCACGCCACGACCGTCAGTCGATCGGGTTGACCTCGGCGCCTTGGCGGGCGGCCAGAATCGTGACGTCGACGCCGTTGGAAAAGGCGTAGTTCGGCAACGGCGCCGTGACGGTCGTGTCATAGAACACGCTCTGGAAGTACCAGACGTCGCCGACGATCGCGGTCGTTAGGACGGGTGCCGTGATCTGAAAGACTCCGTTGGCGTCAGCGCTCACGAACACGATGCCGACACCCGTCGACGGGTAGCTCAAGTACACCGGCATCCCCGGTGCCGGCACCGCGAGAGCACTCGCAAGGCCGACCAACAGCGCACCGGAGGCGAACGGATTCGCGTTCTCGGAGCGCACCGTCAGCGCGCTGCCGACACGCGACGAACCCGAAGCATTCAGCGCGAGCGGACCGTTGGCACCGCCGGTCCCGGCCGGCACCGAAGCCCACTGGATCCCGTTGTTGATCAGCAGCGACGCCGCACCGGCGAGTCCGTGGCTGAGCACGAGGTCGGTGAGTCCGTCGCCGTTGAAGTCGCCGCCGAGCACGCGGTTGCCGCGCGTGGCGAGCGACGCCGACCAGCCCTGGAGCTCGTCGACGTAGCCGAACTGGCCGTCGAACACATCGTCGACGAGCAGGTTGACGACCGCTTGTCCGCCGAGCTCGCTCTTGCTCGAGACGAGGTCGTCGTCGCCATCACCATCGACGTCGAGGAAGACGACGTGTCCGCCGCAGGTCTCGGCGGCCTCCTGGAACCCGTTGCTGACGATGTCGATCGACGCACCACTGTTGCGGACGACCCAGAGCGCACCCGACTCGGCGCCGATCGCGACGAAGGCCACACCGCCGTTGACCGTCACGGCCACCGACTCGACAGTCGGCGCTCCGCCCGCGGCTCCGAGGCTCTCGTACGTGCGCGTATAGCCGCCCGCCCCGTCCGACTCCACGACGACGAAGCCCCACGTGTTCGGCGCGGCGCCCGACGACCCGGCCGCAGAACGGTAGGTCGTCACGAAGTCGACGACGGCGTCACCGTCCCAGTCGCCCGAAGCGAGCCCGCCGAGACAGCGCACGCCCGTGTCGGCGGCGAGCGTCGCCGGTGTCCCGAACAACGAGCCACTCGCACCCGTCGCGATCGTGAGGAGGACGCTTGACGCCAGAGCGCGATGCTGCGTGGCGACGAGGTCGACGAACCCGTCGTCCGTCGCGTCGTCCACGACCATGTCGCCGGCCGACGGCAAGACGATCTGCTGGTTCTGCGTCCACGTGCCCTCGCCCGAGCCCGTCGTCTCGTGGTGCACGCTCCAGCGCGCTTCGCTGCTGCCGTACTCGCTCCAGACGACGATGTCGTCCCAGAAGGCGCCGTCGAGGTCACCCGACCAGACGTCCGTCGGCCCGCCGGCGGTCAGCGGCGGACTCGCCACGGCCGTGAACGTCTCGACGCGCGTTCCCAGCCCGACGCCGTCGCCGTACTGCACGCGAACGTGGTTCGAGTCGCGCAGCGGCAGGACGACATCGGGTCCCCCGCCGACCTTGTTCTCGTCATCATCGACATCGTGCACGTGTCCGTCGCCCACACCTGCGAGGTACTCGTCGGGCGCATGGATCAGCTCGTCGCCACGGTCCTCGAAGGCGCCTTGGCCATCGTTGTCGAACACGAAGCTGAACCCCTCGTCGTTCGTCTGGTGCGACGTCGCCGAGCCGGCGCCGAGATCGACCTCGAACGACAGGTTGAGGTTCGGAAGCAACGAGCCGGGAGCGTCACCCAGGCCGGCGAAGGAACTCGACGCGATCGTGATCGTCGCGGGGTTGTAGAGCACCGGATCGACGGCGCGCCCCGCGAAGCGTGTGAAGCGCGTGGAGACCTCGAAGTTGCCCGTGCCGTCGCTGATGAAACGATCGATGAAGAGCGGCGGAGTTGCCGAGGTGTTCGGGACGCCGACGACGCCGTCGTTCGAAACGAGGACGAGGTCGTCCGTGCCGGGCTCGAGGCCGTCGATGTCGCCGACGGCGCCGTAGCGCGGGAGGATGTTGATCGGTGAGCTGCGCGTGAGCAGCGGGCTGTTCCCCGCCTCGAGGAAGACGCTGCCGCTGCGCTCGAACATGCGCACGTTGACGCTCGAGTTCGACCCGACGAGGACGTGCTCGACGACGATGAGTTCGTTGCCGTTGGCGAGCAGTGGGTCGGCATCGAGGACGTGCACCGACGCGACGCCACCCATCGAGATGATCTGGTCGAGGCTTGCCGTCGACTGCCCGGCGGGGACGTCGTTCACCTTGTAGATGTAGACGGCGCCCGTGTTCGTGGAGATGTTTCGGGTGGCGATGATGACCTCGTCGCCGGGAAGGCCATCGAGCTCGCCGGCCTTGACGTCGAGGATCTCCTCGTCGGGGCTGCTGCCGACCGCGAAGTGTCCGCGCTCGATCAGCGGTGGGCCCCCGGGGCTTTGGATGCCTTCGAGGAGCGTGATGCTCGTGGGGTGCGCGAGCACGACGTCGTTGGGATCCTCGAGCAGCCCACCGAAGAAGCTCCCCGTCGCGATGCTCACACCGGGACCGTAGGTCGCATCGGTGAAGACGGTCTCGCTGGTCAGGTAGCCGGGCTGCCCGCTGGTCTCGCCCCAGTTGGAATGGACCTGGATCGTGGCCTTGCCGGCGCCGCCGCGCGGGCCGTCCATGGCCGTGAAGATGGGCGGTTCGGGGTTCAGGCCGCCGAAGGAACCGGTTGCCGACTGCGTCGGGTTGGCGCCTCCGAAGGGCCACGAGCCGAGCAGCACCGGAACGCCGGACGCACTGATGTACTGCAGGGCCGCGGTGTCGAACATGAGCTCGTCCGTGACGATCACGACGGGCGTGAGATCGAAATCGTCCGACAGCGGATTGGCATCGAGGATGTACGTCACGGTCGGGCGAGCGGGTCGCCCGGGCGCGAAGAGTTGCGGCGGGACGGTGAAGTACTCGTTGTCCTGCGCGGCCGTGGGAGTGACGGCGAGACACAGAGCGAGAGCCGCGAAGGAAGCGGCGACACGGGGGTTGGGCATGGGGGGCACCAGCGAGCCTGAGAGACAAAGATGAGGTGCGCCGTGGGGACAGAGCATCTCCATCGCCTGAGTGCGCTGGAGGCCCACCACCTGGGCGCGACGCGGCTGATGTCGAAGATTCCCGGCCCGCTGTCCACTCGCCCCGCGAGGCCCGGGGAAGGCCGCTCCGAGACGCGCGATCTACGAACGCATAGACCCACCGACATCAGTCTACCCGGAGGCCAGATGGCCAGGGCGGTCATCCCTCACCCCGGGGCCGACCGCAGACACCACCGTTGTCCCAGGCCAGCATCTCTAGACCGGCAGGCGTTCCGTGGCGCTCGCGGAGATCCGAGAAAATCTCGGCCCGGCCGCGTTCAGGCTTTCCGCGCGAGGATCTTCGCGACCTCGGCAAGCGCCCGGTGCAGGACCGATCGGACCGCGCTCTCAGTCTTCCCCAGCCGCTCGGCCACCTCCGCGTGCGACAGGTCGAGAATCCGCGCCAACACGATGACCTCGCGGTAGTGCGGCGGAAGCTCCGTCAGCGCGGCTTGGACGCGGTCGAGCTCCTCGCGCGCCATGGCGTAGCGACTGGGCGTAACGCGATGCCTGGCGCCGTCGGCTTCGGCGTCGGCGGGCGACTCACGTCCGGCATCGCGGCGACCGGCCGTGTAGTACCGGTGCCGATCGATGATCTTTCGCTCGGCGGTACGAAAGAGCCACTGCTTGAAGGCCTTCTCGTCCCCGTGCTGAAAGCGGTCGAGATGCTGATAGATCTCGCGACAGACGGATTGCACGAGGTCGGACGACGACTCCTTGGCCGAGATCGTCCCGCCCGTGCGGCGGCGGATGTAACCCGCCAGCTCGGGGAGGAAGTTCGTCAACGCATCGTTGACGGCAAACTCCTCACGCGGCTCCGGATTCCCGGTGTCGCCTGACTCGTCACGCGTGTCGTCGTCACCACTCATCGTCTGCCCACACGAAGGATCCGTCGCGTCCCGACCCGACGAGCCCCCTGCTCAGACGTTCGTGACCCCTTCAGCGTAGCGCGCTTGTGAGCTCCGCGCCGTCGACACCTGCGAGCTGACCCATCGCGGCCGCAGCGGCCGAAGCCAACTCGCCGTCGCCACTGACAGCGGAGCGGATCGCATCGACTGCCTCGCCGCTCGCCTGTCCACCGTTCTTCGCGTAGAGCGAGGCGGCCGCCTTCATCGCCGCGAGGCGCAGGCCGTCGGGCTGATCTTCGCTGAGCAGTGCCTCGATCATGGCGAGCGCGTCGACGGCGCCGGCGCGTCCGGCAACAGCGAGCACGGCGGCCAGGACGTCGTCGTCTGCACCGGCACCGAGCGCCGAGGCGACTTGGGCCGACACACCGGCGAGTGCCGAGCTGGGCAGCGCGCTGAGCGTCTCGGCGGCACCCTTGGCGCGTGCCATCGCGGCACCGCGCACGGAGTCGGCATCACCGGCAACCTCGGCGACGTCCGCGAGTGTCGCCGAAGCGACGACCTTCTGGACCTGATCGCCGTAGAGGCCTTCGACGGCGTCCACGTCATTCGTGACGACGATGATCGGCGTCTCGGCCGTGCGCGGGTCTTCGCGCAGCGAGAAGATGAGGAAGTCGAGCGTGACGTCGGCGACACCGTCCTGGAGGACGATCACGTCCTTCGGCGGGAACTGACGTGCGCGGCGCAGGCCCTCATAGACGCTGGACGTGCCGAGCACGAACCAGCCGTCGCCGCTCTCGTCCAGGCCCGTCGAGCCGATCGAGACAGCCACGCGGTCGGGGACATTCGAGAGCGCCGCGGCAAGCACCGCGACCACGTCTTGATCCGCGTGACCGGCCGCCGCGAGAGCGTTGGCCGCCGCGAAGGACACGGCTGCGTCGGCGTCACCGAGTGCAGCGCGCAGAGCGCCGACCTCGGCCTCGCCGCCGTTCATGGCGCCCATGAGCGCCGCGGCCGCGGGAACGTTGCGGGCCTTGTCGGACGTGAGCAGCTCGAGCGCTGCGCCCTTCGCCGAGCCGGCCAGTGCGAGGTTCATGTCGATGCCGGCGAGGCCGCTCTCGGCCTCAGCGAGCAGGTCGGAGTCGGACAGAGCGTCGACTTCGAGTGCGGCGTTGATCTCGGCTTTCATGGCCGCGTGGGACGCTGCGAGGATCGCGCGCGCCTCGGAACCGCCGCCATTCGCGAGCGCCGTCTTGGCGAGCTGCTCGGCGACCTTGAAGCGGTGCAGACCACCGAGGACGGGACGTCCGGTGAGCTCGCCGTCGGCCCATTCCCAGATGACGCTGGCGTCGTCGTAGGGTGCGATGGCTTCGGCGTCGCCCGTCAGGAACTGCAGCGCGAGCGTGCGCGTGACGTCGATCGGGTCGGCGCCGGACATTCCGAGCTTGTCGAGGGCTTCGGCAGCAACCGCACGCGAGACGTCGTCGTCGTCGTTGGCGGCCATCCAGGCGAGGCCCGAGGCCGCGCGCTTGTCGCCGAGCGAACCGAGCACGGACGCGGCGTTGCGGCGCAGCGTGGGCGAGTCGGCGTGGAGCACTTGCGTCAGCGGCATGACGGCCGCGTCGCCGAGCTGCATCAGCGCTTGGATCGCGTGGACGCGGTTGTCGACGCTGCCGTTGTCACCGAGCGGTCCGACGAGTGCCGGCACGGCCCACGAGCCGTACGTCGCACGCAGGTCGAGGATCGCCTGCTGACGCTCGAGACCGTCGCCGTTGAGCAGCGCGTCGACGGCGTCTTCCGCCCCACCGGGATCGGCGACGACTTCGCGCTTGCCGATCTTGGCCTTCTCGAGGAAACGGTCGGCCAGGTTGCCGAGTTCACCGCGCTCCAACAGCATCTGGAGCATCAGGTCTTGCTCGACGTTCTGCCACATGCGGTAGGCGTCTTCGTTGGCCGGATTCGAGGCGAGCACGTTCTTGAACGCGTCGACGGCGGCCTGCTTGTCACCGCGCTGGTAGGCCGCGATGCCATCCTCGAAGGACTGGGCGTTGCCCTGCGTCGCAAGCAGGGTGACGCCGAACGAGCAGGCGAGAAGGCCGATCTTCCGCGTGGCGTGCAGCATGGGGACGAGTCCTCGGAATGGCATGTGATGGGATTCGGGGAGCGGGGGCCCTCCCGGAGCCACCTGCAACCGGGCGAGTTTAGGTGGGGCACCGGATTAATCAAGAGGACCCCGGTCCCGGCCCCCCGTCGCGGGTGGTCCGTCGCCCCCTGTTACCCCGCCCGATGGCCGCGGTGACGCCCCCAAATCAGCTGTCCCGGGACCGGATCCACCCCGCCGCTTTTCGCCGCGCAGCCAACCCGCCCGCCTCACTCGAGCGGGCTGATGAGCTGCTCGCTCGGGATTCGGATCCGCGGCGTGATGAAGAAGACGATCTCGGTCGTCCGCCGTGTGCTGCTGCGGCTCTTGAACAGCCAGCCGAGCAGCGGAATATCGCCCAGAAGGGGCACTCGCGTGAGGATCTCGATGTTCTGCGTCGACTTCAGGCCGCCGATCGCGAAGGTCTGACCGTCGTGGACGTGCACCGTGGTGCCGGCCTGGCGGGCGCTGATGACGGGGTTGTTGACCTCCGTGCCGGCCAGGTTGAAGGGGACCTCGCGCGTGACCGACGAGACGTCGACGGAAAGGTCGATCCGCATGAGCCCTTCCTCCTGGCTCAAGATGTAGGGCAGCATCTCGATGCTGACACCCGTGTCCTTGTAGACCGTGACGATCGACGGGTTCAAACCGACGCCCTTGGCCTCGAACGTCGGAATGCGGTCGCCTGTGTTGAGCAGCGCGCGCGTGCCGTTGAGCACCGTGATCGTGGGCGAAGAGATGAGCTCGGCCGACGTAACGGTTTGGAGGATCGAGATGATCGCATCGACGGTCAGGCCGCTGTGGACGCCCTGGAGGCTCAGCAGGAAGCCCGGCAGGCTCGCGCCGGCCGTGAAGCTGCCGAACGCCGCGCCGATGCCGCCCTGTCCTCCGTCGACGTCGATCGGGATGCCCGCGCCGAAGTTGCCGGCCAGCGGGTTGTCGACGGCGTCGAAGGGAAGGCCCGCCTCGACGAGGCGCGAGAGGCGCACCTCGGCGTCGTAGTCGATGAGATCTTCGAGGTTGACCTCGACGACGCGCACCTCGAGTTCGATCTGCGGGCGGTCGGCGAGCACGCGATAGAGGAACTCGTCGATGAAGAGCAGCGTCTCAGGCGGTGCGGTGACGATGAGCAGGTCGGAGATGTTGGTGACGCCGTTGGGCTTGCGGATGCCCACAGTTTCCTTGACGTCCTGATAGAAGTTGCCGTGCAGCGTCCAGCGCGTGACCTCCTCGGGCAGACCGTCCGGCGGCAGCGTTTCGCCGTCATTGCGGGAGAAGTTGGGGACGTTGGCGGCGAGCAGCTCGATGATCTGCGGGCCCGTGCCACCGCGCAACGTGTAGTGCTTCGCCCACGAACCGTCGAGCCCGCGGATCACGTTGCGGCCGAGGCGCCGGTACGTGGACGGCGCGTCCTCGGCGAGGTAGTCGAGTTCGTCCTCGAGGTCTGCGGCCGTGGCCGTGCCGAGCAGCGCGAGCAACTCGTCGTCGTTGGGCGGCGGCGCCGGTTCGCGCACCGCGTCCGTCTCGTCGTCGAGCTTCACGACTTGGAGCGGCAAGTGCTCGGCCGGTGCTGCGGACCTCGTAGGTTGCGCCGCTGCCTGTGCTTCGGGCGGCGGCGGGAACACGCCGAACAACGACGCGTCGGCGTCGGCGAAGCTCCACTCGGATGTCGAGCCTTCGGGGACGACCGGCTCACTCACACACGCGGACGTGAGGAGTGCTGCGAACGCGAGTGCTGCGAGTGGTCGGGTCGTCAAGAGTCGAGAGCGTCGATCGCCGCGCGGGTGATTTCAGAGAGTGCGTCAAGGCGTGTGGTCACGCCACCGACCTGCACGACGCAGTCATGACCGCCGTCGCGTGCGGCCGTGTGGACTGCCGCCGTGAACTTGTCGCGGTATGCGCGCTGCAACAGATGGTAGCGAGGGTTCGTCGAGTCGACGCGCAGGAACTCGAGGTACTCGGGGATTGCGTCGAGCAGCGCTTGTTTGTCGAGGACGGCGATGTCGCCGGCATCCTGGGCGCGACCGTGCAAGACCTCGCCGTGCACGTAGTACTTCGGTAGCGAGTCGATGACGCGTTGCGTGACGTCGACGATCGGACCGTCACCGCCGCGGCAGCCACCCGTCACCGTGATGACGTCGACACCCTCGTCGACGGCGACACGCGCAAGCGCCTTGCGCCACGACGTCTGGGCCCGGACGAACAACGCCTTGCCCTCACCACTGTCGGCCGGCAGGCCGAGCTCGCGCCGATGGATCTCGGCCGGCGCCTCGGCGAAGGCCGACGTGTGATCGCAATCGGCCCCGGACGTCGCTCCGGCGGCATCGCCATAGAGGATCGTGCCCGTGATCTCGAAGTCGTCGAGCGGGCGTGCGGCGACGCACAGGAACACCGCGGTGAGCAATGCAGCAGCACGTCGCGTGTCGAAACAGAAGAAACTCATTGGACGGATCCTCCCACAGGATCGGTCCTCGACCGGGTCGGCATCGTGACACGCATCCGATGCGATCGGCGGGACTAAGAGAAATACCTGACGAACCCACCATACGCGCGAACGCCGGGCTGTTCGAGAAAACCATCGAGCGGCGAGTGAGTGAGACGCGTCACGCTTCGTTCCGGTTTCCTGAAACAACGAGCGCTTGCATGTTCATCTCTTCGCCTTGTCTGCCGGGGAAACCTGACAGCAGCCCGTGAATGTCTGCGGTATCCCCCGCCGTTTCGAGGGCAAGTTTGCCGCGTCGACCGCGATCGATTCGATCGTTGGTCGACGCCACGGACCTGCCCGAAGGCCGAGCGGGTGAGGCGGGTGAGGCCCATTGCGTTCTGTAACCACGTCTTCGGTCGACAGATGGACAACGCTCCGCGCAGTGCTGACGACGAAGGGCCGCGTTTGTCACGGGCTCATTTGCTGTCGCGACCAGGGACGACTTCAACGCGAAAGGAGACGATCCCGTTTTCGGACACTGTGTCGAGAACGAAGCCGCAGCGGGCGGTGTTTTTTATCGGAACGACCCCACACTCCTAGCCGATTTCGCCCGATGCTGTCTTGTCGCTGGCGTGCAAGGGCACTCCAGATCCCGCGGAACTCCGTGGTTCCGCCGTCATCCGTGATCAGAAGGAAGCAATGATGACCTTACCGGGCAAAATCCGTACCTGCACAACCTCGGCGGCCGCGTTCGCGCTGCTCGCCGGGGCGGCATTCGGCCAATACGCCGAGCGCCCCAATCTCGTGAATACCGAGAACTCCGACATCGACGCCTCCGGGCGTTCGGTGAAGAACCCGCGCGTGCGCGCCGTTCACAGCGACAACAACGCCGATGTAGGCGCGACGGCGTATTTCATCGACAAGGATCCCTACCTCGCGTACCAGCTCGGGCGGAACCTGAACTTCCGCGAGTTCCGGACGCGCGACGGCGTCTTCCGCGCCGACTCGACGGCTGTGGGTGGTTTCGGCGGTCCGATGGTCGACGGCAACACTGCCAAGATCACGGCCAACAACCACACGAGCTGCTCGGGGTGTCACAACCTCCCGCAGGGCAACCCGGGTGGCGGCACGAACTTCTCGAAGGACAGCGGCCTGGGCCGTAACGCGCCGCACTACTACGGCTCGGGCATCATGGAGATGCTCGCGATCCAGATCCGCGCCGACATGCTTTCGCAGATCGATGCGAACGATGACGGCTGGGTCTCGGCCTCCGAAGCGGCCGCGGCTCCGACGGAGCTCATGGTCACGCCGAGCCTCGAGGGCGACCCGATCAACTACGGCAACCCGCAGCTCGATGGCGGCGCCACGGGTGCTCCGGCCTTCAACTCGATCTTCCGCGTCTGGTACGGCCTCGACGACGGTGAAGGCAACATCGAGATCGTGCCCGGCGCGACCGGCATCGATGGCGTCACCACCACCCACTACAACTTCAACATGATCGTCTGGGGTTGGGGACAGAACGCGCCTCCGGCGGCTCTGAACCCGACGAACCGCGTGTTCCTCTGGGACCCCTACGTCACGCACTCGGGCCTCGACAGCCATGATCCGTCGACGCTGAACGACCCCGACGGTGACGGCATCTCCGAGCCCACGCTCTCGGGTGCCATCCAGTTCCCGGCCACGCACAAGGCGCCGGACGGCGGCACGACGCTCGACGTCCTCGGCTTCTCGCTCGACGACCCCGACGGTGACGGCTACCTCACGGAGATCTCCGAGGGCGACCTCGACCTCGCCGAGTGGTTCATGCTCAACGCGCCGCGTCCGGCCTTCGCCGGCGACGAGAAGGAGTTCAAGCGCGGGATCAAGCAGATGGACAAGCTCGGATGCACGACATGCCACGTCGCCGAGTGGACCATCGCTGCCGCCGACGACACCTTCGCGGGCGACCGTCGCTTCTTCGATCTCGACGTGACGTACAACAAGTACACGAAGAAGGAGAAGAAGGAGCTCGGCGCTGCCGGTCGTCTCGAGGCCTCGCTCGTCGAACTGTTCACGCCCAACGGTGACGTCTACGAGCGCAACTTCGGCTCGTTCACGGAGACGGCGCTGTTCACCGACTTCCGTCAGCACGACGTCGGTGAGGACTTCTATGAGCTTGGCTTCGACGGCAACGTCCAGGAGCTGTGGCGCACGCCGCCGCTCTGGGGTGTCGGCTCGGGCTTCCCGTGGGGTCACGACGGCGCGTCGCTGACGCTCGAAGACGTGATCCTCCGCCACGGTGGCGAGGCTCAGGAGTCGCGTGACAAGTTCGCGAAGCTCGGCGCCGGTCGCCGTCGCGCGATCACGGAGTTCCTCGGCAAGCTCGTGCTCTTCGACATCGAGTCGATGCCCACGGACATGGATGGCGACGGCGAGATCAGCGACGCGTTCATGGTCGGCGGTGTCGACACGGGCGTCGAGCGCTTCAACGCCGAATGGCTCTTCGAGACGCCCGTCATCATCCAGGGCGACGTCACGAACACCCAGGGCGACACGGTCACGTCGTTCGCCGCGACGAACCTCGCGGACGCCTACGGTCTCAACCTGGAGTTCCGCGTCGACACCGACCTCGATGGTTGGCCCGACGTCTGGGACAACGACCCGGCAACGCCCGGCTTCAAGGACGGCGTCAACAACTGACCCGTCGCGCAGCCGCGCAACGATGCAACAACCGGCCCCCGGCAGCTCACACGAGCTGTCGGGGGTCGCGTCGTTTCATGGAAACATCCAGCACGCTCAGCAATCGGTGACAACCGAGCGAACGTCTGCCGCACCTTAGCAGCCTCAGGCGCGCCGGCATTCGACTGGGCCGTCACGCCACCCGGCGACCTCGACGAGATCCCCGTGCCCGGCCAGTAGCAACGTCAGGCGCGTCCACGCTTCAACGCGGCGAGAGCGTGCCGCAGGTGTCTTCGTCTCGGAGCATGTACAGCGCGGCAATCGCCGCGAGCATGGGCCAAGCGGCGTAGAAGAGCAGGTTCGGACTCGACCACGGATCGAGCATCATCGGGATCGTGCTCAGCGTCGAGACGACGTGCAGGGCGAGAACGGCCCCGTAGCTGAAGCGCTTGAAGAGTCCGGCGCCGAAGGCCAGAACCAGCGCGGCCTGCGCGGCGCCGAGTCCATACGACAGCGCGCTCGAGACCTCCCCGACGCCGTAGTACTTCTCCCACACACCCGCCGTGTGCTCGGGGTTGAGGAACTTGTCGAGGGTCCACATCCCCATCACGACGAACACGCCGAGACGGAGCAGGAGAAGAGCGAGAGGCAGGCGATCGCGTGAGGCGGCCATGAAACCGGTTCCGAGGAATGAAGGGCGAAGACGCTTCGGATGCCGGCGATCGCTTGACGTGACGCGCATTCTGCGAAATCAGGCGCCCGGCTCGCAGCTCGCACGGCGCGCGACGAGCTGGGACGGCTGATTGTCCGTGGTCGTCGATTTTCGTCGGCTACGTGAAGCAGCCTCGCGACGATCGGACGCGACAGGGCTATTCACGGACGATCGTTGCGAGGCCGTGACGACGTCTGCACGGGACGCGACCGCAGCAGCTCAGCCGTGAATCATCCGGACTGAGCCGGTTCGCTCAGCTCGGCCTCCAGCCCGCCGTACTCCGAGCGCGTGAGTTTCAAGGTGAAGCCATGTCGGCGGGCCACCTCGAACGCGATGCTGAGCCCGAGCCCCTGCCCCTCGGGGTGGCGAGTCCGAGCTTCATCGCCGCGAGTGGAGCGCTGGACCAGGTGTTCGATGACGTCGTCGTCGATCCCCGGACCGTCGTCGACCACGCGAAGACGCCATCCGCCGTCCACCTCTGAGTCGAGCAGGACCGCCACATGGCCACCCGCATCTCCGTAGCGAACGGCGTTGTGGACGAGGTTGCTGACCGCTTGCTCCATGAGAGTGAGATCAGCCTGGACGACCAGTGCTTCCTCAGGCGGCGCAAAGTTCACTTCGATGCCCTTCTCCCGCGCGATAGGGGAATGACGCGCCACGACGCGCTCGACGAGCACACTCAAGTCGACATCTCCGCGCTCGAGATCGAGCGTGCCCGCTTCGAGCTTCGCAGAGGCGCCGAGGTTCTGGAGCAGCGAGGTCATGTACTGCACTTCCTCCATCGCGTCGTGAAGAAGGGCGTTCCCACCCGCCTTCGCGTCACGCAGAGCACTCAAGTGTCCCTGCAGCACCGTCATCGGGATCATCAGGTCATGCGTCGTGTTTTCGACGAATGAACGAAGCGCACGCTCGCGATCCTCGACGGCATCGAACTGTCGCGTGATCTCCTCACTCGCGTCGTTGAACTCGTGAGCCAGTTGAGCGATCTCATCGTTGCCCGTCACTGCCACGGAGGTCGCGTAGCGAGATCGCGCAGAGCGGCGCACGTCCTGTTGCAAGCGTCGCACACGATGGACGATCGGACCCGCCGCAAGGAACGTCGTCAGAACGAGCCCGAGCACCAACGCACAGGCGATGATCAACTGGTTTTGGCTGAGCCAATGTGGACCGGCTCCCGGACGTATGGCCAGCACGATCGCGCAGGGCCCTTCTCCCCACGGCATGCGAGCGGCTACGCGAACACCGGACCGCCCGTCCTCGCGAAACTCCTCGTCGGCGCGCGTCGCCCCCGCTTCGAGAGCTCGTCTGAGCGCGGGAGGAAACGTGGGTGCTCGTGGATTGGCCGACACGAGATCCACGGCGTAGGCGTACAGGTCGATGCGAGGGCCGTCGGGTGGCCCTCCAGCGGGAGGGTGCAGGCGGCCCGATGGAGGCGCACTCGACGAATCCCGAGGGTCAGGGCGAGGGGGACGAGGAAACTGTTCGGGATCGGCTTCGCACGCCGCTCGCCCGTCCTGCATCCGCCCGTCGATGAAGTGGTGCAGTGCCTCGACCTCAGCGCGATAGTCGAGCTCGCCGCGCACCCATGTCAGCGCGATCACGAGCGGCGGCGCGACGAGACTCAGCACCAAGACGAGTCGCAGGCGCAAGCTCACGGGGCGCAATCCACGTCGAAGCGATAGCCGACTCCCCAGACCGTCGCGATCAACCCGGAGTAGGAACCGAGCTTCTTGCGCAAGCGTGAGATATGCACGTCCAGTGTTCGCTCCGTCCCCTCGCGCAGCGGATCCAGCACCTGGTCTGCGAGCCTGCCCCGCTGGATTGCCGCGCCAGGGCGCCGCGCCATCGCGGCGAGCAGGTCGAACTCGACACGCGTCAGCTCGATCTCTTCGCCGTCCACAGATACCCGACGTCCCTCGAGATCGACGGAGAGGCCTCCGACAACGACGCGCTCATCATGGATGGCAGTCGGCCGTCGAATGCGAGCTTGCACGCGCGCGATGAGCTCTTCGGGCCAGAACGGTTTCGTGAGGTAGTCGTCTCCGCCCAGCTGGAGCGCGCGGACCTTGACGCGGGTCTCGTTCTGTGCGCTGAGGACGAGAACCGGCACGTCCGAAGTTCCACGAACATGTTTGAGCACGTCGAGCCCGTGAGCCTTGGGCAACATCAAGTCGAGAATCCAAAGCTCGTACGACGAGGGGTCCACTCTCAGCGCTTGCTCGCCGTCACGAATCCAGTCGGCGTCGAAGTCGGCTTCCCGGAGATACCCCATTACCTGCCGGCCGAGCTTCTCGTCATCCTCGACGAGCAGGATCTTCGTTCTCGACATGAGTGCACCTTGCCTGGCGTCGTCCCGGCAGCGCCGCGAGTTCGCCGGCCGTGGTCTTCCCGTCTACCTCTCGAGACACCGCTCAGTCGTCTTCGAGAAACGCACGATCGTCCCGGATCTCGTGCGCGGCGCACTCGTCGAATCTGAATCGCACCAAAAACGCGCTGCTTCAGAGAGTCGTAAGACTCGCCATCGTCTCATGGGCTGCACTTGGACGACCCAGCGGCCACAAGCCGCCAACAACCTTGGGAGCCATGAAGATGGACACTCCAACCACGCTGATCATTGCTGTCTCGCTGAGTCTCGGAGTCGGAGCTTCCGACGCCCTTGCGCTTCAGGACAACCGCCAGAGCGTCGGGCGATCTCCTGTTCAACGAAGCCGCTCGCCGACGGAAACGCTCCGTGAAGAACGGGGCGGTGGTTTCCCGATCGCAGGCGGGGAAGCCGCGGTCTTCCCACTCGAGTACCGGACCATCGACGGCGAGGGGAACAATGCGACGCACCCGAGTTGGGGAGCCGCGGGAACCGCCCTGTTGCGCCTCGTCGAGCCAGACTATGCCGACGGTTCCCACACCCCCGCAGGCGCGGACCGCTCCAGTCCGCGAGCGATCAGCAACACGGTCGTCGCGCAGAGCGATTCGATTCCAAACAGCCTCGGAGCATCCGACTTTCTCTGGATGTGGGGACAGTTCCTCGACCACGACATCACCGAAACGCCCATCGCCGACCCTGCAGAAGCGTTCGACATCGTCGTTCCGCTCGGTGACCCGTGGTTCGACCCGACCGGAACGGGACTCGTGACGCTACCGCTCGACCGCTCCAGCTACGACGTCGTCGACGGAGTCCGACAGCAGGTGAACCTGATCACCGCGTTGATCGATGCGTCGAACGTCTACGGATCGGAAGAGGAGCGTGCTCACGAACTGCGCACCCTGGACGGCACCGGGCGCCTCAAGACCAGCGCGGGAGACCTGCTTCCGTACAACGAGCACGAACTCCCCAACGCACCGAGCTCGGATCCAGCGCTGTTCCTCGCCGGTGACATCCGCGCCAACGAGCAAGTTGCACTGACCGCGATGCACACACTCTTCGTGCGCGAGCACAACTACTGGGCGACGGAACTCGCGGTCCTCGGCTTGTTCGACGGCGAAACGATCTACCAGTTCGCTCGCGCGCTCGTCGCCGCGGAGATGCAGGCAATCACCTATCGCGAGTTCTTGCCAGTGCTGCTCGGCACGCAGGCCTTGTCGCCCTATCGCGGGTATCGACCGGACGTCGACCCCTCGATCGCCAACGAGTTCGCCACGGCGGGCTACCGCGTGGGTCACACGATGCTCTCGCCGCAGCTCCTGCGCGTGCAAGCCGATGGATCGACGCACCCGGCCGGAAACCTCCCCCTTGCGCAGGCGTTCTTCAACCCACGGGAGCTCTCCTCGCTCGGCATCGATCCCTACCTCCGAGGTTTGTCCCGACAGCAGGCGCAGGAAGTGGATCCGTTCGTGATCGACGACGTACGCAACTTCCTGTTCGGCCCTCCGGGTGCCGGTGGCCTCGACCTCCCGTCGCTGAACATCCAGCGCGGCCGCGACCACGGGCTGGCTTCTTACAACTCCCTGCGGGAAGGTCTTGGACGCCCACGCGCAACGTCGTTCCATGACGTGTCCTCGGACGCGGAGATCCAGGCGCGCCTTGCCGAGACATACTCCGGAGTCGATGACATCGACGCCTGGCTCGGGTTGCTGTGTGAAGACCATGCGCCGGGAGCAATCGTGGGTCCGACACTCCGCATCATGCTGAGCGATCAGTTCGAGCGACTGCGCGATGGCGATCGATTCTGGTACCAGGCCTACATGCCCGTGCGACTGATCCGGCTCATCGAGAATCAGACGCTCGCGCGGATCATCCGGCGCAACACCGACATCGGACATGAGCTGAACGACAATGTGTTCTACGTCCTGTAGAGCCCGGAATGTTCACGGCGATCGTCGCGAAAGCGTGACCGTCCCTCTGTGGAAAGGCGGAACCTCGCCACGCAGAGGGGCGGTCGCAGGAGATCGCTGTGAGGAGTACCGATCCAACTGCTGAACACCGGACTGGGCGCGCCGTCGATGCCCACGCACCTCCTCTCCCCTCCCCTTTCTCTCCTCTCGAGACGATGTGGGCGGAGGCGTCGCCCAGTCCACTTATTACCTTCCACTCCGCGCGAAGTCTGAGAACCTCAAACTCCCGACCCTGAGCTACATCGATGAAACTCATGAACTGGATCGCCTGTCTCACACCGCTCTTCCTGTCTGCCGCCCAAGAGTCGACGCCGGCACCGCCGGACACGGGTGTCTTGCTCCACGTCGAGGGTGCCGAACCCGGCTACACGCTCCTCGCCCCGCTGCGCTCGACGGAAACCGTTCTCATCGATGAGAAGGGCGCGGTCGTCAACCGCTGGACGTCCGAGTTCACGCCGGGGAACGCGGCCGATCTGTTGCCGAACGGGGACCTGCTTCGCGCCGGGAAGATCGGCACCAACACACGCTTCCACGGAGGCGGCGAAGGCGGCGTGTTGGAACAGTTCACGTGGGAGGGGGAGCTCGTCTGGAGCTACGACCTTTCGGCGGAAGACCACCTCCACCACCACGACTTCGAAGTGCTTCCGAACGGCAACGTGTTGGTCGTCGTTTGGGAAGGCAAGTCGAAGGACGACGCCCTTGCCGCGGGGCGACGGCCGAACTCCGTGGGCGAGACGGGCCTCTGGCCCGACGCACTCTGGGAGTTGAAGCCGATCGAACCAAACGGCGCCGAGATCGTGTGGGCATGGCGCGCGTGGGATCACCTCGTTCAAGACAGTGATGCGAACCTCGCCCACTACGGCGACCCGGCGACCCACCCGCAACGCATTGACATCAACATCGGCGCACCCCAACTCGAGCAGCCCGAAACCGAGAACGCGAGACGCGCTCGGGAGGAGGAGCTGCAACGCTTGCGTGCACTCGGTTACATCGATGACGCGGAAGAAGAGGGCGAAGGTCGAGAGGACGGACGCGAACGCGAAGCGGCCGACTGGATGCACACCAACTCCATCGACTACCACGCGGATCTGGACTTGATTGTGATCTCCGTGCGGAACTTCTCAGAAGTCTTCGTGATCGACCACTCGACGACGACCGAACAGGCCGCCGGTACGGAGGGCGGGAGGTATGGTCGCGGGGGTGACCTGCTGTGGCGCTGGGGAAACGCCACCAACACCCGCCAGGCTCAGCCGCAGACTCTGTTCGGACAACACGACGCCCGCTGGACGCGCGACGACGAACGAGTCGCACTGAGCGTCTTCAACAATGGCTCGGGTCGTCCTGACGGGGACTTCTCCTCGGTGGACCTCGTACACGTCCCGATCGACTCCGGCGATTGGGTCGCCGATCAGAACGGCTTTCCCGCGCTCCCCGAGCAGGCAGCCTGGTCGTACTCCGCACCCGAGAGGTTCGACTTCTTCTCATCGCACATCTCGGGAGCGGAACCGCTCTCCGAGGGACGCTTCCTCGTCTGTGAAGGGGACGACGGTCGCGTCTTTCAAGTGAACCGTGCGGGCGACATGCTGTGGGAGTTCGTCAGTCCGTTCCAGGGTGACCCCGAGCGCGGTGCATCGCCCCGAGGCCCGCGCGGCCCCGGTCGAGGCAACCGTGGCCCGAACGGAGGTGCGCCTCCGCGCCGCACAACGGACGGCGGCCCTCAGCCGGGACCGGATCGCCGCGGCGGACACGGCTCGGCGACGGCACTGTTCCGCGCCGTGCACATTCCGCTCGATCACCCCGGCGTGTCCGAGCACGCGAAACCGGCCTCGACGAAATGACGGACCAAGCCTCGCAACACGCCTCATGACGTGCACGCCCCGTGGCCGCACGCTGCGGTCCGCGGGCGCGTGTCTCACCAACCCCGGCATGTTCACCGACGGCGCGCGACGAGCTGGAACGCCGGCTGCTCGTGGCCGTTCATCGTCGTGACGGTGAGTGCACGGCGCCAGGTGACGTCGAAGCCTTTGAGGCGTTGCTCGAATGCCGTCGGGTCGAAGTGGCGGAAGCGCATGCCTTCGTCGAGATCGAAGACGCCGTAGGGAAGGCCACGCGCGGCGTGACACTCGTAGCGCGCGCGGTTGCGGGCGTCGTCGCCGAGGGCGCAGTCGCTGAGCATGAGTGCGCCGCCGGGACGGAGCACGCGGCGCCACTCGGCGATGATCGCGTCGAGCGTGTCGTCCTCGGGAACGCACGTGACGACGGCGAAGGCGAGCACGGCGTCGACGGAGGCATCGCGCAGCGCGAGCGCCGTGGCCGTGCTGCGCGCGACGGATGCGCCGTGGTCGTGCGCGCGAGCGAGCATCGCGATGGAAAAGTCGACGCCGACGACGCGCGGCCAGCCGTCGTCGTGCAGTTGCTCGAGCAGCCGGCCGTATCCGCAGCCGCAGTCGAGCACACGACCGTCGCGTGACGCGAAGCGCGCGAGGACGTCCGTGTCGAGCGGATGCGTGAACGTCTTGGCGTCCGCGACGCCGTCCCAGTAGCGAGCCCGTTCTGTTTCCTGCATGCGCGTCGGTGCACCCCGATGAGAGTGAGATGCCCTGCGACGATATCACGACTCCGGGCAGCTCGCCGTCTCGCATCCAGCGCGCCGGCTCGGGTCGGTGGCTTCGGCGGCGCTTCCCCGCCCCCCACGGTCCACGCGATATACTGCGAGCCTTCTTCCCCCGCGGAGCCGCGCCATGTCGTCGTCCACTCCCTCCAACCTCTATCCGAGCCTTTCCTACGACGACGCCCCCGCCGCGATCGAGGCACTCTGCACCGTGCTGGGATTCGAGAAGCGGCTCGTCGTTCCCGGGCCCGACGGCACGGTGCGGCATTCCGAACTCACGCTCGGCCCGGGTGTCGTGATGGTGAGCACGTCGCGCGCCGAAGAGAAACGCTTGAGCCCGAAGAGCGCCGGCGGAAACACGGCCGTGTTCTCGATCCAATGCGACGACCCTGACGCGGTGTACGAACGAGTGAAGGCCGCGGGCTGGACCATCGTTCGCGAGATGTACGAAGAGGACTACGGCTCGCGCGGGTTCCTGGCCTCCGATGCCGAGGGACACAGCTGGTACGTCGGCACCTATCGCCCGGGGCGTTGGTGGGACGGCGCCGGTGGCGCGGAATGAGGAAGACGCATGACAGCGCGCTGACGTTCAGCCTCTGCGCCGTCTTCATGCTCGGTGCCGTCGTGCAGGCACGCGCACTCGGCGAAGTCATCACGGTCGGTCCCGCCGGCGACGTGCCTCTGCTGCAGACCGCGATCGACATCGCGGCCGACGGCGATCACATCGTCCTGCTCGAGTCCAACTCCAACCTCGTCCGCATCAACGGCAAGTCGCTCACGGTCGCGGGCATCGACGAGACGATCTTGATGTGCGGCATCGACGCCGTCCTCGGCACACCGTCCCCCACCTTCACGATCGAAAACCTCGCGCCCGATCAAAGCGTCGTGATCCGTCGCTTGAACGTTGACGCGATCAGTAACGAACCACTCCCTGCGATCAGCATCGAGAACTGCCTCGGCGCCGTGCACCTCGAGCGCTGCGCGTTCGGCGGCGGCTTCGGACCCGCCGTGTCGGCATTCAACTCCTCGTCGGTCACCATCAGCGACTGCTCGTTGACAGCGGGCGAAGCCGACAACCAGGGCTCCCTGCAGAGTCCGATCCTCGTCCCGCAACCGGGGCTCGCAGCGCTCGACTCGACGGTGTCTGTCTACGACTCGTCCATCACGGGCAGTTCGGGCCCCGACGCCCAGAGCCAAGTGTTCACCGTGTGGCCACCGGCAGATGGCGGACAAGGCTGCCGCGTGAATGGCAGCTCGACCATCTTGCTCGCGGGCTGCAACGTCACGGGTGGATCGGGCGGAGCCGTGGGAGCGGGAAGCCTCTGCTTCGATTCGGGGGACGGAGGGCACGCTCTCACGCTCGGTAGCTTATTCGGCGCGCCGCTCGTTCGCGTGCGCGACACGCAGCTCGCTGGTGGCCAAGGAGGCGTTGTCGCGGCCGGCTGTGCGGGCGCAGTCGGAGCTGACGGGCTGGAGACGGAAGTCACGGCCGGCACGATCGCAGCGCTCGCCGGTGCCGCGCGCTCGCTGACGACAAACAGCTTCGTGGTCGAGGGCGACGACGTCACGCTGTCGTTTAGAGGTGAACCAGGCGACACCGTCACCTTGCTGACGTCGGCGTCGCTCGGCCCGAGTCTCTTCTTCGCCCCTTCGCAGACCACGCTGCACCTGGCGCTGCCCTTCCTCACGATCCCGCTCACGACTGTCCCCGCGAGCGGCACGCTCGAAATCGCTGCGCCGGTGCCACTCCTTCCCGGCGGACTCGACTTCGTAACCGTGCCCGTGCAAGCCCTCTTCTTCACCTCGCCAAGCGAACGCTTCACGAGCGGCCCGTCGGCAATCGTGCTGTACAGCGCATCCGCAGCGCCCTGACAACGCGGCGTCTCAGCGCGCCATGCTGCGTTGACACCATTCCGGGCAGTCCACGAGCGTGCGTTCGTGCGCGCGGTAGACGCTACTGCGGCACCACACGATGAGATTGCGTCGGCGTCCGCGACGCACGATGCGCGCGCCGTGGCGGTGCTTGCCCGCGTGCAGGATGGCGCGTCCGGGGACGTGGGCGATGTCGACCTCGTCGCTCGTGGAACAGCTCGTTTGGACGTGTTGCCAGCAGCGACGCCCGCGGAAGTAGAGGTCGCCGCCGTCGAAGTCCTCGCCGAGTGAGAGGTTGAGCGTCACCTCGGCGTCGTCGACGTGGAAGTCGAGCGCGGTGTCTTTGCCCGGCGCGTACTCGACGACGAACGCGTGGTGGTCATCGAGCGCGGCACCGCCAACCTCTGCGAACACCTGCGCGGCGAAAGGCCGCAGGCCGTCGACGACGAGGCGTCGCAGCGGCGGCTGGAGGCCGAAGTCGTCGACGATCGCGCCGTAGCGATTCATCGAGTTGGGGCGCGGCACCTCGTGTCCGGCGGCATGCGCCCAGCGCTCGAAGTGATCGACCTCGGCGAGCAGCGCCGCGCACCACTGCTGCGTGAAGACCTCGACCTCGTAGAGCTCCGAGCCGCGGTCGATGAGGGCGCCGGTTAGCGCCTCCGGTCGACCGTCACTCAACGCGTCGACGAACGACGCAGCGAACATCGTCGGGTCGAGCGCACGCAGCTCGGGGTGGAGCGGGACGTAATCGCGCGCGACGACGTCGCGCCACGCGGCGACGCGCGCGAGATGACTCGGATCGGGCGGCGGCGGACCGAGCGTCACGGCCCCGCGCGACGCCTCGACGCACGCCAGAGCTGGGCATCGCGGCGTTCCGACCACCCCGCCGCCGTCAGCGCCGTCACAGCGTCCTGCCGCTTCTTCGTCCAGACGATCGCCAACGCGCGGTCACCGGTCTTCGGCTTCCAACGATCCGTCACGGGCTCCCACGACTTGCCGGTGCGCGTCCAGGCCAGGAGCAGCGACTGACTCGTCGGCTTCGTCGGCACCTTCGTCTCCGGCTCACTGTCGTCGTCGGGCTCCGCCACGATGGAGTCGGCGTCGTATGTCAGCTCGAACAAGGCGACCTCGTCCTGGCGCACGCGACGATTCCACATGTGCAGGTCGACGGGTTCACCGAAGAGCATGTGCGCGTCGTCGTTCTCGAGCAGCTTCGCAGGCAAGCCGCGCGCGCCGACGCCGACACGCACCATCGCCTCGGGGACGGCGTCGTGCTCCTTCGCCTCGCGCGCGAAGAGCAGGTTGACTTCCTCGTTCGCCGTCAGCGCGATGACGGTCGTCGCGTAGCGCAGCTGAGCGCGCGCACGCGTGGTCGCCTCGAGACCGTTACCCCAGATGGCACCGAAGCCGCCCTTGTTCTCGATGCGCGCGATCCGCTCAGGGTCGACGTCGATGAACGTCACCTTGCGCGTCGGGCAGATGAGTCGTTCGCCGAGGATCAGGGCGAGTTCGCCAGCGCCGAGGATGACGACCGTGCTGCGCCCCATCTCGCGCACACCGAGGAGCCCGGCCACGATCGGCGCCAGTCCACCCTGGACGACAACCGTGACGGCGATCGTAAGGAAGACGAGCGCCCGCATCGCCGGCCCGCCCTCCATACCCTGGCGCTCCATGGCGAGCGCTGTCAGCGAGGCGACGGCCGCGGCAACGATGCCACGCGGCGCCATCCACGACAGGAAGGCCCGTTCACGAAGAGTCGCCTGGCTCGCGGGCACCGACGACAAGATCGTCAGCGGCCGGACGACGAAGGCGACGATCGCAACCGTCGCCACACCACGCCACCCCAGCGCGAGCACGTCGTCGAGAGCGATGTCGGCTGCGAGGAGGACGAACAGCAAGCCGATGAAGGCATTCGTGAGCTGCTCCTTGAACTCGCGCAGCACGACACCGGCGCGCGGAGCCCACTGGATCACGAGCGCGCCGGCCAGCGTCACGGCGACGAGCCCGGACTCGTGGTAGACGGATTCACTGAGTTCGAACGCGGCGAGCACGACGCCGAGGACGAACACGTGCTCGAGGTCGCGCGGCATGGCACCGGGCTTCTTGATGAGCCAGGCGATGAGCGCGGCCAGCGCGGCACCGACGGCGACGCCGAAGCCGAGTCGCATGGCGAAGTCGAGCGCGCCTGCGCCGACCGTGTCGCCGAGCACGACCTGTAGCGTGATGGCCGCGAGCAGCGCGCCGATCGGATCCGCGAAGACGCCCTCGGCTTCCAGGATCGTCGAGACGTTCGGGCGCGCGCGCACGATGCCGAGCAGCGGGCGAATCACGGTCGGGCCCGTCACGACGACGAGCGAACCGAACACCGCCGATGCGCCCCACTCCCACTGCATGACGTAGCGCGCAGTCAACGCCGCGCCGAGACCGGTGACGAAGACACCGATCGTGATGAGCCGCGGGATCGCAACGCTCTCACGCCGCAGTCGCCGCAGGTCCATCGCCAGCCCACCCTCGAAGAGGATGACGGCGACGCCAAGTGCCACGACACCGAACAGCCCGTCACCGAGTCGCTCGGGAACGATGACACCGGCTCCTTCGGGCCCGAGCAACACGCCGGCCGTGAGCAGCAACACGATGCTCGGCACGCGCATGTGGTACGCGAGGAGCTGGCAGATGACGCCGGCACCTAGCGCGATCGCGACAAGGAACTCGGGGCTTTGCATCGAGGGTCTCGAGACGCCTGGGATGTCAGCGTGGGTGGCTGTGGAAGCGCCGGATGGTACTCGATGAGCCGTCGCTACGTGCGCGCCGCGCTGGGCGGGCGAGGACGACGCGGCTCGTCAGTCAGCCGAGTCAGTGCGCTGGGTTGTCAGTTCGCCGGGTATGACGGCGCTGGGCCTCAGGGCGGCGAAACACCCAAGCCTGCGTTGGCGCGCCACGCCGAGTAACCGAGCCAGATCGCGAGCAACATGAGCCCCGTCGGGCGTCCGATGCGCGGATTTCCGAAAAGTGCGAAGGCGATCAACAGCGCCGCCATGACCGTGGCGAGGCCGACATCGAGCAGGCCGCCGTCGGGGACGTCAACGGGTGTCACGACGGCCGTCGTCCCGAGGACCAGGCCGATGTTGAAGATGTTCGAACCCACGACATTGCCGACAGCGAGGTCGGTCTCGCCGCGCCAGGCCGCGATCACCGAGGCAACGACTTCGGGGAGACTCGTCCCGACGGCGACGATCGTCATGCCGATGATGGCCTCCGAGAGGCCGACGTCGCGCCCGAGCTGTACGGCCGCGTCGACCGTGATGTCACCGCCGTAGATCAGACCGACGAGCCCAGCGATCGTGAGCGCGACGTTGACCCCCGTGCGACTCGGCTTCGGGCCCGCCGGTTCGTCGCTCGCCTCGACGAGCGCGACGTCGGAACCCGCCTTGCCGAACACCACGCCCGACACCGTCGAGTAGACGAAGATCGCGAAGAACATGAGCAGCAGGACGCCCTCGGAGCGATCGATCGCCACGACACCCTCGGGGCGCAACCAGACGTCGGCCGACACGGCCAAGGCGGCCAGCGAGAGCAACACCATGAAGGGCAGCTCGCGCCGCACGATGTCGCCGCGGATCGCGAGCGGCCGCACGAGTGCCGCGATGCCGAGCACGAGCCCCACGTTGGCGAGGTTCGACCCGACGACGTTGCCGAAGCTCAGTCCGCTGCTGCCCGCAACCGCAGCGCGCAGGTTGACGGCCAGCTCGGGCGCACTCGTCCCGAAGGCCACGACCGTCAGGCCGACGACCATCGACGAGACGCCCCACGAGCGCGCGAGCCCTGAGGCGCCGCGCACGAGCAAGTCTCCGCCGAACACCAGCAGGACGAGTCCGAGGATCAACAGCAACAGCGGCGACATGCGTGGCTCGCGGGAAAGGTCGAAGGCGTCACTCTAACAGCCCGAGGTCAAAGTCATTCTGCGCTCGGCGGCGTCCGCCGAACGGATCCCGGCGTCGCCAGAACTCGGCGAGGATTGCGGTCCGCGGACACCAGCAAGCACGCCAGCACTTTGCCCTCACGCTGCGACGAGCGACGTCCTCAAACGTGACGAACCCCGCGCTCGGCATGCGGCCGGGCGCGGGGTTCGCTTCACATCAGCGCGTGACTGCCTGGAGACTCAGGACGCCGGCGAGCGACGACGGTGCGGGCGTCCGCGGCGTTCGCCGCCGCCACCACCGCCACCACCTTCGCCGGGCTCGCGGCCCTGCTTGGGGTCGGCAGCCTTCATCGAGAGCTTCAGGCGATCGTTGTCTTCGATCGCGAGCAGCTTCACCTTGACGATGTCGCCCTGCGAGACGACGTCACCCGGATCGTTGACGCGCTCTTCACGCATCTCGGAGATGTGGCAAAGACCACGCAGGCCCGGGAAGAGCTCGACGAAGACGCCATAGTTCTGGACTCCGTGGACCTCACCTTCGTAGATCTCACCGACCTCGAGATCGGACGCCGACTTCTGCGGCTCGCGCGGTGCACGCGGCTCGTCTGAATCGCGGTCGCCACGCGGCCCACGCTGATCGCCACCCTCTTCGAGCTTCTTCTTGAGCGGGTGATCATCGGGCACCGACTCGATCGCCAGGCGCACGCGCCCGAACTCGTCGATGTTGGTGCAGCGCACTTCGATCTGGTCGCCGACCGACATGACGTCGGACAGGTTCTTGACGTAGACACCCAGCTCGGAGATGTGCAGCAGGCCTTCCTTGCCCGGGAAGATCTCGATGAACGCACCGAAGTCGCGCATCGAAACCACCTTGCCGTTGTAGACCGCGTCGACCTCGGCATCGCCGCAGATCGCTTCGACGGCCTTGATGGCGGAATCCATATCGCCTTCCGGGCCCGACGCGATCGTGACCATACCTTCGTCGTTGACTTCGATACGCACGCGGAAGTCGGCCTGCAGACCACGGATGATCTTGCCGCCTGGTCCGATGAGCCCGCCGATCTTCTCGGGATCGATCTGACGCATCTCGATGCGCGGTGCGTACTTCGAGACCTGCGAACGCGCCTCGGAGATCGCGCCGTCCATGATGCCGAGGATGTGCTGGCGACCCTCGCGGGCCTGGCGCAGCGCACCCTTCATCACTTCCATCGGAAGCCCCTTCACCTTGCAGTCCATCTGGACCGCGGTGACACCGTTCTTGGTGCCGGCGACCTTGAAGTCCATGTCGCCGATGTGGTCTTCGCTGCCGAGGATGTCGGACAGCACGTGGAACGTGCCGCCTTCGGCGTCGTGGATGAGGCCCATCGCGATACCGGCGACGGATGCACGCAGCGGGCAACCCGCGTCGAGCAGAGCCAGCGAACCACCGCACACCGAAGCCATCGACGACGAGCCATTCGACTCGAGGATCTCGGAGACGATGCGCGCGCTGTAGGGGAAGTCTTCGGGCGGCGGGATGACGACGTTGATCGAGCGCTCGGCGAGGTTGCCGTGCCCGACTTCGCGACGCGACGTGCCCGACATGCGACGCACTTCACCGACGCAGAACGGCGGGAAGTTGTAGTGCAGCATGAGGCGCTTGGAGTATTCGTCGCCGAGGCCGTCGACGATCTGCTCATCGCGCCCCGTACCGAGCGTGGCCGTGACGAGCGCCTGCGTTTCACCGCGCGTGAAGAGCACCGAACCGTGCGTGCGTGCGAGCACGCCGAGCTCGATCTCGATCTCGCGGATCTCGTCGAGCTTGCGGCCGTCCGAACGCGTTTGACTCTCGATGATGCTGCGACGATCGATGTTTCCTTCGAGGTCGTGCATCGCGTCCTTCACCTGCCTGGTGACGCTGGCAAGTTCGTCGGCGGAGACACCCGCGGTGAGCGCATCGACAGCGTCCGACGTGACGGCCTTCATGGCCGCCTTGCGTTCGAACTTTCCGCTCGTCTTACCGGCGTCGCTCATCGCGCTGCGGTAGGCCTCGACCTTCTCGGCGAAGGGGTTCGCTTCAGGCTCGGCGTAGGCCTGCTTCTCCTTGCCGACCTTGTCGACGAGTTCCTGCGTCATCTCGCAGATCTGCTTGATGAAGCCGTGACCGAAGTCGATGGCGTCGGCCATGAGTTCGTCGGGAAGCTCGAGCGACGTGGCTTCGACCATCGTGACGGCGTCCACCGTGCCGGACACGACGAGGTCGAGCGTCGACTCGGCGAGCTGCTCGATCGTCGGGTTGATGGCGAAGTTGCCGTCGACATATCCGACGCGCACCGAGGCGCCCGGGCCCTGGTAGGGCAGCGATGAAATCGACAGCGCAGCCATGGCAGCGGATGCGCCGATGACGTCGGCCTCGTTCTCGCGGTCGAAGCTCACGACCTGCACGACGAGCTGGACCTCCATCTTGTAGCCCTTGGGCCACATCGGACGGACGGGACGGTCGATTGCGCGTGCCGCGAGGATCTCGTGGTCGCGCGGGCGCATCTCGCGCTTGAAGAAGCCGCCCGGGACCTTGCCGGCCGCGTAGGTCTTCTCGCGGTACTCGACGGTCATCGGGAAGAAGTCGATGTCGGCTCGCGCCTTGGCGCCCTGCGCCGTCGCGAGTACCGACGTCTCGCCGTACGTCGCGAAGATCGCGCCGTCGGCTTGCTTGGCCATACGGCCGGTTTCGAATGTGAGTGTGCGACCGCCGATGTCACGGCTGACGCTTACGGGATGATTGAGGGTCATGTTCGTCCTCGCGACGCGGCGAAGGAAACGGGGGCAACGTCACGTCGTTCTCCGGTGAGAACAGACCCGGGGCGTTGCCGTGCCAGCCCGTGATCAGCACGAGCTGTGTGGACACCATCGACCCCGCGCGACAAAGTCGTCGCGCTGCAGGGCAAACAGAGATCTGGTAGAAGCGGGTTCACGGAAAGGCAAGACGCGCAGAGCGCGCCTCTGACCTCGACCGAGCGGCTAGTTGCCGCCGCGGACGCCGCGAATCTCGAGCTTCTCGATCAGGGCGCCGTAGCGCGCGAGATCCTTGCGCTTCAGGTAGCGAAGCAGGCGATTGCGCCGGCCCACGAGCTGAAGAAGACCGCGCCGTGTATGCGCGTCCTTCTTGTTGACCTTCATGTGCTCGGTGAGGTGACGGATGCGTTCCGTCAACAGGGCGATTTGCACGTCCGCCGAACCGGTGTCCGAGGTATGCAGCCCATTCTGGGCAATCGTGTCGGCCTTTGAGGCCATGGTGCTCGTCATTCTGACTGTGTTCTCTTGACTGTGGAGACCGCCGCGTCGTGGGCCTCCGGAGCGTTGTCTTCTTGACTGTCTTACGAATCGCGGGAGATTAGCAGTCGCGCCCGCGTTCGTGCAACCCGTCGCCATCAGGAGGCTTGGTCCTCGGCGCGATTGCGGCGCTGGCACGACTCGCAGCGGCCGCAGGGCTCGGGGCCCGCGCGGTAGCAGCTCCAGGACACGTCGATCGGCGCCCCGACCCCACGACCGGCGGTGAGGAGCTCGACCTTGCTCATGGTCAGCGTCGGCGACTCGACCCGCACGCCGCTGCGCGTTGAGAAGCGCAGGGCGGCATTGAAAGCGGCCAGGAACTCGGCGCTGTTGTCCGGAAAGGTCGCCGCCTCTTCGGCGTTGAAGCCCGCCACGACGACACCGATCCCGCGCGCCTCGGCCACGGCGGCCGCCATCGAGAGCAGCAGGCCGTTGCGATTCGGCACCCACACGGCCGCGGCGCTGCGGGCCGCCGCGGTCGAATCGTCCAGTTCTCCGCGGGCCGGCTCCGGGAGCGAGCCAGGAGCCGTGGCCGAGAGGCCATGATTCCGACACAGCTTGCTCAGAAGCGGCGACTCCGTCTCCTCGAGAGGGATGCCGAGGGCCGCGGCGACCGCGCGGGCTGCGCGGCGCTCAGGGACGGCAGCGCGCTGCCCGTAATCCACGAACAGACCGGCCTCCAGCGGCAGATCTCGGGCGTAGAGCGCTGCCGCCACCGTGGAGTCGAGGCCCCCTGAGAGGAGCGCCAATGCCGTCATTGCACGTCACCGCCAGACCGCCGTCCGGCGTCTGCGGGTCGCAACCCGAAGGCTCGCCCGCTCCGGGCTCACGCCCCACCGGCTCTCGATTCGTTGCGAACCCACGTCCGCTCAGCGGAAGCGTATCGTTTCCTGAGACGTGACCCCAGCGAGCCCGCCGCGTCACGGCGGCGTTGCCCCCCGATGGCCTCGCTGCCGTTCGATCGCTATATCCATCCAGACCCCGATCTCGTTCGACCGTCCCCCGCGCGTCGACGAGCCCCGCCGCAGATGCGCCGACCCCGGCGCAGACCGCCTTTCACGGAGATCCCCCGTGCGCCGCCCGACGATCCTTGCCCTCGCCCTTCTCAGCCCCTTCGCCACCGCGACGCAGCAAACGGATGTCGACGGCGGCCTCGCGCTGGTTCGCCAGGCTCTCGATCAGCAGCAGGAGCTCGAACTCTGGACGGACGTGGTGCCCACCACCGAGCAAGCCAAGGCGATGCTCGCGCGAGCGGGCGTCCGCGGCGAGGGCGATGCGGCCCGCGCGCTGGCCGGGTACGTCACGGCCGACGCTGTCGGTGCCTGGCACCAGGTGCTCATGGACGCCAACCTCGGTGGGACGGACGTCAACACGGCCGCCGAGCAGTCGCGCGGCCCCGGGATCGACGGCATCGTCGCGAGCCTGACGGCCGTCGAGGGCACGCTGCCGATCACCTCGCGCGTCCTCGCGAACATCCTCTTCGAGACGCAGGACTACGACCGCGCCACGACGGTTCTCGCAGCGGCCCTCGAGCGCTTCCCCGAGTCGGCCGACGTCCACGACGTCGCCCGCCAGTGGTACGGCTTCCACCCCTCGCCGCGCTCCGTCATCTCGACGCTCGACGGCGCACTGGAGCGCATCGCAACCGAGCGCGCGATCGACGCCGAAGTCGCCTCGCGCATGATCACGACGCAGGGCCACTTCTTCCACGCCGACGGCCTGCTCACCTACAACCAGAACGATCTCGCGAACGCCGCCGCGAACTTCGAGAAGGCCGCGCGCCACTTCAGCACCGCCGACGCGATCCACCACGGCCTCGACACGTTCGAAGTCGCGCGCATGACGGCCGAGAGCTGGAACTATGCGGGCTGGAGCCACTACTACCTGGCCGTCAACACGCTCGGCGAGGATGCCGCAGCACTCGACGACGCCACGCGCACGGCCGGCGGGTCGCGCGAACGGGTGCTCGACACCGAGACGAAGGACGCCGTGCTCGTCCACATGCAGAACTCCGAGCGCGCGTTCCTCTCGGCCCTGCGTGCGCGGCACGGCGATGAGGGAGCCGTGCTCGGCCTCACGTTCGTGGGCTCGTTCTACAAAGACAACCTCGGCGACGATCTGTGCCGCGACTTCTTCGCGCGCATCGCGCCGCGGGCCACGGAAGCCTCGTGGTGGAACAACCTCGGTTTCCTGGCGCGCGACACGGGCGTCGCCGCCGAAGGACGCGGCGAGGACGAGCGTGCTCACGAGCTCTACGAACAGGCGCACGCCGCGTACGCGCGCTGCATCGAGCTGGCGCCGGACAACTCGCGCTGGGTCAACGACACGGGCCTGATGCTCTACTACCACCTCAACCGCGATCTCGACGTCGCCGAGACGCACTTCAAGAACGCGTGGCAGCTCGGCCGCGATGTCTGCGACAACCCGTTCGTCGACCAAGACACATTCGACGAGAACTTCATGGCCTACACCGATGCCATGCTGAACCTCGCGCGTCTCTACAACGATCAGGGCAAGCTCGACGAAGCGAAGAAGGTCGCCGACGAGCTCGTCGAGCTGGCGCCGGAACGCCCCGATGCTCAGATGACGAAGCGCGTGATCGACGCCAAGATCGACGCGGGCGCGACGAGCGAGTCCTGAGTTGTTGCTCGCCTCGCTGCTGATCACGGCGACGTCGACGTGCCTGTCGACGCCCGATGCCGTCGACGACGCGCGACGTCACCTCGCTGGAGGCGATGCGGTCGAAGCCGTCGCGCTGCTCGACGAGGCGTTGGCGGTGGTCGAGGGTCTCGAGCAGCAGACGCCGATCCGACTCGCGCTCGCCGACGCGCACCTCGCGCTCGATGCGCCGAGTGACGCCGCGGCCGTGCTCGAGCCGCTCACCGACGTCCGCGACTACGACGTGCAGCACACGCTCGGGCGCGTCATGCGCTACTGGGGCGACTGGGCCACGGCGCAGGGCAAGACGTCCGACCTCGACTTCTACTACGGCGAGGCGAGGAGCTACCTCGCCACAGCCGTGCTGCTCGCCCCGCCCGGTGAGGTCGACGCGCTCGTCGACGCGCTGCAGCTCGATCTCTACGGCTACGGCGAGTACGCAAGCGTGCTCTCGGAGGCCGAAGATGCACTGCGCAAGTCACCGAAGAACGGGGAGCTGTTGCTGCTCGCCGGCACGGCTCGCCTGTACGCGCTGCATGCTCTCAAGGCCGAGCATGGTGACGACCCGTCGCTCAGCGAGCTCAAGGCGCAGACCGTGCTCGGCGAGAAGGCCGCTGTCGAACTCGAGCGTGCCGCGAAGTTGCTGGGCGACGAACGCGCCGAGCCGCACAGCCAGCTCGCGTGGTTGTACGAGACGACGGGCGCGGCGAAGGGCGCCGTCGCCGCGGCCGTGAAAGCCGTCGAGACCCTCGGCAACGCCGCGCCGTTCGACACGCTCTACCGTCTCGCGCGGCGTTACGCCGTCGAGGGCGAGAGCGACGCGGCCGCCACGGCCCTCCTCGCCATGGCCGAGAAGGCGCCGGAGGAACTCACGGCCTGGATCGAGAGCGAAGACGACGTCACGGCTGTCGCGACGAACCTCGAGACCGCCGCGTTCCGCGTCGCCAGCCGCGGCGACTACTCACGCGCGAAGAAGGTCTACCACGCGATTCTCGAGTCGAACCCGAAGAACGCCGCGATCTGGAACAACTACGCGCTCATGTGTCGCGACACGCGCGATTACGACGAGTCGTACCGCGCCTACGCCGCAGCCGTCGCCATCGACGACAGCGACCCGCGCACGCTCAACGACACGGCGCTGGTGCTGCACTACCACCTCGACCGCCGCGACGAAGCCAAGGTCCTCTACGAGAAGGCCGTCACGACGGCCGAGGAGCAGCTCGGGGCTCTCGGCTTGTCGAGCGAGCGCAAGGCGTATCTGCGCGAGGCACTGCGCGACGCGAAGAACAACCTCTCGAGACTCCGGCGTTAGGCTCGGGAACGCTGCGCCAGGCGCTGGTTGCGACCCAGCGCGACAGTGGGCGTCCAGTCCGGCGCCGATGTGTCCAGGCCGTGCACGTTCGCGCCACGAAGCATCCCTGAAAGCATGGCGCCGCTCCGCCTCGCCACGCAGCGTGGCCGCTGGCGAGTAGACTCGCGGGTTATCAATCCCCTGTCTCGGAGTGGGCCAACTCATGCACACCACCCTTCGGCCTTCGTGTCACGCGCTCGCCCTTACGCTCGCACTCGGCGCTCCGCTGACGGCACAGACGATGGTCTTTGCTCTCAGCTCCGAGTCCGATTCGCACCACGACATCTGGGTCGTCGATGACGACGCGGGTTCGGCTGTCCTCGCCGCCGCCGACCTCGAACTCGTCGACGTGAAGCTCGTCGGATGGGCAAAGAAGGACGGCTTCCGACTCGACTGTCCCGCAGAGCGCGACTGGGATGCGCTCAAGTCCTTCATCCATCTGCTTGGCGGGGGTGCTCTCTACCGTGCCAACCAGGGCCCCGACAGCGTGCTGCTCTCGATCGACGCCGACGGAAACGTGTCGATTCCTTTGTCTGTTGCGCGCGGCGCTGGGGACGGACTCAAGAAGGAAGTCCACGTCTCGGCTGATGGAACGACAGAGTTGATCGCCAGCGACGAGGATTCCGGTGGCGATGTCTTCGTCATCGACCTGGTCACGCACTCGAGCTTCTCGATCACCGAAGCGCTGCCCGCCATGAAGATCAAGGGCAAGTCGCTGCGCACGTCCTCGAACGGATCGTGGTTCGTGAGTGACGGCACACTCTATCGATCGATCGACGGAGGCCAGGCGAGTGTCGTCGCTCTGCCGTGGCCTGACAAACCCGAGGACGAGCCCGTGCTCTCGGCAGACGGCGAACGACTCGCTGTGCTCGTCGACGCAGGTTCAGGCAAGTCGCGCATCGCCGTCGTCGACCGTCTCGGCGACGCCTTCGCGGTTGTCTCGACAGTGGGCAAGTACCAGAAGCCGAAGTACCGCGATGACTTCGGACCGAAGCTCCTGCTCAACGACGATGGTTCGCGCCTCGCCTACTTCGAGACGGTCTCGCCGGACGACGCCATGGAACTCTATGTCTGCGACGTCACGTCGCCCGGCACGCCGATCCACCACATCACGACCGAACCCGACTATCCCGTCTACATCGACAATGGCGGAATCCTGGCGTTCTCGGCGCTCGACGTCCTGTGCTTCTTCGCCGGAGACCAGGAGCTGAGCGAGGTCGGCGGGAAGAAGGTGATGGGCGCCGCCGACATGTATGCGACGACGTTCAGCAACGACGGAAGTCCGCCCGTGTCGGTCAACGTGTCTGCGACGAGCGGCCAAACGGCACCGCCGTTCACGATCGTCAGCACGCTGAACATCCGGCGCGCGATCGTGAACCCCCACGGCACCGACTTCATCATCGCCGGGGAGTCACCCACGCTCGGCAAGATGCTCCAGACGTTCAGTGTCACCGCTCCACCGGCCCCCTTGGCCGTCAGTGACCTCGCTTCGTCCAGTGGCGACTTCACCGTCATCCCAGCCGGTGATGCCACCCTCGTCCTCGCAACGAACGACGAGCCTGACGAGGGCATCATGGGCGAGCTGTTCTGGCTGAAGTCCGATGGAATGACCTCGTCGTTCGTCTCCCTCGCGCAGATCCCCGAGGGCATCACGGTCGACCGCTTCGCCGCTTCGCACGCGACGTACTGGACCGCAGCGGTGGCATCGGCGGATGAGTTCCCCGGGTTCGAAGTTCCGCTCATGATCCACACGACGTCGGGCATACTTTCGCCGGCGGTGCCCTTCACCATGGCCATCTCGCCGTGCATCGCGTTCGACTCGGCCGGACGGCTGGTCGCGGGCTTCGGAGATGTCGACGGACCGTATCGCTTTGCCTCGTTCACAACGCCGAATGCCCCGAAGCTGGTCTCACTCCCGCCAGTAAGCGGCTTCCCGATGCAGTTCTAGGCTGGAAGTACGCACGCGTCCCGGCGCGAGGTCGCAGCAGGTCGCCCATGAATGACACGGGTTAACCGTTCAACGAGATCCCCAGGCGTCGCAACTTCGCGTAGAGACCGCCGCGGCTGATCCCGAGGAGCTGCGCCGCCTGGTCGCGACGATTGCCCGTTGCCTTGAGAGCCCGATCGATCGCACGACGTTCGAGGTCGTCGAGCCGAAAGGAACTCGGCATGACGTCATGCGCCGAGACAGCCGCGCGACGCTCGGCACGCACGTCGTTGACGTTGTCGAGCCGACTCGACGACAGGAAGTAGAGCCGCGAGACCTCGTTCGAGAGTTCACGCACTTCACCCGGCCACGCGCGGCGGACGAGTGCCGACATGACTTGCTGCGTGATGCGCTTTGATGTCCCGTGCTCGGTGTTGAGCTGCTCGAGAAAGAACTCGACGAGCATGGGGATGTCGCCTTCGCGTTCGGTAAGCGAAGGAACGCGGACCGACGCGACGTCCAAGCGATAGAAGAGGTCTTCACGGAACGTGCCTTCGTGCACCATCTTCTCGAGGTTCTTGTTCGACGCCGCGAGAATACGGACGTTTGCGCGCAGCGACACGGACGCACCCACGGGACGAAACTGACCGTCCTCCAGGACACGCAGCAACTTCGCCTGCACTTCGATCGGCGCCTCCGCGATCTCGTCGAGAAACAAGGTGCCTCCGTCGGCCTCGGCGAAGAGTCCCTTGCGGTCGGCGATGGCGCCCGTGAACGCGCCGCGGACGTGGCCGAAGAGTTCGCTCTCGAGCAAACTCGCAGGCACCGCGGCCATGTTCTCGATGACGAGCGGCCCCGAGGCGCGCTGGCTACGGTCGTGCAACGCTTGCGCGACGACGCCCTTGCCGGCGCCCGACGCACCCGTGAGCAAGACGGGGAGGTCCGTCGGGCCGAGGCGGTCGACCAGGTCGAGGACCGCACGGAACGCGTCGCTGCGACCGACCAGCCCGGCGGCCGGCGGAATCGCGCCCGCGCTACGGAGTTTCATGCGCGCGTCCGTGAGTTCGCGGTCCTGCCGGTCGACGCGATCGCGTAGACGCCTGGAGAGATCCTCGACCTCCTCGCGACGACGAAGGTTGCCGATTGCAATGGACGCCTGATCGGCGAGAACGCGCACACGCCGCACGTCCTCATCGTCGAACGCCGCAGCACGCTCGTCGTTGTCGAGGTAGAGCGCGCCACGATCGATGCCGCCGAGCAGCGGGACGCAGAGAACCGAACGGAGTGAGAGGTTCGCGACCGACGCCACAGCATCGAAGCGATCATCCGTACGCGCGTCGGCCGCAACGACGGCTTCCCTCGTTTCGATGGCCTCGCGCACGACGGTGCCGGACAGCTGCGCTTCTTCGCCGAGGTCGCTCATGCCGCGTGCCACGCGCACATGGGTGTCGCCGTCTGACAACAAGACGAGGAAGCCACGGCGCGCGTCGGTCGTCCCGAGAGCCATGTCGACGATCGCCAGGAGCAACTCTTCGAGGCCGTCCTCCGAGGCCATGCGACGGTTGCAGCTCACGAACCAATCGACGTCGAACGTGTCGCGACGGTGAGAGGCGTCGCCTCCGCCGAGCACGGAAAGACGTTCGAGCACGCTCGCGTGATCGTAAGCGGGGAGTCCGTCGAGGAGGGCATCCGACGCCTCGGCAGCGCGCGCCATGAGTTGCCGGCGCGTGTCGATGTCACCGGCGTCGTCGTATGCCTCGGCCAACTCGAGCGCGACCGTGCGGACGAGCATCGTCCGGCCACCGCGCGAGAAGTGATCCAACCATCCCTCGAGTTCCTTGCGGGGCGTGCGCGCCGAGAGGTCGCGCAATCTCCAGTCGGTTTCGGCCGAGCGAATGGGCGAGCGCAAGGCGCGTTCGGCGCGAGCCAATGCGTCGACTGCCCCAACGCTCTCGCGCTCGAGCGTGCACCAGAGCCACGCCGACCGGAACGCCTCGGCCACGTTGCCGCGCTCCTCAGCCTGTTCGTTGGCTTCACGCGCTTTGCGGCGCGCAGCTTCGATCTGCCCCGCCCCGAACATGATCAATGCATCGACGCGACGAACCAACGACGGATGCTCGAGCGACGCCTTGGCCGCCTCGGCCTGCGAGAGCAACTCCGCCGCTTCGGTGTGACGCCCGGCAAGCGCCAAGGCCGTCGCGGTCAAGAGATCGACGAACGAGCGTTCCGAGCCGTACGTGCCATCATCCATCAGCGCGCGGGCACGTCGCAGCACGTGCAGCGAGGCGCTGATCTGGCCCGCGTCAATGAGCACGCCGCCCAGACTTCCGAGCGTCGAAGCACTGCCGTGCTTGTCACCGACACGGCGTCGCAGGGCGAGACTTTCCTCGAGCCACGCGCGGGCCTGGGTCAAATCGCCGAGGTCGCGCTGGAGCACGCCGAGGTTGTTCGCGGCGAGCGCGCGGTACTTCACGTGGCCTGCCGAGGTGAAGAGGTCGAGCGCGTGGTGGATGGCGGCGATCGCCGTGTCGAAGTGGCCACGACGACGGTCGAGGAACGCGCCGTTGAGTTCGACGCGCCCTTGCAGCGTCGCATCCCCGCAGCGCTCCGCGCGCCGACGCGCATCGTCGAGCGCCAGCGCCGCCTCTTCGAGTCGTCCCAGTCGGGACAACGCCACGACCTTGAGGTTCAGCACGATGGCCGACGCCTCATCGGGGTCTCGCGCCCGCGGAAGTCCTTCGCAGACTGCGAGCGCCTCTTCGCAGTTGCCGTCGAGCATGATCGCGAAGGCTTCGCCCGCAGCGGCGCGCAAGCGGTCGGACTTGTTCGCACGTGAGGCTCTGACACGTGCGTACAGGTCGCGCGCGAGGTGCCGTCGACCGGCTGTCTCAGCGGCTTCGGCAGCCACGAGCAACACACTCGCGTCATCAGTCTCGAAGAACTCACCGTAGACGCGCTCGAGACGATCGAGAGCCTGCTCGGCACTCCCCTGCGCGAGGTCGAGTCGAGCACTCTCGAGAACGATCGCGCGTTCGACGGCGTGCATGCCTGGACGGAGACGCTGCTTCACGGCCAGCAGCAGTGCGCGGGCAGCACCGACGTCGCCGCGTCGACGAAGCTCCCCTGCCGCAGTCACGACCTCATGGAACTCGCTTGCCGTGCCTGCGAGAAGCGCACGCTGACGCGCAACGAGTGCCTCGCTCCCGGCGCGTCGTTCGAGCACTTGGATCGAGCGACGGCGCGCATCATCGTCACCCGAGTCGCTGCGACTCCGCTCGATTGCGTCGAGCCAGCGCGGATCGACGACCCGCAGCTCACCGTCGCGATTCCAGTCGTAGCCGACGATTCCCCGCCGCCGCAACAGCGTCGACCCAGCGACCCAACCCGCCTCGTCGAGCTGCGCCACTTCGGTTGCTTCATGCGCATGCGCCCGACCGCCGAGCATCGCCAGCGCAGACAACAACGCGCGCGCCGCAGCGTCGAGCGAGGCGCAGTCGTCTCCGCCTTCTCGTTCGGGGAGTTCGTGCGCCTCGAAGTCGCGGAGGATCGACCACATCCCGTCGGCGGGCGCGAGCACGCCGACATCGCACGCGTGAACGAGCAGCCGGTTCAACTCCGACCAATGCCCGTCCGAGCGTCGGCTCAGGGTGTGCGCCAAGGCATCAGCGAGCTTCGGTGACGTGGCGCCGGTGATGCTCGTGAGATGATCACGCAGCGCCGCGACGTGCGGCCGCGGCCACGTCACGAACTCGACGCGCTCGAGTTCGTCGTCCATCAAGATGTCGGCGAGACTCTGCCGCACACGTCGCGCTTGCTGCCGCGGGAGGACGACGAAGAGCGCCGGCCGTGCCTGCGTCGAAACCATGGCGACCGTCGCGACGAACGCGGCCACGTCGCGCGGCTCGTGCTCGGAAACCGAGGTCACGAGGGCATCCACGTCGGCCCGCGTCACGGTCGCCTCGACACCGGGGTCGGCGACCTCGACCCTTGCGACGCGTGCGCCGCGCGCTGCGAGGGAGAGTTGGATGTGCTGGGTGACGTACTCCTGCTCGCTGAACTCCTCGAGCGCGACGAGCGTGGTGACGCCGGCCTTTGCCATGTCGACGAGGTTGCTCAAGACGGCGTCACGCCCCGCGAGAAACGGAAGGCGCACCTCGGGCGGAGCGACGCTCGTGTCGCCGGGAAGAAGCGCAGCCGCGGCGCGCGCATTCGAAGGGCGGTCGTTCGGATGGCGGCGAACGAGTTGGAGCACCAACCCGCGCAACTCCGACGGAACGCTCTCGGGATCGAGCTCCGCCGACTCCCAAAAAGCACGCGCGGGGAAGCGCGTGTGAAACTGCGGCGACGGCGGTCCGCAGAATGCGAACGCGATCATCGCACCGAGACCGAAGAGGTCCGACGCCGGCTCGGCCGACAGACCCGCAAGGACTTCGGGGGAGATGTGCCCCGCCGATCCCACGGCCCCGCGCGTCGCCACGGGGCCGAGCAGGTCGAAGTCGATCAACGTCGGGCCGTGACTGCCAACGAGGACATTGTCCGACTTGATGTCCCGGTGCACGAGCCCGGCGGCATGCAGGTCGGCGAGCCCCGACAGAAGCACTCGAACCCAATCGACGACCTCATCGAGGTCAGCTCCCCTCACAGCAGCCGTGAAGGGCTCCCCCTCCACGTACGGCTCAACGAGGAACACACCACCGTCGGACGTCTCCCCCCAGCGCTCGACTCCGGGAACGCACGAGCTCGACACGCGCGCGAGCAACGCGGCGGCACTCCCTGCGGTTGGCGCATGTGCCCGGGGCACGAGACGTACCACCCTCCGCTCACCGCGGAACTCGACGAGGTGGACCTCGGAGCGGTCGGCGATCTTCAACGCCCGCACCCAGACGCAATCAGCGGGCAGCGCCGTGGGCGCAGAGCGCAAGGTCTTCAAAGCACGTCCCCGAGGAGCCCAGCCGCCGATCGCAAACCTCGAACGGACAATACGAGGACATGTGCCGTTCACGTCGTTGACACGACAGCCCCTGTCATACCGGCTTTTTGAAGAACCGGCAAAAGCGCGCGCCGCATTTTCAGCGGCTCTACATGGGGCCAGTGGCGATTTGAAGCTCCGAAGAGGCTGGACCACACGTGCGCATGTGCATTCATGTTCAAGAAGTGCACATACGCGCACAAACTACGCGCGCGACGACGCATTCATACAGTGACTCGCCTTGATATGAGCTCCTCAACGACGAATCCGCCATTGGCACTCGCTTTGCAGTGTGTTGGTTCGGCGGCGCACGAGGATAAGGCCCCATTCCACGGCGGCGCCGACCTGCGGGCTCCCATCTCTCGCCTTTTCGGCGAGCTTCTTCGGAAGCAGCGGCGGCCCCTCGCTGAGATGGGAGCCCACTTTCCCCCATTGGGAAGCCCCGACCGGCGGGGACCGCAGCGCCCCGGCAGCCGCACGGCTCGCGCCGAGCCTCAGCGCGCCGCGGGTGTCGCTGCGAGCACCTCGCCGAGGTCCACGGTTGAAGCGTCGTAGCGCGTGGTCGTGACGCCCTGGCCCATCTACGACGTGCGTGCGAGGTAGCCCTCGAGGTCGCGCTCGTCGGGACGAGCAAGAACGGTCTCGACCCACGCGCGCGTCTCGGCCTCGATCACCTTCATCTCGTGGACGCAGGCGTGGAGGTCGGTGCCGATGACGTCGCTGAACCGGTGCGGACTCTCGACGGGTGCCCAGAAGAGACGTTGGCGCAGGATGTCGCCCGCGCACCACCAGTCGACGAGCAGCCAGATGCCTTCGAGTCCCGCGTGCAAGACGACGAACCCGACGCCGAAGCGCCCCGACGTTGCAGCAGGAACGGGCAGCGCGGCGAGCGCGACGTCGCAGGCGGCCTCGAGCACGTCGGGCGCAACGCCTTCGGGCGCGGCCGCAAGCGCGTGGACCTTCAGCGTCCATCCGTTGCCGTGGCGCAGGCCGACGAAACTCGCCCGGCGAAGTTCGAAGCCCTCGAGGGATGCGCTGCCCGTGGTGCTTTGATCGACGAACGGCACGTCGTCGCTCGCGGCCGCAGCGCGCGCGTCGAGCGAGAAGCGCAGTTTGCTCTTCGACGTTGCGCCGAGTCGCGCATAGAAGCGCGCGGCGTCGGTGTTCCAGTCGGGTGTCTGCCACTGGACCTCACGGTGACCCCGCCCGACGGCCGCCGCGGCCACCGCGCGCACGAGACGCTCACCGATGCGCTGGCCGCGCTGACCGTCGCGAACGAAGAGACAGTCCATGTGCGTGAAGCACGTGCCGTTCCACGTCGACGCCTCGTCCGAATGCGTCGCGTAGCCGACAAGCTGGCCTTCGCGCTCGGCGACGATGCACTCGAGGCGCGCACCGGGACCGAAGAGCGACTGCTGCACGCGCTCGGCAGCACCGTCGCGCACGAACTCCTGCCTCTCGTAGGCCGCATGCGCAGCACAGAGTTCGACGAGTTCAGAAAGGTCGGCAAGCGTGGCGGGACGAAGAACAGCAGAGTTCGACAGGAACATGGCAAGCGCCTCCGGGCAACGGACGACGCGAGGATAGCTGGGCAGGCTGCTACGATTCCCGCGCCTCTCCCCGGAGCCATCCATGAATCACGACACGACGCGCGTCGAAGCCTTCAGCGACGCCGTCTTCGGCTTCTCGGCCACGCTGCTCGTCGTGTCGCTCGAGATCCCGACCGACTTCGACGAGCTCGTCGCGAACCTCTACGGCTTCATCCCGTTCAGCGTCACCTTCGCGGCGCTCGTGCTCATCTGGTCGATTCACCGCGGCTTCTTCGCGCGCTTTCGCTTCGCCGACAACTGGATCATCGCCTTCAACGCCGCGCTGCTCTTCGTCGTGCTCTTCTACGTCTACCCGTTGAAGTTCATGGCCCACTCGCTCGTCGAGGCGCTCGACCTCGTGCCCGCGTCGCACGACCGCGCCCGCCTTGCGAACATCGACTCACTCGGCACGCTCTTCCTGCTCTACAGCGCGGGCTTCGGGGCGCTCTTCCTCTTCGTGGCGCTGATGTACCGCCACGTTGCGCGCCTCGCAGAGCGCCTGAAGCTGACGCCGAGACAAGCCCACGACGCGCGTTGGATCGGGCGTCAGTACTTCATCTTCGTCGGTGTTGCAGCAACGTCGATCGTCCTCACGCTCACCGGCGTCGGCCTCACGATCGGGCTGCCCGGTTGGATCTACGCGGCACTCGGACCGCTCTGCTACACGCATGGCAAGTGGAGTGAGAAGAGCGCGCCGCGTTGAGCGACACGATGCGGACACGGGCTCCTCGCGCAACGAAGAGATGCGCGGCACTCGCGCCGAGCGTCCCGTCTCACTCGCCATCGCGTTGTCTCTCTCGCGGCGTCACACGGTTGGAAAGGCCCCTGACGGCGTTTAGACACTGCACCCGGCACCGATCCGTCCGTAGAAGCTGCCCGAGCCCCGCGTACGCCCCATGACGCGCGAAGCGCAGGAAAAGTCCGCGGACTCACCCGCGCTTCGGAAGACTCATGCCGCGCCGCCCGTGCCGACTCAGCGGAACGGGATGCCCGGGTACCAGAACTCGCTGTCGGCCTTGGCCTTCTCGGCGTAGTCGACGAGCACCCACTCGATCCACTTCGACTCGAAGTTCAGCATCGAAAGACCGAAGGCTTCCTTGAGGATGTCGCCGGTGCGCGTCTCTTGCTTGGCGAGCTTCATCGCCACGCCCATCTGCTTGCGGTCGAAGTTGTTCATGAGAAAGTCGACCCAGCTCCAGGCGAACTGGTGCTGCTTGGCGTTGAGTGCCTGCGTGGGCAGCGTGGCGACCTCGGCGAACTTCGGTGTGGCCTCGGCGCGCACGGCCTTGAGGACGTTCTTGTACCAGTCGTTGCCCTTCCAGCGATCCGTCGTGTCCTGCTCGCGGATGCAGTAGGTGTCGGTGCTGCCTGCCTGCCGACGCTCGAACCAATGCGCAAGACCGGCGTCGAGCCAACCGTACTTGTCGTTGAGCCACGGCGGCGTGAGGCCGTACTCGCCCGGTCCGAACCAACGGATGTCGTAGAAGACGGACGTGAACTGGTGCGTCATCGAGTGCGTGAGGTGACGGAAGAAGTCGTCGTCACTCGGGTAGAGGCTCTTGTCACGGAACGTGACGAGCGCCGACTCCTTCTTCGCACCGCCCGCGCGCTTGACCGTCGTGTCGCCGATCAGCCCCGTGTAGACGGGCATGACGCGCCGCGCCTCGCGCAGCTTGTCGAAGACGTAGACGTGGTGCTTGTTGCGGAGGTTGTTGCCGTCCTCGATGCCGAACATCTCTTGGAAGTTCGCGTACATCTCTTCGAGGCGCGCGGCGTAGAGGTGCGCGGCCTGCCACTCGTTGTAACTCTTCTTGTCGGCCGTCTTGATCTTCGGGACGCCCCACGCGATGTAGAAGTGCGTGGTCTCGACGTGGGCGATGTCACCGGGCTTCTTCTTGCCGGCGATCTCGTCGATGCGGCGACGCTCGGCAAGCCATTCTTCGCCGGCCGCCTTGTGCGCGTCCCACTCAGCCTGTGCCGCGGCCTTGAGGTCAGCATCTTGATTGCGGCGACACACCAACCACGGCAACCCCAGATTCGGTTCCTCGATCAGCGCCGACGACCAGATGACTTTCCACGTCTCGCCTTCCTGCAGCGCGATGTCGTACTTGCCATCGATCTCGTACTCTTCCTTGCCGGTGGAGAAGCAACCGCCCCACGCGGGCTCGCCATCGCGCGGACCGTCGTCGACGGTGGCAGCGGAGACGGCGGGCAGGAACAGCGCAAGGGCCGTTGCGACGCGTGGGAGGAACGTCGTCATGGAAGGGACCTCGGGGAGGGCGGTCGATTCGGGGCTCGCATGATAGCAGGGCGCACGTGGGGCTCGCGCGCAAGGCGCCCCGGGACTTGCAAGAGACGGCGTTCGACGACGATCGCTGACGCCGGAGCTGGCGCGAGCGGCGCGAACAGACGCACGAAGCCGTCATGGAGCGGGACGAGTGTTGCGGGCTCGGTCGTTCGAGGCCCAGCGCCTCCGAAGACGAGGGCTCGGGGCCGCTCGCGCCGCTCGTGACACGCGACGTCGAGGCGAGAGCCGCGCCCCTGTCACTCGGGTCGCCGAGGATGTCGCGAGCAGGTCGACGGAAGCACCGTCCCGCTCATCTACTGACGGGCGTCTCTCCGCGCGTGGACCACGCGACCGTCCTTCATGACGACGTCGACGGGATTCCAGCCGGTCTGGTAGCCGAGGAAGAGGTGGTTGGGGACATCGAGCACACAGAGGTCGGCGCGGGCGCCGGGTCGCAGCATGCCGCGTTCGCCTGGGAGTCCGAGCGTCGAGGCGGCGTTGCGCGTGGCCGCGACGAGCGCCTGGGCCACCGTCATGCCGAGCAGCCCGCAGGCGAGCGAGATGATCTGCACCATCGACGGGATGTACGACGTGCCCGGGTTGAAGTCGCTCGCGATCGCGATCGGAAGGCCGGCGGCGCGCATGGCTTCGACGGGCGCGACCTCCGCGAGGCGCAGCGAAAAGCACGTGCCGGGGAGGAGCACGGGCGTGACGCCCTTCTCGGCCATCGCCGTGATCCCGCCGGGTGAGACTTTCACGAGGTGATCGGCCGTGCGCGCGCCCATCTCGGCGGCGAGTTCGGCCGCTCCGACGGGCGCGAGTTCGTCGGCATGCACGCGGAGGTCGAGCCCGACGGCCTGCGCGCCGGCGAGCACCGTGCGGGCCTCGTCGACCGTGTACGCGCCTTGGTCGCAGAAGACGTCCGCCGAGCGGGCCAGTCCGCGCTCGGCGACAGCCGGCAGGATCTCGTCGACGACGAGGCGAATGTAGGCGTCGCGGTCCTCGCGGAACTCGAGCGGGACCTGGTGTGCCGCGAGACACGTGCGGTCGATGTCGACAGCGTGCGACGCGTCCGCCTCGCCGAGCAGCTCGAGCGCGAGCCACTCCGTCTGTGGCGTCAGCCCGTAGCCGCTCTTGGCCTCGATCGTCGTCGTGCCGCACTGCAGGAAGCGGTCGAGGTGCGTGTCGAGCTTAGCCGCGAGCTCGTCGCGCGACGCGTCGCGCAGGGCGCGCACCGACGAAAAGATGCCCCCACCCGCTGCCGTGATCTCCTGATAGCTCGCGCCGCGCGCGCGCATGTCGAACTCGCCCTCGCGCGTGGTCGCGAAGACCGGGTGCGTGTGCGCGTCGACGAAACCGGGGACGACCGTTCCGCCGCGGGCATCGAGGCGCTCGGGCGCGTCGAACCGCGCGAGCAGCGCAGCCTCGTCGTCGACCGCCACGATCTCGCCATCGCGGACGGCCAGCGCGGCGCCCGACCAGACCCCACAGTCGTCCTGGTCCGTTCCACACAGAGCCGCCACGGCGCCCCGAGCGGGCCACGCATGTCGGGCCTCCCGGCCGAACAGTTCGGGTGCACACGTCACGACTTCCGCCGCTCCGTGCACGATCACATCCACATCTTCCTTCACGGATTCTCCTGTCGGTCGGGCGCCACGCTCCCGCCGGGCATTGGCAGAGGCAGCGCTGGCCGGGATGAAAGTGCGCTCTTGCCGGGGCCGAGATCAAGCCGACGGGTGTCGAAGTTCGATGCAGCGGGTGACGCCGCCGACCAGATGCCACGGGTCGCGGGCACTCGCTCGCGCGCCGATGGTATCGTGGTGGGCGTGCCATCGGGACGCTCCCGGGGCGCTGCCAGCGGCGGGTCATCGCTCCGCCGCGGACCATTCCTACCCTGGAACCTCCACCTCTTCACTCGACCGCCGCGATCGCCGACGCGCTCCTGGCGTCGGCTGACCTCTGGGTCACGATCGCACTCGCCCTGCTGGCCGTGCTGCTTGCCACCGTCGAACACGGGTGGCAGACGCTCTCGCACAGCCGCCTGATCGAGAGCGCTGAGGGTCCGCTTGCACGCGACCGGATGATCGACCTCCTCACGCACAGTGAGAAGGTCGAATCGGCGCTGATCGTCTTGCGCGTCGCCACGCTGGTCGCGCTCTTGATGTCGCTGCTGAACCTGGTCGCCGGTGACGGGCCGATCGACGGCATCGTCGTCGCCATCACGGGCGGGTGTTCCTTCGCCTTCATCACGATCTTCTGCCGCCTGCTCCCCGACGAGCTCGGCGTCGAGCGTCTGCAGCGCATCGTGCGCTCGACGATGGGCATGGCCGTCGGCATCGGCCGCGTCCTCGATCCGCCGATCGACATGACGCGCCGCGCCCTGCGCCGCGTGACCGGCCACACCGACGACGACGAGAAGGAAGCGCTGGCCGACGAGATCCTCAGCTACGTCGAGGAAGGCGAGCGCGGCGGACACTTCGAGAACGAGCAGGTCCAGATGATCGAGAAGATCCTCGAACTGCGCGACACCGAGGTGCACAAGCACATGACGCCGCGCACGGACATGGACGTGCTCGACATCAACGCCACGGTCGACCAGGCCCGCGCGATGGCGATCGAAACGGGCCGCTCGCGCTATCCGCTCGTGGAAGACGACGACGTCGACAAGATCGTCGGCATCGTGCACGTGAAGGACATGCTCAGCCGCGACGGGAGCGAGCCCGTGCGCGCGTTGGCGCGCGATCCGTGGTTCGTCCCGGAGTCGAAGTTTTGCACGGCGCTGCTGAGCGAGTTCCGCGTGCAGCGTGCGCACCTCGCGGTCGTGCTCGACGAGTACGGCGGCACGGCCGGGATCATCACGATCGAGGACGTCCTCGAGGAGATCGTCGGCGAGATCGACGACGAGTTCGACGAGGACGAGGTGAAGATCGAGCTCGAGAAGATCGACGACCACAACGCCTTCGCGCCGGGCGCGATGCACGTCGACGAACTCAACGAAGCCATGTCGATCAACCTGCCCGAGAGCGACGACTGGGCCACGCTGGGCGGGTTCATCTTCAACACGCTCGGACGTCTACCCCACGAGGGTGAGATCCTGACGTGGGAGAACATCCGCCTGCGGGTCGACCGCGTGGTCGATCGACGCGTCGATCGCGTGCGCGTCGAGATCATGGAAGCGGCCGCTTAGCAGCCTGTTGAAGAACTGCTCCGAGTGCGCCGTGCGTGACCGAGTGTGTCTGCGCGAGTGTGGGAACGCAGGCGAATCGGTGGATTCGGCGCGGCTCCCGCATCGCCCGTGAATGACACGCGGTCGGCGACGCGCTCTCAGCCCGCGTCTTCGTCCAGCATCCGCACGATCTCTTCTTCACCGGCAGGCTGGTGGTCCTTCACGCGCAAACTCTCGGACCATTCACGCGCGAAGTCACGCTGCAGCGTCTTGTTGATGCCGGCCGTGATGAGCATCGCGATCAGCGCGCCGAGGCTCGCCAGCCCCATGTCACGGTGCGCGTCCCAGACGTCGCCCTGCGACCCGAGGTACGCCATGCCGAGGTCACCACCGACGACGTCGGCGACGCCCCACTCGACGAGTTCGTAGAGCATCGACGTCGACATCGTGAGATCGAGCGGCAAGAAGTAGCCCCAGAACCCGCGCACGTCGGCGATGCGCATGAACATCTCGCGCATCGGATAGGCCAGCAGCAGGCCATACGCGAAGTGCACGAGACGGTCGAAGTGATTGCGCTCCCAACCGAACAGGCTGTTGAACGTGTGACCCGTGAGGTTGCGCCACCATTCGTCGTAGGGAACTTCCGAGTACGTGTAGTGCGCGCCGACCGCGTGCAGGCAGAGGAAGATGAAGATCAGCGTGTATGAGACGCGTGACAGGCGCAGGCGTCGGTAGCCCGGGACGAGGAACACCAACGCGCAGACGACGAGGATGTTCTCGAGCATCCAGTCGTCGGGATGCTTGGGCTCGATGGCCCAGATCGTCCACCAGACGAGGTACAGCGCCAAGAGCACGAGCACGTAACGCCGGTGCTCCGGAAGAGACGCGCGACGTGAGTTCATGCACCGGCCACCCGACAGTCCATGGAAGGCGTGACCGACGCGACGCGTCTCACGCGGCACCATCACACCACAGCTCGGCGCGCGAGTCCCGACGCGAGCTGCAAGCTCTCCATGCGCACGCCGCCGAGCGACCGATCGCCACCCACGATCGGACGTCTTCCACCACTCTCGAGACGGCCCGACACCCCCCGCCACCGCGGCGAGAGACGTGCCGAGCCTCGATGCCCCGATGGCGAGCTCAGATCTCGCGGAGTGCGTCGATGGCGTGGTCGACGATGTCGCGCAGGGTGACGATCCCGACGAGGCGACCGTCGTCGACGACCGGCAGGGCGCTGACGGCTTCGTCTGCCATGAGCGCGCCGGCCGCCACGAGATCGAGGCTGGGCTCCACGGTGACGACCGAGCGCGTCATCACCTTGCCGACGGGGAGCTCGTCCGACTCGCCGGCTCCGCGTGCGCGGCGCAGATCCCGATCGGAGACGATGCCGACCAGAGCTCCGTCATCGACGACCGGCAGGTGACGAATGCGCTTGCTCGCGCAGAGTTGACGCGCGGCGGCGAGCGTCGTCGCCGACGGGACGCTGTGCACCGGCTTCGACATGTGCTGCGCGACCGTCGCCGTCTCGGCCGCCGCGGGCTTGCTGCGACACCAGGCCTCGAGCAGGTCCGTCTCCGTGACGATCCCGGCGAGCACGTCGCCGTCCCCCACGACGGGCAGGCAGCCCACGCGCGTCGTCGCCATCTGCACGCTGGCCATCACCACCGTGTCGGCGGCGTCGATTGTCTCGAGGCCCGTGTGCATGATGTCCTCCACCGTCTCCACGTCGAAGCGCCGCGCCATGCCAGCCAGCCAGCCCGTGGCCTCGAGCAGCTCGCGATCCGAAACGAGCCCGACGAGCCGTCCGCCCTTCTCCACGATCGGGAGGTGTCGGATGTCGTACTCGTCCATCAGCGACATGGCCTTGGCGAGGTCGGCATCGCGCGCGAGCGTGACGGGATCTGTGGTCATGATGTCCGAGACATCCACGGGATCAGCTCCGGAAGGGAGAGTGAGGCGCGACCCGCGTGAGCTCAGTTGCTTCGCGGGGCCCTCAGCTTACCCGTCATCTGACTTGCACGTCATGTGAGATCTGCGCAGATGCGCGGGACGACCTGCGAGCAAGTCACGACTCCGAGGCGCGGACCTACCCCACCTCCCGGCAGGCGCCCAAAGCGCCGAACTGCTCCCCGCAAAGGCCAGCCGGAGACTTGACAGACGCAGATCCCACACAAGAAATTCTCCGGCCGTAGTTGCGCTTCGAGCTGCCGCGCGGTGAGAGTCGGCGGCTCACGAGATCGATCGAGAACACAGGGATACGAGGGATGACGGCACAGATCGAGATCCGTGACCTCACAAAGCGGTTCGGCGACTTCACCGCCGTCGCCGGAGTGTCGTTCACGGTGTCACAGGGCGAGGTTTTGGGCTTCCTGGGGCCGAACGGCGCCGGCAAATCGACCACGATGAAGATGGTGACGGGTTTCCTGACTCCTACGTCGGGTGACGTCTCCGTCTGCGGGCACGACATGGCGAAAGACCCGATCGCCGCCAAGGCGACGATCGGCTACCTGCCCGAAGGCGCGCCGGCCTACGCCGACATGACCCCGGCGCAGCTGCTCGGCTTCGTCGCGAGCGTGCGTGGCCTGGCCGGCAGCGCGCGCCGCACGGCGGTCGGCAACGCCATCGACCGCCTCCAGCTGCACGACGTGGTCAACAAGCGCATCGAGACACTCTCGAAGGGCTTCAAGCGCCGCGTCGGCTTGGCCCAGGCGATCCTCCACGACCCGCCGGTGCTGGTCATGGACGAGCCGACCGACGGCCTCGACCCGAACCAGAAGCACGAAGTCCGCAGCCTCATCCGCGAGATGGCGTCGGACAAGGCGATCATCCTCTCGACGCACATCCTCGAGGAGGTCGAAGCCGTCTGCACGCGCGCGATCGTCATTGCGCGCGGCACGCTGCTCTTCGACGGCACGCCGGTGGAGCTCGAGGCCCGCTCGCGCCACTACGGCGCCGTGACGCTCGCGTTGCGCGGCGTCGACCACGACACGGCCGCTGCTGCGCTGTCGACGATCGACGGCGTCGGCGGCATCGAGAAGCTCGACGCGAGCACTGACGACCGCGTCGTCCTGCGCGCCTTCCCGACGGACGGTGCGAGCATCTTCACCGCGGTCGGCGACACCGCCCGCAAGAACAACTGGTCGGTCGACGAGCTGCGCACGGAACGCGGGCGCCTCGACGACGTCTTCCGCGACATCACCACTTCCAACGGAGCAGCCTCGTGAGAGCGGCGATGGTGATCCTACGACGCGAGCTCGGCAGCTACTTCGCCACACCGATCGCGTACGTCTTCATCTTCATCTTCCTGTTCCTCAGCGCGATCCTGACGTTCTCGGATCGCCTCGGCGGGTTCTTCCTGCGCGGACAGGCCGACCTCCAGCCGTTCTTCGGCTGGCTCCCGATCGTGTACCTCTTCTTGATCCCGTCGATCTCGATGCGCCTTTGGTCCGAGGAGCGCAAGTCGGGCACGATCGAGCTGCTGCTCACGTTGCCCATCACGATGATGCAGGCGATGGTCGGGAAGTTCCTTGCCGCGTGGCTGTTCACGGGGATCGCACTGCTGTGCACCTTCCCGATGTGGATGACTGTCAACTACCTCGGCGACCCTGACAACGGCGTGATCGTCGCGAGCTATCTCGGCGCCTTCCTCATGGCCGGCAGTTACCTGGCGATCGGTGCCTGCATCTCGGCGCTGACGAAGAACCAGGTGATCGCGTTCGTCGTGAGTGCCGTCGTCTCCTTCGGCTTCATCGTGTTCGGGTGGCCGATCGTGACGGGCTTCCTCGGCTCGTTCCTGCCCGACGCCGCCGTGACGGCGATGAGCTCGATCAGCTTCGTGACGCACTTCGAACCTCTCTCGCGCGGTGTCATCGACCTGCGCAACATCCTGTTCTTCGTTTCGATGATGGCGGTGTGGCTCTTCGCCGGCGCCCTCGCAATCGACGCCCGCAAGGCAAGCTGAAAGGAGCTGCGATGAAATCACCACTCGTATCCATCGTCGGACTGATGCTCGCCGCGGTCCTCATGGTGCTCGTCAACGTGCTCGCCGCCCAGTGGCTGCGCGGTGCGCGCATCGACGCCACCGAGAACGAGCTCTACACGCTGACTCAAGGCAGCAAGAACATCGCCGCAGCCGTCGACGAGCCGATCACGCTGCGCATGTACTTCTCGTCGAGCATCGCCAGCAAAGAAGCTCCCGAGATGCAGGGATTCGCCGACCGTATCGAAGAACTCCTGAGTGAGTATGTCGCTGCGTCGAGCGGCGCACTCGAACTCGAAGTGATCGACCCCGAGCCCTTCTCGGATGCCGAAGACGACGCCGTCGCGGGTGGACTCCAGGGCGTGCCCGTCGGCGCCGATGTGCTCTACTTCGGGCTCGTCGGCACGAACTCGATCGACGGCCGCTCGACGATCCCGTTCTTCTCGCCGGCGCGCGAACACCTCTTCGAGTACGAGATCTCGCGCCTCATCTACGAGCTCACCGAGCCGTCGCGGCCGCGCATCGGGATCCTCTCCACGCTTGGCATGACGGGCACCGAAGCGCAGCCATTCCCCGGCGCGCCCCCGCCGCAGCAGCCGTGGATCGTCACGCAGCAGCTCAGCGATCTCTTCGACGTCGTCGGCGTCAACCCGACGATGACCGAGGTCGACCCTACGATCGACATCCTCGTCGTGCACCACCCCAAGAATCTCGCCGACGCCGCGCTCTACGCCATCGACCAGTTCGCGCTCGCGGGCGGCAACGTGCTCGTGCTCGTCGACCCGCACGCCGAGGAAGACACGCCACCCCAAGACCCGAACAACCCGTTCGCCGGCGCGAGCTACCCGCGCAACTCGGACCTCAACCGCGTGCTGTCGGCCTGGGGCGTGCAGATGTTGCCCGAGGCCGTTGCCGCCGATGCGAGTCTGGCGCTCAAGGTGCGCGCGGGGACGCAGGCGCAGCCCGAAGTCGTCACGTACGTCCCATGGCTCGAGCTCGGCCCCGACCAGATCTCGGACGACGACCAGGCCACCGAGGGCTTGGCGCTCTTGCGCATCCCGTCGGCCGGCATCCTGCTGCCCATGCCCGGCGCAGAAACGACCTTCGAGCCGCTGCTCACCACGTCGGCCAACGCCGCACAGCTCGAGGCGAACAAGCTGAAGTTCTTCCCCGACCCGAAGCAACTGTTCGAGAGCTTCGAGCCCGGTCAGGAGACGTTGACTCTCGCAGCGCGCATCAGCGGCACAGCGACGACGGCGTTCCCAGAAGGCCGTCCGGCTGGCCCGGATGACGAGGGCAGCGAGGACGACACGCCCCAGACGGCCCACCGCACGAGCGGAAAGATCAACGCCGTCATCGTCGCCGACGCCGACTTCATCGCCGACTCGTGGTGGGTGCAGGTGCAGTCACTCTTCGGCACGCAGCTCGCGACACCGACGTGTGACAACGGCAGCTTCTTCGTCAACGTGCTCGACACGCTCGTCGGCAACGACGACCTCATCGGCATCCGTTCGCGCGGCACGCTCGCGCGTCCGTTCACGAAGATCAACGAGCTGCGCCTTGTCGCCGAGAAGAAGTACCTCGAGACCGAGCGATCACTGCAGAGCAAGTTGCAGGAAACGGACCAACGTCTCGCGCAGTTGCAACGCGAGCGTGAGGACGGCAGCTCGATGATCCTCACGGACGAGCAGCGTGCCGAGATCGAGCGGTATCAGGAAGTGCGCATCGCGACGCGCAAAGAGCTACGGGATGTGCGGCACAACCTCGAGAAGGACATCGAAGGTCTCGAAGGACTCCTGATCTTGCTGAACGTACTGATCGCGCCGTTGGCCATCGTCGCCTTGCTCATCGCTGGGACATGGGCATTTCGCAATCGTGGCACCAGCGTCGCTGCCGGAGAAACCAACGCATGAAGACCTCGACCTTCATCATCATCCTCGTGCTCGTCATCGTCACCGCGTTGGGTGTCTTCATGACGGGCGACGACGGAGCGCGTCCGACGAGTGAGAGTGCAGCCGGTGCGCTGCTGCTCGGCGACGTCGAGGCGCGCGTCAACGATGTCGACACGCTGGTCGTCCGCAACGTCGACGGCGACGTCACGCTCACGCGCTCGGATGACGGCGCGCGTTGGCACGTCGCCGAGCTGCATGGCTACGAGGCCGACTTCGAAGCCGTCAAGGCCGCGATCCTCGGCGCGACCACCATGAAAATCCTCGAAGAGAAGACGTCCCGCTCGGATCGCTTCGAGCGCCTCGGCGTGCAGGACATCGACCTCGCCCGCACGGCCAAAGCGCTCCGCACGCTCGACGCGCAAACACCAGACGCGGGGCCGATCGAGCTGACGCTCAGCGCAGAGGGCGACACGCTCGCGACGCTGGTCGTCGGCAACCGCGGCGCGGGGCGCGACGAACGCTACGCACGCGTCGTCGGGCAGGATCCCTCTTGGCTCGTGAAGGGCCCGCTGTCGCTGCCCCCCGACGCCAAGGGCTGGGTCGACACCGCGCTCGCCAACGTGCCGGCCACGCGCCTGTCGTCCGTCACCACCGTGCATGCCGACGGCGAGATCGTCGAGACGTCGCGCGCCGATGCCGACACCACCGACTGGACCGTCGAGAACGTGCCCGAGGGTTACGAACTCGTCTACGCGGGCGTGGGCCGCACACCGGCGAGCGGCGTGACGTCGCTGGCCTTCGACGACCTACGCCCCGGTGGCGTCGACGACCTCACGACGTCCGATCGGGCGACCACGACGTACCGCACGTTCGACGGGCTCGTGCTGTCGATCACGACGGCGCCGCTGCCCGAGGCCACCGACGGCGCGTCCGCGGCGACGAGCGGCATCGAGGCCGTCATCGAAGCGTCCACCGGCGACGAGGCCGAGCAGGGCGTCATCGAAGAAGCCGCCGCCATCAACGCGGCGGCGAGTGGCTGGGTGTTCACGCTGCCGACCTGGAAGGGCGACGCGATGCGCAAACGGCTCGCCGACATGGCCACGCCGGTGCCGGAGCCGGAGCCCGCCGAGGTGCTCGAGGCCGAGCACGAGGCGTCCGGACCGGACAGCGAAACCGTTCCAGCTCCTGTCGAGTCGGTCGACGACGGCACGCCGGACTTGCCGAGCGAGGACGCCGCGAGCGACGATGACGGGGACGGCCGCTAGCAGCTTGTTGAAATACTCATCCGGCGTGCGGCTCGCAGCCGCGTGTGTCCGACGTTCGCGGCGTGTCTCCAATCGGCTGGTCGATCTGGCCGCCCGTTCCCAGGCCCCAAGCACCCGCCGATGACCTCACGCGACCGCTCGAACCGACGCTCTGCGGTGCCACTCGCGCTTGCAGGTCTTGCCCTCACCCTGGCTGCATGCGCCGAGCCCGCTCCACCCGTCTGGCACACCGACGTGATCGCCGACCTCGGCGCCAAGCTCGGCGGCTGTGCCGTCGGGGACGTCGACGAGCGCTATCCGGGTGCGGAGATCGTGGCCGTCGATGTCGACGGGCGTGTGATCGTGGCGCACCGCGACGCGACCGGCACGTGGCAGCACACCCTCGCGGTCACGCTGACGGGCGAGGCGATCCAATGCGCGATCGGCGACCTCGACCCGCGGCACGACGGCCTGGAGATCATCACGGTCGGCAAGCTCGAGGGCGACGAAGACTCACCCGGGCCCGGCGCCGTGCACATCGTGCGCCGCAGCGGCGCTGCCTGGACGTCCGAGCTGATCTTCGAAGACGACGCGCTTGTGCACGCCGTCGACATCGAGAGGGCGAGCCACGGCACCGACGTCGCGCTCGTCGCCGGGTACACGGACATCGCGTACCACCTCGTCTACGCCGACGGCGGGTGGAGCGCCGAGCAGCTCGCGCCCGTCGGCGGTGACGCCAAGTCTGCGCTCGTGATCCGCGACGACCTGTACGCCATCGGCTGCGCGACCGGCGCGCTCGTCCTGCTCGAACGCGACGGTGAGACCTGGACGCCCCGCACGATCCACCGCGCACCCTCGAGCCAGGCGCGCCTCGCCATCGGCCCTGACGACACCGTCCTCGCCTGTCGCAACGACGGCGGGCTCACGCTCGTCGGCTTGGACGGCTCGGTCACGGACGTCTATCAGGAGTCGGATCGACTGCGTGGATCGGTGGCCGCGGACCTCGAACCCGAGTCGCTCGGTCTCGAGCTGGCCACGGTCGGCTACTCGGGGAAGATCACGGTCCTTCGCCGGTCGGATAAAGGATGGATGAGCGAAGTCATCGGCCACGACCCCGATCGCCTGCATCATCTCGCCGTGGGCACCCTCGACGACCTCGGCCCGATCCTCGTGGCCTGCGGCTACGGCGGACGGCTGGTGCTCGCGCACCGCTGACAGCGGCGCCGCCCGCGAGCTCGTTCGCGATTTTCCCGCTCTCGAACGTTGCGCGATTCGCTGAGCACTCTACGCTTAGAGTTCTAAGTGACCATCACGTCAGCGCCCCGGAGCGCCCCAACCATGCCTCAACCGCCCGAACCAACTCGCCGCGAACTCGCGATCCTGCAGGTGCTCTGGGACCGCGGCGAGGCCTCCGTGCGCCAGGTCTACGAAGCTCTCCGCGACGAGCTGCCGATCGTCCAGAACACGGTCCAGGCGTTTCTGCGGACCATGGAGCACAAGGGGCTCGTCAGCCACCGCACCGAGGGACGCGCGTTCATCTACCGCGCCACGGCGGCCCGTGATGGCACCTCGCAACGGCTGCTCTCGCGTGTGCTCGACCGCGTTTTCGACGGCGCGATGGACCAGCTCGTCGAGAGCGCCTTCGAGCTCCGCCAGCCGACGGCCGGTGAACTCGCGAAGCTGCGCGCGCTGCTGGCGCGGGCCGAGGATCAGCTCCCCGACGACGAACGCGGAGAGGACGCCCGATGAACGCGCTGCTCGAAGTCATCGAAACCCTTGGCCGTGACCTCGCCCTCGGCGCCACGGCCCTGCTCGCACTCGGCGCCGTCGCGGCGTGGTTCGCACGCGAGCCCCTTCACCGCCAGCGCATCATCGAAACCACGCTGGTCGCGTCGCTGCTCTGGTGGCCGATCGCGTGGACGCCGATCGCGCGCTGGTCGCCACAGCCGGTGCCGGTCGTCGAGAGCCTCCCCATGGTGAGTCTCGAGCAGCTGGCGTCGCCGCCGCCAGCGCGCGACGCAGCCTTCATGATCGAGAAGACGCCGACGGCGTCGCCCGATGAACGCGTCGAACACAGCACGGCGCCCGCTCAGACGCCGCACCTCGCCGCGCGGGTCTATCTTCTCGGTGCCGCCACGGCGTTGTTCATCCTCGTCCTCGGCGCATGGCGACTCGTGGCGCTCCTGGCGCGCACGCGTAGCGCGCCCCCGTACCTGCGGCGGCTCCTGGCCGAAGAGCACCGCGATCTCGCCGGCGAGCGACCGCTGCCACGCCTGGTCGTCGCTCCCGATGACCGCCACGCCCCCTTCTGCACCGGACTGCGCCGCGCCGTCATCGTGATTCCGCCGCGCGTCGCCGCCCTCGCGCCGGACGCGATCCGTCCCGTCCTTCGTCACGAACTCGCGCACGCCATTCAAGCCGACACGTGTGGTCGCTGGCTCGGTGCGCTGTGCATGCCGCTGCTCTGGTGTCACCCGCTTTTCTGGTTGCTGCGGCATCAGCACGGCGTGGCGGTCGAGCTCGTGGCCGACGAGCGCGCGGCCAGTGACGACGCACGCCGCCGTGTCGCCTACGTGCGCGGCCTGCTCGCTGTGATCGACAACCGCACGCGCCCGGCCCTCGTCGGCACCAACTCGATCTTTGATTCCACGTCCGCTTTCACTCGGAGAATGACGATGCTGCTTGCCCCCCGCTCCTCTTCTTTCGCCACGCGCTGTTCGACGGCGCGGCGTCTGTTCATCGGCGCCAGCGCAACGCTTGCGCTCGCGACCACAGGCAGCATGCTCGGCGCCACGCCCCCGCAGCAGCAGCGAGACGGTTACGCGCCACCCGACGTCGCTCCGCTCGCGACAACCGACGTGCCCGCGACCGCTCCGACAACGCATGAGCTGCTGCGCTCGCTCGGCTATCTCGACACACCACCCGACGACGTGCGCGCGCTGAACGAGGCCTACGCGACGATCGACCGTCTCACGGTCGAGCTCGCCGCGATGCGTGCCGCGCTCGGCGTCACGGAACAGCTCTCGATTCCGCCGGCCGTCACTGCCGACGCACCGCTCCGGGTTCGCTACGACGACGCGGCCGAGCGCATCGATCGCCTGTCGACCGAGTTGTCGACGCTGTGGGCCGTGCAGCAGCAACGTGAGGCGGCACCGGAAGTCACGAGCTACACGGTCAAGAAGGGCGATACCGTCGCGAGCATCCTGCGACGGCACGATCTTCCCGGTGAGGCCGCCAACGCCGTCATGCAGCAGAACGGCATCAAGTCGGCGGCGCCACTCCAGGTCGGCCAGACACTGACGCTGCCCCAGGCGCTACGCGTCAGCCCGGCACCACGTGTCGATGTCTCCGCGCCCCTTCCCGCCCAGGCCCAGGCGCCCTTCCCGACAGCAAGCACGCGCTCGCCGTCCCCAGGCTCGGTTCAAGCGCCGTTCCCGACGCAGGCCCAGGTGCCCCTTTCGGTGCAACCGGCACCGCGACCCGGCATGACGGCGTCACCCACCGGACCCGCATCACCCGCATCACCCTTGGCCTCCCCGGCACCCGCGGCGCCAAACCAGCACTCGCCTATCCTCGACGCCAGCACGCTCGACCTCGTCATGCGCTACATCGAGGCTGACACGCGCATGCAAGCTCTGCTCGAAGAGGAGACGCGCAAGCAACCGCTTGTCGCAGCCGGGTTCGAAAAGCCCACCAGTAAGTCCGAGCTTCACGCCGCTGACCGCGTGCGCGCCGTGCTGCGCAAGCTCCTCGCCGCAGAGATCGACACGACGGCGCAGCAGCTCGGCATGCTCGGCGACATCGCAACGGACAAGATCGCTGAGCAGCGCCT
>JAJDEO010000008.1 GCA_029259745.1 Planctomycetota bacterium
TGGGCGGTCGTAGTTGTGTTCGAATCTCTTGTTCGCTCTATGGTGCCGGTTTTAGAACCGACTGGTCTGTGAGACGTTGCTCGGTCGATTAATGTCGACCCCGCGCCATGGTCTGGGGAGGCGCGGGGCCGACTGCGTTGGATCAAGCGAAGGGGGAGATCGCGACCCCCATTCGGTGCAATGACGTTCTCGCACAGATAAGTAACGAGTTTCGGCCAGAAAGATCGGGGCGTCACGGATCGCGGCCATGTACTCCGCGGACGCGGTATCGAGTGGGCAGTTCGAGCGAACGGCGATACCGTGGACCATGCGCATCTTCGTGGGTATTGCTCTTCTCGAGACGCGCGAGGTCGCTCGAGACACCTGAGGTCCTCGCAGCCTGTTGAAGACCTGCTCGCCGAGGCTCCGGCGCTCGAACATGCGCGCTCGGGTGCGTGCGGAGTGCCGGATGAGTTCTTCAACGGGCTGATATGTCATGAACAGACGCATTCGATGTCACGGTCTCGCGGTCGTCGCGTGGAGCGCGGTCGCAACATCCCCGGTCTTTGGGCAGTCCTTCACGGATGTCACGGCCGCCGCCGGGCTGTACTCGCCGGTCGATCACCTGGCCATCACGGATGGTCACTGGTTTCTCACAGCGGGATTCGCCGTGGGGGACTACGACGGCGACGGATGGGACGACATCTTCATGTTCCGCGGTACGGCGCGCCGTGCGTCGTTGTTCCACAACGACGGCGACGGCACCTTCACCGATGTCGCGCAGCAGGCCGGCCTCGCGATCCAGGTGCCTGGGAGCGGCGCGGTCTGGGGCGACATCGATCGCGACGGCGACCTCGACCTCTTTCTCTCCACGTTCGAGAACCAGGTCTTCGTGGCCACGCCGAGCGGCTTCGAGATCGGCTTACCGGCAGGTGGCGCTACGCCGATCGACGAGGGCGACCCGCCCTACGGCACGCTTCGCAACTACCTCTTCATCAACGAAGGAGATGGGACGTTCACGGAGAACGGAGGCTCGGCAGGCGTCTCGAAGTCGGGGCGCTATTCGGCGGCCTTCGGTGACCTCGACCTCGACGGCTGGCTCGACCTCGTCACCGTGAGCCACAACTCGGGCACCAACGCGATCTTCCGCAACCGAGGCGACGGCACCTTCGAAGACCGCACGCCGGCCTTCATCCGCAGCTGGCCGCGCCTCTTCACACCGCGGCTCGTCGACTACGACGCCGACGGCGACACCGACATGCTCATCGCCGGCGACTTCGGACGCAGTCGCCTCTTTCGCAACGAGGGGGACTGGGTGTTCACGGATCGCACGGATGCAGCCGGCGTCGGTCTCGACGAGAACGGCATGGGCGCAGCGATGGCCGACGTCGACCGCGACGGCGATCTCGATTGGTTCGTGACCGCGATCTGGAACGCGACGCCCTTTTCGCAGCAGGGCTGGGGCAACAGCGGCAACCGGCTCTACCGCAACGAAAGCACCGGGGCGTTCTCGGACGTCACGCTCGCTGCCGGTGTCGAGAACGGCGGCTGGGGCTGGGGCGCGTCGTTCGCCGATCTCGACAACGACGCCGACGAGGACCTCGTCATGGTGAACGGTTGGGATGAGGGGTGGTTCGCCTCCGACCCCGCGCGCGCCTTCGCGAACGACGGCAGCGGGGTCTTCGTCGACGAGGCCGAGGCGTGGGGGCTCGACGACGCCGGCAACGGGCGCGGCCTCGCGACCTTCGACTTCGATCGCGACGGTGACCTCGACGTGCTCATGGGGACGGTCGACGACGGCCTCGTGCTCTACCGCAACGACGGCGTGGCGCGAGCTGGCGCGCATTGGCTCGAGGTCCGTCTCGTGGCCACGCAGAGCGCGCCGAACGGCGTCGGTGCAATCGTGCGCGTCAACCAGGGCGCCGGGGCACCGCGACAGATGCGCGTGATCGAGTGCGGGTCGAACTACCTCAGCCAGGGTCCGATGAGCGCTTGGTTCGGGCTCGGGGAAGATGCGCTTCCGCCCGGCGGCATCACGGTGCGCATCGAGTGGCCCGCGGGGATCACCGACGTGCAGCGCGTGACCGACGTCGATCAGCGTCTCGTCTTCGTCGAACCGTCTTCGAGGTAGCCGAGGTCGATGAGTGCCTCGCGCGTCGCTCCGTCGGGCGTCGCGGCGGGCGGACGTCTGCGCGCCGCGCGTTCGCCGAGCCACGTCGTGAGGCGCGTGTCGAGCTGCGTCGCCAGGGCCGGAGCGCCTGTGCGCATGTCGCGATGTTCGTCGGTGTCGGCCGCGAGGTCGAAGAGCCCGGTGCGTTGACCGCGCTCGTCCCAGTGGTAGAGATGCGTGTCGGTGCGTACGGCCGCGATGTCGCCGGGTTGCTTGGCGCGGAACGCGTAGACGTCGGCAGGGCTCATCGACGTTCCGCGCACGAGGTCGAGAACGGAGCGGCCGTCCATGCCGTCGACCTCGAAGCCGCAGGCGTCGAGCAATGTCGGGAGGACGTCCATGCCACCGACGAGTTGTTCGACGACCACGTCTGGCGCGAGCCCGACGGGCCAATGCAGCACCCACGGCACGTGCGTCAGCTCGCGATGCAGGTTGCGGTGCGCATGACCGTAGCCGCCGCGGTCGCCGAACTCCTCGCCGTGGTCTGAGACGACGACGAGCAGCGTCTGCTCGGCGATGCCGCGCGCCTCGAGGCCAGCGACGAGCATGCCGAGAGCGTGGTCGTTGAACGCGACTTCACCGTCGTAGAGTGCGAGGAGATGCGCGCGGTCGCGCGGTGTGATGTCGCGCGCGGCGAGGCCGCGGAGTGAGGCGACCGATCCGTCGATCGTGCCGTCGTAGCTCTTCGTCCAGCGATCGAACTCGGCCGGCGGCGCGTAGGGCGCGTGGGGGTCGATCGAGTGCAACGTGAGGAAGAACGGGCGCTCGTCGTCGCGAGCGTCGAGCCACTCGAGGCCCGCTTCAACGAGCGTGTCGGCGTCGAAGGCACGCCCAGCGCGCATCTTACGCTCGGAGAGGCTCAGCTCGCCGTCGAGTTCGACGTAGGTGTCGTAGCCTTGGTCGAAGCCGAAGAACGCCGCCGTGGCGACGGTCGCCGTGAAGCCGGCTGTCTCGTAGCCGCCCTCGCCGAAGCGTTCGGCCGCCAGCGCGAGGTCGTCTGGAACGCGCGTCGTCCACGACTCGGGGTAGATGTCCGGCGCCATGCCGCTCAGCAGACTCGCGACGGACGGCATCGTCCAGTTCGCGTGGACATGAAGGTTTGCGAAGCGGACGCCGTTGCGAGCGAGGGCGTCGAGATGCGGGGACGTGGGGCGTTCGTAGCCGTAGCACCCGAGGTGATCGGCCCGCAGTGTGTCGACGAGCCAGATCACGACGTGCGGGCGCGCTTGCGCCTCGAGCTCGGTGGTGGTCGGTGCGCAGCCGGACGCGGCGAGTGCTGCGACGATCCATGGCGCTCCGACGATGAGACAGCGTGGGCTCATGGCGCTGAGTGTATCCCGGTCTGGCGCCGTGCCGACGACGTCACCTCCGATGGGGAACCTCGGGGTAGCATCCAACGGTCCGTCACCTCTCTCTTGCGCGCATCCTGACGTCGATGCTGTTCGGCTCACCGCTCTTCCTCTTCGTCGCTCTTCCGCTCGTGATCGCCTGCACGCTGATCGCGGGCGCGCGACTGCGGAACCTCGTCCTGCTGCTCGCGAGCCTGGTGTTCTACGCGTGGGGTGAGCCGCGCCTCGTCGGCGTGCTGCTCGTTTCGATCCTCGTCAATCACGCCGCCAGCCGCGCGCTGCAGCGACCGGCGAGCGCCACGTCTCGGCGACTCGTCCTGACGTTGGCCGTCGCGTTCAACGTCGGATTGCTCGCGCTCTTCAAGCTGCTGCCCTTCGCCGTCGACTCCCTCGCCGCACTGCTCGAGCTCGCCGGCTTGGGCGCCGAGGGTCTTCCAACCGTCGAGCCACTCCCGCTTCCGCTCGGCCTGTCCTTCTTCACGTTCCAGGCGCTCTCGCACGTCATCGACGCCTATCGCCGCGATGGACCGATGCCGCGCGGGCTGCTCGACTTCGCCACGTACCTCGCGCTCTTTCCGCAGCTCATCGCCGGCCCGATCGTGCGCTTCGGCGATGTCGCCCATGAACTCGTCGAGCGCCGCATCACGCGCGCGGGGTTCAGCGCTGGGCTCGGACGCTTTGTGCTCGGGCTCGGCAAGAAGGTGCTCATCGCCGACGTCATCGCGCGCGCCGTCGACCCGATCTTCGCCGCGCCGCCCGACCAGCTCACGGCGTCGGCCGCGTGGCTGGGGACGCTCGGCTTCGGGCTCCAGATCACCTTCGACTTTGCCGGCTACTCCGACATGGCGATCGGGCTCGGCGCGATGCTCGGCTTCCGATTCCCGGAGAACTTCCGCGAGCCGTTCGTCGCCAAGAGTGTCACGGACTTCTGGCGACGCTGGCACATCACACTCGCGCGCTGGTTCCGCGACTACGTTTACGTGCCGCTGGGCGGCAACCGCGTCTCGCCGGCGCGCACGCTCGTGAACCTGCTGTTCGTCTTCGCGCTCGTGGGGCTCTGGCACGGGGCGCGCTGGACGTTCGTGGTGTGGGGCCTCTACCACGGGGCGTTCCTGCTCATCGAGCGCGCTCTCGGTGAGGAACGCGTCGCACGCCTTTGGTCGCCGCTTGCGCACGTCTACGTGCTCCTCGCCGTCGGGGTCAGCTTCGCGCTCTTCCGCGCCGACGACCTCGGTCACGCGTCTGCTGTCATCGCGGCGATGTTCGGTGGGGCGCAGGGAGACGGTGCGGCCTTGTCGCTGCCGCTGCTCGTCGACCCGATCACGCGCCTCGCGTTGGCGGTTGCCGTCGTGGGGTGTCTGCCCTGGACGACGTGGCTGGAGCGCGTGCGCGCTGCGCTCGACCAGCGTCCCGCCGCGGCGCTCGTCTGGCGGGGCGCCACGGAAATCTGGCTCGTCGGTGTGCTCGTCCTCTGCCTGCTGCGCATCTCCGTCGCCACGTACACGCCCTTCCTGTACTTCCGGTTCTGACGGTGATTCCACGCAACCCACGCGCCGGCTTCGACGTGCTCCGCATCGGCGTGCTGATGTCGCTCCTCGTCATTCCGCTCGCGACGATGCTCCTCGCGCCCGATACGCGAAACGCCGCGCAGCGCAAGGAGTTCCGCCGCGCAGCACGCGCTCCGACGCGGCCGACGGACACGGCCTCGCTCGTCGCCTTCCCGGCCGCCTTCGACGCGTGGTTCGACGATCACTTCGCCTACCGCTCGGCCCTCATCGCGGCTCACAATCGCCTCTGCGTCGAGTTCTTCGAGACGTCCCCGACCGACCGCGTGTTGCTGGGCAAGCATGGCTGGATGTTCGTGACCACCGATCGCGACGTCGATGTCTACCGCGGCGTCGCACCGCTCGACCCCGTGCAGCTCGGCCTCTGGGAAGAGGCGTTCGTCGATCGCGCGGCTTGGCTCGCCGAACGCGACATCGAGTCGTTGGCCGTGTTCGTGCCGAGCAAGGCGGAACTCTATCCCGAGCACCTTCCTGATGAGGTCACGCGCGTGGGGCCGACGCGCATGGACCAGCTTCGCGCGCGGCTCGCGGTGCATGCCGACGTCGTCCCGCTGCTCGATCTCGCACCGGCGCTGCGTCGCGAGAAGACCGGACGCTTTACGGGGCTGCCGCTCTATCGCGCACTCGACTCCCACTGGAACGTGCGCGGTGCCTACGTCGCCTACTGCGAGATCCTGGCCGCGCTCGCGCCGCGCTTCCCCGAACTCGTTCCACATCCGGCGCGTGACTACGACTTCGCCCTGCGTCCGCGCCGCGGTGACGACTGGGCGACACGCATGTACGTCGAGGATCTCTTCGGCGAGGACCACGTCGCGGCCAAGCCGCGCTTCGAGCCGCGCGCGCGCCCGGTGACGACGCGTCGCAATACCGAGGACCTCGAGATCTTCGAGATCGACGACGAGCGCCTCCCGCGTGCCGTCGTCTTCCACGATTCCTTCGGCGCCGCGCTGCGGCCCTTCCTCGCCGAGCACTTCTCGTACGTGGAGTTCCACCTGCTCACGGAGTTCGACCGGACGGCCGTGCGCCGTGCCGATGCCGACGTCGTAATCCAACTCATGAACGAGCGCGGGCTGCTGCTCGCGCGCCCGGCGACCTCGCCCTTCGACACGCACAAGCGCCTGAGCCAGGAGTTCGCGGCATCGACGTCGGAGCTGCTGGCCGTCACGCCCGAGACGGGCGGCATTGCGGTGTCCATGGCGGCCGAGGTCGTCGACGATCCGACGGGCGGTGTCATCAGGGTGGAGACGCACGATGCCTTCGCACGCGTGGAGCTACCGGCCTTCGAAGTCCCGGCGGGCATGCTGGCGGTGATCGAGTTCGACGTGACGTTCCCGACCGTCGTCGAACTCGAACTCGAGTTCACGACGTCCACCGAGCCCACCTATGCGCGCTATGCGCGGACGCGCTCGACGGTGCGCCGCGTGCCCGCAGGCCGCTCGACGTTCTACGTGAAGCTGCGCGTGCCCGACCTCCGTGGCCCGATACGCATCAAGCCGGCGATGCACCCCGTCCACTTCGAGATCCACGGCGTGCGCGTGCGCGGTGTGCCCCACGGCCTCGGGCCGTGAGCAGCGACGCTCAGCTGTTCGCGCTGGCCGGAGCGGTGAGTTCCGTCTCGGCGAAGTAGCGCTCGGCGAAGTCGATGAACTGCTTCTCGATGAACGCGCCGAGTTCGACCTTCGCCTCGTCGGTCATGGCCGTCGAGCAGGTGTTCGTCTCGGTGTCGACGTTGCGCACAGTGCGTCGGCACTGGATCGAGAACTCGCCATCCTCGGAGTGCGGGTCGAGCAGGAACATGACGCGCGAGAAGTAGCCGCCCACGTCGCCGTTGGCATCGTTGAGCTGCTCGTCGGCGCGCAGCGCCAGCATGTACTTGCCTTCGAAGAATCCGCGCGTGAGCACGAACGACTCGGCTTCGGCCTGGAAGTTCTCGACGAACTCCTCGATCACCTTCTCGACGCTCTCGCGGAACTCGAAGGCTCGCACGGTGTCGGCCGACCGTTCGAGGTCGGCTTCCGAGCGGACTGCGAGGCCGGCAACACTGCGCTTGGTGCTGTCGTCGCGAATCTTCTTCAGCGTGTCCTTGAAGCGGTTGGACATCGTGGTGCTCGTCGAGGAGGTGGGGAGGAAGCCGCCCTTCTATCGTCGAATGGCGGGCTTCTGTGTAGCAAGAATACGAGGCCCACCGTCGGAGGCAAGCGTCGTCGGGACGACTCTACGGACTTGTTCGATCACGGGGCTTCGGGAGCGTCCGGGATCAGAACGAGAACGCATGGTTCACGCATAGCGCAGCAGAGCGCGGACGTCGCGATTGCCCAGCTTTTCCTGCCACGGGATGAAGTCGAGGGCGACGACGAAGGCCAGGCAGGAGACGGTGCCGCCGACCTGCTCGATCAGCTTGCAGGCGGCCTCGGCCGTCCCGCCGGTGGCGATCAGGTCGTCGACGACGAGGATCTTCTGCCCGCTCTGAATGGCGTCCTTGTGCATCTCGACGGTGTCTGTCCCGTACTCGAGGGCGTACTCCTGGGAGACGGTCTCGTGGGGGAGCTTGCCCGGCTTGCGGATCGGGATGAAGCCCACGCCGAGGCGCATCGCCAGCGGCGTGCCGAACAGGAAACCGCGCGATTCGACGCCCGCCACGGCGTCGACGTCGAGATCCTTGACCAGCTCGGCGAGCTCGTCGATGCAGCCCGAAAGCGCGGCCGGGTCCCGCAGCAGCGGCGTGATGTCCTTGAAGACGATGCCGGGCTTGGGGAAGTCGGGGATGTCACGGATGTGTGCGTGCAGGTTGGTCATGGGGACGTCCGGGAGCGTCACGAGCGAGAGGGAGGACACGGACCGCGGGGGCGGCACGCTGCCGACAGCAAACCAGTCCCAAGGGATCGAGGGAAGCGGTATTGCGTCGGCTGAGGCACCGATCGGCTGTTCATGTCGTGTTTCTGAATGCTCTTGGGGTGTTCCGTGGATGCTGCAGCGCGCGGCGGCGCCCGCGCAGGCGCGCTCGAGGCGCCAAACCGGGCACCAAGCCCGGGTACTCACCGAGGCGCGGCCCACGAGCCGACCAGCCACCTCCGGGCTCACATCCGGGCGGGCACCGGGATTCCGAGCCAGTCGAGGCCGTTGACGAGCGCTTGGCGGGTGGCGCGGGCGAGGGCCAGCCGGGCGTCCGTGGTGGCCTCGTCGTCCGAGAGGACCTTCCAGTCGCGGTTCGAGTAGAGCGTCGAGAAGCGCGCCGCGATCTCGAGTAGCTTGTCGGCCACGAGCGACGGCTCGGCGGCGGTGACGGCCCGATCGAGCGACTCGCGCAGGCCGTCGATCGCGAGCACGAGCCGCAGCTCGTCCTGGCCCGCGAGCTGCGCGGCGTCGATTCCCTCGGCAAGCGTGCGGGCCTCGTCCGTTCCGACGGCCACGGTGCTCATCGCGCGCTCGGCCTTGGCGACCATCGATCCGATGCGCGCCGCGGTGTACTGGAGGTACGGGCCCGTCTCGCCCTCGAAGCTCAGCACCTGTTTCCAGTCGAAGACGACGTCGCGCGTGCGGCGGTTCTTGAGGTCGTTGAAGACGACGGCACCGACGCCGATCGCGTGGGCCAGCTCGTCGAGGTCGTCGGGGTTCTCGCGGCCCTTCTCGTTCGCGCCGGCGACGATCGTCTCCTTGGCGAGGGCGATCGCCTCCGTCAGCACGTCTTCGAGCAGGATGATGTCGCCCGAGCGCGTGGCCATCTTGCGGTCGGCGAAGCGCATCATGCCGAACGGGATGTGGTCGACGCGGTCGTGCCAGGTGCGGCCCATGAGCTCGAGCACCTTCTTCATCTGGGCGAAGTGCAGCGCCTGGGCCGCGCCGACGACGTACAGCGCGCGCGGGAAGTCGTAGCTGTCCCAGCGGAACTGGGCCGCCGCGAGGTCGCGCGTGAGGTACAGCGTCGAGCCGTCGCGCTTCTTCACGAGCGCCACGCCGAGCTCGTACTCCTCGAGGTCGACGACGGTGGCGTCGTCGCTCTCCTTCAGCAGCCCCTTACTCTCGAGTTCGTCGAGCACGGCGCCCATGCGGTCTTCGTAGAAACTCTCGCCGCGCGTGTCGTCGAAGCGGATCCCGAGCAGCGCGTACACGCGCTCGAACTCGGCCAGCGAGACGTCGCGGAAGAGCTTCCAGAGGCGGCGGCATTCGGGGTCGCCGTCCTCGAGCTTCTTGAAGCGATCGCGTGCGACGTCTTGCAGCGACGGGTCGTCTTTCTTGAGCTCGTTGAACTCGATGTAGAGCGCGAGGAGGTAGTCGATCCCCTCGGCCGTGAGCCGCTCCTCGTCGCCCTTCTTCTCCCAGATCGCGAGGAGCTGACCGAACTGCGTGCCCCAGTCGCCGAGGTGGTTGATGCCGACGGGGCGGTAGCCGCTGGCCGTGAGCAGCCCGACGAGTGCGTGGCCGATGACGGTCGAACGCAAGTGGTGGATGCCGAAGGGTTTGGCGATGTTCGGCGAGCTGAAGTCGACGGGCACCTGCGCGCCGCCGCCGCCGTCGTGCGTGCCGAACGCGGCGCCGCGGCCGAGCACCTCGGGCAGCACCGCGCGCGCCGCGGCCGCGCCGTCGACGAACGCGTTGACGTACGGGCCGACGGCCTTGATCGCCACGATGCCCGGGATCTCCGTGCCGGCGAGTTGCTCGGCGAGTTCGGCCGCGATCTTGGGCGGCGCCGAGCGGCGTTCCTTGGCGAGCGGGAAGCACGGGAACGCGAGCTGACCCATGTCGGGCTTCGGCGGGGCGCCGATCTGCTCGGCCACGGAGTCGACGTCGGAGCCGACGAGGGGCGCGAGGTGCTCGGCGAAGAGGCGGCGGAAGCGAGTCATGGCGGCGTGCGTGAAGGAGTGGCGGGAGTGCTTGCGGTGGTGCTGGTGTCTGGCGAAGCGGTGGATTCGGCGGCGTCTGACAACGCGGAGATCGGCTCAGCGGGTGGTGCCGCGGATGGCATGATCTGCGCCACGGACTGCAAGCCGACCGATCCTACCTGTTCACGTCCCAGCCTGGCATCGACGAGAGGTGGCGGCGTGCCAGGGTGCTGTCGGCGATGCCGCGCGTATGTCCGACGTCGCGCCAGCCTTCGAACAGGATGCCGTCGATGCGCGAGCGGCGTTGGACGCGGACGACGCAGCCCTCGATGAAGCGCTCCTGGGCCGCACGACCGAATGCCATGTGTGACGCACCGGCGCCGAGCACCCAGAGGGCCGGCGACTCGTTGCCTGCGGTGGTGCGCCAGTCGTCCCACGCGTCGAGCGTGATGTCGGCCCAGGCTGCGCCCGTGGAGACACCGCCGGGCTGCAGACGCGGGCCGGCGATGTCGACGGCGTCGGCCTCGACGAGCGCCGTGAAGAGCTTGCGCCCGAAGCTCTGGATCGTCGAGAGCCGACAGGCCGTGCGCGTGGTCGGCGAGGCCGTGCGCACGCGCCGGCGCGCCTCGGCGTACAGCGTGGCCCACTCGTCAGGCGTGCGACGGATGCCGGCCGTCTCGAGGACGTCGCGGTCGGGGTCGGGGAAGGGCAGCAGAATCTCGGGCTGCAAGACGCCGGCGAGGTGCTCGGCGCCGTCGAGAAACGTCTGCAGGGCCTCGGTGTCGGTGGGATGGGCGCGGGCCCAGATGTCCGGCGCGCGCAGAGCGACGACGAGGAAACGTGTGGGCTCGGGCAGCCCGCTGCCGTCGTGGTCGGCGGGGAGGATCCACGCGTCGACGGTGCCCAGCGGCGTCTCGCCGTCGAGCGTGGGTGTCGTCCAGACGCCGCCTTGGAGGTCGGTGCGCCACGCGCGCTCGGTGTCACGCTCGAAATCCTCCATCGTCGGCTCGCGTGCAAAGCTGCCGATGACCTCGGCGCTCGCGGCGTGGTTCGCGACGATGATCGACACCGCGAAGGCGCCGACGGCCGGGATCCAGAGCCGCATCGCGACCTGCGTGATCGACGTCGGTGTGCTCCGCATCGCGAACATCGGGAGATGCCACGACAGCGTCGTCACATAGGTCATGCGCCCGCCGAGCAGCATCTGCAGCACGGAGTAGTCGTAGAGGACGACGGCTTCCTCGGGCGCGAGCACGTTGCCGTTCGCTGCCAGCGTGGCGATGCCGACGCAGACGCCGATGCCGACGTTGTAGAGGACCAGCGGAATGTCGCTCAGGCGCGCGCCGCGCTTGGCCATCGCGACGATGTTCTGCACGACGCCGCAGGCGAAGGTGACCGGAAAGAGCCACGCCGCCTCGAGCAGCCACGGCGCGTCGAAGGGCTGCAGGCGGTCGCGGACGAGGATCGCCAGGCAGGCGAGCTGTGGGAGCAGCAGCCAGGTTTCGAGGCGCGGCCCGCGCGTGGGGGCCTCGTCGGCGTCACGCCGCGCCGCGCGCACGTTCCAGAAGAGGACGGCCGCGAGAAAGACGAGATAAACGACGTAGACCGTCGCGATCACGGAGGCGCCTCGAGTTCGGCGATCGCGCCGAAGGCGGCCTCGGCAACCCCGACGAGCCCCGGCAGGGCCAGCATTCGCAAGGCGAGGTCGGGCGCCACCCAGCGCGCGTCGTCGTGTTCTTCCGAGAGCACGAAATCGCTCGACGGCGCCGCGGCGAGGAAGTAGGTGACGCGCTTGTAGACGAGCTTGGTCGGATCGTCGAGCGCGCGCAGCGTGTAGGCGACGACGTGCCGGAACTCGGGATGCAGTGCCAGGCCCGTCACGCCCGTCTCTTCCTCGACCTCGCGGCGGGCGTTGGCGACTTCGTGGTCGTCTGCGGGGTCGCGGCGTCCCTTCGGGTAGCCCCAGTGGCGCGCCCCGCGGTTCCGCATCAGCAACAGCCACGGCTCGCCGTCGCGAACTTGGTACAGCAGGATGCCAGCGGCGAGTTGGAGCAAGGATGAACCCTCGGGGAGAGGGGCGATGATAGGGCGCGCGGACGAGCGGCACCAGCCGCGGCGACTCATGCGTCGGGCTTGCCGGATCGCGCCGGGGACACCACCATGCGTCCAGCCACCGCGCGACACGAGCATCCACTGCGGACGACTTCCCGGCCCGAGGTTCCGTTGCAAGATCTCCGCAAGCCCCCTCGCCGATTCAGCGACGAGACGATCGCCGTGTTCCGCGCGGCGCGTTTCCTGGGCGCTCACGTCTGGCCGGGCAAGCGCGCGTACCGCTGGTCGCTGCGACGTTCGCTCGAGCGGGTCGACGTGGAGGTGCCGGTCGCGGATCTCCCCGACGACCTCGACGGACTGCGCTTGGTTCAGATCTCCGACCTGCACGCCGGCGAGTTCCTCGACGAGGCCACGCTCGACCCCGTCGTCGATCTCGTGCGGGCATGCGAGCCCGATGTCCTCTGTGTGACCGGCGACTTCGTGATGCGCTGGACGGCCGACGCGGCCGAGCTCGGCACGGCGCTCGGGCGCATGCCGGCGCGGCTCGGCAAGCTGGCCGTCTTCGGCAACCACGACTACCGCGGTCGTCAGGAGGCGCGCATCACGGCCCAGCTCCGACGCGGCGGGGTGCGCGTGCTGTGCAACGAGTCGGTGACGTACCGGCGCGGCGACGCGACGCTCGCGATCGCCGGCCTCGAGGACATCGAGGAGAGCAAGGGCGCCGACCTCGAGGCCGCCACGAGTGACATCGCCGCCGGCGCCGACGCCCGCGTCCTCCTCTGCCACAATCCCGACGTCGTCGACGACCTCGCCCCCGGCGCGTTCGACCTCGTGCTTTCGGGCCACAGCCATGGCGGGCAGATCGTCCTGCCGCCCTTTTCGTGGATCGCCCGGCGCTGGATGCCGAAACGGCTGCGGGGCACCTTTCCCCTCGACGGCGGCGGACGGCTGCACGTCAATCGCGGGATCGGCACCCTCGTGCTGCCCTTCCGCTTCGGGTCACGCCCCGAGGTCACGTGCTGCACCCTGCGTCGCCACGAGAGCCGGACATGACGGATCAGATCGAAGACGCCGAGGCAGGGACCGAGGCCGAGGCCGAAATCCGCACGACGCCGATGCCGTGGGTCTTGATGGCCATCGCGTCGGTTGTCGCGGCCGCGGTCGCGGTTTGGGCCGTGACGCCGACCGGGGAGGCCGACGGCCCGGTGCGCTGGCGGACCTTCCAGGCGCCCGACGTCCTCCAGATCATCGCGCTCGGTGACGCGCAGGTCGCGGCCAACGTCCAGGCGGCTGGTCCGCGCATCATGATCAAGGCGCCCGTGCAGCTCGTCTTCCGTGACGTCGACGATGCGACGGCGATCGAGGTCGCCTCGCCCAAGGGGCGCGTGACGCTCGCGCTGGCCGAAGAGCGGGTCGCCGCCACGGTCACCAAGGGCGGGATCGGCCTGCAGGTCGGCGAGGAGCGCGCCGCGTGGCGTGCCGAGCCCGACGACGACGGCGCATGGCGTGACGCCCTCGTGCGGCTCGATGTCGTCGGTGGCATGGCGCGCGTGAGTGTCGACGGCGCAGTCGTCGCCGAGCTGGCGGCCGCCGAACCGCTCGAAGGACGCACGTGGGTACACGCCTTCGCGAACAGCTCCTTCGACGCCGTCGCGGCCGAGCGGGCGACTGGCGAGCGACGCAGCGCCCAGCCCGACGGCGCCGACGATGACGGACGCGCGCGCCAGATCTGGGCCGGCCTCGCGGCCGCGTTCGCCGTCATCGGCATGGTGGTCTTCCTGCGGCGCCTCATCTCCGATCGGCGCGGCACGGCTCTGGCACCCGACATCGCGCCCGTCTCGAACATCTACGGCGTGCTCGTCGCCCTCGTCCTCATGGCCGGCGTCTGGGTGACGCTCGGAGCGCAAAACCGTGAGCGACTCGAGCCGCCGCTCGATGTTGCGACCGTTGCGACCGACGTCTGGACGCTCGAAGAGCCGTGCGTCGTCGAGCGTGGCAAGCCGTTCTTCGTCGACCGCCGCGACGGGAACTTCGTCTTCGAGGCCGAGGTCACGCTCGAACCGTCGTCGGCGCTCGACATCGTGTTGCGCGGTGCGCCCATCGAGCGCGATCGCAGCTTCGTCATCTCGCTGAGCACCGATGCGCGCATGCCGTGCGGGTTGCATCGCAACCTCGGCACGTCCTGGACGACGGCCGATGCCGACAACGAGTCGCTCACTCTGCCGCCTACCGTGTCGCACACGGTGCGCGTGACGGCCGAGCAGCACCTCGTCAGTGCCTGGGTCGGCGATGAGCTGCTCGGTTCGCTCGACGACCTCGAGCTGCGCGTCGGCCGGACGGCCTTCCTCGCGTTGCGCGGACAGGCGACGATCCAATCGGCCAAGCTCGCGCCGCAAAGCGAGGCTCGTCCGCTCGACGACTGGCTGTGGGGCGAGCGGACGGCGGCGCTCGGCTGGATCCTCGCGGGCGTGCTGCTGCTGGCACTCGTCGGCTGGCGCGACTTCGGCGCCGTCGTCTGGCTCTTTCCGCTTGCCATCGCGGCCTGGCCCGATGCGCGACTCGGCTTCGTCGTCGCCGTCGTGTGGTCGGTCACGCTCGCCGCGCTGTGGCCCGAGCAGCGGCGTCGAGTCACGACCTGGCTCGCCGGCGCCGTCGTCATCTGGGCGACGTGGGTCGGGTTGACGGAAGCGCCCGAGCCCTTCTCGCCGTCGATCCTCAACGCCTTGAATCTCGACGACATCCACGGCGCTGCCGTGCCGCCGGCCTACGCCTGGGCGCGCCACCCGCTCGCGCGGCGCTTCAACGGCTACGTGCGCACGCAGTCGTTCCGCGGCGGCAAGACGCGCTTCGACGCCAGCGGCGCCACGCGCATCATCGCCGTGGGCTCGTCGTCGACGTTCGGCTATGGCGTGGGGGACAACGAGACCTTCGCGGCGCAGCTCGACCGACGTCTCGGACATCGCGCGCAGGTGCTCAACGCCGGCGTCCCCGGTGGACACGCCGAGCGCTTCGTGTCGTTCGTCGAGAACGTGCTTGTCGACCTCGAGCCCGACGTGCTGATCATCACGCTCGGCTACAACGACCACATCCAAGGCGCGCGCTACGACGAGCGTGCGCACTTCGCGGCCATGACGACGGACGGTATCGGCCCGCTCGGTCGACTGCGCGCGGCGTATTCGCTGTGGTCGCGTTCGCGCGCCTCGCACCGCTTCGTGCGCGGCATGGAGGAAGGCACCGCTGATCCCGAAGACATCATGCGCTTCCAGACCGAACCGGCGGCGCGCTTCGCCGAGTCGATCGAAGACATGACACGCATTGCGCAGGAGGCCGGGATCGCCGTCATGCTCGTCCAAGAGCCGATCCGCCCCGGCGAGAACAAGCCGGTCTTGGCGGCCTTCCACGCCGCGCTGGCTGACGTCGCCGCGCGTACCGGCGCGCACCTCGTCGCCACGCAACCTGCACTCGACGACGCCGGGCCGGACGTCTACCTCGACATCGTCCACCCAGACCCCACAGGCCACCGCATCATCGCCGCCGAGCTGGCAGCGGCGCTGGTCGACGCAGGGCTCGTCGCGCCGTAGAGGGGTGTCGTCGTTTGCCCCGCGAGCCGCCGGACCGAGCCCGGGGTTAGCATCCCGTTGAAAAACTCATGCGGCGCGCCGCACGCACCCGAGCGCGCCTGTACGAGCGCGGGAGCCTCGACGAATCCACCGATTCGCCTGCGTTCCCGCACGGGCACAGGCACACTCGGTCACGCACGTCACACTCGGAGCAGTTCTTCACCAGGCTGTTAGGCGGGTCGTTCTGCCTTGATGCCCTTCAACAACTTCCCGAGCACGTCCGCGCCGGTGATGATGCGCGGCTCGTCACCCCAGATCAGCACAGCGTCGTAGTCGATGGCACCGTCTTCGTCGTCTGAGGAGCTGGGAATCGACTTCAGGTAGGTGATGACTTCGCTGATCGACTTGCTGGTGTCGCGGATGATCAGCGGGCGGCGGCAGAACTTGTAGATGTCATAAGGTTTGTCGAGATCCAGCAAGGCGGCTCGCAAGGCGGCGTCGGCGTCGAGTAGCAGCTGCGGATTGCCATCCTCGTCGGCGAGCACGACCCAGTGGTGGCCACTGGCATTGACCAGCTGCAAGAACGGATCATTGACGTCGCGTACGACCTCGGGCACCAGCGGCAAGTCCACCTTGGTCGGCAATCGGATGATCGACGCGGCATCGACTCGTTCTCCTTCCTCGATGACCTTGATTTCGTCAATGTTCAGGAAGTTGAGAGCGCCACGACCTTCGACCTCATCGAGCTCTGACTCATCAGATTCCATGTGAGTGCGGATCAGCGAGATGAGTTTCTTCTCATGAAGGTAGTCGATGCCCTCCTTGCCCAGCCACATGTCGAGAAGCCAGGCGCATGGTTTCGCCACCGGCAGCAGAACGAGCTGGTAGAACCGCAACACCGGTGACAGGATGGAGGCCATGCGCAAGGCGTTGCGCGAAAAGTAAGCCTGCGGCAGAATCTCGCCGAAGATAGTAATGAAGACGGTTGAAAAGGTGAAAGCCGCCATGCCGGCCAGTACCGAATCGGACAGCAGCGTCAACAGCACATTGATGCCGACATTGCCCCAGAGAATGGTGGTCAACAGGAAGTTCGAATCCTGGCGCACCGCAAGCACCTTCTTGGCGGCCTCGTTGCCATGTTCAACTTCAATCTCGAGTTGCAAATGGCTGAGCGAGAAGAACGCCAGATTCAAGCCTGAGAATATCGCCGATTGCGAAATGCAAAGGCCGATTCCAATCCACATCAGGGTGTCGGTGCTGAAGTCCATACAACTCATTTGCTCGAGGGCTACGACGGGCGCCAGAAGTGGCGCATGCTACGCTTGACACCGATCCTTGGCCAGGGCGATTATCCGGTGGTAGCGCTTGTCATTCCTGCATCTGACGGTGAATGAGTTTGCGCGTATTGCGGGCGTGGTAGTTGTGCTGCATGACTTGTGCTTAAAGTTAATCGTACTCAAGTTTTGTGAGAAGAGTGTCCTTGCCACGTTGCAGGGGTGCCGGTGTGTCGAACGCATCGCGCGCGGCTCGACTCACGATGTCAAGCCGGTCTTGGTGGCCTTCCACGCTGCGGCAGGCCATCTGCACTTGACCACGCCGGATCGGACGTCGACCGCGACAGCGCCCACCCAGGTCCCATAGCAGCCTGTTGAAGAACTGCTCCGAGTGCGACGCCCGTGACCGAGTGTGCCCGTGACCGTGACGCGATCCACGCGGAAGCAACCGCGTTCAACTTGCGGACAGTGTGTCCAGATCGTCGACGGGCGAATCGAGGCATCGCTGCGCGGATGCTGCCTGGAGGCGCCGCGGAGGGAGTTTCAGCGAAGCGTTATGATCCGGCACGGGAGTTGCAGCGGTTTCCCAGCTCGTGCTTTCGACTCGCCTTCGGAGAACACCAGATGCGCTGCCCCACATACGTCCTCGTTGCGTTTGTCGCTCTGTTCGCTCTGGCTCCTTCGGGCCCGGCCCAGTGCGATCAAGTGTGGGGCAACGAGTGGAGCAACTGGACGTCCTACTCGGGTTTCACGTCGCCGGTCTACGAGATCGAAACGGCTGACGACTTCGATGTCGTGGGGGCCATCGCGCGGGTCCAGATGAACGGCCGTTCGACGGCGGTCTTTGCCGCGCCGATCCTCGGCGCGACGCTGCGCTTCTACGAGGGGACGTCGGCGGGACCGGGCGCGCTGCAGGCCGAGTACACTTTCGCAGGCGACGATCCGAACTTCGGCTACGCACCGATCCCCGGCAAACTCGACTTCCGCCTTCCAGCGCCGTTCGCTGCCACAGGGCAGCACTTCGTCTCCGCGCAGATCGACTTCGGCGACACCTTCGGCAACTGGAGCTGTTGGGCCGCAAACCAAGCGAACGTCGTGGGCAGCGTTCCCTACGAGCGCACGAACGCTGGCGGCTGGCAGCCGGTGAAAGCGACGTTCTTCGGGTTCACCGACCTCGACTTCTCGCTGTTCGACGATGACGGCACGCCGCCGCCCGAGGGGTTCTGCGGGCAGTGGTTCGAAGTGGCGAGCCCGAACTACCTCAGCGATCACAATATCCTGCGCGACCTCGACGTGATCGCCGCCGATGACATCTGGGCGATCGGCGAATCGCGTCTGCCCGTTGGGACGGGGTGGTCGAACGCGGACATCGTCGGTCTCGCGATGCACTGGAATGGTACGGAGTGGACGATCTTCCCGGTTCCACATCCGGTGCCGTTCACGGGCTTCGGCTGGGTCGACCTCGAAGGCATCGCGGCCATTGCGCCGGACGACGTCTGGGCTTCGGGATCGAAGCGCGTCGTGCATCCCGTCGACGGGTTCGTCGGTCAGCAGTACTTCGTCATCCACTGGGATGGCACGAGCTGGACCGAGGTGCCGACGCCGAGCACACCGGCCGGATGTACGGGCGCCGGTCTGCATGGCATCAAGGCGTTCGGACCGGACGACGTCTGGTTCGCAGGCTACCGCTGCCAGGCGATGGGAGCGGGTTGGGTCCCGGCGACCGTGCTGCACTGGGACGGACAAGGATTCACGGAGTACGAGCTCCCGTTCGTCGGGCTCGGCGGCCACGCCGCGGAGGCCATCGATGGCACGGGACCCGACGACGTCTGGGTGGTCGGTGGCCCGGGGTCGTCACCGGGTGCCTGGCAGCAGTCACTCATCTATCACTTCGACGGCACGACGTGGACACACGTTCCGGGGCCCGTCGAAGGTCTGGGTCAGCTCCTGCACGATGTGGCCGTGATCGCACCGGATGACGTCTGGGTTGCTGGCGAGTACGTCGAACCGGGCGTGGTGGCGCCCTTGTTGCAGCACTGGGATGGAACGAGCTGGGAGACGGTGTTCTCGCCGACGGGTGGTGCGGGGATCGTCGCACTGGCGTCCGACGATGTCTGGACCTGCGGCGGGGGCTTCGCGCACTGGGATGGCACCGAGTGGACGTCCGTGCCAGCGCTCGCGTGCACACCGGGTGCGTCGCTGAGTGCGATCGACGCCGTCAGTCCGTGCGAACTCTGGGCGGTGGGCCGCCGCGTCTCGGCCGACTTGCAGTCGCTCACCGCGCACCTGGTGCCGAGCTGGGACGATGCGGGCGGGGGGCTCGGGGCGCCGTCACCGCAACTGCGCGTCGGAGGTTCGCTGACGGAAGGTTCGCTGATGCGCGTCGAGGTCTACGACGCGGCTGCCTCCGCGCAAGGCCTGCACATCATCGGCTCCAGTCGCGTCGACCTGCCGGTCTTCCCGTTCTTCGGCGGCATCATGATTCCGTCCCCCGACGTTCTCGTGCCGTTCATGACCGACGTCCTCGGCCGACACATCGTCGAGTTCCCCGTCAACGTGACACTCGACCCCGGCCTCGAACTCTACATCCAGAGCTGGATCGTCGAGACGCAACCGAAGTCCGTCGAAGGCACGAACGCGCGCTGGACCTTCGTGAACTAGCAGCGCGTTGAAACCGGCGCGCCGCACGCACCCGAGCGCACCTGTGCGAGCGCGGGAGCCTCGACGAATCCACCGATTCGCCTGCGTTCCCACACGGGTATAGGCACACTCGGTCACGCACGTCGCACTCGGAGCAGTTCTTCAACACGTTGCTAGGCCGGGCTACTCATGGACGATCGTCGCGAGGTAGCGACGGCTCGCATGCACCTTTGTCTCGACGCGGTGTCGGCACAAGGCACGCCGAGCGTTCAGGTTCCGGCGGCCGCGTCGCCGGCGCGACATGGCGATGTCGAACACATCGGCGAGTCGATGCGCCGGGTGGTTGCTCCAACGGAACGTGACGCGCGGCGGCCCCGGGACAGACGTCCACTTCACGAGCGAACAGATGACGTGGGTTGGAAGCTGAGTACGCGCTGACCGTGCGCATCGGCCCGGAAGAGCGCGCGTTCCGAGTTCGGCCGGGCACGCGGACATCCCGATCGCGCCCGGCGACGCGATGCGATCACCGAAGCGGTGCGAGCGTCAGTGCAGCGCCGACCGTTCGCGGTCGCCCGCGTCGAGCGCCTGGTGAGTGTGTGAACGAGCAGGAGCCCAGAACGTGCGCCGCCAGCACGCGGCCCCGATCTGGGCGGATACGGCCCGATCTCCGGCGTCGAGCGCTCCTGCCCGGAGCGACCTGCGGCTTTTTCTGACGTCGCCTCACCGGACTTCACGGGTGTGAGGGCGGGAGCGGCTCCGGACGACCGGAAGCGCCCCATCAACCGTGCGGCCCTTCGTGGGTCCCAGCCCGACCCCGTGGAGATCCAGACATGCGCTCACTCGTCCACTTCCTCGCCCAACCCTTGATGCCCTTCGGACTGGGTGTGGCGTTGCTCGCCTCGTCCGTCCCGGCTCAGATGTCCGTGCCCTCTCCAGAGCCGACCGGCGGCCCGCCGCTGACGTCCCACTACCTCGACCTGGATCAGGACGGCGATGTCGACCTTCTGCGCTCGTTCGCCGGTGGGCGTCTCGAGATCGCGCTGCAGAACGCGCCGCAACAGTTCGTGCCGTCGGTCCAACCGACGCGCGTCTGGTCGAACAGCCGCAACCAGGCTTCGTGCACGAGCGCCGTGGGCGCCAGCGTGGGGTCGCGGATCGGAGCGCCGACGTAGGCGCGCGCGACGGCCTTCAGCTCGGCGTAGATCTCGTCGACGAGGCGCGGATCATCGGCCGATCGACCAGCGCGACGTTCGAGCAGGAGCTGCGTGAGGTCAGCGTCGGTCATCGTGGCTCCGCACAGCGCATGCGCCCGAGCGTATCCCCGAGCGCTCGAGCGGTCACGTCGCAATCACGCGCTGGCGAGGGAGCGGGAGGCGGAAGCCGGTGCGGGCTTTCCCGCTCGGCTCGGCAGGGTCGTGCGGTCGTGACGACCACGGTCGCCCTCCGTGCGTGCGCAGATCTTCGTATGCAGTGGCGGTGTAAGGCGCGAGCGCGCGTGGGCGTCAGGTAGGTCGCTGGTGTCGTGAAGTGGTCCGTGAGTCACCCGGGTTGGATGAGTCAGCGGGACAAGGCTCACCGCGTGTGGTCGTCCTCGGCTCGATGACGAGCGGTTGGGACACACGAGCTCGCTCGCCATACGCAAAGACACCTGCCCGTCGAGCGAGATGGGATGCAGGAATCCACCGGAGGGGATGAACGTGCGAGAACTCCTGGTCAGCGCGATACTTGCGACACTCGCGGTGCTCTGCTGCGCATCTCCCGCGTTCGCCCACGGAGGCGCGTTCGCGGCTCCGAACGCCGGCCCGAGTGTTCTTCGAGGGAGTGCGCCAAGCGGCGCCAGCGGCGGGAACTCGGCGTCGGGAGGGGCGCCAGCGACGGGCGTTCCGGGCGGAGTCGCCAGTCCAGAAGGGTGGGAGTTCTGGTGGGAGGCGAACAAGGACCGCTACCTGAACCTGCGCAGCCATCTCGGCAGTCACCAAACGGCTTCGGGCGATCTCGGAGTCCTCTCTGGGAAGGGGCGGAGAACTCCCGACGCGTGGTCCAACCGTCCGACGCACGACGACATCATGCTGAAGATCGTCCCCAATCTGCTGGGGCTCATCGGCAGCGAAGACGACGGCAACATCCTCGACTCGTCGATTCTCGCGCTCGCACGCTCGGTTCCCGCGGACGCCGAAACGAAGGTCTTCGAGGCTGCCCTGTCGCTGCTCGCGCACAATGAACTCTCGGTTCAGACATCGGCCACGATCTCGCTCGGCGTCCTCGGCACGAAGGCGGGCGTCGACGTGCTCACCGCGCTGATGATGGACACCTCGGTCGGGCGCCGCGCCGTCGGTGGCGGTGAGGTTCCGCGAGTCGTCCGTGCGTTCGGCGCCCTCGGCCTCGGCTTCATCGACCATCCGCGCTCTGTCCAGTCCCTAGTGCGTGTCATCGAGACGCTCCCCGACTCGGAGCGTGACACGAAGGTCTGCGCGATCGTTGCGCTCGGGCTCATGGAGAACGAACTCATCCATCAGGCCGTCCCGGTGCTCATCGAGCAGCTCGAGAACCGACGGCTCGACACCTACATCAAGAGCTTCATTCCGACGACACTCGCGAAGATGGCCGGCGGGACGTTGCGCGAAGCCGTCGTCCCGCTGCTTGACGCCTTCAAGAAACGCTCCACGGACGACGCCGTGCGCCAGTCGGTGGCGATCGGTCTCGGACGCCTCGCCACGATGGCCGACACCGACGTCGTCGACGCTCTGTCCGACTACGCCACGCGTGGACGCGACGTCCAGACGCGTCACTTCGCCTTCATCAGTCTCGGCAAGATCGGTGCCCGCGATACTTCGCCCGACGAACGCCGCGGCGCCCATGCCGCGCTCGTGCGCTTGCTCGGCAAGGAGACGCTGAAACCTTCTGAGAAGTCGAACGCTCCCTGGGCCGCCATCGCCTCGGCCTTGTACGCCCGCGGTGAAGCACACTCGGACCGGCGCAACGACATCGCCGACCGCCTCTGGGGAGCGTACGGCGACACGCGAAACGCATCTCACCGAGCCGCGTGCGTCATCGCGCTCGCTCTGATGGGGGCCAACGAACACGCGCCGACGCTGTACGGTGACTTCCTCGACTCGAAGGACAACGACTTCCGCGGCTATGCGGCCGTCGCCCTCGGTCTCATGGGATTCGACAACGCCAAGCCCGTCTTCCGCGGCATGATCCAGAGCAAGTCCGTCCCCCCGACGGTGCGCCTGCAGCTCGCGACGTCGCTGGGTTTGCTCGGTGACCAGGGCGCGATCGACCTGCTCGTGAGTACGCTCGAGACGACCAAGACACTCGGCGTCAGCTCGGCCGTGGCGAAGGCCATGGGGCTGATCGGCAACGCCTCGGCGCTGCCTCCGCTCCTCGCTGTCGCCAACGACGGCCGCAAGCCCTCGCTCGCGCGCGCCTTCGCAGCTGTCGGTCTCGGCCTCGTCGCCGAACGAGGCGAGCTCCCGTTCAACGCGCGGCTCTCGGAGGACAACAACTACCGCCCGCGCGTGCCCGCGCTGGATGAGATCCTCGCGATCCTGTGACGGCGGGGGACGGTCGTGGCGGGAACGTGACCGTGCCGAGGAGCACGGCTCGACGCGAGGCGACTTCCGCCATGGAGTAACCTGCGGCTCGGAGTCGCCATGAAACACCTCGATCGGCGCGACGGGCAAGCGCTCGGAGATCTACGTCTTCGACGCCGACGGCCGCCAGGTCTGGCGCGACGAGGTCGCCTCCGTGTCCGTCTCGGTCGAGACTGCCGACGATCCTGTCACAGGCGACGATGTCCTCCTCGTCGCCTTCGATGGCGATCTCTGGGCCTACCGCCTCGACGAGTGACGCGTCTGTGGTCGACGGCGCCACGCCGCCTCATCGGCTATCACGTCCAGGCCGCGCCCCTTCCCCCGTGAGCCGCGCTCTTGCTACGATTCGTTCCTTTGCCGGGATGCGGCATTTCGGGCCCGTCGTATGTGCAGGTTTCCGTCAACTCGCCAGCATCTCTCCACCAAACTTTCCCCTCTGAGGCTCTCCCATGACCGACGTCGTCATCGCAAGTGCCGTTCGCACGCCGATCGGCCGATTCCAGGGCTCGCTGGCGGGCTTCACGGCTCCGCAGCTCGGTGCCCACGCGATCGCCGCCGCTCTCGAACGGGCCGGAGTGTCCGGGGAGCAGATCGACGAAGTGATCATGGGCAACGTGCTCAGTGCGGGCATCGGGCAGGCGCCGGCGCGCCAGGCTCAGCGACTCGTCGGGATTCCCGACGAAGTGCCGGCCGTCACGATCAACAAGGTCTGTGGCTCGGGGCTGAAGTCGGTGATGCTCGCCGCGCAGGCCATCAAGTGCGGCGACGCGAGCGTGATCGTCGCCGGTGGCATGGAGTCGATGACGAACGCTCCGTACTACGTGCCCAAGGCGCGCGAGGGCATGCGCCTCGGCCACGCTCAGATGCTCGACGGCATGATCTATGACGGCCTGTGGGACCCCTACTACGACATGCACATGGGGCTCACCGGCGAGGCCGTCTGCCAGGAATACGGCATCACGCGCGACCAGCAGGACGAGTGGTCGGCGCGCAGCCACGCACGTGCAGCCGCGGCGACGAAGTCCGGCGCTTTCGAGGCCGAGATCGCGCCTGTCGAGATCAAGCCGCGCAAGAAGGACCCGTGGCAGTTCGATCACGACGAAGGTGTCCGTGAGGGCGTCACGGCGGCTGACCTCGGCAAGCTGCGGCCCGCCTTCGATCGTGAAGGTTCGGTGACGGCCGGCAACGCGAGTCAGATCTCGGACGGCGCCGCGGCGACGGTCGTCATGAGCGCCGAGAAGGCCAAGGAGCTCGGTGTCACGCCGTTGGCGCGCATCACGGGCTACGCCGCCGGCGGCATGGATCCCAAGTGGGTCATGATGGCGCCGACGAAGGCCGTCGAGAACCTCGAGAAGAAGACGGGCGTCAACGTCACGAGCTACGACCTCGTCGAGCTGAACGAGGCCTTCGCGAGTCAGTGCTGCGCGATCGGCAAGATCTGGGGCATCGACGAAGACAAGATCAACGTCAACGGCGGCGGTGTCGCGCTCGGTCACCCGATCGGCGCCTCGGGCACGCGCCTGCTGACGACGCTGATCCACGCGTTGCGCGCGCGCGGAGGAAAAACCGGCATGGCGACGCTGTGCCTCGGTGGCGGCAACGCCGTCGCCATGAGCGTGGAGCTCGTCTGATGGCCATCGAACGCGTCGCGGTTGTCGGTTGCGGCACGATGGGCAACGGCATCGCTCAGGTTGCGGCCACCACGGGGCATCACGTCACGCTCGTCGACCTCGACGAAGGGCGTCTTGCGGCGGCCACGGCCGGCATCGAGAAGAGCCTCACGCGCGTCGCCAAGAAGGGCAAGATCGACGAGTCGGTGATCCCCGAGATCCTCGGGCGCATCAAGACGACGACGAAGCTGTCCGACTGCGGTGACGTCGACCTCGCCGTCGAAGCCGTCTCCGAGACGCTCGGTGTCAAGCAGGCCGTCTTCGCCGAACTCGACAAGGTCGTGCCGGCCGGGAAGATCCTCGCCTCGAACACGTCGTCGATCTCGATCACGCAGCTCGCGGCAGGCACGTCGCGGCCCGACCGCTTCATCGGCATGCACTTCATGAACCCGGTGCCGGTCATGAAGCTCGTCGAGGTCATCCGCGGGCTCGACACGTCCGACGAGACGACCAACGAGGTCAACGCGCTGGCCGAGACGATGGGCAAGATCGCCGTGCCCGCGAACGACTACCCCGGCTTCGTCTCCAACCGCATCCTGATGCCGATGATCAACGAGGCCATCGTGTGCCTCCAGGAAGGCGTCGCGTCGCGCGAGTCGATCGACGACATCATGAAGCTCGGCATGGCGCATCCGATGGGGCCGCTCGCGCTGGGCGACCTGATCGGCCTCGACGTCTGCCTCTCGATCATGGAGGTCCTGCACCGCGACCTCGGCGACAGCAAGTACCGCCCGTCCCCCCTCCTCCGCAAGATGGTGGCCGCTGGTCACCTCGGTCGGAAGACGGGCCGCGGCTTCTACGAATACGAGTGACCATGAACTTCGATCTTTCTGAAGAGCTTCAGATGGTGCGCGATTCGGCTCGGGACTTCGCCGATCGCGTCGTCGCGCCGACGGCCGACGAACGCGACCGCGAACACCGCTTCCCGATGGACGAGTTCAAGGCGGCGGCCGAGCAGGGCTTCTGCGGAGCGCTCGTCGACGAGGAGTTCGGCGGCACCCAGCTGGGCAACATGGGCAACATCCTCATCGTCGAGGAGCTCAGTCGCGCCTGCGCGTCGACGGGTGTGACCGTGTCGGTGCACAACAGTCTCGTCACGAGCCCGCTGAAGCGTCACGGCACCGACGAGCAGAAGCAGGCCTACCTTCCGCGCCTCGCCGCTGGCGAGTTGCTCGGCGCCTACGCGCTCAGCGAAGCCGACGCCGGCAGTGACGCCGCGGCGCTGCGCTGCAAGGCCACGCGCGATGGCGACGACTGGATCCTCTCGGGCGCGAAGCTCTGGATCACGTCCGGCAAGCAGGCCGACCTCATCGTCGTGTTCGCCCTGGCACAAGAAGGCGTCACGGCGTTCATCGTCGAGACGGCATCGGACGGGTTCTCGGTGGGCAAGGTCGAAGAGAAGCTCGGCATCCGTTCGTCGAGCACGGTCGAGATCCTGCTCGACAACGTGCGCGTGCCGGGCAACCGCGTGCTGGGCTCGGTCGGCAAGGGATTGCACGTCGCCTTCGACACCCTCGACGGCGGTCGCGTCGGCATCGCGGCCCAGTCACTCGGCATCGCCCAGGCCGCCTTCGACGCGTCCGTCAAGTATGCCCAGGAGCGCGAGCAGTTCGGCAAGGCGATCGGCCGCTTCCAGGCCATCCAGTTCAAGCTCGCCAACATGAGCGCCGACATCGCCGGTGCGCGTCTCCTCACGTACCGTGCCGCCATGCTGCGCGACCAGGGACGACCGCACACGCTCGAGGCCGCGCAGGCCAAGCTCGTCGCGAGCCAGATGTGCAACCGCGTCGCCGACGAGGCCGTGCAGATTCACGGCGGCGCCGGCTACACGACGGAGTTCCCCGTGGCGCGTTACTTCCGTGACGCGCGCATCACCGAGATCTACGAGGGCACCTCGGAGGTCCAGCAGCTCGTGATCGCCCGCCAGCTCATGGCCGGTTGATGATCGCTGCGCCCGTGAACAGTTCCGATGTCGTCGAGCGAGCACTGGCCGGGGAGACCCTGGCGTGTGCGCGTTTGATGACTTGGGCTGAGCGCGGCGACCCGCGTTACGCCGAACAGTACCCGCGGCTCGTTCCGCAGCTCGGCCGCGCGCGACGCATCGGTCTGACGGGGCCGCCGGGCGCCGGCAAGAGCACGCTCGTCGAACGACTCATCCTGCGTTGGCGTCGCGACGACCTGCGCGTCGGTGTCATCGCCGTCGATCCCTCGAGCCCGTTCTCGGGCGGGGCGCTGCTCGGCGATCGCGTGCGCATGGGGCGCGCGGCCCTCGACAAGGGGGTCTTCATCCGCTCGATGGCGACGCGTGGACTCTTCGGCGGGCTCGCGCGCGCCACCGACGATGCGGCCGACGTGCTCGATGCTTACGGCGTCGATCGTCTGCTGCTCGAAACGGTCGGTGTGGGGCAGAGCGAAGTCGACGTCGCGGCTTCGGCCGATATGACCGTCGTGGTCTTGCACCCCGGCGGCGGCGACACGATCCAAGCCATGAAAGCCGGGCTCATGGAGGTCGCCGACCTCTACGTCGTCAACAAGGCCGACCTACCCGGCGCTGACAAGATGGCCAGCGAGCTGGCCGACATGTTGCTGATGCGAAGCGACGCCGCCGCGCCGACGGACGTCCCGATCCTGATGGCCTCGGCCACGGACGACACGGGCACGGACGCCGTCTGCGAGGCGATCGACGCATGGTGGGCCTCTGCCGAGGCCGCCGGCCGCATC
>JAJDEO010000009.1 GCA_029259745.1 Planctomycetota bacterium
CATGCGGAGCTCAGGCGGAGCGCGGCGTACGGGAGACGTGACGGTGTGCTGTCCGTTCACGTCCGCATGGCGCTCGGCAGCGACAGGGTTTCTCCCTGCCCTCTTTTCGACGCCCGTCCGGGGGCAGTCAGTTCCCAGTTCGCTTGGGCAGATGGCCGTTTGCGTGGCGTCCGTGGACGTCGCGGCGGCTTCACTCTTGTCCCGACGGGTTCGTCGTCGGGTCAGCCGCGCGGAGTGGAGCCCATGCGGAGCGCGGCGTACGGGAGACGTGACGGTGTGCTGTCCGTCCACGTTTCGGCCGACAGTCTTCGTCGCTGCCTGATCGGCGCTCTCGAGAAGAACGGACTTCCCTACGAGGAAAAGCTCGGGACGATGGGTCTGCCGTCGTTGGACACCGAGTTGCAGATCGCGGTGCAGTCGTGGATGGGAACCGGGCAGCTGAAGACGAAGGGGCGCGCAGGGAAGCGCGAGCTGAGTCGCGTGATCACGGACATGAACGCGGACTTTCGCACAGGCAACTACGAGACGAATCGCCTGCCCTGCGTGATCTACCTCGTCTTGGGGTGCGTCATGGGCGTGGTCGTCGTGAACCTCGCCTTCATGTAGACGCGCGACCCGTGTTGGTCGGACCCGCGTGCGCACGCCGCATCGTCGAGTCCTCGCTCGGTGACGCGGGCAGACCTTGCGGCACGGTCATCGCGTCGTAATCACCGCCCTCGGTCAGCGCTACGACGCGGCGGTGGCGCCGGACTCCTGGATGAGCTTCTTGCGATAGGTACCCAGGACCTCGGCGCGGCGCAGCGAACCAACGAGTCGGTTGCCCATCACGACGGGGATCTCGTAGGCATTCGAGTCGTCGAAGGCCGCGAGGGCTTCGAGCAGCGTGTCCTGCGGGACGAGCGTGCGCATCGGGTGGACGCAGTCGCGGGCCGTGATGAGGTTGTTGAGTGAGTCGTCGCGCAGGAACTCGCGCACGTCGTCGAGCGACAGCGCGCCGAGCAGTCGGCCTTGAGAGTCGACGACGGGATAGTCGTGTCGGTCGGACGCGAGGAGGATCTTGACGATCTCCTTGAACGTCGTGCTGTCGGGGATGACGTCGATGGCCGGGCCCATCGCATCGGCGACGCGGAGCGCGCGCAGCAGCGCCGTGTTGGTGTGGTCCTGGAGAAGGATCCCGCGGCGCGTGAGTTTGAGCGTGTAGATCGAGTCGTTCTGCAGGCGTTGGGACACGGCGAGCGCGAGCACCGATGTCAGCATCAGCGGAAGGATGAGCAGATAGTTGTCGCTCATCTCGAAGAGCAGCAGGATGCCCGTCAACGGCGCATGGGCCGTGCCCGCGAGGACGCCCGCCATGCCGGCGAGCGCGTAGGCTCCGAACGAGCCGACGGGCACCGGCGAGATGGCGTCGACGAGCTGACCGAAGGCCCCGCCGAGCGCGGCCCCGACGAATAGCGAAGGCGCGAAGACGCCGCCCGACCCGCCGCCGCCGATCGTCGTCGCCGTGGCGATGAGCTTCACGGCGCCGAGCGCGAGCAGGAGCGTCCACGGGAAGGCGCTCGTGTCGCCCTGCAGCATCGCCGTCATGGTTCCCGAACCTTCGCCGAGGATGCGCGGGAACAGCACGCCGAGACCGGCGACGGCGAGTCCGGCCACTATGGCCCGCAGCACCGGCACCTTGTGCAGCTTCTCCAGGTTGTCTTCGATGAAGTAGAGCACGCGCGTGAAGCCGACGCTTGCGACCCCGAGGATGATGCCGAGGACGCCATAGGCCGCGAGCTCCCAGAGCGTCGTCACGGTGAGGCCTTGGCGCAGTGCGTCGGGGATGTCGAACGACGGTTCGTCGCCCAGGAAGCGGCGCGATGTCACGGCGCCGAGCACCGAGGCGATGAGGATGGGGGAGAACGACTTGACCTCGTAGCTGCCGAGGACGAGCTCGAGCGCGAACATCGCACCGCCGACGGGCGCGTTGAAGACGGCGGCGATGCCGGCGGCCGTCCCACAGCCGACGAGCGTGCGCATTCGTCTGCGTCGCACGAGGAAGAAGCGACCGACGGCCGAGCCGAACGTCGACCCGACCTGCACGATCGGGCCTTCCTTACCGACCGAGCCACCGAGGCCGATGTTCACCGACGACGCGAGGAGCTTGACCCAGCCGGTCCGCCCGGGCATGCGCCCGCCCTTGACGGCAATGGCTTCCATGACCTCGGGGACGCCATGGCCGGCCGCATCGGGCGCGAAGGTCCGCGTGAACCACGACACGAGCACCATCCCGAGCGGGACGATGAGAAACGGGAACCAGACCGGCAGCTCAGCGCCGCCGAGCTGTCCCATCGTCGGGTGACCCGCCCAAACGGCGTCGGCGATGCCATGGACGAGGGTCACGAAGACGACGGCGACACCGCCCGTGATGACGCCGACGATCGCTCCGAGCCCGATCAGCGTCCACTCGGCGCCAAAGAACGTCGCCAAGCGTGCGGCGCCGCGCAGCAGGACGCGATGGGGACGATGGAGAAGGCGGCGGCGGGACGACATCGCGCCGAGACTATCCGCCGACGAACCCCGCGATCCACCTTCGCACTCTCCGATTGGACGATAGATTCTCGCGGTCGAGCGTTGAGGGCAACCGAATGGCGCGCATCATGACCTGTCATCGCTGCGGCAACGACGTTCACGTCTGCCGGGCCCTCGGCGAGTGGATGCGCTGTGAGATCTGCGGCGATCGCATCCTCGTCGATCAGGCGGCGACGTGCACACCGACCACGCCCGCGCCTGTCGTGATCCGCCAGTGGTGTCGCCTCGCGGGCCTTGATCCGGCCGTGCATGACCAGGAACCGCGTCGAAGCGCGTGGCCGAAGGTGACGTCATCTCCGTCGCCAAAGCGACCTGCTTCTTCGATCACGACGAGTGACGATGGATTCATCGTGAAGTCAGAGTCGGCGATCTCCATGAAGGTCGCAGCGACGACCCCCCGATGGAAACGGACTCATCATCAAGGCGAGCCCGGGTTGGGTCTGAGAACGTGTGAACGTGAGGCGGCACGCAAGGAGTTCCTCAAGATCGGCTTCACCTATAAGTCCACATCTTGGATGACGGTGAATGATTCACACGTTGTTGTGACGACTCACTCTCAGAGTGTCGATGACTCATCAAGCGGGCGGCGTCAGCTTGTCCGACGACTCACAGCCCCCGAGTCGCGAGCGAGTGTGCGGGTTGGCATCAGTGACGTCATGGCGTCGGAGCACGCTGCTCGGCGATCCGACCATCCGTCATCGCCATGCATTGAGCCACGCCAGCCCGCACGGCCCCGTCCGAGCACCCCAAGAGCCACCTGCCCTTCCCGTCCTTCCCGGCACCGCGCGTCCCCGAGGATCATCGACTCCGCGCGCGCTCCAGTCC
>JAJDEO010000010.1 GCA_029259745.1 Planctomycetota bacterium
CCTGATGCGGTTTTACGTGGCCAGGGGAGACTCGACGCAGGCGGCTCGCTGGCGAGAAGCGTCCAGATGAGACGCCGGCGGACGGGGTCTCCCCCGTCCGCCGTGCACTGAGAACGCCCCGGCTCTACGGCCCATTTGTGCAGCGATGGATGCGGACGAAGGCGATTCACTCCATGCCCGTGGACGTCCCGGACGGGAGGTGAATGGTCCACATTCCCGACGAGAAGCATTCGCCGCCGACCACCGGACCTACTGGCACCTTGGGGGCGTCGAAGCTCGGAACGGGCCCTGTACCGAGGAGGTTTACGACGATTGCCGTAGACAGGAAGTTCGCAAACTTGGTGCCGAATTCGACGGAAAACGACCCGATGGCGGCTCTTGCTCCTGCCGCTCCGGTTCCTGGGAGCGCCTTGCTTAGACGCGCCTCCAGCCCCTTCGATGACATTTCATTTGCCCGACTCGAAGCCAATGCCATGACGGGGAGGGGGACATTCTGGGTAGGTGGTGCGACTGGACCAGGGAAAGCCCCAAACGTCGGGTACAAGGGCAGGCTTGGTATCGTCAGAAAGTCGGACCAAGACAGGAAGGCTTCTTCGAATTCGCTTTGCCATGCCTCGGCGAGTTCGTCCGGGGCCCCGGCCCGCTTAAGTCTCGTCTCAATGTTTCCGTCGAAGCCCCCGTCGTTGCGAAGCACCCCCGGTCCAGCGGTGGCGACCAACCCCAACACAGTGCATGAACTCGCCTGCATCGTCGATGTCGAAATCCATGTATCCGCGTCCTCCATCGCGCCGCTGAACGCCTCGGCGCCCAATTTAGACCAGTCGAGGCCAGCAAAAGGGTCTGGGGCCACAACCGCGTAGGATGCTTCGATGAGGCCCGTCACGCCGTCCGAAACTCGTCGGAAGACGAGATCGCCCACCTGCGCCGTCTGGGGCAACCGCGCGCGCACCCGGCTCGGGGTCATCTCGATGACTTCGAGGAGCTGCTCCCCAAGGTAGACTTGGACTGTCGGGATATTGGTGCTCTGGAACGTCACGACGCCGCCCGTTTCATGAGACCCACTCGGGGACCAACTTACCTGGCCCATCACCGGCTCGTTATTTCCTTGCCCGAAGTCTCCGCAGGGGGCCGGGCTATTCTGCTCGGTCAGACATTCCATCTCGACCGGAAGCCCGAGGTCTGTCACCGCCCGTGTGAGGTCGGTAACTGAGTAGCCCGCGTCCCTGAGAGATTGGTAGACGTCGTATGCCGAAACCCCGAATCTGTCCGCCACGGCCCCCGTGGACTGTCGCGCCGAGAATCCCGCCGAGCGCAGGGCGTTGGACGCTACATCGACAGACGTACGTGTGTCGGCGAGGGCTCCTGCGACCACGTCAGCCGAAACATCGAGACTGCGGAGTGTGCTCGCGGCGGCAGCCGGCTTCATATCCAAATGTCGAAGTGAAACGGAGGCTACCTCGGTGTGACGATATCCCACTGAAGTGAGTATTCTCAAGACGTCACCGGCCCCCTGGCGATAGGTGTCTTTGAGGGTTGTGGCCGTCTCTGTCGCTGATGCCCGCTTGGCGAACATCGATTCTGCGACACTTTCGGGGGTTGGAGTGGTGCTGGTCCGTGTGGTAGATCGGCGCTGGGCAGAAAGAGGGACCGTCGCAATCAGAGACAGCAGGGCGACCGATCGGAGCGTTCGGCTCCACGCGGCGACCCGGGGCGCGACGACGAGATTATCCGAATGTGTGCGACCAAGAGTCTGAAACCATTCCGGGTTGTGCATGGAGGAACTCCGGTTGGGGATGCCTGTGCGTCTCACCCCTTCCCTAGCGAATCGCAGCGGGTTGGGGATCACCCTCCTCGCTGAGGGCGCCGGAGGTAGCCCTCCTCCGGCGCCTGCGGGTCGTCGCTAACGGTCTCCCGGGTCCACGGTAAGAGTCCCGCTCCCCTCGACGCCCATCGCCGAAGCGGTGAGCGTTACCGTTGTCATGGCGTCCGGCGAACCCGTCGTAACCTGAATCATGATGAACGCCGTCGTCGGATCGATCACGACACTCGCGGGGAGAGGAACCACGCCGGGGTCGCTGCTTTCGAGGGCCACGGTCACCGGGTCCACGTCTTTGCTCGCCACCAGGCCGATCCTGATCTCCAGGACTGTTTCCGGTCCCACGTTGGTCACCAGGGGCTCGACGGAGAGCTCCCGGACTCCGGAGCTCTCCAGGGACAGGTCGAGGGTGGCGGAGCCGGTTGGCGTCGAGGCGGTGAGTACTGCAACAATCGGCGACGAGAGTCCGTTCACGCCGGACGTTGCCGAAAAGGTATGAGAGGTTTCACCTTCAGCGAGAGTCACCGATGAGGGGATGTCGAGGGGGGCCGATCCGACGTCCAGAGTCACCTCCGTGTCTTCCAAGTAGGGTCGATCCAGGGTAACCGTCACTTCGGTCGACTCCCCCGCATGCAACGCACTCGTCGACGCGCTGAGGTCCGTTGGATAGGAGCGGCGTAGGACTGTCACCTCGGCCGTGTGAGACTCTGAGCCCCGCGTGGCGGTGATCGTGACGACCGCATCCTCATCCACCTCGTCGGCGAGGACCTTGATCTGTCGCTCTTGCACCGATCCACGCCGCGCCGTGAAGGCGTCCGGTATCGACACACCTTCTCCGGAGACCGAAAGGCTTACCTCCACTCCATCCCCCTCTGGAATCGGCTGATTGAAATTGGCGCGGATATAGACGTCTCCTCCCGACGCCACTTCAGTGGCTGCCACGAGAGGAACCGTGAGGCTCTCCAGGGTGACATCCCCCCAGACGGTCCGCGACCCACTCGTCGCGAACGGCCCATCGGTCGCTGTGACGACCACCTGGATATTTTGAGGAGGAGAAGTGGTGGTGAACTCGAAGGTCGTTCCCTCCTCACCCGCCTGCACGTCCACGGAGGACGGGACGACC